>NZ_JBIVNT010000008.1:0-325268 GCF_044753725.1 Micromonospora sp. NPDC093243 | reverse complement strand
GCCCGGTCACATTCCGAACCCGGAAGCTAAGCCCTCCAGCGCCGATGGTACTGCACTCGGGAGGGTGTGGGAGAGTAGGACGCCGCCGGACAATCGTTCCCGTCAGGGCCACCCCAATCTGGGGGTGGCCCTGACGGCGTTTTCCAGGCCGTTTCGGTGGCCCTCGGTGTGGGTTTGTGGCAACCGCCGGCGCCCGGCCTAGCCGCGCTGGTCTGGTGCCCGCACCCGCAGGCGCCTTGCTAACTGCGGATTCCGCTTCCAGATCACCCAGGGCGCCGGCAATTCCGGCTGTACGTAGCGGGCTATTTCCCTGTGGACGGTCCGCCAGGCAAGGCAGCCGCGGGCCCTGGTCGGGACGCTGTACCGACACACCTTCCACGGATATTGGCCGCCGAGGTCCCCACCCCGTCGCTTGCTGAAGCGCGAACCGGCCCACCGACCGGGAGCGGCACCCGAGCTGGTCCAGCCCACCGGAGTACCGGCGGGCGACCCGGGACTGGCCGCGGGCCGGCGCTCCACCCCGTACCTGCGAAGCGGCCCCCGCCGGCGACGATGCCGGCGGGGGCCGCTGCGTGGTGGGAGGGGGCGAGCGTCAGGAGGGCTCGCGGGCGCAGATGTAACGCGGCTCGGCGTCGTAGCGCCAGCTGAACTTCTCCCGCTTGACCACCTTGCCGTCCTTGCGGATCACCCGGTACGCGTCCTGGGCGAAGCCGTTGATGCCGTTGCTGGGAATGCAGGACGGCCCCGGCTCCAGGTAGATGGTCTTCGGCACGGTGATGTTGCGGCGCGGGCCGTACTCGGTCTTGACGCTGTCGTAGATCTTCGTGCTCCACATCGACACGGTCACCGTGCTCGACGTGTAGGAGGTGTCGATCAGGACTCCGTGCGGGGTGTTGTTGCGGAACTTGAAGTCGAGGTTCGGCCAGAAGATCGTCGACTCGATGACCGCCGGATAACGGTCGAACCAGTAGGAGTGCGGCTTGTGCTCGACGTCCTCCAAGCCGGCGTAGTAGCTGGCGTTGAAGAGTGTGGTGGTGAACTGCGAGGTGCCGCCACCCACCCCGGGGACCAGCTTGCCGTCGAGGATCACCGGCGCGTCCCGGTAGCCCTGCTGGTAGCCGCGCTCGCCGGTGTGCCCGTTGAGCGAGAACGTCTCGCCCGGCAGCACGACCGTGCCGTCGACCTCCTTGGCGATGGTCACGATGTTCTGGCTGCGCGACGAGGCGAGGCCGCCGGTGAAGCGGGTGGTGAACGAGGAGACCTTCTCCTTGATACCGAGACCGGCCACCTTCTCCGCGGTCACCTCCGGCTCGGTCGGCTTCAGGACGGCCGTGACTTCCCGGTCGTCGCTCTTCGGCAGCACGGCGAGCAGGTCCCGACCGAGCGCGGAAGCATCCAGCTGCTGGCCGGCGCGGCCGGAGTCCACCACCTTCGGCTTGCCGCCGGCGATTGTCAGCCGGGCGTTCTTCGGCGTCACCTCGATGGCCGCCAGATCGTCGCCGAGCGCGGTACGCAGCCGCTTCACGTCCACCTGCGGGCTCAGCTTGCCGGCCTTGTCGGCGGTGAAGCGGAGGCTCTTCGCGATCGCCTTCGGCGCGATGGTGACCGAGCCCTTGTCGGTGGTCAGCTTCACCGGCGCGGCGACCGCCGGCTTCGCCAGCTCGTCGACCAGCCGGTCCACCTCCTCGGCGGTGGTCGCCGGGTGCGACTCGACCAGCGGCACGGTCACCGGCTGGTCGGCGAGCCATCCGGCCCGGACCACCTCGGCGGAGCGCTCCGCGTCCAGCGCCAGGCTGGGCTTCGGGTGGACGGCCTTCGGCGTGGTGCCGGAGAACGTGATGGCCGGCAGGGTCATCTTCCGCCCCTGGTCGCCGACCACCTTCCGCAGCGCGGCATCAAGCTTCGCCGCGTCGACCGAGACCACCGGCTGCACCGAGCGCGAGCCGACCAGCCGGCTGACCGGGTGGGCCTCCGCCTCGACCGCAGCGGCCACCGTCGCCTCCACGTCGACCGTCAGGCCGACCTCCGCGGGATTGATCTCGGCGGTCCGTTCACCGACCCGGACCGACAGCGGGGCGGCCAGCTCGGCCGCGCGCCGCTCCAACTCGGCCCGGAGGTGCCGGGCGGCCTCCGCGCGGCTGCGACCGCCGAGCTCGGCACCGAGCACGGTGGTCCCGCGCGGCACGTCGCCCGCGTACGCGTACGCACCGGCGCCCGCCACGCCACCCAGCACGACGGTGCCGAGCCCGGCGGCGAGCAGCAGCCGGAGCCGGCGCGAGCGGGGCCGGGTGGACGCCTCGGCCGGTGTCCCGGGCTCGGGCTCGTCACCGGGCCAGCTGACCGCGGTGACCTGCACGGTCGGCCGGTCGTCGGCGGGCGGACTCTTCTCGCCGTACAGCGTCACAGCAACCTCTATCGCGACGTGCCGCGGGGGGCGCTCCCCGCGCGGAGGAACACCTACGGTAGCCAATGCCCGGCCAAGCGCGCCGCCGCCGCCCCGGCCCGCCCGCGGTGGCGTGTCGTACGGCGTGTCGGACCGGTGCCGGCCGGCTGCCGAGCCGTCGGGCCGACATGGCACGGTAACGGCATGCGTACCGATGAGCGGGTGCTGGCGTACGGCGGTGGGTGGCTGGACCGGGCGGCCGCGTTGCGCGCCGACGCGGAGCGGATGGCCGCGCTGCGCGCCGACCCACGGACCACCGTGCTGCCGCTGTGGCGGGACCGCTCGCTGGTCACGGCGGACGACCGGCCGGTCCGGTTGACCGGCGCCGCAGCGGGGCCGGTGCTCGCCGCGGCGGACGAGCTGGTCTTCCTCGGCCTCGACGCCGACGTGGCGATCTTCGCCGTCGACCTGTCCGGGCACGCCGAAGCCGACGCGGTCGCGCTCGCCGGCGCGGCGTCTGCGGTCGACGTGCGGAGCCTCGCCGGCCGGCTCGACCCGGCCGAGGCGGCAACCCAGGCGTACGCGCGGGGGCTGCTGCACTGGCACCGGCGGCAGCGCTGGTGCGGCAGCTGCGGTGCGCCCACCACCACCCGCGACGCCGGGCACGTCCGGCAGTGCTCGGCGGCGGAGTGCGCCGCGCTGCTGTTCCCCCGGATCGAGCCGGCGATCATCGTGCTGGTCGAGGCGCCCGGCGCTCCCGACCGCTGCCTGCTGGCCCGGCACGCCGGCGCGTCCGAGGGCGCCTACTCGACGCTGGCCGGCTTCGTCGAGGTGGGCGAGAGCCTGGAGGACGCGGTACGCCGGGAGATGGCCGAGGAGGCCGGCATCACCCTGACCGACGTGTCGTACCAGGGGTCGCAGGCGTGGCCTTTTCCGGCCGGGCTGATGGTGGGCTTCCGGGCCACGGCCGCGTCCGAGGAGGTCCGGGTGGACGGCGTCGAGCTGCTGGAGGCGCGCTGGTTCACCCGGGACGAGCTGCGCGCCCGGATGGCCGCCGGCCGGCCGCTCGGGCGGGTCGACTCGATCGACCACCGACTGCTGCACGGCTGGCTCGGGCAGGGCTGACGGCGGTCAGCCCGATCGGGGTGCGCTGGCCTGATCCACGGCGACCGGCGCCGGGCCCGGCCGGCGGGCGGTCACCGCCATGGCCAGCGTGGTGATCAGCGCGGTGCCGAGGGCTACGACGAGGAGACCCGGGACGGTACGGGGCCGGACGGTCGCCGCGACGGCCACCAGGCCGGCCGCGCCCACCCAGAGCGGTGCCGCCGCCCACCGTACGCCGGCCGCGACGCGGTCGTTGAGCAGCACGAACGCCACCGCGTAGAGCGCACCGACCGCGGCGAACAGCGGCGCGTACCGGCCGAGGTGGGTGTAGTCGGGGCCGCCGGCGAGACGGAAGGCCAGCCCGCCGGCGAGCGTCGAGGCGAGTACCAGCACCAGGCCGCAGCCGCCGGTCACCGCGAGCGCCACGGTGCGGCTGCGGCGGTCGCCGCGGGCCAGCCGCGGCAGGGCGAGGACGGCGGCGACCTGGGGGGCCCAGAGTGCCCCCTTGCTCAACACCGTGCCCACCGCGTACGCCCCGGACCCCGCCGGGGGCAGCAGTTGACGGGCGAGGAGCAGGTCGGCGTAGGAGACGACGAGCATCGCGAGGGTCGCGCCGCAGCCGGCGACCACCTGGGCGGCGGTCAGCCGGGGCGCCGCCGGCGCGGCGGACGGGCGCCCGGTTGCGCGGGCGAGCCGGGCCAGCACCGGCGGGACGAGCGCGGCGCTCAGCGCGCCGCCCACGAGCGCGCCGGTCAGGCCCGTACCGAGCAGCAGCCCGGCGACCACCCCGCCGTAGCGGCCCGCGGCGAGCAGCGCCATCCCGGCGGCGAGCCGCAGGAACCGTTGGCCACCCTGCAACTCCCCGAGGAAGCGGGAGGAGAGCACGACCGCCGCCGTGGTGACCGCCAGCAGCGTGGGCACCTCCACCGGGAGGTCCAGCGCGGCGACCAGCAGCGGGGTGGCCGCGATCAGCGCGCCCGCGCACCCGGCGGCGATCAGCGCGGTGAGCCGCCGGGCGTCGGACGACCCGTGCCGGGCGTGGTGCACGGCGACGGCCAGTTGCAGGCCGAGTCCGGGCACGCTGGCGATGGCCACCAGGCCGAGGGCGGTGGCGAGCGCGCTGAGGCCGGCCGGGTCGAGCCGCCGGGCGGCCAGCACCGGCACCAGGTAGGCCAGGCCGTTGACGAGGACGCCGGCCAGGGTGACGGCGGCTCCGGCCGCGCCGAGGCCGCTGCTTCGTCCGCCCGTCCGCTGCCGACGGGCCGGTAGTCTAGGGCTCATGTGATCGGCGAGAAGTCGGGAACGTGCCCGTCGGCCGGGCCCGGCGCCGCCGTCTCCGGCTTCCGCGGCTCCGTTCCCACCGGAGCCGGCGGGTCGGTCGGATCGGTCGGGTCGGTCGGTGGCGCCGGCGGGTCGGTCGGGTCGCCCGGGGGTGCCGGCGGGGCCGCCGGGGTCGGCGTGACGCGGCGTACCGGCCGTCGCCGGGCGGCGGTGGAGAGCCAGAGGGCGCCCAGGGCGACGACGACCGCGAGCTGCGGGAGCGCGTCGGTGTGCCGTTGCGCCGACTCGAGGTGGAGCCAGCCGGCGAGCAGGACGAGCGCGCCGGGAAGCCACGTCTCGACGGCGCGGCTGATCGCTCTGGCCCGGCGGGGGTCCGTCGTCCAGGGCAGGCGGCGTGGGCCGGGTACCGCCAGCAGGAACCCCGCCGCGACCAGCAGGCCGCCGATGAGTCCGCTCGACAGCACCAGCGCGGCGGCGCCGACGGCCAGCAGCGGCAGGGAACGGGTGAGCCGGCGTCGGCCGCGCGGCAGGGCGGTCGACGGGGCGGGCCCGGCGGGCCGGCGGGCGGGCAGCACCGCGAGGAGCACCACCGCCACCAGCAGGCCGCCGCCGAGCAGCAGGCCCGCGCGGTACGTCGTGTCCGGGGCGAAGCGGAGCACCACCTCGCCGGAGGCGCCCGCGGGCAGGATCCAGCCCTGCTGCCAGCCGTCCACCACCACCGGTTCGAGCTTCCGGCCGCCGATGCTCGCCTGCCAGCCGATGTTGGTGTTCTCCCGTACGGCGAGCACCCGGTCGACGGGGTGCTCGCCGACGCGTACCCGTCGTTCGGTGGCCGCCCAGGAGTCGACCTCGACGGCGCTCGGAGCCACCGTCGCGGCCGGCGGCGACGTCCGTGGCACCAGGGCGACCCGGGTGGGCGACGCCAGCGTGCTCGGTGTGGTGACGAGCCGGTGCTCGCCACGGCCCAGCTCGAGTTGCCGGGGCGTCTCCCGGCCGCAGGGCGCGGCCGGCATCTCGCGCAGTTCCAGCAGGTCGCGCAGCGTGCCGCGGAGCGCGGTGGTCACCCGGGACCGGCCCACCTCCAGCGTCGGACCCGATCCGCAGGCCAGCTTCAGCGGAGCGTCGACCGGAGGCCGGACGGTGGGCGCGCCCGGCAGCACGGTCACCTCGCCGACGGTGACCGGCAACGACTCCGGTAGCCGCAGCCCGTACGGATCGGTGCTGGCGGCGGACGGCTTGTCGAGGAACTGGATGGTGATCTCGTCGGTGCGCATCGGCGGGTCCAGGGTGAGCAGGCCGCTGTCGCCCAGCAGGCTGCTGCGGAACCCGTCGTCGCCGACCACCCGGACGCTGCCGAGCCGGGTGGCGGCGGCCGCCGGGTCGACGGTGAACCGGAGCCCCTTGATGAGCTGCGGCTGGAGCCACTTGAGGCGCAGGATCGGCGCCTCGTCGCTGACCGCCGGCGACCAGCTGGTGGTGGGATCCCCGTCGAGCACCGCGCCGGGCCGGCCGGTCGGGTCGGTCACGGCCGTCGAGGAGGCGGTGACCTTCGGCGCGAGGCGCAGCGCCTGGGCGTCGGCGACGGCCTCGTCGAGCGCCGTGTCCAGGGCGGGCCCGGGCGTCGGTCGTGCCCACAGCTCGGCGGCGTACTCCCCGGCGCTCGGCAGGGTCAGGGAGCGGTCGATGGTGTGCCCGTCCTCTGAGCCCCGGACGGCGTCGGTGGAGCAGCGGGGCCGGCCGTCGACGGAGAAGCAGGCCGGCGTGGTGGGGGCCGCCGACACGACGACGGTGGCCGGCCGGTCGGTGGCCGGCGCGGCGGGAAGTTGGAGGGTCCGGCTGGTCCGCACGCCGGGGATGCTGATCTCGGCGACGCCCACCGTCCCGTTGCCGAGTGGGCGCAGGTCGAAGGTGGCGCCGACCGAGATCCGGATCTCGCGGGTGGCGTGGACGCCGGGTAGTTCGAAGACCATGTGGTCGCTGAACTGCTCGATGGTCCGGCTCTCGTACCCGGCGGTGACGGTCACCGTCGTCGGCAGCGCGTCGGCCTTCAGGTCGAACCGGACGTCCACCCGGGTGACCCGGGTCGGGTTCGCGAGGCTCACCTCGATCCACTGCTCGTCACCGGGCGAGTACGGCGCGGACTGCCAGGAGGTCGCGGGGTCGCCGTCCATCGCCGCGTACGGCTGGTTCTCGGGGCGTGCGCCGCCGGGGGCGTCCACCTCGGAGCGCGCGGTCGACGCGCGGATCGTGCTGATGCCCTCGAAACGGGCGACGGTCGACCGCTCCGCTCCCCACTCGGGCAGGTAGTCGTGCGCGGGCGCCGACACCTCGAAGGTGTCGTCTGCGGTGAGGGTCTGCGAGGCGTTGTCACGCAGCCGGCCGAACGACACGTCGCGCCGGCGGAGGCCGTCGGTCATCGCGACCGGCCCGGTGCCGTCGCCGGCAGGCGCGTCGCCGGCCAGGACCGTGGGCGCCGGGTTCAGCTGTCCCGCCGCGGCGAGGTCGAGCAGGGACTCGGGGCCGCCCACAACGGTGGTCACGTCGTCCCGGTCGTAGGCGACCACCGGCTCGACGCGCCGGTCCACCCGGTAGACCTCCAGCGCGCGGAGCGGCACGTCGAGCCCCTGGTCGCGGAACTCGTCCGGGTCCGACGGTCCGCCGCGTAGCGGGCCGAAGCTGGTGACCCGGGTCAGCCCGGGTGAGCGCTGCAGGGCCTGGCGGACCACCGCCGGGCGGGCCGTGTCGGAGCGGCCGTGGTCGAGGTCGGCGCGGAACAGGACGTGGCTGATCCCGGAGCGGGCCAGCAGGTCGGCCAGGCCGGCCGAGCCGGCGCCGGTGGCGAGCGTCGCCTCGACCGCGTCCAGCAGCCGGATCGTGGCGGGCGGGGTGAAGGGGATGGCGTTGCGCACCGCCCACCGGCTGTCCAGCAGCGGCTGGGTGATCTCGTCGGTGGTGCTCCCCCAGTCGTACGACGGGAAGCGCGCCCCGGGAACGACGAGCACCCGTCCCCGACCGGTGTTCGCGTCGAGCCAGTCGGCGGCCTCGTGCCAGTAGCCGGGCACCTCCTTGACGCTGCCCGGCGTGGCGAGTCCACCGGCGAGCGCCGGCGTGGCGACCACCGCGACCGCCGCCATGGCCGCTCCGGCGGTCAGCCAGGCGGTGGCGACGGTCCGTGGGCGGTGCCGGGCGGGCGCCGTGCGCGCCGCGCGGACGACCAGGCCGACCAGGTGCGCCAGGCCGAGCGCCAGCGGCAGGCGCAGCAGGACGTCGAACTTGTGGATGTTCCGCAGCGGAGCGCCGACGCCGTCGAGGAACTCCTGCTGCGGCCCGGCGAGGATGTTCGGCAGGTCGCCGACGTGCCCGAGGCCGACGAGCGCGGCGCCGAGGACCAGACCGGTGACCAGGAACCGGCGGTGCGGCATCCCGCGCCGGGACAGCCCGAGGACCCCGAGGGCGGCGACCGCCAGGGTGGCGGCGACCAGCAGCGGCTCGTTGGCCAGCCGGGCTCCGGCCGGGATCGTCGACCCGAACGGCGAGCCCAGGTAGGCGACCCAGTAGGAGGCGCCGCGGAGCGTGGTCACCGCATCGGTGACGCTGGTGGTGTTCCGGGCGGTCTCGATGTAGTCCAGGAAGGGTGGGCTGTACCGGCCGAGGACCAGCAGCGGGATCAGCCACCACGCCGTGGCCAGGGCGACCGCGCCGCACCAGGCGGCGATGGCGGTGAGGCGTCGGCGTACGGGCTGGAGAGTGGCGAGCCAGAGCAGGGCGAGTGGCACCACCGCGAGCACGGCCGTGGCGTTGACGCCACCGGCGCAGGCGACGGCGAGCGCCGAGCCGGCTACGGCGCGCCGCAGCGGCGCGCCGCGAGCGAGGCCCACCAGCGGGATGAGCACCCACGGGGCGATGGCGCTCGGCCAGGCCTCCACCGAGGACCAGCCGAGCTGGGTGAGGATCCGGGGCGACAGCGCGAAGGCGACGCCGGCGATCATGCGGCCGGCGGGGGTGCCGATGCCGAGCCGGCCGGCCAGCCGCACCGCGCCGAGGTACGCGACGCAGAAGAGCAGTGCCCACCACAGCCGCTGGACCACCCACGGCGCGAGGCCGACCTCCGAACCGAGCAGGAAGAACGGGCCCATCGGCCAGAGATATCCGTACGCCTGGTTCTGGAGCTGGCCGAAGGTGCCGTTCGGGTCCCACAGGTGCAGCGAGCGGAGCAGCCACCCGGCCGGATTGACGTTCAGGTCGACCTTGGTGTCGGGGACGATCTCCCCGGGGGCCTGCTGGAAGGCGAGGGCGGTCAGTGCGATGCAGATGGCCAGGTGCCGGAACCGCCGGGCGGTACGCCGGGTACGGCTGGACCCCCGATCGCCACCGTTGGTGACCTCTGCACGCATCTCGGCTCCTGTCTGCGCCGGCCGTACGCGCACCGGCAGCCGACGACCGTCGCGCGACGTTATCCGGACCGGGCACGGACGGGCGACCTGGGGCGCTGCGGTGGCGTTATCGGCAGAACGGCCGTCCCCACGGCGTGTAAGCGTGTGGCAGGCTGCCGACCATGTCAATGCCAGAAGCTGAGGCCGAGACGCGTCCGGAGCGCGTTGCCTCCGATGGCGACGGACCGGGGCCGTTCGGCCGGTGGCTCCGGGCCGACCGCGTCCGCGCGGTCGCGATCGCCCTCATCGTCGTCTCCGTCGCCTGGCGCGCCGGCCTCGCCACCCGCGGCTGGTTCTCCCAGGACGAGTTCGTCATCGCCGCGCAGGTTCTCGACACGCGGCTGGACGCGGACTTCCTCCTGCGTACCTTCAACAACCACCTCATGCCGGGCGGACTGCTGGTGGCGTGGGCGATGGTGCGGGCGGCCGGCTTCGTCGGCTGGCCGTGGGTGCTGCTGCTGGCGGTCGGCCAGGCGGCGGTCGGCATCGCGGTCTACCGGCTGCTGCGCGACCTGCTCCGGCCGGGCTGGGGGCTGCTCGTCCCGCTCTGCCTGTTCCTGTTCAGCCCGCTGACGCTCGAGGTGTCCTCGCTGTGGCTGGTCGGGCTGCTCGTGCTGCCCATGCAGCTGGCCCTGGTCCTGGCGGTGGCGGCCCAGGTCCGCTACGTGCGCACCGGCCGCCTGCGGCACCTCGTGGTGGTTGCCCTCTGGGTGGTGTTCGGCCTGCTCTTCGACACCAAGGCCCTGCTGATCGTGCCGCTGCTGTTCCTGCTGACCGTCTTCCTCTTCACCTCGGGCGGCGTGTGGCGCAGCCTGGTGACGGCGGTCCGCCGGCACTGGCCGGCCTGGCTGGTGCTCAGCGTGCTCTCGGGGGCGTACCTGGCGTTCTACCTGACCCGCCCGGCCCGCGAACTGGACGAGCCGACCTCGGTCGGTCAGGTGCTCACCTTCCTCGGTGACCTGGTCGGCAACACCCTCGTGCCGGGTCTGCTCGGCGGTCCCTGGCGCTGGACGTACGCCGGCGACGGGCCACCGCTCACGGACCCGTACGACGTGGCCAAGTGGCTGTCCTGGGCGGTGCTGGTGACGCTCGTCGTGGTCACCGTCCGGCAGCGCCCGTCGGCCGGACGGGCCTGGCTGCTGCTCGCGTCCTACCTGGGCCTGGTCGCCGCGCTCTTCGCCGTCACCCGGCTCGGCGGCCCGCTCGGCCCGCTGGTCGGCGTGGTCCCCCGGTACGTCGCCGACGTGGTGCTGGTCGCCGCGATCTGTGTCGGCGCGGCCCTGCTCGGGACGAAGGACGCCGACGAGGAGGACGTGTCCGCGTGGCCGCTGCCGACCGTCCTGCGCGAACCGGGCGCCTTCGCCGTCGGCCTGGTCTCGATCATCGCCGTCCTGGTCACCATCGGGGTGGGCACCCTGTGGAGCACGGCCCGGTTCGGTGACAACTGGAGCACGAAGTACGGACGGGAGTATCTCGCGACGACGCAGGCCGAGCTGGCCACCGCACCGCCGGGCACCGTCTTCCTGGACAACGTCGTTCCGGACCGCGTCGTCGCCGGGTACTTCTGGCCGGACAATCTCCAGTCGCATTTCTTCCGGCCGGCGGACCGTCGGCCCACGTTCGTGACGGAGGCCGAGCGACCGTCGACGTTCGACGAGTTCGGCCGGATCCGTCCGGTCGTGGTCGAGGGCCGGAAGGTCCTACCCGGCCCGGTGCCCGACTGCGGGCACCTGGCGCAGGGCGGCCAGACCGCCCGGATCCCGCTCGACGGTTACCTCGAGGAGTGGCCCTACGTGGTGCACTTCGGCTACCTCAGCTCGGGCGACTCCACCGCGATCGTGCGGCTGGGCGAGGCCAGCCGGCAGATCACCCTGCGACGCGGGTTGAACGAGGTGTTCTTCCTGCTGGAGGGGGCCGGCAGCGCCGTCCAGGTCACCGTTGGCACCCCCGGAGTCGGGGTCTGCACCAACCTGATCACCGTCGGCCGGGCGGTGCCGGCGCCGTGAATGGTTGAGCGGTCCACCGGCGTCGACGCTCCACCGGGTCGGCCGACGCGGGAGCGGCTGCCGCTGTACGCCGTCGGGGCGGCCGTCACGGCGCTGGTGCTCGCCCCGCTCGCGGCGCCGGGCTACGCGCTGCTGTACGACATGGTGTTCGTACCCCGGCAGCCGCTGAGCTGGGATCTCATCGCCCCGGCGCAGAGCCTGCCCCGGGCGGTGCCGATGGACGCGCTGGTCTCCCTGGTCACCCAGCTCGTCCCGGGCTGGTTGCTGCAGCGGCTGGTGCTCGGTGCGGCGATCCTGTTCGCCGCCGTCGGTGCCGGCCGGCTGGTGCCGACCGACCGGCGCGCGGTGCGGCTGTTCGCCGCGGTGGCGTACGCGTGGACGCCGTACCTCGCCGAGCGGCTGCTGATCGGGCAGTGGGGGTTGCTGCTCGCGTACGCCGCGCTGCCGTGGTTGGTGCGGGCGGCGCTGGACCTGCGGGCGGGCCGCGACGGCGCGCTCGCCCGGGTGGTGCTCGCCGCCGCGCCCGCCGCCATCACCCCGACCGGGGGGCTGATCGCGCTGGCCACGGTGGTCCTGCTGGTGCCCGACCGGTCCCGTCCGCGTCGGGCGGCGTCCGCGATCGCCGGTGTCGCGCTGCTCAACGCCCCCTGGGTGACCGCGGCCCTGGTCACCGGCGCCGCCGGTTCCTCCGACCCGGCGGGGGTGGCGGCGTTCGCGGCGCGTGCCGAGAACTGGGCCGGCCCGCTGGTGGCGCTGGCGGGGACCGGCGGGATCTGGAACGCGCAGGCCATGCCCGCCAGTCGAGGCGCCCCGCTGGTGCCGCTGGCGACCCTGGTGCTGCTGATCCTGGCCGGCGTCGGCGCGGGTCTGCTGCACCGGCGGCTGCCGCCGGGTGCGGCGGTGCGGCTGGCGGTGCTCGCCGGGGCCGGTTGTCTGCTCGCCGCCCTCGCGTTGCTCCCCGGCGGGGACGCCGCGCTGCGCTGGGCAGTGGCTCAGGTGCCCGGGGCGGGGCTGCTCCGGGACGGTCAGAAGTTCCTGGCCCCGTACGCCCTGTTGCTGGTGGTGTGCGCGGCGCTGGGCGCCGAGCGGCTGGTGGCCCGGATCGACCGGGAAGTGGCCGGGGTGGTCCTGGTGGGCCTGCTGCTCCTGCCGGTGGCCGTCATGCCGGACCTCGCGTTCGGCGGTGCCGGCCGGCTTCGTCCGGTGAGCTATCCGGCGGACTGGCGGTCGGTCGCCGACCGGTTGGCCGGCGAACCGGGTGAGATCCTCGTGCTGCCGCTGAGCGCCTACCGGACGTTCCCGTGGAATTCCGAACGGGTCGTGCTGGACCCGGCGCCGCGCTACCTGCCGGGGACCGTGCTGACAGACGACACGTTGCGGGTCGGTGACGTCGCGGTGGCCGGGGAGAACCCACGGCTCCGCGAGGTGCGCCGGGTGCTGGCCGACGGGCGGCCCGTCGCGGCCACCGGCGTGCGCTGGGTGGTGGTGCAGCACCAGCTCCCCGGCGCCGTGGAGCCGGCGGCCCTGGCGGAACTCCAGGTCGTCCACGACGGACCATTCCTGACCCTCTACCGCAATCCGGCCGTAACGGCCGGTCCGGTTGCCGCCCGGCCCGCCCGCTGGGCCGTGGTGGCGGCGCTCGGTACCGCCCTTCTGGTGGTCATGGCTGCCGCCTTTTCGGCGCTACACCGCAGGCCTACCGCGTGGTAACGTCCGCTCGCACGTCTCGCCATTGGAGGATTGGCATGCGTAGAACTCTGACCCTGGTCGTGTCCGGCCTGGTGGCGGCGTTGCTGGGGATCCTGGCCCTCGGCGGGCTCTCGGCCGCCGCGACCGCCACCGACGCCGAGGCCGCCCGTGAGGCCAAGAACGTTTCGGAGGCGGCCAAGCGGGCCGGCAAGCAGGACCCGTACGCCCCCGAGTCTTACGGCGTCAGGTAGGACGGTTCGCCCCGCCGCTGCACTGGGCGGGGCGATTCCGCGCCCTGCAGCAGAGCCGCGAAGTGTCCGCCCGCGGCCTGCCAGGTGAAGCTCGCCGCGTGCTCCCGGGCCTCCGCGCCCATCTCCCGCCGCACCTCGTCCTCGTGCAGCAGCGTGCGCACCTTCGCGAGGTAGTCGTCGACGTCGTCGGCCAGCAGGCCGGTCCGCCCGTCGACGACCGCTTCGGCGACACCGCCCGCGTGCCGGAACGCCACCGTGGGCGTGCCCGCCGATCCCGCCTCGACGATCGTCAGACCCCAGCCCTCCTTGAGCGACGGGGTGAGGGCGACCCAGGCCGAGGCGAGCAGGGCGGCCTTCTCCTCCTCCGTCACGAAGCCCCGGAACTCCACCCGCTCGGCGATCTCCAGCTCGGTGGCGAGCTCGCGCAGCTGCGGCTCCCACCAACCCTGACCGGCGACGACCAGTCGCAGCTGGGGAAGCTCGTCGGTGAGGGCCGCGACGGCCCGCAGCGCCACCTCCACCCGCTTGTGCGGCACCAGCCGGCCCAGCGCGACGAGCAGCGGGAACGGGGCCCGCTCGACGTCGGTGCGGGGCAGCTCCGGTGTGCCGTTGTGCACCACCGAGACCTGCTCCGGCGGTACGCCGAGGCTGGCCAGCTCACGACGGGTGGCCTCGGAGACGGTGACGTAGCGGCACCGCTGGTAGATGCGGACGGCGAGCGACGACTCGACCCACCAGCCGAACCGGGCGGCCCACTGCGGGAGGACCACCGGCCACTGCTCGCGATGCACGTGGTGGATCAGCTTGACCACCGGCCGGCGGGCCCACAGTGGAGCGAGGAACGGCAGCCCGTTGCAGACGTCGACCAGGATGTCGGGTCGGCCGCCCCGCCGCGCCGCCAGCGGGCCCAGGCCCAGCGCGCCGGCCAGGTAGCAGAGCGCCGCCCAGAGGTAGACCGTGTGCCGGCCGCCGCGCCGCACCAGCCGTACGCCCGCCTCGTTGACCTCGTCGGCGGGAGCCTGGCTGTGGGCGGCGCAGAACAGCGTGGCGCGGAAACCGCGCGCCACCAGCTCGGCGGCGATCCGTTCGACGTACACCTCGGAACCGCCACCCTCGGGGTTACGAGTGTCCCGCCAGTTGAGGAACAGCACGTGTCCCGGCACGCCGACGCAATGCTCCACGCGAACCCTACTCTCAGGTAATTTAGCGACGCGCGTCACATTAGGGGCTGGGATCGCAGCCGGCAATGCCCGATGGGCCAGCGCTGTTCAGCGTGACGTGCCGACCGTGGGTGCGTCGGCACCCGTGTCGGCCGAGGGCGGCGCCGCGCCCGGGGAGGCCGCCGCCGCGTCGAGGGCGGACACTTCGGACACCCGCCCCGGCCGAGCCGGTCGACGGCCCCACTGCGAGCCGAGCAGCTGGACGGGCCGCTCGACGCCGTAGTAGCTGACCGCGGCGTAGACCAGGGCGAAGAGCATGGTGAGGGTGAACGTGCTGAGCAGTCCGCCGGTGAACAGCGGCCGGTCGTCCACCAGGTAGATGAGTTCCAGGACCAGCGGGTGCCACAGGAAGAGGCCGTAGGAGACCGCGCCGAGCCACCGGGCGGAACCGCGACCGAAGAACTCCTTGACCCGGCTCGGCCCACCGAACGCGACCGGAATCAGGATCAGCACCCCGACCGCGAGGTACAGCGCGAGCTTGACGGCGAACTCGGCGGCCGTCGGCTCGGCGAGGTCGCGCGGGCCGGCGACCGGCGTGGTCGCGATCGCCAGCAGGCCGACGGCCGCGACCCAGCACGCGACCGGCGCCGAGGCGAGGTCGTCCAGCACCCGGAAGGCGGGGGGCGCGGTTCCGGTGCGCAGCGCTACGTGTGCCGCGGCCAGGGCCATGCCGGCGGCGAACCAGGCCGCGTACGAGGGCAGCCACATGGTGTGCAGCGCGGCGTCGAGCCAGCCGAAGCCCATCAGGGTGAGCCACCCCGCGGTCACCAGGACGCCGCTGCTGGCGATCACCACGGTCCGGACGGGACGCCACGTCCGGCCGACGGCGAGCACGGCGACCAGCGGCAGGATCAGGTAGAACAGGACCTCGGTGGCGAGACTCCAGGTCTGGCTGAGCCCGTGACGCAGCTGGGCTGGCTGATAGATCTGGGTGAAGGTGAGGTGCCGCAGCCAGTCACCGGCGGACGCCGGCCGGTTCTGCGGCAGGACGATCAGGCAGACCACCACCGCCAGCCAGTAGGCCGGCAGGATCCGTAGGGCCCGGCGCCAGAGGTACCGCCCGGCGCGCGGCCGGGGCCGACCCGTCGCGGCGTTGAGCGCCCACGGCCGGAACAGCAGGAACCCGGAGAGCACGAAGAAGATGGCGACGCCGACGTCCAGCCGCGCCAGCCAGCCGCCCCACGGCGCGTTCATGCTGACGCCGGTGTGGAATCCGACGTGGTGACCGACGACCGCTGCGGCGCCGATGGCGCGCAGCGCGTCGAGAGCGGGGAGCCGGCCGCTGACCGAAGGCCCCGACACGGTTGGCGCGGCGGCTGTGGACATCTGGACATCCAGGGGGTCGCATTGAAGGTGACCGGAGAGTAACCTCCCGCCATGTTAAGGATCGGGTGCCCCGGACAACAGGTCGTAGGGCGGCAGGTTACAGGAGGATGAGTGAAGCTTCGCGTGGGCGCCGCGCTCTTCGGGCTTGGCGTCTTATTGCTGGTCTTCGCGGCCGGGCTGCCGTTCTACGTGGCCCCTGCCGTGACCAAGCTCCCCTATGATCTCGAACCGACGACGTCCGTCGCGGAAGCGAAGGACGCGCAGTTCCTGAAGATCACCGCCAATGGAAGCTCGGTGAGCATCGAGGTTCCGCAGGCCACCCTACGGTCCAACGTCGAGGTCATTCCGCAGCCCGACGACACGAAGGACCGGCTGCCGAATGAGCTCAAGGGCGACGCGGTGATCTGGGACGTCTACCAGACGGTCAGGCGTGCCGACAACCAGGAGGTGGTCAGCCAGTACAGCACGGAGCTCGCCCTCTACCGGATCTCCGGAGCTGCCGCCCCGTGGAAGGACCAGTGGCTCAACGAGACCGGGGCGCAGGAGACCCCGGTCGGCAACGTGAGCTACTCGGGCCAGATCTACAAGTTCCCGTTCGGCACCGGCAAGCGGGACTACCAGGTCTTCGACCGTGACCTGAAGCGGGCCCTTCCGGCGAAGTTCATCGGCACCGAGAACATCAAGGGCATCGAGACGTACCGCTTCGAGCAGCGGATCGAGAACGAGGCGCTGACCACCCCGGAGAGCAGCCTCAAGACGCTGATCGGCAAGTTCGCGCCCAATGCCACCAGCGGCCAGGTCGTCTACAGCAACACCCGGACGCTCTGGGTCGACCCGGTGACCGGCTCCTACGTGAATGTGCGGGAGCAGCAGCGCAAGGAGCTGCGTACGGACACGGGCACCGCCACCGTGCTGCTGAACGCGGACTTCAACTACACCGACGAGACGGTCAGTCGCAGCGTCGAGACGGTCAAGGACAACCGCTTCAAGATCGGGCTGATCAGCCTCTGGGGTCCGATCGCCGCCGGTGTCCTCGGCCTGATCGCCCTGGTCGCCGGCGCATGGCTGGTCACCCGGCCCAGCGGCAGCGGCAGCGCCGCTCGGCACCGCGCCGAGCCGGCGGTCGCCACGCCGGCCGCCGACCCGACGCCGACCCGGGTGGACCAGGAGCCGGTACGCGACAAGGAGACCGTCGAGCAGCCCAGGACCGAGGCCGCGGGTGGCCCGCTGAGCGACGAGATCCCACCGGCGACGACGAACTGGAAGGGCGACGAGTCGTCGGTGCCCGCCCAGCGCTCCGGCACCGACGAGGCGGAGAAGCGCTGATCGTCGACTGAGCGTGCGTACGACCGAGGGGTGGACCGGATCCGGTCCACCCCTCGGTGCTTTTTCGAAGGCACCCGGTGTCTGTTATTCCATTGTTATCTGTCGATGGTTCGGATACTCATGGTGACGAGTCTCGCGGAGAATGTCCGCTATGGGTGCTTCGTGCGGCGGAGAACGACCGCGCCGGAGTGACGTGCAGTGACGGACCTGCTGCGCGGTTGCGGCAAGTGTTACCAGCGGGTAGGCAGGGGGTTGTGACGTCGCGCGGCACGGGTGCATCATCACCGCACGTTCGTTACCCGCCGGTAACAGAACGACGGGGGCCCGGAGCGCAGCCGCCACTTCGGGGACCGGCCACCGCGCGTCCAGCTGAGGAGGAACCCGTGCAGGATCGGTTTGACAGTCAGGGTCGTACCCGGTGGCGGCGGTTCGCCGCCCTGATGGTGCCGGCCACCGCCGCCGTCGGCGCCATCCTCTTCGGCATGTCGACCGGGGCCATCGCCTCCGACATCACCGTCTCCGGGCAGACGTTCAAGATCGGCGCGGACCGGCTCGAGGGCGACGGCTTCAAGCAGTACGGCGGCATCGTCAAGGAGAAGGGCAAGGACGGCAAGCCGGGTGAGGTCCACCCGATCGCCCTCTCCGAGATCAGCAGCGCCGAGCTGTACAGCCTCTGCCAGTCCGTCCGCGCCGACCTGCCCGGCCTGCCGGTGGTGCTCACCATCAACGCCGGCGAGGGCAAGGAGCCTGCCCGGGCCAAGGACCTGCTGATCGCGATGGACACGCTCGACGGCAACGCGACCTTCACCAACATCAGGATCGGCCGGGACGCGACCGACCTGAACCCGACGGCGCAGCGGGGTTCGTTCGGCCAGAACTCCGACCACGTCACCATCACCAACCTGCGGCAGGTGTCCCGCTACACCACCGCGGCCACCTTCAACCTGGTCGGGCTGCGGCTGAAGGTCAACGTGGGCGACGACGCGAAGGGCAAGGAGTGCTTCTGAGGTGAGCCGTGGCCCGCGGTGGTCGACCAGCGCGGGCCCGCTCCGTTCCCCCGTTCCCGCTCCGCCAGGAGGCGTACGTGACAACCGCCAACCCGTCCCCTGCCCGGCCCGGCGGTCCGGCCCAGGCGTGGCGGAGTTTCCGCCGCTGGCAGCGGAGCCGACCGTTCTGGGGCGGTCTGTTCACCGCCCTGGCCGGGATCGAGATGTTCGCCTCCACCCGGATGACGGTCAACGGCCTGAGCTTCCACAGCGGAGCGACCGGCCTGCTCTCGCTGCTGATCCCGGTCATCCTGGTGAGCTGTGGCCTGCTGCTTTGGTTCAGCCCGGCGCAGCGGCTCTTCTACTCGATCGTCGCGGCGGTCACCGCGGTCTACTCGCTGATCGGGCTCAACCTCGGTGGCTTCTTCGTCGGTCTGCTGCTCGGCATGGTCGGCAGCTCCCTCGCCTTCGCCTGGACCCCGACCACCCCCACCACGCCCACCGAGCCGGAGCCCGCCGCGCCCCTCGGGGCCGAGTCGCAGTCGGAGCCCGCCGCGCCCACCGAGCCGGAGCCTGACGGGGCCGTCGCAGCGGTGGACGACGCCGAGGAGCCGCGCCACCAGGTGCCCCAGCCGCGCGGTGTGAGCGACCCCCGCTACTTCGCCGTCGCGCTGCTGGTGCTCGGCCTCGCCGCCACCGGTCTGGTCGCCACCCAGCCGAGGCCCGTGCAGGCCGCGCCGGCGCAGCCGGGACGATCCGCCGCGCCCCCGTGTCCGACCCGGTCGAAGGGGGCCACGCCGGCCGAGTCGGCCAGCCGTGGTGCCCCGGCCGCGACGCCGACGGCGAGCCCGACGCCGACGCCGACGAAGGACGGCAACATCATCACCGACATCCTGGAGGGGATCGGCGACCTGCTCACCGGAGGCGGCCGGCGTACCCCCACCCCGAGCCCCTCGGTGACGCCGACGCCCACCGCGAGCGCCCGGCCGACCGCCACCGCGGCACCCGCCGCCCGGCCCGGCTCCACCGCCTGCCCGGGCGCGCCCACTCCGCCGGCCCGCCCGGGCAAGGTGGAGGCGGGCAAGCCGTTGCCCCGCATCGCCCCCGACCCGGGTCAGCCGCAGGTGGCCCGGAAGCCGTCCAAACTCACCGGGTCGTCGTTGACGATGACCGGGCTGCGATTCGAGGGCATCACCGACCTGCCGACCGACGGCGGCAGCCTGAAGGTGCTGAAGTTCAGCATGCGCAAGGCGGTGACCGACGACTTCCTGCTGCGCGCGGACGGTCCGCAGGGGCTGAACCAGCGGTACGCGACCGACCGGCTGACCGTGCAGGGGGACGTCGCCTTCTACACCACGAGGTTCGTCGGCCGGCTGCTCGGCATCAAGATCACGTTGACGCCGGACCTGCCCTTCCCGGACGGCATCCCGGTCACCTCGCCGATCCCGGTCACCTTCACCGACCCGGCGATCGACCTGGCGTACGTCACCACCGACACGCTGACCGCCCGCCCGGCGCTGGCCCTTTCCATCGGCTGACACCGACGTCGCCGGCTCTACCGCGAACGCGTGCACCTGGGCAGCCGGGCCGGATTTCGGGTGGGCCGACCGTCGACCGCCGTGCGCCGGACGCCGATCAGCGTGATGACTCTGCGGTATCAATATGCCGCAGAGTCATCACGCTCGTGAGCAGGTGGCCGCCGGGCCGCCTGCCGTCCGCCGGTCCGTCAGAGCCGGGCGAGCGCCCGGCGCAGCGGGTCGAGCCCGAGCGCGCCGAGGTCGAGCGCCTGCCGGTGGAACTCGCGGAGGTCGAAGTCGGCGCCCTTGCGGGCCTTCGCCTCGTCCCGGGCCTGCAACCAGATCCGCTCGCCGACCTTGTAGGACGGCGCCTGTCCCGGCCAGCCCAGGTAGCGGTTCAGCTCGAAGCGCAGGTTCTCGTCGGGCACCCGGCAGTGCGCCCGCATGAACTCCCAGCCCAGCTCCGGCGTCCACCGCTCGCCCGGGTGGAAGCCGAACGGGTTGTCGCGGGGGATCTCCAGCTCCAGGTGCATGCCGATGTCGACGATCACCCGGGCCGCCCGCATCGCCTGCCCGTCGAGCATGCCGAGCTTGTCGCCCGGATCCTCCAGGTAGCCCAGCTCGTCCATCAGCCGCTCGGAGTAGAGCGCCCAGCCCTCACCGTGGCCGGAGACCCAGCAGAGCAGCCGCTGCCAGCGGTTGAGCAGGTCGGCCCGGACCGCGGTCTGCGCGACCTGGAGGTGGTGACCCGGCACGCCCTCGTGGAAGACGGTGGTCACCTCGCGCCAGGTGGAGAAGTCGGTGATGCCCTGCGGCACCGCCCACCACATCCGCCCAGGGCGGGAGAAGTCCTCGCTCGGCCCGGTGTAGTAGATGGCCCCGTCACTGGTCGGGGCGAGGCAGCACTCGATCCGGCGGACCTGCTCCGGGATGTCGAAGTGGGTGCCGTGCAGTTCGCTGATCGCCTTGTCGGCCAGCGCCTGCATCCAGTCGCGGAACGCCTCCTTGCCCTGGATGGTCCGGGCCGGGTCGGCGTCGAGGGCCCGCACGGCGTCGTCGACGCTGGCGCCCGGACCGACGATCCGGGCGGCCACCGCCCGCATCTCGCTCTCCAGGCGGGCCAGCTCCGCGAAGCCCCAGGCGTACGTCTCGTCGAGGTCGATCTTGGCGCCGAGGAAGTACTGCGACGCCAGCTCGTAGCGCTCCCGGCCGGCGGCCTGCTTGTCCCGCCCCTTCGGAGCCAGCTCGGTGCGGAGGAACTGGCCGAACTCGGCGGTCGCCGCGGTGGCCGCCGCCGCACCCCGGCGCAGCTCGGCAGCGAGCGTGCCGTCCGCGCCCAGCCGCTCGACCAGGCCGTGGAAGAAGTTGTCGCCGTTCGGGTCGACCCAGATGTCGCACTGCTTGGCCACCTCGACCAGCTGCACCTTCGAGCTGATCTGCCCGGCGGCGGCCGCCTCGCGCAGCGTGGTCTTGTAGCCCTCCAGCGCGGCGGCGAAGCCGTTCAGCCGGGTCGCGACGTTCGCCTGGGCGTCCGCGCCCTCGGTGGGCATCAGGTCGAAGACCATGCGGATCTCGTGCAGCCCGCTGGCGATCACGTTGACCTCGCTGGTCGCCTCGCCCGCGTCGTAGCGGGCGAGGTCGAGGCCGAGCCGCTCCTGCATGGCCTCCTTGGCGGTCCGTTCCGGCTCGCTCTCCGGCTCGGTCACGTCGAGGTCGGCCAGCGTGCGGCGGGTCAGGTCGGCCCGGGCCGCGTAGCCGTCGGGCGACAGGTCGTCGAGCTGGTCGTCGTAGCCGGCGATGCCGACGTAGGTGGCGCCGGTCGGGCTCAGCGGCGCCCACTCGGCGACGTAGCGGTTCGCGAGTTCGTCGATTCGTCCCACGCTGCGACCCTACGTGACCGGCCCGGCCCGATGTCGACCGCGTTTGCCGTGTTCAGGCGGCCAGGTGCAATCCCGTGGCGTTCGGCACTGTGTCCGAAAAGCGCGGGACTTCGTCGTACCCCTCGGGCAGAGTGTCAGGGGTGACTGCCGACATCACCCCTGACCGGCCGGCGCTGCGGAGCTGGCTGCCCGGGTTCATCGCGCTGGCCGCGATCTGGGGTTCCAGCTTCCTGTTCATCAAGGTCGGGGTTGAGGAGCTGCACCCGCTGCAGCTCACTCTCTACCGGGTCACCGCAGGGGCGCTGACCCTGCTGGTGGTGCTCGCCGTGCTCCGCGACCGGCTGCCTCGCGAGCCCCGGGTGTGGGCGCACCTCACGGTGGTCGCCGCGTTCGGCGTCGCGATCCCGTTCACCCTCTTCGGCTACGGCGAGCAGCGCGTCGAGTCGATGCTCGCCGGCATCTGGAACGCCACCACACCGCTGATCGTCCTGCCGCTCGCGGTGCTGGTCTTCCGTACCGAGCGGCTCACCTCGCGCCGGGCCATCGGGCTCGGGCTCGGTTTCGCCGGCGTGCTGGTGGTGCTCGGCGTCTGGGAGGGCATCGGCGGGGCGCACTTCACCGGGCAGCTGATGTGCTTCGGCGCGGCCGCCTGCTACGGCCTGGCCATCCCGTACCAGAAGCGGTTCGTCGCCGGCAGCGCCTACTCCGGCGTCTCGCTCTCGGCGGCCCAGCTGCTGATCGCCGCGGCGCAACTGGCGATCGTCACCCCGCTGGTGGCCGGGGCGCCCCCGCTGCCGACCGAGCTGTCGATCGAGGTGGTCGGCAGCGTGCTCGCGCTCGGCGCGCTCGGCACCGGCCTGGCCTTCGTCATCAACATGCGCAACATCCGGGTCGCCGGGGCGAGCACCGCCTCCACCGTGACCTACCTGATCCCGGTCTTCGCGGTGCTGATCGGCGCGCTGGCGCTCGACGAGCGGCTGAACTGGCACCAACCCGTCGGTGCGCTGATCGTGCTCTTCGGCGTCGCGGTCTCCCAGGGCCTGATCCGGCGGCGGGGCCCGGCGACGCCGGTCGGTGTCGGCGCGCCCGCCGTCCCCGCCGCCGAGCCGGCCAGCCAACGCTGACCGTCAGGAGCGCTTGCCGACCCAGTCGAGCAGTTCCGCCGCCGACCGGGTGTTGACCACCCGGTCGGCGGTCACCCCGCAGAGGGCCGCCCGTTCGCAACCGAACCGCTGCCAGTCCAGCTGGCCAGGGGCGTGCGCGTCGGTGCTGATGGCGAAGCGGCAGCCGGCCTCCAGGGCGCGGCGGATCAGCCGCTTCGGCGGGTCCTGCCGCTCCGGCCGCGAGTTGATCTCCACAGCGACGTCGTGCTCGGCGCAGGCCGCGAAGACCGCGTCCGCGTCGAAGTCGCTCTCCTTGCGGGTCCGCGCCCGATGCCCACGGTCGCCCGGCCCGGTGACCCCGGCCGGCCGGGACGACACCATCCGGCCGGTGCAGTGCCCGAGGATGTCCAGGTGCGGGTTGGCGATCGCGGCGAGCATCCGCCGGGTCATCTTCGACCGCTCGTCGCTCAGCCCGCTGTGTACCGAGCCGACCACCACATCGAGCCGGGCCAGCAGCTCCTCGTCCTGGTCGAGCGAACCGTCGGCGAGGATGTCCACCTCGATGCCGGTGAGGATCCGGAACCCCTCGGGCAGCGCCGCGTTCACCTGCTCGACGTGGTCGAGTTGGCGGCGCAGCCGGGCCGCGGTCAGCCCGCGGGCCACCGTCAACCGGGGCGAGTGGTCGGTCAGCACCACGTACTCGTGCCCCAGCTCCACCGCCGCCAGCGCCATCTCCTCGATCGGCGAGCCGCCGTCGGACCAGTCGGAGTGCGTGTGGCAGTCACCGCGCAGCGCCGTCCGCAACGCGGTCGCCTCGGCGTCCAGGTCGCTGCCCTCGGTGGCGTTCAGCCGGCGCAGGTAGACCGGTTCCTCGCCGGCCAGCGACTCCGCAACGCAACGGGCGGTGACGTCGCCGACCCCGCTCAGGTCGGTGAGGGTGCCGGCGGCCGCTCGCGCGGTCAGCTCGGCGGTCGGCAGGCCGGCGAGCGCCTTGGCCGCGGAGCGGAACGCGCGCACCCGGTAGGTCGCCTCGTTCGCCCGCTCCAGCATGAACGCGATCCGCCTGAGGTCGGCGATGGGGTCCCGAGCCTTCATCCCACCGAACCTAGCCGCTGCGCCGGTCGTCAGGGAGCCTTGGGGCAGCCGTGTTTGCGCTGCCAGGTGCCGACCTCGGTGGCGGGCGCCCGGTTGTCGCCCCGCCGCCAGGAGTCCAGGTAGCGGGCCGGCCAGATCACCCCGCGCCGGATCCACCAGCCGTCCTTGCCGGTGCACGGCGGCGAGATGCCGAAATGCAGGTGGCAGACATTGTTGGCGTTACCGGTACGGCCCACCTCGCCCAGCTTCTGCCCGGCCCGCACCCGGACGCCGGCGTCGACGCCACCGGCGATCTCGCTCAGGTGCGAGCCGTAGTAGCGCACCCCGTCGTCGCCGAGCAACGCCACCGAGAGCCCCCCGTTGTACGGCCCGAGCGGCCCCCGCTTGTCGAACCGGTCGACCCGGCTGACCTCCAGGATCTTCCCGTCGGTCACGGCGACGACCGGCTCTCCACAGTCGGCGAAGATGTCCGTGCCCGGGTAGCCGGAGTGCGTCGGGTGGTAGTCGACGTTCCCCGCCCGGACCGGGAAGACATGGCGGAGATCGGCGCGGGCGGAGGTCGCCGGCGCGGCACTGGTCGGTGCGGGGGCGGTCGGCCCGGCCGAGCTGGGCGTCGACGCCGGCTGCTCGGCGGTCGCCCAGACGCTCGGTGGGGTCGGCGCGGGCCCCGACGGAACCCCCGGACGGGTGGTGGCGCAACCGGCGGCGAGCACCGTGACGAGCAGCAGCGGAACCGGGTACGCGCGGCGTCCGATCGTCGGCGAGGGCATCCGGTCATCCTGGCAGAGTCGGTACGGTGGGGACGAGTGGTCCGGTTGAGGGGAGGCGACGGTGACGACCGACCGGCCGTACTTCCCGTCGAACCCGGGCGCCGAGATCCGTCCGGCGCCGCGTACCCCCTCGGGGCTCTTTCCGGCCGGGCCACCGACCCGGCCGACGTTCCGCGAACCGCACCCGGTCACCGGGGCCGGGGTCGCCGTGGGCGGCGGTGCCGCCGCCGCCTGGCTGCTGCTGTTCGGGCTGCTCGGCACCGACGTGGCGAGCTACGCGTGGTGGACGGTGGTCGCCGGGTTGCTGGCCTGGCTGGCCGCGCTGCTGCTGGTCCGCTACGGCGACCGGGGAGTGGCCACCGGCGTCGCGATCGTCACCGCCGGGGGATGGAGCATCGCCGCCGCGATCGTCGCGGTGCGCTGGGCCACCACCGGCGACTGGCCGCTCTGGTGACTGCGTCGCGTGGCGGGTCGGCTGCGCAGCGAAGCCCATCTTGACGTGGGCCGCCCGACTCGGCACTCTCGGCACTATGGCCTGGACCACTCCGCGGCAGGATCCCGAGCGCAGCCGCCGCCGCCTGCAACTCCTCGCTGAGTTGGCCGGGGCCCGGGCGGTACGCCAGCGCGAGCGGCCGCAGCGGGCCCGCAGCGCGCAGCTCCGGCAGCTGATCGCCACCCGCCGACGGATCGCCAGCTGACCGGTCGGTGAGTTTGGTAGGAATGGCCGGGCCTTCGGGGCGTTGACCGGTCGCCTGCCGACCCGACGGGCTAACGTGCACGCGTAACGAGTCGGCGAGCTGTGCCGAGGCAATTGGGGGGACCGTGTCGTACTTCGCTGCTGCCGTGGTGCGCGATGAGGGCAGCTGGACGGCAGCCGAGGTGAACCTGCGGGGTGCCGGCGACATCGACGAGGTCGCCGACCGGCTGCGGGACGTCGACCAGGAGGCCGACCTGTCGCTGCTCTTCGTCGAGGCCGACGACACGTACCTGGTGATCCTGCGCCTGGACGAGGGCGAGGACCTGCGGATCTTCGGCTCCGACTCGGCGTACGCCGAGGAGTCCCGGTTGGGCGCGCTGCTGGTGGGTGACCTGAAGACCTCGGTCACCGGGCTGGACGACACCGAGGAGCCCCGGCCGGCGGCGAGTGGCGACGAGGAGAACGAGCAGCCCGCCGTCGACCCCGAGGCCGACCCGGTCGGTGACGCCGACCTCCTCGCCGACCTGGGCATTCCGGCGCAGAAGCTGCTGAACCTCTGTGCCCAGGAGGGGATGCTGCCGGCGGACGTGACCGCCGAGATCTGCCTGGTGCTGGGCTGCGTCGACGAGGTCGAAGAGCTGCGTGAGGTCTGAGCCGGTGGGTGGCGAACCGCTCCTACCGCGCGGGTCCGAGCCGGCCGACGCGACCGATCCGGCGCTGGAGACGGTCCGGCCCGGTCAACCGACGCCGGGCCGGATCGGGCGGGTCGGCCCGGGTGCCGACGAGGGGCTGGCCGACCCGGGCGAGCTGGGCCGCCGGCAGCGGCACGAGCTGTGGATGCGCCGGGCCCTGGAGGTCGCGGTGACCGGCCCGGCGTCGGGCGCGAGCGACACCTCCGTCGAGGACATTCCGGTCGGCGCGGTGCTCTACGGCCCGGACGGGACCGAGCTGGCGATCGGCCGCAACGAACGGGAGTTGACCGGCGACCCGACGGCGCACGCCGAGGTGCTGGCTCTGCGCCGGGGCGCCGAACGGCTCGGCCGGTGGCGGCTGGACGACTGCACCCTGGTGGTCACCCTGGAACCGTGCACCATGTGCGCCGGCGCGCTGGTGCTGGCCCGGGTGTCGACCGTGGTCTTCGGCGCCTGGGAGCCGAAGACCGGGGCGGTGGGGTCGCTCTGGGACGTGCTGCGGGATCGGCGGCTGAACCACCGCCCCGAGGTCTACGCCGGGGTGCTGGAGAACGAGAGCGCCGCCCTGCTCCGCGCCTTCTTCCGCTGACCGGCGCCACTGCCGGGAGCAGCTGCCCGCGGGGTCCGGTGGTCACCTGGGTGCTGTCGAACTGCCCCAGATATGGGCACCTCAAGCCGGGGGCAGGCTGACCGTGACCTCCAGCCCGCCGCCGTCGCGCGGCTGGGCGGTCACCGTGCCGCCGTGCGCCCGGGCGACCGCCCGGACGATGGAGAGCCCGAGGCCGAAGCCGCGCCCGCCGCCGATCCGCTCGCCGGAGAGCCGGCGGAACGGCTCGAAGATGGCCTCCACGTCGTAGCCGGGCACCACCGGGCCGGTGTTGCTGACGGTCAGCGTCGAGCGGCCGTCGCGCAGGCCGGTGCTCACCCGGACCCACCCGCCGGACCGGACGTTGTGCCGCAGCGCGTTCTCCACCAGGTTGGTGGTGAGCCGCTCCAGCAGCACCGGGTCGCCGGAGACCATCGCCGGCGCCAGCTCCCGGGTCACCGCCGGGCTGCCGTCGCCCGCGCTGGCCTGGTCGAGCACGTGGTCGGCCAGGTCGGCCAGGTCCACCCGGGACCGGGCGGTCAGCTCGTTCTCCGAGTCGGCCAGGGTGAGCAGCCCGTCGATCAGCCGTTCGTGCCGCTCGTTCACCGACAGCAGCGACTCGCCGAGTCGGCGTACGTCCTCGGAGGCGCCGGGGCGGGTGACCGCCAGCTCGATCAGGGACCGGTTCAACGCCAGCGGCGTACGCAGCTCGTGCGAGGCGTTCGCGACGAACCGGCGCTGCCCGTCGAAGGAGCGGTCCAGCCGCTCGATCATCTCGTCGAAGGTGTCCGCCAGTTCGCGTACCTCGTCGGGCGGCCCGGGCAGCGAGATCCGTTCGTGCAGGCCGCGGCCGGCCACGTCGGCGCCGGCGATCCGCCGGGCCGTTCCGGTGATCTGGTGCAGCGGTTGCAGCGCCCGGCCGGCGATCAGCCAGCCGAACGCGATGGCCACCACCGAGACCAGGGCGAGCGCGATCCCGCCCTGGGTGAGCAGGGAGTAGAGCGTCTGGTCGCGCGCCTCGTCCTGCGCCTTGTCGATGATGAGGCGCAGCTGCTCGGCCTGGTTGCCGGAGAGCTTCGTGTCCGCCGCCGGGACGATCGGCTTGACGTCGCGCAGCGCCACCCCGAACGGCTGCGCCGTGCGCTGGTCGACCAGCACGTAGGTGACCGCGAGCAGGACCAGCCCGGCGATCAGGAAGAGGCTGCCGTAGATGACGGTGAGCCGGGCCCGCAGCGAGAAGCGCTTCACGGTATCCGGTATCCCACACCGGGCACGGTCTCGACCACCTGCGGCTCGCCCAGCTTGCGGCGCAGCTTCATGACGGTGACCCGGACCACGTTGGTGAACGGGTCGATGTGCTCGTCCCAGGCACGTTCCAGCAGGTCCTCCGCCGAGACCACCGCGCCGTCGGCGCGCAACAACTCGACCAGCACGGCGAACTCCTTGCGGGACAGCGGCACGTACCGGCCGTCCCGGTGCACCTCGCGGCGGGCCGGGTCGACCAGGACGCCGGCCCGGGCCAGGGTGGGCGGCGCCGCCCGCCGGGTCCGCCGGCTCAGCGCGTGCACCCGGGCGGAGAGCTCCACCAGGGCGAAGGGCTTGGTCAGGTAGTCGTCGGCGCCGAGCGCCAGGCCGGCCACCCGTTCCCGGACGGCCGCCGCGGCGGTGAGCATCAGCACCCGGGTCTCCCCGCCGCTGTCCACGATCGCCCGGCACACCTCGTCGCCGTGCACCACCGGCAGGTCGCGGTCCAGGACGACCACGTCGTAGTCGTTGACGCCGAGCCGTTCCAGCGCCGCGTCGCCGTCGTACGCGACGTCCACCGCGAACGCCTCCCGCCGCAGCCACTCGGCGATGCTCTCGGCGAGCAGGCTCTCGTCCTCGACCACCAGCACTCTCACCCGCCCATGGTGCCCCGGGCCCGGATAACGCCGCCGTAAACGTCGGCGGTTACGCCCGGGATACGCCCGTTGTCGTGGACTGGCCGGGACGCCGGCGGTCCCGCCGAGCGTCCCGCCCGCCGGTCCGGTCGGGCGGTACCGGAAAGGCCCGGCGGTCCCGCCGGGCCGGGAGAGGAAGCGTGCGATGCGACGAGGACTGTTCGCGCTGCCGCTGCTGCTCGCGTTGGCCGTGGCCGGCTGCGGCGGGTCGGGCGACGAGCCGGCGGTGGCCACCGCCGGCGGTGGCGGGGCGCAA
Organism: Micromonospora sp. NPDC093243; assembly: GCF_044753725.1. Taxonomy (NCBI): domain Bacteria; kingdom Bacillati; phylum Actinomycetota; class Actinomycetes; order Micromonosporales; family Micromonosporaceae; genus Micromonospora; species Micromonospora sp. NPDC093243. Next base: position 296,727 of record NZ_JBIVNT010000008.1, on the reverse strand, counting down.
GCCGTGTCCGCCAGCCCCGCGGCCCAGCTCAGCGACGACGAGCGGCGGCTGAAGTTCAGCGAGTGCATGCGGGAGAACGGGGTCGAGGTGCCGGACCCGGAGCCCGGCGGTGGACAGCTGTTCCGGTTCGGCAAGGACACCGACCCGCAGAAGGTGCAGGCGGCGATGGAGAGCTGCCGGCAGCACCTGCCCAACGGCGGGGAGAAGCTGAAGCTCGACCCGGAGCAGGTGGAGCGGCTGCGCAAGCTCGCCACCTGCATGCGGGAGAACGGCGTGCCGGAGTTCCCGGACCCGTCGGCCGACGGCGGCCTCCAGCTCCGGCTCGACGTGGTGAACATCAAGGACCCGAAGGTGAAGGCCGCGATGGAGAAGTGCCGGCAGTACGCGCCGAAGATCGCCGGAGCCACCCGGTGAGGGCTCGCCGTATCCGGTTCCGCACGGTCGCGCTGACCGTGGCCGTCGTGGTCGCGGCGGCCGCGGGCGTCGTGGCCGCGGTGGGCTTCGGCGGCACCGACCGGGGTACGGCCGCCGCCGGCACCACCCCGCCGGCCACCGCCACGGTCACCCGGCAGACGTTGACCGACGCGCAGAACGTGGACGGAGAGCTGGGCTACGGCACCACCCGCTCGGCGACCGCGCGGCTGAGCGGGACGATCACCGCGCTGCCCGAGACCGGCACGGTGGTGAAGCGGGGCGGGCGGTTGTACGCGGTCGACAACGACCCGGTGCTGCTGCTCTACGGGTCGCTGCCCGCGTACCGGGTGCTGGAACCGGGCGTCGAGGGGGCGGACGTGGCGCAGTTCGAGCGGAACCTGCGGGCGCTCGGCCACGACGGCTTCACCGTCGACGACGAGTACACCGGAAGCACCGCCGACGCCGTCCGGGACTGGCAGGAGGACCTCGGGCTGCCCGAGACCGGCCGGGTCGAGCCGGGCCGGATCGTCTACGCCGACGGGGCGGTGCGGGTGGAGAGCCACCAGGCGGCGACCGGCGACGCGGCGCAGCCCGGCCAGGCGGTGCTCGCGTACACCGGCACGAGCCGGCTGGTCACCGTGGAGCTGGACGTGGACGACCAGCGGTTGGCGAAGGAGGGCGGCGCGGTGAGCGTCGCGCTGCCGGACGGCGACCCGGTCGCGGGGAAGATCGAGTCGGTGCAGACGGTGATCGAGGCCGGTTCGACAGGCGCGGCCGGGCAGTCCACCGAGGCCGAGACGAAGATCGAGGTCACCGTCTCGGTGACCGACCCGGCGAAGCTCGCCGGTTACGACCAGGCGAGCGTGGAGGTCACCTTCACCGCCGCCGAACGCCCCGACGTGCTCACCGTGCCGGTGGCGGCGCTGCTCGCGCTCGCCGAGGGCGGCTACGGCGTCGAGGTGGTCGACGGCGGCCGGAGCCGGATCGTCGCGGTGACCACCGGCCTCTTCGCCGCCGGCCGGGTCGAGGTCAGCGGACCGGACCTCGCCGAGGGCCTGACGGTGGGGGTGCCGGCGTGACCGGCGACGCCGTCGTGCTCGAGGAGGTGAGCCGGACGTACCCGGGCGGGGTCGCCGCGCTGCGCGAGGTCTCGCTGCGGATCGGGTACGGCGAGCTGCTGGCGATCGTCGGTCCGTCCGGTTCCGGCAAGTCGACGATGCTGCACCTGATCGGCACGCTGGACCGCCCCTCCGCCGGCCGGGTACGCATCGACGGGTACGACGTGGCGACCCTGCCGGACCGGCAGCTCTCCGCGCTGCGGGCCCGCCGGATCGGCTTCGTCTTCCAGCAGTTCCACCTGGCCGCCGGCACGCCGGTACTGGACAACGTGGCCGACGGGCTGCTCTACGCCGGCGTACCCCGACGGGAGCGGCGGCGGCGCGCGGAGGCCGCGCTGGACCGGGTCGGGTTGGGTCACCGGCTGACCCACCGGCCGCACGAGCTCTCCGGCGGCGAGCGGCAGCGGGTCGCGGTGGCCCGGGCGGTGGTCGGCGAGCCCGCGGTGCTGCTCGCCGACGAGCCGACCGGCAACCTCGACTCGGTGGCCGGCGCCGCTGTGCTCGCCCTGCTGCGTGACCTGCACGCGGCCGGCACCACGGTCGTGGTGATCACGCACGACCGGGAGATCGCCGACGGGCTGCCCCGGCAGGTGCGGATGCGCGACGGTCAAGTGGTCTCCGACCCGGCGGCGCCGCTGATGGCGGGGGTGCGCTGATGGCGGTGGACCTCCGGCCGCGACTGGCGCCGGCCCGGCTCGGCCCGGGCGACGTGTTCCGGGTCGGCGGGGTGGGGCTGCGCACCCGGCCGCTGCGGGCGTTCCTCTCCGCGCTGGGCATCGCGATCGGCATCGCGGCGATGGTCGCGGTCGTCGGCATCTCCTCGTCGTCCCGCGCCGACCTGGACCGCACGCTGGACCGGCTCGGCACCAACCTGCTGACCGTGGCGCCCGGCAGCACGCTCTTCGGTGACCAGGCGAAGCTGCCGGTCGAGTCGGTGGCGATGATCGACCGGATCGGGCCGGTGACCGGCGTCGCCGCCACCGGGCAGGTGCCGGACACCCCGGTCTACCGCAGCGACCGCATCCCGTCCGGCGAGACGGGCGGCATCGCCACCCGGGCCGCCCAGCTCGGGCTGCTCGACACGGTCGGCGCGACGGTACGCAGCGGCAGTTGGCTGAACGGGGCCACCGAGCGGTACCCGGCCGTGGTGCTCGGCGACGCAGCCGCCCGCCGGCTGGGGCTCGGCGCGGCCGGGCCGGACGTGCAGGTCTACCTGGGCGGACGCTGGTTCACCGTGCTCGGCATCCTCGCCCCGGCCCCGCTCGCGCCCGAGCTGGACAGCTCGGCGCTGGTCGGCTGGCCGGCCGCAGCGGCGTACCTCAACTTCGACGGGCACCCGACCACCGTCTACACCCGGTCGCGGGAGTCCTCGGTGGAGGCGGTCCGCGCGGTGCTCGGCGCGACCGCCAACCCGGAGGCGCCGAACGAGGTGCAGGTCTCCCGACCGTCGGACGCGCTGGCCGCCGCGGCCGCCACCGACGAGGCGTTCACCGGGCTGCTGCTCGGGTTGGGCGCGGTGGCGTTGCTGGTCGGCGGGGTCGGGGTGGCGAACACGATGGTCATCTCGGTGCTGGAGCGGCGGGCCGAGATCGGGTTGCGGCGCTCGCTCGGCGCCACCCGGGGGCAGGTCCGGGTGCAGTTCCTGGCCGAGTCGCTGCTGCTCTCGGCGCTCGGCGGGGCGGGCGGGGTGCTGCTCGGCATCCTGGTCACCACCGGGTACGCCCTCTGGCGGCAGTGGCCGACCGTGGTGCCGGTCTGGGCGATGGCCGGCGGTGTCGGGGCGACCCTGCTGATCGGTGGTCTCGCCGGCCTCTACCCGGCCGTGCGTGCGGCCCGGCTCGCCCCCACCGAGGCGCTTGGCTGACCGGCCCGCCGTGTCGGTCGGGCCGGACGCCGGCGCCGCGTTGGCGCGGGGCTGCGGGTGCGTCTGTCGTCGCTCGGGCGGCGACAGACGCACCGCGTCAGGCGGGGGTGGGGGCCGGGCGGAGCAGGGTGACGGCGACCGCCCGGGCGGCCTCGGTCCAGGGCGCGGGCCGCAGCGTCGCCGGGTCGAGGCGGACGATGGCCCGCCGACCCTCGGCGTGCAGGGTGCCGCCGTCGACCGAGCGGAACTCGAAGGCGTACTCGGCGCTGGTGGTGCCGAAGTGTTCGAGCCAGAAGTGCACGGCCACCGGGCCGGTGGCGGCGATCGGGGCGCGGTAGCTGATGGTGAACTCGCGGACCGCGTGGAACAGGTCGGGCGGGGTGGCGCTGCCCCGATAGGCCAGGCCCCGCTCGGTCCAGTACGGCGTCAGCGCGCGTTCCAGCAGCACCGCGTAGCGGGCGTTGTGCAGGATGCCCATCGCGTCGAGGTCGTCGAAGTGCACCGTGACGTGCTCGATGTGCCCGAACTCGACGGTGGGCTGGTCGGCGACGGCGTGGGTCATGAGGGGCCTTCCGTTAGGAGGTTCGGGTCGGGGCAGAGCCGCCGCAGGCGGTCCAGCAGACCGGCCCGGGCGTGCCGGTAGGCGGCGTCCGGGTCGAGCAGCCGGGAGTGCATCGCGGCGGCCATCCCGAGCGCGTCGATCTCGTACGCCAACTGCGGGACGTCCAGGTCGGCGGGGAGTTCGCCGGCGTCGACCGCCTGCTGCACGAGGCGATCGAGGAATCCGGTCCACTGGCCGTAGATCTCGGCCAGCCGGTCCCGCACCGGGCCGGGGCGGGCGTTGAACTCGAACTGGGTGTTGGCGAAGAAGCAGCCACCGGGCAGGATCCCGGCGGCGTAGAAGTCGACCCGGGCCTCGTGCAGGGCCCGCAGCCGCCGTACGCCGCGCGGGGCGAGCAGCGCGGGCGCGACGATCCGCTCCTGCCAGAGCGCCACCGCGCGGTCGATCGCCGCGAGCTGGAGCGCCTCCTTGGAGCGCCAGTGCGCGAAGAGCCCGGACTTGCTCACCCCGAGGGTGTCGGCCAGCTGGGCGAGGCTGAGCCCGTCGAGGCCGGCCTCGGTGGCGAGCACCACGGCCGCGTCGAGCGCGGCGTTGCGGGTGCGCTCGCCCCGGGCGAGGCGTCCGTCGACGGTCATGCTCGTCACCGTACTCAATAAGCACGACCGGTCGTATTGTTTTCTGCCGTGACCGTCGTCACCCACCCGACAACACTCCGCCCCGCCGTCCGGGCGGACGGCGGGGCGGCACGGGTACGACGAAGGGTCAGGCGATGATCGTGTCGAGCGCGATCTCCACCATCTGGCTGAAGGTCTGCTCGCGCTCGGCCGAGGTGGTCTTCTCGCCGGTCTTGATGTGGTCGCTCACGGTCAGCACGGTCAGCGCGCGCGCCTGGTAGCGGGCCGCGATGGTGTAGAGCGCGGCGGACTCCATCTCGACGGCCAGCACGCCGTAGTCGGCGAGGGTGTCGTAGAGGTCCGGCCGGTCGGTGTAGAAGGCGTCCGCGGCCAGGATCGGGCCGACGTGCATGGTGATGCCCTGCCGCTCGGCCACCTCGACGGCGGTCCGCAGCAGCCCGAAGTCGGCGACCGGGGCGTAGTCGATCAGCCCGTCGAAGCGCATCCGGTTCATGTTCGAGTCGGTCGACGACCCGATCGCCGCGATCACGTCCCGCAGCTGAAGGTCCTCGCGCAGCGCGCCGCACGAACCGACCCGGATCAGCGACTTCACGCCGTACTCGTTGATCAGCTCGTGGGCGTAGATCGAGGCCGACGGCATGCCCATGCCGGAGCCCTGGACGGAGACGTCGACTCCCTTCCAGCGGCCGGTGAAGCCCAACATGCCCCGAACCGTCGAGTAGCACGTGGCGTCCTCGAGGTAGGTCTCCGCGATCCACTTGGCCCGCAGCGGGTCGCCCGGCATCAGGACCCGCTCGGCGATCTCGCCCGGCTTCGCGCCGATGTGCGTACTCATGGCAAAGATCCTGCCAGGCGCGGCCGGGCGATACCGGTTCGGCATCGGAACCAGGGGTCCTGTAGCCTACTCGGCGGTGGCGTGTCCGAGTGGCCTAAGGAGCACGCCTCGAAAGCGTGTGAGGGTTTACGCCCTCCGCGGGTTCAAATCCCGCCGCCACCGCTCGTGAACAGCGAGAACGCCCGGTCGATCCGCGAGGATCGACCGGGCGTTCCGCTTGTGGTCTCATTTTTGGTCTCGGTTGCCCGCCCGCAAAGCTGTCGCCTGGCATGACCAGCCTGGTTGGTCCGGGGCGGTGTCGACCCACTCCTGCCGCCAGTTGCAGATTCGAGGGTGGAGAAGGTGACGAGTACCGTGCCCGAAACGCGATGGTGCCCGCCCAGCGAACTGGGCGGGCACCGCCATACGTGGCCGAGTCTGAACTAGGCCGGATAGATCACTTGCCGGACTTGTTCTTGGTGGGGTCGACCAGCTTCGACGGGCCGCCGTTGGGGGTCGGCGGGATCCGGTGTCCCTTGGGGACAGTCACCTCGGGCCCGCCCTGGGTGGGCAGGTACTGACCGCTCTTCGGAGCGGGCGTGCCCGGGTTCACAATGACCGGCTTGGAGGCCGGACGGCTGGCCGGCTTCGCAGCCGGCTTGCTGCCCGTTCCAGACGGCTTCGCGCTTTTACTTGCCACTTGCGTTCTCCTTCTTGATGGAGCACGCCGGGCGCCCTACGGAGAATTTCACTCCGCTGAAGTCTCGCGAGAGGCTTCATCCGCTGCTAAAGTCCCCGTTCTACTGCCAGGTAGGAACGACGACCCGGTGGGGTGCCCGGAGAACCGGCCCCTTGCCGGGTCTTCGTGCTGTCATGCTGCGATCACGCTACTCGACGTCCGGGTGGTGGGCAAGGAGATCGACTGAGCCGCTGACCCGTACATCTAGTGGTTCGGCTGCTCAACGGCGGCCACATCTTGTGGATAGACGCTATGGTGTCCTGTGGACAGTGGCGGTGCCGGGTGCGGTGGCCGCTCGAACGTTTGTTCCATTCGAACATAAGGGCAGCTCAGGGCTGTAGTCGCGTCGATCAATGTTGATGCCCATGATCGGGCCACCCCTGTGGATAACCTGTGGATGGCATGTGGATCTTACCCTTGTGACCTGCCGGTATCACGGACAGCTACGTCGGCAAACTTCATCCTTTCGGGTGATCCTTCGGCGTGTCGCACGTGGACCCGGGGTGGCCCAGAGAAGTCCGCCGACCCGTTGAGCGATGTCCTGACGGACCTGTGCCGTCAGGTGCTGGTATCGGGTGGCCATCGCCGAGTTGGACCAGCCCATGATGCCCATCACCGCCCGTTCGGCCACGCCCAGGATCAGCAACACCGTGGCGGCCGTGTGACGGGCATCGTGCAGCCGCCCATCGCGCAGTCCCGCGCGGGCCAGCAGCCGCTTCCATTCGGTGTAGTCGGTGCGCGGGTTCACGGGCCGCCGCTCGGCGTGGTGAAGAGATAGCCGGTAGCTGTCCAGAGTTGCGCGGCGGTCTCGCGCTCGGCGGCCTGTTCTTCCGGTGCTGGCGCAGCAGGGTAACCAGGGGTCCGGAAGTCCGATGCTGCGCCGACCGGCCCGCGATTTCGTGTCGGCGGTCTCCGCGCGCAGCGGCTGTCGGTTGGGGCAGTGACCGCCGAACTTTCGACCGCACGGGTTCGTGCACCCGTGCTTCCATCTGGGGCGCTGCCAGGCGCGGCGAACCATCAGCGTCCCACCGTCGAGGTCAACGTCATCCCACTTCAGGCCCAGCACTTCGCCCTGCCGCAATCCGAGCGCTAGCGCGATTGCCCACCGCGCGCTGTTGCGCCGTTTGCTCGCGGCGAGCAACAACCGCTGCACCTCCTCCACCGAATAGGGTTCGACCTCTTCGTCTTCGAGGCGTGGCGCCTTCGCCAGGCTGGCGGGGTTACCCACGAGGTGTTGCCGGCGTACCGCCTCGTTGAGGGCAGTTCGCAAGGTGCGGTGCGCCTGGTGGGCGGTGGCGGCGGCGCTGCCGGCGGCCTGCATCTTGCGGGTCAGCTTCTCCACGTGCTCGGGCCGCAGCTTCTCCAATCGGTGCGCGCCGAGTCCGGGGATCAGGTGTCGGTATACGGCGACCCGGTAGCCGGCGATCGTGTTGTCACGCACGGCCGGCGCGGCGATGTTCTGCACCCAATGCGTGAGCCACGTCTTGACCGTCCACGACTGCCCCGCCTTGCGAACGGTGGTTCGACTCCGTGTGGTCGACCGTCGCCTACCGGTACGACGGATGAGCGCCGACCTCGGCCGTCTGCTCGGCGAGGTTGGCGCGGTGCTGCTCGACTTCGATGGGCCGGTATGCAGCATCTTCGCCCGATACCCGGCGCCACAGGTCGCTGCCGAGCTGGTGGACGTGCTGCGGCAGCACGGCGTCAACGTGCCGCCGGACCTAGCCTGCGAGCGAGATCCGCTTGACGTGCTACGCCGTACCGGGGCAACCGGCAACCAGGAGGTCACGCGAGCGGTGGAGGAAGCGCTCTGCGCAGCCGAACGCCAGGCCGCCGAAACTGCCGAACCAACGCCTTACGGCCGGGAGGTCATCGTGGCAGCCTGTCAGGCCGGGCTGCCTGTAGCGGTAGTCAGCAATAACTCAGCTGGGGCGGTCACCGACTACCTGATGACCCACCGGATCGCTGGCTACGTGCGGCCAGTGGTTGGTCGGGCATACGCCGACCCAGCCCGCATGAAGCCCAACCCAGAACCGATCCTGCGTGCTGCCCACGCGCTTGGCCGGCCGCCAAACCACTGCGTCCTTGTCGGTGACTCGGTCTCGGACATTGTGGGAGCCCGGGCTGCTGGGGTGCGGGTGGTTGGCTATGCGAACCGGCCACCAAAGGCCGGGGAGTTCGCGGCTGCTGGCGCGGACATAACAATCACGAGCACGAGGGAGTTCGCCGTCTCCCTGCTAGGGCGCGAGATGGGGGCGTGAGAGCGACTGATTATCCGGCGGCGAGCTGACCCGACCCTGTCAGAGTAGCGAGGGTGACTCACTGCCCTGCCACCCCGAGCGGTTGCAGGCGCCCTAGGAGTCGCAACACCTAGGGCGCCTTAGCATCAACGTCTCTAACAAACTCTAGGCAAGAATTTTTTGCTAGAGACAGACAGTTGGCACCGAAGCTGAGCTCGCCGTCAACCAAGCTGATGTCTATGGACTTAAGCAGGGACGCGAAGTCTTTCATCCGCCCCTGCTTTGGAGTCATGCGCCCTAGGCCATGAGCAATAGAATTCCGCGCTTGAATTGCAGCAGAAACAGGCTTCCAAGAGGCGCACTTCATGAGCTCAAACCCGTGGTATCGCGTGTAAGCCTCATGACGCTGCGACCAATTCGCTGTTGTGTTGCTTGTGAAGTCCTCCACAAGTCGGTTTAGCGTAGCAGTTCTATTCGGCACGTACTCGCCCATCAGTTCGCGAGAAAGGGTGTCGAGGAATGCCTCAACAATCGATACCATTCGGAAGATGGTAGCTTGCTTCCGGACGTGCTCGGGGGAAGTAGGGCCTAGAAGCGATCGGCCGATTCGCGGTCGCGTCGACGCCGCCCCCGTTGTCGCACTAAGGTCATTCTGCGCCCAGATCAGCAGCTTCAGCGCGATCTCGGTCACTTCTTTCTGTGGAATCGTCTTCGATGTCATGGCTATTTGAGGAGTGCTCGAAACAGGGGCGACGATTGGCGAATTGCCCCAAGTTGCTTGTCTGACGGGGGTGTAGGAGCACTGGAAAGACTTTTAATCGCCAGGAGGTACCAAGGAGCGAGAGCGTCGGGCACGCTTCGCAACTGCGCATCCAGCTCGTCAAAGTTCGTAAGGTGTCCATCGGCAAGGGCTAAATACGCCTCGGCCTTTAGTGGTTCTGACGCATGCCCTTGGATGTGAGTCCTCATCCATTCCTGGACGTCGGCATTACTCGCTACAAGGCCCATCTTCCGCGCTGCGTAACACAGCCACATCGCTTGCCAGTCGCTTACGGTATACTTCGCCAACTCCCGCCATTGCTGCGAGAACGCATCCGCATCGGTGCCGTGCACCTCGACCATGTAGCCAACAACGCTGGGAGTTAGGGCAGGCACGAATCGGAAGATGCTTGTCAGCCACGGAGCGCCTTGAGGGTCGCTGTTCCGAGTCAGCACGCTGATGGCCCGGCGCAAGTCCCTCATGTCTTGGGCACGAAGGCTGCGAAGATTAATGTGGCCTGAGACTTTGGGGTCGGAGTCAATACGCCGCAGCCTCTGCACTGCCCATACGACGTTCCCAGCCTCATCCTGGTCTGAGTAGTCGCTTACTGCAACCTCGACATCTTGAGGATCGAACGCCGCGGCCGCCTTGTCTACGTCCATATCTGTATGGGCAAACATGTAGTTGAAGAAGGTCGTAGTAAACGTCTTGTGGTCGCCGACCACGAGTCCCACATCGCGTGCGGCTTGCGCTAGCTCCTCAAGGCTCTTAAGTGCGTGACGATAATCGCCGCACCCAATGCGGAAGTCATCGTTGAAGCGCCAGACCGCCAATCCGTTGCGAATCAGGTTGCGCTCTACGATCCTAATGTAAGCCTCGGAGAGCCAGTCGGACGCATCTAGCAGTTGAGGTATCCCGAAAGCCTTTCCATTGATCTCACCGAGCAGTTCGATCAGCTTGGAAGCTCCCTCTACTTCTCCAGTCTGCATCTGGAGTTCTTGCCGTAGCACTTCATGATCAACGTATTGGTAGAAGGCTGTAATGTCCGCCTCTAGAACGTACTTGATTCGCGCATCACCGAGGTGCACCATCTTTTGCTTTATGTGCTCGTAGGCATAGGAGATCGGAGCATGTATGAACTCTCGATACGTTTCGGGAGTTCGGTTAGGTAGCTCAATTCCATCGGTGGCGAGTTTCGCTAGTGCGCGGTACGACACACGCTCTGCGACTCCCAATATCGGAACTGGCCTAATTCCATGTCCAAGCTTACGCGCGTTAACCACTATGCCAGGGCTGTTCGGATCCCCCGCCAGAAGTCGGGTCTTGACCCATGCAGCGATCGAGGCACTGTTGCTCCGCACCGCGTCGACCCACGGCTCGGGAGGAAGCAGGTTTCTGCGCGTTTCCACCTCTTCAAGCACCGCTTGTTCAAGTTTGAGCTTCCCCACGAGGCTCTTATCTAGGGGGTTCATCCGACGGCCCGCTCTCGTTCGCCCAGTTCTGGGGACCCTACTAGATCCGACAACGTCTGTCAGTACAGGTACCTCGATTTCCGGAGAAGCAGCACCGGAGGCTGAGCCGGTCGTCGGAACGTAGACGTGAACAGCAAGTGCCCCGGTTCCGCAGAAGCGGCACCGAGGCACTTGAAGACCTGTGCTTGCTTAACCCCTAGACGAGACGAGACGCAGCTTGCGCTCCCCTTCTGTGGAGTTGTAGACGAGGGCCGCTGGGTCTTGCGTCGCTACTGATTGATCAACCGCTGCCATCACAAGTCCGAAGACGTATTTGGTCAGCTCGGCGGGCGTGGTATGAAGTTCCCTAGCGAGCAATTGAGGAGAAAGTCCTTGGCTTCGAAGGCCCTTGAATACCTTTTCTAGAAGCTGGGAAGTCTCCCTCTGGATACCAGAGGGCTCGCCCTTCCGGTAACCCATGTGGCCTAGCTCAATGAGAACGCGCCGGTAACTCCATTCGGAAAGCATAGATAGATCGTTCAGCCGGTAGGCCAACGCCACGGCTGCAACTCTCCAATGCTTCTTCGCGCGAATGATCTGGTCGGTCGTTGGGTTGCTAGGCATCTTCGATCGCACACTTGCGCGCGGCATCAGGAAAGCTGACGCAAAGACATTGGCCTCGCGCTCGCAATCTCTGGACCAGTCGGAATTGTCATTTCCTCCATGTAACACAAGGTGCCCGAGCTCATGTGCCGCATCAAAGCGGCCGCGCTCACCAGACTTCAAGGTGTTCAGGAAAACGAACGGGGTGCCACGGCGCCACATCGAGAACGCATCCACGTCACTGTACTCGGGCGGCAGCGAAAACACGCGGACTCCGTGCGCTTCAAGCAGGTGCACCATATTGGGGGCAGGATTCATCTCTCCTATCCCCCAACGTGCTCGTACGTATTCTGCTGCTCGCTCTGGCGTCTGGTTCTCTAGCGTAGGAATATCGGGCGGAGGAAGTCTGAAGCGCGCATCCATTAGGTCGTTCAGCTCCAGAGCTAGCCGCGCGGCACTTAGGACAGCATCGCGCGCCGTCGCAGTTATCTTGGTCCGAGCCCTAAAGCTAACCAGGGCAACATCGACTTCGTCAATGTCACCCTGGTCGAAGAATGAAGTTGGAAAGCCAAGCTCGACGGCAATTTTTTCCAGCGTCTCCACCGAGGGCATTTGCCGCCCTCGTTCATAATTGGAGATGCTTTGGCTGCTAACTCCGACACGTCGGGCTAGCTCAATAGCCGTTAAACCTCTCCTCTTGCGGGCTAGAAGCAATCGCGAAGGTGTAAACATACTTACTTTCTGCCCCCTTGTCTCAGGGGCGACATATGATCAACGAGGGTCGACGGGCACGTCGATCGGCCCGAAACCACCGTTGGGGTCGTCGTCACCCGGAATATCGTCTACCGCGTAGGGCGGCAACTGAATGCGATCGAACCAGCGAGAAACGTAACCCTTAGCATTCTGGCTTTCCGGCAAAGAAACTTCAGACCTGATCTCCAACGTGGTCTTGTCGAAGTACACCAGGAAGAGCCAGTACGCATAGCCGTCGAACTCCTCCGGCGGCTCCTCGGTGGAGGGAGGTTCGAACAGCACGCCCTGACCGGGCGGCTGGTTGCTCCGTAGCAGCCGGCGCGTGAGCTCCCCCTTCGAGTAGCGGCTCTTGGGTTCCCGGCCGAGGTTAGAAGTGCCCGTCAGGCGGTCACCGCTAGAGACGCCGAGGATCTGACGCAGGCGGTCGTGGACCAGGAGCGGCAAGACGCCGTTCAGGTTGATTCGACGCCATCCGAAGTCGCGCAGTCCACCGGTCAGGCTGGCAACCAGCCCGTTGTACGCGAAGTAGCCCGGTGCGGTCGGAGCCCCGTCAGGGTGACACGACCGCCGAGCAGTGTTGCTCGCGCCCAAGGACTCCGTCAGGTGCGAGTACGGAGTGCCGATCTTCATCAACCTCTGCTCGTAGCCGCCGTCACCGGCGGGGACCAACAACGCCATGCATCCTCCAGCTTATAGAACGGCCTCCTCGATCGTGGGGCCGGAACTATAAGTCACCCTAGCGGAACCGGGCAGGCGAGCACGAACGCGACACGCCCTCAGCTCTGAGCGGCGGATCTCGGGCACAGATGATCACCCGTCGAACATACGTTCGACGGGTGGAGCTCGCAAGATCTCGCTAGCGCCTCAGTTGCGGTCTCATTCGCCACGGTCCGTCGGTGCGCGCCGCCATTCGTCGGGGGCCTGCACTCCTGGTCGCGGCCACTACCGGACCACCCAGGATGCATGGTCGCAGACCTCGAAAGCGTGTGAGGGTTTACGCCCTCCGCGGGTTCAAATCCCGCCGCCACCGCTCGTGAACAGCGAGAACGCCCGGTCGATCCGCGAGGATCGGCCGGGCGTTCCGCTTTAGATCCACTCGCGGCGCACCGGAGGCTCCGGCGGCTCCTCGCGCGGGGGATCCGTGTCTGCCGTCTCGACCAGATCCTCCGGCTCGACGCGGTCCGGCAGCTTGCCGAACCTGGCGTGCCGCTGCTCCTCGAACTCCTCGTCCTTCGACCGGTCAGCGTGCCCTCGTTTGTCACCCATCGCCAACCTCCCTCGTCCGTTCCATTGTCCCCGCCGAGGCGATCTTCGCGTCGGGATCGATGGGGCCGATACCACGCGGGTACGGCCGGCTTCGGCGGCGCGACCAGCCCGTCAGACCCGTACGAAGTCATCGCCCAGCAAGGCCCGCAGCCGGCTCAGGGCCCGGGCGTTCTGGGTCTTGACCACCGACACGGACACGCCGAGGGTGCTCGCCACGGCTTCGACACTCTGATCCTCCCAGTGGCGCAGCACCACGATGGCCTGGTCGCGGATGGGCAGGGTGGCCAGGGCCTGGAGCAGGGCGACGTGCAGTTCCACGGTGTCGTCGGGCCGGTGGTGCGGTGCCTCGGGCAGCTCGGCGAGCACGAGTTCGGAGTCGCTCCGCCGCCTCTTCTGGTCGAAGACGGCGTTCATCAGGACGCGACGGCTGTACGCCTCAAGGTTCGTAGTGCGCCGGATCGTGCCCCACCTCGCGTACATCTTGGCGAAGGTGATCTGGGTCAGGTCCTGTGTGAGGTGCCAGTCGCGGCACATCAGATAGGCGGTACGCCGCAGCCTCGGCGCGGCGGCCTCGACGAACGCGGTGAACTCGGCCTGCCGGGCGATTCGCTCGCGCCGCCGGGTCGCGCTCAGCCGGGCCACCAGGCCGGTCCTGGCGTCCCCCGGCGAGCCCGGGACCTGGGCGGTCTGGGCAGCGGCCATCAGCCGGCCGGCCGGACGCTGGTGCCCGCGGGGCACTCGCTGCCGACGATCTCGTCGACTCCGGGCAGGCGCTCGACGCGGGCCGCCAGGTTCGCGTACTGGGATTGCCTGGCCAGCTTGATCCGGAACGACTCGGGCAGCTGGCTGGGCTTGACGGCGGCGACGAGTTCGGGCGCGTCCTCGAACATCTTCTGGTACCTGGCGTGGGCCTCTTCGCGGCTCTCGTACGCCAGGGTCCGGACCGCCGGGTCCGCGTGCAGCACGTGGCTCATCGCGCTGCGCTGCTGGTCGGTGATGTCCGTGGTCAGGAAGATCGAGACGTCGGTTGCGGTGTACCGGACGGGCGACTCGCACGCCGGGTTCAGCAGCATCCCGAAGCCCGCCGGCACCGGCGCCGGCGGCAGCGAACGTTCGGTTGGCGTCGCCACGTTCACCACCCCCAACGCCACGATGGCCGCCAGGCCCGCCGCACCCGCTGCGATGAGCCCGTGCCGGCGGCGGCGCAGGCCGGTGCCGGTCGCCATGGCCCGGCCGGCCAGGTCACCGGGCGCAGGCTCGGGCTCGTCGGCCAGGGCGCGGTCGAAGAGCAGTCGCAGGTTCTGATCCAAGGTGTACTCCCGTGGTCCGGTGGACTCCCACCCGTGATGACTGGTTGGGGCACCGGATCGGTGACATCGAGGAGGGCCTCGGCCGATGGGGTAGGTCGTGAACAGCGAGAACGCCCGGTCGATCCGCGAGGATCGACCGGGCGTCTCCGCATGCCAGGCGGGCCGACCCGGGCACGAGGCCAGGGCCGCCACCTCTCTACGTCACGAGGTCGTGGCGTCCCTGTGGGTCAGCCGGTACGTGGCGGCGACGGCGTCGCTCTCCAGGAGCACCGTGACCGGGCCGGCCGGCAGGGTGCAGGTGGTCGTCCGCTCGACCGCGTAGGGGCCCGGGCCGCAGTACCGGATGCCCTGGCCGTCGAGGACCGACAGGCGGGCGTCACCGGCGCCGGAGGTGCGCGCCCAGGTGAAGCTCTCCCGCGCGCCGTGCTGATCGGCCGGGATCGAGTAGCAGACCACGAACCGGTCCGCGCCGGTGGTCGCCGTGGCGCCGGTCGCGTCCCGGGGCAGCACCGGGCAGGCCGGCGGGCCGTCGACCCGGCTGAAGGCCATGGCGTACGCGCCGGTCGGGTTGCCGACCGCGGCGTTGAGCACCGCGTAGAAGGGGGCCTGCCCGGTCAGCTTGCAGCTGTACTGGCGCAGCTCGGAGTAGTCGCACTGGTAGTCGCCGGTGGCGTCCACGACGGTGATCTCCGGGCTGGTGTCGCCGGTCACCTCACCCGGCTGCGACTGGACGATGCGCGCGCCGGCCGGGCTGGCGAGCTGGAGGCAGTTGACCTGCCCGGCGCCCTGGAACGCGCCACGGTGCGGCGCCTCCCGCCAGCCGGCGTCGGAGACCGCGACGCAGCCCGACGGGGCCCACGGCAGGAGCGAGACGGCGTGTTCGACGTCGTTCTCGAGCACCGCGTACGGGCTGCTGCCGTCGAGCACCATCGTGTACCGGCCGGCGGCGGGGAACGTGCATCGACCGGTGCCGCAGACGATCGAGCCTTCCTGGTCGTACACCCGGCCGAAGGTCTCGTAGCCGTCCGCGCTGGGCGTGCTGAGCCGGTAGTCGCCGGCCTCCGGAACCTCCAGGGTGCGACAGCGGATGCCGCCGGGCGCCGGTGCGACGCCGTAGCTGCCGACCGCGACGGTGGGGCAGCCCACGGCGTTGGAGAGCCGCCGGATTTGAATCCGATACGTCAGGTCGGTGTAGTCGTCGTTCCACTCCCAGAGGTACGAGATCGCCCGGTAGCTGCCCGCGGCCGGGAGCACGCACCCGTCGTTTCCTGCCTCGGTGCAGATCCACGCACCACTCTCGTCGACCAGCCACATGAAGGCCTCGCCGTACTCGTCCGGCGAGTCGTACGTGACCACCCGGTCACCGGCCTCACCCTCGAACGGTTGGCAGTTGGTCTGCACCGGCGAGGTCTGGTGCAGGCGCACGGACGGCTGGTCCCACGAAATGCCGGCGGTCGCGGCGCACCCGTCACTGCCGTCGAGCCGGGCCACCGCGACCTGGTAGTCCACGTCGTTGTCGGTGCCGTCCTGGTGGCGCACCATCACCGTGTACGTCCCAGCCGCCGGCAGCGGGCAGGAGCGCTGGTTCTCGAACTCGTTGCAGACCGCGCGGCCCGTCGTGTCGTACACGTCCCACCAGATCCACTGGTCGTCGAGACGCTGGAAGCGCACCAGGACCGGGATCGCGGCCGCCGCGGTGAAGGTGTGACAGGCCACGTCGGCCTTGCGCACCGTTCCACCACCGGTGGCGGTGCCCGGGTCGCCGAACGAGGCCAGCGCCACGGCCTGGCAGCCCACCGGGTTCGACAGCCGCGGCATCTTCAGCGTGTAGCTGCCCGCCGTGCCGTAGTACTCGCGCACCAGCAGCCGGTAGGGCCCCTGCGTGCTGAGCGTGCACATGCCTCCGTAGCGGATCTCGCAGAGCGACTCGTACGACGCGTCGAGGATCTGCCCCTGGATGTCACCGCTGCCGAGCGGCTCGGCCACCTGCAGCACCGAGTTCACCGGCTGGTCGAACGTGTAGCACTGCGCGGCCGCACCGGCCGGAAGCGACTTCGTGACCCCGGGGGAGCCGAAGGAGAAGTAGCTCTCCGGCAGCGTCTCGCACGCCGACGGGGTACGCGTCGACTCGACCGCGATGGTGTAGTCGCCGCGTCCGGTGGGGTACGGGAGCGTCACGGTGATGGTGTAGGTGCCGGCCGCGCCGAGCTGGCAGCTGCCCGAGTCGTTGGAGAACCGGCAGACGTGCTGGCCGGCGGCGTCGGTGACCGAGGCGCCGACGGAGAACTCGCCGCTGCCCCGACCGAGCTGGGTGACCAGGACGTCCTGGTCGGCGGTGCTGGTGACCGTCCACTTGTGTTCCTGCCGGTCGACGATCGACCGGCAGGTCTCGACCTTGCCGAAGGCCAGCTTGCCGCCGCAGGTGGGGCGGTACTGGGTCAGCGGATTCCGGGTGGCCTTGGCCGTCCGGTGCCGGGTCGGCTCCACGGTCGGCTCGCCGACGGTCCGCTTCCCCGGCGCGGTGGGCGCGACGGCCGCGATCGGGGTCGGTGCGGTGGCGCGTGCGGTCGTCGTAGCGGCCGGCGGTGCCGTCGTGGTGGCAGCTCCGGCGGTCACGGTCGTCGTGGCCGACCGGGCGGTGGTCGCGGCCGGTGCGGTCCCGCTGGCGCCGGCGGCGGACGGCCCGACCAGGAACGCCGGGACGGTCAACACGGCGACGGCGGCCATGGCGAGCCGCGGCAGCCCCCTGCTGGTCCGGTTCTTCGGGCAGGCGGGCAGGGTTGTTCTCACATCGACTCCCCCATGAGATGCCGCGCGGCGACTGCGCGGGCGAGGAGATGATTCCATGCAGGATGATCACTGACAATCCCGCTTTCCGCCCGGGAAAGCCACTGGTCAGCGCCGGCCCGGCACCCTTGCCGACGGGCGGCGGACCCGCTGCGGTGTACGCCCGGCCGATCCGCGCGGACCGGCCGGGCGTTGCGTCTGCGTACCGCTAGAGGTTGTAGCCGCCGGCGACCTCGATGTTCTGGGCGGTGATCCAGCGGCCCTCCTCGCCGAGCAGGGTCGCGATCACCATGCCGATGTCGTCGGGCTCGCCCACCCGGCCGAGGGCGGTCTTCGCGGCCAGCGCCGGGATCACCTCGGGGAACCGCTCGAAGGCGTTGTCGGCGAGCCGGGTCCGGGTGGAGCCGGGGGCGACGGAGTTGACCCGAATGCCGCGCGGGCTGAACTCCTTGGCCATGTACCGGGTCAGCACCATCAGGCCGCCCTTCATGGTGGCGTACCCGGAGTAGCCCGGCTCCAGGCCGGACTCCATCGCCGAGTTGCTGGCGACGTTGACGATGGCGCCGCCGTCGGCCAGCAGCGGCAGCAGGGTCTGGGTGAGGAAGTACGGCCCCTTGAGCAGGACCCGGAAGAACCTGTCGAACAGCTCCTCGGTGGTGTCCTCGAACATCGACATCTGGGCGAAGCCGGCATTGTTGACCAGGAAGTCGAAGGTGTCGCGCTGCCAGGTGTCGCGCAGCGCCGCGACGACCGACTCGCGGAACGCGGGGAAGGTCTCGCTCCGGCCGACGTCCAGTGGCAGCGCCACGGCCGTGCCGCCCTCCTTCTCGATGCTCGCCACCGTGTCCAGCGCGCCTGACTGGTTGGCGCCGTAGGTCAGGATCACCCCGGTGCCGCGCTTGGCGAGCTGGATGGCTGCGCTCTGCCCGATGCCGGAGCTGGCCCCGGTTACGACTGCGACCCGCATGATGTGACCACCTGTCCATTTCTGGAGCTGCTGTTTGCTCCTTGGGATCTGACTCACCAATCAAACCCAGGCGAGCTGCTGAATCGGTAGAACGATGCTCTCCACCTCTTGCCTGATCCTCTCCCTGGTGGGAATGCGGGTCGAGTGCTTCAATGGCCTCATGCCCCTCGACGAGCTGCGCGCCCTGCTCGCCCGCCACGTCCGCCCCGACGGGACCACCGCCATCGACGACGTCCTGATCGCCAAGGTCGAGCGGTCCGATCCGCCGTCGGCCTCGATGTCCGGCACGGTGCTGGCGCTCATCGCGCAGGGCGCGAAACGGCTCGCGCTCGGCGACCGGGTCTACGAGTACCGCGCCGGGCAGTACCTCGTCGCGTCGGTCGACCTCCCGGTCACCGGCCACTTCACCGAGGCCAGCCCCGACCGGCCGGCACTCGGGTTCGGGCTCACGCTGCAACCGGCCGCCGTCGCGGAGCTGCTGCTACAGGCGGCCCCGGGAGACCTGCCACCCGCCACCGGTGGCGTGCCCTCGGGCATCGCCGTCAGCGACGCCTCCGACGAGCTGCTCGACGCGGTGATCCGGCTGCTGCGCCTGCTCGACCGGCCCCGCGACATCGCCGTGCTGGCGCCGCTGATCAAGCGGGAGATCCTCTGGCGGCTCATCACCGGCGAGCAGGGCGCCGTCGTCCGCCAGCTCGGCCTCGCCGACAGCAGCCTCGCGCACGTCGCCCGGGCGGTCCGGTGGATCCGCGACCACTATCGGCGGTCGTTCCGGGTGGAGGAGGTGGCCCAGCTCTCCGGCATGAGCGTCTCCGCCTTCTACCGCAACTTCCAGGCGGTCACCGCGATGAGCCCGATCCAGTTCCAGAAGCAGATCCGGCTCCAGGAGGCCCGGCTCCTGCTCGCCACCCACCCCAACGACGTCACCGGCGTCGGGCACCGCGTCGGCTACGACAGCGCGTCACAGTTCAGCCGCGAGTATCGCCGCCAGTTCGGCACACCACCGAGCCAGGACGCCCTCCGACTTCGCGGCTCGACGCTCACCGCCGCCTCGCCCCTGCCGTAACCGCCACCCGAGCCTGTCGCACGGCCCCCTCCGAGCCGGCGCCGCGGATCGGGGTGAACAGCCCGGCGATCGCGATCAGGAGGCAACCGCCACCGGCGACGAGGGCGACGGCGGTGACGCCGAAGCGGCTGGTGGCCCAGGTCAGCGCCGCCGCACCGGCCGGCCCGAGCGAGTAGTGCGTGCTCCAGAAGGCGGACGTCACCCGGCCCAGCAGGTGATCCGGGGTGATCTCCTGGCGCAGCGACATCGAGCAGATCCCGCCGACGCTGACGCCACAGAGGTAGACCGCGGTCAGCACCGTGACGGCGGGCACCGTCCCCGCGACCCCGATGCCCACGAGGGCGAGGCCGCAGAGCGAGATCGCGCCGACCCAGGTGACGCCGAAGCCGCGTCGACGCCGCAGGGGCGCGGCCAGCAGCGCGCCCGCGATGGTGCCGAGCGCGGCCAGCCCGAGCACGGTGCCGACGGTGCCGTCGGAGCCGCCGAGGTCGTGCTTCACGTGGTAGATGAGCACGTCGGTGAAGCCGAACGTCAGGAAGATGAAGACCGAGAGCAGGACGGTCAACGAGCGCAGCACCGGCTGACGCCAGAGGAACCGCGCCCCGGCCAGGAACTCGGCCAGTGGCCGCTCCCGTCGCGACACGCCCTCGCCGAGCGCCGAGCCGTCCCGGGCCGCCTGCCGGAGCCGGACCACCCAGAGACCGGCCGCCGACAGGGCGAAGCTGGCCGCGTTGATGGCGATGGCCGCGGTGGGGCCGAACCGCGCGGAGACCACGCCGGCGAGCAGCGGACCGCCCACGGCTGCCGCCGCGTACGTCGCCTGCAACCGACCGTTGGCCTCGGTGATCCGGTCCCGGTCGACCAGGTTGCGGACCGCGGTCACCGCGGCGACCTGGAACAGCATCCCGGCCGCCTCGCAGATCGGCAGGACCACGAAGATCAGCCAGACCTGCGGGCCGGCGAGCCAGGCCAGCGGCACCAGGCCGTAGAGCACCAACCGGGCCAGGTCCGCGGTGATCATCAGGGTGCGCCGGTCGTACCGGTCGACCAGGACGCCGCCGAAGACCCCCGCGCCGACGGACGCGACGCCGGCCACGGCGGTGAGCAGACCCATCTGCGCGACCGACCCGGTCGCGTGGAGCACGAGCAGCGGCATCGCGATGTAGGCGAACGAGTCGCCGACGGCGGAGAGCGACTGCGCGAGCCAGTAGGTGCCGAAGTTGCGGTCCCGCCACAGCGGACGACCGACCGGGTCGACGGGGAGGCTCACGCAGCCGAGCGTAGTACCGCTGCCGGACAGGCTCGGGGGCATCGGCGGGCGCTCTGCCGGGCACCCCGTGCCCGCCCGGTTGTGGCACGATTACCGGCCGTGCGCCCTCCGCGTGTCCTGCTGCTGGTGTCCGCCGTGGCGGGCGTGTTCTCGGTCCTGGCCACGCTCTTCTCCGAGTCGCGGGCCGCCCTTCAGTCCGGCCTCGTCGCGGCGGTCGCCTTCCTCGGGTACGTGCTGCTGGCCGGCCGGGTGGCGCCTCGGGTGCGTACCGCGCTCGCCGCCGGCATCGGGTTTTTCGCCCTGGTCATGGCCATCCAACTGTGGTGGCTCCCCGAGCAGCCGGCGGGAAACGGTTGGCTGGAGCCGTTCTACGCGCCGCTCGACGGCAGCGGGCCGGACGTGGGGTCGGGGCAGCTCGAGTCCGTGTTGCTGGACCAGTGGCGGCGGGGGATCGACCGGGAGCGGATCGCCGCGGTGGGGCTGCTGCTCGGCGTGCTCTGCCTCGCGTTCGCGGTGTTCGCCCTGCCCGCCCGGCATCGGTCGAGGCGTGCGCTGCTGGCCAGGGTCGTCGTCGCGGTGCTGCTGCTCGTGGTGGTCGGTGCGGATGCTTGGGACCGGGTTGACGACGCCCCGCTGTCCGGAGTGCTCGGCGTCGCGTTGCCCGCGCTGCTGGCCACCCTGATCGCGGCCGGGGTGGTGGTCCTGTCGGGTTTGCGTGCTGACCGGTTCGCGCTCGTGTCGCTCGGAGCGCTGCTGCTCGCGGTGACGGCGGGCGCCGCCTTCACCGATCTCGCGGATACCTGGGCGGCCTGGCAACGGTCCGCCGACGAAAGCGGCGACGCCTTCCTGTCGGTCGGCATCGCCGTCCCGTCGGACCGCTTGGCGGACCGGTCCGCGGTGGTGGGCGCGGCGGTGGCGCTCGCCGGGCCGGCGCTGCTGGCGATCGGCGCCCTACGCGCCTCCCGCGACCCGGACCCGACCTGACGGGCGCCGGTGGCCCCGGCGCCGGTTCAGCAGGGGCCGGCGCCTTCGACGAAGAGTTGCCGGGCCCACTCCGCGTAGCCCGCGATGACGTTGCGCACCCTTTGTCCATCATGGAGGAAGAGGTAGCCGCGGTCGCCGCGCCGGGCCAGCAGGCCGTCGAAGCGGTACGTCCCGCGTGGCGCGTGCAGCGTGATGACGGATGGATATCGGGACCAGACCTCGGTGACCGGGGTGCCGACCGTCACCCCCTCCGGGGTCTGCATCGGGTCGCCGGCCCAGAGCAGCACCAGCCGGTCGTCGACGAAGACCGGGCTGACCGTCTCGTGCCCGGTGAGCAGCGGGCCGCAGGCGTCGACGTCCGAGCGCAGCACGCCGCGTCGGGTCAACTCGGCCTCGGTGTCGCCGAATGCGACGTTGCGCAGGCCGTTCAGGTCGAGCACCTCCACGCTGCCGGCGCGTACCGGCCCCTGTGGAGCGAATGTTGGTCCGTTCGGTGCGCTGCCGGAGATGACGGCAGCTGTCAGCAGCCCTGCGATAAGGGCAAATTGGCGCAATTTCATCGGCTTCCCCCGGGGTCCTAACGGGACGGGGGCGTCCAGGTTGCTGCTATTTGCCGGATTCCTGACTTTCCCATTGCTCGGCTAGGTCGTCCCAGTAGTCGGCGCTGAGCCGCCGCCGCCCGTGCGCCAGCCAGCCGTCGGTGTTCCGCTCAAGGTGCAGCCCCAGCTCGGCGAACGGGTCGATCCACGTCCCGGGCTCGACGCCCAGCTCGACCAGCGCCGCGTTGATCGGCCACTGGGCCCGGGGCGACTCCAGCGTGTCGTCGAATCGCGGCCCCCAGGAAACCGCGCCGCCCAACCAGAGCACCGCCGACTGATATCCGAGGCCGCCGGAGAACTCCGCCTCCAGGTAGCCGAGCGGGCCCCGCTGCGACCAGCCGGCCAGCACGTCGGTCAGGGCCGGTGCGAGCAACAGGTGGAACGGATGGTCGGCGTCCGGAGCGTCGACGCGGAAGTCCGGCAGCTCGCCGGTCAGCTCCTCGATCAGTTGCGGGGTGACCGGCAGCAGCGCGAAGTCCTGCCGCAGCTCGCCGAGGACCGCGTGATCCAGCTCCGCGGTCTGCTCGCGGAGCAGTTCGGCATCCGCGACGACCGCGCTGAGCTGGTAACTCATCGGCAACCTCCGGCATCCACAGCCTGTGGATGGAACATGTGTACGACAGATCGAGCGCTTGGCCGGGGTCGTGCTCGGCCCGGGTCTCGGCCTGGTCGTGCTCGGTCGGGTCGTGCTCGGCCCGGGTCGTGCTCGGCCTGTTCTGCTCGGGCGGGCTCGGTCAGCGGTGCTCGGGCAGCTTCGCGACGAACGCTCGCCAGGCCGTCGGCGCGAAGATCAGTGCCGGCCCGGTCGGGTCCTTCGAGTCGCGTACGCCGATCACGCCGGGCAGGTTGTCGGCGACCTCGACGCAGTCGCCGCCGTTGCCGCTGCTGCGGCTGCTCTTGCGCCACCTTGCGCCGTTCAGCTCCATGTCTCCGCCACTTCTGAGATGAGGTCGAGAGATTGCCGGCGGGAGAGCGCCTCGCCGCGCACGTTCTCCCATGCCGTCAGTATCGCCGCGATGTCATCAGGGTCGCTAACCACTTGTCCCTGGAGCTGGTTGTCCAGGTAGCCGGCGACCCGGTGGTCCCGCGCGGCGGCGATCACGAATGGTCCGTTCAGTCCTGCGTACGCGCCGACCGTGGCCGGCACCACGTGCACCCGGACGTGCGGCTCGCCGCAGGCCGCCACCAGGGCGCGCAGCTGCTCCCGCATGGTGGCCGGGCCGCCGACCGGCCGGCGCAGCACCGCCTCGTCGACCACCGCGGTGAACTGCGGCGGGTCGTCCTGCTTGAGGATGCCCTGCCGGTTGAGCCGCGCGACGATGAGCCGCTCGACGTCGCCGCGCGGGATCAGCCCGGCGCCGCCGAGCACCGCGCGGGCGTACGCCTCGGTCTGCAACAGCCCGGGCAGGACGACCGACTGATACGACCGCAGCGACACCGCCTCGCGCTCGATCTCCTGCCACGGCCGGAACCAGATGGGGTCACGACGTCTCGAAGTGTCCGGCCAGATGTCCGCCACGTCCCGGCGAAGCTCCTCCGCGGCCGACAGCCGGTGCCGGGCGTGCGGGATGCGGCCCTCGGTCAGCCACCGGCCGACCGTCTTCGGGTCGACGCCGACTCGTTCGGCGAGCGATTCGATCGTGTGCCCGGTGTCGCTGAGCGCCACCCGGAGCGCGTCGTTCACGGGCGCCTCCATCGGATGTCCCAAATATCTGGCCACCATATCGCTACGCCCTGTGTTTGTCTGACCACTAGCGGGAGCCTGGTCTGGTGAACCACCTGACCGTCGGCACGACGATCCGGGTGCCCGAGGAGGCGTACCGGTTCGGCGAGGGGCCGCTGACCCTGCTGATCACCGAGGTGCTGAGCGTCGGGCCGTTCCAGGGCGCCGAGTGGGCCGAGGTGCGCGGCCACGAGGTGCATCCCGACGGCACCCTGCGGGCCCGGCAGAGCTACGCGCTCGTCCGCGTCGACCGGGCCCGGCAGGTCGAGGTGCGAGCCCTGTGACCCGCCGCCGCGAACACCTGCCGACCCGGCCCACCTGGCGCTGCGCCGCCTGCGGCATCGCCTGGCCCTGCTCGCCGGCGAAACTGCGACTGCTCGGCGAGTACCGGCACGACCGTGCGGCGCTGACCGTCTACCTGGCGACCCTTCAGGCCGAGGCCGCCGAGGAACTCGCCGCCCTCGACCAGGCCCCGCCGCCGACCGACCTGACCAGCCGCTTCCTCACCTGGGCCCGGCCGTGACCCCGGCGCTGCGGGTGCCGCCAGCGGCGCCGCTGGCCGTGGCCGCCGCTGCTCACCCTCGCCCGCAGCGGGCGTCGCCCGCCCACCTGAGCCGGGCGGGGTGCCGCGGGCGCGACTCGGCGCGGCGCACGGCGCAGGTGAGTCTGATGTGGACCGTGAGCAGCGACGCAACGTGTTAATCTCTGTCACTAGGCATGATCACCTTGAGCGACCGAGGGGACACATGGTGGCCGGCGTTCCAGGCACGGGCGGCTTGCTGGACCCGGACGGCGCCATGGAGCGCCTGGCCGAGTGGAAGGGCCGGATCAACCAGCTCGCGGCCGACACCAAGGCGATGAGCGACCAGCTCCAGGAGCTGCGGGTGACGGCGGCCGACGACAACGGGCTGGTGGAGGTCACCGTCGACTCCTCCGGGCAGTTGATCGACCTCTGGCTCGGCCAGCGGATCCACCGGGTCGCGCCCGACGTGGTCGCCAGGACGGTCATGAACACGATCCGTGCCGCCCGGCAGCAGTTGGCCGACCGCTCGCAGGCGATCATCGCCGACACCATGGGCACCGAGTCGCCGGCGGCGCGGGCCATCGCCGAGCGGGTCGGGCAGCAGCTGCGCGACGCCGACCCCGCCGCGGACGGCCCCGACGACCAGCAGCGCAGGTGGTGACCGCGTGGGTGACGGATTCGAGGTCGACGCGGAGCAGATCCGCCAGCACGCGCGCAACATAGACGCGCTGCGCGGCCGCTTCGGCGCGATCAAAGGTGCCAGCGCGCACATCACCGGGGACGACGCGGCGTACGGGGTGCTGTGCGGGTGGATCTCCGGCGTCCTGGAGAGCCGGCACACCCGGCAGGACGAGCTGATCGCCTACGTAGAGGAGAACCTGGCTCTGGTCGTCAAGGGGCTGGGCACGACCGCCGACAACTACGACAACGCCGACGCCGACTCCAGCAACACGATCCGCAAGGCGGGGAGCGGGTTGGACGGCAGTCGGGCGGGGGCGGCGCATTGAGCGACGGGTCGCTGATCGCCGACGTCCAGTCGACCCGCAAGCCGTGGACCGGGGCGGCCGCCGCCGACAGCTTCCAGGGGCTGGTCGACGCCATTCGCAGTGAGGGTTGGGTCGACGACCTCATCGCCGGTGCGGCGTTCGGGGTGGAGGCCGTCGCGACCGTGCTGGACCCTTTCAGCGCGCTGCTCGCCAACGGGCTGGGCTGGGCGATGGAGTACTTCGAGCCGCTGCGGCAGGTCCTCGACGAGTTGACCGGGATGCCCGACGTCGTCGCCTCGCACGCCGCCACCTGGGACAACATGGCCGCCGAGCTGGAAAGCATCGCCATCGACCTGAAGTCGCACCTCGGCGCGGACACGCCGCTCTGGCAGGGGCAGGCGGCCACCGCCTACCAGGGCCTGATGGCGCACAACGTGGCGGCGATCGACGGGATGAGCGGCATCTCCGCCGCGATGGCCGCGGCGACGCAGGCCGCCGGCAACCTGGTTGCGTTCACCCGTGACGTCGTACGCGACCTCATCGCCGACCTGGTGGCGCGCGTGGTCATCTGGGCGGTCGAGGCGATCTTCGTGGTCACCATCCCGGTGATCGCCACGCAGATCGTGGCGGCCGTGGTCAAGTGGGGCGGACGCATCCTGACCTACGTCGCCGCACTGATCAGCAGCCTGACCAACCTCACCAAGCTGCTGAACGGCTAGGGCCGGCGATGGCGAAGCCCAAGACACCCCCGGGCGGGCACGGTGGCGGCGGGACGACCCCGCGCCCGGGTGACGGTGACGGCGAGAGCGGCATTCCCGGGCAGCGGCGGCGCAGTTCCACCGAGGTGCCCGACAACGTCTCCCGGGCCCAGGAGGTCGCCGGCGAGGAGGCGAAGCTGGGTCGCCCCGGCGGCGACTCCGGCGAATCAACGGGCCGGCCCTCCGGCGGCAACGACGACTACCAGACCCCCAAACCCGGCACCCCGGAGTACGACCGCCGGGTGGAGGAGCTGGCCGCGGACCCGGCGCACAACGGCAACATCAGCGCCAAGTCCCGCCGGGAGGCCGAGGTCGGGCTCGCGGCGGAGGCGGAGGGCAAGATTCCCGGTCCGATTCGCCGTGCCGAGCTCGACAACTCTGATCCCGCGTTCCAGAAGGACCAGGGCGAATTCATCGACTCGAACGGCGACAACTGGGACGTGAAAGCGCCGGCCGACGTATTCCCTGCTGGTCGGCACGCCGGCCAGCCGATGCCCGAGGGAATGCGGGGGCGCTACGATGGCGACGAGTTCGAGCAGAAACTCGCCGACGAGGTAGCCGGCGGACAGAATGTGGTCATCGACACCAAGAATCTGTCCCCGAGCGCCGTGGCTGATCTGAAGAGTCGGGTCGCCGGTCGCACGGACTGGGACGGCAAGGTGGTGTTTGACAAATGAGCAGATACAAGCGCAGCAGCGCGGACGTGATCCGCTGGCCGGAGAGCCCCGACGCCAGGGAGGCGCTTGAGGAGTGGTTCGCCACCGCTGCTCCGGGCACGTCCTACCTGTCCGGCGACTTTCTCGACTTTCGCGGCGCCGATCTCAGCAACCTCGACCTGACCGGCGCCTACCTGGCCAATTCCAACCTGACCGGCGTGCGTTTCGAGGACGCCAACCTCGGCGACGCCAATCTCAACAACTGCGAGCTGGAGCGCGCCGATTTCTCCTTCGCCGATCTGGCCAAGGCGGAAATGGTCGGCTGCCTGGCCGGAAACGCGCGGTTCCGCGCGGCGCGGCTGTTTTCGGTCCAACTCGACGAAGCCGTGCTGGCCGGCGCCGATCTGAGCCACGCGATCCTCAACTCGGCCAAGCTCTACCGCACCGATCTGCGCGAGGCCGACCTGCGGTTCGCCAGCCTGCGGTGGTGCACGCTGGGCGGCACGACCATGCCCGCCGTGCTGACCGGTGCGCGACTGTTCGGCTGCCAGCTCGAGGGCGCGAAGGGGTCCGTCATCGGCCCGGTCTTCGTCGACGAGGAGGCCAACCGGTCGCTCGGCGGCGCCGACCTTCAGGCCTGGTTCGCCGAGCAAGGCGCGGAGCAGGTGCAGGTCGCGAGCTGACGCCGTCCCGCCGGCGCAACGGGCGGGCGAGGCGAGCATGACCGTGGCGACGACACAGGGCCGGTCCCCGTTGGGGCCGGCCCTGTCGTCCGTACCGCCACCGCGGGTCTCCACGGCTGGTCGAACGGGCTGATCCGCCCAGCTAGGGGTGGGTTCGCGCCCTGAGTCGCCGAGCTACCGTGCGGACCGGGCCCATCGTTTTTTCTCCGGGCTGCGGTAAATGGATCGGGGCGCTGGTGCGTAAAGCAGGTGTGGAACGAGAAGGGACGGACTTCGCGGAGTTCTATCAGCGCTCTCGGGACGACTGCCTGCGCGCCGTACTGGCCGGTACGGGCGATCGCGCGCTGGCAGAGGACCTGGTCGCTGAGGCGTTCGCGCGAGCCTGGGCCTCCTGGCGGAAGGTGAGCCGGCATCCGGCACCGGCGGCGTGGGTGGTGCGCACCGCCCTCAACGTCCGGGTGTCCTGGTGGCGGCGGCGCAGACGTGAGGTGGCGCTCGACGCCCACGACCGGGCGCAGCTCGCCGAGGACGGACTCGGCATGGACGACGCCCTGCTGACCGCCATACGCCAGCTGCCGAAGCGGCAGCGTGAGGTGATCGTGTTACGCATCTGGCTCGACCTGGACACCAAGGCCGTGGCCGATGTGCTGGGCATCTCCGCCCGAACCGTAGCCGTCCACCTGTCCCGTGCCACCGCAACCCTGCGGGCGCAGCTCGTGCCCGTAGCCAGTTAGGAGATTGGACATGAGAGACGATGAGGTGCTGGACGCGGTGAAGCAGACCCTTTCCGACGTACAGATGGATCGTCCGGTCGGGGCGATCGAGCGGCGTGGCCGGGCGCGGCGGCGCAACCGCAGCCTCGGCCTGGCCGGTGGTGGCCTCGCGGCCGTGGCAGCGCTCGCGCTGGCCGTGCCGATGGCCACCCAGCAGCTCGGCGCGGCCCCGGCCGGCGACGGCGCGGCCGCTGGTGGCAGCACGACCGGCGCTACCACGGCGATGGCGCCGGTGGCGTTCACGCTGACCAAGCAGGCGGACAGCACGGTGAAGCTGACCCTGAACTACAAGCAGGTGCTGGATCCCGCCGCCCTGCAGAGCGCGCTGACCGACGCGGGTGTCCCCGCCGAGGTCAAGGCCCACGCGCTCTGCGTGCCGAAGGGCAAGGAACTGCCGGGGGCCGACCAGGTCTACCGGACCGAGAAGGTCAACTGGCCCGACGGGTCGCCGAAGCAGTACGACCTCGTCGTCGCGCCGGCGAAGATGCCGAAGAACAGCCGCATCTACTTCAGCGTCTTCTCGGTGCGGGGGGCCGAGGAGTTCGACAAGGCCGCCCACTTCCTCGTGTCGGACGGTGCCCCGATGAGCTGCCGGTCCGACAAGGAATTCGCCCCGGCGGGCTCCTGACCTGTGCCGTACTCCCTGGTGGGGTGAGCTGACGGTCGGTGAGTGGGCCCGCTCATCGACCGCTGGCGTGTCCGGGTGGTTCGCGTCGTGCAACCCCTGGCCATGGCATCTCCGTTTCAGGGGTGCGCCGTCTGTGGCGTTCTGCGATGGGGGACCCTGATGAACACTCGTCGGCGACGTGTCGACGCAGCGGGCCGAGCGAGCGGGCGCGGACCGTCGCGGCGGGGACTGCTGGCGGTGGCGGTGCTGGCCCTCACCGGCGGCGGTGTGGCCGAGGCGAGCGCCGTCTGGCGGCTGTCCGGTGGCCGCGACGAGTCGACGCCCGAGGCGGGGGGCCGGGGACCCGTCAGCCCGCCCACACCCAGTCCGACGCCGGACCACCTTGCCGCCGCCCGGCAGAAGGTCACGGCGTACCTGGAGAGGGTCGGGAACGGCCAGGTCGCGGTGGCGGTGAAGGACCGACGATCCGACGTCGCGCTCACCGTCGGCGCCACCCGCTTCCAGACGGCCAGCATCGTCAAGGTCGACATCCTGGCTGCCCTGCTGCTACGAGCGCAGCAGCAGAACCAGGGGATCACCGACACCGATCGGCGCAACGCCAAGAAGATGATCACCGCGAGCGACAACGTCGCCACGACCGCGTTGTACCGCCGGATCGGCCGGAAGTCGGGACTGACCTCGGCGAACAGGACCTTCGGCATGAAGGAGACCACCCCCGCCGCGTCGTGGGGGATGACCACGACCACCGCGGCCGACCAGATCCGTCTGCTCACCTCGCTCACGGACGAGGACGGCCCACTGGACGAGGACGGCCGGACCTACCTCTTCGACCTGATGGGCCAGGTCGAGGAGGACCAGGACTGGGGAGTTCCCGCAGCAGCGGGCGCGCAGACCACGGAGGTCTACGTCAAGAACGGGTGGGACACGGTGACCGCCGACGGTGGCCTCTGGCAGGTCAACACGATCGGGCGGCTCGTCGAGCCCGGGCACGACTGGCTGGTGGCCGTGCTCTCCAACCACCACCGGACGCAGGCTGCCGGCATCCGGATGATCGAGGCCGTGGCCCGGTACACCCTCGGCGAGCTGCGCAAGATCCCCACGGCGCCGGCGGCCTAGACACGACTCAGGGCCGGTCCCCGTTGGGGCCGGCCCTGTCGTGTTCCTGCTCGAGCGAGCGGAGGATACGAGATTCGAACTCGTGAGGGTGTAAACCCAACACGCTTTCCAAGCGTGCGCCCTAGGCCTCTAGGCGAATCCTCCGCGAGCCAGGATACAGGCCTCCGCCGGCCGGGCCACCCCACCACCCCCTGAAGATCGACGGGCGGTCGGGTAGGGTTGGTGGCACCTCCCGTGCGGCGGTATCTCGTGAACCTCCCCAGGGCCGGAAGGCAGCAAGGATAAGCGAGCTCTGCTGGGTGCACGGGAGGCCTTTCTGTCTGTGGGCCGGTTGATCCACTCCACGTCGCCGATGTGGGGCTGTCCCGGACGCCACGACACCGCCCTGTCGCCGACATCGAGTTGATCAAGCCGGCCGTGCCGAGCGGCCCGCGCGCAACGATCCGGCGGGGTGGGTGGTCACCCGGGGCGGACCGGCGCAGAATGGCTCGGTCGAGAGGAGGCGGGACGAGTGGCACTGGCGCTCTACCGCAAGTACCGGCCGCGTACCTTCGCCGAGGTCATCGGGCAGGAGCACGTCACCGAGCCGTTGTCGCAGGCGTTGCGCAGCGGGCGGCTCAACCACGCCTACCTCTTCTCCGGCCCCCGTGGCTGCGGCAAGACGTCCAGCGCCCGGATCCTGGCCCGTTCGCTCAACTGTGAGCAGGGGCCCACCCCGGAGCCATGTGGGCAGTGCGACTCCTGCCGCTCGCTCGCCACCGACGGCGCCGGCTCGATCGACGTGATCGAGATCGACGCGGCCAGCCACGGTGGCGTCGACGACGCCCGCGAGCTGCGTGAGAAGGCGTTCTTCGCGCCGGCCAGCAGCCGCTTCAAGATCTACGTCATCGACGAGGCGCACATGGTCTCGTCGGCCGGCTTCAACGCCCTGCTCAAGCTGGTCGAGGAGCCGCCGGAGTACGTCAAGTTCATCTTCGCCACGACCGAGCCGGAGAAGGTCCTCGGCACGATCAAGTCGCGGACCCACCACTACCCGTTCCGGTTGATCCCGCCGAAGGTGCTCCGGCCGTACCTGGAGCAGCTCACCCAGGCCGAGGGCGTCGACGTCGAGCCGGCGGTCTTCCCGCTGGTGGTGCGGGCCGGCGGCGGCAGCGCCCGGGACAGCCTCTCGGTGCTCGACCAGCTCATCGCCGGCGCCGGGCCGGAGGGGGTCACCTACTCCCGGGCCGCCGCGCTGCTCGGCGTCACCGACGCCGCGCTGATCGACGAGATGTGCGACGCGCTGGCCGCCGGGGACGGCGCCGCCGCCTACGCCACCGTCGACCGGGTCGCCGAGGCCGGGCACGACCCGCGCCGGTTCGCCGCCGACCTGCTGGAACGGATGCGCGACCTGATCGTGCTCCAGCAGGTGCCCGACGCCGCCACCAAGGGCCTGATCGACGGCCCGGCCGACCAGATCGAGCGGATGGCCGCGCAGGCCCAGCAGCTCGGCCCGGGCACCCTGTCCCGCTGCGCCGACATCGTGCACAACGGCCTGGTGGAGATGCGCGGCACCACGGCGCCCCGGCTGCTGCTGGAGCTGATCTGCGCCCGGATGCTCCTCCCCGGCGCCGACGACACCGCCGGCGGCCTGCTCCAGCGCCTGGAGCGCATGGAGCGCCGGCTCACCCTGGCCGGCACCGACGCGCCGACCGCCGCCGCCGGCCCCGGGTCGGCCACCCCCACCTCCGGGGTACGCCAGGAGCCTTCCGCCCCGCCCGCGGCTGCCGCCGCGCCGCACCCGGAGACCGCCGGCACGCCGGCGGCTGCCGGTGCGTTGACCGGGGCTGCCGCCGCCCGCGCCGCCGCCACGGTCGCCGGCGCCCGTTCCACCGCGCCCGCCCCGGGCTCGGCCAACCGGTCCCCGGGCGCTCCCGCCCCGGTGGCCGGAGCCCAGGCCGGGCACGGCTCGGAACGCGCCATCCCCGGCGCGGGCCACGGCGCCTCCGGCGGGGGCCACGGCGCCCCCGGCGCGGGCCACGGCGCCCCCGGCGCGGGCCACGTCGGTGCCACCGCGCATGGCTCGGAACGCGCCGTCCCCGGCGCGGACCATGCCGCCGCCGCGCCCGGCTCGGAACGCGCCGCCCCCGGCGGGGGCCACACCGCCGCGGTGTCCGGCTCGGAACGCGTCGTTCCCGGCGGGGACCGCATTGCCGCCGCGCCCGGCTCGGAGCCCGCCACCTCCGGCGCGGACCAGGCCACCCCCGCCCGCCGGCCGGTACCGCCGTCCGCGGTGATGGCCGACCCGGCCACCCCCGAGCCGCCGCGTCCCGGCGCTGCCCCGGCCGGCGCGCTGGACGCCGTCGCGGTCCGCCGCGTCTGGCCGGACATCGTCGCCAAGGTCAACCGGATCAAGAAGCCCGCCGCCGCGCTGATGCGCGACGCGGTGGTCCGCGACGTGGACGGC
The DNA here is from genome assembly GCF_044753725.1 of Micromonospora sp. NPDC093243. Lineage (NCBI taxonomy): Bacteria > Bacillati > Actinomycetota > Actinomycetes > Micromonosporales > Micromonosporaceae > Micromonospora > Micromonospora sp. NPDC093243. The sequence goes on along the minus strand of NZ_JBIVNT010000008.1, from coordinate 264,233 downwards.
GACACCCTGGTGCTGACCGTGAAGTCGCCGGTGCTCGCCCAGATGATGGGCAACCACACGTCGGTGCTGGTCGAGGCGCTGTACGAGGAGTTCGGCGGTCGCTGGCAGATCCGCTGCGAGGTGGCCGGTGAACGAGGCGCCGCTTCGCTCGCCGGGCCGCCCCCCGCGGCGACCGCCCCGCCCCGCCCCGCCCCCGCAGCACCGGCCGCACCCACGTCGCCCTCTTCGTCGGCAGCGGCGACTTCACCGGCAGCACCAACTTCGCCGGCAGCGCCAGCCGCGCCAACTTCGCGGGTTGCGGCGGCTTCGTCGAGCGCGCCGACGAGCGCGGCCCCGGCCCGTTCCGCAACCGCCTCGCCGGCCGGCCCGACGTCCGGCGCGGCCGGTGTCCGGCGCGGCGCGTCCACTGGTGGCCGCGCGGCCGGAGACGGTCCGGCTCGTGCCGGTTCGGCTGGTGCCGGTTCGGCTGGTGCCGGTCCGGGCGGAGGCGGTCCGGTCGGTGCCACCGCGCCCGCCGACGACGAGGAGGACTGGCCGGAGCCGGCCCGCCCTGGCGGAGCCGCGTCCGGCCCGGACAACTTGGCCAGCACGAGCGACACCGGCAGCACGGGTGACACGGGCGAGGACTGGCCCGAGCCGGCCCGCCTGGGCGGCCCGCCGGCGGATGCGTCGACCGGACCGTCCGATCGTCCGGCCGCACCGACCAGCGCCTCGGCGGGCCCGGCCGGTCGGTCGACCGGCGCGGCGTCCGGCGGACCGGCGTCGGCCGCCCCGCGCCAGGCCGGGAACGGCAGCGCCCCGGTGAGCAGCGCCATCGCGGCCGCTCGAGCCGCCGCAGCGGGCCGAGGGCCGCGTCCCACCCAACCGGTCCGGCAGACCGCGGACAGCGACTGGGCGGGCGAACCACCGTACGACCCGGACTACGACGGGCCGGTCCGTCCCGGCGGGCGACCGTCGGCCCCGTCGGCCGCGACCCCGGTCTACGAGGGGTTCGACCCCGGTGACGAGCCGCTGGACGACGTGATCGACGAGAAGACGGCCCGGGAGTCCAGCGAGGCTCAGGCGGTACGGCTGCTCCGCGAGGCACTCGGCGCCGAAAAAATCAACGAAGTAGACGCCCGCTAACGCGGTCGCCCCCCACCCCCCACCCCCCACCTCGCCCCGCCCCACGCTGCGGTCGATCATGCACTTATGGTGCCCGACTGATGCCGGTACGAACCTTTCGTTCACCCCCACAACTGCATGATCGACGGGGCGGGGGCTGGGGGCGGGGCGGGGCGATCGACGGGGCGGGGGCGGGGCGCGCCGGGCCGCGCCGGGCCAGGGCGGGCGGGGCGAGGGTCGCGCCGGGCCACGGCGGGGCGAGGGCCGTGCGGGGCCAGGGCGGGCGGGGCCAGGACGGGCGCGCCGGGCCGCGCTGGGCCAGGGCGGGCGGGGCGAGGGCCGCGCCGGGCCAGGGCGGGGCGGGGGCCGGGGGCGGGGTGGCGGTGCGGGGTTAGGGGCGTTGGGCGGGGAGGCCGTGGGGGTGGGCCTCGGCTAGGAGTTGGGGCGGGGCGGTGTTGATGCGGGCGTGCAGCTGGAAGTGACGGGCGTCCACCAGGTCCGGCTCGAAGAGCAGGTGCGCGACCGGCGCGTCGGCGTCGGCTGCGGCGGCCAGCCGGTCGAGTTCGGTGTTCACCCGCTCCCACTCGTCGGCGGGCACGTACTGCCGCATCACCGAGTGCCACACCACGGTGAGCGCGCCGGGCCGTGGGTCGATCCCGGCCAGGAAGTCCGCCGCCCCCGCCGCCGTCACCCGGGCGGGCACCCGTCGGGCCAGCGTCAGCGCCCCGGCCAGCCGGGCGGCCCGGTCGGTGTGTTCCGGCCAGACGTACGCCCGCAGCGCCAGCGCGCCGTCCTCGCTGGTCGGATCGAGCGGGGTGAGGTCGCAGCCGAGCCGCTCCACCACGGTCAGCTTCGGGTACGCCCCCGCGGCGGCGCGCAGCCAGTCGGGTGTGCCGTCGCGCCAGGCGTCCGGCAGCCGCACCGGGGAGTCGGGCCGGCCCCCAGGCCCAGCCCGGCGCCTCGACGCGGAACAGGTCGGCGCGCAGGTTGAGCCCGGCGCTCGCGCCCAGCTCGACCAGCCGCACCGGCCGCCCGCCCACCTCGCCGAGGGCGTAGAGCAGGCCCGCGATCAGCAGGTTGGCACGGCCCACCTCGTTGGTCTGCGGCGGGCGGCGCAACCAGTTCCGTACCGTGTCGCGCTCGGTGTCGACCACCGCGCGGAACGCGTCCCAGCAGGCGTCGGCGTCGCCCGGCGCCTGCCGCCCGCCGGCGCTGGGATAGAAGGCGGCCAGCTCCGGTGCCCGTCCGGTGAGCACCAGGGCGTGCACCCCGCCGAGCAGCCGCAGCGGGACCGCCGCGTCGAACGGGGCGTCCAGGTAGCCGGCGAGCACGTCGGCGAACAGCCCGCCGGCGCGGACGTCCGCGGCCGCCCGCGACAGCAGGTCGGCGTATCGGCCGGCGGCCATGGCCGCGCAGGCCCGGGCCTGCCGTTCCAGGCTGGTCGCGGCGTGCTCGACGGTCATCCGGTGCCCCCTCGTGCTCGGTTCCCGTGATCGTCCGTCCGGCGCGCGGCGGGCGGAAGCACCGGGCGGGGCGAGCCTGCTCACAACGGATAGGCTGAGCGGCGGCCGAGCAGACGAGTGCGAGAAGGAGCCATCGTGCGCCCAGGTGGACAGCCGAACATGCAGCAGATGCTGAAGCAGGCGCAGAAGATGCAGCAGCAGATCGCCAAGGCGCAGGCCGAGCTGGCCGAGGCCGAGCTGACCGGCACCGCGGGTGGCGGCCTGGTCACCGCGACCGTCGCCGGCTCCGGCGAGCTGAAGGCGATCAAGATCGACCCCAAGGCGGTCGACCCGGACGACGTCGAGACGCTGGAGGACCTGGTCGTCGCGGCCGTGCACAACGCCGCCGAGGCGGCGCGGGAGCTGACCGAGCGGAAGATGGGCCCGGTAACCGGCGGCATGGGCGGCCTCGGCCTGCCCGGTTTCTGAGCGGCTGATGTACGAAGGCGCCATCCAGGACCTGATCGACGAGCTGGGGCGGTTGCCGGGCGTTGGCCCGAAGAGCGCCCAGCGGATCGCCTTCCACGTCCTGTCGGCCGACCCCGCCGACGTCAACCGGTTGGCCGGCGCGCTGCGCAAGGTCAAGGAGCTGGTCCGGTTCTGCACCACCTGCTACAACGTCGCGGAGTCCGAGCAGTGCCGGATCTGCCGCGACCCGCGCCGCACCAGCGAGGTGCTCTGCGTGGTCGAGGAGCCGAAGGACGTGGTGGCGATCGAGCGGACCGGTGAGTTCCGCGGTCGCTACCACGTGCTCGGTGGCGCGATCAATCCGCTGGAGGGGATCGGGCCCGACAACCTGCGCATCCGCGAGCTGATGACCCGGCTCAGCGGCGGCGAGATCCGCGAGCTGATCCTGGCCACCGACCCGAACACCGAGGGTGAGGCGACCGCGACCTACCTCGCGCTGATGGTCAAGCCGATGGGCATCTCGGTGACCCGGTTGGCCAGTGGTCTGCCGGTCGGCGGCGACCTGGAGTACGCCGACGAGATCACCCTCGGGCGGGCCTTCGAGGGGCGTCGGGCGGTCTGACGACCAGCGCGCGTTGATCTGACACCTGTCGCCCGGACCGGCGGGATCGACGTAACAGTTTGGCATCGTGAACACCGAATCCTCGGATTTGCCCGCTGTTCACCTTCGAATCGACGGCCAAACCCCGGCAAAGACACGATCCGATACCAACCGTCCATGCCACGGTTTCCGCACGGTCGTAACGGGAGCTATGGTCACCGCCATCGGTGACCCCTGTCACCACGTTGTCCGTACCCCCAAGGACGAGGTGAAGCACATGCGTGCACCCAGGCCGAAGGTCGCGATAGCGGCCGTCGCGGTCGCGGCCCTCGCGGTAGCAGGCTGCGCCGAGAGCAACCGCGATGACAGTTCCGGCGGTAGCAAGAAGGACACCCTCGTCTTCGGCGTCGCCGGAGACCCGAAGGTGCTCGACCCCAGCTTCGCCAGCGACGGTGAGTCGCTGCGTGTGGCCCGCCAGGTGTTCGAGACCCTGGTCCGCCCGGAGGAGGGCGGCACCAAGGTGACGCCCGGTCTGGCCGAGACCTGGACGCCGGATGCCGCCGGCACCACCTGGACGTTCAAGCTGCGCTCCGGTGTGAAGTTCCACGACGGCACGGACTTCAACGCCGAGGCCGTCTGCTACAACTTCAACCGCTGGTACAACGGCAAGGGCCTCATGCAGAGCCCCGACGTGACCGCGTACTGGCAGGACGTCATGGGCGGCTTCGCCAAGAACGAGAACCCGGACCTGCCGCCGAGCCTCTTCAAGTCCTGCACCGCCAAGGACGCGACCACTGTGGACCTGGCCTTCACCCGGGTCTCCAGCAAGATCCCGGCCGCGCTGATGCTGCCGTCGTTCTCCATCCACAGCCCCAAGGCTCTGGAGCAGTACGACGCCAGCAACGTGGGCGGCACCGCCGAGGACATCAAGTACCCGGCGTACGCCACCGAGCACCCGACCGGCACCGGTCCGTTCAAGTTCAAGTCCTGGGACGTCGCGAACAAGACGCTGACCCTGGAGCGGAACGACGACTACGCCGGCACGAAGGCCAAGCTGAAGACCCTCATCTTCAAGACCATCTCGGACGAGAACGCGCGTAAGCAGGCGCTGCGCTCTGGCGACATCCAGGGTTACGACCTGGTCGGCCCGGCCGACGTCAAGCCGCTGGGTGACGAGGGCTTCAACGTCCTCACCCGTCCGGCGTTCAACGTGCTCTACCTGGCGATCAACCAGAAGGGCAACCCGAAGCTCGCCGACATCCGGGTCCGGCAGGCCATCGCGTACGCGCTGAACCGGCAGGCCCTGGTCGACTCGAAGCTGCCCCCGGGCGCCAAGGTCGCGGCGAACTTCATGCCCGACACCGTCGAGGGCTGGAACGGCGACGTCACCAAGTACGACTACAACCCGGAGAAGGCCAAGCAGCTGCTGGCCGAGGCCGGGGCGTCGAACCTGACCCTGAAGTTCCACTACCCGACCGAGGTCACCCGGCCGTACATGCCGAGCCCGAAGGACATCTTCGAGCTGCTCTCGGCCGACCTGCAGGCGGTGGGCATCAAGGTCGAGGCCATCCCGCTGAAGTGGAGCCCGGACTACCTGAACGCCACCACCTCCGGGTCCAAGCACGACATCCACTTCCTCGGCTGGACCGGTGACTACGGCGACGCCTACAACTTCATCGGCACCTTCTTCGACCGGCCGAAGGACGAGTGGGGCTTCACCAACAAGGCCCTCTTCGACCAGTTCAAGGACGCCGACACCACCGCCGACCAGGCGGCCCGGACCGAGAAGTACAAGGCCCTCAACAAGGCCGTGATGGACTTCCTGCCGGGTGTGCCGATCTCGCACTCGCCGCCGGCGATCGTGTTCGGCAAGGACGTGATCGGGATCAAGGCCAGCCCGCTCACCGACGAGCGCTACGCCAGCGCCGAGTTCAAGTCCTGACCTGACGCAAGGAACGCGGGCGGGCGCTGGATCCTCAGCGCCCGCCCGCAACCCTCCGCACCCCCTCCGAGGCTGCCCGTGTTCCGGTTCATCGTCAGACGCCTGCTCCAGCTGATACCGACGCTGTTCGGGCTCTCCCTCCTGCTCTTCATCTGGCTCCGGCGTCTGCCCGGCGGCCCCGAGACCGCCATCCTCGGCGAACGCGGGACGCCCGAGATGCGCGCCGCGATCCGCCGCAACATGGGCCTGGACGAGCCGATCCTGGTGCAGTACGGCCGGTTCGTCCGACGGCTGATCCGGCTGGACCTCGGCACCTCCACCTCGACCAAGCGCTCCGTGGTCACCGAGTTCGTCGAGCGCTTCCCGGGCACCGTCGAGCTGACCGTCATGGCCATGGTGATCGCGATCGGCATCGGTATCCCGCTGGGCTACCTGGCCGCTCGCCGTCGGGGCCGGTTCCTCGATCACGCCTCGGTCGGCGGCTCGCTGATCGGCATCTGCATCCCGGTCTTCTTCCTGGCGTACGTGCTGAAGGCGATCTTCTCGGAGAACCTGCACTGGTTCCCCTCCACCGGACGGCAGGATCCGACCATCGGCGCCACCCGGGTCACCAACTTCTTCGTCCTCGACGGACTGATGACCCGGGAGTGGGACGCCGCCGCCGACGCGCTCTGGCACCTCGTGCTTCCGGGCATCGCGCTGGCCAGCATCCCGCTGGCGATCATCGTCCGGATCACCCGGGCGAGCGTGCTGGAGGTGCTCAACGAGGACTTCGTCCGGACCGCCGAGGCCAAGGGCCTCACCGAGCGGACCGTCCGGGGCCGGCACGTGCTGCGCAACTCGCTGCTGCCGGTGGTCACCTCGATCGGCCTGCTCACCGGCGGCCTGCTCTCCGGCGCGGTACTGACCGAGACCGTCTTCGCCTACGGCGGCATCGGGGCCTTCATCTACGAAGCGATCAGCCAACGTGACTATCCGGTGCTGATGGGCTTCATCCTGATCATCGCGGTGGTGTACGTGCTGGTGAATCTCCTGGTCGACCTCTCCTACAGCCTGATCGACCCGAGGGTGAGGGTCCGATGACCATCACCACCGGTAAGAAGCGGGAAAAGATCGACCGGCTCGGTGAGCTGGCCGCCGTCCGCGACGACGAGCAGGGCGTCAGCCTGTGGCGGGAGGCGTTCCGGCGGCTGCGCCGCAACCCGGCGGCGATCGCCGGCGCGGTCATCCTGGCGCTGTTCCTGCTGGTCGCCATCGTCGGCCCGTTCTTCGCCCCGCACCCCGCGGACGCCCAGCTCTGGAAGGGCGAGGTCCGCCTCGGCGACTTCCCCGGCCCGCGGGCCGAGAACTGGTTCGGGACCGACCACATCGGTCGGGACGAGTTCAGCCGCATGATCGTGGGCGCCCGGCAGACCCTGCTGGTCGGCGTGATCTCGACGCTGATCGGTCTCGCCGTCGGCTCGTTCATCGGCGGCGTCGCCGGCGCCGCGGCCGGTCTGGGTGGCCGGTGGGGCCGGAGCCTCGACAACGTGCTGATGCGCTTCGTCGACATGCTGCTGGCGATGCCGAGCCTGCTGCTGGCGATCAGCATCGCCGCCATCCTCGGGGCCGGGCTCACCACGGTGATGATCGCCGTCGGTGTGGTGTCGGTGCCGGTCTTCGCCCGGCTGCTACGCGGTTCGATGATCGCCCAGGCGAACAGCGACTACGTGCTGGCCGCCACGTCGCTCGGGGTGAAGAAGCCGAAGATCGCGCTGACCCACGTGGTGCCGAACTCGCTCGCCCCGGTCATCGTGCAGGCCACGCTGACCCTGGCCACCGCGATCATCGAGGCCGCGGCGCTCTCCTTCCTCGGCCTGGGCAACAACGACGCCTCGATCCCCGAGTGGGGGGTCATGCTCGCCGACGCGCAGCAGTATCTCGACACCGCTCCCCGGCTGGCGATCCTGCCCGCCCTCGCCATCATCATCACCGCGCTGGGCTTCACGCTGCTCGGCGAGGCGATGCGCGAGGCCCTCGACCCGAAGCTGCGGAAGTAGGTCTGCGCAATGGCACTCCTCGAAGTTGACGACCTCTCGGTCACGTTCGCCCGACGTGGTCAGCGCACCGTGAACGCGGTGGACGGGGTCTCGTTCTCCGTCGACGCCGGCGAGGTGGTCGGTCTGGTCGGCGAGTCCGGGTGCGGCAAGAGCGTCACCTCGCTGGCGATCATGGGCCTGCTGCCGAAGCAGCCGGGCCTGCGGGTCGGCGGCAAGGCGGTCTTCGACGGCACGGACCTGCTCCAGCTGGACGACCGGTCCCGGCGGGACATCCGCGGCCGGGACATCGCCATGATCTTCCAGGACCCGCTCTCCTCGCTGAACCCGGTGATCCCGATCGGATTGCAGGTCACCGAGGTGTTGGCGCGGCACCGGGGGATGAAGGGCGAGGCGGCGGCCAAGGAGGCGGCGGCGCTGCTCGACCGGGTCGGCATTCCTGACCCGAAGCGCCGGCTCAAGGAATACCCGCACCAGCTCTCCGGTGGCATGCGGCAGCGCGCGCTGATCGCCATGGCGGTGGCCTGCCAGCCTCGGCTGCTCATCGCCGACGAGCCGACCACCGCGCTGGACGTCACCATCCAGGCGCAGATCCTGGAGCTGCTCAAGGAGCTGGTCCGCGACTCGGGCACCGCGCTGGTGATGATCACGCACGACCTCGGCGTGGTGGCCGGCATGTGCGACACGATCAACGTGCTCTACGCCGGGCGGGTGGTGGAGACGGCCCGCCGTCGTCCGCTCTTCCGCGAGCCGCGCCACCCGTACACCGTGGGTCTGCTCGGTTCGGTGCCGCGCCTGGACGCCGGACGCGGCGAGCGGCTCATCCCCATCCCCGGCTCGGTCCGCGACGTGCTGCCCTGGCCGGACGGCTGCGCCTTCGCCCCGCGCTGCGCCCGGCGGATCGACGAGTGCGTCGGCGAGCCGCCGGAGTTGGTGCTGGCCCACGACGGCCGCAGCTACCGGTGCGTCAACCCGGCCCCGGTGCCCGGCTCGGTGCCGCCCGCGGCGAAGCTCGGCCCGGACGCCCCCGCCGCACCGGCGGACCCGGCGACCGCTCCGGCCGACCGGGCCACCGCCCCCGCCGCACCGGCCGACTCGGCCACCGCACCGGCGGACCCGGCGACCGCACCGACCCAGGTGCCCGCTCCGCGCGAGGAGGAATCAGCATGAGCGACAGCGACATCCTCGTCGAGGTACGCGACCTGAAGGTGCACTTCCCGATCCGGCGGGGGGTGCTCTTCGACCGGACCGTCGGCCACGTGAAGGCGGTCGACGGGGTCGACCTGAGCATCCCGCGGGGTAAGACCTACGGGCTGGTGGGCGAGTCGGGCTGCGGCAAGTCGACGCTGGGCCGGGCGCTGCTCCAGCTGACCCCGCCCACCGACGGCGAGGTGAGCTTCGACGGCGTCGAGCTGACCAAGCTGGCGCCGGGCAAGCTCCGGTCGATGCGCCGCCGGATGCAGATGATCTTCCAGGACCCGATGTCCAGCCTGGACCCCCGACAGAACGTCGAGTCGATCCTGACCGAGGGGTTGCAGACGCACGGGATCGGCGCCGACCGCAACGAGCGCCGCAAGATCATCGGCGAGACGCTGGACGCGGTCGGGCTGCCCCGCTGGGCGCTGTCCCGCTATCCGCACGAGTTCTCCGGCGGTCAGCGCCAGCGCATCGGCATCGCCCGCGCGGTGGTGCTCGGGCCGGAGCTGATCGTCGCCGACGAGCCGGTCTCCGCGCTGGACGTGTCGATCCAGGCCCAGGTGGTCAACCTGCTGGACGAACTCCAGGACAGTCTCGGCCTGACCTACCTGGTGATCGCGCACGACCTCGCCGTGGTGCGGCACATCTCCGACACGGTCGGCGTGATGTACCTGGGTGCGTTGGTCGAGGAGGCGCCGAGCGACCGGCTCTACACCGAGCCGCTGCACCCGTACACCCGGGCGCTGATGTCGGCGGTGCCGGTGCCGGACCCGGACGTCGAGGACCGCCGGGAGCGGATCCTGCTCGCCGGCGACCTGCCGTCGCCGGCCAACCCGCCGTCCGGCTGCCGGTTCCACACCCGCTGCCCGTGGGCGCAGCCCACCCGGTGCGCCGACGAGCGGCCGGCGCTGCGGGACATCGGCGGTAGCCGGGTGGCCTGCCACTGGGCGGAGCAGATCGCCAGCGGCGAGCTGCGACCGCACAAGGTCAGCGTCCAGATCGTCCGTCCGGAGGGCGAGGGGGAGACCCCGGGCGTCGTCTCCGCACCCAGCGAGCCCGGCTCGTACGTCTGATCCCGGCCCGGCGGCGGCCTCGGGACCGCGCGACATGCCGCAGCGTCATGATCATGATGCTGCGGCATGTCGCCGTTTCAGCGGCGGTGCGGTGCGACGTCCGGCGGCGACCCGGCGCGGGGCGGCGGTCAGCCCTCGGGGCGGTGCAGCAGGCCGACGGCGATGCCGTGCACCGCGTCCAGGCCGGCCGGGTCGGGCAAAGCGGCGCTGCCACCGGTAACGGTGTACCACTCGTCGGCGTCCTTGTACTGCACCCGCAGGATGACCCGGCCGTCGGCCCACTCGGCGCGCAGGGTCAGCTCGCCGGTGACCACGCCGACCTCGTCGGTCATCACCCCGCCCGGTCCGGGCACGACGTCGGCGGTCCGGCTCTGCGGGCCGGCGGCCGGGGCGGTGCCGCTGCCGGCGTCCGCCTGCATGCCGGCGCCGGGCACCGCGGCGGCGGCCCCCGACGGCCCGTCGGCGTTCATGCCGGCACCCGGTGTCGCGGCCGGCGCTCCGCCGTCCGCGTTCATGCCGGCGGTGCCGGGCCCGCCGGCGCTGGTCTCCGGCCCGGTCACGGCTTGCTCGCCCATGTGCAGCCCTCCAACATGTCGGTCAGGGCGGCCTTCTCGGCGCTGGTCACCGTCAACCGCCAGTGGTGTTTGACCGTCACCCAGTGCTCGGCGTACTGGCACCAGTACGACCGGTTCGCCGGTTTCCACTGCGACGGGTCCTGGTCACCCTTTGCCCGGTTGGAGGAGGCGGAAACCGCGATGAGCTGCGGTCTCGTCGTGTCGTTGGCGAAATCGCCCCGCTTCGCGTCGTCCCACTCGTCGGCGCCGGAGCGCCACGCGTTGGCCAGCGGCACCATGTGGTCGATGTCCACGTCGGACGGATCGGTGAAGGCGCGCCCGTCGTAGACGCTCTCCCAGCGCCCGCCCACCACGTTGCAGCCGGAGAGCTTGATGTTCTTCCCGTCCCGCTTCAGCACGGTGTCCCGCACGTCGCAGTTGGTGCCGGTGTCCCGCCAGTGCGGAAAGCGTTCCCGGCTGTAGCCCTTCATCGACCCGGCGCCGGCCACGGTCAGCTCGCCGAGCTGCTCGACGGCGTTGCCGCCGTCACTCGTCGGCGCCGGCTCCGGCTCGTCCACCGGCACGCAGCCGGCCGCGGCGAACGTCAGCGCCGCGGCCGCCGCGGCCACGAGCACCGCGCGCGGTCCTGATCTGGTACGCACAGACGACACCCTTCCAGCTTGCGCGCTTCCGGCGATCCCGCACAGTACCCGGACACGGTTTCGGCGTTTCGTGGCGTCTCCCAGATAGTGCGGGAAAGATGGGTAGCCATGACCCAGCCCGCTCCCGCCCTCCGGATGGGCACCGCCGCGGGCCGGGGCACACTGCTTGCCGCGGTCCTCGCCTCCGGCATGGTCTTCCTGGACAGCACGGTCGTCAACGTAGCCCTGCCCCGGCTCGGCCGCGACCTGAACGCCACCGTGGCGGATCTCCAGTGGACCGTGAACGGCTACCTGCTGATGCTCGCCGCGTTCGTGCTGCTCGGCGGGGCGCTCGGGGACCGCTTCGGCCGGCGCCGGATCTTCCTGATCGGGGTGGTCTGGTTCACCGCCGCGTCGGTGCTCTGCGGGCTGGCCCAGGGGACGGGCTGGCTGGTCGGCGCCCGGTTCCTCCAGGGTGCCGGCGGGGCGCTGCTGACCCCCGGCTCGCTCTCGGTGCTCCAGTCCAGCTTCCACCCGGACGACCGGGGTCGCGCGATCGGCGCCTGGTCCGGGCTCTCCGGGGTCTCCACCGCGCTCGGCCCGTTCATCGGCGGCTGGCTCATCGACGCGCTCTCCTGGCGGTGGATCTTCTTTCTGAACCTGCCGCTCGCCGTGCTGGTCGTGCTCGCCGCGCTGCGCTGGGTGCCGGAGAGCCGGGACGAGAACGCCTCCCGTACCCGGGCCGGGAGCCGCCAGCACCGTCGGTTCGACGTGGCGGGCGCGCTGCTCGGCGCGCTCGCCCTCGGCGGCATCACCTACGCGCTGATCGACGCCCCCGGCCGCGGCCTCGGTGCCCCGCCGGTGTGGGGGGCGGCGCTGGCCGGGGTGGTCGGCGCGGTCGCCTTCGTGCTGCTGGAGCGGCGCCGGGGCGACACCGCCATGCTGCCCACCGGGCTGTTCAGCAGCCGGCTCTTCTCGGTGCTGAACATCTTCACCGTGGTGGTCTACGCCGCGCTCGGTGGCTTTACCTTCTTCTTCGCCGTCTACCTGCAGAACGTGCTCGGCTGGTCGGCCCTGCTCACCGGAATCGCCCTGCTACCGATGACCGTGCTGCTGCTGGTGGGCTCGGCCAGGGCCGGCGCGCTGTCGGCGCGGATCGGGCCGCGGCTGCCGCTGACCGTCGGCCCGGTGGTCGCCGCCGTCGGCTTGCTGCTGCTGCGCGAGGTCAGCCCGGGAGCGTCGTACTGGCCCGACGTGCTGCCCGGGGTGCTGCTCTTCGGCGCCGGCCTGACCCTGGTGGTGGCGCCGCTGACCGCCTCGGTGCTGGCCGCGGTCGCCGACCGGTTCGCCGGGGTGGCCAGCGGCTTCAACAACGCCGCCGCCCGGGCCGGCGGCCTGCTCGCGGTGGCCGCGCTGCCGCTGCTGGTCGGCCTCTCCGGCGCGGGGTACGAGCAGCGCGGCGCGCTCACCGACGCGTTCCGGGGGGCGATGGCCTGGTGCGCCGGGTTGCTGGTGGCCGGCGCGGTGATGGCTCTCGTGCTGATCCACCGCCCGCCGCGGTCGGCACCACCGTCGCAGCCCTGCCACTCGTTCCCGGTGTCCACCCCGCCCGCCGGCGGGCGCGACCGCGGGGAAGGGCCCGGCTGAACCGCGCCCTTCCCCGTCGGTCGTTTCAGCCGCGCGCGCGGTTGACCGCGCTGGTCACCGCCTTGATCGAGGCGGTGACGATGTTCGCGTCCACCCCGACGCCCCAGACCGTGCGGCCGTCGACCTCACACTCCACGTACGCGGCGGCCTGCGCGTCGCCCCCGGAGGAGAGCGCGTGCTCGTGGTAGTCGAGCACCCGTACGCCCACGCCCACCGACTGGAGCGCGTTCACGTACGCGTCGATCGGGCCGTTGCCGACCGCGGTGAGCGTCGGCTGCTCGCCGCCGACACCGACCCGGGCCTCGATCTCGACCTTGCCCTCGACGGTGCCGATCGTGTAGCCGGCCAGCGTGACCGCCGGGTCGGGCTGGTGGTCGACCAGGTAGTGCCGGGCGAAGATCTCCCACATCGCCGACGGCTCGACCTCGCCGCCGTCGTGGTCGGTGACCTGCTGGACCACGCCGGAGAACTCGATCTGGAGCCGGCGCGGCAGGTCGAGCTGGTGCTCGCTCTTCATGATGTACGCGACGCCGCCCTTGCCGGACTGCGAGTTGACCCGGATGACCGCCTCGTAGGTGCGGCCCAGGTCCTTCGGGTCGATCGGCAGGTAGGGCACCGCCCAGGTCTGCTCGTCGATCGGCACCCCGGCGGCCGCGGCGTCCGCCGCCAGCGCGTCGAAGCCCTTGTTGATGGCGTCCTGGTGCGAGCCGGAGAAGGCGGTGTAGACCAGGTCGCCCGCGTACGGGTGGCGCTCGTGCACCGGCAGCTGGTTGCAGTATTCGACGGCCCGCTTCACCTCGTCGATGTTCGAGAAGTCGATCATCGGGTCGATGCCCTGGGAGAAGAGGTTCAGGCCCAGCGTGACCAGGTCGACGTTGCCGGTCCGCTCGCCGTTGCCGAAGAGGCAGCCCTCGATCCGGTCCGCGCCGGCCAGCAGGCCCAGCTCGGCGGCGGCCACGCCGGTGCCCCGGTCGTTGTGGGGGTGCAGGCTGAGCACCAGGCTGTCGCGGCGCGGCAGGTGCCGGTGCATCCACTCGATCGAGTCGGCGTAGACGTTCGGCGTGGCCATCTCGACGGTGGCCGGCAGGTTGATGATCAGCTTCCGGTCCGGCGTCGGGTCGATCACCTCGATGACCCTGGCGCAGACCTCCAGCGCGTACTCCAGCTCGGTGCCGGTGTACGACTCCGGCGAGTACTCGTAGTGGATGTCGGTGTCCGGGGTGTGGATCTCGGCGTACTTCTGGCAGAGCCGGGCGCCGGTGGTGGCGATGTCGGTGATGCCGTCCCGATCCAGACCGAAGACCACCCGGCGCTGGAGCGTCGAGGTGGAGTTGTAGAAGTGCACGATCGCCCGCTTCGCGCCGCGCAGCGACTCGAAGGTCCGCTCGATCAGGTGCTCCCGGCACTGGGTGAGCACCTGGATCGTCACGTCGTCCGGGATCAGGTCCTGCTCGATCAGCTGGCGGACGAAGTCGAAGTCGGTCTGGCTCGCCGACGGGAAGCCGACCTCGATCTCCTTGTAGCCCATCTGCACGAGCAGCTGGAACATCCGGCGCTTGCGCTCGGGCGACATCGGGTCGATCAGCGCCTGGTTTCCGTCGCGCAGGTCCACCGCGCACCAGCGGGGTGCGGCGTCGACGTGCCGGGTCGGCCAGGTGCGGTCCGGCAGGTCGATCCGGAACTGCTGCTGGTAGGGCTGGTAGCGCTGGAACGGCATCCGGCTGGGGCGCTGCCGGGCGATCGGATCGGTCTCGGCGTCGGTGACAGGTTGAGCCATGACGGAGTGCTCCCGTGGGTCATGTGGGCGTCAGCAATCGGAAGGTGTCGGCGAGGTGCCGGGCGACGGTGCCCGTGCGGGTGCCGAGGAAAAGTTCGGATGTGCTGGACGGCGCGGTTCGACTCCGCGACGAGGTGCCGGCCGGTCAGGCCTCGTCGCGGCAGCGAAGGAGGAGCGCACGCCACATGACAGGGTGACCCTACGTGATGGGACCGGGGGCGGGAAGGCTGGTCCGCACTATGAGACCGGATTCATCCCTGCCTCAGCGCAGCAGCAGGTCGGCGACCGGGCGGCGGTGGCGCAGCCCGGTCTCCCGGTCGCGCAGCTCGGCCGGGAGGGTGAACGGGTCACCGAGCCGGCCGACCGCGGCGACCACCAGCGGGCGGATCCCGCCCGGCAGGTCGAGTTCGGTGGCGAGGCCGGCCCGGTCGAAGCGGGTGAGCTGGCGCACGTGCAGGCCGAGCGCGGTGGCCTGCACGGTCAGGTGCGCGATCGCCTGCCCGAGGTCGTACGCGGCCCGCTCGGCGTCGCCGCCGGTGTGCGCGCCGACCACCAGGGTGGCGGCGTGCCGGGCCCAGCCCTGGTCGCGGCCCGGGAGGTTGATCAGGATCCGCTTCCAGGTCTCGTCGTCCCGGTGGCCGAGGGCGAACCGCCAGGGCTGCCCGTTCTCCGCCGACGGCGCCCAACGCGCCGCCTCCAGCAGCGAGGCCGCCTCGTCCGGACTCAGCTCGGCGTCCGGGTCGAAGGCCCGGGGGCTCCAGCGGAAGGCGAGTAGCGGGGTGAGATCGGCCATGGGGGAAGCGTCCCGTATGGCCGTTTCGCCCCGACGGACGGGCCGGGTAAATGTGGGCAAGAGCACCCGTAACGGGATGAAGATCAGGACGTTCCCGGGCTCGGGCTGCCGGACGGGTCGGGTGGCGGCGGCGAGCTGGTGCCGAGCGGCTCGCCCTCGACCACCGGCCCGGCGAGCTGCACCGTGACCGGCGCCGGTCCCGGCGGGCCTGCCAGCTTGAGCGTGCCGTGCTCGGTCCGCACCGCCGTGGGGGTGCCGTCCTGCTCGTAGCAGTAGATGCCGACGTCGAGCGGGGCGTTCAGCGAGGCCGAGGTGGTCTCCACCGAGTAGCAGACGCCGCTGGCGCCCGGCAGCGGCTTCGCGGGCGAGACCGACAGCGGGGCGCGCCGGTCGGTGAGCACGTCCAGCCAGTCGGTGAACGGGTGCTGTACCCGGGGGTCCAGCCGGCGCGGGAGATTGTCGTCCCGGTCGCCGAGGCGTACGCAGCTGGCCGGCTCGGGCCGGACGGCCGACGGCAGGCCGCACTGGAAGAGCCCGTCCGGGGTGGCGGCAAGCGAGATGTCGGCGCCCCCACCGAGCGCGCCGCCGGGCACGTCGACCCGCCAGCTGCCGTCGTTCGCGCTGGTGACCACGATCGTCCGATCGGGCTGACCGGCCCTGCTCTGCGTGTAACTGGCCACCAGGTGCCGGTCCTGCGCCGCCGCGGCCAACCCGGCCAGCTCGTCGCGGGCGGCGTCGACCGCCACCGGTTCGGGCTCGGCCGGCGGCGGGGTCGTGGGCTGGTCGGTGGCGCAGGCGACGAGGAACGCCGGCAGGGTGAGCGCGAGCGCACCGAGCGAGAGCCGGCGCAGGCGGCGCGGGCCGGTCTTTGGGCGGCCGAGCGGACGCTCGTGGCGGCTGCGTCGGGCCGGGTGGGAGTGGGCGGGCACCGGCCCATTCTCCGGTGCCCCGCGTCCGGGCGGGGCCCGGTGGACCCGGCGCCGGTCGGCGTGTCGCCCGCCGTCCGGACGGGCCGGCCCGGGCCGGATGGTGGGATCACCTGACCCGCCGGTCGGGCCCGCCCGATACGCTCAGGAGGTCTGACACGCGCCGCCGGCCCCGTGACCGGCGGCGTCGGCACGCTCAGGGTCGCCGGGAGGGAGTGCACCGTCGTGGCACTCGTGGTGCAGAAGTACGGCGGGTCCTCCGTCGCCAACGCCGAGCGGATCAAGCGGGTGGCGGAGCGGATCGTCGCCGCCCGTAAAGCCGGTGACGACGTCGTGGTGGTGGTCTCCGCGATGGGCGACACCACCGACGAGCTGCTCGACCTGGCCAACCAGGTCAGCCCGCTGCCGCCGGGGCGCGAGCTGGACATGCTGCTCACCGCCGGGGAGCGGATCTCCATGGCGCTGCTCGCCATGGCCATCCACAACCTCGGCTACGAGGCCCGCTCGTTCACCGGCTCACAGGCCGGAGTGATCACCACCTCGGTGCACGGCCGGGCGCGGATCATCGACGTGACCCCGGGCCGGCTCAAGGGCGCGCTCGACGAGGGATCGGTGGTGATCGTCGCCGGCTTCCAGGGCGTCTCCCAGGACACCAAGGACGTCACCACGCTGGGCCGGGGCGGGTCGGACACCACCGCCGTGGCGCTCGCCGCGGCCCTGCACGCCGACGTGTGCGAGATCTACACCGACGTCGACGGCATCTTCAGCGCCGATCCGCGGATCGTGCCGAACGCCCGGCACATCAAGCAGATCACCTACGAGGAGATGCTGGAGCTGGCCGCCTGCGGCGCCAAGGTGCTGCACCTGCGTAGCGTGGAGTACGCCCGGCGGGCGGGGTTGCCGATCCACGTCCGTTCGTCATACTCGACCAACACCGGCACGATGGTCACCGGATCGATGGAGGACCTTGCTGTGGAGCAAGCGCTGATCACCGGGGTCGCCCACGACCGCAGCGAAGCGAAGATCACGATCGTCGGGGTGCCCGACGAGCCGGGCGCCGCCGCGAGCATCTTCGACACCGTGGCGGGCGCTGAGATCAACATCGACATGATCGTGCAGAACGTCTCCACCGAGGGCACCGGGCGGACGGACATCTCCTTCACCCTGCCCAAGACCGACGGCCCGACCGCGATGGCGGCGCTCAGCAAGATCCAGGAGTCGGTCAAGTTCAAGGGCCTGCTCTACGACGACCACGTCGGCAAGGTCTCGCTGATCGGCGCCGGGATGCGTTCGCACCCGGGCGTGGCGGCCGGCTTCTTCGCGGCGCTCGGCGCCGCCGGCGTCAACATCGAGATGATCTCGACGTCCGAGATCCGGGTCTCCGTGGTCTGCCGGGACACCGACCTCGACGCGGCGGTCCGCGCCATCCACGAGGCGTTCGAGCTCGGCGGTGACACCGAAGCCGTGGTCTACGCGGGGACCGGGCGGTAGCGCCGATGGGGGCGCTGCCCACCCTTGCCGTGGTCGGGGCGACCGGTGCCGTCGGCACCGTGATGTGCGAGCTGCTCACCGGGCGCCGCAACGTCTGGGGCGAGATCCGGCTGATCGCGTCCGAGCGGTCGGTCGGGCGCAAGGTGCGCTGCCGGGGCGAGGAGCTGACCGTCCAGGCGCTGACCGCCGAGGCGTTCGACGGCGTCGACGTGGCGATGTTCGACGTGCCCGACGAGGTCTCCGCCCAGTGGGCGCCGCTGGCGGTCGGCCGCGGCGCGGTGGTGGTGGACAACTCGGGTGCGTTCCGGATGGATCGGGACGTGCCGCTGGTGGTGCCCGAGATCAACCCGGAGCAGGTCCGCAACCGGCCGAAGGGCATCATCGCCAACGCCAACTGCACCACCCTCGGGATGATCATCGCGGTCGCTCCGCTGCACCGCGAGTACGGCCTGCGCGAGCTGGTGCTCGCCTCCTACCAGGCGGTCTCCGGAGCCGGCCAGGCCGGCGTGGACGCCCTGCACGCCCAGCTCGGCAAGATCGCCGGCGACCGGGCGCTCGGCTCGCGCACGGGCGACGTACGGCAGGCCGTCGGCGACGACCTCGGGCCGTTCCCGGCACCGCTGGCGCTGAACGTGGTGCCCTGGGCCGGCTCGCCCGCCGACGGCGGCTGGTCGTCCGAGGAGATGAAGATCCGCAACGAGTCGCGGAAGATCCTCGGCCTGCCCGACCTCAAGGTCTCCGCCACCTGCGTCCGGGTGCCGGTGGTGACCGGGCATTCGGTGGCCGTGCACGCCGTCTTCGCCACCGAGGTCGACGCCGAGGGGGCCCGCGAGGCGCTGCGGAACGCACCGGGCGTGATCCTGGTCGACGACCCGGCCGCCGGCGAGTTCCCGATGCCGATCGACGCGGTCGGTACCGACCCGTCCTGGGTCGGCCGGATCCGGCGCGCCCTCGACGACCCCCGGGCCCTGGACCTCTTCATCACCGGCGACAACCTTCGCAAGGGCGCCGCCCTGAACACCGCCCAGATCGCCGAGGTCCTCGCCACCGAGTTGACCCCGCGCTGATCTCCCACCCCTACCGGGGCGGGTCAGGCGGGAGCCAGCCGGACGCCGTCGCGGCCGTGTCGTTTGACGGCGTAGAGGGCCTGGTCGGCGCGGCGGAGCGTGAGTTCGGCGGATTCGCCGAAGCGGGGGAGCGCCACCCCGACGCTGATGGTCCGGCCGGTGCGCCGGGCCGCCTCGGTCAGCCGCTCGGCGATCCGGACCGCCTCCTCCGGGCGGTTCACCTCGATCACCGCCACGAACTCGTCGCCGCCGATCCGGTACAGCTCGTCGCCCTGGCGCAGGGCACCCTCCAACGCCCGGGCCAGGTCGACCAGCAGCCGGTCGCCGGCCTGGTGGCCGTACGTGTCGTTGACCGTCTTGAAGCCGTCCACGTCGATCGCCAGCAGGGCGGTCCGGCCGGGCGTGGCCGCCGCGATCCGCTGGCCGAACGGCCCGGTGTGCCGCAACCCGGTGAGCGGATCCGAGCTGGCCTGCTCGCGCAACCGGGCCAGGGTGCGCAGCCGGTCCAGGCCGTTCCAGGCCTGCGCGGCGAGCAGCTCCATCAGGCTGACCGTGGTCGGGTCGGGGCGCAGCAGCCGCTCGTCGGCGACGAGGAGCACGCCGCCCTCGTCCGGCGGGCCGACCGGGACCGCGACCAGGGTGCGTACGCCGGCGGCGGCGAGCGGGAGGTAGTCCTCGGTCGGCGGGTGGTCGGCCTCGCCGAGGGTGTAGCCGGCACCGTAGCGGTGCGCCCGACCGACGATGCGGCCGAGCGCCGCCGGCCCCGCCTCGGTCAGCTCGGCGCGGATCCGGGACTCCAGCTCGCCCGGCACGCGTGGCGGCGCGCCGAGCCGGGCCTCGTCCCGGTCGCCGAGCAGCAGCACGGCGGCGGAGAGGGTGGAGACGTCCCGGGCGGCGCAGATGGCCGCGCTCATCAGGTCCCACTCGCTTCCGGCGGTGGAGAGCGCGGCGGCGTGCCGGAGCAGCTTCTCGCTGCGGCTCTCCGCCGGCGCCCCGCCGAGCGCCGTGATCCGGGCGCCGAGCTGGACGGCCAGCCGCGCCGCGGTGTCTCGCCACGGTGCCAGGTCGACCGGCGTGCTCCACTGCAGGTCCAGCACGCCGATCGGCCGCCCGGCCCGGTCCAGCACCGGTACGCAGATCTCGGCCGTCACGTCCGGGCGGACCGGTAGGTAGTCGGGGTCCGCGTTGACGTCCGGCACCACCGCGGCCTCGCCGGAGGCGTAGACCCGCCCGACGATGCCGGTCTTCGGGGGTACGGTCGCGAAGACCTGCCAGGCGCCGGTGGCGGCGACGCAGCGCAGCCGGTCGTGGGCCTGGAGCAGCACGGAGATGGTGGCCGGGGCGTACCGGGCGAGCGTGGTGACGGTCCACTGGCAGGCCTCCACGGCGGTCGAGGCCATGGGGAGGCGGACCGTGACGTCACGGATGACTCGCTGGTGATCCACTCGCACGTCGTTCCAGGTAGGGGTGGGGTCGGCCGGCGCCGAACCGTGCGATCAAGCGTACTCACGTTCGGCGCGGTGCCGTCCCGCTCAGGAACGCGCAGCGGCTTCGTACACATGTGCTATCCACAGGCTGTGGACACAGCCGGTGGACAGAGCGGCCGCCGAAGGGGCGGCGCGACGATAGCGTGGACATCCCGCCGCGAGGAGGCGCCCAGATGCTCATCGCCCAACTCAGCGACCCGCACCTGACCACCGGCCCGCTCGCGGCCGAACCCGCCGCCGGGCTGCACCGCGCGCTCGGCCGGGTGCTCGCGCTGCGGCCCCGCCCCGACTGCGTAGTGATCACCGGCGACCTGGTCGAGCACGGCAGCCCCGAGGAGTACCAGGCGCTGCGGGCACTGATCGGCCAGTTCCCGCTGCCGGTGCACCTGGCGGCGGGCAACCACGACGACCGGGAGTCGCTGCTCGACGCCTTCGGCGGCACGCCCTGGCTGGGCGGGGGCTTCTCGGCCTACTACCACGTCGACCACCCGGAAGCCACCGTCGTGGTGCTCGACTCCCTGGTGCCCGGCGCCGACGGTGGGCAACTCGGCGAGGAGCAGCTGAGCTGGCTGGACGGGGTGCTGGCCGGCCGCTCGGAGGTGCCGGCCGTGGTCTGCCTGCACCACCCGCCGGTCCCGGTGGGCATCCCGGCCGCCGACGCCATCCGGCTGGCCGACGCGGACGCGTTCGCCGAGGTGATCCGCCGGCACCGGCACGTGGTCCGGGTGGCGGCCGGCCACCTGCACCGGCCGGTCACCGCGCCGTTCGCCGGTACCGTGCTCACCGTCGCCCCGAGCACCGTCCGGCAGAGCTCGCTGACCATGCGCGCCGACGACGAGATCGGCTGGGTCGCCGAGCCGACCGCCTTCCTGCTGCACCTCGTCGGCCGCGACGAATGTGTCACGCACACCGTGCAGGTCAGCCACGCCGCCGGGCAGACCTGCGGGTTCTGACCGGATGCACCTCTGGTACGTCGCGTACGGGTCGAACATGCACGCCGCCCGGCTCAACTGGTACCTGACCGGCGGCTGCCCGCCCGGCGGCCGCCGGACGTACCCCGGCTGCCGGGATCCGCGACCACCCCGACGCACCGCGCCGGTGTGGCTGCCCGGCGGCGTCTACTTCGCCGGTGAGTCCCGGGCCTGGACCGGCGGGATGGCCTTCTACGACCCGCACCTGCCGGGCCGGGCCGCGGCCCGCGCGTACCTGCTCACCACCGACCAGTTCGCCGACGTCGCGGCGCAGGAGATGTACCGGCCGCCCGGCGCGGACCTCCACCTGATCGCCGAGGCGTTGGCGACCGGGCGGGCCACGATCGGGCCGGGCCGCTACGAGACGCTGGTCTGCGCCGGCCAGCGGGACGGCCTGCCGCTGCTCACCTTCACCGCGCCCGGGCCCGCGTCGGCGATGCCCTGGACGCCGCCGGCCCCGGTCTACCTCCGGATGATCGCCCGCGGCCTGCACGAGGCGTACGGCTGGCCGGCGGCCCGGATCGCGAGCTACCTCGCCGACCGGCCGGGCGTCGCCGGCGGATGGCAGCGGGCAGACGTCGAGGCCCTGGTGGCCGCGGAGCTATCGGCCGGCGCCACCGGTATCCCTGGTGGACGGTCTCCGGTCCCGGGCGGGACGACCTGCGGTGACCCGACGGTCAGGTCGGACTCATCCGGTTGACCCGGCCGGGTCGCCGGACGTATTCGCAGGTCTGATGGGCTCCCCGGTCGACCGGCCGGGCCGGGGATGAGAGGCTGTCCCGGACGGGGCAGTGACCCCCAACCGCTGCCACCGAGACCGATCCTTCCGACGGTGTCGGTCGGTGCCCGGCCCACCCATCGTCCGGGCACCGTACGCACCGATTCCCATGAGGAGTTCCATGACCATCCCCGGGATGCGTCGGGCCGCCGTCGGCCTGACCGCACTCGCGGTGGCCGCGTTCGGCGCGGTCACCACCACCCCCGACCAGGCGGAGGCGGGACCGAAGCCCGTCGACGTCACCCTGCTCGCCCTCAACGACTTCCACGGCAACCTCGAACCGCCGACCGGTTCCAGCGGCACCATCGCCGGGCAGACCGCGGGCGGCATGGAGTACCTGGCCACCCAGCTGGCCGAGCTGCGCGCGGCGGCCAAGAAGAAGAACAGCATCACGGTGGCCGCCGGTGACCTGATCGGCGCTTCGCCGCTGCTGTCGGCCGCGTTCCACGACGAGCCGACGATCGAGGCGCTGTCGATGGCCGGGCTGGACTACGCCAGCGTCGGCAACCACGAGTTCGACGAGGGCGCCGCCGAGCTGCTGCGGATCCAGAACGGCGGCTGCCACCCGGTGGACGGCTGCGCCGACGGCACCCCGTTCAAGGGCGCCGGCTTCCAGTACCTCTCGGCCAACGCGTTCAAGACCGCCACCGGCCGGCCGCTGCTGCCCCCGTACGCCATCCACAAGGTGCAGGGCGTCAAGGTCGGCTTCATCGGGATGACCCTGGAGGGCACCCCGGAGATCGTCAGCCAGCAGGGTGTGGCCGGCCTGAGCTTCGCCGACGAGGCGGAGACCGCCAACCGGTACGCCCGTGAGCTGCGGCGCAAGGGTGTGCAGACGATCGTCGTCCTGCTGCACGAGGGCGGCACCCAGGCCGCCGGCGGCGGCATCAACGACTGCGTCGGCATGACCGGCCCCATCGTGGACATCGCCAACCGGATGGACCCGTCGATCGACGTCGTGGTCAGCGGGCACACCCACCAGGCGTACAACTGCGACATCAACGGCAAGCTGGTGACCAGCGCCAGCTCGTTCGGCCGGCTGGTGACCGACATCGACCTGAAGATCGACCGGCGTACCGGCGACGTGCTCACCGCGCAGGCCGAGAACGTCGTGGTCACCCGGGACGTCGCCAAGGACCCGAAGCAGACCGCGTTGATCGAGCGCTACAAGACCGTCCTCGGCCCGGTCGCCGACCGGCAGGTCGGCGAGACGACCGCGGCCATCACCCGGACGCAGGAGAACCTGCTCGGCACGTGCTCGCCGGCGGTGCCGGCCTCGTGCGGCGAGTCGCCACTGGGCAACCTGATCGCCGACGCGCAGCTCGCGGCCACCGACGACGAGCAGAACGCGGTCGCGGCGTTCATGAACCCCGGCGGCGTCCGGGCCGACCTGGACGCCGGCCCGGTCACCTACGAGGAGGCGTTCACGGTCCAGCCGTTCGCCAACAACCTGGTGACGCTCGACCTGACCGGCGCGCAGCTCTACTGCGTGCTGGAGCAGCAGTTCGTCACCGGCCGGATCCTCTACCCGTCTTCGACCGTGGGCTACGTGGTCGACCTGAACGGCACCACCGCGCCGACGACCGACCCGTGCGCCGGTAGCCGGGTCGTCCGGGGCAGTCTCACGCTGGGCGGCGCGACCGTCGACCCCGCCGCCACCTACCGGGTGACGGTGAACAACTTCCTGGCCGGCGGCGGTGACGGCTTCAGCGCACTCACCGCCGGCACCAACCTGGTCACCGGCCAGATCGACCTGGACGCCTTCGTGGCGTACCTGACCGCCGAGTCGCCGGTCTCCGCCCCGGCGCTGGACCGGATCCGCACCACCGCCGAGGTCCCCGCCGCCTGACGGCAGACCCCGAACCCATCGGGCCCCGGAGCACCCGCTCCGGGGCCCGACCCCTCCCTGCCGCCCAGCCCTCGCCGTGTTGATCAAGAGGTTCGCGTCAGGATCGGGCCCGTTCCTGACGCAAACCTCTTGATCACCGGGCCGGCCCGCCCCCCCCGGGGGGTGGGGGGTGGGGGGTTAGGCGGGGGTGGGGGTGGGTTCGGGGGATGACGGGGTGAGGAGCTGACGGCCGTCCTGGGTCGGGTTGAGCAGCCGGCGCAGGGAGAGCGCGACCAGCGATGCGATCAGGCAGCCGCTGACGACGGCGATGACCCAGATCTTTCCGTCGGCCGCGCCGATCAGCGGGCCGGCGGTCACCGGGCCGATCACTCCGCTGATGCCGAAGATCATCGAGCTCATCGCGTTGTAGCGGCCGCGCAGCTCGTCGGTGGCGAGCGCGTTGGTCAGCGCCGGCATCACCGGCGAGAGCAGGGTCTCGCCGAAGCCGAAGATCGCCGAGCAGGCCACCACGCCGAGCGCGGCCAGCAGCGCGTTGCTCGTGCCCACCACGCCGGCGGCCCCGAGGACCAGCCAGGCGATGGCGAACACGGCGCCCACCACGGCGAGCGCGGCGGTGCGGCTGCGCCCCTCCATCCGCCGGATCACCAGCAGTTGGGCGAGCACGATCATCACGGTGTTGGCGGCCAGTGCCCAGGCCACCACCCGTGGACTGACCTCGACGACCCGGACGGCGTACGCGGCGAAGCCCACCTCGATCTGCGCGTAGCCGCAGGTGGTGAGGACCAGGCCGAAGATCACCAGGCGCCGGAACGGACGGTCGCGCAGCACCGTGAGGTAGCCGCCGGCCGACAGCCGCTCGCCGACCGGCCCGGCCGCGAGCCGGTGGCCCACCCCGGGGAGGGTGAGCAGGATGAGCGCCGGCATCAGGTAGCTCACCGCGTCCAGCAGGTAGATCGTCTGGAAGGTGACCGGCCGGCTGGTGTCGATGATCGCGCCCGAGGTCAGGCCGCCGATGCCGATGCCGAGGTTGAGCAGGGCGAAGTTCAGCCCGAAGACCCGCTGCCGCTCGCCGTCGTCGGTCAGCGAGGCGAGGATGGTGTTCTGCCCGGACCAGATGGCCGAGCTGCCGACGGCGATCACCGTCATCACCAGGAACGCCGACGCGGTCGAGTCGACCAGGGCGAGCGAACCGGTGCCCACCGCCTCGATCAGCAGGCAGGGCAGCACCACCCGGCGGGCGCCGAACCGGTCGATCAGCGTGCCGCCCAGCGGCGACAGCGCGAGGGTCACCGCGCCGTACCAGCCGATCACCAGGCCGGCGCGGGCGTCGGTGAGCCCCCGTACGTCGGTCAGGTAGATGAAGAGGAAGGGCAGGGTCAGGCCCCGACCAACCGCCGACAGCAGGGTGCCGAGGAGCATCCGGCGGGCTTCCGGGCGGCGGGGCAGGGCGCGACGTAACATGCCGCGATTCTGGTCGGCGGGTGTGACGAGCAGAAACCCGTTTATCGCCACCGGCGGTCGCGAACGTCGCGCCTTTCCGGTGTACGGGCGTCGCCGACGTGACGAAGCCCACGGGTCCGGTCGACGTCGGAGCGTTCTGCGATGCTGACCCGGTGACCACGACCTGGCGCCAGTTGCCCGCCCCCGCCCGTGAGATCGCGGTGGCCGCCGTCGACGCGGTGACCGCCGCCCAGCAACGCGACGGCGAGGCGTACGACGTCGCGGTGGCCCGGCTCGGCGCGGCCGAACGGTCCGGCCTGGTCCTGGGCGCGGTGGTCCGGCTGCTGCTGGAGGAGAGCCACCCGGACGGCCTGGACGGTGACGACGTCCGCCAGGTGCTGGAGCGCTGCGTCCGGGGCGCCGCGCAGTGGCGACCCGACGTCGACCCGCACGTGCTGCTGGTGCTGCTCGCCGGCGCGCTCGGGGTGTACGACCCGGACGGCGACGAGTCCCCGCCGGATCCGTCGGCGCTCGCCCGGCACGTCCCGCTGCTCGTCGCCGACCTGCTGGCCAGCACCGGCCGACCGCTCGCCGGCTACCTGTCGGCCGCCTTCCTGGAGATCGAGCGCGCCGAGCGGCAGGACTGAGAGCCGCAGCGCCCAGCCCCAACGTGGGCCGGGACGCCTCGCCGCGCACCGCCGCCGCGCAGGACACCGCGGGCGCGGCTGATCGGGGAACCGGGCGCGCTGTGCCGGATTCGGGCAGAAGATGGCAGCATGCCCGCCTTCTGGTCCCGCTACGAGCGGACCGAGGAGACACACCGGACGACGAGCTTCGAGATCTTCTTCGATCTCGTCTTCGTCTTCGCGCTCACCCGGATCATCGAGTTCATGGCGGACCAGCCCACCGCCGTCAGCATGACCCGAGGGCTGCTGCTCTTCCTGCTGCTCTGGTTCTCGTGGTCGGCGTACGCCTGGTTGGGCAACGAGGTCCGGGCGGACATCGGCGTGGTGCGCACCGGCACCCTCATCGCGATGGCGGCGATGTTCCTGGCCGCTGTCGTCATCCCCGACTCCTGGCGGCACGAGGAACTCAGCGCCGGAGTGCCCGCGCCCCTGGTCCTGGCGTTGTCGTACATCATGGTCCGGGGGCTGCACCTGCTGATCTATCTGCGGGTGTCGGGGAGCCCGCAATTGAGCCGTACGCTGCGGCTCAGCGGCGTCCCGGCGGTGCTGGCCTGGGTTCCGCTCGTCGTCGGCGCGCTCGTCGGCGGCACGGCCCAGACCCTGCTCTGGGCGCTGGCCTTCGTCATCGACGTCGGCGGCGGGCGGTTCCTCTCCCGGTACAGCCCCTGGCAACTGCGCAGCGTCAGTCACTTCACGGAACGGCACCGGCTGGTGCTCATCATCGCCATCGGCGAGTCGCTCATCTCGATCGGCGCCGGAGCGGGCACCGAACTCATGAGGTGGGCGGTGCTGGTGGCGGCGCTGCTCGGCTTCGCCGCGGCGGTCTACCTGTGGCGGCTCTACTTCGATGCGGTCGCGCCGACGGCCGAGGGCGCACTGGCCGAGGTGCCCTGGTCGCGCCGGGGGACCCTCGCCAGCGACGCGTACAGCCTCGCCCACTTTCCGCTCGTCGCCGGGATCATGTACGTCGCGCTCGGCATCGAGGAGGTGCTGGCCACGCTGATCCATGAGGCGCCCGGGGAGATGCGCGGGGCGCTCAGCATGCCGGCCGTCGTCGCCCTCTACGGCGGTGCCGCCCTGTATCTCGCCGGTCGGGCGCTCTTCCTGCGGCTCACCACAGGCCGGGTCACGCCGGCTCCGTTGATCGGCATCGGGCTGACCCTGGTACTCCTGCCGCTGGTCCGGCTGCTGCCCGCCCTGGCCGCCCTGGCGCTGTTGGTGGCGGCGCTGGCGGCCCAGCTGGCGGTGGAGCGGCGCGCTCCCGGTCGGCTGGCAGCGGCTGCGGCGTAGCCGCCGCGTTACCGCCGGTCAGGGCCGGCAGCACCCCGGTGGGTCCTGCCGGCCCCGGCCGTTCGGTCCCCCCGGGGTCAGCTGGCGGGCGCGCGGCGGGCGACCAGCTCGAGGTACGCGGACGGAATCCGGACCGTGCCGTCGGTGCCGCCGCCGTGCCGGCGAGCCAACTCGACCAGGTCGGCGTGCAGCGCCGGTCGGCGGTCGTCATCCAGCGCCTCGAACGCCTTCAGCGTCGGGCCGTAGTTGGCCCGGAAGAAGTCGGCGAACTCCTCCGGCGTGGTGAAGCGGAACACGAACTCCCGGCGGGTCGTCCGCAGGTCGTGCACCGACCCGCCGAGCAACTCGCGCACCCGGTCGGCGTTGCCCCACTCGACCGGGGCGCGCAGCCCGGCCGGCGGTGGCACGTGCCGGCCGACCGTCCGGAACAGCTCGCCGATGAAGCCGTCCGGTGTCCAGGCCGCCAACGCCAGCGTGCCGCCGGGCCGGCAGACCCGGACCAGCTCCGCTGCCGCCCGCTCCTGGTCGGGCGCGAACATCACACCGACCACCGAGAGCACCGCGTCGAAGGCGCCGTCGGGGTAGGCCAACCGTTCCGCGTCGCCAGTCACGAAGGTCACCGGCAACCCCTCCGCCGCGGCCCGCGCGTGCCCGCGCTCCAGCAGTTCGGGTACGTAGTCGACCCCGGTCACCAGGCAGCCGCAGCGGGCCGCAGCGATGGCGGCGTTGCCGGTCCCGGTCGCCACGTCCAGCACCCGGGCCCCGGCCGGCAGGTCGGCCGCGTCGACCAGCCACTCCGACATCGGATGGATGCGGGCCGCGACGGCGCCGTAGTCGCCGCTGGCCCAGGTCTTCTGCTGGCGTGCCTTCACGGCGGTCAGATCCAGTGTGGTGCTCATCGGTGCCTTCCCTCCGATCGCGAAGCTCGTTGCCGTGCCGACGCTAGGCACGGCGGTGTGCCGGGGGATGGGGAGAACCACCTATGTTGGCGGCAGCAGGCCCTGCCGGCGGGCGGCGGCGACCGCCTGGCCCCGGCTCGGGACGGCCAGTTTCTCCAGCACCGCGGAGACGTGGTGGCCGACGGTACGGGCCGACAACGACAGCCGGCCGGCGATCTCGGCGTCGCTCAGCCCCTCGGCGAGCAGGGCCAGCACCTCGCGCTGCCGACCGGTCAGGCCGGCCGGGTGGGCGGCGGTCGCGGGTCGCGGCCCGCGCGGTACCCGGGCGATGCCCCGCCGGCGCAGCTCCGCCCGCACCCGCTGGGCCGTCCCGGTCGCGCCGAGCCCGTCCAGGATCCGCAGCGCCTCTCCGGCCGCCTCCTCGTCGCCGCAGGCCAGCGCCTCCGCCCGGGGGTACGGGCAGCCCAGCCGCTCCCACTCGTCGGCCGCGCCGGCCCAGTCGCCCTCGACCAACCTGCGGTACGGCGACGCCAGCACCATGCCCTCCCGGACCGGCTCGCCGGCCCGCCACAGCCAGTACGCCAGCTCGCCGGCGAACCACAGTTGCCCCGCCTCGGCGGCGAGCCGGTAGCCGCGGCGCGCCTCGCCGGCGGCCCGCTCCGGCTTCCCGGCCAGCCAGTACCGCTCGGCCAGCGCCGCCGTGACCGGCCCGACGAACTGCAGCTCGCGGCTCCGCTCCGCCCACCGCGCCGCCGTCGCCAGGTGGTCGGGCCCGGCCAATTCGCCGCGGCGCGATGCGAGCCGGCCGCGCGCGACCAGCGCGGGAATCAGGCTGCCGCCGGGCTGATCGGTCCCGGCGAGGGCCTGCTCCGCGTCCGTCTGGGCGCCGGCCCAGTCACCGCGGTCCAGCCGCAGCCGGGCCCGGTAACCGAGCAGGTGCCGGGCGTACCCGTCGAGGTCCCGAGCCCTGCTGAAGCGCAGCGCCCGGTCCAGCGCGTCCGCCCCCGTCGTCAGCCTGCGCCACTCAACCGACATGGTGGCGAGGTTGACCAGCGCCCGGGCGGCGTGGTCGTCCAGGCCGTGCGCGGCGGCGAGCGCGTGCCCGCGCTCCAACTCGGCGATGCCGTCGACGTCGCCGCGCTGCAACCGGGCCGATCCGACGTTCACCAGCGCATGCGCCTCGGTCTCGACGTCGCCCAGGCGCCGGGCCAGCGCGAGCGCCCGCCCGCCCCAGCGGATCGCCGCCTCACCGTCGTCGGCGAGCATGAGCAGCTGGGACATGTTGCTGTACGCCATGGCGAGCTGCACGCCGGGCGGTGCGGACTCAAGCACCTCGATCGCCCGTGTCGCGGCCGTCCGGGCCCCGCCGCTGTCCCCGGTCCACCAGGAGAGCCGGGAAACCCACCGCAGGTCCTCTCCGATCCGCAGCGGGTCGTCCTCGGTCTCCCGCAGGGCCAGGGCGGAGCGCCACGCGTCGAGCGCCTCCACGCCCAGCCCGGCCAGGTAACCCGCGGTCGCGTACGCCTCCAGCAGCTCGGCCCTGCGCGGTGCCGGCAGCGCGCGTGAGCGGGGCAGCGCCACCGCGTAGTGGTCCGCGGCCTGCCGGTGCGCGCCCGCCGTGGCGGCCCTTCGTGCCGCGATCGGCGCCCAGGTGAGCACGGCCTCGGCGTCGTCGGCGTGGTGGGCGTGGTGCACCAGCCGGGCGGCGTCCACATCGGGCCGGGGCGCCAGCTTCGTCAGGACCGTGACGTGCAGCGCGGCCCGCTGCACCGGCGACAGCGACTCCCGCACCGCCCGGCCGAGCAGCTCGTGGCGGAACCTCACCCCGTTGCCCGCCGGTACGAGCAGCCCTCGGTCCAGGCACTCCTGCACGGCCGCCGGGGGTTGGTCGTCGAGCAGGTACGACTCGGCCCGGGACGGCACCACCGAAACCAGCCCGGCCACCGCCCGGGCGGCCGGGGAGACCGTCGCGAGCCGGGCCAGCACGAGATCCCGTACGGTCGGCGGCACGCCCTCCCCGTCCGCGGCCAGCACCTCGGTGATCAGCAGCGGGTTGCCCCCGGTGGCCTGGTAGAGGCCGGCGGGGGCCCGGTCCGCGCGGTGGGCGAGTTCCGCGACGGCGGCGGTGGAGAGCGGCGGCAACGGAAGCCGGCGGACCAGCGGCCGGGGCAGCCCGGCGAGCACGGCGTGCAGCGGATGCCCCGGCCCGACCTCGTCGTCGCGGAAGGTCAGCACGAGCAGGGCGTGGCAGCGGGCCAGCCGCCGGCCCAGGAAGGCGGTCAGATCCAGGGTCGCCTCGTCGGCCCAGTGCGCGTCCTCGATCACCAGCACCGGCCGGGGTCGGTGCCGCGGGCCGGCCAGCTCGTCGAGGAGCGCGTCGAAGACCGCGCCCCGGCGTAGCGGATCCGGCCGGCCGTCGGCGTGCAGCGCGGTCAGCCGCTCCGCCAGCACCCCGCCGACCTGGCGGGCCACGTCGTGCAGTGGGCCGAGCGCCCGTGGGGTGAGCAGCGGATCGCACGAGCCCCAGAGCACCCGGGCGCGCGGACCGAGCGCCGCCGCGAACGCGGTGACCAGGGTGGACTTCCCGGCGCCCGCTTCGGCGGCCACGAGCGCGATCTGGCCGCCGCTGGCGGTGGCGGCCAGCAGATCGTCCATCGCACCGAGCGTCTCCGCGCGCTCCAGCAGCTCCATCGTCGCTGATGCTAACGACGCCCCGGCCAGCCGAAACGTCTCTGACGGCGACCCGACGCCGCTGGCTACCATCCATGGGTGGGCGAGCGGCTGCCGATGGACCTGACGGCCTACGAGCGGCGGGCCCGGTCCGGCCGGTGCTTCGTCTGTTCGTTCCTAACCGGCGACGCGGGCTACGAACACGAACCGCTCTACGACGGCGGCTCCTGGGTGGCGTTCCTGAACCGCTACCCGACGCTCCCCGGCTCCGCCCTCGTCGCGCCGCGCCGGCACATCGAGGACGTGGTACAGGATCTCGACCCGGCGGACTACCTGAGTCTCCAGGCGGTGGTGCACCGGGTCGCCCGCGCCGTCAACCGGGTGCTCCGCCCGGAGCGCACCTACCTGCTGTCGCTCGGCAGCAGGCAGGGCAACGCCCACGTGCACTGGCACGTCGCGCCGCTGCCATCCGGAGTCCCGTACGAGCAGCAGCAGTACCGGGCGTTGATGGCCGAGGACGGCGTGCTGCGGCCGACGCCGGAGGAGGTCGCGGACCTCGGGCGGCGCATCCGCGCCGCCTTGGCGGAACTCGCCGACGGATGAACCCGAGCTGGCGCGATCGGCGGTCGCCCGGGGCTCGTCGATGTGGATCCCGTCAGGCGTTCGCTGACTTTCCGCTGACGCGCTGGGCGTCGGTCGCTCTCGATCGGCACGCAGCGGGCGGCGGCATCCCCTGCGCCGTGACAGGCTGTCGGCTGGGTACGAACTGAGGAGGACCAATGCGCAGCCAGGTCCCGAGGATCATGTTCGCGGTTGCCGGGTCACTGCTTCCTGTGTGCATCCTGCTCGCCGTCCTGATGGACAACCCGCTCTGGGCCGGGATGGTCGCCTGGGCCGTCGTTGCCGTCCTGCTCGTGCTCCTGGGGCTGGCGATAGGCCGCACACGCCGCTGACTTTCGCGGGTGACCAGGACGTGAGCGGCGACCGGCCGACGACCAGCGCCGATGGGGAAGATCACCAGGGCAACGAAAAGGGCCAGGTGAGAGTCCTTCTCACCTGGCCCTTGCCTCTGGTCGGGGTGGCCGGATTCGAACCGACGACCTCTTCGTCCCGAACGAAGCGCGCTACCAAGCTGCGCCACACCCCGAGGCGTGCCGACAAATAGTAGCCCACCCGTCCCGGTGGTCAAACTCGGTACCCCCGCCGCCGGCGCACCCCTCCGAGCCTGGCTCAAGATCCGCACAACTTCCGGGAAGTAGGGGCCTCCCAGGTCGAACGAGGCCACTACTTCAGGGAAGTTGCGCGGATCTTGACCGGGCTCGCACGGGCGCGCCCCGGCGCGCACGGCCCGCACGGCCCGCGGGGCCCGCACGGCGTGCGCGCCGGGCGCGTCAGCGGGGGATGAGGGTGAGGATGCTCGCCTCCGGGGGGCAGGCGAAGCGGACCGGGGCGGTGGGGTGGGTGCCGAGGCCGGCGGAGACGTGCAGCCAGGAGTCGGAGCCCGGCCAGCGGTGCAGCCCGCGCGCCATCGACCGGGGCAGCCCACAGTTGGTGACCAGCGCCCCGTACCCCGGCACGCAGACCTGCCCGCCGTGGGTGTGCCCGGCCAGCAGCAGGCCGAAGCGGTCGGCCGCCATCTGGTCGAGCACCGCCGGCTCGGGGGAGTGGGTGAGCGCGATCGACAGGTCGGCCGACACGGCGACCTGGCCGGAGACAGCGGGGTAGTCGTCCCGTTCGATGTGCGGGTCGTCCACGCCGACCAGGTCGATCAGCCGCCCGCCGGCCTTGAGCATGGCCCGGGCGTTGTTCAGGTCGTGCCAGCCCGCCCCGGTGAACACCTCGCGCAGCTCCTCGTACGGCAGCTCGACGCCCTCGGTGTACTCCCGGTCCGGGAGGAAGTAGGTGAACGGGTTCTTCAGGACCGGGCCGGTGTAGTCGTTGGAGCCGAACACGAAGGCCCCCGGGCGGTCCAGCAGCGGCTGGAGGGCGCGCAGCACCCCGGGCACGGCGTCGGGGTGTGCCATGTTGTCGCCGGTCACCACGACCAGGTCGGGGTCGAGCGCGGCGAGCGACGCCACCCAGCGCTGCTTGCGCGCCTGGTCGGGCATCATGTGCAGGTCCGACAGGTGCAGGACGCGCAGCGGCTCCGCGTCGGCCGGTAGCACCGGCACGTCGTACCGCCGCAGGGTGAACATGTTGCGTTCGATGAGCGACGCGTACGCCAGGGTGGCCGCGCCCACCGCGGCGGCCGAGGCCGCGAGCCGGAATACTGTGCGCTTTCGCATGCCGTTCAGGGTAGTTTGACCGTCCATGAGCACGCTGAAGGACCGCCTGACCGCGGACATGCGGAGCGCCTTGAAGGCGCGCGACGAGCTGACCACCTCCACGCTGCGGATGGCCCTGGCCGCCGTGGGCAACGCCGAGGTGGCCGGAAAGGCCAAGCGCGAGCTCACCGACGACGAGGTGCTCGCGGTGCTGACCAAGGAGGCCAAGAAGCGTCGGGAGGCGGCGAGCGCGTTCGCCGAGGCCGGTCGCGGCGAGCAGGCCGCGAAGGAGTCGGCGGAGGAGCAGGTGTTGGACCGTTACCTGCCGAAGCAGCTCTCCGACGCCGAGCTGACCGAGCTGGTCACCGGGGCGCTCAGCGCCGGCGGCTTCACCGGCAAGGCGCAGATGGGCCCGGCGATGAAGGCGGCGCAGACCGCGGTCGCCGGCCGGGCCGAGGGTGGTCGGGTGGCCGCCGAGGTACGCCGGCAGCTCGGCCTCTGATCAGCATGGCGCGGGTCACCGGGCCCGTCTGACCGGTCGCTGCCGCTGCGCCGATCGTCGGCCGACCGGGCTGTCGCGCCCCGAACCCGCCGCGCCCCGAACCCGCCGCGCTCCGGAACCGGAAACCCGAAACGGGCGGGCACCCTCGCTGGGTGCCCGCCCGTCGCGGTTCACGCTGTCGACCCGGGCCCGTCCGGGGTTGCCGCCGGGCCCGTAGCTCAGCCTCAGTTCCGGCCGGGCGGCCGGCCGGGCTGATTGCCGGGCTGATTGCCGGGTGGGTTGCCGGGCTGGTTGCCCGGCGGCGTGGCGCCGCCACCACCGCTGCTGATCTGGATGGTGACCACGCCGCCCTTGATGGTCCGGCCGTCCGGGCTGGTGCCCGCAGCGGTGCCCGGCGGGCAGCTGGAGGCGACCTTGGCGTCGGAGACGATTGCCTCGAAGCCGGCACCCTTGATCCGGGACCGGGCGGTGTCGACCGACTGGCACTTCACGTTCGGAATGGAGCGCTGATCACCCTCGGAGATCTTCTTGCCGGGTGGCTCGAAGTTGATGCCCTTCTTGCCCTTCATGGCGTCCCGCAACGTCTCGTAGACCGGCGGGTTGATGCCGTTCTTGACGTTGTGCCCCATCTTGACGTTGGTCTGCGGCCAGTCCGGGTCGGCCATGATGCCGGCCACCGCGTACTGCTTGGTCATCGCGACCAGGGCGGCGGTCTTCTCCGAGTCGGTGGTGCCGGACTTGCCGGCCACCGGCTTGCCGACGATGCCGCGCACGTTCGCCGCCGTCCGGCTGCCACCGCACTTGGTGGTCGCGGAGTTGTCGCCGACCGGGCAGCGGGCGGCGTCCACGGCGGCCCGGGCGACCTCGGTGCTGATCCGCTTCTCGCAGCGCGGGTTGGCGATGTCCAGGTTCTTGCCGTCCGGACCGGTGATCTTCTGCACCGGGATCGGCTCGCAGTACTTGCCGTCCGCGGCCAGCGTGGCGTACGCGTTCGCGAGTTCCAGCGGGGTGGTCTGCGAGACGCCGAGGGTGAACGCGCCCCACTGGTGCGCGAAGTCCTTGGTGCCGGCGAACTTGGCGTCCTCGCTCTGCCGGAACTGGATGCCGAGTCGCTTGGCGACGTCGACCACGTTCTCCGCGCCGACCTGCTGCTGCAGCGGCACGAAGTAGGTGTTGATCGACGCGCTGAAGGCGCTCCACATGTTCTGCACGCCGCCGGCCTTCTTGCCGGAGTTGGTCGGGCAGTAGAAGTGGGTGCCGGGGCAGGCGGCCGGGCTGCTGCTGTCGATGATGTATTCCGACTTGAACTGCTGTGGCGCGTTCATGCTGTAGCTGAGCGGGACGCCCTTCTCCAGCGCGGCCACGATGGTGAACATCTTGAAGGTCGAGCCGGCCTGGTAGCCGGTGATGCCGTCACCGCCGGTGAGCAGCGGGTTCACCGTGTTCGGATAGTTGCCGAGCTTGCCCTTGCTGCGCTGCTTCGGGTCGCTGTGCGGCTTGTTGGTCGGGTGCTTCGGGTCGTCGAGCTTGAAGTTCCGGTTCACCGCGAGGGCCCGGACCCGGCCGGTGCCCGGCTCCACGACCGCCACCATCGCGGCTTCCTTGCTGTTCACGCTCTTGGCCTTGCGGACCGCCTTGTCCGCGCCCTTCTGGGCCTGCACGTCGATCGAGGTGACGACGGTGTAGCCGCCGCTCTTCAGCCGGCGCTCGCGGTCGTACGAGGTCGAGCCGAACGTCTCCTGCTGCATCCACCAGCGGTAGAAGTAGTCGCAGAAGAAGCCCCAGCTGTTGACGTTCGTGGCGACGCAGCCGTTGGGGGTGCGCTTGTCCTTGACCACCAGCTTGGTGGCCTTGGCCGCGTCGGCCTCCTGCTGGGTGATGGCCTTGATGTCGACCATGTTCTGGATGACGTAGTTGCGCCGGTCCAGGGCGAGCGGGTAGCCGCTCTTGGTGGTCGGGTCGTTCGTCGTCGGCGCCTTCACCATGCCGGCCAGCAGCGCGGCTTCCTCGATCTTGAGCTTGCTCGGCGGCTTGCCGAAGTAGACCTGGCTGGCGGCGTAGATGCCGTAGGCGCCGTTGCCGAAGGAGGCGATGTTCAGGTAGCGCTCCAGGATCTCGTCCTTGGAGAGCTCCTTGTCGATCTGGAGCGCGTAGCGCATCTCGCGCAGCTTGCGGGCGCTGGTGTCCTCGGTCGCCGCGACGACGTCGGCCGGGTGGGTGGCCGAGTAGGCGATGGCGAGCCGGACGTACTGCATGGTGAGCGTCGAGGCGCCCTGCCGGCCGTTCGCGCCCTCGTTCTGGTTGTTCACGAACGCGCGGGCGACACCGTTGATGTCGACGCCGTTGTGCTTGTAGAAGTCGTGGTCCTCGGCCGCGATGATGGCCTTCTGCATGTGCGGCGAGACGTCGGCGAGTTTCACGTCGCGCCGGTTCTCGTCGTACATCGTCGCGAGCGGCGTCTTGCCGTCCGAGGCGAGCAGGTAGCTGATCTGTGGCGCGCGGGCCACCGTCAGCTCAGTGGGCAGTGCACCGAAGGTCTCGGCGCCGGCCTTGGCGGCAAGTCCGGACATCGCCACCGCGGGGAAGGCCGCCGCCGCGACCACCACGCCGGCCAACAGGCCACAGATGAGTAGCGATGCGGCGTTGGTCAGTACGTTGTGGTCACGTTTCCGCATCCAGGTCACCTCGACAGGGTACGCGTACAGGGAACGAGGGGCGCTGGGGTGTTCTTTCCCCATTTCCTGCGCGCGCTGCCCTCGTTGTGTTAAACGCACGACCCCTGGTGCGTGGTTGCGTGTGACTGGCGCCGAGTCTCCTCCGTCGGGAGTGGGCTCCGCAGCGTTTTCACGTACTGCCTCGGGGTAACCGGCGAGCGATGGCCCGGGAAGCCGGGAGTGTCCGGAATGATGGATTTGGCCGACAACGTTGCGTAATCAGTCGACTACAGAGCATGATGGTGGCGGCGACAGCGCCACATGTCGTCCGTGCCGCCTTGGGGAAGGCCGGCAGGGCGATCGGGGGGAATTGCCGGCTGACGCGTAACGAGGTCGGTAGGTACTGCAAGGGGGGACGTGTACACATGGGCATGATTGCCGACTGGCCGTCGCTGGCGGCGTGTCAGAACGGGGACCCGGACGCGTTGTTCGTACAGGGCGCCGAACAGAACGTGGCGAAGCGGATCTGCCGGAGCTGCCCAGTTCGGTACGAGTGCCTGGCTGACGCGCTCGACAACCGGATCGAGTTCGGTGTGTGGGGTGGCATGACCGAACGCGAACGCCGCGCGCTGCTGCGTCGTCACCCCCAGGTGACGAGCTGGCGCAAGATGTTCGAGGCCGCGATGAAGAAGAACAGCAAGGACAAGACCGGTAAGGACAAGATCCTGGTCACGACCGGCTGATCGCCGCGCCGATCGTCCGCAGCCCGTCGACGTCGTGCACGTCGGCGGGCTGTGCCGTCACCGAGACCGTCGGCACGGCCGGGAACGCCTCGGTGAACCGGGCGGCCACCTGCTGTTCGCGTACCGCCTGCCGGGCCAGCGCGGCGTGTGCCCGCAGCACGTCGGCGGTGCCCTCGTGGCCACCCAGTTCGGCCAGCCGCTCCGCGGCGGCCCTGCTGCGCGCCGCGTCCAGCTCCGGCACCGCCGGCCGGTGCACCCGGTTGAGCACCAGACCCGCCAGCGGCATCCGCTCGTCGCGCAGCCGCCCGGCGAAGTAGGCCGCCTCCCGGACCGCGTCCGACTCGGGCGCCGCGACCAGCAGGAAGGCCGTCTCTCCGGCCTGCAGGATGCGGTACGTCTGCTCGGCCCGCTGGCGGAAGCCGCCGAACATCGAGTCGAGCGCCGCCACGAAGCCGGACAGATCAGTCAGCAGCTGAGCGCCGAGGACCTTCTGCACCACCTTCGAGAACATCCCGAACGAGGCCGTCACCAGGCTGAACATGCTGCGGCCACCGCTGCGCGCCGGTGCGAGCAGCAGGCGCAGCATCCGGCCGTCGAGGAACCGGGAGAGCCGGGCCGGCGCGTCCAGGAAGTCCAGCGCCGAGCGCGACGGCGGAGTGTCGACCACGATGAGGTCCCACTCACCCCGGGCGTGCAACTGCCCGAGCTTCTCCATCGCCATGTACTCCTGCGTGCCGGAGAAGGTGGAACTCATCGCCTGGTAGAAGGGGTTGGCGAAGATCTCCGCCGCCTTCGTCGGATCGGTGTGCTGGAGCACCACGTCGTCGAAGGTCCGCTTCATGTCGAGCATCATGGCGTGCAGCTCACCGCCGCTGCTCTCGACGTCGATGCCCTTCACCTGGCGGGGGGTGTTGTCCAGCTCGGTCAGGCCGAGAGACTGGGCCAGCCGGCGGGCCGGGTCAATGGTGAGCACCACCGTCCGGCGGCCGTGCTGCTCGGCGGCCCGCAGCGCCAGCGCGGCGGCCGTGGTCGTCTTCCCCACCCCACCCGCACCGCAGCACACCACGATCCGGACGCCCGGATCAGCGAGGATCTGGTCGACGTCGAGCTGCGGCGCCGCGTCTTCGGAAGGCACCAATCGAGCGTATCGGGCCGACCGGGTCCGTGCGCCCGTGCCGACCGCAGGTGTGAGTCAATCCGCCCTCAGCAGCGCTGCGGCCAGGGTGGCCAGCCCGGACCGGTCGACCCCGTCGGGCAGCAGCGGCAGCTCGATCAGCGGCAAACCCAGCTCGATCAGATCGGTCCGGAGGGAGTCCTCCAGTTCCCGGCGGATCACCTGGTCACGCGCCTCGTCGGCCAGCCCGGCGACGATCTCCCGGTCGGTCGGCAGCCCGGCGGCGAGCAGGCCGCGCCGCAGCTCGGCGGCGGTGACCACCCGGCCGGCGGGCAGCGGTGGCCGGGTTCCGTTGACGATCACCCGGCCCACCGGAAAGCCGAGCGAGGTCAGCTCCGCGATCGCGTCGACCGTCTCCTGGACCGGCATCTCCTCGAGCAGGGTCACCACGTGCACGGCGGTCATCGGCGAGCGCAGCAGCGCCGCGACGCCCTCGCTCTGCGTCTTGATCGGGCCGACCTTGGCCAGTCGGGCGGTTTCGGCCGTCACGTTCAGGAATCGGCCGATCCGTCCGGTCGGCGGGGCATCCAGCACCACCGCGTCGTACACCCGCCGCTGGCCGTCGGTGCGGGTGGTCGCCTCCTTCGCCTTGCCGGTCAGCAGCACGTCGCGCAGCCCCGGGGCGATGGTGGTGGCGAAGTCGATGGCACCGAACTTGCGCAGCGCCCGGCCGGCCGCGCCGAGCTTGTAGAACATGTCCAGGTACTCGAGCAGCGCCTCCTCGGCGTCCACCGCGAGCGCCCGCACCTCACCGCCGCCGGGCGCGTCGGTGAGGTGTCGCTCGGCGTACGGCAGCGGGTCGATGCCGAAGAGCTGGGCGATGCCCTGCCGTCCCTCGACCTCGAGCAGCAGGGTTCGCCGCCCGCCGTGGGCCAGCGCCAGGGCCAGCGCAGCCGCGATGCTGGTCTTGCCGGTGCCGCCCTTGCCGGTGACCACGTGCAGTCGGGCCGGCCATCCGGTAGAGGCCGGGTCGGTCGGCCGCTCAGCTGCTCGCACCCGTCGAGCCTATCCAGCCGTGGCGGTCAGGCGACCTCGCAGACCCACCAACCCGTCTTCTGCACCACAGTGAAGCGCAGCTCCTGGTCGGCCACCTTCTCGTCGGCGGTGGTCATGGTGACCTTGGTGGAGACGGTGGCCCGGTCGCCGGTCTGGTTGTCCACCTTCGGGGTGGTCCAGCGGAAACGGGGGCTCTTGTACTCGGAGACGTACTTCTCCACCTCGGCCACCTTCGTGGCGATCTTGTCGTCGTCCCGGGACGACGAGCAGACCAGGGCGGTCGCCTTCGCGGCGTCCCGCTCCCGGTAGACGGCGGTGAGGAACCGCTCCACCGCGACCGCCGGCTCCTTCGCGCCCTCGCCGGTCTCGACGTTGCGCAGGGTCAGGAACGCGGTCACGCCCCCGCCCACGCAGAGCACCAGGACCACCACCAGCGCGATCGCGGCGATGAGCAGCCCACGCTTCTTCTTCGGCGGGGCGGGCGCCCCGTACGGCGGGTAGCCGGCGGGGGGTGCCGGGATCGCCGCCGGGTCGGTCACCGGCGGATGCCCGGACGGTGCCGTACCGCCCGCGGTCGGGTCGCCGGGCTGGCCGGGGAAGGCCGGCGACCCGGGCTGGCCGGGGAAGGCCGGCGACCCGGGCTGCCCGGCGAGGGTCGGCGCGCCCGGCTGCCCGGGGGCCGGCTGCGCGGGGACGCCGGAGATGGGCTGCGTCGGGGTGCTCGGGCCGGCCGGCTGGGCGGGAATGCCCGGGGCGTCGGACTGTCCGGCGGCGCCGGGGTGGGCCGGCGGGACGGCCGGCGATCCGGTCGGGTCGCCGCTGGGTGGCTGGGTCATCTCTTCCCCCGGGGGTGCGGCGCTCGCCGCCAGCCGGCGACGAGCGTGAAGTCGAGCTCGCGGCGACGCCGTCGCGTGCCGTCCGACCGAGAGGGTAGCGGTCGATGACCCCGTCGGTGTCGCCCGTGGCGCCGAGCGGGGGTGGGAGCGCGACCAGTCGGCGGAGCGTACCCGGCATCTGTCACATATGCGACTGGCCGCCGGTCGGGCGCGCGCGTCCTATTGGCGGGACTTCGCCCCCGGCCTACGGTCGTGCCGTCGCGGGGGAAACCGGGTCGGGCGGAGCTCCGGACCGGAACAGCGGGGACTTGACCAGGTACGACGCCCGGAGGCAGTGCATGCGCGACACGGACAACATCCCTCGAGCCCAGTTCCCGGCCAACGACCGGTCGCGTCGGCCCGGGTCTGGCTCGGCCGAGGGTGAGGGGCCGGTCGGGAGCCTGCCGATCAACGAGCGGTCCTACCGCCGGATCTCCGAACCGGTGGAGGTGGTGCGGACGGTGAGCCGACCCACCGAGCCCGGCCGGGAGGACGAGGAGCCCGGTTATGTGATCCATCTGCCGATCCGGGTGCCCGACCTGGCCGCGGCCACCGTGCTCGCCAGCCGGATCGCGGTCTCCCTGGGCTTCCTGCCCGAGTTGGACGCCGGCGAGACCACGGTCTCCAACGCCGACGACCAGAACAACCGGCACCGGGTCTTCTGCGACCTGCTGCTGGCTGACCGCTCCCGCTGTCCCCAGCGCTACGAGCACGGCGGGCCGTGCGGCGAACTGCCGGCCGCGCCGGAGCAGCGTCCCGCGCCCCGGCCGTCAGCCGGACCGTAGGCTGTGCCTCGAAGATTCCGCGCACTCGAGGGAGCCCTGCACCGATGCAGAAGTGGGAGTACGCCACGGTCCCGCTGCTGGTCCACGCGACCAAGCAGATCTTGGACAACTGGGGAGAGGACGGGTGGGAGCTCGTCGCCGTGGTGCCCGGCCCGAATCCGGACCAGTTGGTCGCCTACCTGAAGCGGCCCAAGGCATGAGTGGGCGCGACGCCCGCATCGCTGGCCCGGGCAAGGTGACGGCATGAGCAACGGTCCGCACGCGAAGCTGGCCGAGCTGGGGCACGAGCTGCCCGAGGTGGTGCCTCCGGTGGCCAGCTACGTGCCGGCGGTGCAGACCGGCCAGCACGTCTACGTCTCCGGGCAGCTGCCCATGGCCGAGGGGAAGCTGCTCGCCACCGGCAAGGTGGGCGCCGGCATCTCCGCCGAGCAGGCCAAGGATCTCGCCCAGCGCTGTGCGCTCAACGCGCTGGCCGCGGTCGACTCGCTGGTCGGCCTGGAGAACGTGGTCAAGATCGTCAAGCTGACCGGCTTCGTCGCGTCGGCCCCGGGCTTCACCGGCCAGCCGGCGGTGATCAACGGCGCCTCCGACCTGTTCGGCGCCGTCTTCGGGGAGGCCGGCCGGCACGCGCGCAGCGCCGTCGGCGTGGCCGAGCTGCCGCTCGACGCCCCGGTCGAGATCGAGGTCATCGTCGAGGTCGGCTGACCGTTCCCGCCCGACTCTCCGCGATCTCGCGGGTCACCGCCCGGCGAATGCCGTGAACAGGCACAAACCCGGGGCGGTACCCGCAAGATCGCGGGGAGCGGTGGGCGGGGTCGTACGATCGCAGCCATGACGGGGCACGTGACCGCGCCGGCGGCGGCGCTCGCCGACCAACTGCCGGGCTGGGTGACGCTGCTACGCGCCCCGAACCCGGGGCCGATGACGCTCGACGGCACGAACACCTGGCTGCTCCGTGCCCCTGGCCAGGAGTTGGGCGTCGTGGTCGACCCGGGGCCGGCCGACGAGGGCCACCTGGCCGCGATCGCGGCGCGCGGACCGATCGGGCTGGTGTTGATCACTCACGGCCACCCGGACCACACCGAGGGCGCCGCCCGGCTCAGCGAACTGCTCGGCGGGGTGCCGGTGCTCGCCGCCGACCCGGCGCACACCCTCGGCGGGTCACCACTCGCCGCCGGCGCGTCGCCGGACGTCCCGGGGCTGACCGTGCGGCTCGTGCCGGCCCCCGGGCACACCGCCGACTCGGTCTGCTTCCTGGTCGAGCACGCCGCCGAGCGGGTGGTGCTCACCGGCGACACCATCCTCGGGCGGGGCACCACCGTGGTCGCCCACCCGGACGGGCATCTCGGGGACTACCTGGCCAGCCTGGAACTGCTCTCGACGTACCGCGGGATCCCGGCACTGCCGGGCCACGGGCCGGCGCTGGCCGACTGCGGTGCGGCGGCCGACTTCTACCTCGCCCACCGGCGGGCCCGGCTCGACCAGGTGCGGGCGGCAGTCGCCGCCGGCGCCGGCACCGCGGCCGAGGTGGTCGCGGCGGTCTACGCCGACGTGGACCGGTCGCTCTGGTGGGCCGCCGAGTGGTCGGTGCGCGCACAGTTGGAATACCTCGCGGTGCCGACCCGGGAATCCGGGGACGGGGGTACGGAGTTGGAGCAGCCGTGACCTGCCCGGTGTGCGGAACCGTCGCCGTGCCCGGCGCGCGGTTCTGCCACAACTGCGGCGCCGCGCTGCCGGCCGCTGCGACGCTGCCGGCCGCCGAGCGCCGGGTGGTCACCGTGCTCTTCGGTGACCTCTCCGACTTCACCTCCTGGTCCGAGGACCTCGACCCGGAGCGGGTCGGCGCGGTCACCGACCGGGTGCTCGCCGCGCTCGCGGGCGCGGTCAAGACCTTCGGCGGCCACGTCGACAAGCTGACCGGTGACGGGATCATGGCGGTCTTCGGCGCTCCGGTGGCGCACGAGGACGACGCCGAGCGGGCCGTCCGCGCCGCGCTCTCCATGCAGCGGGCGGTGCGCCGGGTCCTCGACGACGAGCGTGGCGGCGGCGCTCCCCTCGGCCTGCGGGTGGGGTTGAACACCGGCGACGTGATCGCCGGCATCCAGGCGGCCATCGAATACACGGTCATCGGCGACACGGTGAACACCGCCGCGCGGCTCGCCGACGCCGGGGCGGTCGGCGCGGTCTACGCCGGTGCCCGGACCGCCGCCGCGACCCGGCACGTGGCCTCCTGGCGAGCCCTGCGGCCGTTGCGGCTGAAGGGCAAGCGTGAGCCCGTCGAGGCGTACGAGCTGCTCGGCCTCCTGGACGCGCCGGGCACCCGCTCCGGCCTCGGCGACGAGGCGCCGTTCGTCGGCCGGGAGACCGAGATCGGTCGGGTCGCCGGCCGGCTCGCCGAGGTGATCGACCGGGGCGAGCCGCGGGTGCTGCTGATGACCGCCGAGGCGGGCATTGGCAAGTCCCGGTTCGCGGCCGAGGTCGAGCGCCTCGCCGCCGGTTACGACGTGGGCGCGGGCCGGTACGCCGCGCACACGGGCGCCCGGGTGCTCTCGGTGCGCTGCGCCGCCTTCGGCGAGCGACGTCGGCTGGCGCCACTGGCCGACCTGGTCCGCGCCGCGGTCGGCCTGCCCGGCGACGCGGCCACCGCGCTGACCCGCCCGGCGGTCGAGGAGCGCCTGCGCCGGCTCGGCCAGCGGCTCGCCCGCGCCGGCACCGAGCCGACGCCGATCCCCACCGACCAACTCCTCGCCCTGCTCGGCTACGCCGAGCTGCCCGCGCACGGCGGCACCGACAACGGCGAGTGGACCGGCGCCGGTGCGCTGTCGGCCGACGCCGAGGCGGTGCCGAACGCGGTCGCCGACCTGCTCAGCGCGCTCGCCGTGGAGGCGCCGCTGGTGGTGATCGTGGACGACCTGCACGACGCGACCCCGGAGACCATCCGGGCGCTGGGGATGGCGTTGTCCCGGCTCGCCGGCCCGGTGCTGGTGCTGCTGCTCGGTCGCCCCGAGCTGGTCCGGACGGCCGGTGCGCTGACCCGGGTGGCCGACGCCGAGGTGCACGCGCTGCCGCCGCTGCGCGGCGCCGACGCGGCCCGGCTGCTGACCAGCTACCTCAGCGGCGGGAAGCTGCCCCAGGCCGACGCCGACCGGCTGCTCGCCACCGCGCAGGGCAACCCGTTCTACCTGGCCGAGCTGGTGACCCTGCTCCTGGAGCGCGGTGCGCTGACCGCCGGGCCGGGCCGGGGCGCCAGCGTCGGCTGGCGACTCGCTCCCGGCTCGCTGGGCAGCCGGCTGCTCTCCCGGGATCTCGCCGCCGTGCTCGCGGCCCGCATCGACGCGTTGCCGCCGGACGCCCGGTCAGCGCTGCGGGACGCCGCGGTGGTCGGCGACACCGTGCCGGCCGGCGCCCTGGAGGCGCTGCGCGAACAGCACGCCGGGCGGGACGGTCGCCCCGCCGCGGTGGTCGCGGTCGAGCTGGAGCGGGCCGTCGAAGAGCTGCTGCAACGTCGCATGTTGCACCGCACCCGCACCGGTTACGCCTTTGCCACCCCGTTGATGCGCGAAGCCGTGTACGCGGGGGTGAGCAAGGCCGAGCTGGCCGAGCGGCACGCCGCGCTGGCCCGCTGGGCGGCGCCGGGCGGCGCCGGGAACGAGCCGGCGGCACCGAACCCGGCGGCCGCCTTCACCGACGCCGACCGGGACGAGTTCGTCGCCGCCCACGTCGAGCGGGCCGCCGCGCTCGCCGACGCGGTGAAGCTGCGCCCGGACGCGCCGGCCCGCGCGGTGGTCCCGCTCGGGGTCGCCGCGCTCGGCCGGGCCGCCCGCCGGTCGCTCACCGCCGGCGAGCCGGCGCTGGCCGTCGAGTACGCCGAGCGCGCCGCCGAGCTGGCCCCCGA
Source organism: Micromonospora sp. NPDC093243 (assembly GCF_044753725.1). Taxonomy (NCBI): domain Bacteria; kingdom Bacillati; phylum Actinomycetota; class Actinomycetes; order Micromonosporales; family Micromonosporaceae; genus Micromonospora; species Micromonospora sp. NPDC093243. The sequence goes on along the minus strand of NZ_JBIVNT010000008.1, from coordinate 219,516 downwards.
CGGTGTGCCGGCGACGGATCGGGTGGTGCACGCCCGCGCGCTGCTCCAGGTCGGCCGGGCGGCCGACGCGCTGGCCTCGGCCGAGAAGATCGCCGCCAACGCGGGCGAGGAGACCGTGCGGGCCAGCGCACTGCTCCTCGCCGGGCAGGCACACCAGACGTTGGGCGACCAGACCCGCGCGGTGGCCGCGTGGCAGGAGGCGTTGCAGGTGGCCACCGCGGGCGGCCTGGCCACGCAGCGCGCCTCGGCGATGCGCCGGCTGGGCATGGCCGACTTCGTGGCCGGGCGACTCAGCCAGGCGAGCAGCCGGTTGGCCGGCGCTTACCAGGTCAGCCTGGGCGCGAAGGACCGGCACGGGCAGGCCTGGTCGTTGCAGAACCTGGCCTGGGTCGCCACCACCCGGGGCGACTTCGCCGGTACGGACGCGGTGCTGGGCCGGGCCGCCCGGCTCTTCGCCGAGCTGAAGGACCCGTACGGTCGGGCCTGGCTGCGCGGCACCACCGCCTACGCCCGCCTGCTCGCCGGGCGGCTGCGCGAGGCCGACCGGTTGGCGCGGGTCTTCCTGCCCTTCGGCGAGCGGGTCGGTGAGGCGTGGGCGGTGGGCACGCTGCGCGCGGTCGAGGCGTTCGCCAGCGCCGAGCTGGGCGAGCTGGCCGAGGCGGACCGGGAGGCCCGTCGGGCGTACCGCGAGTTCGCCGCGGCCTCGGACGACTGGGGGCGCGGGTTCGCGCTGGTGGTGCGGGGGGTGGTGGCACGCGGGCTGGGCGAGCCGGAGCACGCCGCCGATCTGTTCACCGACGCGCTGTCCTACGCCGCGCGTACGGCGCACCCGCTGCTGACCGGGATGGCCGGCACGCTGCGCGGCTTCGTGGCGCTCGACATGGGTGACGGACCGGCGGCCGAGCGGGACGCCCGCGCGGTGCTGACCGCCGTCGAGCCGCACAACCCCCAGGCGCCGGCCCAGGTGGCGCCCCGGGTGCTGCTGGCCACCGCCCGGCTGGCCGCCGGTGACTCGGCGACCGCGGTGGGGCTGCTCGCCCCGCTGGCCACCACCGCCGCCGCGAACACCCCCGCGCTGCTCTTCGCCCGCCGCCAGACGATGGCCCGGTACGCCTCGGCGCTGCTCGCCCACGGGCAGCGGGACCAGGCGCTGGACTGGGCCCGGCGGGCGGCCGCCGCTCCGGCCGAGGACGTCCGCAGTCAGGTGATCGCGGCCGGCGTGTTGGCCGAGGCGTTGGCCGCCTGCGGCCGCCCGGCCGAGGCGCTGGCCAGCGCCGAGGAGGCGGTCCGCCTGGCGTACGCGACCGAGCAGCGCAGCGAGCGACCCGCCGCCGACGCCCTACGCGCCCGCCTCCTAACCTGACCCCCCTTCGGGGTTGCTCGCGTTGATCAAGAGGTTCGCGTCAGAGTCGATCTCCAACTTGACGCGGATCTCTTGATCGACGCGGGTGGTTGCGGACGGTCGGGCAGTGGTGGGACGGTTCTGCCGGTTTCGCCGATGGTGCCCCGGTCCGGCGGCGGTTAGCGTGTCGGCGTTGATGCGGCGGTCCACAGTGGCGGCCGCACCGGTACCTGGGAGGACCGAGATGAAACTGCCGCGTACCGCCGCGGGCTGGACGATTGCGGTCTTCGGCGTGTTGGCGCTGGTCATGGGCGCGGTCGGGCTGCTCTGGCCGGAGGCGATGCTGCGGTCGCTCGGTTTCGAGGTGCCGGCCAGCCGGGCCTCGGGCGACCACACCGGCACCTTCCTGCTCGCCTCCTCGATGGCTTCGTTCAACATGGGGGTCTACTACCTGCTGGCCACCGCCACCGAGTGGCGCGCCTTCTACCGCTTCACCGTGGTGTTCCGGCTGGTCACCTTCACCGTCTTCAGCATCGCGGTGCTGTCCGACATCGCGCCCGATCGGTTCTTCGGCGTGGCCGCCTGGGAGGGCGTCGGCGCGGTGGCGACCGCGGTCGGCCTGTGGTGGGACGCCCGCCGAGCGGCCTCGGCCGGTGGTGTCGCGGCGGGCGGAGACGCAGCGCCGACGGCGGCCGATCCGAGCGGCGGGGACGGGTCCGGGGCCGGTGGCTCGGCACCCGCCGTCGACGCGGTGCGCTGAGACGTCTGCCCGGTTGGGTATTTTCGAAGCTGTGACCGACACTCCGTCCGGCGGCCTACCGGTACCGATCGTGCCCGGTCTAACCGATTTGCGGGTATTTGCCCGGGGTGGTTACGCCACTGTCTACCGGGCCACCCAGATCTCCGTCGGCCGCGAGGTCGCGGTCAAGGTGGAGAATCGCACCCTGGACAGCGAGCGAGACCAGGCCCGGTTCCTGCGTGAGGCACGCGCGGCCGGCCGGATGTCGTCGCATCCGCACGTGGTCGACCTCTTCGACGTCGGGGTCACCGTCGACCAGCACCCCTACCTGATCATGGAGCTCTGCGACGGCTCCTATGCGGAGCGGATGCGTACCTCCCCGCTGGACGCCGCGGAGACGCGCGACCTCGGCATCAAGATCGCCGATGCGCTGGCCCACTCGCACGCCGCCGGTGTGCTGCATCGGGACGTGAAGCCGGCCAACATCCTCTACTCGCACTTCAACCCGGCGGTGCTGGCCGACTTCGGGCTGGCCGTGCTGGCCGAGGTACGCGACGCGTCGGTCACCCTGGAGGTGCTCACCCCGGCCTACGCGCCGCCGGAGATGTTCAGCCACAGCCCGCCGTCGCCCGCCGTCGACGTCTACGCGCTCTGCGCCACGCTCTACGCGGTGATGCACGGCCGGCCGCCCCGCTGGCAGACCGAGCGCAATCCGAGCCTGGTCACCGTGCTGGAGATGTTCAACCAGCCGATCCCCGGGCTGCCCGGCGTGCCGGACGAGCTGATCGACGTACTGCGCGCCGGAATGGCGAACGACCCGGACCATCGACCCACGGCGGTCGAGTTGCGCGCGATGCTCTCCGCGCTGCCGCTCGACCCGACCTCGGCGCCGGTCGGCGGCGCGGCGGCAGCGGGACCGCCGACCGGTCAGCGTTCCGCCGCCGGTCCGTACGCGGCCGGCCGCGGCGGCCAGCCACTGCCCCGCCCCGCGGTCGAGGACGACCACCCCACGCTGCCCGCCCCGGCCGGTGCCCGGCGGTGGCGGCGGCGCTGGTTCCTCGGTGGCGCCGGGGCGCTGGCGCTGGCCGGGTCGGCGACCGCCGGGGCCTGGATGGCCGATCGTCCGCCCGCGCCGGGTCCGTCCCCGTCGGTGAGCAGGGTGGCCGCGGACGCGGCCGACCGGATGCCACCGGGCTGCACCACCGACTCCGGTGCGGCGGCCGTGCTGCCCGGCGGCGCCCGCTGCCTGCCCGAGCTGGAGTGCTTCGGCCCGGTGCGGGTGCGCGGCGATCGGGCCGAGGCGGCCCGGGTGGCCTGCGACGGCCCGCACACCTGGGAGGCCTACGCCGAGGGTCTGCTGCCGGTGGCTCTGGTCGGCGCCGCCTACCCCGACGTGCGGGCCGATCCGACCGTCCAGAAGGTGTGCAGCACCAGCACCTTCCGGCTGACCACCGGGATCAGCTCCGTCACCGGCTGGCACCTGGAGGTGCTCCCGCCGGTCGAGGGCAACGTCGACCGGGTGTTCCGCTGCCTGGCCGGGCGCGGCGTCGACGCGCTGACCGCGCCGACCCTCACCGGTCGCTGAACCGGCCGGCGGGGTCGTCGAGCCAGCCGGAGCCACGCCGCCGGTCGCGTACCGCGCGCAACGCGTCGCGGCTGTCCAGCGCGTCGAGGGTGTCCGCGTCCACCGCCAGCGGGTCCACCAGGTGCTGCCCGGGTGCCGGCGCGCGCTCCGCCGCCGGCTCGTCGGCCTGCCGGGCGGCGGCCACCGACACCCCGGCGATCGTCGCGAGCAGGACGAAGAGCAGGGCCAATCCCACGCCGAGCAGGTCCTGCCGCCGCCAGACGACGAGCGTCACCAGCAGGGCGAGCGCGGCCAGCGCCGCGACGGCTGCCACCGTACGCGCATCGGGCCTGGTCAACCTCTTCACCTGTCCAGCATGTCGCCGTCGCCCCGGCTGTCAACCACTGAGCGGTGAGGACGTGTAGCGTCGGGCATGACGGAAACGTTACATCGGCACGTGGATTGTCTTTCTTGTAAGCGTTTCTCGGGCCACATTCATCGCCCACGATCTCTAGACTGACGGGGCTGACCGTCCGCTGAGGACCCCGGGGTGCGGCGGGCGATCGGGCGCCTGCCGCACCCCGGCTTCGCCCCCGAGGACGCCGCGCCGTGGCGACCACGAGAATGGCCCCCAGCCGCTACTCTCGGTGTCCCGCAGGCTGGACACGTCAGCGAGGTCGCCGATGAACGCACGCCCCCGCACCGGACTCCGCTCGGTCACGACCACGCTGGCGGTCGCGTTGACGCTGACGCTCGCCGCGGCGGCCGGCTGCGACAGCCGGCAGGAGCCGGATCTCCCGTCGGTGCAGGAAAAGCTCCGTGAGACGCACATCTACGGCCAGACGAAACTGCGCATCGGGGTCGCGACCAACGAGCCGATGATGGGCGAGCTGCGCAACGGCGTACACGTCGGCTTCGACGTGGAGATCGCCCGCTACATCGCCGCCTCCCTCGGCTACGAGGGCGACCAGCGGTTGGAGTTCGTGTCGGTCTCCACCGAGGACCGCATTCCCGCGCTCCAGGGCGGCACCGTCGACCTGGTGGTCTCCAGCTTCTCGATCACCGAGGAGCGCAAGAAGCTGGTGAGCTTCGCCGGGCCGTACTTCGTCACCACGCAGGAGGCGATGGTGCCGACTCGGCTCAAGGACAAGATCCGCACCATCGAGGACCTGCGCGACCCCAAGTACAAGGTCTGCACCAGCGGTGGCTCGACCACCGAGGCCGAGCTGGAGAAGCACCAGGTCCGGGCGCTCGTGGTGAAGGACGTCGGTGACTGCGTCGAGGGCATCCGGGCCGGCCGCTACGACGCGGTCAGCTCCGACGAGGCGATCCTGGCCGGCTTCCTGGCCCGGTTCCCGACCGAGTTCGAGATCGTCGACATGCCCTTCGGCACCAGCGAACTGCTCGGCGTGGGCGTGCCGATCGGTGACCCGGCACTGCGCGACCTGGTCGCGTTCTTCCTCGACAAGAGCTACCGGCAGGGGCGTGACGGGCAGGCCAGCCCCTGGCAGACCGCGTACAACCGGACGCTCGGGCCCTGGCTGCCCGCTGAGAAGCGGCAGCCGCAGCCGCTGGAGGTGCCGAAACTGGTCGACTTCGACGACAAGGCGCCGACACGATGAGCGCGTCGGCGACCACCGCCCCCGGCGGCCCGGACGCCGGCGGCTCGGGATCGGCGCTGCGTGACGACGCCCCGCCCGTCGCCGCCCAGACCGCCGTCGGCGCCGCACCGTCGTCCGCCGCACCCGAAACCAACTCGGCGGTGCCCGCTGCCGGGCGTTCCGGCGGGTCCGAGGCCAGCGCGGCGCGGGCGGCGCCACCGGAGCCGGCGGCCTGGTACGACCGCGCTCGACCGCTCGCCGACGGACGGGATCCGGCCGAGCGCCGGGCCCGGGCCAGCCAGTCGTTCTGGACCGCGCTGGTCGGCGTGCCGGCGATCTTCTCGGTGCTCCGGCTCGGGGTGGAGGCCGGCGGCGAACTGCAGACCACCCTGCTGCTGGTGGCGAACGTCGGCCCGGTCAACCTGCTCGCCGGGTTCCTCACCACGGCGGCCCGGCTGCTCTCCACCGGTCTGGTCGCCGTCTTCGCGTTCGGCGCGGTGCTCGGCGCCAGCGTCGACCGGCTGCCGCCCGGCACCCGTCGCCGCCCGCTCTTCGCCCGCTGGGCGGACATCACCCCGGTCTGGCTGGTGCTGGCGAGTTTCCTGCTCGCCCTGGTCACCTGGCCGCTGCTCTACCTGCCGCTGCTCATCCCGGCGTTCGTGGCCGCGCTCCAGCTGACCCCGGCGCACCTGCACGAGCGGGTCGGGGCTCGGGTGTTCCTGGTGCTGGCCCTGCTCGGCGGGTACGCCTGGCTGCTGCTGCCCACCCTGCTCGACGCCGGACGGCAGGGCGAACTGCTGCCCCTGGCGCTGCTCGCCGTGCCGCCGCTGCTCGCGCTCGGCATCTCCGGCCCGCTGCCCGGCGCGGTCATCCGACCGCTCGCCTCGGTCACCGAGGTCGCCGTGCTGGCCATGCTGGTCTGGGCGGCGCTGCCGGTGATCAGCACGCCGGTGCTGCCGCTGACCGTGACCACCGTCGGGGCGGAGACCGGCCCGACCGAGGACGTCCGCGGGCACGTGGTCACCACCGACGACGTCAACATGGTGATCCTCCAGGAGCAGGGCGGCGTCCGGTACGTGCCGGTCGGGCTCGTACGCGGGCAGGTGCTCTGCCCGAGCGAGGAGGAGCTGCCGCGCCACCAGCTGCGGATCCACGACTTTCACGTGGAGGACTCCCTGCTGGAGGGGCTGGGCCGCCGGGTACGCCCGGTGCACCGCATCGACGCCGCCTGCCGCTGAGTCCCGCGATCAGTAGGACTTCTCCTGCCCCAGCACGTGCTGGGCGACGAAGTTCAGGATCATCTCCCGGCTGACCGGGGCGATCCGCCCGGCCCGTACCGCGCCGAGCAGGGTGGCCACCCCGTACTCGGTGGTCATGCCGGCCCCGCCGTGCGCCTGCACGGCGGTGTCCACGGCCAGCGCGGCCGCCTCGCCGGACGCGTACTTGGCCATGTTGCCGGCCACCCCGGCCTCCAGGTCCCGGCCGGCGTCGTAGAGCGCGGCCGCCTTGTAGATCATCAGGCGGGCCAGCTCCACCTGCACCGCCGCGTGCGCCAGCGGGTGGGAGACCCCCTGGTGCGAGCCGATGCTCCGGCCGCCCCAGACCTTTCGGCCGGCGGCGTAGCTGGACGCGCGCTCGATCGCGTACCGGCCGGTGCCGGCGCCCATAGCGGCCACCGTGATCCGCTCCGGGTTGAGCCCGGCGAAGAGCGCCGGCAGCCCGGCTTCCACCGACTCCCCGACCAGCGCGTCGGCCGGCAGCCGGACGTCGTCGAGGTAGAGCAGGAACTGGTTCTCCGGGGAGAGGATCTCCATGTCCAGCTTGGACCGGGTGAGCCCGGGCGCGTCGGTCGGCACCACGAAGAGCGCCGGCTTGAGCCGCTGCCGTCCGCCCGGGCCGTCGTCGTCCACGGCGACCCGGGCCACCACCAGCACGTGGTCCGCCTCGTCGACGCCGGAGATGTAGCACTTGCGACCGGAGAGCAGCCAGCCGTCGCCGTCGCGGCGGGCCACCGTGCCGAGCCGGTGGAAGTTCGACCCGGCCTCCGGCTCGGTGATCGCGAAGACAACCTTCAGCGAGCCGTCGGCGAGGCCGGGCAGGAACCGCTTGCGCTGCGCCTCGGTGCCGTGCCGGTTTATCACGGTGGCGGCGATGGCGGCGGAGACCACGAGCAGCAGCAGCGGGCAACCGGCGGCGGCCAGCTCCTCGCAGACGATGGCCAGCTCGGTGATACCGCCACCGCCGCCGCCGTACTCGGTGGGGATGTTGACCCCGAGGTAGCCGAGCCCGCCGGCCTCCGCCCACAGCTCGGTGGTGTGCTCGCCGGCCTTCGCCTTGGCCACGAAGTACTCGTGACCGTAGCGCCGGCCCAGCGCCCGTACGGCGTCGCGAAGCTGCTCCTGCTCGTCGGTCAGGTCGACGTTCATCGCGGATCCTCCTCGGGATTGACCACGGCCAGCACGGCGCCGGTGTCGACCTGGCCGCCGGCCGGAACCGGCAGTTCGCCGACCACGCCGTCGATCGGAGCGAGCACCGGGTGCTCGAGCTTCATCGCCTCCAGGGTGAGCAGCAGGTCACCGGCGGCGACCCGCTGGCCGGGTTCGACGTGCAGCCGGGTGACCGTGCCGGGCAGCGGCGCCACCAGCGAGCCGGCGGCCAGCTCGGCGGTCGGCTCCGGGAAGCGCGGCAGCTCGGCGAGGCTCACCGACCCGTCCGGGCCGTCGACGAAGACCGCCGGCCCCACCTGGTGCACCCGGAACGGGTGCCGCACCCCGTCGACCGCCAGCACCACGCGGTCGGCAGCGGCCGACACCAGCGTCACCTCGGGCGGCCCGTCGGCTACGGCATGGGCCGGACCAGCGTCGGCGATCGCCGAACCGGCCGGGGCCGCGACAGACTCGCCGTCGGCCGGGTGCGTCGACCACTCGGTCAGGTTGCCCGCGCGGTCCAGGCGGTACCGGACCTCGACCTCGCCGGTCGGGCCGACGAAGCGTACGACCTGCGGAAACGCCGGTACGTTCCGCCAGCCGGACGGCAGCCCGGCGAGCACCGGGGCGGTCGCGCGGCGCCCGGCGGCCGAGGCCAGCGCGGCGGCGAGCGCGAACACCGGTACCCGCCCGGCCGGCACCAGCGGGGCGAACACCTCCGGGTGCCGCGCCAGGAAGCCGGTGTCGATCTCACCGGCGGCGAACTTGGGGCTGCGCAGCACCCGGACCAGCAGGTCCCGGTTGGTGGCCACCCCGTGCAGCTCGGCCCGGGCCAGCGCGCCGGCGAGGGTGCGGGCCGCCTCGGCGCGGCTGGGCGCCCAGGCGATCAGTTTGGCCAGCATCGAGTCGTAGTGGACGCCGACCACCGAGCCGTCCACCACGCCGGAGTCCAGCCGTAGCCCGGCTCGCGGAAGGTGCCCGAACTCGCGCTCCACGCCGGGGATGGCGAAGCGGTGCAGGACACCGGTCGCCGGGCGGAAGCCCTCGGCCGGCTCCTCCGCGCAGAGCCGCGCCTCGATCGCGTACCCACGGACGGACGGATACCGCCAGTGTTCCGGCAGCGGAGCGCCCTCGGCGACCAGCAGTTGCAGCCGGACCAGGTCCAGCCCGCCGACGGCGACGGTCAGCTCCGTCACCGGGTGCTCGACCTGGAGCCGGGTGTTCATCTCCAGGAAGTAGATCTCCCCGTCGGGCGCGAGCATGAACTCGACCGTGCCCGCGCCCACGTAGTCGACCGCCCGGCCGGCCGCCACCGCCGCCTCGCCCAGCCGCTCGCGCACCTCCGACGGGATCTCGCCGGGTGCCTCTTCGATGATCTTCTGGTGCCGGCGCTGGATCGAGCACTCCCGGACGCCGAGCGCGACCACCGTCCCGTGGGTGTCGCCGAAGATCTGCACCTCGACGTGCCGTCCGCGCTCGACGTACCGCTCGATGAAGACCGTGCCGTCGCCGAACGCCGCCGCCGCCTCGCGGCGCGCGGAGGCGACCGCGTCGGCGAGGCCAGCAGCGTCGCGGACCACCCGCATGCCCCGGCCGCCGCCGCCCGCGGACGCCTTGACCAGCACCGGGAAGTCGCTGATCTGCTCCGGCTCGGTCCAGGTCGGGAGCATCGGCACGCCCGCCTCGGCGAGCAGCGCCTTCGCCGTCATCTTGTCGCCCATCGCGGCGATCGCCTTGGCCGGCGGCCCGATCCAGGTCAGCCCGGCATCGGTCACCGCAGCGGCGAACTCGGCGTTCTCGGCCAGGAAGCCGTAGCCGGGATGGACGGCGTCCGCGCCGGAGCGGCGGGCGGCGTCCAGCATCAGCTCCGGCCGCAGGTACGTCTCGGCCGGCGCGTTGCCGGGCAGCCGGACCGCCTGGTCGGCCTCGGCTACGTACGGCGCGTCGGCGTCCGCGTCGGAGTGCACCGCCACCGTCTCGACGCCGAGCGCGCGGCAGGTGGCGAAGATCCGCCGGGCGATCTCGCCCCGGTTGGCCACGAGCAGTCGAGTGATCACGAGGACAACCCCCTACATCCGGAAGACGCCGAAGCCGTCGGCGCCCTTCACCGGTCCGTTGTGGATCGCCGACAGGCAGAGGCCGAGGACGGTACGGGTGTCCCGGGGATCGATCACCCCGTCGTCGTAGAGCCGGCCCGAGAGGAAGAGCGCGCCGGACTGGGACTCGATCTGCTGCTCGACCATCATCCGCATCGCGGCGTCGGACTCCTCGTCGTAGTCCCGGCCCCGGGCGGCGGCGGCCTGCCGGGCGACGATCGACAGCACCCCGGCCAGCTGCGCGGGCCCCATCACCGCCGACTTCGCGTTCGGCCAGGTGAAGAGGAAGCGCGGCTCGTACGCCCGCCCGCACATGCCGTAGTTGCCGGCGCCGTAGGAGGCGCCCAGGTTGACCGTCAGGTGCGGCACGGTCGAGTTCGACACCGCGTTGATCATCAGGGCGCCGTGCTTGATGATGCCGCGCTGTTCGTACTCGGTGCCGACCATGTAGCCGGTGGTGTTCTGCAGGAAGAGCAGCGGGGTGTCGGCGGCGTTGGCGAGCTGGATGAACTGCGCCGCCTTCTGCGCCTCCTCGCTGAACAGCACGCCCCGGGCGTTGGCCAGCACGCCGACCGGGTAGCCGTGCAGCTCGCCCCAGCCGGTCACCAGGGCGCTGCCGTAGCCGGGCTTGAACTCGTCGAACTCGCTGCCGTCGAGGATCCGGGCCAGCACCTCGCGCGGGTCGAACGGCACCTTCAGGTCGGCGCTGGCGATGCCGAGCAGCTCCTCCGGGTCGTACTTCGGCGGCTGCGGCACCGGATTGCGTGGCGACGGGCCCTGCTTGCGCCAGTTCAGCCGCCGTACGCACTGCCGGGCCAGCCGGATGCCGTCCCGCTCGTCGGAGGCGAGGAAGTCGGCGAGCCCGGACGTCGACGCGTGCATCGCGGCCCCGCCGAGCGACTCGTCGTCGGTGACCTCGCCGGTGGCCATCTTCACCAGCGGCGGGCCGGCCAGATAGACCTGCGACCGGTCCCGAATCATGATCACGTGGTCGGACATGCCCGGCACGTACGCGCCGCCCGCGGTCGCGTTGCCGAAGACCACGCTGACCGTGGGGATCTTCGCCGCGGAGAGCCGGGTCAGGTCGCGGAAGACCCGCCCGCCCGGGATGAAGATCTCCGCCTGGGTGGGCAGGTCGGCGCCGGCCGACTCGACCAGGTTGACCATGGGCAGCCGGTTCGCGAGGGCTATCTCGCCGGCCCGCCGGGTCTTCGCCAGCGACCACGGGTTCACCGCGCCGCCGCGTACCGTCGGGTCGTTCGCGACAATCAGGCACTCCACACCCTCGACCACGCCGATCCCGGTCACCACGCTCGCCCCGACCGGGAAGTCGGTGCCGTACCCGGCGACCGGCGACAGCTCCAGGAACGGGCTGTCCGCGTCGAGCAGCAGCTCGATCCGTTCCCGGGGAAGCAGCTTGCCCCGGGCGTGGTGGCGGCTCACGTACTTCTCGCCACCCCCGGCCCGGGCCTGGTCCAGCGCCGCGTCCAGCTCGGCCAACCGGTCCAGCAGCGCCGCCTGGTTCTGCGCGTGACCCGGCGCGGACACCTCGATCGCGCTGCTCAACGTGGTCACAGCCCGATTCCCTTCGCGATGATCTCGTTCATGATCTCCGTGGTGCCGCCGCCGATGCCGAGGATGCGGGCGTCCCGGTAGTGCCGCTCCACCTCCGCGTCGCGCAGGTAGCCGTAGCCGCCGTGCAACTGGAGCGCCTGGTCGACCACCTCGGCGCAGGCGGCCACCGCGACGTTCTTCGCCATCGCCACCTCGGCGACCACCGGCTCACCGGCGGCCACCCGAGCCGCCACCTCGTGCACGTACGCCCGGGCGGCCTCGGCGCGGGTGTGCATCTCGGCCAGCCGGTGGCGAATCAGCTGCCGGCTGGCCAGCGGACGACCGAACGTCGACCGGTCCCGGCACCAGCGCACCGCCAGCTCGACGCAGCGTTGCGCGGTCGCGTAGGCCTGCGTGGCCAGGGAGAGCCGCTCGGTGGCGAAGTGCTGCATGATCGCCAGGAAGCCGGTGTCCTCCGCGCCGATCCGGTTCGTCACCGGCACCCGCACGTCCACGAAGGACAGCTCGGCGGTGTCCGAGCAGTGCCAGCCGAGCTTCTCCAGCCGACGCCCCACGGTGAATCCGGGCGTGCCCTTGTCGATGACCAGCAGGGTGAGTTCCCCGCTGCCGGGAAAGTCGGTGCAGACGGCGGTGGTCACGAAGTCGGCCCGGACTCCGCTGGTGATGTAGGTCTTCGACCCGTTCACCACGTAGTGGTCGCCGTCCCGGCGGGCGGTCGTGCGGATCCCGGCGACGTCCGAGCCGCCGTCCGGTTCGGTGACCGCCAGCGCGCCGATCATCGTGCCGGCGAGCGTCGGGCGGACGTACCGGTCGACCAGGTCGTCATCGGTGCTCCGCTGCCCTCCGAGCCGGCCGCCGAGCGAGCCCCCGAGCCGGCCGCCGGCGGCGGCGACCATGTGCGGCAGCGCGATGCCGTGGGTGAAGAGCGCGGCCACCAGACCGGACGAACCACCTGAGCGGATGATCTCCTCGGTGACGATGATCGAGTCGAGCAGGTCACCGCCGCTGCCGCCGACCGACTCGGGGAAGCCGATGCCGAGCAGGCCGAGCTTCGCGGCGGTCGCGTGCAGCTCCCGGGGCACCTCGCCGGCGCGCTCCCAGTCGTCCAGGTGCGGCAGCACCTCGCGGGTGACGAAGGCCCGGGTCAGCTCGCGCAGCTGCCGCCGCTCCGGGGTGTCCACGATGGTCATCGCGCCACCTCGCTACGTGTCGACCGCTCGGGGGTGCCCGGCCCCGGCGTGAGGTCGGCGGGCAGGTCGACCATGCGGGACCGGAGCAGCTCGCCGAGAGCCTTCGCCTGTGGGTCGAACCTCGTCGAGCCGGCCACTCCCGGACCGAGCAGCCCTTCGATCACGAAGTTCACCGCCCGCAGGTTCGCCAGCTCGTACCGGCGCACGGTCAGCGACGCGGTCTCCGGCAGCAGTTCGGCCAGGCGCGGCACGGTCAGCCAGTCGCGCAGCCAGGCGTATCCGGCGTCGGTGCGGGCCCAGACCCCCAGGTTGGCGTCGCCGCCCTTGTCGCCGGAGCGGGCACCGACCAGCTCGCCGAGCGGCCCGCGCCGGCTCGGCCGGTCGGCCTCCCCGCTCGGCGGCGCCGGTTCGACGCGCTCGTCGGCGACCGGTGCCGTGACGGCCGGCGGCGCGATCTCCACGCGCTCGCCGGAGGGCAGCACCGCGACGTGCGGCACCGCGTCCTGCGGCACGGTGTCGACGGTGAACACCCCGTACGGGGTGGCATCGCCGGGCGGCGTGGTCAGCGTGCAGCCGGGGTACGAGGCCAGCGCCAGCTCCACCGCGGCCGCCGAGAACGCCCGCCCGGCCCGCGCCCGGTCACCGTCGCGCAGGTGTACGTGCAGCAGCGCGCTCGCCGTCTCGGTGTGGTCCGCGTCGGGATGGTCGGTGCGGGCCAAGGTGAACTCCAGCCCCTCCTTGCCGATCGCCTGCTCGAGCTGCCTCCGGACCAGCGCTGCCTTCGCCGGAATCTCCAGCCCGCAGAGGACGAAGGTCATCGAGTTGCGGAAGCCGCCGAGGTTGGTGAGCCCGACCTTGAGCGTCGCCGGCGGCGGGGTGCCCCGGACGCCGGAGACCCGGACCCGGTCCGGCCCGTCCTGGTGCAGCGTCGCCGTGTCCAGCCGGCTCACCACGTCCGGTCCCAGATATCCCGGCCCGCCGACCTCGTAGAGCAGCTGCGCGGTGAGCGTCTCCACGGTCACCGCGCCGCCGGTGCCGGGATGCTTGGTGATCGCGGCGGAGCCGTCGGGGTGCACCTCGGCGATCGGGAAGCCGGGCCGGTGACCGCCGTCGGGCAGCTCGGTGAAGAAGCTGTAGTTGCCGCCGGTCACCTGCGTGCCGCACTCGATCAGGTGGCCGGCGACTGTCGCGCCGGCGAGCGCGTCGAGGTGGTCGCGCTGCCAGCCGTACCGGGCGATCGCCGGGCCGACCACGAGAGAGGCGTCGGTGACCCGGCCGGTGACCACCACGTCCGCCCCGCCGTCCAGGCAGGCGGCGATCCCGAACGCGCCCAGGTAGGCGTTGGCGGTGAGCGCGTCCGGGCGGCCCAACGCGTCCCCCTCGACGTACCCGATCCGGGCGTCGAGGCCGAGCCGGTCGGCGAGCGTGCCGATCGCGGTGGCCAGCCCGGCCGGGTTCAACCCGCCGGCGTTGGTCACGATCCGTACGCCGCGGCCCAGGGCGGTGCCGAGAGTCTCCTCCAGTTGGCGGAGGAAGGTCTTCGCGTAGCCGAGGCCGGGGTCGCGCAGCCGGTCCCGACCGAGGATCAGCATGGTCAGCTCGGCCAGGTAGTCGCCGGTCAGCACGTCCAGTTCGCCGCCGTCGAGCATCTCCCGCCAGGCCGTGAAGCGGTCGCCGTAGAAGCCGGAGGCGTTGCCGATGCGGATCACGCCGGCACCCCGCTCGCCGGCCGGCCGGCGCCGGGCGGGCCGGCGAAGGCCTGCGCGACGTCGAGCCACTCGTCGGCCACCGGTCCGGCGGTGCTCAGCGCCAGGTCGGCGCGGTGCCGGCGCTGGGTGACCAGCAGGCAGAAGTCCCGCGCCGGGCCGGTCACCCGGTCCGCGGCGTCGGCCGGGCCCCAGCTCCAGGTGTCGCCGTCGGGCCCGGACAGCTCGACCCGCACCGGCGCCGCGGGCACGGCCCGGCCGTGGGCGGCGAAACCGTGCCCGAGGGTACGCACGCCGAGGTGCGCGACGTGCCGGAGCCGGTTGGTGGCCGCCCGGTGTACGCCGAGCGTGTCGGCCACGTCCTCGCCGTGCGCCCAGGTCTCCATGATCCGGGCGGTGGCCATCGAGGTGGCCGACATCCGGGTCCCGTACCAGGGCAGCTTCTCGCCGGCCGGGACGGCGGCGAGGGCGGCGGTGAGCGCCGCCCTACCGGCGCGCCAACGGGCGAGCAGCTGGTCCGGCGGGGAGAGGAAGTCCTCCGCGCCTTGGTCGACCAGCCGGGTCGGGTCCGGGGCGGAGCTGACCGAGGCGAAGAAGGCGTCGGCGTCGGTGGCGGCGAGCAGGGCCACGTGGTCGGTCCAGGCGAGGTGGGCGATCTGATGCCCGATGCTCCAGCCCGCCGCCGGGGTGGCGCGGGCCCACTCGGCTGGCGGCAGCGGGTGCACCAGTGAGTCCAGCTCAGCGGACTCCTCGGCCAGGTCCGCGAGCAGATCCGTCAGGTCGACCATGGTGCCTCCGGTCTCGGCGTGCCCCACCTGGGCGGGGCCGGTCAGGGCGTGAGGAGCGTGGAGAGCTGGCGCTTCCAGGTGGTGAGCAGGGCGCTGCGGCGGGACGAGTCGTCGGTGAGCAGGTTGGCCACGCCCAGCCCGCGGAGCAGGTCCAATGTGGCCTGCACCGCCTCCCGGACGCCGGGCCGCCGCTCGTCGACGCCGAGCAGCGAGACGGTGAGCCGGTGCATCTCCCGGCCCACCCGCGCCTCGAGCGGCACCAGGGCGGCGCGCAGCTCCGGGTCGGTGCGGGCGGCGACCCAGAGTTCGATCGCGGCGACGAAGAGCGGCCCGGTGAAGGCCGCGCCGAGCAGGTCGACGACCCGGTCGAGGCGCTGCGGACCGGCCGGCAGGGCCTCCGCCTCGGTGCGCAGCTCGGCGGCCCGGCGCTCGGCGAGGTGGTCGACGGCGGCGGTGACCAGCGCGGCCTTCGTCGGGTAGTGGTGCAGCTGGGCGCCGCGCGAGACGCCGGCCCGGGCGGCGACCAGCGTGGTCGTGGTGCCGGACCAGCCGTGCTCGATCAGGCAGTCGACGGTCGCCTCCAGCAGCCGGGCCTGGGTAGCCCGACTGCGCTCCTGTTGAGGGACGCGGATCGATGCGGCGGACACGGGGACAGCGTGCCGCCCTCGAAACAAACAGTCAAGCCTGACTTTTTTGGGTGAGGCCGGCCCGGTCGCGCGCCAAGTCGGGGGCCGACATCGCCTCACGGACGCTGTCGAACTGCTCCAGATATGGACCGGCCTGGCAGCAGTGCGCTGCCCCTGGGCCGGCCTCGGGGCGCTCATGTTGGCCGGCGGCCGGCGAAGAGCGACCGCGCCCTCCCCACGGCGGATCCGGCCAGGCGTCTCAAGCCTGGCCCACCGTCCGGGCTGCCTGCTCCTCGGGGCAGCACGACGCGGGTCCGCTCCCGCATGCCCTGGCCCGTCCGTTGGTCGTGCCCGGGCGCGCTCCCGTCACGGGGACCGGCGAGGCCGGCTCACCCCCTGGCCCGTCCGTTGGTCGTGCCCGGGCGCGCTCCCGTCACGGGGACCGGCGAGGCCGGCTCACCCCCTGGCCCGTCCCGTCGGGGCGGCCTGCTCCTCGGGCAGCACGGCTAAGGGCGCGCCCCGGCATGAGCCCGGCCTGCCCGGCCCGCACGCTGTTCATGATGTTCATATATGGAGCAGTTCGACAGCGTGTGAGGCAGCCGGGCCGGGTGGGCGGGGGGCCGGCCACGACCGCGGCGAACGATGGTCAGCGGCCGTCGCGGGGGGCGAAGACGGCCAGCGCGTCGGCGTCGCTGTGTCGGGAGCGCAGGTATTCGTCGGCGAAGCCGGCGGCGTCGGGGTAGGTCGACTCGGCGGCCACCCGGGCGCAGGCGGCGTCCACGTCGAAGTCGGTGCGCCGCAGCTGCACGCCCGGCCCGAGCAGGGCCCAGTAGGCGCCCGGACCGCCGTACGGCATGCCGATGCTGCCCGGGTTGACCACCAGCCGCCGGTCGACCAGCCGGGTGAACGGCATGTGGGTGTGCCCGCAGACCACCGTGCGCACCTCGGCCGGCAGGTCGGCGAAGACCTCCGTCCACCGGGCCATCCGGGTGTCGACCAGCACGACCTCCTCGTCGTCGCGGGGGGTGGCATGGCAGAAGAGCACCGGGCCGAGTCCGTCGATCTCCAGGGTGACCGTCAGCGGCAGCGCGGCCAGCCGCTCGAGCTGGTCGTCGCGGAGCTGGCCGGCCGCCCAGTTCGACACCTCGATCGGGGACGGGCGCCCGGCGCGGGCCTCGACCAGCTCGCGGTCGGCGTTGCCGCGCACCCAGCAGACCCGGTCGCCCAAGCCGGCGAGGAGGTCCAGCACCTGCACCGGCTGCGGGCCGGCCGCGATGTCGCCGGTGAGCACGATCAGGTCGGCGGCGGCCACGTCCGGCTCGGCCAGCACCGCCTCCAGGGCGGGCAGCACGCCGTGGATGTCCGAGAGAACGGCGACCCGGTTCAGCATCGCTCCACCCTCCCGCCGGCCCGCCGGTGAGTCCAGCACCTTCTGCCAGCAGCAGACGGCGGGCGGACACGGATCGGCCCGGACCGCCAGCGGCGGCCCGGGCCGGGGATGCTCCGGTGTCGGGACAGGCCCGACGGGGCGACTCAGACCCGCGCGCGGCGGGCCAGGCGCTCCGGGTCGAGAATGATGATGCTCTTGCCGTCGAGCCGCAGCCAGCCCCGCGAGGCGAAGTCGGCCAGCGCCTTGTTGACGGTCTCCCGGGAGGCGCCGACGAGCTGGGCGATCTCCTCCTGGGTCAGGTCGTGCGTCACCCGCAGCACGCCGCCGTCCCGGGTGCCGAACCGGCCGGCCATCTGGAGCAGGTTCTTCGCCACCCGGCCGGGCACGTCGGTGAAGATCAGGTCGGCCAGCGAGTCGTTCGTCCGGCGCAGCCGGCGGGCCAGCACCCGGAGCAGCTGCTCGGCGATCTCCGGCCGGTTGTTCAGCCACGGTCGCAGCGCCTGCTTGCGCAGCCGGACCAGGCGGGTGTCGGTCACCGCGGTGGCGGTCGCCGTACGCGGGCCGGGGTCGAAGAGCGACAACTCGCCGACCATGTCCGACGGGCCCATCACCGCGATCAGGTTCTGCCGGCCGTCCGCCGCCCGGCGACCGACCTTGATCTTGCCGGACAGCAGGATATAGAGACTGTCGCCGGGCTCGCCCTCGTTGAAGACGATCTCGCCCTTGCGGACCTCGATCGTCTCCATCTCCTTGGCGAGCGCCTCGGCAGCCTCCGGGTCGACACCCTGGAAGATCCCGCTGCGGGCCAGTACCTCGTCCATCGCGCACCTCCGGTTGCGCGCTGCCGTCCCTCGGCCGGGTCCGCCGTCCGCTGGTCCCTCGCGCGCCGCCAAGTCTAGGCGCACGTGAGCTGGAATCAGAGCTGCACCCCTGGAAACTTGATCGTTGGGCGTAACCCACGCGCTCCGATCCGCCAGTAAGATCGCCGGCCGCCCGCCCGTACCGCCGGCGCAGGTCGGGGGGCCGTAGGGTCAGCGGCGTGCTGACGGAGCCGCTGCTGACCACCCGCCGGGAGGGCGGGCTCGACGTGCCGATGCTGCTGTGGCGCTCCGCGACGCCACTGCGCGCGGTCAGCTCGGCGCCGCTCGGCGGCGGGATCGGCGTACGCCGGTGGGTGCTGAACGCGACCGTGCCGATGTCGTACGACCGGGACGACCCCGCGGAGCACCTGGCCGGACTGGCCCGCGGCCTCGGCCTCGGCGGGCCCGGGGTGGGCCTGCTGACCGGGGTCGACGTGGCGGAGGTGGTGGCCCGCACCGACACCGGCGTGCGGGCCTGGGCGACGGTCGGCCTCGGCACCCCGATCCCGGCCGCCGCGCCCGAGCCGGCCGCGCCCGGCCAGCGGGTCGGCACGGTCAACATCGTGGTGCACGTGCCGGCGCGGCTCGGCGACGCCGCTCTGGTCAACGCGGTGGCCACCGCCACCGAGGCGAAGGCGCAGGCGATCATGGAACTGGGGCTGGCGGCCACCGGCACCCCGACGGACGCGGTCACCGTGCTCTGCCCTGCCGACGGCCCGGAGTTCGCGTACGGCGGGCCGCGGTCGACCTGGGGCGCACCGCTGGCCCGGGCGGTGCACGCCGCCGTCCTCGCCGGCGGCGCCAGCGCCGTGGTGCCCTGGTCGGACCGGTTCACCGGCTGAATTTCCAGCCGATCGGCCCTCGTCGCGGCGTTTCCGCCCCGGTAGGGTCGCTCAACGATGTACGCTCCCGCCTTTGCCGCGTCGCGCCCGCGCCGCCGAGCCGCCCTCGCGCTCGGCGCGCTGCTCGCCGTGCTGCTGGCCGGCTGCGCCGAAAGCAGCGAGGCCCCGGTCTGGCAGCCGGGGGTCGGTGGCGGCGGCACCGGCGCGCCGATCGGCACGGCCGCTCCGTCGGCGAGCGGCAGCCCCGACGCGGGCGGCGAGGCGATCTCGCTCTCCGCGACCGGCGACATCATCATGGGCAACGCGCCGAACCGGCTGCCCGCCAACGGCGGCAAGGGCTTCTTCGACTCCGTCGAGCAGGCGCTCAAGGCCGACCTGGTGATGGGCAATCTGGAGGAGCCGCTGACGGTGGACACCGGCACCGGCAAGTGCGGGGCCAACTCCACCCGCTGCTTCCAGTTCCGGGCCCCGCCCGACTACGCCGCGCACCTGCGCGACGCCGGCTTCGACCTGCTCAACCAGGCCAACAACCACGGCTACGACTACGGCCCGAAGGGCTACCAGAACACCCAGAAGGCCCTGGAGAAGTACGACCTGGCGCACACCGGCGCTCCCGACCAGATCACGGTGGTCGAGGTGCAGGGCGTCAAGGTCGCGGTCGCCGGCTTCTCCTCGTACGTCTGGTCCAACAGCCTGGTCGACATCGCCGCGGCCAAGCAGGTGATCGCGAAGGCGGCCACCATGGCCGATCTGGTCGTGGTGCAGGTGCACATGGGCGGCGAGGGGTCCGACAAGACCCGGGTCCGGCCGGGCACCGAGATGTTCCTCGGCGAGAACCGGGGCGACCCGGTCAAGTTCTCGAAGGCGATGATCGACGCCGGGGCCGACCTGATCGTCGGGCACGGCCCGCACGTGCTGCGCGGAATGGAGTTCTACAAGGGCCGGCTCATCGCCTACAGCCTCGGGAACTTCGCCGGCGGGGGCAATTCGCTCAGCAACGCCGGCCGGCTGGGCTGGGGCGGGGTGCTCAAGGTGTCGCTGCGGCCGGACGGCAGTTGGGCCGGGGGCTCCTTCACCTCGACCTACATGAACGGCGCCGGCAAGCCGACGATGGATCAGGGCGACCGGGGTCTGGGGCTGGTCAAGCAGCTCAGCGGCACCGACTTCCCCAAGACCGCGGCCCGGTTCGACGGCGCCGGCAAGATCAGCCCGCCCGCGGCCGGTTGATCCGTCGCTCCGCCGACTCGGGAGCGAGACCCGAGGTGCGCGCAACGGTGAAGGCGTGGGCCGCCCAAGGGAGTCGGTCGGGCGACGTAGGCTGGCCGGCGTGACCAGTAGCTCTCCCGGCGCCACCGAGACCGACCTCGGACGCAAGCGCCGTGCCCGGCGGATCGGCCGGGCGCTGGCCGAGACCCACCCGGACGCGCACTGTGAACTGGACCACTCCAACGCCCTGGAGCTGGCCGTGGCGACGATCCTCTCCGCCCAGTGCACCGACAAGAAGGTCAACGAGGTCACCCCGAAGCTCTTCGTCCGCTACCCGAGCGCTGCCGACTACGCCGGCGCAGACCGGGGCGAGATGGAGGAGCTGATCCGGCCGACCGGCTTCTACCGGAACAAGACCGACTCGCTGATCAAGCTGGGCCGGGCGTTGGTCGAGCGCTACGACGGGCGGGTGCCCGGCAAGCTGGTCGACCTGGTGACGCTGCCCGGGATCGGTCGCAAGACAGCCAACGTGATTCTCGGCAACGCCTTCGACGTCCCCGGCATCACCGTCGACACCCACTTCCAGCGGCTGATGCACCGCTGGCGGCTGACCACCGAGACCGACCCGGTCAAGATCGAGCACGCGGTCGGGGCGCTCTACGAGAAGCGCGACTGGACGATGCTCTCGCACCGGGTGATCTTCCACGGCCGGCGGGTCTGCCACGCCCGCAAGCCGGCCTGCGGCGCCTGCACGCTGGCCAAGCTCTGCCCGTCGTACGGCACCGGGCCGACCGACCCGACCGTCGCGGTCAAGCTGCTCAAGGGGCCCCGCGCCCGCGACCTGGCGGTGGCCGCCGGGATCGACCCGGAGCTGGTGCCGGCCCAGGCGGTCGCCGCGGAGGTGCCGTGAACCGCAGGGCCGCCACGCTGCTCCTGCCGCTGCTGCTGGCGGTCGCCGGCTGCAACGCCACCACGCCGGAGGCGGCGGCACCGGGGCGTCCGACGCCCAGCCGGCCGTCGCCGTTCGCCGACTGCGCCACGCTGACCACCGCGCCGACGGCCGCAACGGCCACCCCGGCGTCCGCCCCGGGTGACCCGCTGCCGGAGCTGAGCCTCTCCTGCTTCACCGGCGGCGCGCCGGTGGCCCTGCGCGAGATCCCCGGCCCGGCGGTGGTCAACATCTGGGCCTCCTGGTGCGGCCCCTGCCGCAAGGAGCTGCCCGCCTTCCAGCGGCTCAGCCAGTCGACCGCCGGCCAGCTCCAGGTGATCGGGGTGAACAGCCGGGACAGCCGCGCCGCGGCCCAGTCCATCGGCGAGGACTTCGGCGTCCGCTTCCCGATGCTGGTCGACCAGGGCGAGGCGCTGCAACGGGCGCTGAACCGCAACGCCTTCCCGCTCACCCTCTTCGTCGACGGGCAGGGGCGGATCCGGCACACCGACACCTCCGGCGCGCTGGACGACGCCCGCCTCGCCGCGCTGGTGCGCGAACATCTCGGGGTGGCGGTGCCGGCGTGACCCCGAGACCGCCGGAGTGGATCGAGCCGTTGCTGGCTCGGCTCGGCACCGCCCGTGCCGAGGACTTCACCCGGCTGACCACTCCGGCGAGCGGTGGCCGGGAGAGCGCCGTGCTGGTGCTGCTCGGCGAGCAGCCCGACACCGGCCCGGACGTGCTGGTCCTGCAGCGGGCGGCGACCCTGCGCAACCACGCCGGCCAGCCGGCCTTCCCGGGCGGGGCGGCCGACCCGGAGGACGCCGACGCCCGGGCGACCGCGCTGCGCGAGGCGAACGAGGAGGTCGACCTCGACCCGCGCAGCGTCACCGTCCTGGCCGAGCTGCCGAAGCTCTGGATTCCGGTGAGCGACTTCGTGGTGACCCCGGTGCTCGCCTGGTGGCACGCGCCGCACCCGGTGCACCCGCGGGAGCCGGCCGAGGTGGCGCACGTGGCGCGGCTGCCGATCGCGGAGCTGGTCGACCCGGAGAACCGGATGCGGGTACGCCATCCCAGCGGCTGGATCGGTCCGGCGTTCTCCGCGCGCGGGATGGTGGTCTGGGGGTTCACCGCCGGGGTGCTCGCCACGCTGCTCGAGATGGGCGGCTGGGCCCGCCCGTGGTCGCCCGACCGGGTGGTGGAGCTGCCCCCCACCGGTGCGTCGCCGGCCCCCTCCGCGGGGACCGACGAGGTCGACGAGGCAGCCGTACGCTGACCGCGCGGTCACCCTTCCGCAAGCGATGGTCATCCGGCGAGCCCGCTGCCCGTACGCTTGACCCGTGTCCGCCGTGGATCTCGTCCTGCTGCTGCTCATGCTCGTGTTCGCGATCAGCGGATACCGTCAGGGCTTCGTCATCGGAATCCTGTCGTTCACCGGGTTCTTCCTGGGGGCCCTGATCGGCCTCCAGATCGGGCCGCTGCTCGCCCGACAGTTCGTGGACAGCGGCACCCGGGTGCTGATCTCGTTGGTGGCGGTCTTCGGGCTCGCGGTCGCCGGGCAGGCGCTCGCCGGCTGGCTCGGCTCCAGCCTGCGGGCCGCGATCACCGGCCCGGGCCTGCGCAAGGTCGACGACGTCGGCGGGGCGTTCGTCTCGCTGTTCGCCGTGCTCCTGGTGGCCTGGCTGGTCGCGGTGCCGCTCGGCTCGTCCTCGCTGCCCTGGCTGGCCGCGTCGGTCCGGAACAGCGCGCTGCTCACCGTGGTCGACCGGGTCCTGCCCGATCAGGCCCAGCAGCTCTCCACCGCGCTGCGGGACACCGTCGACACCAACGGTTTCCCGGACGTGTTCGGCGATCTCGCGCCCACCCGGGCCCGGCAGGTCTCACCGCCCGATCCGGCGCTCGCCGGCTCCCAGGTGGTGGTCAACGGCCAGCGCTCGGTGGTCAAGGTGCTCGGTTCGGCCCCCAGCTGCTCGCGCCGGATCGAGGGTTCCGGCTTCGTGTACGCCGACGACCGGGTGATGACCAACGCCCACGTGGTCGCCGGCACCCGTACCGTGGCGGTGGAGTTGGGCGGGGACCGCTACGACGGCGACGTGGTCGTCTACGACCCCGACCGCGATCTGGCCGTGCTACACGTGCCGGGGCTGCCCGGGCCGTCGATGCGGTTCGCCGCCGGCAACGCGGGCAGCGGCGCGGACGCGATCGTGCTCGGCTTCCCGCTCGACGGGCCGTACGACGCCCAGTCCGCCCGGGTCCGCGACGTGGACCGGATCACCGGGCCGGACATCTACTCGTCGGGCGACGTGACCCGGGAGATCTACACGATCCGGGCGTTGGTCCGCAGCGGCAACTCCGGCGGCCCGTTGGTCTCGTCCAACGGGCTGGTGCTGGGCGTGATCTTCGCGGCGGCGGCGGACGACCCGAACACCGGGTTCGCGGTCACCGCCGCGGAGGCCCGTCCGGTGGCCCTGGCCGGTGCCGAGCGCACCCGCGGCGTCGGCACCGGCGAGTGCACCTGACCACCGCGCGGCCGGAGTCCGCCACCTGACGGAACAGGCGGCGGTGGGCGGGGAACGGCACGCGCGGCTACGGGCGGGGTGTCGCGCCGTCGGCCTGGGCGCGGGCTCGGGCGACGCTCGGCAGCGCCGCCCGCCCCCAGCGAACGCCGCGGTCCAGAATCGACCGGGCCATGATGGCCACGCAGGCGCCGCCGTTGAGGAAGGACGCGACCACGTCGCTCGGGTGGTGCATGCCCCGGTACATCCGGGTCAGCGCCACACCGACCGGCACCAGCACGAGCAGTCCCCACCAGCTGACCTTGGCGGCGGTGCTGTGCGACCGCAGCGCGAGCAGCACCGCGATGCCCACGTAGAGCGCCACCGAGGCGGACGTGTGCCCGGACGGGAAGCTGGACGTGGGCGGGGAGACGTCCATGTGTTCGACGGCCGGCCGCTGCCGGTCGATGACCATCGTGGTCAGCAGGAACACCAGCGCCTGGGCGCTGACCGCGGCGCAGAGGAAGAGTGGCTCCCGCCAGCGGCGCAGCCACAGCCGCAGCGCCAGCGCGACCAGCGCGGTGACCAGCACGATCATCTGGGTGCTGGCGAGCGTGCTGAAGACCAGCGAGACGTCGTTCCAACCGGCGGTGCGATCGCCGGCGAGCTCCCGGTTGACCGCGTCCTCGACGGTGAACGGCCAGGACCGGGCGAGTACCCGGGTGACCAGCCCACCCAGCAGCAGCATGACGGCGAGCAGGAGAGCCACCGGCAGCACCACGCGGCGGGCGATCTGGAGCACGGTGTCGGGCATGGCCCGGCCAGTACCCGTCGGGTCTGCCCGCTACGCCTCGCCGCCGGGCCGGCCGCCGAGCGGTCCGTGACGCCGCCCGGCCGCCCCGCCGCCGGTCAGTCCTGTTCGGACCGCGACCTGGTCTCCGGCGCGACGCCCTCCCGGGCGACGTGGACCGGGCGTAGCCCCACCCGATGCCGCCAGGTGGTGAAGGCGGCGGCGGTGGCGGCCACCACGGCCGTACCGAGCAGCCAGCCGCCGACGATGTCGCTGGTGAAGTGCACCCCCAG
This sequence comes from Micromonospora sp. NPDC093243, assembly GCF_044753725.1. Classification (NCBI taxonomy): domain Bacteria; kingdom Bacillati; phylum Actinomycetota; class Actinomycetes; order Micromonosporales; family Micromonosporaceae; genus Micromonospora; species Micromonospora sp. NPDC093243. Next base: position 195,059 of record NZ_JBIVNT010000008.1, on the reverse strand, counting down.
GGCCACCCGGCTGACGCCGGTCAGCACGGCGAGCAGCAGCGCGGCGGCCCAGAGCGCCCAGCGCCCCGCCCGACCCCGCGCGTAGGGGAGGAAGACCACCAGCAGCACCCCGGCGGCCAGGGTCGCGTTGAGCGCGTGCCCGGACGGGAACGAGAAGCCCGCGGCCCGGGCCACCGGGTCCAGCAGGTCCGGCCGCTCCCGACCGACGAGCAGCTTGAGCAGCGGACCGAGCAGCCCGCCGGCCAGCATGGTGACCGCCACCCAGAGCGCCAGCCGGCGGGCGCCCCGGCTGACCAGCCAGATCACCACCACCAACGCGGCGACGCGCAGTGGCATCGGCGCGAACACGTCGGTCCACACGCTCATCAGCCGGACCCAGCCCGGGTGGGTCACCGCGTAGTCGTGCAGCGCGTCGGTGACCGTCGTGTCCAGCCGGTGCAGGGGCGCCCAGCTGCCGAGCACCAGCAGGGCGAGCAGCGCGAACGGCACGAGCACCAGGAAGGCGCCCACCGCGGCCAGGGTCAGTCGCAGGCCCAGCGAGTGCTCCCGGTCGAGCCGGCGACGTCGCCAGGACGATGGGGTGGCGGAATCCAGGGCGGGCGGACCGGACGTACTCATGGCGTCAGTTCTACCCAGCGCGACGGGCGGCGAGACGCGGGCCCGGCCGTCAGCGACCGTGCTGCCGGAACCGGCGGACCATCAGCGCCGCGCCGGTGACCAGCGCGACGAAGAGGGCCGCCCCGGTCCAGAGCCGTTCCGGCGCCGATTCCTCCTGGCTGCCGCCCGCCCGAGGGCTCCACCGGGTGTGCTGCCGGGGCGCGGTCAGGCTGAGCGGGTCGCTGCCCGCGCCGGCCACCGGCTCCTCCGGCCCGACGCCCGGCGCCGGCCCGAAGCCGACCACGCCCGGGGAGTCGTTGTCGTCGAGCGGGTTGCCGGTCACCGATGGCACGTCGGAGGTCAACGCGGCCACCGGATCCACCAGGCCGAAGCCGAAGCGGTCGTCCCGGCCGGTCGGGCCGATGTCCCGGGCGGTGGTGAGCAACCGGTTGACCACCTCGCCGGCCGACATCTGCGGGTAGCGCGAGCGGACCAGCGCCGCGGTGGCCGACACCAGCGGTGCCGCGAAGCTGGTGCCCTGCACCCGCCAGTACCCGTCGGGTGGGCGGGCGCCCACCAGGCCGGTGGCCGGCGCGCTGAGCACGGTGGCCCGCCCGGTGATCGAGCCGGACCAGAGGTTGTCGCTGCTGCGTTCGAGGCCGGCGACCGCGATCACGCCCGGCTCCCGGGCCGGGTACCAGACCCGGGTGCTGGTCGAGGTGGCCAGGTTGCCGGTGCAGGCGATCACCACCACGTCCCGGGCGAACGCGTAGTCGAGCGCGGCGGCCAGGGCCGGGCTGTCGCCGCTGCCGCCGAGCGACAGGTTGATCACCCGGGCGCCGTGGTCGACGGCCCAGCGCACCCCGCGCGCCACGATCATCGCGTCGTCGTAGCGGTTCTCGGCGTCCAGGACGCGTACCGGCAGGATCTTCGCGTCGGGCGCGAGGCCGGCCACTCCCCGTTTGTCGTCGTTGCGGCCGGCGATCAGGCCGGCCACCGTGGTGCCGTGGCCCACCGGGTCGGGTGGGCCGCCGGTGGGACTGACCAGATCCGTCCCGGGCAGCACCTGCCCGGCCAGGTCGGGATGGCTACCGTCCACTCCGGAGTCGATGACGGCGACGGTGACCCCGCGCCCGGTCGAGGTGCGCCAGGCCGTCTCGGCCTGCAACTCGTCGAGCTGCCACTGCTCGTCGCGGACCTGGTCCGGTCGGCTCGGCTCGGCGGGCGCGAACGCCACCGGCGAGCTGGCGACGCGGTGCGGGGCGGCCGTCGCGGCGCCGGCGGGCAGCACGGGACCGGCGACCACGACGACGGTCGCCGCGACGCCGAGCAGTGCCCGGCCGGCGGTCCGTCGCGCCGCTGCCGGACAGCTGTGCGGAACCCCAGTCACATCCTCAGCCATTCATCGGGACAGAACCACGACGATCGGAGATTACCGGTTCCCACCCCGATCCCGGGACGTTCCACGGACACCGGTCATGGTGGCGGCAGGTGAGCCAGCTGAACCAGGCGTACGCCCTCGCGCCTGGTGACCAGCCGACCACGCCCCGGTGGCAGCGGCCCGGGGCGGACCGGGCCGACCAACGCCCCCTCCTCGGGGCTGCCGGTCATCACCAGCCCGGCGGTCGAGAGCTCCCGTAGCCGCTGCACGATCGGCTCGTACTGGGCCCGGCCCGCGCCACCGGAGCGGCGGGCCAGCACCAGGTGCAGGCCGACGTCCCGGGCCTGGGGCAGGTACTCCTCCAGGGCGCGCAGCGGGTTGGCCGGCCCGGTGGCCACCAGGTCGTAGTCGTCGACCAGCACGAACAGCTCGGGGCCCGACCACCAGGAGCGATCGCGCAGCTGCCGCGGGGTGACCTCGGGACCGGCGAGCCGACCGGCGAGGTAGCCGGCGGCCGACTCGACCAGGTCGGCGGTGTGCGCGGCGGCGGTGCCGTAGCCGATCAGGTGCGCCGTCTCGATGGCGCCGAGCAGGCTGCGCCGGTAGTCGACCAGGATCACCCGGGCCTGCTCCGGGGTGAACCGGGTGGTGATGGTGGTGGCCAGTGCCCGCAGGAAGGAGGATTTGCCGCACTCGCCGTCGCCGAAGACCACGAAGTGCGGCTCGCTGGCGAAGTCCAGCACCACCGGGCGCAGGTCGGCCTCCGCGATCCCCACCGGCAACCGCAGCCCGGTCGTCGCGGTGAGGTCCAGCTCGGCGTAGGGGAGCACCGGCGGGAGCAGCCGTACCCGGGGCGCCGGTGGGCCGGCCCAGGCCTCGGCGACCCGCTTGACCAGGTCAGCGGTGTCCGCCGTGGCGCCGGCGAGCCCGGGCAGGGCGGTGAGGAAGTGCAGGCTCTCCGCCGTGACGCCCCGGCCGGGGGTCTTCTCCGGCACGTTCGCCGCCGCTCGGCGGGCCACCAGCGAGTCGGCCGGATCGCCCAGGCGCAGCTCCAGCCGGGAGCCGAACAGGTCCCGGATCGCCGGGCGGAAGTCCAGCCAGCGCAGCGCGGTCGTCACCACGTGCACCCCGTATGAGAGCCCGCGGGTGGCCAGGTCGGTGATCAGCGGTTCCAGGTCGTCGTACTCGGTGCGCAGGGTGGTCCAGCCGTCGACCACGAGGAACACGTCACCGAACGGGTCGACGCCGGGCTGGTTGGTGGTGGCCAGGGCGGCCCGCCGGCGGCGGTACGCCGCCATCGACTCCACGCCCAGCTCGGCGAAGCGGCGTTCCCGGTCGGCGAGCAGAGTGGCGACCTCTCCGACGGTGCGCCGGACCGCGGTCGGGTCGGCCCGACCGGTCACCCCGCCCACGTGCGGCAGCTCGCGTAGCGCGGCCAACCCGCCGCCGCCGAAGTCGAGGCAGTAGACCTGCACCTCCGCCGGCGTGTGGCTGAGCGCCAGCGCGCAGATCAGCGTCCGCAGCACCGTCGACTTTCCACTCTGCGGTGCGCCGACCACCGCGACGTGCCCGGCCGCTCCGTCCAGCGCCAGCCAGAGCAGGTCGCGGCGCTGCTCGAACGGCTTGTCCACCACGGCGACCGGCACGCCGAGCGCGCCGTGCAGCTCCGGGTTGCCGGTGCTGAGCCCGCGCGTCGGGTCGACCGTGACCGGGCCGAGCAGGTCGTCCAGCGCCGGCGGCTGGTCGAGCGGCGGCAGCCAGACCTGGTGCGCCGGCGGCCCCTGCCCGGCCAGCCGGTCCACCAGCAGGTCCAGCAGGCTTCCCCGGCTCTCCTCCTCCGCCGTCGCGGGCAGCGCCGGGGTGGCCGGCTCGCGCGCCGGCACGAGGTGGCTGGTGAAGGTGAGCAGGCGCGGTGCGCCGGTGCCGGGGCCGGCGGTCGGGCCGCGGCGGGGCAGTGCGCCGGAGACGTACGCGGCCCGGAACCGGACCAGTGGCTCGGTGCCGAAGCGCAGGTAGCCGTGGCCGGGGGTGCGGGGCAGCTCGTGGGCGTCCGGGACGCCGAGCACCGTGCGCGACTCCAGCGCCGAAAAGGTGCGCAGCCCGATCCGGTACGACAGGTGGGTGTCCAGCCCGCGCAGCCGCCCCTCGTCGAGTCGCTGGCTGGCGAGCAGCAGGTGCACGCCGAGCGACCGACCCAGCCGACCGATCTGCACGAAGAGGTCGATGAAGTCGGGCTTGGCGGAGAGCAGTTCGGAGAACTCGTCGCAGATCAGCAGCAGCGACGGCAGCGGGGCGAGGGGGCTGCCGGCCGCGCGGGCCCGTTCGTAGTCCCGCAGGCTGGCGAAGTTGCCGGCCCGCCGGAGCAGCTCCTGCCGGCGTACCAGCTCACCGTTGATCGCGTCGACCATCCGGTCGACCAGCGGCAGCGCGTCCGCCAGGTTGGTGATCACGGCGGCGGTGTGCGGCAGCCGGTCGAAGGACGCGAAGGTCGCGCCGCCCTTGAAGTCGATCAGGACGAAGTTGAGCTGCTCCGAGCTGTGCGTGGCGGCGAGCCCGAGCACCAGGGTTCGCAGCAGCTCGGACTTGCCCGAGCCGGTCGCCCCGATCAGCAGGCCGTGCGGGCCCATGCCGTCCTGCGCGGACTCCTTGAGGTCCAGCTCGATGGCGCCGCCGTCGGCGCCAACCCCGATCGGCACCCGCAGTCGCTCCCGGGTCGAGCGGGGCAGCCAGCCCTGCTCGACCGTGAAGCTCTGCGGATCGCCGAGGCCGAGCAGCTCCGGCAGGCCGAGTTCGGCGTGCAGGAGGGCGTCCGGGCCACGGGCGGTGCCGGCCAGCCGCAGCGGGGCCAGCCGCCGGGCGACCGCCTCGGCGTCGGCCGGATCGAGCCGGTCCGCGACGCCCACCTCGGCGTGACCGTCGGCCGCGTACGAGTGCAGCCGCCCGTCGCGCAGCTCGAGCCGGAGGGCGTACCGGTCGAGCAGCCGGGGCGGCGGGGTGTCCAGGTCGAGCACGGTCACCGCGTCGATGCCGCCGTCGCCGGTCAGGTCGGTGGCCCCGGTCAGGTCGCCGGAGTCGAGCACCACCACCACGTGTGGCCCGTCGGTCGCCGGCCCGGCCGGGCTGAACCGGGCGCGGTTGCCGAGCACCTCGTCGAGCAGCCGTTCCAACTCGACCGCGGAGCTGGTGAGCAGCCGCACCGGGCCGAGGGCGTCGGTGCGGGTGGGGTGGTGGGCGTGCGGCAGCCACTTGACCCACTCCCAGGCGGCCCGCCGTTCCGGGCCGGCGCAGACCGCGATCAGCAGCTCGTCGGGGGCGTGGAAGACCGCCAGCTGGGTGAGCATCGCCCGGACCAGCGCCCGGCCGGCCGCTCCGCGGGTCGGGCCGCCGTCGTCGGCCGGCCCGGTGTCGCCGCCCGGCTGCGCGAGTGTTCCGGCGGCACGGTCGCCGGCGTCGGCGACGAAGACCCGGGCGAAGCTGCGCAGCGAGAGCGCCACCGGCAGATCGGGCACCACCGAGTACGCGTCCAGGAACCGGCGCAGCGAGCCGGCGGTCATCGGCTCCAGCTCCTCCAGCGGCCGGGTGACCGGCGGGACCAGCGGGGTGGCCAGGGTCTGCGGCCCGACGGCGACCCGGACGACGGCGAAGTCGGGGTCGCCGGGGCGGCGTTCCCAGACGCGGTGGCTCGCCACCGTGGACCAGAGCCGGCCCGGATCGGGGTGCCGGTAGTAGAGCCCGGCCCGCTGCTGCCCGGCGGTCTGCCGGACCCGGCGGCGCAGGGCGGTCAGGTGCCGCAGGTACTCCCGCCGGGCGGCCATCATCTCCGACTTTCGGGGCGTGCCCCCGGCGCTGCCCCAGGAGGTCACCAGCATCGCCAGCGACGAGAGCCCGAACATCCCGCCCACCACGTACGCGTAGGCGCCGCCACCCCGGCCGAACATCATCGCCATCGCCACCGTGCCGCCCAGCATCGGCAACACCATCAGCAGCTGCTGCCAGCGCCCGCCGGTCACGGCGGGGATCTCCGGCGGCGGCTCGACCGGCAGCTCGCCGACCGGGATCTCCGGCGCCGGCCGGCGCGGCGGGCGCTTGATGACGACAGTGGACACTGACCCTCCCGGAACGCTCGGTAACCCGAAGCTGGCTCATCGTAGGTAAAGTCCTGTCGTCCGCGCAGCCGCCGAACCTGTTCGATATGGAGATGCTTCGATGACCACCGGGCTGGCCCGCGTCACGATCAGCGCCCCGCAGCGGCGGGTGGACGTCGCCCTGCCCGAGCAGGTGCCCCTGGCCGAGCTGCTGCCCGACGTGCTCCGGCACGCCGGCGAGGGGCTGGCCGACGACGGTGAGCGGCACGGCGGGTGGCTGCTGCGCCGCACCGACGGCGCGGTGCTGTCGACCGCCCAGGCGCTGCTGCCACAGGGGGTCCGCGACGGCGAGGTGCTGCACCTGGTCCCGGCCCGCGCGCACTGGCCGGAGCTGGAGTACGACGACGTGGTGGAGGCGATCGCCGACGGCGCCCGGCGTCGGGGCGGCGCCTGGTCGCCGGTGGCGACCCGGGTCGCCGTCCTGGCCGGCGTGAGCGTGCCCCTCGCCGTCGGGCTGCTCGCCCTGCTCGACGGCGGACCACGGCACGCGGCCGGCTGGGTGGCCGCCGCCGCGGTGGCGCTGCTGCTCACCCTCGCCGCCACCGTCGCCTCCCGGGCCCACGGCGACGCCGCGACCGCCGCGACCCTCGGCGGCTACGCGCTGCCGTACGCCGCAGCGGCCGGCGCCCTGGCGGTCGGCTCGGGCGACCCGGTCGGGCTGTTCGGGCCGCTGCGTTGGGTGGGCGCTCCCGAGCTGCTGGCCGGCGCGGCGGCCCTGCTGCTGATCTCGGTGCTCGGGCTGCTCGGCGTCGCCACCCGGCTGCGGGTGTTCGTGGCCGGCGCCACGGTCGGGCTGGTCGGCGTGCCGGCCGCCCTCGGCGGACTGCTGCTCGCCCCGGCGGGTGCCGCGGCGGTGCTGCTCTGCGCGCTGGTCTTCGCGGTCGGGGCGATCCCGCTGCTGGCCATCCGGCTCGGCAAGCTGCCGCTGCCGCCGATCACCCTGCCGACCCCGTCCGACGGCGGGGCGCCGGTGCGCGACCTGCCGGACCGCGGCCGGGTCTACGCGGCGGTGGCGCGTACCGAGGAGATGCTCACCGGGATGCTGCTCGGGCACGCGGTGCTGGCGACCGCCGCGATGGCGGTGCTCGCGGCGGCCGGCGGGGTCGCCGGGCTGGTGCTGGTGGCGGTCACCGCCGCGGTATTGCTGCTGCGGTCCCGGCTCTTCGTGGCGGTCCGGCACCGGGTGCCCCCGGTTGCCGCCGGGCTGGCCGGTTACGCCGTGTTCGGCGCCGTGCTCGCCGAGCGCGCGGGCGGCACCGGTCGGCTCCTGCTGGTCGCCGCGGGGGTGGCGCTGGCCCTGCTCGCCGTGACGGCGGGCACCACGTACGCCCGCCGGCCGGTCTCCCCGTACCTCGGCCGGGTCGCCGACCTGGCCGACACGGCGCTGGTGGTGGCCGTGGTGCCGGTCGCCTGCGCGGTCCTCGACCTCTACGAACGAGCCCGGGGGCTGCTCGGCTGAGCGGCCCCCGGGCCCGGTACGAATCGTGGCGGGTCAGTGCGTGGCTTCGCCGCGCTCCTCCGCCTCCTTGGCCCGCCGGTACGAGGCGTGGATCTCGGCCTCGGCCTCGGTCCGCCCCACCCAGGTCGCGCCCTCGACCGACTTGCCCGGTTCGAGGTCCTTGTAGACCTCGAAGAAGTGCTGGATCTCCAGCCGGTCGAACTCACCGAGGTGGTGGATGTCGCGCAGGTGCTCCTGGCGCGGGTCCTCGTAGGGGACGCAGAGGACCTTGTCGTCGCCACCCTTCTCGTCCGTCATCCGGAACATGCCGATGGTGCGGCACCGGATCAGGCAGCCCGGGAAGGTCGGTTCGGGGACCAGCACCAGCGCGTCCAGCGGATCGCCGTCCTCGCCCAGGGTCCCCTCGATGAACCCGTAGTCCGCCGGGTACTGCGTGGAGGTGAAGAGGGTCCGGTCGAGCCGGATCCGGCCGGTCGCGTGGTCGACCTCGTACTTGTTGCGGTGACCCTTGGGGATCTCAACCGTGACGTCGAAATCCATCTGCACGCTCCCTCGTTTGCCCACGCTGGCTAACGGAACCAGCGGCTGCCGCCCGGACAGGTGAAAGCCACCCACCGGTTCTGGCCGCCGCATAGTGTTCGGACCAAAGTAGTGTCACCCAAGCCGGATGTCGCAGGAGAGGAGGGGGTCGTGGGGAGGGAAGATTCACACTACCGCCCGGAGGCAGGCTCTGGACGCGAAACCGGACGACCTGCTTCTGGCGGTGCCACCGGGCGCGTACCGGTGCCCGACGCGCACCCCCGCCAACCCGCCGGAGCGGCCCCCGACGGCACCCCGCCGCCGGCCTGGCGGCCGCCGGCGGACCCCCGCGCCACCGGCCCGGGCCAGGGCCGCTTCCCCGTCCTGGGCGCCGAGCGCCCGATGACCCCGCCGACCTTTCCGACGGCGCACCCCTCCGGTTCCGCCCCGACCTCCGGGATCCCCACCAGCCCCGCGCCCGCCGGGCCGCGCCGCGACCACCACCCCGCGGATCCGGGGTACGCCCCGGCGGGTGCCGCCCCGCCGTCGGCGGCCGGCCGGGCGACGGTCGGCGGGGCCGGGCCGATCCCGCCCGCGGGGCCCGCCGGCACCGGCCCGGTGAACGCGCCGCCCGGCGCCTCGGGCCCGACGACCCCGGCGCCCCGGCGTCGACGCCGGCTGCCGGTGGTGCTCGCCGTCTTGCTCCTGCTCGTGCTGGTCGGGGCCGGCGTGGCGGTGGTACGCCCCGGCCCGGTCGCCGGCTGGCTCGGCAGCGAGGCCGACGACCCGCAGGCCGCCGCCGCGGCGCCCGAGCCGGCGCCGTCGGCCGTGCTCGCGGGCGCCGACCCGAACGCCCCGCTGCCCACCCCCGACGGGGTGCGCGCCGCACTCGACCCGTTGGTCGGGGTGGGCGCCCTCGGCGACCGGGTGAACGTGTCGGTGGCGGATGTGGCGACCGGGCAGTCGCTCTTCGCCCGCGGCGCCGACGACGGCACCGTGCCCGCCTCGGTGACCAAGCTGGTGACCGCGGTGACCGTGCTCTCCGCGCGCGGGCCGGCCTACCGGATCCCCACCCGGGCGGTCGCCGGGGCGAACCCCGGCGAGGTGGTCATCGTCGGCGGTGGCGATCCCACCCTGGCGGTCGACAAGAAGGGCTTCTACCCGGGCGCGGCCCGACTGGACGACCTGGCCGCGCAGGTCAAGCAGGCGCTCGGGGGCGTCGCGCCGACGAAGGTGATCGTCGACTCGTCGCTCTACTCCGGGCCGGTCTACGAGCCCGGCTGGGACGACGACATCCCCACCGGCGGCTACGGCGGGGCGATCACCGCCCTGATGACCGACGCCGGTCGCAGCGACGTACCGCAGGCGAAGAAGGACCACGACGCCGGCAACCACGGCGCCGAGCGGGTGTCCGAGCCCGACCTCGCCGCCGGCCGCTCGTTCGCCCGGCTGCTCGGCCTGCCGACGAGTGCGGTCAGCCGGGGCAAGGCTCCCGGCGAGGGCGCCACGGCAGGGGCGCCGGGCGGTGAGCTCGGCAAGGTGGAGTCCCTGCCGATGGTCCGGCTGGTCGACATCATGATCACCGACAGCGACAACATCATCGCCGAGGCGCTGGCCCGTCAGGTCGCGCTCGCGCGGGACAAGCCCGCGTCGTTCAGCGGGGCCGCCGCGGCGATGGACACCGTCGCCGGCGAGTTGGGTCTGCCCGCCGACGAGCTGGCCCTCGCCGACGGCAGCGGCCTGTCCCGCTCCGACCGGATCAGCCCCTCCCTGCTCACCGACCTGATCACGCTCGCCGGCAACGGCAAGCATCCGGAGCTGGCCGCGATCTTCGGTGGCCTGCCGGTCGGCGGCTGGTCCGGCACCCTGGGCGAGCGCTACGAGACGACCGGGACGAAGGCCGGCGCCGGGGTGGTGCGGGCCAAGACCGGGACGCTGACCGGCGTGCACGCCATCGCCGGGCTGGTCACCACCGCGGACGGGCGGCTGCTCACCTTCGCCGTGCTCACCGACCGGGCGCCGGCCGACGGAATGACGGCGGCCCGGGTGGCGCTGGACCGGATCGCCGCCACCCTGGCCGGCTGCGGCTGCCGCTGACCGGCGGGGCGAGACCAGCTTCGACCGCCACCGCGAGCCCGGGTCGGGGTGTTCCGGCGCGGGTACGGTGGGGTGCATGGCGCAGTTCGTGGACTGGGATCTGGCCGCCGCGACCGCGGGGGCCCTGGGCAAGTCGGGCCCCCGGGTGTCGTACGCCGAGGCCACCGAGGTGGTCGGCGAGCTGCGGCGGTTGACCGAGGAGGCGGCCGGGCACGTGGCCGACTACACCGGTCTGCGGGCGCAGGTGACCCACCCGCCGGTGCGGGTGGTCGACCGGCGGGACTGGGCCGCCACCAACATCGCCGGCCTGCGCGAGGTGATCAGCCCGCTGGTCGGCCGGCTCACCGGCGACAAGCAGCCCGGGGCGCTGACCGAGGCGATCGGCTCGCGGCTGACCGGCGTGCAGGCCGGCACCGTGCTCGCCTACCTCTCCGGCCGGGTGCTCGGCCAGTACGAGGTCTTCTCCGCCGACCCCGGGCAGCTGCTGCTGGTCGCGCCCAACATCGTCGAGGTGGAGCGGAAGCTCGGCGCCGACCCGCGTGACTTCCGGCTCTGGGTCTGCCTGCACGAGGTGACCCACCGGACCCAGTTCACCGCGGTGCCGTGGATGCGGGCCTACTTCCTCGGTGAGGTCCAGGCCTTCGTGGACGCCTCGTCCGGCAGCGAGCACGTGGTGGAGCGGCTACGCCGCGGGGTGGCCACCCTCTCCGACGTGATCCGCGACCCGGAGAGCCGGACCAGCGTGCTCGACCTCGTCCAGACGCCCGCCCAGCGAGCCGTGCTGGACCGGCTCACCGCGCTGATGACCTTGCTCGAAGGGCACGCCGAGTTCGTGATGGACGGCGTCGGCCCGCAGGTCATCCCGAGCGTCGACCGGATCCGGGCGGCGTTCAACCGCCGGCGCGCCGCCGGCAACCCGGTGGAGAAGGCGATCCGCCGGCTGCTCGGCGTGGACGTCAAGATGCGCCAGTACGCCGAGGGCCGCACGTTCGTGCACGGGGTGGTGGAGCGGGTCGGCATGGACGGCTTCAACAAGATCTTCGGCTCGCCACTGACCCTGCCCCGCCTTGACGAGATCAGCGACCCGGGTGCCTGGGTGGCCCGGGTGCACGGGCCGGCCGGCTCGGTGCCGGCCGCCGGCTGACCGCACGCCGGTGGCCGTACTCGCCCCGCCGGTGGCCGCGATCCGGCTGGCGGTCCGTCACGCGCTGACCGGTCTGGCCGGTGACGGGCCGGTGCTGGTCGCCTGCTCCGGTGGGGCCGACTCGCTCGCGCTGGCCGCCGCGACCGCCTTCGTCGCCCCACGGCTCGGCCGGCCCGCCGGCCTGGTGACGGTCGACCACGGCCTCCAGGAGGGCTCCGCAGACCGGGCCGCCGAGGTGGTGGCCTGGGCCGCCGACGTCGGCCTGACCCCCGTCGAGTCGGTCCGGGTCGAACCGGCCGGGCGGCCGGGCGGGCCTGAGGCGGCGGCCCGCGAGGCGCGCTACGAGGCGCTGGTGGCGGCGGCCGGGCGGCACCGGGCGGCGGCGGTGCTGACCGGGCACACCCGCGACGACCAGGCGGAGACGGTGCTGCTCGCGCTGGCCCGGGGCGCCGGCCCCCGGGGGTTGGCCGGGATGCCGGACCGGCGGGAACTGGCCGGGGTGCCGCTGCTGCGGCCGCTGCTGGCGGTGACCCGCGAGCAGACCCGGGCGGCGTGCGCGGCGCTCGGCCTCAAGCCCTGGCAGGACCCGCACAACGTCGATCCGTCGTACGCCCGGGCCCGGGTCCGGGCCGAGGTGCTGCCCGCGCTGGTCCGCGCGCTGGGGCCGGGGGTGCTCGACGGGCTGGCCCGCACCGCCCGGCTGGTCGCCGCGGACACCGCCGCCCTCGACGACCTGGCCGACGCGGCGCTCGCGACGGCCCGGCACCCCGACGGCGGGCTCGCCGTGCCGGAGCTGGCCGCCCTCGCCCCCGCGGTACGCGGCCGGGTGCTGCACGCCTGGGCGCGCGAGCTGGGCGCCCCGCCGGGCGCTCTGTCCCACCGGCACGTGGCCGCGCTGGAGGCGCTGGTCGTCGAGTGGCACGGCCAGGGCGCCGCGCACCTGCCCGGCGGTTTCCAGGTGCTCCGTCGCGCCGGTCGGCTGCTCGCCGCCGACCCGGGCTGATCCCGGTCCGGGGGCGGCGGGGGTCCCGAGCGGCTCGGTGATCGGCGCGGCGGCGCTCAGGCCGGTGTCTGGCTGCGGTCGCGGAAGGTCGTCCGGTAGCTGTGCGGGGTGGCGCCGACCCGACGGGTGAAGTGGTGGCGCAGGGCCGCCGCGTCGCCGAAGCCGGCCTGGTCGGCGACCGCCTCCACGCTCAGCCGGGTCTCCTCCAGCAGCCGCCGGGCCAGCAGCACCCGCTGGTTGGTCATCCAGTCGTGCGGGGTGGTGCCGGTCTCGGCACGGAACCGGCGGGCGAAGGTACGCGGCGCCATGCCGGCCCGGGCGGCCAGCTCGTCCACCGTCACCGTGCGGTCCAGATGCCCCATCAGCCACTCCAGCACCGGCTCCAGGGTCGGCGCCTCCGGCGCCCTCGGGATGGGCGCCTCGATGTACTGCGACTGGCCACCGTCGCGGTGCGGCGGAACCACCATCCGGCGGGCCAGCCGGGTGGCCGTCGCCGAGCCGTGCTCCTGGCGGATCAGGTGCAGGCAGGCGTCGATGCCGGCGGCCGTGCCGGCGCTGGTGAGCAGCCGCCCGTCGGCGACGTAGAGCGAGTTGCAGCGGACCCGCGCCTTCGGGTGCAGACGTTGCAGCTCGTCGACGTAGCGCCAGTGGGTGGTGCACTCCCGGTCGTCGAGCAGGCCGGCCGCGCCGAGCAGGAAGGCCCCGGAGCAGACGCTGAGCAGGTGTGCCCCGCGGGCGTCGGCCCGTCGCAGCGCCTCCAGCACCGATGCGGGGACGGTAGTGCCCTGGGAGTGCGCGGGCACCGCGACCAGGTCGGCGTCCTCCAGCGGAGCGAGGTCGGCGTGCGGGACCAGTTGGAAGCCGGACGCGGTGCGCACCGGGGCGCCGTCCGGACTGCACACGTGGAAGCGGTAGCCGGGAAACCCGTCGGCCGTGCGGTCGGTGCCGAAGACCTCGGCGAGCACGCCGAGCTCGAAGGCGGCGACCTGGTCGAGGGCGAGGACGGCGACGGTGCGGAGCATGTGACGAGGGTAACCCCGCCGGTGGCAGGAAATCGAGGGCCATTGGCATTCCTGCCACTGTCGACCCAGAACGGGGCGGCGCAGACTGGGGTCAAGTCCGGTGCGCACCGGCGGCGAAACCGATAGCAATCGTGCGAAAGTGAGCGCCGCCATGGAGTTCCTGTTGTTCCTGCTGTTCCTCGTCCTGCTCGCCGTCGCCTCGGCGGCCGGCCTGACCGCCGACACCCGCGACTCCGCCGACTGGAAGCCGACCGACGAAGGTCACCGCTGGCAGTCCCGTACCTGCTGATGCCCTTGGTCCAGTTTTGCCGAGAAAATCCCGGGCGGGACCGCGCCAAAAGGGGCGGCCCCGCCGACGGAGGCCGGTGGGCGTACGGCAGGCTAGGAGTCATGGCTGACGGCTCCTGGTACGACGCCGACATCGACCACGTGATCATCTCGGAAGCGCAGATCCGCGAGAAGACGGCGGAGCTGGCCAAGCAGGTCTCGGCGGACTACGCCCACGTGAACGACGGGCTCCTGCTGGTCTGCGTGCTCAAGGGCGCGGTGATGTTCATGGCCGACTTCGCCCGGGCGCTCGGCCGGCAAGGGCCTCCCGCCGAGCTGGAGTTCATGGCCGTCTCCTCCTACGGCCAGGGCACCACCTCCTCGGGCGTGGTCCGCATCCTCAAGGACCTGGACCGGGACATCGCCGGCCGGCACGTGGTGGTCGTCGAGGACATCGTCGACTCCGGTCTCACCCTCTCCTGGCTGCTGCGCTACCTGGAGTCCCGGTCCGCGGCGAGCGTCGAGGTGGTCGCGCTGTTCCGCAAGCCCGACGCGGTCAAGGTCCAGGTGCCGGTGAAGTACGTCGGCTTCGACATCCCGACCGAGTTCGTCGTCGGGTACGGGCTCGACTTCTCCGAGCGCTACCGCGAGCTGCCCTACGTCGGCGTGCTCAAGCCCGAGGTCTACGCCCGCTCCTGAGCGCCACTCGCATCGGCAGCTGTCAAGCCGACGTTCAGCGGACTCTCAGCTCTTCCGGCTACCGTGGAGCCCGGTGGCGCGGAGGCACCTTCGCGCTCGGCCCCTCGAACGCTTGACCGGGTGTTCGCTGGTGGCCGGGTCGGACTCCCCGCCACGCTGGTCCCGCCCGGTCCCGCCGTACGTCTCGGCGCGTGGCTGGCGGGCCCCGCCCACGGGGCGCTGCGTCGATGTCGACGAGTGTGCCGAGTGCGGGGCTCGCAAGCTCACTCCGTGCGCACACGGTGTACCGTCGAATGACCGCGGCGCGGCAGTTGTCGCGCTTCGGGGTCGAGGCCGGCCCGCACGGCGGCTCCGGCCGCCGCTAAAGGCGGCAACACCATCAGACGGTCAGGACGTCGATCAGGAGGATGCGGGCGCTCCGGCGCTCGACAACAGTATGGAACGTACGCGTTTCTTCCGCCGACCGGTGGTCTGGATCATCCTGGTCATCCTCGGCGCCGTTGTGCTCAGTCAGTTGTTCACCTCTGGTCCCAGTTACCACCGGGTGGACACTTCCGTTGCGCTTGACCAGCTCCACACCGCCAAGATCAATAAGGTCGTCTTCCAGGACAAGGAGCAGACGCTCCAGCTCGACCTGGCGCAGAAGACCAAGTTCGGCGACACCAACACCGACCGGATCGAGGCCCAGTTCCCCGCCGAGGTGGGTGACGAGGTCTGGAACGAGGTCCTCGCGGCCAAGGCGGCCAACCGGGTCACCGGCCCCGCCGACGCCAAGGTGTCGTCCGACAGCATCTGGGTGAGCCTGCTGGTCAACCTGCTCCCCATCGTGCTGCTCGTGCTCCTGCTGCTGTTCTTCATGTCGCAGATGCAGGGCGGCGGCTCGCGGGTGCTCAACTTCGGCAAGTCCAAGGCGAAGATGATCACCAAGGACACGCCGAAGACCACCTTCGCGGACGTCGCGGGCGCCGAGGAGGCGGTGGAGGAGCTCCACGAGATCAAGGACTTCCTCCAGAACCCGGCCAAGTACCAGGCACTGGGCGCGAAGATCCCGAAGGGCGTGCTGCTCTTCGGTCCGCCCGGTACCGGTAAGACGCTGTTGGCCCGCGCGGTCGCCGGCGAGGCCGGGGTGCCCTTCTACTCCATCTCCGGTTCCGACTTCGTCGAGATGTTCGTCGGTGTCGGCGCCAGCCGGGTCCGGGACCTGTTCGAGCAGGCCAAGGCGAACGCTCCGGCGATCGTCTTCGTCGACGAGATCGACGCCGTCGGCCGCCACCGTGGCGCCGGCATGGGCGGCGGTCACGACGAGCGCGAGCAGACCCTCAACCAGCTGCTCGTCGAGATGGACGGCTTCGACACCAAGGGCGGGGTCATCCTGATCGCCGCCACCAACCGGCCGGACATCCTCGACCCGGCGCTGCTGCGCCCGGGCCGGTTCGACCGGCAGATCCCGGTCGACGCCCCCGACATGGAGGGCCGCAAGGCCATCCTGCGGGTGCACGCCAAGGGCAAGCCGTTCACCCCCGACGTCGACCTCGACTCGGTGGCACGGCGTACCCCGGGGTTCAGCGGCGCCGACCTGGCCAACGTGATCAACGAGTCGGCCCTGCTCACCGCGCGTAAGGACCAGCGGGCGATCAGCAACGACTCCCTCGAGGAGTCGATCGACCGGGTCATCGCCGGTCCGCAGCGCCGGACCCGGGTGATGAGCGACCAGGAAAAGAAGATCACCGCGTACCACGAGGGTGGGCACGCGTTGGTCGCCTGGGCGCTGCCGCACGCCGCGCCGGTGCACAAGGTGACGATCCTGTCCCGTGGCCGCTCGCTGGGCCACACCCTGGTGCTGCCCACGGAGGACAAGTACACCCAGACCCGGGCCGAGATGATCGACACCCTGGCGTACGCGCTGGGCGGCCGGGCCGCTGAGGAACTGGTCTTCCACGAGCCCACCACCGGTGCCGGCAACGACATCGAGAAGGCCACCCAGTTGGCCCGCGCGATGATCACCCAGTACGGCATGAGCTCCAAGCTCGGTGCGATCAAGTACGGCACCAGCGGGGACGAACCGTTCCTCGGCCGCAACATGGGCCACGAGCGGGACTACTCCGACTCGGTGGCCGCCGAGATCGACGGCGAGATGCGGGCGCTGGTCGAGCTGGCGCACGACGAGGCCTGGGAGATCCTGGTGGAATACCGGGACGTCCTGGACAACATCGTGCTCGAGCTGATGGAGAAGGAGACTCTCTCCACCGCCGACATGGCGCGGATCTGCGCCCGGGTGGTCAAGCGTCCGCCGCTCGCGCCCTACAACGGGTTCGGCAAGCGTCAGCCCTCCACCGAGCCCCCCGTGCTCACCCCGGCGGAGAAGGACAAGCTCAAGGCGCAGGCCGAGGCCGACGGCGCGCAGGCGTCGGTCGGTGGCGGTACCTCGTCCAACAACTCGGACGGCACGCACTGAGTACGGACCCAGCGGCCAGCTCCCGGAACCGGGGGCTGGCCGCTTCCGCTACCGAGCCCGGCGACGACGGGCTGGACTACATCGCCGCCCGCCTGATCAACGGCAAGCTCGCGGGCGGGCCGGTCGAGGAGACCGTCGACCTGGCCCGGATCGAGAAGGCCGTACGCGAGATCCTGATCGCGGTCGGCGAGGATCCCGACCGCGACGGGCTCCAGGCGACCCCGGCCCGGGTGGCCCGGGCGTACGCCGAGCTCTTCGCCGGCCTGCGGGTCGACCCCGCCCAGGTGCTCAGCACCACCTTCGAGGCCAACCACCAGGAGCTGGTGCTCGTCCGGGACATCGACGTGATGAGCCTTTGCGAGCACCACCTGCTCCCGTTCCGGGGCAGCGCCCACATCGGCTACATCCCCGGCCCGGACGGCCGGATCACCGGGCTCTCCAAGCTGGCCCGGCTGGTCGAGGTCTTCGCCCGCCGCCCGCAGGTGCAGGAACGGCTCACCTCGCAGGTCGCCGACCTGCTCATGAGCAAGCTCGCGCCGAGCGGCGTGGTGGTCGTGCTGGAGTGCGAGCACATGTGCATGGCCATGCGCGGCATCCAGAAGTCCGGCGCGAAGACGATCACGTCGGCGGTGCGCGGCAGCCTGCAGACCGACGCGAAGTCGCGGGCCGAGGCGATGGCCCTGATCATGCCCCGCTGACCGACCTGAACGAGCTTGCGGCCGGCCGCCCGGGGAAACCGGGCGGTCGGCCGTTTTCTCAGCTCCGGAAGCGGTGGCAGCCGGGTCAGCCGGCGAGCATGGCAAGGAGCAGGCCGGCGGTGACCAGCACCGCCGGGACCAGGCAGACCAGGGCGCCGAACCGCGAGGTCCGGTCCAGCCGCTCGTTCGGACCGGGCCGGAACAGCCGCCCGCAACCGACCCAGCCGGCCACGAAGGCCACCGCCGGCATCGGCAGCCCGAAGATCAACGCGGCGACGCTCGCCGGGCCGGCACCGGTCGCCACGTACACCACCACCTGGATCAGCGGCACCAGCAGCGCCAAGGGCCCGTACACCAGCAGGTTCCGCGGTCGCGCGGACCAGCTCGCCGGCCGGAGCGGATGCCGCGCGACCAGCGCGGCGTCCGCGGCGTCGGCCCGGCCCCGCGCGGTACGCAGCGCGGCCAGCACGGTCGCCGGCCCGCCGGCCATCGACCGGGCGGACTCGGTCAGCTCCGGCGGGGAGGGCACCAGCGAGATCGGCGGTACGCCCCGCTCGTGCAGCCGGGTCTGCTGGGTGGCCAGCCGGGCCCGGACCTCGGTCAGCTCCTCCCGGGCCGCCTGCACCGACCGGGCCTGCTCACCGGCGGCGGCCGCCGCGCCCCGGCGCACGCCGTCCAGCTGACGGGCGGCCGCGAGGTAGTCGTGCCAGGCGTCGAGGGCGGCGTCCGGGCTCGGGGACTGCGGAATGGCCTCCCGCGTCCCGGCGGTGCGCTGCCGGCCCGGCCCGACCGGATCCCGTGGTTCCTGCCGGACGGTCCCGCCCGCCTTCCGGCCCGAGGCCCGGCTCCCGTTCCCGATCATCGCGGCGCCTCCTCCTCGGCGAACGGCACCAGGACCAACCCCTGCTCGTCCGGGCCGTCCCAGAGCACCGCCCGACCCGGGCGGGGTCGCCACTCCACCGGGCGGTGAAAGACCGCGGCGAGTTGGGCACCGGGCACGTCGACCGCGGCGACGGCGGCCAGCTTGTCCACCGCGCCCTCCGGTTCGAGCAGCGCGGCGAACGGCGGCACCACCCGCCACCAGCCGAGCAGGTGACGCCCGGCCGGCGGCCCGTCCCGCAGCAGCGCCCGCAGCCGCTCGACGGGCAGCTCTTCCGCGCCGGCCCGGTCCAGGCCGAAGACCACCAGGTAGGTCGGCTCGCCGTCGCCGGTCACGTCGAGCACGTCGGCGACGTCGACCATCCTCGCGGTCTGCCGGGCGGCCAACTCGGTGGTCAACGCCTCGGCCAACACCCGGCAGTTGGGGTCGGGGACGGCGACCACGAAGCGAGCGCTGCCGGGCGGATGGTGCGCGGCGGTGCTCCGGGCCGCCGTGACCAGCAGGCGGGCCGCCTCCGGGCCGGGACCCAGGACAGCCAGGTTGCGGCCGGCCGCCGGACCGAGCGGCACGGCCGACGTCGACCGGCCGACGTCGACCGTCCGGCCCAGCAGCGCGGCCGGCGCGTGTACCTGACCGGCGACCGCCGCCCGGTAGCGCGGGTCGTTGCGCAGCAGTGGGCGGGCGTAGCCGGCGAACACCACCGGCGGGGCGGAACCCTCCGGCCGGGCCGACCAGAGCTCGTGCCGCAGCCGCTCCACCACCTCCGGCGCGTCCTGCGGATCCGGATACCGGATCAGCCGCTCGTGCCCGCGGACCGCGCCACGCGGGCCGCCGAGACCACCGGCGGTGTTCACCACCGCGCTGCCCACGGGCAGGCCGGCGGCCGAGTCGTTGGTCGGTTCCAGCACGGCGCTGCCGCCCGGTAGCGCCACCCGGACCGGGAACTGGCCGAGCAGGGAATCCCGGTGCCCGCCGTCCGAGCGGCCGGCCAGCCCCAGCTCGCCGGCGCCCGCCAGCACCAGGTGGACGCCGTACGCCCGGCCGGCCCGGGCCAGCGCCTCCAGCCGCGCGGCGAGGTCGGCGGCGAGCCGGTCCCGCTCGGCGAAGAGCATCGGCACGTTGTCGACCACGCAGACGATCCGGGGAAGGGACCGGTGCTCGCGAAGCTCCGCGTAGCGCTGCCCGCCCGCCCGGCGGCCGGCCTCCTCGCGCTGGCGGACCTCCGTCGCCAGCCGGTCGAAGAGGTCCCGTACGTACTCCCGGTCGGCGGCCATCGCGGCGGCCCGGACCTGCGGGATCCACGACCGGTCCCGCTCGGTCTGCAGGAACTCCACGAAGGACTCGCCCTCGCCCAGGTCCACCAGGTAGAGCTCCAGCTCCGCCGGCCCGTACCGGGCGGCCAGACCGAGCAGGGCGGTGGTGAGGAACGCCGAGCGTCCGCCGTCGGCACGTCCGCTGACCAGCCAGTGCGGGGTCAGCTCGGTGAAGCCGAGCGGCACCGGCCGTCCGCCGGCGTCACCTACCGTGCTGCTCAGGCCGTCGACCGAGCTGGCCGTCCAGCGCTCCTCGTCGGTCGCAGGAAGCACGTCGGCCAGCGCCAGCCGAGAGCCCGCCTCCACCTGCCGGGCGAGCCGGCGACAGACCGCGCCGACCAGCTCCACCGGTGGATCGACCTCGACGAAGACCGGGGAGTTCAACCCACCCGGCGGATCCGCGCCCGGGCTGGTGAACGAGGCCTCCGGCGGGTCGCCGAGCAGCGCGTACGCGTTGCGCATGGCGAGCGTGGTGGCCCGGGGCAGCGGCGAACGGTTGGCGTACGGGCCGGGGGCCGCCCAGCCGGCGACGACCAGGTGCAGCCCCGCCGCGGGGCCCTGCTCGGCCAGCGCCTCGATCCGGGACAGGTCGGTCGGGCCGGTCAGCTCGGGCAGCGCGGCGACGACCAGCAGCAGCGTCCGGTCGTGTCGCCGCCGGCCACTGGACCCCGGGGCCACCCACTGTTCGGCCTCGGTCAGCACCGACCGCAGGCCGGCCACGTCGGCGGCCGGCGGCGGGAGCAGCCCGGCGTCGGCCAGCGCAGCGAACGGAGTGAGCGTCGTGCCCTCCGCGTCCACCGCGCGGACCAGCAGTGCGCCGGCCGGCGTCGCACCGAGCGAGCGCAGCAGGACGGCCCGGAGCAGACCGGCGACCCGCGGATCCCGAGCGTCGGTGTCGATGCTGAGGTGGCCGGTGCCGATCAGCGGCACCAGGGCAGGGAAACGGGCGTCGTCCAGCGGGGCTGCGGTGCCGACCCGGACGAACGGCGGCGGACCCTCACCGGGCGGCGCGTCGGCAGCGAGTGTCTCCAGGGGAGCGCCGGACCAGCCGGGCGCCACCAGTGCCGCCACCGTACGCAGCCGGTCGGCCAGCTCGTACTGGCGACGCTGGTCAGCGGGGACCGGCCGGGTCTCGTCGAGGATGTTGGCGGCGGCCGCCGCGGTGGCCGCCGCTTGGCGGTGCAGAGCAGCGGCGCGGTTCGTACGGGTCTTCGGACCGGCCACCGTGTCCACCCCCTCTGCCCGAGGTTGGCAACCTCCCCGAGCAGAGACGGTATCCCAGCTGAGGCCGCTTACCCGGGAGGTGCGGCGGCGGTGCGCGGTTGTTGTCGTGGATCTCACCGCATGGGAGCGGTCCGTCACGATCCGCGGCAACTGAGGCATTGGGTACGCGGCGTCCAGCCGATAGCCTCAGGAGGTGGAATCAGTGCAGCCCCCCGCCGGTTCCCAGGTCTCCCGCGTACCGGCGCAACGGCCCCCCGGCGAGCAGCTGCCACCGGCCCCGGTCGCCCCGGCGCCGGAGCGGCCACGCCGCCGCGTACGCACCGTGCTCACGGTCGTGGCCGGGGTCCTCGCGCTGCTCTGCCTCGGCGGCGCCATCGCCGGCTACGTCCTGTACGACCGCGCCACCACACCGGATCGCAGCGCCCCCGACGTTGTTGTGGCCAGCTACATCCAGGCATTCCTCAACGAACGCAACGACACGAAGGCGAAGCAGTTCACTTGCCAGGACGGCGATGATCTTGGCGCCCTACGCAGCCTTCGGAGCGAGTTGGAGCAGCGTGAGGCTGAGTTCGACGTCGTGGTCCGAGTGCGCTGGGGACCTTTGACGCAGATGAAGGACGCGAACGGCGAGTCAGTGACGACGACTTTGACCATCTCCAGCTCGGCGAACGGTCAGCCGCGGAGCAGTCGCCGCGAGGATTGGCGTTTCCAAGTCGTGGACAAGGATGGCTGGCGCGTCTGCGGCGGCCACAAGCTCTAATGACCAGCTATTCGAGCCATAGCAGGTGGACCGGTACCTCCAGGGTCGTGGGCGCCTGACCTCGCCATGCCCACCGATACCACTCGTCCTCCGGGGTGACCCGGACGCAGATGTCGCCCTCCGCACCTGAGTAGGTCTCGGTGACGGCGCGGAGGTCGCGCCGCTCCGTCGAGTCGATGACGTGCACGACGCGGCGCCCGACGACGGAGTCCGCGTCGATCACCGCTGTCGGGGCTCGGTGGCTCGGGAAGTCGAGGGACACCAGTCGGATCGGCCCCTCCTGGGACGGGGGGCCGGAACCGCGGCGGGCGCCGACGGTCTCGACCCACACCCGTTCCACCGGAATCAGTGGGGCGAAGACCTCGACCTGCTCGGCCTCAGCGCGGTACCACTCGTGCTCCGGGATCACCGGGACGTAGGTGCGGCTGTTCTGGACGACGCGGTCGTCCGCCCGGAGGTCGCCGCGCCAGCCCAGACCGGGAAGTCCCACCTGTACTCGCCGCCCGCGCAACTCGACCCAACCGGTGGCCGGCACTATGTCGATCGGTCGCGGTGGCCGGGGCGCCCAGTCGGGATGGTCCGCGAACGGATCGGGCAGTGGCTCGTTCATGGCAGTCGCTGTCTCATCCCGCGTTCTTGAGCAGCGCGCCTCGCGAGCGCATGAACGGCACGGGATCGATTGCTCCGCGGCTGCTGCGGTCCCCGTCCTGGTGCACCTCGAAGTGCAGGTGCGGGCCGGAGGAGTTGCCGCTGCTGCCGACCTCGCCGATGACGTCACCGGCCTGGACCCTTTGCCCTACTTCGACGGACGGCTTGGTCACCATGTGGCAGTAACGGGTGACCATGCCACCGGCGTGCAGGATGTCGACGAACCAGCCGCAGCCGCCCTTGCCCGGGTATCCATCGACGTTGCAACTCAGTCGGCCACCGTTGTCAGGATCGCACCTTGACACCAACACCCGGCCGGCGGCGGCGGCGTGGATCGGCGTGCCCTTCTTGGCGCCGATGTCCACCCCGTTGTGCCCCGGCCGGCTGGCGGTCCGGAACCCGGAGCCGACGCCGCCGACGATCGGGGCCGTCCAACCGGACGCCGCGATCTCCTTGCCCGAGGCCGCGTCGCAGACGTCTCGGCCGCCGACCAACGCCGTTCGAGCTGCTCCGCCAGCCAGCACGTCGACGATCTGTGCGGCCAGGGCCTCGTGCTTGGCGTACGCGTCCGGAAAGGCGCTGATCTGCACCTTCTGCGCGGCGAGCGTCAGCGGCAACCTTTCCCATCCGGGCACCTTGAGCAGCTTCTCGTAGAACTTCTGGGCGGCATAACCCGGGGTCATCCGCTGCCGGACGGTGCCCCACGAGGCGCGCTGCTGGAAGAGGCCGACCGAGTCGTGATCTGCCCCCATACCCTCGTTGGGCAGGTTGTCGGATTCCTTGACCGTCCGATTCGCCAGGTTGAGCAACCTGGACTCCTGCATCGCGGTCGCCACGGCGACGACCCACCCGCGCGCGGGAACCTTCATCTCCTGTCCGACCTTGATGATCTTCGCCGCGTTGCGGAGCTGCTTGTCGCCGTAGTCGGCGAACCGGGGCATATCGCCGGTCACGTCTACCCGGAAGTCACCGGTGCACTCGGCGCTCATCGGCGTCATCTCCTCGGCCGAGTCACCACCCAGTTCGGTCAGGAAGAACGCAGCGCTGCCCCCGGTGCAACAGAGCAACGCCATCGTGATCGTGAGCGCGCCGGCGAGGGCGCCGACGCGCAACTTCCGACGGGGACGACCTTGGTCACTCATCCCTGCTCCCAGTCCACCGCGTCGACGAACCACTGCCCGTCCGGTGCCACCAGTTCCAGGCGGAGCCGCCCGGTGTCGAGCGGCACCAGTGCCTCGACGAAGCTCTCGGTGCGCGGTAGCAGCGTGGCCTTCTCGGTCACCTGGCCGGCCGGAACTCCGGTCGGGTCCGCCCCGGCCAGCTTCTCGACGAGATTAGGCGTGGACAGCGGACGCATGCCCTCGTGCCACTGCTCGGCGGTCATGCCCGGCCTGCCCAACCAGGCGGCGACGAACCGGTCGGCCGTCTGCTCTGGAGTGCGGGCACCGGGCCGGGTGGTCGGGCTGGCCGGTGTGTCGGAGCCGATCACCCCGTCGTCACCGGCGTCCGGCTCGACCGTGGTGATCGGCTGGCTCGGGCGATTGCTCAGGCCGAGCGCCGGATCACCGGAGCCGGCGACGAGCCGCGCCGCACCGATGATGCCGAACACGACGACCGCAAGGGCGATCGCGATTCCGAGCCGGGACCGCAGCACCCGGGTGAACAGGAACTCCAGGGCGCGTCGCACCGCCATCACCGCGCCTCGGAACGGATCCGTGGTGTCGGCCGGTCCGGTGTGCTCTCCACCGAGCCGGGGCGATAGACGACGAACGACGGCTTCTCGTCCGGTACGTCCGGCTCGGTCCAAGTGGCCGGCTGACGGCGACGGGGCCGGGGTGCCGCCGGCCGGGAAGCGGCGGAACGTTCCTCGGTCTTCGGCGTCTCGTTCACGCGTTCACGGCCGTCGGGTCGCTGGCGCTCGGTGCCACCGGGTGCGGTGTGTACGGGATCCTCGTGCCGCGCCTCCGGGCGAAGTCTGGTCTGTTCCGCCACCACCGCCCTGCGGCGGCCAATGGCCGGCTCCGCCGTTCCACCCGGTTCCACGACGTCCAGTCGAGCAGCGGCACGCATGTCGCGGAAGAACCGGCGGTGCCACGAGCCGGCCGAGCTGACCGCCTCGCTGTTGTCCTTGCCGCCGAGTTGGGTGATCCGTCGGTAGGGACGAAGTAGCAGCCAGCCGACGACCCCACAGAGCCAGACCAGCACCACCTGGAGCCAGCCCGGCAACGTGGCGGTGCTCATGATCAGGTCGACCGCGAACAGGTAGATCGCGGCGCCGGTCCCGAAGATGGCGATGTTGAAGACCGCGGCGACGACCGCGTTGGCCAGCCGGCGCAGCCCCGCACTGGCGGGGCGCATCAGGCCCACCGTGCCGAGGATCGGTGCCGCGATCACCGCCCACCGGAAGATCAGGAAGCCGAGCAGCACCAGCAGCGAGGCGGTCAGGTCGAACATCGCGAAGAGCAGCGACGCGAGCACGGCGATGAAACCGGCGCCGATGCGATCCATGTCCCGGATCCCTTGGAGGTACTCGTAGGCCTCCGGATCCTCCCGCTCGACCTGCGCGGCGACGGTCATCCATTGCTGCTGCTTAGCTTTGATGATCACAGGGCGAGTGGCGGGATTACTGCGGATGGACTCCGCTTCATCCCAGTTCAAGGATTTAGCGTCGTAAAGCGCCGGTCCATACTTCTTCGCCGTCTCGCTGTCCGCCGAGCCGAGGGCACCCCGGACCCAGTTCCGGTAGAGCATCGATTCGGTGGCCGTGTCGCTGGCTCGTACCGCCGGTGGTCGGTGGTCCTTGCATGCCTCGGGATTCGGATCGTCACATTGGTCCGGGGGAGTGTCTCGTGTTGCCGGCCCGACCGCATCGTGTACGACGCCCAGGGTGGTGATCAGTGTGCTGTCGGCGAGGTTGGCTGACTTGACCGGCCACGCGGCCAGGGCCGTCACCGCCACCATCACCAGCAGGGCCCAGCCAGCCGTGGTCATGGCGTTGCTCATGTCGGACTGGCGCGATCGCCAGAGCAGGTAGAGGCCGACCACGCAGAGCGTGATGATCCCGAAGACGCTGAACACCTTCTGGTAGACGGCCTTGGTCGCCTGGTCCACCAGCGGGTCGGCCCAGCTCCACATCGAGCGCGGGTCCCAGGCGCGCTCACGCAGCGCATTCGAAGCCCCGACGATCGCTGTGGCGACCATGAACTCGCCGTTGGCGACGGTATTGCTGAACTTGTAGTCGGGGTGCAGCACCGAGGACGCACAGCCGCCCTCGACCCGGTAGGTCGTGTAGCCGTAGCCGGCGTACCCGTAGTCGCTGTAGTAACCCTTCGGGCCGAGTTGCTTCGAGGACTCCGGTCGCGAGGCGAACCATCCGGCGAGCCCGGAATCCGGTGCGGTGGGAGTCGGCGGTTTCCAGCAGTTCGCCTCGGACTCGGCAACCTGCTGGAGTTTCTTGACGCAGGCGCGGAAGTCGGCTTGCCACTCCTGGGTCGTGCAGAGGTCGGCGGCCGCCTGGGTGGCGACCGGGGCGGCGGCCGCCGGGCTGGCTCCGATCAGCGGCCAGCCGATGGTGGCCCCGGCCAGTACGCCGAGCGCGAGCAGGAGCGCCGTGATCCTTGCCCGGGCCCTCGCCATGTCACGCCTCCAGATCCGGCAGGGGGAGGTTCGGCAGTACTCCGGCCGCCGAGGCGATCGCGGCGGGCGTGGTGTCGAGGTGGTCCAGCAGCCCGTCGACGTACGAGACGTCCACCCGGACCTTCTGCACGCGCCCGTCGACGTCGCGCATGACGAACTCGCGGAAGCCGAGGCGGGCGGACGACGAGGCGTCGGCGGCGGAGAGCGAGGCCAGGGTGGCCTCGTAGCCGTCGTTGACCGGTACCCGGAGCAGTCGGAGCGCCTCGGAGGCGATCTCGCTGTCCTCGGCGATCCGGCCGACGAAGACGGTGGAGACGAGGTTCTGCACGTCGAGGCCGAGGATGTCGCGTGGGTTCTGGGAGGCGACCAGCGCGGCGAGGTTCCACTTGCGAGAGTCGCGGGCGAGCCGGACCAGGAAGGAGCGCCCGGAGCGCCAGCCTTCCATGAAGTGCGCCTCGTCCAGGCCGACCAGTTTGCGGGACGACATCGACCCGCCGTAGCAGCGGCGGACCGCGAGCCGGTGCGCGGTGTGCAGCATCGGCAGGGCGAGCGCCTCCTCGGCCGACCAGTACTCGCGCTCGATCTTCAGGTCGGGCAGCCGTAGCCCGGCCATGGTGATCACGGTGAGCGCCGCGTCCGGGCCGAGCAGGCCCTCCGGTGGCCGGCCGAAGAAGAGCATCGCCAGGGGCATCTCGGCGGTGTCGAGCAGCAGGTTCGCCAGTTCCTTGCCGGCGTCGTCGTCGAGCTGGCCCAGGCAGGTCACCACGTCGTCCAGCGTGGACGTCTCCTCGGCCGGCACCTGGCGTACGGCGTGCCGGAACAGGGTCGCGGTGGACGCCTCCCGGGCGACCTGCGGTGGCACGAGCATCATGCAGATGTCCTGTACCAGCATCCGTCGCTCGGCCCGGGCGTTGGAGACCGCGATCTCGAACTCCCGGTCGCCGGCGGCGCCGACCGTGAACTCGCTGCGCAGTGGCGTCGGGATCAGCGCGTACGGTGCGAGAGTGCCGTGCTCGGAGCCGGTCAGGTTGAGCACCCGGGAGTAGGGCCGCAGCTCGGGCATGGCGCAGAGCCGGGCCAGCGGGCCGGACGGGTCGAGCAGGGTGACCTGGACGCCCCGCCGGGCGGCCAGGTAGCCGAGCGCGCCGAGCAGGGTCGACTTGCCGCCGCCGGGCTCGGCCACGAAGACCGCGAGCCCGGAGCGTTCGCGTACCTCCATCGGGTAGTGCAGGTCGAGGAAGACCGGCCGACGGCAGGTGCCGGCGGTCCGGCCGATCAGGTCGCCGCGCCGGTCGCCGACGGTGGAGGCGGCCTGCGGTAGCGCCGCGGCCAGCAGCGGGACCGGCATCCGCCGCACGTAGCCGGTGTTGGCGATCGGCTCGCCGGGGATGAACTCCCGCGCGAGCCAGTCCTGGTTCTTCGGGTGTTGCAGCGAGATGCGCAGCTCGCGGGAGTAGAGCTGGATCAGCCGCCGGGCCCGCTCCATGCACTCCTCGCGGGTCCGGCCGCCGACCGCGATCCGGTGCCAGCCGTGCGCCCGCGCCGAGTCGACCGGCAGGCCGGTGGTCATCTCGTCGCCGATCACCAGTGCCCGCTTGGCCAGCCGCTCCAGTTCCGGCGGGGCGTCGATGCCGTGCTCGGCGTAGTCGAGCTGCTGGGACCGGATCATGCGGAGCCGGTGCTCGAGGTTCCGGAAGGAGTCGCCGGAGCCGAGGATGTCGACCCGGGTGGAGATCTCCATCGGCCAGGGCAGTCGCTCGTGGAAGTGCAGCCAGGGCTCGTGCCGCTCGGGGATTTCCAGCGGCTCCATCCGGCCCACGGCCAGCACGGCCACGTGCCGTTCCTCGCCGGTCATCCGGTTGACCAGCTTCACGGTGGAGCCGTAGGGGGTCCGGTAGCGCTCGACCTGCTCGGTGAGGGCGAGCAGGTCGCCCCGCTCCCAGCGCCCGTCGGTGACCGGTGACAGCGCGCCGGGCGGCGCCATGCAGAGCGCCACCGAGCGGTAGAGCAGCCACTCCAGTTCCTGGGCGGTGACCCGCCGCCCGCGCATGCCGAACGCGCCGAGCACCTCGTCGAACTGCTCGACCGTCCGGCCCAGTCGGCGGCGTTCACCCTCGGCGACCCCGCGGCCGAAGGCGCGCAGCACCCGCTCGCTGAGTGTGTCGCCGAGCGACCGGCGGGCGAAGGTGACCCCGAGGTAGGTCTGTCCCTCGGCGTGGTTGACCGACATCAGGTGGCGCTGCGCGGCGACCAGGTGGTCGGCCCAGCTCGTCGTGCCGGGCACGTCGGGCAGTGGGGCGGCGGTGTGCGCGTCGATGGTGCGGGCCCACTCGTCGGCCGGGAACGGGCGGGTGGTGCGGCGCAGGTGCAGCCGGAAGCCGGCGAGGCCGGCGTACTGCTCGGAGATCGCCGAGAGCAGTGCCTCGCGTTCGGCGTCCGGTCGGAAGGCCCACCGCACCTCGGGGAGCCAGTACCAGGCGGTGACCGTGTTGGGGGTGAAGGTGAGGTGGCCGGCGATCTCGGTGATCGCCAGCTCGACCGACGGGTCGCGATCCCCGAACTTGATTTTCGGGGCGCGGACCCGGGCCGGCTTGATCGGCTGGTTCCGCGCCGCCGAGCGCTGTCGGGGCGTGGCGACCTCACGTCCGTTCGCCGGCTTGGCCGGTCGACCGCGCTCCGGTCGGATCTCCGTCGACCGCCGGGACGCCGGCTCGGGCTCGGCGGGCGGAACCGGCGCGGCGGGAGCGAGCGGCGTGGGCCGGTTGGGCAGCGGTTCGGCGTCGACCGGCGGGCGTACCGCCGGTAGTCGGTCGCCCGCCTGGTGCGGCACTCGGGAGCGGGCCGGCGGCTCCGGCTCGGCGACCGGCGCGGCCGGGGCCCGGTAGGGCTGCCCGGTCGCCAACCGATCCGGCGGGGCGGCGGGCAGCCGTGGCGGCGGCGGTGGGACCGGGCCGGCGGCGGGTGCCGACTCGATCGCGGCCTGCTGCTGCGGTATCGGCGAGTGCTGGTGGCCGGTGCCGCCGTGCGGGGCGGCCGGGCGGCCCGGGCCGGGACGTGGCCCGCCGAAGAGGTCGAGGAACGGGGAGTCGATGTCCGGGCTCTCCCCGGTCGGCCCCGGCTCGGCGGCCGGAGCCCGGCGCGGGACCGGCCGGGGTGCCTGGAAGACACCGACCCCGTGCCCGGGCGAGGTGGCCAGCGCGGGATCGAGGGCAGCCTCGTCCAGCTCGGCGTCTGGGTAATCGAGCGAACGCGCACGGTGACTGTCCGGCACGGCCGGACGGCCGGCCGGGGAACCCGGCGTGGTAGAGCGACTCATGCGACCGCCTCACCCGCGTCGTGCGACCGTCCGAACGGTGTACGCCCGGTCATGCCAGTTCCTCCCGGATCCTGATCCCGCTGCCGACCAGGCGCGGATCGCGCTGCTCGGCGGCCGGCTCCCGGGTGCGTCGCCAGTCCGTCAGCGCGGTGCGGATGACCATCCGCGCCGGCCGGTCCGGGTCGACGTACCGGAAGATGAACGACGTGCTCACGATGGCGAGCGCGATCTCCCACGCGGGGAAGAGCTCCACCTGCAGCGTGAACAGCCAGTGGATGAACATGTAGAGGGGGACGAGCAGCATGAAGAGTCCGTACTGGGCGTACGGCAGGTGGACGGGAAGGGTGTAGCCGGGCGGCCCGAGGTAGACCAGGCGTGCCCGGTAGATGTCGTCGTCGGTGCGCAGCCGCATATCTGCCCGCGTCTACTCGAAGATCAGATCGATCAGGTAGTCACCGACGAAGAAGAGCGTGGCCGCGCCGGCGATGAAGGCCAACCCGACGATCGCGATGGCGGAGCTGGTCAGCACCTTGGAGATCTCGCCGCGGCTGGCTCGACCGATGAAGATGACGCCGAGGACGGCGAGCAGGATCGGCGCTACCTTGCTGGCGAAGAAGGTGACGACACCCTCGGTGTCGATGCCTTTCGGCGCCGGCTCGGCGAGTGGAGTCGACGCCAGGGTGGAGAGCGCGTGGGCGACGCCGGAGGACGCCGTCTCCATGAGCTCGATGGCGATCACTGAAACCTCCCCAAATCGCGGCCGGCGCAGCCGCGGCGGTGCAATAGGCAAGCCTGGCGGGAAATGTGCTCACTGGGCGCAGCGTGACTGACCCTGTGTTCGTTACTCACCACGGAGAGTGGCGAGGTTTGGCCGGATTCTTCCCGCTTCGGCCCTCCCTCCAAGCTTCGCCATCTCGATGCTGGGCAATTCCAAAGCGTACGGCCCGCCCCGGAATGCGACAAGCCGCGAAGAGGCTGCCCGATCCGACCCGGACGACCGATCGTACACCTGTTCCAATGCGCATGTCAGGGTCGGTGTGAGAGGTCGCCACCCGGCCCCCTGGGAACCCTGCGGCCGACCGGTACGGTCTAGTCGTGACCGATCTGGTACGGGCCCCGGCCCCGGTGGTGATGGGCGTCCTCAACGTCACGCCCGACTCCTTCTCCGACGGCGGACGGTACGCCGACCTCGACGCCGCCATCGGACACGGCGTCCGACTCCGCGACGACGGGGCGCAGCTGGTGGACGTGGGCGGAGAGTCCACCCGGCCGGGCGCCGACCGGATCGACGCCGAGACCGAGGCCGCCCGGGTGCTGCCGGTCATCCGCGAGCTCGCCGGTGCCGGGGTGGCGGTCAGCATCGACACCAGCCGGGCCCGGGTCGCCGAGGCGGCGCTCGCCGCCGGCGCGGTGGTGGTCAACGACGTCTCCGGTGGTCTGGCCGACCCGGACATGGCCCGGGTGGTGCGCGACGCGGGCTGCCCGTGGGTGCTGATGCACTGGCGCGGCCACTCGCGCGGCATGCGCGACCTGGCCACCTACGCCGACGTGGTCGCCGACGTCCGGACGGAGCTGGCGCAGCGGGTCGACGTGGCGCTGCGCGCCGGCGTCGCCGCCGAGAAGATCGTCCTCGATCCGGGGCTCGGGTTCGCCAAGACCGCCACGCACAACTGGCAGCTCACCGCCCGCCTGCCCGAGCTGCTCGACCTCGGCTATCCACTGCTCTTCGGGGCGAGCCGCAAGTCCTACCTGGGCGCGCTGCTGGCCGGCCCGGACGGCCGCCCACGGCCCACCGGCGAGCGGGAGGCGGCCACCGTGGCGACCAGCCTGCTCGCCGTGGCGGCCGGCGCCTGGGGGGTACGGGTGCACGACGTCCGCGCGACCGCGGACGCGCTCGCCGTCTGGCGGGCCAGCGGCAGTCCCCGTCTGCGGGTGACCGCCGGTGTCGGGTCCGCTGCGGCCGGTGCCCACGAGCAGGGGGAGCGATGACCGACCGGATCCAGCTCACCGGCCTGCGGGCGCGCGGCCGGCACGGGGTGTACGACTTCGAACGCGCCCAGGGGCAGGACTTCGTCGTCGACGCGGTGCTCGACCTCGATCTCGGCCCGGCCGCCCGCTCCGACGACGTGACGGACACCGTCCACTACGGCGAGCTGGCGGAGCGCCTGGTCGCCGTGGTGACCGGCGAGCCGGTCAACCTGATCGAGACGCTCGCCGACCGGCTGCTCACGGTCTGCCTGGCCGACCCGCGGGTGGCGAGCGCGACGATCACCGTGCACAAACCGGAGGCGCCGGTGCCGCACACCTTCACCGACGTGGCCGTCACGATGACCCGGGCGCGTGCCCGGTGAGCCGCGTGGTGCTCTCCCTCGGCAGCAACCTGGGTGATCGGCTGGCCCACCTGCGCGCCGCGGTCGCCGCGCTCGGCGACACCGTGCTGGTGGTCTCGGGGGTGTACGAGACTCCACCGTGGGGGGACCCGGACCAGCCCGCGTACCTCAACGCGGCGCTGCTCGCGCAGGACTCCACCGCGACCGCGCGCGACTGGCTGGAGCGGGCCCGGGCCGCGGAGCGCGCGGCCGGCCGGACCCGCGACCCGGAACGACCCTTCGGGCCGCGCACCCTCGACGTGGACGTCATCGCGGTGTGGGGCGACGACGACGAGCCGGTGCTCAGCGACGACCCCGAGCTGACCCTGCCGCACCCCCGGGCCCACCTGCGGGCGTTCGTGCTGCGGCCGTGGATCGACATCCAGCCGTACGGCCGGCTGCCCGGCCACGGTTGGCTCACCGACCTGCTCACCAACGGCCCGGCCGCCGCCGACGCGCCGGAACTGCGCCCTCGCCCGGATCTGGCGATAGAGTCGACGGCATGACCCAGCGGAGGCGGCCGGCATGACGCAGTCGCGGTCCCCGAGGCCCGGTGGGGGCGGCCCGGATCAGTTCCGGTTGGGCCCGACCCGGATCTCCACGCTGGTGGTGGCCGGTCTGGCCGCCGCCGCGGCGGCCTGGTTGCTGATCAGCAGCCTCTACTACAACGGGATCCCCCGGCTGCCCTGGTTGCCGGTGGTCACGCTCGCCGCGCTCGCCGTGCTCGAGGGGTACGCCGCGATCAACACCCGGGGCCGGATCGAGCAGCGGCCGGGCCGCGAGCCGGTCAACCCGCTGCTGGTCGCCCGGTTCGTGGTGCTGGCCAAGGCGTCCTCGCTGGTCGGTGCGATCTTCGCCGGCTTCTACGCCGGGCTGACCGGATGGCTCTTCGTCGAGTCGACCCGAGCCGCCATGGAGGACCGGGCGCCCGCCGGCGGTGGGCTGCTCGCCTCGCTGGCCCTGGTGGCGGCCGCGCTGTGGTTGGAGCGGTCCTGCCGGGTGCCGGAGCGCCCCGACGACGACCGCGAGCCCGACGACCGCGAGAGCCGCCCCGGCCAGCGCTGACCGGCCCGCGCGGGATCGGTGCTGGTCGAGGGGTTACGTCCGGCTCGCGGCGCGGGTAGCGTGCCTGCGACCGGAGAGCAACGGCCGCGCCGGTCCGCCCGCGCGTCGGACCAGGACGACCGGCCAAGGGAGGCGGCGTCAATGGGGTACGACGAACCGGGCCGCGACGGGTCGATCGAGCCCTCATCGGGGGTGCCCGCCGCGGTCCTGGAGAACGTCTTCGACGATCCCAGCCACGGCGAGCCCGGCCGGGACCGGGTGGGCGTCCACATCGGCTGGGAGATCGTGCTGCTGGTCGGGTTGGCCGTCGTCGCCTGGCTGCTCTGGCGGGAGGATCCGGACGTCCTGCGCGGCTCCGGGCTGCGCACCCTCCTGGTCGACGTGGTCGCCCTCGGCCTGCTGACCCTCGCCGCCGGGTTGAGCCTGCGGACCGCCGCCCCGAATCTGGCGGTCGGGCCGGTCGCGGTCGCGGCCGCATTGCACTTCGCCGAGCAGGGCGACCGGGGCGTGGCGGACGCGGTCGCGCCGGCCGCCGCGGTCGCCGCGGTGGCCGGGCTGCTGCTGGGGCTGGCGGTGGTGGTGCTGCACGTGCCGGGCTGGGCGGCGAGCCTCGCCGGCGCGGCGGGCGTCGTGGTCTACATCGAGCGCCGCTCCGCCCCGGTGCTGGTGCAGGGCGAGTACGACCCGCGCCGGCACGCGGTCTACCTCTTCGCCGGCTTCGCCGCGCTGGCCGTCCTCGGCGGGCTGTTCGGCGCGATCAGGGCGATCCGCCGGCTGGTCGGCCGGTCCCGTCCGGTCGCCGACCCGTCCCGGCGTCGGGGCGTGGTGGCCGCGGTGGTCACCACCGGCGCGCTGGTCTGTTCGACGGTGCTCGCGATGCTGGCCGGGGTGCTGATCGCGGCGAACGGCACCGCGCCGGTGGCCCCCACCGCCGGCCTGGACTGGACGGTGCTCGCGATCGGGGTGGCGCTGCTCGCCGGGACCAGCGCGTACGGCCGGCGCGGCGGGATCTTCGGCACCCTGTTCGCGGTCGGCCTGGTGTCGGCCTTCGTCGCGTACGCGCAGGCGCGGGGCTGGACGGTGAGCCGGTGGGCGCTCGGCGGTGCGGCGCTGGGCGTCGGGCTGCTGGTCACCCGCCTGGTCGAGCGGTTCGGGCGCCCCGGGCCGGTGATCGCGGACGCGCCTGAGCCGGTCAGCGACGGCGCGATCAGCTCGGGCTGGGCCATGCCCCGACCGCGAGCGGTCGACAACTGGCCGCCCGCCCTGCCCACCCCATCGGCGGAGAGCCCGGTGGACCCGTGGCGATCGCCCCGCTGGGAGGACGAGCCGCGCCGCTGGGACGACGACGAACGGTGAGCCCCGGTCCAACGGGCCGCAGGTGATCTCGGCGGTTAGGCTCGGCGACATGACCGAGACACCAGCGACCCCCACCGGCGGCCGTTCGTTCGCGGAGCTGGACGCGCTCCCCACCGAGGAGCTGCGGGAGCGGGCGTTCGCGCTCGCCCGGGAGCACCGTGACTTCGGATTCTTCTGGTCGGTGCTGCGGCGCCTGCCCAACGCGGACGAGGCCGCCGCGCTCGACGGCGCGCCCAACTCGGTCGGGCCGATCGTGGACGAGGCCAACGCGCTCTGGCGGGAGCTGACCGGGCACGGCTACGAGGAGCACGAGCCGTTGCTGCGGGCCGCCTTCATCGACTATCTGATGAAGCACTGACGGGCCGGCAGCTACGCATCTGCCCGCCTCGGCGGGCCGGAAAGTGACGGGATCATGGCGCTCACCAACCGGACCGGCGCGGTCAGCCGCTACGGCACGGCGGCCGGCACCGGCACACTCGCCGCGATCGTGCTCGTCGCCGTCACCGGCAGCCCGGCGTACGTCGGCTGGGCGCAGGGCCACACCGACCCGAACGCGGCCGGCGGGTGGTACCTGCGGCTGCTCGCCTGGCCGGCCTGGCTGGTCGACGGCAGTGACCAGGCCGGCGGCGTGCTCGCCGCCGACCTGCGGGCCATCCTGCTGGTGATCCTCACGGCGGCCCTGCTCTACCTGCTGCCGGCCACGCAGGTCGCCCGGGTGCCCGGGCCGCTGAGCCAGTTCTTCTCCGGCTGGGCGGCGTACGCGCTGGCCGGCGGGATCGCCGGCCTGCTCGGGGTGCTCCTCGGGCCCGGCGCCTCGATGCTCGGCGCGTTGCAGACCGCCGGCGCCGGCGCGAGCTACGGCTTCCTCACCGGCTGGATCATCGCCACCGCCAGCCTGGGAGGCCGGGCCTGACCACCCGGCCAGGCCCAGCTCGCATCACTCCGGTCGGCCCAGGTCGAGCACGCGCTGGCGGCCGAGCACGCCCACCGGCCGCCCCTCGTCGGTGACCACCACCCGGTCCGCCGCCGAGGTGAGCATCACCGCCAGCGCGTCGTACGCCGAACCGCGCAGCGGGACCGTCGGCGCGTCCGGCGGGCCGCCGGCGGGCAGCGGCTCCAGCGTCTCCCCGTCGAGTGGGGTGACCACCAGCCGGCGGATCCCCCGGTCGGCGCCCACGAACTCGTGGACGAACGGGGTGGCGGGGGCGCCGAGCAGGGCCGCCGGGGTGTCGTACTGCTCCAGGTGCCCGCCCTGGGAGAGCACCGCGATCCGGTCGCCGAGCCGTACCGCCTCGTCGAGGTCGTGGGTCACCAGCACGATCGTCTTGCGGACCTCGGCCTGCAACCGGAGGAACTCCTCCTGCAACCTGGTCCGGACGATCGGGTCGACGGCGGAGAACGGCTCGTCCATCAGCAGCACCACCGGGTCGGCGGCGAGCGCCCGGGCCACCCCGACCCGCTGCCGCTGGCCGCCGGAGAGTTCGTGCGGGTAGCGGCGGCCGAACTGGCTCGGGTCGAGGCCGACCAGGTCGAGCAGTTCGTCGACCCGACGTCGGCTGCGCTCCCGGGGCCAGCCGAGCAGCCGCGGGACGGTCGCCACGTTGGCCCGTACGGTCTGGTGGGGAAAGAGGCCGACGTTCTGGATGACGTAGCCGATCCGGCGGCGCAGCCGCACCGGGTCGACCCGGGTGACGTCCTCGTCGCCGAGCATGATCCGGCCGCCGGTGGGCTCGATCAACCGGTTGATCATCCGCAGCACGGTCGACTTGCCGCAGCCCGACGGGCCGATGAGCACCACCAGCTCGCCGGCCTTGACCTCGAGGCTCAGCTCGCGTACGGCCTCGGTCCCGTCCGGGTAGCGCTTGTGGATTCCCTCGAGGGTGATCGACGCCGCGCGTGCGGCGTCGGCCGTCGCGCGCCCGCCGGCGCCGGAGGTCTCCGGGGTAACGTCCACGTATGTCCTTCCGCCTGAGCTACCGGGCCGACCCGGGTAACCCGTGGTTCTCCTGGCAGTACGTGCGGGACAACTCTGACACGATCCTCGCCGCGCTGCGTGAGCACGCCTCGCTCACCGCCCGCGCGGTGTTGATCGCCGCGCTGATCGCCGTACCGCTGGCCGTGGCGGCGTACTGGTTCCGCGCACTGGCCGGCCCGATCCTGGCATTCACCGGGGTGCTCTACACCATCCCGTCGCTGGCCCTGTTCGCGTTCGTCGCGCCCTACCTGGGCATCGGCGTGGTGACCGTGCTGAGCGTGGTGGTGCTCTACGCGCTGCTGGTGATCGTCCGCAACACCGTCGCCGGGCTGAGCCAGGTACCACCCGAGGTCCGTGAGGCGGCCGAGGGCATGGGCTACGGCCGTTGGGGCAGGTTGTTCCGGGTCGACCTTCCGCTCGCCCTGCCCGGCATCCTCACCGGCCTGCGGCTGGCGACCGTCTCGACCGTGGCGTTGGTCACTGTCGGCGTGGTGGTGGGTCGGGGCGGGCTCGGGCAGCTGATCTTCGCCGGCTTCCAGAACAACTTCTTCAAGGCCCAGATCATGACCGGGACGCTGCTCTGCGTCCTGCTCGCCCTGGTGCTGGACCTGATCCTGGCCACCGTCGGCCGGTTCCTCACTCCGTGGCTGGCCCGGAGGTCTTCGTGAGCGTGATCGAGCAGGCGGTCGTCTGGCTGAACGACCCGTTGAACTGGACCAACCCCGGTGGTGTGCTGGACCGCCTCGGCGAGCATCTGTTCCTCTCCGCCGCCGCGGTGGCGCTCGGCTGCCTGGTGGCCTGGCCGATCGGGCTCTGGCTCGGGCACGCCGGGCGGGGTGGCGGCCTGGTGGTGCTGGTGTCCAACGTCAGCCTGGCCATCCCGACGCTCGCCCTGCTGACCATCCTCCCGCTGACCTTCCTCGGCTTCGGCCGCCCGTCGGTGATCGTCGCGCTGGCCGTCTTCGCGGTGCCGCCGCTGCTGGCCAACGCGTACACCGGGGTGCGTCAGGCCGACCCGGAGGCCCGGGACGCGGCGCGGGGGATGGGGCTCTCCGGCTGGCAGGTACTGCGGCGGGTGGAGCTGCCGCTGGCGGTGCCCTATCTGGCGGCCGGGTTCCGGACGGCCGCGGTGCAGGTGGTGGCTACCGCCGCGCTGGCCTCGTTCGTCAACGGCGGCGGGCTGGGCCAGATCATCCGGGCCGGATTCGGGCTGGACATCGCCGCGGGTGGCGGGCAGATCCTGGCTGGCGGGGTGCTGGTCGCCGGGCTCGCCGTGCTGGTGGAGCTGATCCTGGCGCTGGTCGAGCGGGTCGTCACGCCCCGCCCGCTGCGCGCCACCCGCCGGCGTGCCAACCGCCGGGCGGCGGACGCGGTCGCCGGCGGCTGAGTCGACCCGCGTCGCACCCGACCTGAGCCACCGGGCAGTCGAAACCGGCGCCGTGAGACCCGTGCCGGCGGTGGGATGCGCATTCCGGCCGACGGCCAGGTCACGGGTGTGACGATACGGTGACAAAGGTCGCCTCCGGTTGTCGTACCCGGGTGGAAGATGTTGGGTGATAGATCGCGGGTGACCCGACAGCAGGATCGCCCGTCGGACACGCGGCCGGCCCGGACGGGTCGCGCCGGGACACGGAAGGCGGGCATCATGCGCGCACGCACACGACTGGCCATCGGCGGGGCCGCGGCCCTGACCGTCGCCGGGCTGCTGACCGGCTGCGGTGGCGCCGGCTCCTCCGGCACCGACGCTCCCCAGCAGGAGGCGAGTGGGGCCGGTTGTGCCCCGGTGGCCGGCGACCAGCTGGTGGTCCTCGACGACGACAAGAAGCTCCAGAACAGTGACAACATCATCCCGGCGGTCAACGCCGACGCGGCGAACCCGCAGCTGATCGCCGCGCTGGACAAGGTCTCCGCCGCGCTGGACACGCCGAAGCTGATCCAGCTCAACAAGGCGGTCGACGTCGACCGGAAGACCCCGAAGGCGGCGGCCGAGGAGTTCGCCACGGCCAACAACCTGACCAACGGGATCGCCAAGGGACCGGGCGGCCAGATCGTGGTCGGCGCCGGCAACTTCAGCGAGAGCGAGACGCTCGGCGAGCTCTACCGGATCGTGCTCACCGCCGCCGGCTACCAGGTGCGGGTGCAGCAGATCGGTAACCGGGAGCTCTACGAGCCGGCCCTGGAGAAGGGCGAGATCCAGGTCGTCCCGGAGTACGCGGCGTCCATGGCCGAGTTCCTCAACACCAAGGCCAACGGGGCGAACGCCCAGCCGGTCTCGTCCCCCGATCTGGACAAGACCGTCACCGCGCTGAAGGCCAGCGGTGACAAGGTGGGCATCGTCTTCGGTGCGCCGTCGCAGGCGCAGGACCAGAACGCCTTCGCGGTCACCAAGGCGTTCGCCGACAAGTACGGCGTCAAGAACCTCTCCGAGCTGGCCAGCAAGTGCTCCGGCCAGGCGACGGTGCTCGCCGGTCCGCCGGAGTGCCCGCAGCGGCCGAAGTGCCAGGCCGGTCTGGTGCAGGTCTACAACTTCAACGCCGGTTCGTTCAGCTCGCTGGACGCCGGTGGGCCGCAGACCAAGAACGCGCTGAAGACCGGCGCCGCCAGCGTTGGCCTCGTCCTCTCCTCGGACGGGGCGCTGGCCGCCAGCTGACCCGTCCGGGCGCGGCAGCGCCCGACATCCCGACGCCGGCCGGTCGCCGGTGGCCCTGGTGGCCACCGACGGCCGGCCGCGTCCGTTGCGCCCCGAACGCCGAGTGAGGGCACGGGTGAACGGCGGGTGCACCCGGTCCGCACGGGCGGTTGCCGGCGTACGCCGCCGGTCGTGGGCCCGTTCCCACGGGCGGCAACTCTCGGTAGGCTGCACAGCCATGCCCGCCTCGGTCACCTCCGACGCCAAGCGCAGTCCGGCGCTGCTGACCGTCCTCTTCTGGATCGGCGTGGCGCTGGCCCCGGTGGCGGCGCTGATCCTGCTGGTCGCGGACGGCAACGGCCCGCTGCGCTTCGCCGCCGTGCTCGCCATCCTGGCCGTGGTGCTGATCGGCCTGTCGATCGCGCTGCGCGCCGACGGCGACGGCGGTCAGGCCCGCTCCGAGGAGCTGCTGGACGAGATGGAGCAGCTCCGCCGGGAGTTGCGTGGCGAGATCGTGGCCGCCGCCCAGCGCGGCAACCAGGCGCTCGACCAGGCTCAGCGGGCCCAGGAGGCGGTCGCCGCGGTGCACCGGCGGATGGAGGCCACCAGCGCCGCCCTCGCCGGGGGTGCGGAGCCGGCCGGCGCCGGTCGGGCCCGAGTGTCCGTCGCCGCCGAGCCGGCCGAGGAGGCCCCGTCCGGCCGAGGCCGGGCGGCCCAGGAGGACGCCGCACCCCGGTGGGGGCGGTCCGACTGGGAGGACGACGAGGAACCCCGGCGAGCGCAGCCCACCCGGCACGGCGCCGACCGGCCCGCCCCGGGTCAACACGGGGCTGAGCGCCCGCCCGCAGCCGTGTACGGCGAGCGTCCGGAGCCGGCCGGGGTCTACGGCGAGCGCCCGGAGTCCGCCGGGGCCTATGGCGAGCGCCCGGAGTCAGCCCGCGGATACGGCGAGCGCCCCGGCCCAGCCGGCGTCCACGGCGAGCGGCCCGGTTCCGCCGGGGTGTACGGCGGGGACCGTCCGGCCGCTGCCCAGCCCGGCGTCTACGGTGCCGCCGCGCGTCCCGCCGAGCACGACGGGCGGGCCGCCGCGGAGCCGCACCGCCCGGTCGGCATGGTCCGGCACACGGAGACGGTGCACGTCACCACCCGGCACACGATCGTGGACGGGGGATCGGCCGAGCCGGCGGGTGGCCGCTACGGCGGCGGATACGCCGGTGCCTGGTCGCCCCCGGCGGAGGAGCGGTCGTGGGGCGGGTCCCGCCCCGACGAGCATTCCTGGGCGGGCACCGGCCCCGAGGAGCGGTCCCGGCCCGGGTACGCCGCTCCCGACGAGCGTTCCCGCCCCGGCGACGATCGGCGATGGGCTGGGCAGCCCGACCTGCGCGACGAGTCGGGCTGGGAGGGGCACCGCGAGCGGGGCCGGGCCGACCGGTCCCGGTCGGCCCCGGAAGACCAGCGGGGCTGGTCCGAGCAGCCCGTGGCGGGCGAGCCGGGCTGGGGCGTCCCCGCCGAGCGGCCCGGCCCGGAGCGACCGGAGCAGCCCGACGACACCGGGCAGTACTGGGCGCAGTTGCGGGCCGGGGACCGGTGGGCGGCGGTGCGGGACGACGATCGTGGCCGGGAGTTGCGGGTCGGCGAGCGGCACGCCGAGGTGCACGCCGACGCCACCGGCACCGAGTACCGGGTGGCCGACCGGTGGGCCTCGGTCCGCCGCGAGGAGCCGCGTCGGGACGAGCCGCGCCGGGACGAGCCGCGCCGGGATTACGACCGGGGTGGTGACGAGGGCTGGCGGGGTGGCTGGGCCGAGCCGGAGGAGCGCCCGGGGCTACCCGCCGGCGGGGTGCCGGTGCCGGACGAGTGGCGTCCGCCGCGGCAGCGGGGCTACCAGCCGACCGACGTCGAGCCGGAGCGGGTGGGCCGACGTGCGCGGGGCGAGGAGGAGTACTACGGCTATCCGCCGCAGGACGACGTGCCCCGCGCCGGTGGGGCCCGCGCCGACCGCTGGCGCTGACCCGCCCGCCGGAGCAGCCCGAGCCCGCTACTTGTCGATGTCGCCGACCACGAAGAACATCGAGCCGAGGATGGCGATCAGGTCCGGCACCAGGCAGCCGGGGAGCAGGGTCGCCAACGCCTGCACGTTGGCGTACGACGCGGTGCGCAGCTTCAACCGCCACGGCGTCTTCTCCCCGCGCGACACCAGGTAGTAGCCGTTGATCCCGAGCGGGTTCTCGGTCCACGCGTAGGTGTGCCCCTCCGGCGCCTTGACCACCTTGGGCAGCCGGGTGTTCACCGGCCCGGTGAGCCGGTCGACCCGGTCGAGGCACTGCTCGGCGAGGTCGAGCGAGGCGTAGACCTGGTCGAGCAGCACCTCGAACCGGGCGTGACAGTCACCGGCGGTCTTGGTCACCACCGGCACGTCCAGCTCGTCGTACGCCAGGTAGGGGTCGTCGCGGCGCAGGTCCAGGTCGAGCCCGGAGGCGCGGGCGACCGGGCCGGACGCGCCGAACGCGGCGGCGTCGGCGGCGGAGAGCACGCCCACCCCGACGGTGCGGGCCATGAAGATCTCGTTGCGGCGGATGAGGTTGTCGAGGTCGGGCATCCGCCGGCGTACCTCGCCGATGGCGGCCCGGGCCCGGCCGGTCCAGCCCGCCGGCACCTCCTCCTTCAACCCGCCGACCCGGTTGAACATGTAGTGGATCCGGCCGCCGGAGACCTCCTCCATCACCGCCTGGAGGGTCTCCCGCTCGCGGAACGCGTAGAACACCGGGGTGATCGCGCCGATCTCCAGCGGGTACGAGCCGAGGAACATCAGGTGGTTGAGCACCCGGTTCAGCTCCGCGAGGGCCATCCGCAGCCAGGTCGCCCGCTCCGGCACCTCCAGGCCCATCAGCCGCTCGACGGCGAGCACGACGCCCAGCTCGTTGGCGAAGGCCGACAGCCAGTCGTGCCGGTTGGCCAGCACGATGATCTGCCGGTAGTCGCGTACCTCGAAGAGCTTCTCCGCCCCCCGGTGCATGTAACCGACGATCGGTTCGGCCGAGACCACCCGCTCGCCGTCGAGGACGAGCTTGAGCCGGAGCACGCCGTGCGTGGACGGGTGCTGCGGGCCGATGTTGAGCACCATGTCGGTGCCGAGCTGCTGCCCGCCGGTGCCCGCCACCAGGCCCGCTCCGGTACCGACGGTCAGCTCGCGGAGGTCCCCGGTCTCGGTGCTCATGCCCGTCATCGTGCCACGAGCGGGTCGAGCTCGACGCCGACCGGCTGCCGCAGCCACCAGTGCCCGCCGAGGCCGGCCGGGTCGGTCAGTTCGGCCACCGTGGACGCGGCGGCGAGCGCCCGCAGGTAGCCGGCCGGGTCGGTGCCGGCCAGCGCCAGCGGCGGTCGGCCACCGTCGGCCCCGAGCGCCCGCAGCGCCTCCCGCTGCGACCCCAGGGTGTACGCGCACCGGGCGACCCGCTCACCGCAGGAGGCGACCGAGTCCATGGCGACGTGCGCGGTGACGTCGCACGACCCGTCGGGCACCGGTGGCACCTGACGCCCGCCCCGGTACCCGGTCAGGCTGCCGTCGATCGGGCGGTCGCCACGCAGGTGTCCGTAGTCGACGGCCAGCGCCAGCCCCCGGTCG
This sequence comes from Micromonospora sp. NPDC093243, assembly GCF_044753725.1. Lineage (NCBI taxonomy): Bacteria > Bacillati > Actinomycetota > Actinomycetes > Micromonosporales > Micromonosporaceae > Micromonospora > Micromonospora sp. NPDC093243. The sequence continues at coordinate 152,777 of NZ_JBIVNT010000008.1, read as the reverse complement.
ACGTGGCCCACGGCCCCGGCCCAGGCCTCGTCCCGGCTCCGCCCGATCTCGGCCCGCGCCCCGACTGCCGTGTCGGGCACCGGCCACCAGGTCGCCAGCCACTCGGCGTCCTCGGCGCCGACCGGGTCACCGACCGTCTCCGCGCCCGTTGCCGGATCGACCAGCAGATAGCGCCAGCCATCCGAGGCGTGCACGGCACGATCGAGCGGCATGTTGTCCAACCACTCGGTGGCCAGCAGCAGCCCCGTGATCCCGGAGGGGATCTCGGCCACCCAGTCGATGCCGTCCGGCAGGTCGTCAGGGCGCGGCGCGTGTTCGACGGCGGTGAGCCGCAGCCGCCCCGCGAGCGGCGGCCCCACGGCCTGGACCAACGCGCGCAGGAGTTCGCCACGACCAGCCCCGACGTCGACGACGTGCAGCCGCGCAGGGTGATCGAGCGCCGCGTCGACCTGATCGAGGAGGCGGAGCAGGGCAGCCGCGAAGGCTGGGGAGGCGTGCGCGCTGGTGCGGAAGTGCCCGGCCGGCCCGGGCCCGGAGACGAAGAAGCCACCCGGGCCGTAGAGCGCCCGGTCCATCGCGTCCCGCCAGCGGATCGGCATCAGTTCATCCCTCGTCCAGGGTCCGTGACCGTGCCGACCCTACGGGCCAGCCGGTGTGGGACGACTCCTCCTCCCCCGGCGCGTTGTCGTACCGCTGCTGCTGACCGGTTCGTCGACGCCGGCTTCCTGGCCGACCGCCGCTGACCTGCGGTAAGGGCCCCTGCCGGGCGGTGCTTCACCGGCGGGGTCCGACCCGCCGCCGGGGCCGCTCCCGGGCGGTGAAGGTTTTCACACACCCTTGTTCCCCCTGCGTGACTTCGGCGCATACTTGCCATCGACCGGTACCCCTTCTCGAGGACTGGATCGTCGACATGAGCGCACCGCTGCGCCCGCGTCCGGCCGCCCCCCGGCGGGCCGCCGCGACCGTGGGCAGCGCCCGACCGGGCGCCCCGGCTGCTGTCACCTTCCCCCGTACCCTCACCGTCGGCGTCGTCGGCGCCGGGCGGGTCGGCGCCGTGCTGGGCGCCGCGCTCGCCGCCGCCGGGCACCGGGTGGTGGCCGTCACCGGTGGGTCCGGTGCGAGCCGAGCCCGCACGGCGCTGCTGCTGCCCGCCGTCCCGCGTCGCGCCGCGACCGTGGTGGCCCGGGCCGCCACCGATCTGCTGCTGATCGCCGTGCCGGACGACTCGCTGGCCGGCGTCGTCGCCGCCCTGGCCGACAGCGGCGCGCTGCGCCCCGGCCAGCTGGTCGCGCACACCTCCGGCGCGCACGGTCTCGACGTGCTCGCCCCGGCGGTGGCGGTCGGCGCCCGCCCGCTGGCTCTGCACCCGGCGATGACCTTCACCGGTACGCCCGACGACCTCGGCCGGCTCGCCGGCATCTCGTACGGGGTGACCGCGCCGGCGGAGCTGCGCCCGCTGGCGGCCCGACTGGTCGCCGACCTCGGCGGTGTGCCGGAGTGGATCGGTGAGGCCGACCGGCCGCTCTACCACGCGGCCCTGGCGCACGGCGCCAACCACCTGGTGACCCTGGTCAACGAGGCGGCCGACCGGCTGCGCGACGCCGGCGTGGGTCAGCCGGAGAAGGTGCTCGCCCCGCTGCTGCGGGCCGCGCTGGAGAACGCGCTGCGCCTCGGCGACGACGCGCTCACCGGCCCGGTCTCCCGGGGCGACGCGGGCACCGTCGGGCGGCACCTGGCCCGGCTCGCGGCCACCGCCCCCGAGTCGGTCGCCCCCTACCTGGCGCTGGCCCGGCGCACCGCGGACCGGGCGATCGCGGCCGGTCGGCTGCGCCCGGCCGACGCCGCGCCGCTGCTCGGTGTGCTCGCCGACACTCAGCGGCAGGTGGCCGCGTGACCGGGCCGGGAATGGCCGCAGGTCCGTCGGCGCTGTGCACGGGGCGGGAGGTGGGAGCGTGACCGAGCTGGTGACGACCCGCGAGGAGCTGGCCAAGGCGCGGGCCGCGCTGACCGGCACGGTCGGCGTCGTGATGACGATGGGCGCGCTGCACGCGGGGCACGAGACGCTGCTGCGGGCGGCCCGGGAGCAGGCCGACCACGTGCTGGTGACGATCTTCGTGAACCCGCTGCAGTTCGGGCCGAACGAGGACTTCGACCGCTATCCGCGTACCCTCGCCGCCGACCTGGAGATCTGCCGGCGGGCCGGCGCGGACGTGGTCTTCGCGCCGGGCCGCGACGAGATCTATCCCGGCGGCGAGCCGACGGTCCGGGTCAATCCGGGCGCGCTGGGCGAGGAGTTGGAGGGGCAGAGCCGGCCGGGCTTCTTCCACGGGGTGCTCACCGTGGTGCTGAAGCTGTTCCAGCTCACCCGCCCGGATCTCGCCTTCTTCGGTGAGAAGGACTACCAGCAGCTGACCCTGATCCGTCGGATGGCCCGCGACTTCGACGTGCCGGTCCGGGTGGTCGGCGTGCCGACCGTGCGGGAGCCGGACGGGCTCGCCCTGTCCAGCCGTAACCGCTACCTCTCCGGGCCCGAGCGGGCCGCGGCGCTGAGCCTGTCGGCGGCGCTGCGGGCCGGCGCCGAGGCGGCCGAGCAGGGGCGCGACGCCGGCGAGGTGCTGGCCGCGGCGCACCAGGCGTTCGGCGCCGGTACGCCGGGCGCCCGGCTGGACTACCTGGTGCTCACCGACCCGGACCTGGAGCCGGGACCGGTCAGCGGGCCCGCCCGGCTGCTCGTCGCGGCCTGGGTCGGCGGCACCCGTCTGATCGACAACGCGGCGATCCCGCTCGCCCCCCGATCCTGAAACCCGGCCCGTTCCGCGAAAGGCGCACCCCGATGTTGCGAACCATGCTCAAGTCGAAGATCCACCGCGCCACGGTGACCCAGGCCGACCTGCACTACGTCGGCTCGGTGACGGTCGACGAGGAGCTGCTCGAAGCCGCCGACCTGCTCCCCGGCGAGCAGGTGGCGATCGTGGACATCACCAACGGCGCCCGGCTGGAGACGTACGTCATCCCGGGCGAGCGGGGCAGCGGGGTGATCGGCATCAACGGCGCCGCCGCGCACCTGGTGCACCCCGGCGACCTGGTCATCCTGATCTCGTACGGGCAGATGGACGACGCCGAGGCCCGCACCTACCGGCCTCGGGTGGTGCACGTCGACGGGGACAACCGGGTCGTCGAGCTGAACGCGGACCCGGCCACCGCCGCCGCCGGCACGGCCGGTGATCCGGTGCCCAATCCGTTCGCCGCGGTCTGACCGTACCCGCGTGGCCGATCGTCCCCTTTGTGTGGGATGACGGCGCCCGTGCGCGCTGACCCGCCCCGGGTGGCCTGCGCGGTCTGTCACCGGTAGGTCATTCCTGGTTACCCTTGTCACACCCGTCGCGGGGCGGGCGGTGGCTGGGGGAGGCCGCGATGCGCCGTTCGTTGACCGTCCTGCTCGCGCTCGCCAGCACGGCCGCCCTGCTGGTCGGCTGCGCCGGCGAGGGCGACGGCGATCTGACCGACGACTGGCCGGCCCTGCCGGTCGCGGCGGCGTTCACCCCGGCCGCCGGGGTGTGCCAGGCGGCTGACTTCACCGACGTGGTGACCCTCGCCGCCTACCAGCCGGTCGACTGCGCCGCGCCGCACCGGGTGGAGACCGTGCACGTGGGCGCCTTCCCGGTGGAGTGGGCGACGCCGCCGGCCGGCGGTTCGGCCCAACTGCGCGGCGCGTTCGCCGAATGCGACGCCCGGACCAGCGGCTACGTCGGCGCCGACTGGCGGGCGGGCCGGTTGCGCCTCTCCGTCGCGCTGCCCTCCGGCGCGGGCTGGTCGGCGGGCTCCCGTTGGTACCGCTGCGACGTGTCCGAGCTGACCACGGTCGAGGCCGCGGCGACCGTGGTCACCCGTACCGGCAGTCTGCGGGACGTGTTGAAGGGCCCCTCCCCGCTGCGGCTGGGCTGTCAGGAGGCCCGCACCGGTCGGGGCGGAGGCGGCGTGCAGACGCTGCTGCCGGTCGACTGCGCGTCCCGGCACGACGCCGAGTTCGTCGGGGTGTGGCCGGCGCCCGAGGGCGCCTACCCCACCCGGGACGCCGACTGGGCCCCGCTCTACGCCGGCTGCCGCACCGTGCTCGGCCGGTACGTCGGCGTGCCGGACGACAGCGACCTGCGCTACCGCAGCGGCGTGGTCGTCCGGCCGCCCGGCGCCGGCCGGTGGCGGGTCGGCGACCGGGGGGTGCGCTGCTACCTGTGGCTCAGCGACCGGACGGTGACCGGCTCGCTCAAGGGCGCCGGCCCGGCCGGCCTGCCGGTGCGCACCAGCTGACCGGGCCCGGGACGAGGTAGCCGAAACCACTCGTCCCGCCCCCGCCGCCTCTCGCGAGCGCGGTTCGCGGTTGACTGTCTGCATGGACCTTCCGACCGTCGACCTGCCGGCCCTGCCGAGTCTGCTGGCCGCGCCCGCGCCGGGTTGGGTGGAGACCACCGACGTGATCGTGGTCGGTTCGGGCGTGGCCGGGCTGACCGCCGCGCTGCACCTGCGCGAGGCGGGTCTGCACGTCACCGTCGTCACCAAGGTCAACATTGACGACGGGTCGACCCGCTGGGCGCAGGGCGGCATCGCCGCGGTGCTCGACCCGCGGGACACCCCGGCCGCGCACGCGTCGGACACCGAGGTCGCCGGGGTCGGGCTCTGCGACCCGGCGGCGGTCCGCGTCCTGGTGGAGGAGGGGCCGACCCGGCTTCGCGAGCTGATGCGGATCGGTGCCGAGTTCGACCGGAACCCGGACGGGTCTTTGATGCTCACCCGGGAGGGCGGGCACCGGGCGGACCGGATCGTGCATGCCGGTGGCGACGCCACCGGCGCCGAGGTGCAGCGTGCTCTGCACGACGCGGTTCGCCGCGACCCGTGGATCCGGCTGGTCGAGCATGCCCTGGTGCTGGACCTGATCCGGGCACCCGGCGACGGCCCTGGCGGGCTCGGCCCAGCCTGCGGTATCACCCTGCACGTGCTCGGCGAGGGCAGCGAGGACGGCGTCGGCGCGCTGCTGGCCCGGGCCGTGGTGCTGGCCACCGGCGGGATGGGGCAGATCTTCGCGGCCACCACCAACCCGGCCGTCTCGACCGGCGACGGGGTGGCGCTGGCGATCCGGGCCGGCGCCGCGGTGACCGACGTGGAGTTCGTCCAGTTCCACCCGACCGCGCTGATCGTGCCGGAGCACGCCCGGACGCCCGGTGCCCTGCGCGCCCAGCAGCCGCTGGTCTCCGAGGCGCTGCGCGGCGAGGGCGCCCACCTGGTGGACGCCGACGGCAAGCGGTTCATGGTCGGCCAGCACGAGCTGGCCGAACTGGCCCCGCGGGACGTGGTGGCCAAGGGCATCCACCGGGTGCTGCTCGCCACCGGCAGCGACCATGTCTTCCTCGACGCCCGGCACCTGGGCGGGGAGTTCCTGGCCGGGCGTTTCCCGACCATCGTGGCGTCCTGCCTGGCCATCGGGGTCGACCCGGCCACCGATCTGATCCCGGTGGCGCCGGCCGCCCACTACGCCTCCGGCGGTGTCCGCACGGACCTGCGTGGCCGCACCTCCATCCCCGGCCTGTACGCCTGCGGCGAGGTCGCCTGCACGGGGGTGCACGGCGCGAACCGGTTGGCCAGCAACTCGCTGCTGGAAGGGCTGGTCTTCTCCCGCCGGATCGCCGAGGACATCGCCGCCGGCCTGCCCGAGCAGGCCCGACCGGCGGAGACCGGGGCGTGGGTCGGCGGCACGGGCTGGGTCGTCCCGGCGGAGGGGACGCCGGCCCTGCAGCGGGCGATGACCCGGGGCGCCGGGGTGCTCCGCTCGGCGGCGACCCTCGCCGGAACCGCCGGGGTGCTCGCCGAGCTCGGTGCCGGGCGGGGCCGACCGCGGCTGGCCGACTGGGAGGCGACGAATCTGATCACCGTGGCGTCGACGCTGGTCGCCGCCGCGTACGCCCGGCAGGAGACCCGTGGGTGTCACTGGCGGGAGGACTTCCCGACGGCCGACGACCGGTGGCTGGGCCACCTGATCGAGGTGGTCGGTGCGCAGGGTCGGTTGACGCAGCAGTGGGAGGGAACGTCATGAGGAAGTCGACGGAGCAGGCGCTGCGGGCCGGCGGCCTGGATCCGGCCGAGGTGCGCCGCGTGATCGAGAATGCCCTCGCCGAGGACCTGGGTCCGGACTTCCTCGACGTCACCAGCGTCGCCACCATCCCGGCCGAGCAGGCCGACACCGCCGACCTGGTGGCTCGCGCCGACGGGGTGGTGGCCGGACTGGCGGTCGCCGTCGGGGTCTTCGAGCTGGTCGGCGAGGTGACCGCCGCCGAGGGCGCGGTATCGGTCTCCCTGGTCGCGGCCGACGGCGAGCGGGTGGCCCGCGGGGACGTGCTGGCGACGGTCACCGGCCCGACCCGGCTGCTGCTCAGCGCCGAGCGGACGGCGCTCAACCTGCTCTGCCGGATGTCCGGCGTGGCCACCCACACCCGTGCCTGGACCGACGCGCTGGCCGGTACGAAGGCGATGGTGCTGGACACCCGGAAGACCACCCCCGGCCTGCGCGCCCTGGAGAAGTACGCGGTGCGGGCCGGCGGCGGCACCAACAAGCGGCTCGGCCTCTACGACGTCGCGATGATCAAGGACAACCACAAGCTCGCCGCGGGCGGCATCACGGCGGCGTACCGCCGGGTCCGGCAGGCGTTCCCGGAGGTCCCGGTGCAGGTGGAGGTGACCACCGTCGCCGAGGCGGTGGAGGCGGTCGAGGCCGGCGCGAACTTCCTGCTCTGCGACAACATGACCCCGGAGGAGCTGGTCGAGGTGGTGGCCGCGGTCGGTGACCGGGCCGAGCTGGAGGCGACCGGTGGGCTGACCCTGGCGGTGGCCGCCGAGTACGCGGCGACCGGGGTGGACTTCCTCTCGGTGGGGGCGCTGACCCACTCCTCGCCGATCCTCGACATCGCCATGGACCTGCGTACCGAATGACCGGCTCGGGCCCGGTCGACCGACCGGGCCCGTACCGGGCGGGTCAGACCGTGGTGAGCGAGGTGCTGGCCAGGTTGAAGATGACCCGGTTCTCGGTGTCCTGCCGACTGTCGAGGCCGTACTTTGCCCGGAACAGTTCGAGCACCCGGTTGTAGACCTCCGGGGCCAGCTCGTCGGCCTCGCCGATGGCGAAGACCTCACCGTCCGCCTCCGGCCGGTCGAGCACCACGGTCAGCCCGGTCATGCCGTGCCGGGCCACGTTGCGGACCAGGTCGGCGCCGGCGATGTACCAGTCGCCGTCCGAGCGTACGTAGAGCGCCTCGCAGGTCTCCAGGTCGCGGCCGCCCTGACGCAGGCAGAGCCGCAGGCTGAGGCAGGCGGCCAGGTCCTGCGTCGGCGCGGTGTCCCAGAGTTCGGCGAAGCGGTCGTCGACGAACTCCCCGAGCGGCGTCGAGACGTACGCCTCGATCTGCTGGGTGTCGAAGGTGCTGCCCCGCACCGGGAAGAACGAGATGAACGCCTTGCTGTCCCAGCGGTACATCTGCACCGAGGGTGCCGCGCTGTAGATCCGCACCTGGAGCCGGGCCCGGGCCGACTCGGGCAGCTCCTCGTGCAGCCGGGCCAGGTGCCAGAGGTTGTTGAGGATCGCCACCGAGGCGTCGCGGCGGCGCAGCTCCTCGCCGCGCAGCCGGACCGCGGGGGAGTCCGGGTCGAGCAGCAGCATCCGTACCGTCGCGCCGTTGGCCAGCGAGGAGCGCAGCGCGGAGACGAATCGGCGGGCGTACGGGCCCTCCAGCATGCTGGTCCAGGTCTCCAGGATCGCGACCAGCTCGCGGCATCGGGCCACCCGCTCGATCAGCGCGTCCCGATCCAGCCGGGGATGCTCGATGATGCTCGCGGTCTGGAGCTCTCGGAAGAGCGGGTTGAGCACCACGTAGGTCAGCAACGTCATGATCAGCGCGGCGCCGATGTTGAGGTAGAGCTCGCCGGCGAAACTCCCGGTCTCCCGTCGGGACGCGTGCCAGGCCTGCACGACCATCCAGACGGCCCCACCCGCGAGGGCGATGAGCACGAGCACGTGGCGCCGGCGCCGGCGCAGGGTGTTGCGCCCGCGCGCCCACCACTTTCCCGACATGTCCGCTCCCCGTCCGGCCGCGCCGTGGATCGACCCATGTTCATGCCGCGATGGAACAAGGATACGGGGCGTCGGCCGGTCCGCGCCCGCCCGTACGGTCGTTGTCTAGGCTGCGGTCGTGCTGCTCTGCATCGACATCGGAAACACCAACACCGTGCTGGCGACCTTCGACGGCGACAAGCTGGTGCACTCCTGGCGGATCAAGACCGACGCCCGGTCCACCGCGGACGAGCTGGGCCTGATGTTCCGCGGCCTGCTCGCCGGGGACGCGGTCGAGATCACCGGGGTGGCCGCCTGCTCCACGGTGCCGGCGGCGCTGCGCTCGCTGCGCACCATGCTCGCCCGCTACTACGCCGACCTGCCGAGCGTGATCGTCGAGCCCGGCGTGCGGACCGGGGTGCAACTGGCGATCGACAACCCGAAGGAGGTCGGCGCCGACCGGGTGGTGAACACCCTCGCCGCGTACACCCTCTACGGCGGCCCGTCGATCGTGGTCGACTTCGGTACCACCACCAACTTCGACGTGATCAGCGACCGGGGCGAGTTCCTCGGCGGCGCCTTCGCCCCGGGCATCGAGATCTCCTTCGACGCGCTCGCCGCCCGCGCGGCCCAGCTGCGCAAGGTCGAGGCGACCCGGCCGCGGTCGGTGATCGGCAAGAACACCGTCGAGTGCCTCCAGTCCGGCCTGTACTTCGGCTTCGCCGGCCAGGTGGACCGGATCGTCGAGCGGATGACCGACGAGCTGGGCGAGGTGCGGGCGGTGATCGCCACCGGCGGACTCGCCTCGCTGGTGCTCAACGAGTGTCGGACTATCACCCACCACGAGCCGATGATCACGCTGATCGGCCTGCGGATGGTCTACGAGCGCAACGTCTGACCCCGGCCGCCGCCGGGGCCGGACGCCGCGCGGGGGTCACCGCCGCCGGGCCCGCAGCACGATCGTCCGGTACGGCAGCTCGACCGTCTCCCGCCCGGCCAGCTCCGGGTGGGTGGCGAGAAGCTCCCGTAGCTCCCGCTCCACCAGCTGCCGGGCCTCGGCCGGCGCGGTGAGCCAGTAGGAGCGGGTCCGGATCAGGGCGACCAGGTCGTCCAGCGTGAGCGTCGTGGCGTGGGCGAAGTGACCCACCTCGATCGGCTCGAACTCGGGGCCGAAGTCGGCGTACTTCTCGGTCACGTCCCCGGCGTTGTCGCCCAGGTGGGCGATCCGGCCCAGCTCCGCCACCCACTCGACCCGCTCGTCCCGGGTGTTCCAGATCGGCGCGAACGTGCCGCCGGGGCGGAGGACCCGCGCGATCTCGGCGTGCGCGCGCTCGCGGTCGAACCAGTGGTAGGCCTGGCCGACCAGCACCGCGTCCGCCGCGCCGTCGGCCAGCGGCACCGCCTCGGCGCTGCCTGCCAACGCCGTCGTGCCCGGGGTGGCGGTCGCCAGCTGCGCCCGCATCCCCGGATCGGGCTCCACGGGTACGACCCGGTGGCCCAGGGCCAGCACGGCGCGGCTGAGGATGCCGGTGCCGGCGGCGAGATCGACGACCCGGGCCGGCGCGTCCCCGCCGGTCATGTCGTCGAGCGCCCACCGTACGGCGGCTTCCGGATATCGGGGCCGAAAGCGGTCGTAATCGGCCGCGGCGGCACCGAACGAGAGAGCCTGAGTGTGATCGACCATGGCGGGCAGGTTATCCGGTAACAGCCCTCTGTGGGCTTGAGTACGCTCGGGCCTGACCCCCTGAATCTCCGTGACGAGGAAGCGTGCCGTGACCGAGCAGAACGCCCTGCCAGTGGACCCCGCCGACGACCTTCCCGAGCAGATGAAGGTCCGCCGGGAGAAGCGGGACCGGATGCTCGCCGACGGCGTCGAGCCGTACCCGGTCGGCTTTCCCCGTACCGCCACCCTCGCCGAGGTCCGCGCGCGTTACGGCGATCTGCCGACCGACACCGCCACCGGGGACCGGGTCTCCGTCACCGGACGGGTGATCTTCATCCGGAACACCGGCAAGCTCTGCTTCGCCACCCTGCGCGACGGCGACGGGACCGAACTTCAGGCGATGCTCTCGCTCGACCGGGTCGGCCCGGAGCGGCTGGAGGACTGGAAGCGCCTGGTGGACCTCGGTGACCACGTCGGGGTCACCGGCGAGGTGATCACCAGCCGTCGGGGTGAGTTGTCGGTGCTGGCCGAGGAGTGGGCGGTGACCGCGAAGGCGCTGCGGCCGCTGCCGGTGGCGCACAAGCCGCTCTCCGAGGAGGCCCGGGTCCGGCAGCGCTACGTCGACCTGATCGTCCGCCCGCAGGCCCGCCAGATGGTCCGCACCCGGGCGGCGACCGTCCGCAGTCTGCGCGACTCCCTGCACGGGCAGGGTTTCATCGAGGTCGAGACCCCGATGCTGCAGTTGCTGCACGGTGGTGCCGCCGCCCGCCCATTCGTGACCCACAGCAATGCGTTGAGTACCGATCTGTATCTGCGAATCGCGCCGGAACTGTTTCTGAAGCGGGCCGTGGTCGGTGGTGTCGACCGGGTCTTCGAGATCAACCGCAACTTCCGGAATGAGGGCGTCGACTCTTCGCACTCGCCGGAGTTCGCCATGCTGGAGACCTACCAGGCGTACGGCGACTACGACACGATGGCCGAGCTGACCCGGAATCTCGTGCAACAGGCGGCGATCGCGGTGAGTGGCTCGACGGTGGTCACCCACGCCGACGGGCAGGAGTTCGACCTGGGCGGCGAGTGGCGATCGGTGACCCTGTTCGGGGTGCTTTCCGAGGCGCTCGGCGAGGAGGTCACGGTCCGCACCGAACGCGCCCGCCTGGTGGAGTACGCCGACAAGGTGGGATTGGCCGTCGACCCGAAGTGGGGGCCGGGCAAGCTCGCCGAGGAACTGTTCGAGGAGTTGGTCGTCCCGGGCCTGCAGGCGCCGACCTTCGTCCGGGACTACCCGGAGGAGACCAGCCCGCTGACCCGGGCGCACCGCAGCGAGCCCGGGCTGGCCGAGAAGTGGGACCTCTACGTGCTCGGCTTCGAGCTCGGCACCGCCTACTCCGAGCTGGTCGATCCGGTGGTGCAGCGGGAACGGCTGGTGGCCCAGGCGCAGCTGGCCGCCCGCGGCGACGACGAGGCGATGCGGCTCGACGAGGACTTTCTCCGGGCGATGGAGTATGGAATGCCGCCCGCCGGCGGTATGGGAATGGGAATCGACCGGCTCTTGATGGCGCTGACCGGCCTGGGAATTCGGGAAACGATCCTGTTCCCGTTGGTCCGCCCCGAGTAGTCGCCGGCCCGGCCACCGGTGGTTATACCGCATCCTATTGACGCAACGAGCGCCGAACGGGTTATTGTGCTCTGAGTTAGCAGGAGCACCCTGCTCGAAAGGAATGTGGGACGTGGCCAAGCAGATCATTCACAAGCTGGTCGATGACCTGGACGGCGGGGACGCTGACGAGACGGTCAAGTTCGCGCTGGACGGAGTTCAGTACGAGATCGACCTGTCGAGTGCGAACGCCGAGAAATTGCGTGACGTATTCGCGCAGTACGTGGCGGCCGGCACCAAGGTCGGTCGCGGCGGCGTCGTGGTCGGCGGCCGGGCGGCGCGGGGCCGGGGCGGTGCCACCGCCGACCGGGAGCAGAACCGGGCGATCCGGGAGTGGGCCAAGAAGGCCGGGAAGGACATCTCCGACCGGGGCCGGATCCCGCAGGAGATCGTCGACGAGTTCCACGCCCGGCGCTGACCGAGCGGACAGTACGGGCGACCCGACGCCGGGCCGGAGCACCGCTTCGGGCCGGCGTCGCCGTATTCCCGCCCGCAGGCCCGATCGGTGCCGGACCACCCCCGCGGCCCGGGGCGGCCGGGTCGGTGCCGTACCACTCCCGAGGCCCGCGGCGGCCGGGAAGAAAGCCCCGCGAGCCGACGTTGTCCACAGGCGGTGGAGATTCTGTCCACAGCCTGTGGATGACTCCCGGGCGGCCCCCAACGGGCCGCGCCGACGCGGATTCGGCCCCTTCGGGGCCCGAACGGCCCGTCCACGGGCGGGGGCGAATTTCGCTCTGCGCGTAGCGCCGGAGGTGCCGGAACACCTTCTGAGCGCGCACGGTTGTGCAAAACGACGCGAACCCGGCTCCCCCCGGAGACACACGACCTCAGCTGAGTCGGTCCGCGGCGATAGAGTAATGAGGCACGGACGCCCGTCCCGGACGTTCGCGCACCGGCCCCGCCAAGATCTTGACCATCAAGGCGCACGGCACGTGAGGAGCACGAGGGCATGTTCGAGCGGTTCACCGACCGAGCGCGACGGGTTGTCGTCCTGGCCCAAGAAGAGGCCCGGATGCTCAACCACAACTACATCGGTACGGAACACATCCTGCTGGGCCTGATCCACGAAGGTGAAGGCGTCGCGGCTAAGGCCCTGGAGAGCCTCGGCATCTCCCTGGAGGGCGTCCGCCAGCAGGTCGAGGAGATCATCGGCCAGGGCCAGCAGGCGCCGAGCGGGCACATCCCGTTCACGCCGCGGGCCAAGAAGGTGCTGGAGCTGTCGCTGCGCGAGGCGCTGCAGCTCGGCCACAACTACATCGGCACGGAGCACATCCTGCTCGGTCTGATCCGGGAGGGTGAGGGCGTCGCCGCCCAGGTGCTGGTCAAGCTCGGCGCCGACCTCAACCGGGTCCGCCAGCAGGTGATCCAGCTGCTCTCCGGCTACCAGGGCAAGGAGCCGGCCGCGGCTGGCGCCGCGCCGGGCGAGGCCGCGCCGTCCACCAGCCTCGTGCTGGACCAGTTCGGCCGTAACCTGACCCAGGCCGCCCGCGAGGGCAAGCTCGACCCGGTCATCGGGCGCGAGAAGGAAATCGAGCGGGTCATGCAGGTGCTCTCCCGCCGTACCAAGAACAACCCGGTCCTGATCGGTGAGCCCGGCGTCGGCAAGACCGCCGTGGTCGAGGGGCTGTCCCAGAAGATCATCAAGGGCGAGGTGCCCGAGACGCTGAAGGACAAGCAGCTCTACACGCTCGACCTCGGTGCGCTGGTAGCCGGTTCCCGCTACCGCGGTGACTTCGAGGAGCGCCTCAAGAAGGTGCTCAAGGAGATCCGCACCCGGGGCGACATCATCCTCTTCATCGACGAGATCCACACCCTGGTGGGTGCGGGTGCCGCCGAGGGCGCGATCGACGCGGCGAGCATCCTCAAGCCGATGCTGGCCCGAGGTGAGCTGCAGACCATCGGCGCCACCACCCTCGACGAATACCGCAAGCACCTGGAGAAGGACGCCGCGCTCGAGCGCCGGTTCCAGCCGATCCAGGTGGGTGAGCCCTCGCTGGCCCACACCATCGAGATCCTCAAGGGGCTGCGCGACCGCTACGAGGCGCACCACCGGGTGAGCATCACCGACGCCGCCCTGGTGGCGGCGGCGACCCTGGCCGACCGCTACATCTCGGACCGCTTCCTGCCGGACAAGGCGATCGACCTGATCGACGAGGCCGGCGCCCGGATGCGCATCCGCCGGATGACCGCGCCGCCAGACCTGCGCGACTTCGACGAGCGGATCGCCCAGGTCCGCCGCGACAAGGAGTCCGCGATCGACGCGCAGGACTTCGAGCGCGCCGCCCAGCTGCGCGACAAGGAGAAGCAGCTCCTTGGCCAGAAGGCACAGCGGGAGAAGGAGTGGAAGGCCGGTGACCTGGACGTCGTCAGCGAGGTTGACGACGAGCAGATCGCCGAGGTGCTCGGCAACTGGACCGGCATCCCGGTCTACAAGCTGACCGAGGAGGAGACCTCGCGCCTGCTGCGCATGGAGGACGAGCTGCACAAGCGCGTCATCGGCCAGGAGGACGCGGTCAAGGCGGTCTCGAAGGCGATCCGGCGTACCCGGGCCGGCCTGAAGGACCCGAAGCGTCCGTCGGGCTCGTTCATCTTCGCCGGTCCGTCCGGCGTCGGTAAGACCGAGCTCTCCAAGGCGCTCGCCGAGTTCCTCTTCGGCAGCGAGGACGCCCTCATCCAGCTGGACATGTCCGAGTTCCACGACCGCTACACGGTCTCCCGGCTCGTGGGTGCCCCTCCCGGCTACGTCGGCTACGACGAGGGCGGTCAGCTGACCGAGAAGGTGCGGCGTCGGCCGTTCTCGGTGGTCCTCTTCGACGAGATCGAGAAGGCCCACCCGGACGTCTTCAACACGCTGCTCCAGATCCTGGAGGACGGTCGGCTCACCGACGGTCAGGGTCGGATCGTGGACTTCAAGAACACGGTCATCATCCTGACCACCAACCTTGGCACGCGCGACGTGGCCAAGGCGGTGTCGCTGGGCTTCCAGGCGTCGGAGGACTCCGAGTCCAACTACGACCGGATGAAGCAGAAGGTCAACGACGAGCTCAAGCAGCACTTCCGGCCTGAGTTCCTCAACCGGATCGACGACACGATCGTCTTCCACCAGCTGCGCGAGTCCGAGATCCTCTCGATCGTCGACATCATGATCCAGCGGATCGAGACGCAGCTGCGCAACAAGGACATGGGCCTGGAGCTGACCGACAACGCCAAGAAGTACCTGGCGAAGAAGGGCTTCGACCCGGTTCTCGGTGCGCGTCCGCTGCGTCGCACGATCCAGCGCGACATCGAGGACAACCTCTCCGAGCGGATCCTCTTCAACGAGCTGACCCCGGGTCAGATCGTGGTGGTGGACTGCGAGGGTGACCCGGCCGACATCGACAAGTCCAAGCTCGTCTTCCGGGGCGCGGACAAGCCGGTGGAGGTGCCGGACGCCGTGCCGGCGGACCTCGGTGGCGCGGCCACCGCGGGTGCGGACGACTCGGCGGCGTAAAGGCTAGGCGAATGTGACGGGGCCCCGGTGGCGTAAGCCACCGGGGCCCCGCCCTTTTGTCCTCACCCCGCCGGGCCGGCCCCGCCACTCTCGTCCTTGAGCGCTCGGCCCGCCTGACCCGCGCGCCTGGCCGCTGGTATCCGCCCTGCGGATGCCCGCCAGCTGATCGACTCGGGTTCACGGAAACCGGGCCCACCAGGTGACCGGACAACCCGACATCCCGGAACCCGAGTTGACCAACCCAGATCAACTGCATGTCGGCGACATTGCGCTTTCGGCGCCGGCCGGACACCCCCATGTCGGCGACGTGGAGTGGATCACCCGCCGCGCTGGCAGCGTCCGCGCCGGTGGGAGGCCGGTGGTCAGTGGGTGAGGTCGGCGACGGGCCGGGGCGGGCCGTCGCCGACGAGGCGGAACGTGTCCGCGCCGGCCGGCTCCACCAGGCCGTCCTGCACCAGGCCGGCCAGGGCCCGGGCCCGCTGGACGTCGTCCGTCCACACCTGGTCCAGCCGCTGCTGCGGCACCGGGCCGGTCGCCTCCCGCAGCATTGCGAGCAGCAGGCCGCGCACCTGCCGATCGGTGCCGGCGTACCGCTGTGGCCGGCGGGTGGGCCCAGCCGGCGCCTCCTGCCCGGACGCCCGCCACGCGCAGCTCGACTCCACCGGGCAGCGGGCGCAGTGTGGTGTCCGAGCGGTGCAGATAACCGCGCCCAACTCCATGAAGGCCGCGCTGGCCAGCGCCGCCGCGGCCGGCTCCAGGGGTAGCAGCTCCTCGGTGGCGACCAGGTCGGCGGGACGGGTGGCCGGCCCGGCGTCCGGCTGGCCGGCGACGGCCCGGCAGACGACCCGACGGACGTTCGTGTCGACCACCGGGTGCCGCTGCCCGTACGCGAACGCGGCGACCGCCCGGGCGGTGTACGTGCCGACGCCCGGCAGCGCCAACAGCTGGTCCAGCCGGTCCGGGACCTCCCCGCCGTGCCGCTCCACGATCGCCACCGCGCACTCGTACAGCCGTACCGCCCGGCGTGGGTAGCCGAGCCGCCCCCACATCCGGATCGCCTCTGCCGGGCTCTCCTGCGCCAGCGCGGCCGGCACCGGCCACCGGGCGAGCCACGCGTCGAAGGCGGGCAGCACCCGGACCACCGGCGTCTGCTGGAGCATCACCTCGCTGACCAGGATCGCCCAGGGGCCGACGTCCGGCTTGCGCCACGGCAGGTCGCGGGCGTTCTCCTCGTACCAGCGGCTGACCAGGGTGGCGAAGTTCGGTTCAGTCATCGTGCCGCCGATGATGTCACGCGGGCCGGTCCCGGAGGTTGGGCGGGCTGGGCGGGGCGGCGCGGGTACCGGTGGCGGATCGGGCAGAATGCCCGGATGAACGAGCTCGCGATCACCGTCATCGGCCGGGACCGGCCGGGCATCGTCGCCGACGTCGCCGAGGTGCTCGCCCGGCTGGGCGCGAACCTCACCGACAGCACCATGACCCGGCTGCGCGGACACTTCGCGATGACCCTGATCTGCGTCGGGCCGGCCGCCGCGGATGTCGAGGCCGCCCTGGCGCCGCTCGCCGCCGACGGCCAGCTGCTGGCGACCGTACGGGCGGTGACCCCGGACGGCGAGGTCGCGCCGGGCGGCGAGCCGTACGTGGTGGCGGTGCACGGGGCGGACCGGATGGGCATCGTCGCGGCGATGACCCGGGTGCTCACCGACGCCGGCGGCAACGTCACCGATCTGAGCACCCGGCTGGTCGGCTCGCTCTACGTGGTGCTCGCCGAGGTGGACCTGCCGCCCGGCACTGTCGACACCCTCAGCGGCCAGCTGGACCGCACCGCCGCCGAGTTGGGCGTCGAGGTCACCATCCGGCCGGCGGATCCGGACCTGCTGTGACGGGGGACGTACGGGAGCCGGAGGCCGACCGCACCGGCACGGAGTACGCCGGGCTCGGCGACTGGACACCGGAGACGCTGACTGTGCCCGGTGAGGTCCGTGCCGTGGTCGCCGCGCCGCACCAGGCGCTCAGCCGGGCGGGCGGCGAGGTGGACCCGACCTCGGCGGAGACGGTACGGCTGGCCGCCGATCTGATCGCCACCATGCGGGTCTCGCCCGGCTGTGTGGGTCTCGCCGCCCCGCAGATCGGCGTGGGCGCCCGGGTCTTCGCGGTGGACGTGACCGGGCATCCCAAGGCGGTCACCGTGCACGGCACCTTCGCGCTCTGCAACGCGCGGGTGGTCGAGGCGACCCGTTGGAAGCCGGGCCGGGAGGGCTGCATGTCGGTGCCGGACCTGACCGGGGACGTCAAGCGGGCCAGTCGGCTGGTGGTCGAGGGGGAGTTGCCGGGCAGCGGCGCCACGGTCCGGCTCGTCAGCGACGGTTTCGAGGCGCGCGCGCTGCAACACGAGATCGACCACTGCGCCGGCCTGCTCTTCCTGGACCGGGTGGCCGGGGCGCACGCCATCTACCAGCGCAAGGTCTATCTCTGAACTGCCGGACGACGCCGCCGGGCCGATCGTGGACCGGGCGGGGGCACCACCGGTGGCCGTCGCCGGGGAGGGACATGTCGGCTCAGCACCCCGCCCCGGTGAGCGGATCCGAGGTCTACAGTGGACCGCCGGGCGGACCCGCGGGTGAACCTGCCGGCGCGTCGCGCAGGTGTGCCGGCCGGCGCGCGGCTACGGTGGGGGCATCATGCGTCTGACGGTCGGCCCCCTGCCACCCGCCGTGTACTGGCGGCGTCGCGCCGTCGTACTCGGAGCGGGGCTTCTCTTCCTGATTGTCCTGCTCTACTCGTGCACCGGCTCGGGCAACAGCGGCGACACCCCTCGGGCCGGGTCGTCCCCGAGCTCGACGGCCACCCCGGGGCCGACGGGTTCGGTGCTCACCCCGCAGACCGGGGCGCCGCCGCCGGAGGCATCGGACGACCCTGACGTCGCCGACCCGTCCACCGGGGCACCCGCATCCCCGACCGAGGACCCGCCGGTGGCGCCGGCCGCCGGGACGAACGACGGGAGCTGCACCGACACCGAGATCAGCGTGACCGCGGTCGCGCTGCCCTCTTCGGTCCGGCGCGGCGCCGTGGTCGACCTGCACTTGAAGATCAAGAACCGGTCGGACCGGACGTGCAGCCGGAACGTGGGCGCCGATCTGCAGGAGCTGTTCATCAAGTCCGGCGCCGAGAAGATCTGGTCCTCCGACACCTGCGGCACCGGCAAGGGCTCCGACGTGCAGTCGTTCACCCCCGGCTTCGAGCGCTCCTACCAGGTGGGCTGGAACGGCCGGGACACCAGCCGGTGTGCGAACGGGCTGGCCGCCGGCCCCTATCCGCCGGCTGGGACCTACCAGGTCTTCGCCCGGGTGGGCACCAAGCTCAGCGATCCGGTGAAGCTGACCATCTCGGGCTGAGCCCGGTCAGACGTAACGCTCCAGGATGGACGCCTCGGCAAGCCGGGAGAGCCCCTCCCGGACGCCGCGCGCCCGGGCGTCGCCGACGCCCTCGACCGCCTGGAGATCCTCCACGGTCGCGCCGAGCAGCCGCTGCAGGCTGCCGAAGTGCACGACCAGCCGGTCGACCACCGCCACCGGCAGCCGCGGCACCTTCGCCAGCAGTCGGAAGCCGCGCGGGCTGACCGCCGCGTCCAGCGCGTCGGAGGCGGCCGGATAGCCGATCGCCTTGGCGACCGAGACCAGGTCGATCAGCTCGGTGGCGCCGAGCAGGTCCAGCTCGACCAGTGCCTCGTCGAGGGTGCGCGACTTGCGGCCGGCCGGGAGGTAGTCCCGGATGACCAGCGTGCGGTCGGCGTCGACCCCCGCCATCAGCTCGTCGAGCTGGAGCGCGAGCAGGCGGCCGTCGGTGCCCAGCTCGACCACGTAGCCGGCGATCTCGTCGGCGATCCGCCGGACCATCTCGAGTCGCTGCACGACCGCGACCGCGTCGCGCACGGTGACCAGATCCTCGATCTCCAGCGCGGAGAGCGTGCCCGAGACCTCGTCCAGCCGGAGCTTGTAGCGCTCCAGGGTGGCCAGGGCCTGGTTGGCCCGGGAGAGGATCGCTGCCGAGTCGTCCAGCACGTGCCGCTGGCCGTTGACGTAGAGGCTGATGATCCGCATGGACTGGCTGACCGAGATGACCGGGTAGCCGGTCTGCCGGGCCACCCGCTCGGCCGTGCGGTGCCGGGTGCCGGACTCCTCGGTGGGGATGGACGGGTCGGGCATCAGGTGCACGGCCGCCCGGACGATGCGGGTGCCGTCGCTGGAGAGCACCACCGCGCCGTCCATCTTGCACAGCTCGCGGACCCGGGTGGCGGAGAATTCCACGTCGAGCGGGAAGCCCCCGGTGCAGAGCCCTTCGACCACCTTGTCGTAGCCGAGGACGATCAGGGCGCCGGTGCGGCCCCGCAGGATCCGTTCGAGGCCGTCGCGCAGGGCGGTGCCGGGCGCCATCAACGCGAGGTTGGCGCGCAGCGGGTCACCGCCGGGGGCTCCGGCGGCCCCGGTCACGTTCACGCTGATGGGACGGGCCGGCGAGCCCACGGCAGCGGTGCGGGCGTGAGGCGTCGCGCCGGCAGGCTTGGTGGTGTCGCGGTCGATCGGCACGGGCACAGTCTACGGACTGGCGTGCGGTGGGTGCTGTCGCGGTTACTGTGATGTGTCACGATGCCCCGCCCGGCCCTCGACATGCTGTCCGGTATCGCCCGTGCGGTCCCGCCGCGCCGGCCACCCTCGGTCACCCCGCCGACGCGCGAGCCGCACACTGCAGCGCCGCCCGGACGTCGGTGACCTCCGTCACCTGGAGCTGCTCCGACGCTACCCCGGTCGACTCTGGGCCGCACCCGGGCGGGACGAGCGCGACGCGGAAACCCAGCCGAGCGGCCTCCGCCAGCCGGCGCGGCACCGCCCCGACCCGGCGGACCTCGCCGGTCAGCCCGACCTCGCCGATCGCCACCAGGTGCGGCGCGATCGCCAGGTTGAGCCCGCCGGACGCGACGGCCAGGGCGACTGCGAGGTCGGCGGCCGGCTCGACCACCCGGATGCCGCCCACGGTGGCCGCGAAGACCTCCCGGTCGTGCAGGGTGAGCCGCTCGGTGCGCCGTTGCAGCACCGCCAGCACCATCGCCAGCCGGGCCGAGTCGAGCCCGGAGACCGTGCGCCGGGGCGAGCCGGCCACCGTCGCGCCGATCAACGCCTGCACCTCGGTGACCAGCGCCCGTCGCCCCTCCATCGCCACCGTGACGCAGGTGCCGGGCACCGGCTCGGAGTAGCGGGTCAGGAAGAGCCCGGACGGGTCGGCCAGGCTGGTGATGCCGCCCTCGTGCATCTCGAAGCAGCCGACCTCGTCGGCGGCGCCGAACCGGTTCTTGACGCCGCGCACCAGTCGCAGTGAGGAGTGCTTGTCGCCCTCGAAGTGCAGCACCACGTCGACCAGGTGCTCGAGCACCCGCGGGCCGGCGACCTGGCCGTCCTTGGTGACGTGGCCCACCAGCACGGTGGCGATGCCGCGCTCCTTGGCCACCGAGACCAGCGCGGCGGTGACCGCCCGGACCTGGGTCACCCCGCCGGGCACCCCTTCGGTGCCGGTGGTCGAGATGGTCTGCACCGAGTCGAGCACCAGCAGCCCCGGCTTGACCGCGTCGAGGTGGCCGAGCACCGCGGCGAGGTCACTCTCGGCGGCCAGGTAGAGCTGGTCGTGCAGGGTGCCCATCCGCTCGGCGCGCAGCCGGACCTGGCTGACCGACTCTTCGCCGCTGACCACCAGCGAGGGGCTGCCCGCCCCGGCGGCCCACTGCTGGGCCACGTCGAGCAGCAGGGTCGACTTGCCCACCCCCGGCTCGCCGGCGAGCAGCACCACCGCGCCCGGCACCAGGCCGCCGCCGAGCACCCGGTCGAGCTCGCTCACCCCGGTCGGCCGGGCCCGGGCGGGCGCGGCGCTGATGGTGGCGATCGGCCGGGCCGGCTCGGCCGGCATCCGCGAGCTGACCACCCGGCCGGAGACCGTCGGGCCGGTCACCGTGGACTCCACCACCGAGCCCCACTCGCCGCACTCCGGGCAGCGCCCCACCCACTTGGGCGGCTGGTGGCCGCAGGCGTCGCACTCGTAGGCGGGCCGGGGGTCGCGGCCGGTGGCGCGGCCCCGACCGGTCGCCGCGCCGCCACGGGGGGAGGTGGATCGGGGCGTGGTCACAACAGGACGCTAGTCCTGTCGTACGACGAAAACACCGCCGGCGTGGTGGTCGCCACGCCGGCGGTGTCAGTCGCAGTTCTGCGGGTCAGCCGCCGTGGCCGGCGCCGCCCTCCTCGGAGGTGTCCCCGTGGCCGCCCTCACGCTCGACGATGGGCGACGGCCGGGCGCCCGGGGTGAGCGGCACCGCGACCGGGGCGGGGCCGGTGACCGCGTTGCCGTTGCCGAAGTCGAAGGTCACGGTGACGTTCTGCCCGGAGAGCAGCGCCTCGTCGAGGCCGATCAGCTGGAGCAGGTGCTCGCCCTGCTCGTTCAGCTGGACGTAGCTGAGCGGCGCGATCTCGATCCGGGCCGGCTGGCCGGCCGGAGCCGACGGGCTGGCCGACTCGGACGGGCTGGCAGAGCCGGACGGGCTGGCGGAGTCGGACGGGCTGGCCGAGGCGGAACCGCTCGGCGTGGCCGACCCGGACGGGCTCGCCGACGCCGACTCCGACGGGCTGGCCGAGGCGGACGCGGAAGCGCTCGCCGACGCGCCGGTACCGCTGATCACGACCTCGCGGGCGTCCTCGCTGCTGACGGTGACCGTGACCGGGTTCGGCGAGTCGTTGTAGATCACCGCGTTGAGCAGCGCGTTCTCGCCCGCCTTGTAGCCCTCGGTGCCGGGGAACGCCACCAGCAGGCCGCGGACCGACAGCTGACCGTTGCCCGTGGTGAGGTTGACGCCCTGGACCGACGGCTCCTTGTTGGCGGTCTCGGCGATCTGGCCGGCGCCGCACCCGGACAGCAGCAGGCTGGTCGCCGCTGCCGCGCCTGACAGCAGCAGGGCCGCCCGCCGGGAACCCCTGATCGAGCGCGTCACGTCGGTCCTCCTCGTCACGATCACACCCGGTGCGTACGCCGGGCACGGCTGGCCATGCCCGCGCAGACCGCGCTCCAGGGTAGTTGGAGCTGATCGAGGCGCGCACGCCGACCCGGGGATGCCACCTCGGGGTGTGACGCTCAGACCACCCGACCGCTGGTGACCAGCAGAACCACGTCGATGAGCGCCACCAGCATCACCGCCCGGAAGGCCGCGACCGGCCGCCGCCCGGCCCGGGCCGCCGCGCGCCCGCCGTACCAGCCGAGCGGTGGCACCACGACGGCGACCAGCACCGCGACGAGCCCGACCCCCGACGGCGGCCCGGGCGGGCCGAAGACCAGGATGCCGGTCGCGGCGAGCAGCAGCCCCGCCGCGGCGGCCCGGCTGCCGGCCGGGCCGATCCGGTGCGGCAGCCCGCGCACTCCCGTGCGGGCGTCGTCGTCGAGGTCCGGCAGGACGTTGGCGAAGTGCGCGCCGGCGCCGAGGCAGGCTCCGGCGGCGACCAACCAGACCGGCGGCGCCGGCGCCCCGGGCAGCGCCAGCACGATGAAGGCGGGCAGCGCCCCGAAGGAGACCGCGTAGGGCAGCACCGACACCGGGGTGGACTTCAGCGGCCAGTCGTAGAGCAGCGCGGAGACCAGCGCGACGGTGATCCACACGGCGGCGGCGGGGGTGGTGGTCAGCGCCAGCAGCGGGGTGGCGAGCGCGGCGACCGCCGCGGCCCGGGCCACCGTGCGCCGGCCGACCACGCCGGCGGGGATCGGCTTGTCGGTACGCCCCACCGCGATGTCCCGGTCGGCGTCCAGCGCGTCGTTGGCCCAGCCGGTGGCGAGCTGGCTGGCCAGCACCGTGGCGACCACGGCGGCGATCCCGGCCGATCGGTGCCCGACGCCGGCGGCGAGCAGGCCGGTCACCACGGTCACCGCCGCGGCCGGCTCCGGATGGCTCGCCTTGACCAGCCCTAACACCCTTGTCGACATAAGGGAAGTCTGGTCGTTACCGGGGAGTCGTGCCACGCTCGTTGCCATGCGAGACGCGGCTGCGGCGCCCACCCCTGGTCGGGTGCTGCCGCCCAACGATCCGCGGCAGTACGACGACCTGGCCGGTGAGTGGTGGCGACCCGACGGCGTGTTCGCGATGCTGCACTGGCTCGCCGAGGCGCGGGCGGCCCTGGTGCCGCCGGCCGACCGGCCCGGCGCGTTGCTGGTCGACCTCGGCTGCGGTGCCGGGTTGCTCGCGCCACACCTGGCCGGCAAGGGCTACCGGCACGTGGGCGTCGACCTGACCCGGTCGGCGCTGCTCCAGGCCGCCGCGCACGGGGTGACCGCGGTCAATGGCGATGCCACCGCGGTGCCCCTGATGGACGGTTGCGCGGACGTGGTGGCCGCCGGAGAGCTGCTGGAACATGTGCCTGACTGGCGGCGCGCGGTGGCCGAGGCTTGCCGGCTGCTCCGCCCGGGCGGTCTGCTGGTGCTGGACACCCTGAACGACACCGCGGTGAGTCGGGTGGTGGCGGTCCACCTCGGCGAGCGACTGCCGACCGTGCCGCGGGGCATCCACGATCCACGGTTGTTCGTGGACGCCCGGGCGCTGGTCGCCGAGTGCGCCCGGCACGGCGTCGAGCTGCGGCTGCGTGGTGTCCGGCCGGAGGTGCGCGGGCTGCTCGGTTGGCTGGTCCGCCGGATGCGTAACGCCGAGGCGCCGGCCGGCCGCGCGCCGCGGATCGTGCCGACGCGCTCGACCGCGGTGCTGTACCAGGGCTGGGGGGTCCGGAAAGGATAGTCGGAGACCGGCGGGGGTATTGGCACGCCGAGAAGGGGGCGGACATGACCGTGCACGCGCTGGAGGCGGCTCGCCGGTTGGCGCCGCGACTCGCCGCCCGGGCGGCGGAGCACGACCGGGACGGGGTCTTCCCGGTCGACGACTTCCAGGACCTGCGGGAGGCCGGCCTCTTCGGCCTGATGGTCCCGCGGGAGCTGGGCGGGCAGGGCGCGACCTTCGCCGAGTACGCGGCGGTCGCCACCGAGCTGGCCCGCGGCAACGGGGCCACCGCGCTGGTGTTCAACATGCACGCCTCGGTCACCGGCGCGCTCGGCGCCGTCACCGAGGAGCTGGCCGAGGCGCTCGGGGTCCCGGACGAGGCCCTCGCCGCCCGGGACCGGTTGCTCGCCGCGGCGGCCCAGGGGGCCTGGTACGCGGTGGCGATGAGCGAGCGCGGCGCCGGTGCCCGGCTCTCCCAGCTCAGCACGGTCTACGAGCCGGTCGAGGGCGGCTGGCACCTCAAGGGGAGCAAGACCTTCTGCTCCGGCGCGGGGCACGCCGACGGCTACCTGGTGGCCGCCCGCAGCGCCGCCGACCAGTCGGTGGTCTCCCAGTTCCTGGTTCCCGCCGCCGGCGCGGCCGGGATCACCGTCGAGCCGACCTGGGACTCGCTCGGCATGCGCGCCACCGCCTCGCACGACCTGCACCTGGACGTGACGGTGCCGGCCGACCGGCTGCTCGGCGGGGTGGAGGGGCTCGCCCTGGTGGTCGCCCAGCTCATGCCGCACTGGCTGGTGGCCAGCTACGCCGCGGTCTACGTCGGGGTGGCCCGGGCGGCGATCGACGCGGCCGCCGAGCATCTCAACGCCCGCAACCTCGCCGGCCTGCCGGCGGTCCGGGCCCGGCTCGGCCGGGCCGACGCGGCGGTGGCCGCGGCGCAGCTGGTGGTCACCGAGGCGGCGCGTCGGGTGGACGAGGCGCCGGGCGACGACGAGACCAATCGCTGGGTGTGGCGGGCCAAGCTGCTCGCCGGCACCACCGCCGCCGACGTCGCGGCGTCCATGTTGGAGGCGGCGGGCACCTCGGCCACCCGACGGGGCCACCCGCTGGAGCGGCTCTACCGGGACGCCCGCTGCGGCTCGCTGCATCCGGCCACCTCGGATGTCTGTGCCGACTGGCTCGGCATCGCGGCGCTGGGCGGCGACCCGGACCGTGACGCATCGGCGCCTCGTTGGTGAGCGTGGAGCCACCCGGGGTCGTCCCGGGTCGGGGGAGGGGCTCCGGAAGGGCAGCGTCGGACGAGAGGTGGGCATCGTGTCCGTACCGGTGATCGCGGGACTGGGGACGGCGCAGCCGCCCTCCGCCCGGCAGGACGAGTTGTGGGAGGGCTTCTTCTCCCGGCACTTCTCCGGCACCACCCGGGCGTTGGCTCAGCGGATCTTCGCCAACTCCGGCGTCACCCGCCGGCAGGCCGCGGTGAACCCGCTGCTGGAGGACGTCTCCGACTGGCCGACCGAGCGGCGGATGCGGCGCTACCAGGTGGAGGCCCTGCCGCTGGGGAAGGAGGCGGTCGGCCGGGCGTTGACGGCGGCCGGCCTGGACGCGGGCGACATCGGCCTCTTCGTGGTCTGCTCGTGCACCGGCTACGCGACCCCGGGGCTGGACATCCTGCTCGCTCGCGACCTCGGCATGGCCCCGCACACCCAGCGGATGTTCGTCGGGCACATGGGCTGTTACGCGGCCCTGCCCGGGCTCGGGGCGGCCAGCGACTTCGTCACCGCCCGGGGCCGCCCCGCGCTGCTGCTCTGCGCGGAGCTGACCAGCCTGCACATCCAGCCCTCCACCGCCCGGGTGGACACCCAGCAGATCGTCTCGCACGCGCTCTTCTCGGACGCGGCGGTCGCCGCCGTGGTGCTGCCCGGCGGTCCCGGATACGCGCTGCGCGAGGTCACCTCGGTCACCGACACCTCGACCGCCGACCACATGACCTGGGACGTCACCGACGCCGGTTTCCGGATGGGGCTCTCGCCGAAGGTGCCGCAGGTGCTCTCCTCGCACGTGCGGGGCCTGGTCGACGACCTGCTGGCCCGGCACGGCACGACGATCGCCGAGGTGGACGGCTGGGCGGTGCACCCGGGCGGTCCCCGGATCCTCAACGTGGTCGAGCGGGAACTCGCGCTGCCGCCCGAGGCGCTGGCGGCGTCCCGGGCGACGCTGGACGAGCACGGCAACTGCTCGTCGCCGACGGTGCTGCTGATCCTGGACCGGCTGCGCCGGGCCGCCGCGCCGCCGGAGCGGATCGTCATGCTCGCCTTCGGCCCCGGGCTGACCCTCTACGCCGTCCTGCTGGATCGACAGAGCTGAGCGCCGGGCCGTACGCTCGCCGGGTGAGGGTCGTGGCGGGAGACCGGCTGAGCGCCGGCGTGCTGACCGGTGCGACCGTGCTCGCCCTGGTCGTCGGGGCCTGGTGGTGGCGGGCCAACGCCCCGGTCACCGGCCCGGCGTCCGACGGGGCCAGCCTCCCGTCGGCGGACGCCGAGCGCTTCGTGTCCTCGGACTCCGACACCGGCGCGGTCTTCCACGTGGACCCGTCCACCGGCGCCGCCTTCCGGGTCGACAGGGCTCCCGACGGCGGCGACCCGGGCGAACCGCAGTCGCGTGGCGACGACGCCGACGCCGATCTGCCCTGGTCGCCGAACACCTACTGGCGGGAGCGGACGACGCTGAGCCCGGAGCGGGGCGTGACCCGGCAGTCCGCCGGTGAGGACGGCGTCCGCTACCTGCTGCAGGGTCGCTGCTCGGGGCCGGGCGAGCTGCTGCTCGTGATCACCGGTTCGCGCTCCGACGAACGTTCCCAACCGACCTGCGACGGCTCGTTGCAGGTGCAGGTGGTGACCGGGGCGGGCAAGCCCATCCGGATCTCCCTGACGACCGTGGACAGCGAACCGGTCCGGATCGAGGCGCAGCTCGTCGGGCTCGACTGACCGAAGGGCAGACGAGGGCGGCGAGCGCGGCCGGGTCGAGGGTCCGGCCGCCGGCTCAGGCGGCCAGCCGGGCCAGGTCGGCGCGGTAGGACCCGACCGGGCCGAGGTCGGGGTGCACCGAGACCACCAGGCCGGCGCGGTCCACCAGCACCGCGCCGAGGGCGCCTGGCCGGGGTGGCAGGTGCAGGAACGAGCGCAGGCCATCCGTGGGGTCGGCGAGCGCCCGTACCGCGGCTGCGCCCGCTGTCGGCGTGGCCGGTGCGGCCCCGAGGTGCGTGACGGTGACCACGGTGACCCCCGGCGGCGCGGCGGCGATCGCTTCGGCGACCCGCTCCGGGCAGGTGCAGGAGTCCACCAGGATGATCACCGCGGGCACCAACCCGCGCAGCGGCACCGGTGACTGCCCGGCGTCGACCAGGTCCAGGGCGGGCAGCGGCCGGCCGATCAGCGCCGCCGGTGGGGCGTAGGGGCCCGGGCTCGGGCGGTCGGTGGTCCGCGTCGAGCGGGGCCAGTTGACGGCGACCAGCCCGGCGAGCGTGGTGAGGACCGCGACCAGCAGGACCAGCAGCGGCAGCCCGAGCGGTGGTCGCCCGGCCGCCCGGCGGGCGGCCCGGCGTAGTTCCCGGCGCACCTGCGCGGCCTCGGGGGCGAGCGCGGTGGCGTCGTCGGGGACGACCACGCGTCCCCACTCCGGTGGTAGGTCGGGCAACCCTTCGGGCGGCCCGTGGCCTTCAGCGTCCGGCATGCCCATCGGACCCCCTGAAACCGTCTCGGAGAGCGGACAGCGGCTCACCTTCCAGCCTCCCGCACCGGGGCCGGGTCCCGCTACACCTGGGCGCGAGAGCGGCCAGCGGGATACCATGGGAGGAGCGCGTAGCCCTTGATCTCGGCGTTCCGTTCACCCGTACCGGGATGTCATCCCTACGTTACGGAGCGTGTCCGAACCATTGGTTTGACTGCCTGTCAAGCCGAAGAAATACCTCTCACAGGGCCCCTGAGCTGCGCCAACGGTCAGGACAGCGGTGAGACATCGGTGCCTGAGCGTGTTACCCTAGACACAGCGAAAGGGGTTTCGAACCTATGGTTTTCAGTGTCGGCGAGACCGTTGTTTACCCCCACCACGGGGCCGCACTCATCGAGGCAATCGAGACTCGGGTCATCAAGGGCGAGCCTAAGCAATACCTCGTCCTGAGGGTCGCGCAGGGTGACCTGACGGTCCGGGTGCCGGCCGAGAACGCCGAGATCGTGGGTGTGCGCGAGGTGGTTGGCGAAGAGGGCCTGGGCAAGGTCTTCGACGTTCTCCGGGCTCCGCACACCGAGGAGCCGACCAACTGGTCGCGGCGTTACAAGGCGAATCTGGAGAAGCTGGCCTCCGGCAACCCGCTGAAGGTGGCCGAGGTCGTGCGTGACCTGTGGCGCCGGGAGCGGGAGCGGGGTCTTTCCGCGGGCGAGAAGCGCATGCTCGCCAAGGCCCGCGACATTCTCGTCGGCGAGGTCGCGCTGGCCGAGAAGAGCACCAAGGACGAGGCGGAGACGCTGCTCGACAAGGTTCTGACCGAGGCCTAGTCCGCACAGCATCGACGTACCCACTTCGTGGCGAACAAACCACCGAGGACCGCGACGTGACCGCGCAGCTCAATCCGCGCGGTGACGTCGCGGTCCTCGTTCCTGCGGCGGGTGCCGGCGTACGGCTCGGCCCGGGCGGGCCCAAGGCGCTGCGCCTGCTCGCCGGAGAGTCCCTGCTGGTGCACGCGGTGCGCCGGCTCGCCGCGGCTGGATCCGTGCGCACCATCGTGGTGGCGGCCCCGGCCGCCGAGGTCGACGCCGTCCGGGCAATGCTCGCTCCGGTGGCGCCGGTGACCGTGGTGCCCGGCGGAGCGGAGCGGCAGGCGTCGGTGGCCGCCGCGCTGGCCGCCGTGCCGTCCGGTCCGGAGATCATCCTGGTGCACGACGCGGCCCGGGCGCTCACCCCGCCCGAGCTGGTCGAGGCGGTGGCCGCCGCCGTTCGCGAAGGCCGGCACGCGGTGATCCCGGTGCTCCCGGTGGTCGACACGATCAAGGAGGTCGGCGCCGAGGAGGTCGTGCTCGGCACCGTGGACCGCTCCGCGCTGCGGGCGGTGCAGACCCCACAGGGCTTTCGCCGGTCGGTGCTGACCGCCGCGCACGCCGCAGCGGGCGACCCGCTCACCGACGACGCCGGCCTGGTGGAGAAGCAGGGCGTTCCGGTCTTCTGCGTTCCGGGCTCCGAGTACGCCCTCAAGATCACCCGACCGTTCGACCTGGCGCTGGCCGAGCATCTGCTGGCCACGGCCCGCTGACGCCGTACTCTCTGATCATGATCGTTCCCCGGGTCGCCATCGGCACCGACGTGCACGCCTTCTCCGCCGGCCGGCCGTGCTGGGTGGCCGGCCTGCTCTGGCCGGACCAGGACGGGCTGGCCGGGCACTCGGATGCCGACGTCGCCGCCCACGCGGCCTGCAACGCGCTGCTCTCCGCGGCCGGCCTCGGCGACCTGGGCGCCAACTTCGGCGTCGACCAGCCCGAGTGGGCCGGCGCGTCCGGGGTCGTGCTGCTCACCGAGACCGCCCGCCGGGTCCGCGCCGCCGGCCTGACGATCGGCAACGTCTCGGTGCAGGTGGTCGGCAACCGGCCGAAGATCGGGCCGCGCCGTGAGGAGGCCCAGCGGGTGCTCTCCGCGGCCGTGGGCGCGCCGGTCACCGTCTCCGCCGCCACCACCGACGGGCTCGGCTTCACCGGGCGCGGCGAGGGGCTCGCCGGCATCGCGGTCGCTCTGGTCTACGACGCTCCGGCCGCCTAGGCTCGCCGCGATGTCCAGCGACGCCGCCCCCGACCAGTCCGCCGCCGACGGCTACCTCCAGCGCGCCCAACTCCTCGCCGAACTCGGGCGCTACGACGAGGCCGCCGCCGAGGTCGCGTACGCGGTCGCCCTCGAACCGGAGAACGCCGCCGCGCTCACCCTGCTGTCCCGGGTGCACCTGGCCGCCGACCGGCCGACCGAGGCGCTCACCGCCGCCGACGCCGCGCTGGCCGCCGCGCCGGGCACCGTGCCGCCCCTGGTCGTGCGGGGAATGGCCCTGGCCGACCTGGAGCGCTACGCGGAGTCCGCCCGGGCGGCCGACGAGATCCTGGCTCTCGGCCCTGACGACGCGTACGCCCAGTTGAGCGCGGCGGCCATCCTGGCCGGCTCGCGCAACGGCCAGCTGGCGCTCAACGCGGCCTGGCGCGGAGTCGAGCTGGCCCCGGAGGAGCCGCGGGCGCATCTGGTGCTCGGCATGGTCGCGGCCCGGCTGGAGCTGTTCGACCTCGCCGAGCGCGCCTACCGGGAGGCGCTGCGGCTCGACCCGCAGCTCGCCAAGGCCCGGCATGACATCGGCGTGATCCGGCTGGAGCAGCGGCGCTGGAGCGAGGCGCTGGAGCACCTGGCAGAGGCCGCCGCGATGAACCCGGGCCGGGTCGACTCGGGCCGGACCATCTCGGCCGGCCTGCGCCAGCTCATTGTCTACGGCGCCGGCTGGTCGATGATCACCGCCGTGTTGATCGCCTGCCTCGCCCCCGGCAGCGCCGGCCTGTCCCGCGTCGCCGCCGCGCTCGCGGCGCTCGGCGGGGCCGCAGTGGTGTGGCGCTTCGCCGCCCGGATGCCGGGGCTGTCCCGGACCATCCTGCCCGGCCTGCTCCGCTCCGACCGCGCCCTGGCCCTGGCCGTCTACGCGGCGGCCGCCGCACCGGTGCTGATCCTCGTCTACGCCCTGGTCGGCACCCCGTGGCCGCTGGTGCTCGCCATCGCCACCGCCGCCACCGCGGAACTCGTCGTCTGGCTGCGTACGCCGGTGTGAGCACGGCCGGCGGCGGTCCGCCGGCCCAGGGCGACGATGCTCAGGGGCGGCGCGCCCAGGTCCAGGCGTAGCCCGGGTCCTCGCAGGTGGCGGCGGCTTCGCAGAGGTCGAGCGGGCGGAAGGTGTCGACCATGACGGCCAACTCGTCGAAGAAGTCCGCCCCGATGGAGCGTTCGGCGGCACCCGGCTGCGGGCCGTGGGTGAAGCCGGACGGGTGCAGCGAGATCGAGCCCTGCTCGATGCCGGAGCCGCGCCGGGCCTCGTAGTTGCCGCCGGTGTAGAAGAGCATCTCGTCGGAGTCGACGTTGTGGTGGTTGTAGGGCACCGGGATCGCGTCGGGGTGGTAGTCGACCTTGCGCGGCACGAACGAGCAGATCACGAAGTTCGGACCCTGGAAGGTCTGGTGCACCGGCGGCGGCTGGTGGATCCGGCCGGTGATCGGCTCGAAGTCGTGGATGGAGAACGCCCACGGGTAGAGGTGCCCGTCCCAGCCGACCACGTCGAAGGGGTGGTGGGCGTAGACGTGCCGGGTCCACCCGCGTCGGTGCCGGACCAGCACCTCCACCTCCTCGCCGTCGACCAGCAGCGGCGTGTCCGGCCCGCGGACGTCGCGCTCGCAGTACGGCGAGTGCTCGAGGAACTGCCCCCGCACCGAGAGGTAGCGCTTGGGCGGGCCGATGTGGCCGGCCGCCTCGATGGTCAACAGCCGGACCGGCTGGTCGCCGGTGGGCACCAGCCGGTGGATGGTCGAGGTCGGGATGATGACGTAGTCGCCGGCCACCGCGTCGAGGACGCCGAACGTCGACTCGACCCGCAGCGTGCCCGACTCGACGTAGAGGCACTGGTCGCCGGTGGCGTCGCGGAAGAGCGGTGACGGCCGGTCGGCCAGCACGTACGCGATCCGGACGTCGTCGTTGGCCAGCAGGTACTGGCGGCCGAGCACCGGATCGGCGCCGGCCGAGTCGAGCTTGTGGGTGCGCAGGTGCCGGGGCTTCAGCGGCAGGTTCGGCGCCCGGGTCCAGGCCGGCGGCGCGAACTCCTCGGCCGCCAGGATCGCGGTCGGGGCGTACCGGTGGTAGAGCAGGGACGAGTCGGAGGAGAAGCCCTCCTGGCCCATCAGCTCCTCGGCGTAGAGGCTGCCATCGGGCTGGCGGAACTGGGTGTGGCGCTTGCGCGGCAGCTCGCCGACGCTGCGGTAGTACGGCATCTCGCCTCCCGATGGGTCCCGTGCCCGGCCGGCCCGTCCGCCGCCCGGCCGCTCCCGAGGGCGTCCGATAATCGGACGCGGTTGTCCGTTCCTTGCCAGCGTCGCGTACATTCTTGTTCCGTGTCAACGCAGGTGCCCGCGCTCCTCGACGGCCTCGTGGACGACGCCGCCGTCTTCCCACCCGGCAGCGCCGCGCTGCCCGACGCCGTCGCCGCCCACCGGCGGCACCGCACGGCCTGGTACGCCGACCTGGTCGGCCCGCTCCTGGTCCCCGCCTCGGCTGTCACCGCCGGCGAGCTGAACGGTCTCGTCGACCCGGCTGAGGGCTTCGTGGTCGGGGTCGTCGGTGACACCGGCATCGAGAGCCTGCCCCTCGCGCTGTCGTTCCTTGCGCCGGACGGCGTGACGGCCCGTCAGGTGGAGGTGGCGGTCGCGAGGCGGGGCGAGGACCCGCTCCCCGGGATCACCAGCCTGCTGCGTCTGCGCGACGAGCTGGCGGGCGTCGACGCCGTCTACGCCGAGGTGCCGCTCGCCTTCGGGCTGATGCGGGCGCTGGACGCGCTCGCCGCGGCCCGCGCCGACGGGCAGCCGGTCGCGGCGAAGTTCCGCACCGGTGGGCTGGCCGCGGAGCTCTTCCCGACCCCGAGCGAGCTGGCCGCGGTGATCTGCGCCTGCCGCGACCGCGACCTGCCGTTCAAGCTGACCGCCGGGCTGCACCACGCGGTCCGGCACCTCGACCCGGAGACCGGGTTCACCCACCACGGGTTCGCCAACGTGCTGGCCGCCACGCTCGCCGCCGCCGAGGGCGCGGGCGTGCCGGCCGTCGCCGAGCTGCTCACCGCGGCCGACCCGCGCCCGCTGATCCAGCGCGTGGAGGGCCGGCTGGAGGCCCCGCGCCCGCTGTGGATCGGCTTCGGCTCGTGCAGCATTGAGGAACCACTGACCGATCTGACCCGGCTGCGGCTGGTGAACGGGGGCGAGGGCGCATGACCTGGGTGACGGGTGCTGAGGGCTCGCCGTACGGGGTGGCCAACCTGCCGTACGGGGTCTTCGCGCAGGACGGGCGCGAGCCGCGGATCGGCGTACGGATCGGGGACTTCGTGCTCGACCTGGCCGGCGCCGAGGCGGCCGACCTGGTGCTGGCCGGCGGCGCCCTGTGCTCGCCCACCCTGAACGACTTCCTGGCGCTCGGGCGTCCGCAGTGGACCGCCGTCCGGCAGCGGGTGACCGAACTGCTCACCGACCCGGCGCACCGGGCGGCGGTCGAGCCGCTGCTGGTGCCGCTGGCCGAGGTGCGGATGCAGCTGCCCTTCGCGGTGGCCGACTACGTCGACTTCTACTCCTCCGAGCACCACGCGGGCAACGTCGGGCAGATCTTCCGGCCGGGTCAGCCGCCGTTGCTGCCGAACTGGAAGCACCTGCCGATCGGCTACCACGGTCGGGCCGGCACGGTGGTGGTCTCGGGCACCCCGGTGATCCGCCCGAGCGGCCAGCGGGCCGCCACGACCGGTCCCGTCTACGGCCCGTCGGTCCGGCTGGACGTCGAGGCCGAGGTCGGCTTCGTGGTCGGCGTACCCAGCCCGCTCGGCACCCGGGTCGGCGCCGAGGACTTCGCCGACCACGTCTTCGGCGTGGTGCTGGTCAACGACTGGTCCGCCCGGGACATCCAGGCGTGGGAGTACCAGCCGCTCGGCCCGTTCCTCGGCAAGTCCTTCGCCACCTCGGTCTCCGCGTGGGTGACCCCGCTGGACGCCCTCGCCGACGCGTTCGTGCCGGCGCCGGAGCAGGACCCGCCGGTCGCCGACTACCTGCGCGACGTGCCGCACCTCGGGCTGGACCTCCGCCTGGCGGTCGAGTGGAACGGGGAGCGGGTCAGCGAGCCGCCGTTCGGCACCATGTACTGGACGCCCGCCCAGCAGTTGGCCCACCTGACCGTCAACGGCGCGTCGCTGCGCACCGGTGACCTCTACGCCTCCGGGACCGTCTCCGGGCCCGAGCGCGGGCAGGTCGGCTCGTTCCTGGAGCTGACCTGGGGTGGCGCCGAACCGGTGAAGCTGGGTACGGGGGAGACCCGGACCTTCCTCGAGGACGGCGACACGGTCACCATCACCGCGACCGCACCGGGCCCGGACGGCACCACCATCGCCCTCGGCGAGGTCACCGGCACCATCCTTCCGGCCCGCTGAACCCGGGAGCCGACCAGGCCACAGAGTCGGGAGCCCGACACTGTCGGGGTGCCCCGGCCTGCGGCCAGCCGGGCGGCTCCGGATGTCCGATCGTGATCATCTGTTGATCGCACCAACTGTGCGATCAAGGCCGTACCCTCCCGCGTTGATCGCTCCGGATTCCGTCGCCCCGTCGCGCCGGTCCGGGCCGGCCCGCCGGTCGCGACCGGTCGGGACGGGGCGTGTCACCGCACAGGGAGGTAGTCACGATGCACGATCTGGCCGGCGCCGTCTGGCGCACCAGCAGCCGCTCCAACGACCAGGGACTCTGCGTGGAGGTGGCGGACAATCTGGTCGACGTCCTCGGCGTCGTCGGGGTACGCGACTCCAAGGACCAGGCCGGCCCCACACTCGCGGTGAGCCCGCCGGGGTGGACAGCCTTCGTCGACGCGATCCGGGGCGGTCAGTTCGACCGCTGACCGCTCGGACCCGCCGAGGCCGCCGGGCGTACCGACCGGGATCTCCCACCGGTGGATATTCCGCCCGGCGGTCCCCGAACCACGCTCACCCGGCGTACCGTCGAGGCCACGGGAGGTGGCATGTCGACGGTGGCGGTTACCCGGCTGATCGAGGCGCACGCCATCGATGTCTGGCGCCTCCTGACCGACCTGCCCGACCGGGCCGGGCGAAACCTCGCCGGCCCGGTCGAGCTGCTCACTCCCGGCGCGTTCGGGCCGGGCACGGTCTGGCGCGAGCCCCGGTCCCAGCCTGACGGCAGCATCCTGGTCGAGGAGTTCTGCGTGGTCGAGGCGGTGCCGCCCCGGCTGCTGGTGCTCATCTCCTCCGGGGCCGGTGTCGACTACCGGATCACCTGGACGATGCGTGCCGCACGGCGGCGGCGCAAGGGCTGCACCTCGGTGACCGTCACCCACGAGGCCGTGCCGACCGCGCCGTACGGCCGGGTGGTCGCGCTGCTCCTCGGCGGGCTCGCCGCCCGGGCGGTGGAGCACGCACTCCGGCGCGACCTCGCCGATCTCGCGGTCGCCGCCGAGCGGCCGGCCGGGGCCGTCGAGGCCGCCTGAGCGTCCGCCTGCGGAAGCCGCCCGCCCCATCGGCCGCGCGTCGCCGAGGGCTCGACACCTGACCGGGCTCGGTCAGCTTCCGCTGGGTAGGGTGCCGGGCGGAGGTGCGCATGGGGTTCCCGAACGGCCGGCGACGCGTCGTACTGGCGGTCGCGGTGCTGCTCGTCACCGCCGCGATCGCGGCGACGGTCTACCGGGTGCTCGCCCCAGCCGAGGTCAGCACCGTCGCCCGGGCCGGATACCCGGCGGCGGCCCAGCCGGCCGTCGGCGTGGTCGGCCGGCTGCCCGCGGCCCCGCTGATCGTGGACGGGCGGCTGCGGGTGTACGCCGCGCACCGCCAGGTCTACGCCGACCGGCCGGTCGACGGGCGGTACCGGACCAGCCCGTACTGGTCGTACCGGCGCTGGCCGGCCGAGCTGGTCGGGGTGGTGGCCAGTGGCACCACCGTGGTGAGCCATTGGTCGGACGGGCGGCTGGTGGCGTTGGACGCGCGGACCGGCGAGGTGGCCTGGCGGGCCGACGGCCCGGCGCCCGAGCGGAAGCCGCAGACCCGGCGTACCAGGGCGGCCATCGTGTGGGATCCGCCCGGGCTCTACCTCACCCGCGCCGCCGACGGCCGGGAGGTGCTGGTGGCGACCGGTGCCGGGAATGCACGTGGCGTCGAGCTGGCGAGCGGGCGCGAACTCTGGCGGACCGGGGTCGCGACGGGCTGCCGTAGCGACGTCGGCACCACGCCGACCGGGCAGGTGGTGAGCGTTGACGGCTGTGCCGGAGCGGCCGTCGTCGAATTCCGCGACGCGGCCACCGGCACGGTGGCCAGCCGGTGGCGGCCGCCGGGCGCGGGCGACGAGCTGGTGGTCGCTCCGGTGGGCTGTCGGGCCGGGCGCTCCGGCTGCGCCGCGCTGCGTACGGCCGCTCCGGGGGACGCGGCGGGCCGGGGTTGGCTGGTCGGCAGTGGACCGCCGGTGGCCGCGCCCGCGCTCGACGGGCTCGACACCCAGCTCGTCGGCGAGCAGGCGGTCGGGATCGTCGAGGGGGTGCTGGTCGGCCGGTCCGCCCGGACCGGAGCCGAGCTGTGGCGCCGCCCCGACCTCGGGCCGGGCCGGGTGATCGCGGTCCAGCCGGGCCGGGTGCACCTGCTCACCGATGCCCGGGACCTGGTCACGCTCGACCCCGCGACCGGGGCCGAGCGGTCCCGGTTCACGCTGACGGTCGGACAGGACGGCACCGGCTACACGCCGGGGGCGGCGTACGCCGCGGACGGCTACGTGGCCGTCGAGCGGCTACGGGAGCCGGTCGACCCGGAGGCGGACGACCAGGCCTTCTTCCTCACGTCCGAGCCGCTGGTACTGGCGGCGACCTGAACCGCGGAACACGCCCTCAGCTTGCTCGACAAATCGGACATTAGTTACTATAGTCACACGTGTGCGACTCCTGGCAGCCCTGGTGGGCGTGATCGTCATTCTGATAAGCCCCGCGCCGGCCGAGGCCGCGCCGGTGCTCCGGACGTTCCAGGTGGCCCTCACGCCGGGGGTCGACATCACCGTGCCGGCGTCGGTCAACCTCGGTGCCGGCGCCGTGGGCGGCACGCTCACCGGCCAGCTCGGCCCGGTCGAGGTGACCGACTTCCGCGGCCCGATCAACCCGAACGCCTGGGTGGCCACCGTCTCCGCCACCGTCTTCACCACCGGGCCCGGTGGTGCTCAGCGCACCATAGCCAGGGACCGGATCTCGTACTGGTCCGGCCCGGCGACCCGGAGCACCGGCGGCGGGACCCTCGTCCCCGGCCAGGCCACCGCCGCGCAGGCCGTCACGCTGGCGGTGACCCGCGAAGCGTTCCGCAAGACGACCGGCAACGGCAACAACACCGTCCGGTGGGCCCCCGCGATCCGGGTGGCCATCCCCACCGGCATCGTCGCCGGGACCTACCGGGGGACAATCACCCACTCTGTAGCCTGAAGAGTGATTTGTCTGAATAGTCCCTGTTAATGACCTTCTGCCCTCTTACCGTCATCGTCATGAAGAAGCCACTTCTTGCCCTGACCGCCGCCGCGGCCGCCGTGGTGGCCCTGGCGACGCCGGCCGCTGCCGCGCCGACCGGCGACACCATCGTCACCTTCACCGTGGCCACCGCCGACCTGAACATCTCCGTCCCCGCCGCGGTGAACCTCGGTTCCGTCTTCTCCGGCGGCAACCTCACCGGCGAACTGGGCACCGTCACGGTCACCGACCAGCGGGCCGCCCTGAGCGCCACCTGGGTCACCACCGTGTCGGCCGGCTCGTTCAGCACCGGCGGCGGCACGCCGGCGGAGACGATCACTCCCAACCTGGTGGAGTACTGGTCGGGCGGCTTGGTCAGCAGCACGGGCACCGGCTTCGTACCCGGCCAACCCACCGAGGCCGACCGGGTGAACCTGGGCGTGCCGAGGGTCGCCTTCTCGAAGACGTCGGGTACCGGCAACAACACCGCCAGCTGGGCTCCGGACATCCAGATCAGCGTCCCGGACACCGCCGTCGGTGGCACCTACTCGGGGGTGATCACCCATTCGGTGGCATGACCACACCCGCGCGCTCGCCCTGGCCGTGACCCTCCTGGTCACGACCGGGGCGTCGGCGTCGGCCGCGGTAACCGGGCCGGCGCCCCGATCACCCGTGCTCGTCGAACCGGCCGTCCCCGAGGCCGACGTGCCGGCGGAGGAGACGACGGGAACGGGCACCGACCGAGGAACGCCGACACCGCAGCCGAGCGGACCGGAGGTGTCCGTCGGGATCCGGCTGCTCGACGCCCCGGTCGATCGGCGCGACGACACCCGGGCGCACAAGTACGTCGTCGACCACCTCAAGCCCGGCACCACCATCAAGCGCCGGGTCCTGGTCGAGAACGACTCCGAACTCCATCGGAAGGTGTCCCTCTACGCCGCCGCGGCCCGGGTCGGCGACAGCGGCTTCGAGTTCGCCCCGGACCGCACCGAGAACGAGCTGAGCAGCTGGATAACCGTCGAACCGGCCGAGGAGGCGCTGGCACCGGGCGAAGAGGTCGAGGCTCTGGTGACCCTCGAGGTGCCACGCAAGGCCGAGGCCGGCGAGCGCTACGCGGTCATCTGGGCCGAGGTGCCCGGCACGGACGACAAGAACGTGCAGAACATCGGCCGGGCCGGCATCCGGGTCTACCTTTCCGTGGGCCCCGGCGGCGAGCCGCCCTCGGGCTTCGAGATCGGTCCGCTCACCGGCGGCCGTGAGAAGGACGGGACGCCGTTCGTCAGCGCCGAGGTCCGCAACACCGGCAAGCG
Organism: Micromonospora sp. NPDC093243; assembly: GCF_044753725.1. Taxonomy (NCBI): domain Bacteria; kingdom Bacillati; phylum Actinomycetota; class Actinomycetes; order Micromonosporales; family Micromonosporaceae; genus Micromonospora; species Micromonospora sp. NPDC093243. The sequence goes on along the minus strand of NZ_JBIVNT010000008.1, from coordinate 114,505 downwards.
CGCACTCGACCTGGCCGGTGAACTCTGGCTCAGCGACGGGCCGAGCGCGCTGGCCGCCGGGCCGGTGAAGGCCGAGGCGAAGACCCTACCGCTCGACGGCAGCACCACAATCCGGGTGCTGCTCGACCGTCGGCTGCCGGACGGGCCATGGGCGGCCAAGCTCGCCTTGGCGAGCGGCTGGACGAAGCGGACCGCCACCGGCACGGTCACCTTCGGCGAGGTCTCCGCCGCGGCGGCGGCCAGCAGCGAGGACCGCTCCGACGAGGTCCTGACCGGCGGCCTGGTCACCTCGGTGCTGGTGCTGGCGCTGTTCGCGGTCTACGCGCACCGGCGGCGAACCCGGATCCGGCAACCCGCGCCGGCCGCCTGATCGTCCGGTCCGGTCCGCGCCTCGGGGAAGGCGGACCGGACCGGATCCGGCGTCAGGTCAGCGCGGCCTCGGCTGCGGCGAGGAAGGCGTCGTTCTCGGCCGGGGTGCCGATGGTGACCCGGACCCCGTCACCGGCGAACGGCCGAACGATCACGCCGCGCGCCTCGCACGCCTTCGCGAACGGCACCGCGCGGTCGCCGAGCGGCAGCCACACGAAATTGGCCTGGCTGGTCGGCACGTCCGGGACGAACTTGCGAAGCGCCTCGGTGACCCGGTCCCGCTCGGCCACGATCAGGGCGCACCGGCGCTGCACCTCGGCGGCCTGGGTGAGCGCGGCGAGCGCCCCGGCCTGGGCGGCCAGGCTCGCCGAGAACGGGGTGACCACCTTGCGGACCGCCGCCGCCACCTCGGGCTGGGCCACCAGGAAACCGATCCGCAGCCCGGCCAGGCCCCAGGCCTTGGAGAGGGTACGCAGCACCGCCACGTTCGGGCGGTCGAGGTAGGTCAGCCCGTCCGGCACGTCCGGGTCGGTGACGAACTCCCGGTACGCCTCGTCGATCACCACGAGCACGTCGTCGGGGACGGCGTCCAGGAAGCGGTCCAGCTCCGCCCGGCGGACGGCGGTGCCGGTCGGGTTGTTCGGGTTGCAGACCAGGACCATCCGGGTCCGGTCGGTCACCGCCGCCGCCATGGCCGCGAGATCGTGACCGTGGCCGGCGTCGTTGGGCACCCGCACGCTGGTCGCACCGCTGGTCGCCGCGATGATCGGGTACGCCTCGAACGAGCGCCACGCGTAGACCACCTCGTCGCCGGGGAGGCAGGTGGCCCGCACCAGGTGCTCGGCGAGCGCCACCGATCCGCAGCCGGTGGCGATCCGGTCGGCGTCCACCCCGTACTTCTCGGCGAGCGCGTCGCGGAGGGCGACCACACCCATGTCCGGGTAGCGGTGCGCCCCGGCGGCGGCTTCGGCGACCGCCTCCACCACACCGGGCAGCGGGCCGTACGGGACCTCGTTGCTGGCCAGCTTGATCGCTTCCGGCAGGCCCAGCTCGCGGGCCAGATCGGCCGGGCTGCGACCGGGCACGTAACTGGGCAGCGCGTCCAGGTCGGCGCGGGTCAGTCGCGGCCCCGGCTGGTGACGTCCGGTGTCGGTCATGGGGTGTCTCCCGAGGGGTCGGTGCGGTCGTCCGGGGTGGTGGTACCGGTGCTGCGGGGAACCTGCACGACCACGGTCCGCGCCCGCTTGTCGTGCAGCGCCTGGCGCAGCGGGTGGTCGAAGAGCGGGGAGAGCGCGTCGATCAGCTGGAGCAGCAGGCCGAGGCCGCAGCAGTACCAGAGCAGGGTGGGCACGCCGCCCAGGGTGTTCCAGCGGCGCAGCGCCGGGCCGAAGCCGAGCGGCTGGTCGGCGGCGAGCGGCACCGCCTTGATCCGCATCACCCGTTTGCCGAAGGTCTGGCCGGACGAGGCCATGGCGGGCACCTCGTAGGCCAGCCAGAGCCCGGCGGCGATCACCAGGATCACCACCTGGAGGAGGCCGGCCTGCTCGCCGGGCTGCGGCAGCCCGTCGGTGGAGGAGTTGCCGGCCAGCGCGCGGCGGAAGATCTCCCGCCAGTACGGCGCCAGCTCCTGGTAGAGCCGCCAGACGAACCAGCCGTTCACCACGACGTTCAGCGCGAGGAGGATGGCGAAGTCGATCAGGCGGGCGACCAGCCGGCTGCCGTACCCGGCCAGCGGCAGCCCGTGCGGCCGCGGCTCAGGCTGCCGTACGGGCCAGCCCGGCGGCGCCCAGCCGGGCGGCGGCCCACCTTGCTGGCCGTAGCCGGGCACGCCTGGCTGGCCGTAGCCCGGTCCGCCCGGCTGGCCGTAGCCGGGTCCGCCCGGCTGGCCGTAGCCGGGGCCGCCTGGCTGGCCGTAGCCCGGTCCGCCCGGTTGGCCGTAGCCGGGGCCGCCTGGCTGGCCGTAGCCCGGTGGGGCCTGCCAGCCCGAAGTGGGCCCGGCGGCGGGCGGCGGGTAGCCCGGGCCGGTGGCCGCGGGCGGCGCCGAACCCGGCGACTGGCCGGGCGCGACCGGCTGCGCGGCCGGCACGGGCGGCGGCTCGACCGCCGGCGGACCGTCCGGTGGGGTGGCGTCGACGGGGATGGGCGCGCCGAGCCAGCCCTCGCCGTCCCAGTATCGCCGGGTCTCAGGATCGGCGGGATCGACGTACCAGCCGGGTTGCACACTCACGCAGACACCTTAACGACGACCGTGCCGGCGAACCTGTCGTGGAGGCACTGCTGCCAGGGCTTGTCCCAGAGCTGCCAGAGCCCGTCCAGGTAGCTGAGGCCCGGCACCAACGAGGCGGCCAGGTACTGCACGAGCCACCGCCGGCCGGCCATCCCCCGGTTCAGGGTCAGGCTCGGGTCGAGCGGCACCACCCGGATCTTCATCGCCTTCTTGCCGAGCGTCTGGCCACCGCGCTTGAGGTATTCGACGTGGTAGAGCCAGTAGAACGCGAGCATGACGACCAGCAGCCCGAGCTCCGCCAGCAGCAGCGGGAGCATGACCTCGGTCATGATCGTGCCCGGGTCGGGCTCGACGAGCGTGCCGTCCGGGTTGGTCCGGGTCATCTCGGTGAGCATGTTCCACCAGATCACCAGGAAGACCGGCATGAACAGCAGCATCGCCACCGCGCCCGCGATCGCGGCGTCCAGCAGCCAGGCCAGCAGCCGGTCGACGAAGCTGGCCAGCGGCTGCCCGGCCGGGGTCAGCGTCGGAGGTTGCGCGGGATGGGGCGGCCCGGCATACGGGTAGTGCGGCGGCGGGTGCCCGGGCGGAGCGTACTGCGGCGGGACCGCGTACGGCTGGGGGGCCGGACCGGCGGGGGGCGCGAAGCCGCCGGCGGTGGGTGGGGGCCCACCGGCCGGCGGCATCGGGTACGACGGGGGTTGCGTCACGCTGGCAAGTGTTACAGGTTGCCGCGGGCTTCCTGCTCCCGCTCGATGGCCTCGAAGAGCGCCTTGAAGTTGCCCTTGCCGAAGCCGAGCGAGCCGTGCCGCTCGATCAGCTCGAAGAAGACCGTCGGGCGGTCCTGCACCGGCTTGGTGAAGATCTGGAGCAGGTAGCCGTCCTCGTCCCGGTCGACCAGGATCTTGCGGGCCTTCAGCTCCTCGATCGGCACCCGCACCTGGCCGATCCGGGCGCGCAGCTCGGGGTCGTCGTAGTACGAGTCGGGGGTGTCGAGGAACTCGACGCCGGCTGCCCGCATCGCGTCGACGCTGGCCAGGATGTCGTTGGTGGCCACCGCGATGTGCTGGGCGCCCGGGCCCTGGTAGAACTCCAGGTACTCGTCGATCTGCGACTTCTTGCGGGCGATCGCCGGCTCGTTGAGCGGGAACTTCACCTTGCGGGTGCCGTTGGCGACCACCTTGCTCATCAGCGCCGAGTAGTCGGTGGCGATGTCGTCGCCGACGAACTCGGCCATGTTGGTGAAGCCCATGACCCGCTTGTAGAACTCCACCCACTCGTCCATCCGGCCGAGCTCGACGTTGCCGACCACGTGGTCGACCGCCTGGAAGAAGCGCTTCGGCTGGATGCCGGCGTCGATCATCGGCTGCCGGTCCACGATCGGGCCGCGGGCGACGAAGCCGGGCAGGAACGGGCCGGTGTAGCGGGAGCGGTCGACGAGGGTGTGCCGGGTGTCCCCGTACGCGGCGATGGCGGCCATCCGGACGGTGCCGTGCTCGTCGCTGACGTCGTGCGGCTCGACCAGGCCGGTCGCGCCCTGCGCGGTGGCGTGCGCGTACGCGGCGTCGACGTCCGGCACCTCCAGCGCGATGTCGCTGACGCCGTCGCTGTGCCGGGCGACGTGCTCGGCGCCGTCGGCGTCCGGACGGACCGCGCCGGTCAGCACGAACCGGGCGGAGCCGCTGGTCAGCACGTATTGGGCGTGGTCCCGGTAGCCCTGCTCCGGGCCGCGGTACGCCACGCACGTCATGCCGAACGCGGTGGAGTAGTAGTGCGCCGACTGCTTCGCGTTGCCGACCAGGAAGTGCACGTGGTCGAGGCCCTTGACCGGGAACGGGTCGTGGGTGATGTCGTGGTCGACGGCGCCGACGAGCTGGTCGGCGTCGACCTCCTCGGTCGACTGCGGTCGGTCGATAGCCTGGGTCATCGCGGCCTCCCTCGCGTACCGGCCGGCCTCGTGGGCCGCCGTGATGGTTATGTGGCGAGGATCGCCGGGCCGGGGCTGGGTGGGCAACTGTCCGGGTAATCGCTGGTCAGGTTGCACATTCGGTATGGTGGTCACCCGTGAATGGTGTGCAGGATGCACAGCTCGACGAGCTGGACGCGCGGTTGATCGAGCTGCTCGCCGAGGAGCCCCGGATCGGGGTGCTGGAGTGCTCGCGCCGCCTCGGCGTGGCCCGGGGCACCGTCCAGGCGCGGCTGGACAAGCTGGTCGACCGGGGGGTGGTCCGCGGATTCGGGCCGGACATCTCACCGGCGGCGATCGGGTTCGGGGTGACCAGCTTCGTGACCCTGGAGATCAGCCAGCGGCACGGGCACGACCCGGTCACCGCCCACCTGGCCGCCATCCCGGAGGTGCTGGAGGCGCACACCATCACCGGCTCCAGCGACCTGCTCTGCCGGATCGTGGCCCGGTCGAACACCGACCTGCAGCGGGTGATCGACCAGATCGTCTCCTCCGCGGGGATCACCCGTGCCTCGACGATCATCGCGCTGGCCGAGCAGATTCCCTACCGCACCCTCCCGTTGGTCCGGTCCGCCGTCCGCCGGTGACGGCCGGCCCCCGATAACACCTCTTCGCGCAGAAAGCGCGGCGACACGGCGGCGCGGGTGCCCGACGCGTCGTTGATCGTGGCTACCGTGTGCGTGTGGCGAAGGGGAGCGGCCTTGAGAACGCGTAGCGTGTTGCTGCTCGCGTTGATCGCGGTCATCGCCCTCGCGGCGACCGGGGTCTGGAACCCCTTCCCGGCCATGTGGGACTGGGTGGACCGGAGCGAGCCCATCTCCGAGCCGGACGTGGTCTGGCAGCAGCGCATCGGCGGCACCCCGAAGAGCGTCACCTTCGCCGGCGACGCCGTCGTGGTCGAGCAGCGCACCCGCGTCGAGGCGCGCGCCCTGGCCACCGGCGACCAGCTCTGGGAGCGCAAGGCGGACTGGGCGGCGGTCGCCGGCGCCGACCGGAACTCCGTCGTCGTGGTGGGCAAGCTGCTGGTCAAGGGGTACGAGGTGCTCGACCCGACGACCGGGGTGACCCGACGGCGGGACGACGACGCGGTGGCCGTCTGGACGTACCGCAACATGCTGTTCGACGCCCGCTGCACCGAGCCGACCGACTGCACCCTGAGCGCCTGGGACGCGCGCGGCACCGCGCCACTGTGGACGGCCTTCCTGCCCGGTGTCGGCAGTGGCCTCTTCGCCGACAATCCGGGGCTGCGCGGCACCCGCCGGCTCACCGCGACCCGCATCGAGGAGGGCGTCGCCGGCCCGGAGCCGGTGCCGCCGCTGCTCGGCTTCCCGGTCGACGGCCGGGTGCACGTGGTGGACACCGCCACCGGCGCGGTGCTGCAGAACGTCGAGCCCGGCCGCGAGGAGCGGCTCTCCGTGGTCGGCGGTCGGCTGCTGCGGATCAGCGCCCGATCCCAGGACGGCAGCTGCTACTTCGCGATCTCCGGCCGGGACCCGGCGACCGGGCAGGAGGTCTGGCAGCGGTCCGGGATCAACCTGCGTACCGCCGACAACGCCGGTTGCCCGCAGCGGGAGGACCCGCAGGGCGCGCGGAACGTGCTGGTCGGCGTCGCGCCGGACGCCCGGGAGGCGGTGCTCGACGGCTACGACGGGCGGCTGCTCTGGGTCGGCGAGGCGGGGCAGAAGCTGATCGCGGTCGACGACCGGTACGCGCTGGTCCGGGCGGGCGACCAGCGGTCGGTGACGGCCCGCGGGCTGGGCACCGACCGGGTGCTCTGGACCCGACCGGCCGGCGGAAAGGCGGGAGCGGCGCTCACCCCCTACGCGGCGGTGATCGCCGACGAGAAGCCGTCCCGGCTGGTCGCCCTCGACCCGCGCAACGGTCGGGAGTTGGCCGTGCTGCGCACCTCCGCGAACGCGCTGGCCGTCGGCCCCACCGGCATGATCATCGGCGAGGGGCGGGAGATCGGGTACGTCCGCTTCGGTGGCGCCGCGGTAACCCCCGCCCCACCCGGCAACGGCGGCGTCCCGGCGCCGGGCGGCACGAACCCGCCGCCCGGCGACGACGGCACCTGCGGGCCGAAGCGTGAACTCTGCCCCGATCCGGCCGGCGGCAAGGACGGCTGACCGGGTCGCGGCGTTCCGCGCCGGGGCGGGACTGCCCGGCCGGGGCGGGTCGCGAACCCCGCGCACCTGGGCCGGATGAGAGCGGCGTCCCAGCGGGCACCCGGCGGGTGGGAATGATCGACCGGTCTGCCCTAGGCTTTCCGCTCATGAGCAGTGCCGCCGCCTTCTCGTACGCCCCCCTGCTGCCGACCGGCCCCGACCAGACGGAGTACCGCCTGGTCACCGACGAGGGCGTCGACGTCGTACACGGTCCGGGGGGTCGCCGGTTCCTCACCGTGGAGCCGGCCGCGCTCACCGCGCTGACCGCCGAGGCGATGCATGACATCGCGCACTACCTACGCCCCGCGCACCTGGCCCAGCTGCGGTCGATCATCGACGACCCGATGGCCTCGCCGAACGACCGCTTCGTCGCGCTCGACCTGCTGCGCAACGCCAACATCGCCGCCGGCGGGGTGCTGCCGATGTGCCAGGACACCGGCACCGCGATCGTGATGGGCAAGCGCGGCCGGCACGTGCTGACCGACGGCGCCGACGCCGAGGCGATCTCCCGGGGCGTCTTCCAGGCGTACACGAAGCTCAACCTGCGTTACTCGCAGCTTGCCCCGCTGACCATGTGGGACGAGCGGAACACCGGCAGCAACCTGCCGGCCCAGGTGGAGCTGTACGCCGAGGACCCGGACGGGCATCCGGACGCGTACAAGTTCCTCTTCATGGCCAAGGGCGGGGGCTCGGCCAACAAGTCGTACCTCTACCAGGAGACCAAGGCGCTGCTGAACCCGACGCGGATGATGCAGTTCCTGGAGGAGAAGCTGCGGCTGATCGGCACGGCCGCGTGCCCGCCGTACCACCTGGCCATCGTCATCGGCGGCACCTCCGCCGAGTACGCGCTGAAGACCGCCAAGTACGCCAGCGCCAAGTACCTCGACTCGCTGCCCACCTCCGGCTCGATGACCGCGCACGGCTTCCGGGACGTGGAGCTGGAGGCCGAGGTGCTGGAGCTGACCCGCAACTTCGGCATCGGCGCGCAGTTCGGTGGCCGCTACTTCTGCCACGACGTCCGGGTGGTCCGGCTGCCCCGGCACGGCGCGTCCTGCCCGGTGGCGATCGCCGTCTCCTGCTCGGCCGACCGGCAGGCGGTCGCCAAGATCACCCCGTCGGGCGTCTGGCTGGAGCGACTCGAGACCGACCCGGCGCGCTTCCTGCCCGACGTCACCGACGAGACGCTCGACGCCGAGATGGTCGTCAAGGTCGACCTGAACCGGCCGATGGACGAGATCCGCGCCGAGCTGTCCAAGTACCCGGTGAAGACCCGGCTCTCGCTGACCGGCCCGCTGGTGGTGGCCCGGGACATCGCCCATGCCAAGATCGCCGAGCGGCTGGACGCGGGCGAGCCGATGCCCCAGTACCTGCGCGACCACGCCGTCTACTACGCCGGCCCGGCCAAGACCCCCGAGGGCTACGCCTCCGGCTCGTTCGGCCCGACCACGGCGGGGCGGATGGACGCCTACGTGGAGAAGTTCCAGGCCGCCGGCGGCTCGCAGGTGATGCTCGCCAAGGGGAACCGCTCCGCCCAGGTGACCCGCTCCTGCCAGCAGCACGGCGGTTTCTACCTCGGCTCGATCGGCGGCCCGGCGGCCCGGCTCGCGCAGGACTGCATCCGCCACGTCGAGGTGCTCGAATACGCCGAGTTGGGCATGGAGGCGGTCTGGAAGATCGAGGTGGAGGACTTCCCGGCCTTCATCGTGGTCGACGACAAGGGCAACGATTTCTTCGCCGAGGTCACCAAGCCGGTGCTGACGGTCGGCCGCCGCTGACCTGCCGCGTCAGTGCACAAAGGGCGCTGGGCTTCTGCCCGGCGCCCTTCGTCTGCCGGAGCTGCGACGGTCGACGTCGGTGCGCCCGCCACCTCTGGGTTCAGGCGGGCGCACCGCCCCCGTCGGACGCCAACACACTGGCGCCCCGCAAGGAGTCTGGCCTCAGCGGCTGCCGAACCGCTCTCACATCGCTATCACCGGCCGAGAACCACCTGTCACCGTCGGGCTACCCTGCTGAGAAGTTGCACCTGTAGTGCGGGGAGAGTAGATGCGGTTCGGGATCCTGGGGCCCCTGCGGGTCGGCGGTGGCGAGGCCACCGTCACCGCGGGCCGCGACCGGACCGTGCTCGCCATGCTGCTGCTGCGCTCCGGTCGGATCGTGCCGGTGGAAGAGCTGGTCGACGCGGTCTGGGAGGAGCGGCCGCCAGCCACCGCCCGCGCCCAGTTGCAGACCTGCGTGTCCCGCCTGCGCCGCCGCTTCGTCCAGCTCGACGTGCCGCCGGAGACCATCGTCACCGACCCGGTGGGCTACGCGGTCCGGATCGGGCCGGACGAGTTGGACGCCGACGTCTTCGCCCGCGGCGTCGACGTCGCGCGGGCGGCGCTCGCCGCCGGTCAGCTCGCCGAGGCCCGCCGGCACTTCCGCGGGGCGTTGGCCCTCTGGCGTGGCCCGGCGGTCAGCGGGATTCCGAGCCGGAGCGTGCGGCGCCGGGCGCAGGCCCTCGACGAACACCGGCTCGCCGCGCTGGAGGAGTGCGTCGACATCGAGCTGCGTCTCGGGCACGCGGCCGAGCTGCTCGACGAGCTGGCCGAGAGCGTCGACCGGCATCCGCTGCGTGAACGGCTGCGCGCCCAGTTGATGCTCGCCCTCGCCGCCGTCGGCCGGCAGGCCGAGGCCCTCGCCGTCTACCGCGACGGCCGGCGGCTCTACGCCGACGAGCTGGGCATCGAGCCCGGCGCCGCGCTGCAGGAACTGCACCAGCGGGTACTCGCCGGTGACCTCGCCCTGTCCGCACCGGACCGGCTGCCGGCCGCCCCGGTCCGCTGCCTGCCCCGGGCGATCAGCGACTTCACCGGTCGGCAGGAGACGCTGGCCCGGTTGTTGAAGGAGATCGACGAGGACCACACGTCGGTCCAGCTCATCGACGGCATGGCGGGCAGCGGCAAGACCACCCTGGCGATCCACCTCGCCACCGCGCTCGTGGAGCGCTACCCCGACGCGCACCTGTTCATCGACCTGCACGGGCACAGCGAGCGTGAGCCGGTGTCACCGGCGGCGGCGCTCGCCGCGCTGCTGCGCCAGCTCGGCGTGCCCGGTGAGCGGATTCCCGTCGGCGAGGACGAGCGGGCCGCACTGTGGCGCAGCGAACTCGCCAACCGGCGAGCCGTGGTGGTGCTCGACAACGCGGCGAGTGCCGGTCAGGTGGCGCCGCTGCTGCCCAGCGGTCGAGGCACCCTGACGCTGATCACCAGCCGACGGCGGCTGACCGGGCTGGACGAGGGGCGGCCGTCGTCGCTCGCGGTGCTCGACCCGGACGAGGGGCTCGAGCTGCTGGCGAAGGTGGTCGGCGTCGAACGGGTGGCCGCCGAGCCGGAGGCCGCCGCCGAGGTGGTCCGCCGGTGTGGGTACCTGCCGCTGGCGATCCGGCTCGCCGGTGCCCGGCTGGCGCACCGCCCCCGCTGGCGCATCGCCGACCTCGCCGCGCGCCTCGCCGGCGGGCGGGACGCCCTCACCGAGCTGGTGGCCGGCGAGCGCTCCGTCGGCCGGGCCTTCGCCCTGTCGTACGCGCAGGTGACCCGGGCGGCGCAGCGGATGTTCCGGCTGCTCGGGCTGCACCCCGGGCCGCGGTTCGACAACCTGGCGGCAGCCGCGCTGGCCGACGTGTCGCTCGCCGACGCGCAGGATCTGCTCGACGAACTGGTCGACGCGCATCTGGCGGAGGAGACCGAGCCGGGGCGGTTCCGCTTCCACGACCTCGTCCGCGACCACGCCCAGCAGTTGATCGCCGATCCGGCGGCCGCCGCCGAGCGGTCGGCCGCGGTGGAGCGGATGCTCAACGTCCACTTGCACCTGGTCGCGGCGGCAGCGCGTCAGCTCAACCGGTCGGCGACGACCGCGCCGTTCCCGGTACCCCCGCCGCTCCGGTCGGACCTGATCGAAGCGGGCGCCGCGCCGGGCATCGAGTGGCTGGACGAGCACCGCTTCAGCATCGCCGCGATGGTCCGGCTCGCCGAGCAGGAGGGCCGGGCGGCCTACTGCTGGCAGCTCGCGTACGCCGGGTGGAGCTACTGGTACTCGCACGGCCACCTGGATGAGCTGATCGAGATCCACTCGACCGGGCTGCGGGCCGCGGAGCGGCTGGGCGACGAGGCCGCGATCGCGACGATGCACAACTACCTCGCGTCGGGCTATCACCGCCAGGCCCGCTACGGCGACGCGGTGGTGTCCATGGAGATCGCCCTCCGGCTGCGGGAGCGGCTGGGCGACCGGGTGGGTGTGGCCGGAGCCCACAAGAACCTGGCGGCACTCCGGTCCCTCGTCGGCAACGCCACGGTCGCCTTGCGACACCTGGACGAGGCGTTGGCCATCCTTCGCCGGGAGGGGCACGAGGCGGGTGTCGTCGCGGTCTTCACCAACCAGGCATCCATCCTCCTTACCGCCGGCCGGCCGGCGGAGGCGCTCGCCGTGGCCCACCGGCAACTGCTGCTGTCCCGCACCCACGGCACGCTCTACGACACGGTGAACGCGATGGGGCATGTGGCGATCGCCCGGACCCGGTTGGGGCACGGCGAGCCCGCCGTCCGCCGGTTGAGGGTCGCGCTCGCGATGAAGCGTCGGCTCGGCAACTGGTACGGCGTCGGCGAACTGCTCAACGAGATCGGCGCCCTGGAGCGGGCGGGCGGCCACCCGGAGGTGGCGATGGACCGGCACCGGGAGGCGTTGGTCGCGATGATCGAGGCGGGCGACCGGGGTGGGCAGTGCGCCTCGCGGAACCTGCTGGCGCGGGCGTTGCTCGCGGCGGGGGACCCCGGTAGCGCGCTGGACCTGCATCGACGGGTGCTGGCGGACGCCACCCGGCTGGATGTCCGGCACGAGCAGGCGCGGGCGCTGGACGGGATCGCCCGCTGCCTGCGGGAGTCGGACCCGGTCGCCGCGCGGGCTCACTGGACCCGCGCGCTGGCGCTGTTCCGGCAGGTCGAGGCGCCGGATCGGGACGAGGTCGAGCGACTCCTCGCCGAGTTGGACTGACCCGGGCGTGCGCGCGATCACCTGCACGTCGGCGAACGGCGCGGCAGGATGGTACGCGTGACGACTCCAGAGGCGACCGGCTACCGGATCGAACGCGACTCGATGGGTGAGGTGGAGGTGCCGGCCGACGCGCTGTGGCGGGCGCAGACACAGCGCGCGGTGCAGAACTTCCCGATCTCCGGTCGGGGGATCGAGCCGGCCCAGATCCGGGCGCTGGCCCAGATCAAGGGCGCGGCGGCCGAGGTCAACGGTGAGCTGGGCGTGATCGACGCGAACGTGGCGGCGTCGATCGTCGCCGCCGCCGCGCACGTGGCCGACGGCGGCTACGACGACCAGTTCCCGATCGACGTGTTCCAGACCGGCTCGGGCACCTCGTCCAACATGAACACCAACGAGGTGATCGCCACCCTGGCCGGCCGGGAGCTGGGCCGCGACGTGCACCCGAACGACGACGTGAACGCCTCACAGTCCAGCAACGACGTCTTCCCGTCCTCGATCCACCTGGCCGCCACCCAGGCCGTCGCGCACGATCTGCTGCCGGCGCTGACCCACCTGGCCGAGGCGTTGGAGAGCAAGTCGGCCGAGTTCGAGACCGTGGTGAAGGCCGGGCGTACCCACCTCATGGACGCCACCCCGGTGACCCTCGGCCAGGAGTTCGGTGGCTACGCCGCGCAGGTCCGCTACGGGATCGAGCGGTTGGAGGGGGCGTTGCCCCGGCTGGCCGAGTTGCCGTTGGGCGGCACCGCGGTGGGCACCGGCATCAACACCCCGCTCGGCTTCGCCGCCGCGGTCATCGAGAAGCTGCGCGAGTCGACCGGGTTGCCGCTGACCGAGGCGCGCAACCACTTCGAGGCGCAGGGCGCGCGGGACGCGCTGGTGGAGACCTCCGGGCAGCTGCGCACCATCGCCGTCGGGCTCTACAAGATCGCGAATGACATCCGCTGGATGGGTTCCGGCCCCCGGGCCGGTCTGCGGGAGCTGCGCATCCCCGACCTCCAGCCCGGCTCGTCGATCATGCCGGGCAAGGTCAACCCGGTGGTCGCCGAGGCGATGCGGCAGGTCTGCGCGCAGGTCATCGGCAACGACGCCACGGTCGCCTTCGCCGGCTCCCAGGGTGACTTCGAGCTCAACGTCATGCTGCCGGTGATGGGCCGCAACCTGCTGGAGTCGATCCGGCTGCTCTCCGCGTCCAGCCGGCTCTTCGCCGACCGGCTGGTGGTCGGCCTGGTCGCGGACGCCGAGGTCTGTCTGGCGTACGCCGAGGGCTCGCCGTCGATCGTCACCCCGCTCAACCGTTACGTGGGGTACGACGAGGCCGCCTCGATCGCCAAGGAGGCGCTGGCCAAGCAGACCTCGATCCGCGAGGTGGTGATCGCGCGGGGGCACGTGGCCAGCGGCAAGCTCTCCGAGACCCAGCTCGACGAGGCGCTCGACCTGCTCCGGATGACCCACCCCTGACCCGGCCGTGCGGCCCTCCGCTTGAGCTGAGCCGTCCGCATCGCCCGGCGGCCCGCGAGAAACCCAGTGATCAAGAGGTTTGCGTCGTCGCGGAGATCGAACTTGACGCGAATCTCTTGATCAACGCGGCGCTGGATCCACAGACTGACGCCAACTGTGTTGAGGTGGCGACTGGCGTGCGGGGGTGGTCCGGTGCGGGACCGGCCGGCTCACTGTCGACCGGCAGCCTTGCGCGCCCGGTACGCGTTGACGGCGGCCCGGTTGCCGCAGCCCGCCTCGCAGAACCGGCGGGACCGGTTCCGGGAGAGGTCCACCAGCACGTTGTCGCAGTCGGGGTGATCGCAGATCCGCAGCCGGCTCAGCTCGCCGCTGCGGACCAGGTCGGCGACGGCCATCGCCGCCTCGACCGCCATCCGGGTGGCCAGCGGCGCGTCCCGAGGCACGGCATGGAAGTGGTAGGGCTCGTCGTCGTGCGTGATCAGCTGGGGCAGCGCGTCGTTCTCCCTGAGCAGGCCGTTGACGATGGCGACGATCTCGTCGGTGTCGGCCTCCCAGATCCGGCGCAGTCGGGGGCGCAGCTCGCGTACCGAATCCAGCTCGGCCCGGGTGTGCTCGTGGCGTCCGCTGTAGGCGTGCGTCAGATAGAACTCGTCCAGCGCGGCGACGTCGGGCAGCCCCTCCCCGTCGCTGCCGCCGGTGTTGACCAGCGCGGTGGCGGCGGTCAACGAACATTCGGTGTCATGGGCGAAAAGCAACTTGACTCCTGTCGGGGTGGCCGCCTAGCGTCATTGGTATACCCATAGTTTGCCCATGACCGCCCCGCCGTGCCAAGGAGCGCCCGATGCATCAACCACCCGCCGCCGGGCTCGGCCTCGGTCTCGCGCTGCTCTCCGCGGTCACCTTCGCCACCTCCGGCACCTTCGCCCGCTCGCTGATCGAGTCCGGCTGGTCGGCGCCGTCGGCCGTGATCGCCCGGGTCGGTATCGCGGCCGTGGTGGTGGCGGTGCCGGCGGCGCTCTCGCTGCGCGGCAAGTGGCACGTGCTGCGGCGCAACCTCAGCGTCGTCGGGGTCTTCGGCCTGCTCGGCGTGGCGCTCGCCCAGGTCTGCTTCTTCAACGCGGTGCGCTACCTGCCGGTCGGCGTCGCCCTGCTGCTGGAATACCTCGGCATCATCCTGGTGGTGGCCTGGACGTGGCTGGTCCACGGGCAGCGTCCCCGCCGGCTGACCGTGGCCGGGTCGGTGGCCGCCCTGGCCGGGCTGGTCTTCGTCCTCGACCTCACCGGCGCCGGCCGGCTCGATCCGGTGGGTGTGCTCTGGGGGCTGGGCGCCGCCGTCGGGCTGGCCGGTTACTTCGTGCTCGCCGGCCGGGTCGACGCCGAGCTTCCGTCGGTGGTTCTGGCCAGCGGCGGAATGGCCGTCGGTGCCGCCGCCCTGCTCGCGCTCGGCCTGGTCGGGGTGCTGCCCCTGCACGCGAGCTTCGGCACCGTCGAGTTCGCCGGTCAGCAGACCAGCTGGCTGGTGCCGATCGCCGGCCTCTCCCTGGTCGCGGCCGTGGTCGCGTACCTGACCGGGATCGCCGGGGCGCGAATCCTCGGTCCTCGACTGTCGTCGTTCGTCGGGCTCACCGAGGTCATGTTCGCGGTCCTGATCGCCTGGCTGGTCCTCGGCGAACTGCCCACCGTGGTGCAGCTCTTCGGCGGTGCGCTGATCATCGCCGGGGTCGCGCTGGTCCGCCTCGCCGAACTGCGCGAAGGCCGGATGGCGGCGGACGCCGACCGGGAACCGGTGCTCGCCGGCGAGCGGTGAGATCCTTCTCGGCGTGTTGACCACCGTTGTCTTCGACGCCGACGAGACCCTGCTCGACCTGCGGCCGGCGGTGACCGGCGGGCTGATGGCCGTACTCGAGGAGATGCGGCGGCTGGCCCCGGCGGCGGCCGGGGTGTCGCTCGCGGACGTGGAGTCGGACTGGGGTGCGGTCTTCGGCGAGCTGAGCGCCGCGCCGGTCATGGAGATCCGCCGGGCAGCGCTGGCCCGCTCGCTGGCCCGGGCCGGGCTCGAAGCGCACCTGGACGACATCGCCGCGCTCTTCTTCGCCCGGCGGTTCGCGCTCACCCGGCCGTTTCCGGACGTGCTGCCCGCGCTGGCGGCACTGCGCCGACGCTGGACGTTGGGCTTCGCCACCAACGGCAACAGCCGCGCCGAACGCTGCGGGCTCGCCGGCGAGTTCAGCTTCGAGTTGTACGCGCACGAGAACGGGCTGCCCAAGAAGCCGGCGCCGGAGTTCTACGCCGCGGTGGTCGCCGCGGCCGGCGGTCCGGCATCGCAGGTGGTCTACGTCGGCGACTCGATCGAGCATGACGTGCGGGGGCCGCAGCGCGCCGGCCTGCGCGCCGTCTGGCTCAACCGCCTCGGCCTGCCGCGCCCGCCGGGCCTCGTCCCGGACGGCGAGGTGTCGACCGTGGCCGAGCTGTCGCAGCTGCTGGCCGCTCTGGACGATCGCGAGACTGCCGGCGGATGACGGCGGTCCCCCGCTGGACCTCCGCGCCCGACGGGCGTGCGGCCGGCACCCCGTGTCTGGGACTGCCGTGTGGCGGAATTCCCGCCGGTGCGGTGTGATGGCTGGCACGTTTCCGCAACGGAAGGACTCGATGTGGTGAGCAGACGCTTCACCGCCGGTGCCGTCGCCACGACGGCGGTGCTGGCCCTCACGGTCACCGGGCTGGGGGTGCCCGCGGGCGCCGCCCCGACCAGCTCCCGGACGTTCACCGTGGTCGCCGAGGACGGCGTCGGCGCGGACGCGGCCATCGCCGCGATCCGGGCGGCCGGCGGCACGGTCACCGCCCGGACCGACGAGGTCGGCCTCTACCAGGTGCGCAGTGACCGGGCCGACTTCGCCGCCAAGGCGACCGCCGCCCCGGCGTTGATCGGCGCCACCGAGCAGAAGGCCATCGGCCGCAAGCCGAAGCTCGACCTGGTCGAGCAGGAGCACCTGCTGGCCGCCGCCAAGACCAAGGGCGCCGCCGACCGGCGCGGCAAGAAGCTCGACCCGCTGGACGACAAGCTCTGGGGCCTGGAGATGATGCGGACCGACCGGGCCCGCACGGTGGAGCCCGGCGACCGACGGGTCACCGTTGGCGTCCTGGACACCGGCGTCGACGCCAGCAACCCGGACATCGCCCCGAACTTCAACTGGTCGCTGTCGCGCAACTTCGCCCCGGACCTGGCGGACGTCGACGGCCCGTGCGAGGTGCCCAGCTGCCTCGACGCGGTCGGCACCGACGACGGCGGGCACGGCACCCACGTGGCCGGCACCATCGGCGCCGCGGCCAACGGCTTCGGCCTCTCCGGGGTGGCGCCGAACGTCTCCCTGGTGGAACTCAAGGGTGGCCAGGACTCCGGGTACTTCTTCCTGGACCCGGTGGTCAACGCGCTGCTCTACGCCGGCAAGGCCGGGCTCGACGTGGTGAACATGTCGTTCTACGTGGACCCCTGGCTCTACAACTGCACCGCCAACCCGGCCGACTCGCCGGCGGACCAGGCCGAGCAGCGGGCCATCATCAAGGCGATGAAGCGGGCGCTGACCTACGCCCACAACCGGGGCGTGACCCTCGTCGGCGCGCTCGGCAACAACAACGAGGACCTCGGCAACCCGCGGGTGGACGAGACGAGCCCCGACTACGGCGCCGACCCGTACCCGCGGCCGATCGACAACGAGAGCTGCTGGGACCTGCCCGCCGAGGGCCCGCATGTGATCGGCGTGTCGTCGGTCGGCCCGTCCGGCAAGAAGGCCGACTACTCGAACTACGGCACCGAGCAGATCTCGATCGCCGCGCCGGGTGGCTGGTTCCGGGACGGCTTCGGCACGGACACGTTCCGCACCCCGGCCAACATGATCCTCTCGACGTACCCGAAGAAGGTGCTCCAGGAGGAGCCCATCTCGGCCGACATCCCGGACCCCCGGGTGGACGCGGACGGCAACATCGACCCGCGGATCGCCAACGAGGTCTTCAAGCAGTGCAAGCCGAACGGTGAGTGCGGCTACTACACCTACCTGCAGGGCACCTCGATGGCGTCGCCGCACGCCGCCGGCGTCGCCGCGCTCATCGTCAGCCGGTACGGCAAGGCCGAGCGCCGCGGCGGCTTCGGCATGTCGCCCGACCTGGTCGAGCAGCACCTCTACCGGACGGCGGCCGAGCACGCCTGCCCCGAGCCGCGTTTGCAGCAGTACCGCAATGAGGGCCGGGACGAGACCTTCGACGCCTACTGCGCCGGTGGACTCAACTTCAACGGCTTCTACGGCTACGGGATCGTCGACGCGTACGCCGCGGTGACCACCCCGCTCAAGCCGAACGCCCGGCCGTAACGCACATCCCGACGGGGCCCGGTCGACCACTCGACCGGGCCCCGCCTGCGCGATCGACCCGGGTTCAAGGACGTCGGGTTGACCAGGCGTCATCGACAGCCCGAGATCCTTGAAGTCGAGCGGCGCCCGCAGAGACGTGAGACGGTGGAGTCCGGTCACGGTCGCCAGCCTCGGGCGGAGAGAGCGGCGCGGACCTCGCGCAGCACGCCGGGGAAATCCTGGTGCATCCGACGGCTGGTCACGTGCAGCACGAGCCAACCGGCGGCAACCAACTGGTTCAGCCGCCTCCGGTCGGTGTGCAGCCGCTCGGGGTCGGCGTGCCACTGGCCGTCGTACTCGACCGCGACCCGATACTCGGGCCAGGCCAGGTCGGGATGCAGGACGAGGCCGGCCGGCAGTCGCACCGGGTGCTGCACGACCGGGCGGGGCAGCCCGGCCAGCACCAGCCTGACCCGAAGATGCGACTCGGGCGGGGACTGCGCGCCCGGGTCGGCCAGCGCGAAGACCCATCTGGCCCGCCGACCGCCGGGCCGATCGGCATTGGCATCAGCGACAGCGGCGAGCACGTTCGGGCTGGTCAGGCCCTGGCCGAGCAAAGCGTCGACGATGCCGACGGCTCGGACCGGTTCCAGCCAGACTGCGGTCTCCCAGGCCGCCTGGCCCGGGTCGGTGCGTGGCAGCGCAGTGATCTGTCGGAAAACCGGTGCCGTGGCTTTGCCGGGGTGCATCGTCGTGATCACCGAGGTCGGCGTCCGTGGCCTGCCGGGTCGCCGGGCGTCCGTATCGGGCCGGATCAGCGGGCCACCGTGGCCCTTCAATGGAGTGAGGGCGGTGAGTTGGACCGCGTCGTTCTCACGACGTAAAGCCAATGGGCCCGGATCGGCCGGAGTCGAGGTGGGATCGCCGGTGTGAATCCGCAGGCGCCGCTGAGCACCGAGTCGCATCGGTCGCGGCACCAGTACGTGCACCTCGTCGGTGAAAGTCGCGGCGTGGCGGACGCCGTGCAGGTAGGCGGCTGAGGGTCCGGCGATCAGCACACCGGTCGGCACGCGCAGTGCAGCGGCCCGGCAGGCCAGGGCGTGGTCGCGGTCGAGCCGGGCATCGGCGTAGACGTCGTGCCGCAGACGTATCCAGGCGCTACTACGCAACTGGTGCTCCGTGAGCAGACCGCGTCGGACGGCGTCGGAGCCGCGAAAGACCTGCCAGGCCAGGTCGGCTGGCCGGTGGGGTTGGGGTGGCATGCCAACCAGCGTGGTCGCCCGGCGGTCGGCCCGGACACCCCTGTGGACAGCGCTGGCGGGTCGGCGGTGGGCCGCCTGTGGACGGCGCCGACCCGGGCGGGCCCGCGTGGTATGGGTGATCGACTCGAGATCTGGGAAGTCGGGGTCTGCGCGAGACCAGACACCGCGACATCCATGAAGGCGAGTCGATCAAGCGTGGGGCCGCGATCTACCGCCGGGCCGGGCAGGGGGCGGGTCAGGAGAGGGCGGTGGTGATGGCGGTGGCAGCGGCGCGTACCTGGGCGCCGACCACCTCGGCGTCCAGCGGGGCGAGCGCGACCACACCGACGCTCGCCTCCAGGCCCGGCACCCCGAGCACCGGTGCGGCCACCCCGTACGCCCCGGCCTGAAGCTCGCCGCTGCTGCTCACCGGCGCGGCGGATCCGGCCCGGCCGGCCAGGATCGCCCGGCCCGCGGCCCCCCGGTCCAGCGGGTGCCGGGCCCCGGTCCGGTACGCCACGTGGAACGAGGTCCAACTGGGCTCCACCACGGCCAGAGCGACCCCCTCGCCGCCCTCGACCACGGTGAGGTGCGCGGTGGCGCCGGCCTGCTCGGCCAGGCGGCGCAGCGCGGGCAGCGCTCCCTCGGCGAGCAGCGGCTGGGCCCGGCGGGCCAGGTGCAGCACGCCGGCGCCGAGGCGCAGCCGGCCGGCCTCGTCGCGGCGGAGCATGCCGTGCCCGGTCAGCGGGCCGGCGAGTCGGTAGACGGCGGCCCGGCCGATGCCCAGCCGGTTGGCGGCCTCGGTGACGGTCAGCCCGCCCGGCGCGTCGGCGACCAGGTGCAGCAGGCGTAGCCCGCGCTCCAGGGTCTGCGCCGTCTCACCCGCCGACCCACCGCCGGTGCCTGCCGACCCGCCGCTGGGCGGCCCGCCGAGGCCGGTGGGCGCGTCGGGCGGGGCGCCGCCGGGCCGTGCCGCCGTGTCCATGACAGGGAGCGTACGACGCGGCACCGGCCGCCCCCGAAATGTACGGACGGCTACCCTTGTACGGTGACGCTACGCCTGTATGACACCGCCACCCGATCGGTGCGGGACTTCGTCCCGCGGGAAGCCGGCAAGGTGGGGGTCTACCTGTGTGGTCTCACCCTGCAGGCGCCGCCGCACATCGGTCACCTTCGCTCCGGCGTCAACTACGACATCCTGCGTCGCTGGCTGATTTTCGCCGGCTACCAGGTCACCTTCATCCGCAACCTGACCGACATCGACGACAAGATCCTTGTCAAGGCGATCGAGCGGGGTCAGGCGTTCTGGTCGATCGCGTACACCAACGAGCAGATCCTGGGCGCGGCCTACCGGGCGCTCAACGTGCTGCCGCCGACCTACGAGCCGCGGGCCACCGGGCACATCCCGGAGATGCACGAGTTGATCGCCAAGCTGATCGCCGACGGGCACGCCTACCCGGCCGTCGACGGCTCCGGCGACGTCTACTTCGACGTGGCCTCGTGGCCGGCCTACGGGTCGCTCTCCAACCAGTCGCCGGACGACATGCAGTCCGCCGGCGACGCCCCCGACCGGGGCAAGCGCGACCCCCGCGACTTCGCGCTCTGGAAGGGCGCCAAGCCCGAGGAGCCGCAGGACGCGTACTGGCCGTCGCCGTGGGGCCGGGGCCGCCCCGGCTGGCACATCGAGTGCTCGGCGATGTGCTGGCGCTACCTGGGCGCCGAGTTCGACATCCACGGCGGCGGGCTCGACCTGACCTTCCCGCACCACGAGAACGAGATCGCCCAGTCCCAGGCCGCCGGCCTGCCGTTCGCCCGCTACTGGGTGCACCACGGCCTGCTCAGCATCGGCGGGGCCAAGATGGGCAAGTCGCTCGGCAACACCCTCGACCTGGCGTACGTCGACTCGCTCGGGGTGCGCCCGGTGGAGCTGCGCTACTACTACGCCGCCGCGCACTACCGCTCCCGGATCGACTACTCGGAGGAAGCGCTCCGCGAGGCGGCGACCGCCTACCGGCGGGTCGAGGGGTTCGTGCAGCGGGCCGTGGAGCGGGTCGGTGCCGGGCAGTTCGGCGAGCTGCCGGCCGGGTTCGTCGCCGCGATGGACGACGACCTGAACACCTCCGCCGCGCTGGCCGTGCTGCACGAGGTGGTCCGGGACGGCAACACGGCGCTGACCGGCGGCGACGATGTGACGGTCCGCACCACGCTGGCCGCCGTCCGCACGATGCTGGATATCCTCGGGGTCGACCCCCTCGACCCGGTGTGGACCGGTGGCGGGCGGGTGGACGACCTGCGCGGAGTGGTGGACTCGCTCATCGCTCTGGCCCTGGAGCAGCGCGCGCAGGCCCGCACCCGCAAGGACTGGACCGCCGCGGACGCGGTACGTGACCAGCTCAAGCAGGCCGGCGTGGTGGTCGAGGACACCCCCCAGGGCCCCCGTTGGACTATTGGAGAGCAGGACTGATGGCCGGCAACTCGCAGCGCCGTGGCCGGCGACTGACGCCGAAGGCGGGCGCCCCGAAGGGCTCGGGCGGCAAGAACCGGGATTCCCTCGCCGGGCGGGGCAAGACCCTGCCGGCCGACGAGCGACCCTGGCACAAGGCTTACTCGGGCACCGAGAAGCTGCCCCAGCGCACCGCCTGGAAGCAGGAGAAGGAGCGTCGGGCGGCGGCCGAGGAGGGGCGCGCCCCCAAGATCGGCCAGCCCGGCTCGAAGGACACCACCTGGGGTAAGGGTGGCGGCCGGGGCGTGCCCGCCGGCGGCGGTCGCGGCACGGCCGGTCGCGGTGGCAAGCCGACCGGTGGCCGTACCGGCCCGCGGGTGGCCCCGGGGCGCAAGTCCAACCCGTCCCGGGACAGCCCGGAGCTGCTGGTCGGTCGGAACCCGGTGGTGGAGTCGCTGCGGGCCGGCGTGCCGGCGACCGCGCTCTACACCGCGCAGGGCATGGAGAGCGACGACCGGATCAACGAGATCGTGCGGACCGCCGCCGACCGGGGCATCGCCATCCTCGAGGTGAGCCGGGCCGAGCTGGACCGGATGACCGGCGGGGTGCTGCACCAGGGCGTGGGCCTGCAGGTGCCGCCGTTCGCCTACCAGCCGTTCGAGGACATGGTCGCGGCCGCGGTGGAGCAGACCGCCCCGCTGCTGGTCGCGCTGGACGGGGTCACCGACCCGCGCAACCTCGGTGCGGTCATCCGTTCCGCCGCCGCGTTCGGCGCGCAGGGTGTCTTCGTACCCGAGCGGCGGGCTGCGGGGATCACCGCGACCGCCTGGCGGACCAGCGCCGGCGCGGCCGCGCGGGTTCCGGTCGCCCAGGTGACCAACCTGACCCGGTCGCTGAAGGCCTGCCGGGACGCGGGCTTCATGATCATCGGCCTGGACGCCGACGGCGAGACCGACCTCTACGACCTGGAGGCCGCGGTCGGGCCGCTGGTCGTGGTGGTCGGCTCCGAGGGGCGCGGGCTGTCCCGGCTGGTCGGCGAGACCTGCGACCTGACCGTGAGCATCCCGATGATCTCCGAGGTGGAGTCGCTGAACGCCAGCGTGGCCGCTGCGGTCACGCTCGCCGAGGTGGCCCGCCGCCGCGCAGCGGCACTGTAACGACGCCGACGAGGCCCCTTCCCAACCGGACGTGGTGGGGAAGGGGCCTCGTCGCATGACTGCAGCCCCTCGGGGGCGACGAAAAGGGCGGCCCGCCGAAGCGGACCGCCCTTTCGTTGTTGCGTACGTCAGATCCGCTTGCCGGTGGTGGCGTGGAAGACGTGGCTGCGGCCGGTACGCGGCTTGACGAACACGGTGTCGCCCATGTTCGGCATGCTGCGCCGGTCGGTGCGGACGACGAACCGCTCGGAGCTGCCGCCCAGCGCCGCGTGGCCGTAGATGTTGGCGTCCGAGCCGAGGTCCTCGACCAGCTCGACCACGACCGGCATGCCGCCCTCGGTCGGGCTGACCAGGTCGCAGTCCTCCGGCCGGAAGCCGACGGTGACCTTGCCGTCGCCGCCCTCGGCCTTGGCCGCCTCGACCTGCTCGCGGGTCAGCGGAATGTGCATCTCGGCGAACTCGGCGCCCTGCTCGCCCAGCGGCACGGTCTTGATGTTCATGGCGGGGGAGCCCATGAAGCCGGCGACGAAGACGTTGGCCGGGGTGTCGTAGAGCGCCCGCGGGGTGTCCACCTGCTGGAGCTCACCGTCGAGCAGCACCGCGACCCGGTGACCCATGGTCATGGCCTCGACCTGGTCGTGGGTCACGTAGACGGTGGTGACGCCCAGCTTGGCCTGCAGCGACGCGATCTGCGTACGGGTCTGCACCCGGAGCTTGGCGTCGAGGTTCGACAGCGGCTCGTCCATGAGGAAGACCTGCGGCTCGCGGACGATCGCCCGGCCCATCGCCACCCGCTGGCGCTGACCACCGGAGAGCGCCTTCGGCTTGCGGCCCAGGTATTCCTCCAGCTGGAGCAGCCCGGCCGCCTCCTTGACCCGCCGGTCGATCTCCGACTTCGAGGTCTTACGGAGCTTGAGCGCGAACGCCATGTTCTCGTAGACCGTCATGTGCGGGTAGAGGGCGTAGTTCTGGAAGACCATCGCGATGTCGCGGGCCTTCGGGGGGAGGTGGGTGACGTCGCGCTGGTCGATGTAGATCGAGCCGGCGTCGACATCCTCCAGGCCCGCGAGCATCCGCAGGCTGGTGGACTTGCCGCAACCGGAGGGGCCGACCAGGACGAGGAACTCGCCGTCGCCGATCTCGAGGTCCAGCTCGTTGACGGCGGGACGCTCGGTGCCCGGGTAGATCCGGGACGCCTTGGAATAGGTGACCGTAGCCATGGTGGAGCGCTTCCTTTCACCGGCAGGAACGTGCCGGACGATCCGAGTGAAGGAGCGACCGACGCGTGCCCGCGCCGGCCAACGGGCGGCGGGTGCGGTCGCGTGGCGGCCGGACATGTCGTCCGTGTCACTGCACGGTAAACGGCTTTTCCGCCGCTGCCAAGACGAGACGATCTCGATGCGAGCGACGGCATACGCATTCCGGGCATCCGGGCACGGGCAGACACCAATCGCCGTCCGTCATCGTGAGCGGGCGATGCCGGGACGGTCGGGATGTTGACGTTTCCCGTGCTGGGGATGCCTGGCGAGCGGGATATCCGGACGTCAGTCGCTATGCTGGCGACGACGCACGCGCCCCTGTAGCTCAGCTGGCCAGAGCACTCGCCTTGTAAGCGAGATGTCGCCGGTTCGATCCCGGCCGGGGGCTCCAATTGCACCAGGCAGCGAGCCGTCGCGAGCAACGCCCACCGCGACCGATTCACGGCAGTCGCCCGCCGGCCGCCTGACGTGCCGCGCCGCCGTCAAGGCGTTGCGGTGCCGCACTCCGCTGGCGCTTCGCCGTCGCCACCCAAACGCCCGCTGCCGGCCCGCGGGCGGAAAGCCCACGGGGGTCGGGATGTCCGATCCGCGCGGCATTATCCCCTGCTACGGGAGGGTCCGGGGGACGAATGGCTGTGGTGCCGTCGGGTACCCGGCGACTGACGCGCGAGAGGAGGACGACCAGTGCGATTCAATGAACAGCAGGTGCGTTCGCTGTACGGCCAGGACGTCCAGGATCGATCGGGTGCCAAGATCGGTAAGGTGGCCGAGGTCTGGGCCGATACCGCCGGGCAACCGACGTGGGTCAGCGTGAAGACCGGCATCATGGGGCATCACGAGTCAATGGCCCCGCTGAGCGACGCGCGGATGCAGGACGGCCGGCTGATGGTCGCCTACGACAAGGCGACGGTCAAGAGTGCCCCGACCGTGGAGCCGGGCGCCGAGCAGCCGCTCAACGCCGACCAGACCGCGCAGCTGTACGCGCACTACCGGATGCAGCAACAGCAGCAGGCTCCCCAACGGGCGCCGCAGGGCCGCGAGGACCTGATCCGGTCCGAGGAGCGCCTGCGGGTCGGTACCGAGAGCCAGCCGGCGGGCAAGGCTGTGCTGCGTAAGTACGTCGTCACCGAGAACGTGCACACCACGGTCCCGGTCGAGCACGACGAGGCTTACGTGCAGCGGGAGCCGATCACAGCCGCGGACGCGGGCAAGACCCGGGCCGACATCGCCGGCGCCGAGCAGGACATGACCCTGCGCGCCGAGCGTCCGGTCGTGGGCAAGGAACAGGTACCCGTCGAGCGGGTCCGCCTGGCCAAGGACGAGGTGGTCGAGGACCGGCCGATCGACGAGCAGGTCCGCCACGAAGAGGTCGAGGCGAACATCCCGGAGCCCAGCCGCCGCCGGCGTTGACCGGAGCGGGTGTCGGTAGGCGCGGTGCACCGACCACCGGGAACACTGAGGAGCGGGCGGGTCACGAGACCCGCCCGCTCGTCGCACGTCGCGAGCTGCTGCCGCCGTCCGGAGGCCGCGGGCGGAGGCGAATCAGCAGAGGAGCTCGACCGTCGAGGTGGCGGCCCGCGCGGATCAGGACCCGCTCGACCGGGCCCACAGGTTGATGCCGGACTCCGTCGCGTACCGGTCGATCTCGGCCAGCTCGTCGTCGGTGAACGCGGTGTTCTCCAGGGCCGCCACGTTCGCCTCCAACTGGGCGACACTGCTGGCGCCGAGCACCGTCGAGGTCATCCGCGGGTCGCGCAGGGTCCAGGCGATCGCCAGCTGGGCGAGGCTCTGCCCGCGCCGCGCGGCGATCGCGTCGAGGGCCCGGATCTTGTCCAGGTTCTCCTCGGTCAGCCAGTCCGTGGAGAGCGAACTCTGGGCGGTGGCCCGCGAGTTCTCCGGCACGCCCTCCAGGTAGCGGTCGGTCAGCATGCCCTGTGCCAGCGGCGAGAAGCCGATGCAGCCGACGCCCTCGCGCTCCAGAACGTCCAACAGGCCGTCCTCGATCCAGCGGTTCAGCATCGAGTACGACGGTTGGTGGATCAGCAGCGGCGTGCCGAGTTCGCGGAGGATCGCCGCGGCCTCGGCCGTCCGGGCCGGGGAGTAGGAGGAGACGCCGACGTAGAGCGCCTTGCCGGCCCGCACCGCCGCGTCCAGCGCACCCATCGTCTCTTCCAGCGGGGTGTCGGGGTCGAAGCGATGCGAGTAGAAGATGTCGACGTAGTCCAGACCCATCCGCGCGAGCGACTGGTCCAGCGACGCGGTCAGGTACTTCCGGGAGCCCCACTTGCCGTACGGGCCGGGCCACATGTCGTAGCCGGCCTTCGTGGAGATGACCAACTCGTCGCGGTACGGCCGGAAGTCGGTGGCGAGGACGCGACCGAAGTTCTCCTCGGCCGAGCCGTACGGCGGGCCGTAGTTGTTGGCCAGGTCGAAGTGGGTGATCCCCAGGTCGAAGGCGCGGCGCAGGATGGCGCGCTGGGTGTCGAGCGGGCGGTCGTGGCCGAAGTTGTGCCACAGGCCGAGCGACACGGCGGGCAGCTTCAGGCCGCTGCGGCCCGACCGGCGGTACTCCATGTCGCGGTACCGGTCGGGCTCGGCTCGGTAACTGGTGCTCACGGCACTCCTTCACAGGTGATGGTCGGGCGGTCGCGGCGGTCGGGCCGCGACCGCCCGGGGTACGCGGTGGTTCAGCCGAGCCTGGCCAGCTCCTCGGCGGTGAGGGTCAGCTCGGGCGCCTGCGCCGAGTCGCGGATGGTCTCCGGCCGGCTCGCGCCCGGGATCGGCACGACCACCGGCGACTTGGCCAGGTGCCAGGCGAGGCAGACCCGCTGCGGGCTCACCCCGTGCCGCTCGGCGATCTCGGCGAAGGCGGCGGCGTGCCCGCCCAGCTGGTCGGCGCGGGCGATGCCGCCCAGCGGCGACCAGGGCAGGAACGCGATGCCGAGCTGGTCGCAGAGTTCCAGCTCGGGCTCGGAGGAGCGGAAGGCCGGCGAGAACTGGTTCTGCACCGAGACCAGCCGGCCGCCGAGGATCTCCTGCGCCTCGCGGATCTGCTCCGGGTTGGCGTTGGAGATGCCGGCCATCCGGATCTTGCCGGCGTCCAGCAGGTCGCGGACCGCGCCGATGGAGTCGGCGTACGGGACCTCCGGGTCCGGGCGGTGGTGCTGGTAGAGGCCGATGGCGTCGACGCCGAGGCGCTTCAGCGAGGCCTCGCAGGCCCGCTTGAGGTATTCCGGGGAGCTGTTGAGCGTCCAGCTGCCGTCGCCCGGGCGCAGGTGCCCACCCTTGGTGGCGACCAGCACCTGCGTCGTGTCGCCGCCGTAGGTGGCGAGCGCGCGGGCGATCAGCGACTCGTTGTGGCCGACCTCGTCGGCGTGCAGGTGGTACGCGTCAGCGGTGTCGATCAGGGTGATGCCGGCGTCCAGCGCGGCGTGGATGGTACGGATCGAGCGGTCCTCGTCCGGGCGGCCCTCGATCGACATCGGCATCCCGCCGAGCCCGATCGCGCTGACCGACACGTCGCCGATGCGGCGGCTCTGCATGGCAAGACCTCCTCGTCACGGTCCCGCGTTCGCGGACCAGGCCTTCCAGCCTGGTACCGCCACCGGCCCCCGTCCAACAGAAGAAACCGCTCAGAATCAGCACATAGACTGCTGAGTCATGGAGTTGCGGCACCTGGAGTACTTCGTGGCGGTGGCCGAAGAGCGCCACTTCACCCGGGCGGCGGAGCGGATGCGCGTCGCCCAGTCCGGATTATCCGCCTCCATCCGGGCACTGGAGCGTGACCTGAACGCCGAGCTGTTCGTCCGCAGCACCCGGCGGGTGGAGCTGACCGACGCCGGTCGGGCGCTGCTGGTGGAGGCGCATCGCACCTTGGCCAGCGCCACGGCCGCCCGGGACGCGGTCGCCGCCGTACGCGGCCTGCTGCGCGGCAGTCTCACCGTCGGCTCGGAGCAGTGCCTGGGGGTCATCGACCTGCCCCCGCTGCTGGCCTCGTTCCGCCGGGCCCATCCCGGCGTGGAGATCCGGCTGCGCTACGCCGGCTCCGGGCAGGTCACCGAGCAGATCCGGCAGGGCCGGCTGAATGTGGGCTTCGTGGCGCTGCCCGGCCCGCCGCCGGACGGCGTACGCCTGCTGCCGCTGGCGACCGAGAAGATGGTCCTGCTCTGCCACCCCGGCCACCGGCTGGCCGAGCGGGACAGCGTCGACGTGGCGGCGCTCCTCGGCGAGGACTTCGTCGACTTCAGCAACGACTGGGGCGCCCGCCGGGTCAACGACCAGACCTTCGCCCGCGCGGACGCCGAGCGCCGGGTCTCGGTCGAGGTCAACGACGTGCACACCCTGCTCGACTTCGTCCACCAGGGGCTGGGGGTGGCGCTGGTGCCGGCCCCGGTGACCCGCAAGCCGCAGGCCAAGGGGCTGCACGTGGCCGCGCTCGCGGCGGCGGACGGCCCGAGTTGGCAGGTCTCGGTGGCCGTGGCGGCCGCCACGCCACCCGGCCCGGCCGCCGACGAGCTGCTCCGGATGGCCCTGCCGGGTCGTGTCGCGCCGGCCGGGGCCGCGTCGTAGTCGAACCGCGTGGGTAGCCTGGCGGGCGGCGCGCGGAGGAGGTCGCGGATGAGTCGTGCGGTGGAGGAGTCCAACCGGGCGATGCTGCGTGCCCGGGACGCGATGGACCGGGCGTACGCCGACCCGCTGGACATTCCCGCGCTGGCCCGCATCGCGCACGTCTCCGAGGCGCACTTCATCCGGACCTTCCGGGCCACGTTCGGTGAGACGCCGCACCGCTACCTGCAACGCCGCCGGGTCGAGCGGGCGATGTACCTGCTGGCGCAGACCGGCCGGGACGTCACCGACATCTGCTTCGCCGTGGGCTTCGGCAGCCTCGGCACCTTCAGCCGGACCTTCCGGCAGATCGTCGGCGAGTCGCCGACCGACTACCGCAAGCGCAAGCTCCCCGTCGACGTGCCGTCCTGCTTCACCAAGGCCTGGACCAGACCCAGCAGTTTTGGATAAGCAGCAGGTCAGGGCCAGCCTCTAGCGTCATAGCCATGACGATGAACGCGGTCACCCGCTCCCAGATCTACGTCCTCGACCAGGACGAGGCGCTCGACTTCTACGTGGGCAAGCTCGGCCTCGAGGTGAACACCGACACCGACCTCGGCTTCATGCGCTGGCTGACGGTCAACGTTCCCGGCGACCGGAGCCGGGAGATCCTGCTGGAGAAGCCCGGGCCGCCGGCGCTGGACCCGGCCACCGCCGAGCAGGTCCGTGAGCTGCTCACCAAGGGCGCGATGGGCGGTTGGCTGAGCATTACCACCGACGACGCCCGCAAGACCTACGAGACGCTGGTCGCCAAGGGCGTCGAGATCACCGACGAGCCGACGGAGCGGCCGTACGGGATCGACTTCGGGATCCGGGACCCGTTCGGCAACAAGATCCGCATCGGCCAGATGCACCCGCAGGGCTGAGGGGCGGACCGGTGACCGAGGCGATCCCGCTCCACCACACCGGCCCGGCGCAGGCCGTCGGCCGGGACCGGCTCCTGCTGGCCGGGGGTGCGCTGGCGGGCCCGATCTTCATCGGGTCCGCGCTCGTCCAGGCCGTCACCCGGGACGGCTTCGACTTCCGCCGGCACCCGGTGAGCGTGCTGAGCACGGGCGACCTGGGCTGGCTCCAGATCGCCACCTTCCTGGCCACCGGTCTGCTCACCATCGCCGCCGGGTGGGCGCTGCGCCGAGCCGAGCCGGGCGGGTCGGCCTGGCTGCCCCGGTTGCTCGCCCTCTACGGGGCCGGGATGGTGGCGGCCGGGGTGTTCAGCGCCGACCCGGCGGATGGCTTCCCCGTGGGCACGCCGCGCGGGGCCGGGCAGATCAGCTGGCACGGCGGGCTGCACTTCCTCGCCGCGGCGGTCGCCTTCGTGGCGCTGATCGTGGCCACCGTGCTGGTCGCCCGCCGGGCGGCCCGCTCCGGTGACCGGGGCCGGGCCGCGCTGAGCCTGGGCGTCGGCGGCTACTTCGCGGTGGCCTGGGTCGTCATGATCGTCCGGCCCGGGCCGGTGACCATGATCGGTTTCGGGCTCGCCGCGGTCCTCGGCTGGGCCTGGGTGACGGCGGTCCTCGCCGGCGCGGCGCGCGGCCGCACCAGCTAGACCGGCGGGTCGCCGGACCAGCTGGACCGGCCGGGACCGGCGGACTGCGGGACGGACGCGGATCGCCGGGACGGACGCGGATTCGGGAGGCGCGGTTACGATCGCGCCTCCCGATCGTGCGTGAGGTGACGAGATGGCGACCCGACTGCTCTGGCTGGCCCGGCACGGCGAGCAGGACCGCCCGGCGGGAACGTCGCCGGGGATCGATCCGCCGCAGGTGGGGCTCTCCGAACGGGGACGCCGGCAGGCGACGCTGCTCGGGGAACGGCTGCGCCGGGTGCCGTTCGACGCCATCCACCACGGCCCGCTGCGTCGGGCCGCGGAGACCGCCGCGTTGGTCGCCGCGCCGCAGCCCGGCATTCCGGTGTACGCCACCGAGCTGGCCGGCGACCACCTGCCGGAGGAGAGCGATCCGGCCGGCCTGCCGCCGGCGTACGCTCGGCTGCTGGCCGGCTTCGACGCGGCCGAGCGGGCCGAGGGACCCCGGCTGACCGCGGCGGCCGTCCGCCGGTTCGCGACGCCGCCGGAGGAGGGCGACCGGCAGGAACTGGTCATCACGCACACGTTCCTCATCGCCTGGCTGGTCCGGCATGCGCTGGACGCGCCACGGTCGCGTTGGCTGGGCCTGAACCACCACAACGCCGGCCTGACCGTCATCCGCTACCGCGCCGACACGCCGCCCACGTTGATCGCGTTCAACGACGTCGCGCACCTCCCCGCCGAGCTGCGCGGCACCGGCCTTCCCCCGGAGTACCGCAGCTGACCCCGACGCCGCGCAGGGCCGGATTGCCATGCGCGGCGAGGGCTGGGGTCAGGCGGTGACGCGGAGCAGGAGTTCCACGATGGAGCGGGTGGCGGGGGGTGGGGCGGCGTCGGTGGGGCAGTCGACGTAGCCGGTCTCGATGGCGCCCACGGTCAACCGGTAGCTGAACGCGTCGGCGCAACCGCTCGGCGCGGCCGGCCGGCGGGCCTCGGCGGCGAGCCGGGGGTCGGCGGCCAGCCCGTGCAGCCCGCCCAGATCCGCCGGACCGAGCCGCCCGGTACGCCGGGACCCGGCACGGTCGACCGCCGTCCACCGACCGTCGGGCTCGACGGTGATGTTGTCCCCGCGACCGGCGATCCCGCCCGACCGGAACAGCACCACCCGGGTGGCGGCGCCGGAGCGGGTCGGCGCGGGCTGGGTCGGGTCGAGGGTGGGCGCCGTCGGGGCGGTGCCGGCCGTGGGTGGCGCGCTGGCCGTCCCACCAGGAGTGTTGCCGCCGACGGCCGGCGCCGACGGAGTGGAGCGTGGGCCGGTGGTCGTGCATCCGACCAGGGCAATGATCAGCATGATCTTGACACCGGCCAGCGGGGCTGATCTCATGCGGCTCTGACGCGTCAGCCCTCCACGCGGTTCCCGCAACCTGCCCGCTCGGTCGGACGGGCGCTGTCGATGTCGATGTCGCGGTACGGCGCGGTCTCTCCGCCGCCGACCCGTCGCTCCCGCTCCATACCTTCCCCCACCAGGAGGGCACGTGAAGAGATCCATCGCGGCCGTGAGCGCCGCGCTGCTCGCCAGTGGCGCGCTGACCTGCGTCGCCACCGCGGCGAGCGCGGCTGCGCCGACCGCCCCCGCGCCCGGCCCGACCGGCGCGGCGGCCATCCTGCGGGCCGACCCGGGCGCGGTGAAGGGCACCGCCGCCGAGTCCTACCAGGTGCACAGCTCCAAGGTGGACGCCAGCGGCGCCGCACACACCCGCTACACCCGCAGCTATCGGGGGCTGCGGGTGTACGGCGGTGACTTCGTCATCCACACCACGCCGAGCGGCGGCTACGCCGGCTCCTCGGTCGGCCTCTCCGCGCCGCTGACCCTCGGCACGACGGCGAAGGTCTCCGCGGCCAGCGCCACGAAGGCCGCTCGGGCCCGGTTCTCCGGCAAGATCACGTCGACCCGCGCCCCGGAACTCTTCGTCGACGCCAGCTCCGGCACCGGCCGGCTGGCCTGGGAGACGGTCCTCTCCGGCTGGCTGCCGGACGGCCAGACCCCGTCCCGGCTGCACGTGATCACGGACGCCACGACCGGCGCGGTGGTCGGGTCGTACGACGAGATCGAGACGATCGCCGGCACCGGCAACAGCCTGCACTCGGGCTCGGTGAGCATCGACACCACGTCCGCCGGCAGCACCTACCTGATGATCGACGCGGCGCGGGGCAACGGCTCCACCTGCGACATGAACAACACCACGTCGACCTGCACCACGGTCAGCGACGCCGACAACACCTGGGGCACCGGCGCGCACGGCAGCACCGGGGCCGCCCGGCAGACCGCCGCGGTGGACGCGCACTACGGCGCCGCCAAGACCTTCGACTACTACAAGAACACGCACGGCCGTAACGGCATCTTCGGCAACGGCGCCGGCGTGCCGAGCCGGGTGCACTACGGCAGGAACTTCGACAACGCCTTCTGGGACGGCTCCCGGATGACGTACGGCGACAACATCGGCGACAATCGGCCGTTGATCTCGCTCGACGTGGCGGCGCACGAGATGAGCCACGGGGTCACCGACAACGTCGTCCCCGGCGGGCTGACCTACGACGGTGAGTCCGGCGGCATCAACGAGGCGACCAGCGACATCTTCGGCAACATGGTGGAGTTCTACGCCAACGCTCCGGCCGACCCGGGCGACTACCAGGTCGGCGAGAAGGTCGACATCAACGGTGACGGCACTCCGCTGCGCTACATGTACAACCCGGGGCTGGACGGCGCGTCGGACACCTGCTGGTCGACCAACACCAAGAACAAGGACGTGCACTTCTCGTCCGGCGTGGCCAACCACTTCTACTTCAACCTCGCCGAGGGCACCGGCGCGACGCCGTACGGCACCTCGCCGGTCTGCGGCTCCGCCTCGGGGATGACCGGCATCGGCCGGGCCAAGGCGGAGAAGATCTGGTTCCGCGCCCTGGACGTGTACTTCACCTCCAACACCTCGTACGTCAACACCAGCAACCCGGCCAACACGGCGCGGGCGTACACCCTGCAGGCGACCACCGACCTGTACGGCAAGTGCTCGGCCGAGTACAAGGCCGTCCGGGCGGCGTGGACCGCGGTGAACGTGGCCGGCAACGACCCGGCCTGCGTGACCGGGAACGACTTCTCGCTCTCGCTCAACGAGACCTCCGGTGAGGTCTTCCCGGGCAGCACGAAGACGATCGCCGTCAGCACCGCGCTCACCGCGGGCGTCTCGCACAGCGTGGCGTTCTCCACGCTCGGCATGCCGGCCGGCTGGCGGGCCACGTTCAACCCCGGCTCGGTCCAGACCGGCAACCTGACCACCCTCAGCATCGCCACCGCGGCCACCACCCCGCCCGGCGTCTACCCGGTCACCATCACCGGCAGCGGCGCGGTGAGCCACTCGGCGGTCTACACGCTGACCATCAAGGACACCGGGCGGCCCTGCCCCG
Organism: Micromonospora sp. NPDC093243; assembly: GCF_044753725.1. Taxonomy (NCBI): domain Bacteria; kingdom Bacillati; phylum Actinomycetota; class Actinomycetes; order Micromonosporales; family Micromonosporaceae; genus Micromonospora; species Micromonospora sp. NPDC093243. The sequence continues at coordinate 81,260 of NZ_JBIVNT010000008.1, read as the reverse complement.
CGATACCGCAGGTGCTCGCCAACCCGGGCTTCGAGTCGGGCATCCCGCCGTGGACCGGCACCTCGGGCGTCGTCGGGTCGTTCAGCGCCCAGCCGGCCCGCTCCGGCACCCGCAACGCCTGGCTCGGCGGGTACGGCAGCACCCACACCGACACGCTCGCCCAGTCGGTGGCCCTGCCGGCCGGCTGCGTGTCGTACACCGTCGGCTTCTGGCTGCGCATCGACTCGGCCGAGACCACCACCGACCGGGCGTACGACACGCTGAAGGTGCAGGTGGTCAGCGCGAGCGGGGCGGTGCTGGGCACCCTGGCGACCTACTCGAACCTGGACGAGACCGCCGGCTACAGCCAGCGGGTCTTCGAGTTGCCGTCGTCGTACGCCGGCCAGACCGTCAGCCTCAAGTTCACCAGCGTCGAGGACTCCTCCCTGAAGACGTCCTTCGTCCTCGACGACACCTGGATCACCACCTCCTGAGCTGACCAGCGTCGGGCCGGGCCCGGCGGCCACCCTCACGGGTGGTCGTCGGGCCCGCGCCGTTAGGGTCACCGCAGTCGGGCGAGGGAGGGTGACGGTGGCGGACGCGGAGATCGTCGTCGAGGTGACCGGGCCGGTGGCGACGGTGGTGATCCACCACCCGGCGCGGCGCAACGCGATGACCCCGGCGATGTGGCGGCAGCTTCCGCCGCTCCTCGACGAGCTGGAGGCCGACCCGGCCGTCCGTGCCCTGGTGCTCACGGGCGCGGGCGACACCTTCTGCGCCGGCGCCGACCTGGGCGATCTCGACGAGTTGCTGGCGGCCGGGGACGGCAGCATCGCGGTGGCCGCCGAGGAGCGGCTCGCCGGCTTCGCCAAGCCGACCATCGCGGCCATCCGCGGCGCCTGCGTCGGCGGTGGCTGCCAGCTCGCCGCCGCCTGTGACCTGCGGATCGCCGCCGACGACGCCCGGTTCGGCGTACCGCCGGCCCGGCTCGGGCTGGTCTACCCGGCGCCGACCACCCGCCGGCTGGCCCGGCTGGTCGGCCCCTCGGCCGCGAAGTATCTGCTCTTCACCGCCGAGCTGATCGACGCCGAGCGGGCGCTACGGATCGGCCTGGTCGACGAGGTGCTGCCCGAGGAGCGACTCGCCGCCCGGGTGCAGGAAATCACCGCGAGCATCGCCCAGCGCTCGCCGCTCAGCGTGGCCGCCGCCAAGGAAATCGTCGACGACCGCGCCGCGCCGTCCCGGATCGCCTGGTGGCACCGGAAGGCGCTGGAGAGCGGCGAGGCCCGGGAGGGCATCTCCGCCGTCCGTGACCGCCGCACCCCCGCCTTCGCCTGGGCACCCCCGGCCGCCGACGACTGACAGGGGCCGGCGGGTGCCGCGCCGGGGCGTACCCCCGACGCGGCCCCCCGTTCCCGCCGGCCGGTCCGCTCACCGCCCGGCGAGCGAAGCCCAGCTCGGGACCACCGGCTCCCGGCGCAGCGGCATCCCCGCCTCGGCCGGCGTACGGTCGCCCTTGCGCTGGTTGCACGCGTAGCAGGCGGCGGTGGTGTTGCGCCAGGTGTTCCGGCCGCCGCGCGAGCGGGGCAGGATGTGGTCGATGGTGCTGGCCGGTGAGTCGCAGTACGCGCAGCAGCGACGGTCGCGCCGTAATACCCCGGCGCGGGACCAGGCCGGGCCGGCGCTGAACCGCCAACGGGTCACCACGTAGCGGACCAGCCGGACCACCCGGGGGAGCGGGAAGACCCCGATCACCTGGTCCGGCTCCGCCTCGTGGATCTCGGCCACCCGGCGGCAGAGCATCCGGATGGCGTGCTGAACGGTGACCCGGTGCAGCGGGCCGAGGTCGGCGTTGACAACGAGGACGGCGTCCACCGGGATCTCCCTCCAATGGCGGTGACGGACGTACGGGCCGGACAGCGAAGAGCCGCCCGGTCCGGTGGGGACGGGGCGGCTCGACGCGGGTCGGGCGCGCGTCAGTCGGGCCGGTCGTCCCCGGGGCCTTCGGCTCGGCAACCGTCGCTGGGCAGCCACGACGGCACGGTGGTGACGTGCGACATCGGCATGGACGGCTCCCGGTGCGGTGGTTGACCTTGCGCGATCACGGTAGGTCCGCCCGACCCGGGCGGGCAACGGATTTCGATCCGGCCCCGCCCGCCGGGACGGCCGGGCGGGACGGCCCCGGGGTCAGTCCCGCTTCGCGAGCAGGCCGCGGGGCCGGACCGACTGGACCGGTTCCGCCGCGCCGCCCTCCGCGCGCAGGATGTGGTTCGCCGCGATGATCCCGGTCGCCGCCGAGCGCTCCATCAACGCGCTGGGGAAGTCCGTGGCGATCCCGTCGCCGGCCAGGTAGAGCCCGTCGGCGTCGGTGCGTACCCCGGGCCGCCAGGCGGAACTGCCGGGTGGAAAGGCCGGCGCCTGCGCTGCCACCCGGGCGCTCAGCTCACGGACGCGCAGCCCGGCCACCTCCGGCCAGAGCGCGGTCAGCTCGGCGCGCATCCGTTCGGCCAGCTCCGCGGCGGGCACGCCCGGCTCGCAGGCGTACGCGTGCAGCTCCAGCACGCTTCCGCCGGTGCGCTGCGCCCAGTGGCGGGGCTCCCGCTCCAGCCGGTGGTAGAGCGTCACCGAGTCCAGCGTCGGCTGCCGGGACACGCCGCTGAAGACCGCCCGGTCGGGGCGTACGTCCCCGTCCAGCCAGTAGCGCGCCACCGCGTACGGCGGGCCGGGGGTGCCGAAGGCGGGCATCCGCGCCACCAGCCGCGGCGCGTGTTCCGCCAGCTCGGCGGAGGCCCCGACCAGCGCGGCGAGCGCGGGCGGGTCGACGGCGAGCACGACGTGCCGGGCGTCGTACGCCGTGCCGTCGCCGGTGACCACCCGCCAGCCGTCGCCGGCCCGGCGCACCGCGGTGGCGGCCGCCCCGGTCACCACCCGTCCGCCGTGCCGCTCGACGTGCCGGGTCAGCGGCGCCCAGATCGCCGTCGCGTAGTCCGCGTCCGGCGCGTCGAAGGCCAGGCCCTCACCGTTGCCGAGCAGGTAGAAGTGGAACTGCGCGACCATCTCGGCGGCCGACATCTCCGCCTCGTGGTTGAAGAACGAGTGCGAGAAGACCTCGAAGAGCATCGCCCGGGCCCTGTCCGGCAGTCGCAGCGAGTCGAGCAGTTCGTCGGCGCTGGTCTCGTCCAGCTCGGCGTAGGTGCGCACCGGGTGGTAGCTGAGCAGCGGCAGCGCGGCGTTGCGGTCCATTCCGCGCAGGTCGCGCAGGCGCAGGCTGGGGCTGCGGGCCAGCAGCGCGAGCAGGTTCAGCGGTGGCGCGGCGGGCAGGTCGCCGAACTCCTCGGTCGGCCACCGGGCGGAGAGGATCGGGTAGCCCGGGACCGGCCGGAGAAAGCCGAGGCCGGGGTCGATCCGGCGGAGCACCGACCGCCAGTTGTAGTACTGCCGGAAGAAGGCGTGGAAGCCGTGCTCCACCTGCTGGACGCCGTCGGCGAGTGTCTCCGGCCAGGCGCCGAGCCGGCCGCCGAGGGTGGCCGCGGCCTCCAGCACGGTGACCCGGACCCCGCGCTCGGCCAGCACCACCGCCGCCGACATGCCGGCGATCCCGCCGCCCACCACCACCGCCGCGGCCGGGTGCGGCACCCGGGGGGCGCCACCGCCGCCGGGGTCCACCTGGCGCGGGCGTACGCCGAGCAGCGGCCCGACCACTCGCGACAGTGCCATTGCGACCTCCCGCCCGGGCGAAGCCTCCAGTCTGCCCCGCCCGGCCGGGCCGGCGCGCGACCACGCCCGCGCGTCACGGCGGAGACGCGAGGCAGCGGCGCTCGCGGTCCGAGGCCGGCCAGACGTACTCGAGGTCGGCCGGTACGTCGCCGAAGAGCGGCCGATAGTGCTCGGGGTCCTTGCGGACCAGCGACGAGCGGTGGCTCAGGTGCAGGTCCTCCCGGCCCAGCCAGGGCGGCAGCTCACCGGCGGCGGCCAGCTCATCCTGGGTGCGGATGACGTCGATGCCGCAGGCGTTGGCCAGGTCGAGGCTCATCGTGCCGGCGCAGGTGTCGGCCCGCCCGGGCTCGCACCAGACCGCGCACATGTCCAGCCCGTACCGGGTCAGCGCCTCCTCGTACCCGGCCCACATCTTCACCGCGGGGTGGTTGCGCCAGCCGTACGTGGGCCAGGTCAGCCCGCGCAGCACCTGGATCGTCTCCACCCGCTGCTTGCCCAGCCGCTTCTGGTCCAGCGTCCGGGCGCTCGCCAGGAAGCCCGGGTACGGGAGGAAGGTCTGCATACCGCTGTTCTACCCGTCGGTCCGCCCGACATGCCCGGCATGGCAGGAACCGGACGGGGTCGCCCAGCGTGGTCGTGCTGACTACGATCCGGGCATGGGGGAGCCGTGGCGGGATCGGGCGCGCCGAGCGGTCGAGTGGAACTGGCGGCTTCGCCCCGCCGGTGACCCCCGGCCGCACTACGTCATCTGTGGCAAGGACGCGCTCGCCTACTACGTGGCCAAGGCGCTGCTCGACACCGAGCTGCCGGCCGGTGGCGCCCGGGTGACCGTGGTGGTGCCCGAGCGTTACCGCTCCAACGGGCCGGACGTGGCCACGCTGCGCGGCGTCCGGGTGGTCCGCTCCGACCGGCTCGACGTGGCCACCTTCGAGACCGCCGGGTTGGCCGGTGCGGCGGGGGTGGCCCTGCTGCACCAGGACGACGTGGGCAACCTGCACGCGGCGCTCTGCGCCCAGGCGGTCGACGGCCGGGTACGCCAGGTGCTGCGGATGTTCAACGGCACCCTCGCCGACGGCGTCCGGACGCTGCTCGAGGCCCGGGTCGAGGTGCTCTCCGACGCCGAGATGGCCGCGCCCGCGTTCGTCGCGGCGGCGCTCGGCGAGGTCGACCCGTCGCACTTCCAGCATCGGGACCGCACGCTGCGGGTGGCCCGGCGCGTCGACGTGCGGGAGCAGGACGTGGCCTGCGGACTGGCCGACCTGAGCGACCCACAGCGGCCGCTGCTGCTCCCGGCCGACCAGACGGTCGCCGACCTGGTGCTCGCCGAGGCGACCGGGCAGCCGCCGGGCACCGAGGTGGCCGCCCGCCGGCTGGTCCGGGCGCGGCGGCGGCCGATGGCGGTGGTGCTCCGGGCGGCCCGGGGATTCGCCACCCGCAAGATCGGCATCGCGGTGATGGCGCTGCTCGCGGTGATCGCCGTGCTGGGCGCGTTGATCTCCCGGGCCGAGGGCGTCTCCCCGGCCGAGGCGCTCTACCTCACCCTGGTCACCACGCTCAGCGGCGCCGACCCCGACACGACCAAGCCCGCCGACGCGCAGATCATGCAGGTGGTGCTCAACCTGGCCGGGCTGGCGCTGATCCCGTTGATCACCGCGGTCGTGGTCGACGGGATCGTCAACGCCCGGCTGGCCCTGCACACCGGGCGGCTGCAACCGGCCCGCTCCGGCCACGTGGTGGTGGTCGGGCTCGGCAACGTGGGCACCCGGGTGATGGCCCAGCTGCGCGAGTACGACGTCGAGGTCGTCGCGATCGACAAGGATCCGGAACCGCGCGGCGCCACCCTGGCCCGGCAGTTGGGGGTGCCGCTGGTCGTCGGTGATGCCGCCCTGCCCGAGACCCTGGTGGCCGCCTCGGTGGCCGACTGCCAGGCGCTGGTGGTGGTCTCCACCGACGACGTGACCAACCTGGAGTCGGCGCTCGCCGGCCGCGATCTCCGCCGTGACCTGCGAGTGGTGCTGCGGCTCTTCGACGGTGACTTCGCCGAGCGGGTCGAGCAGGCGTTCGGCCTCGGCGTCTCCCGGTCGGTGTCATACCTGGCCGCGCCCGCCTTCACCGGCGCGCTGACCGAGCGCGCGGTGATCGCCACCATCCCGATCGGGCGGCACGCGCTGCCGGTCGCCGAGGTGCCGGTGGCCGCCGGGTCCGAGCTGGACGGCCGCCCGCTCAGCGTGGTCTCCCGGGACGGTCAGGTGCGGCTGATCGCCCGCACCCCGGCCGGTGGTGCCAAGACGATCTGGTGGAAGGAGCTCGACCCCCGGCAGGTGATCTTCGCGGGTGACCGGCTGACCGTGGTCGCCCGCCGGGCCGGGTTGGACTGGCTCACCCGCCAGGCGGCGCCGCCCGCTCTCGGCGTGCGGGGCGTCCTTCCGCCCACCCTGGCGGGGACTCCGCCGCCCCGCTCGGCGGCGGTCTCGGCCTCAGCCCCGCCGGCGCCGGGCGGCGTACCCCGCGGCGCCGACGACGAGCACGCCGAAGCCCGCGAGGACGCTGCTCAGCGGCAGGTTGACCGCGAGCAGCAGGCAACCGACCAGCCCGAGCCCGGCGAGCGCCTGAACCGGTAGCTTCCGGGCCGGGTCGCGGCCGAGGGTCAGCGCCGCGGCGTTGGTGATCGCGTAGTAGACCAGCACCGTGCAGCTGGAAAAGCCGATCGCGGCGCGTACGTCGCCGAGCGCCACCACCAGCACCACCACCGCGGCGACCGCCAACTCGGCCCGGTGCGGCACCCGGTGCCGGGGGTGCACGGCGGCCAGCCCACCGGGCAGGTCGCGGCGGCGGGCCATCGCCAGCAGGGTGCGCCCGACCCCGGCGAGCAGCGACAGCAGCACGCCGGTGACCGCGACCGTGGCCCCGGCGCGGACCACCCACGCCAGGTCGGGCAGCCCGGCGGCGGTCACCACGTCGGCCAGCGGCGCGGCGGAGTCGGCCAGCCGGTCGGCGCCGAGCACCCCCAGCGACACCACGGCCAGGACCAGGTAGATCGCCAGCACCACGCCGAGCGCCAGCGGCACCGCGCGCGGGATCGTCCGCTCCGGATCGCGGACCTCCTCGCCCAGGGTGGCGATGCGGGCGTAGCCGGCGAAGGCGAAGAAGAGCAGGCCGGCGGCGGTGAGCACGCCGCGCCCGGAGCCGCCGGGGTCGGTCAGCCGGTCCAGGACGACCGGGCCGCCGACCAGGCCGGTGACCGCCACCAGGGCCAGCACCGCCAGCACCAGCCCGACCAGTAGCTTCGTCACGAGGGCGGTCTTGCCGATGCCCCGCAGGTTCACCGCGGTCACCGCGAGCACCGCGCCGACCGCCACCAGCCGGGCCTGCTCCGGCCAGAGGTACGCCCCGATGGTCAGCGCCATCGCCGCGCAGCTCGCGGTCTTGCCGACCACGAATCCCCAGCCGGCCAGAAAGCCCGCGAACGGGCCCAGCCGCTCCCGGCCGTAGACGTAGGTGCCGCCGGACTCGGGGTAGCGGGCGGCCAGCCGGGCCGAGCTGGTGGCGTTGCAGAAGGCGATGAAACCGGCGATCACCAGGGCGGGCAGCAGCCCGGCGCCGCCGGCCGCCGCCGCGGCCGGGGCGAAGACCACGAAGACGCCCGCGCCGAGCATCGAGCCGAGCCCGATGAGCACCGCGTCGGGTACGCCGAGCCGCCGTTCGAGTTGGACCACGGCCGGCAGGCTAGGCGTCCGAGGTGAACAACGCGGTACGGCGGGAGCCGGGCAGCCGGGCCGGCAGTGGTACGTCGTCCCACGGAATCCGGTGCAGCAGCCGGTCCAGGAGCAGGCCGAGCAGCAGGCCGGCCACCGAGTCGGTGAGCCAGTGCCAGCCCAGGTAGGTGGTGGTGGAGAGCACGATCAACGGCGGCAGCACCCGTACCGCGATGATCACCCGGTGCGGGACCGGCCGGTCCATGCTGCGCAGCAGCGCGGCGACCAGCAGGGCGAGCACCCCGTACCAGACGATGGCGTTGGCCACGTGGCCGGACGGGTAGGACTGGGCGAAGCGGAACGGCACGTCCTGCTGGAAGAGCGGCAGGGTCTGCTCCGGCGCCAGGAACGGCTCCTTCACGCTGGCGCTCGGCGCCGGCCGGGCCGTCCAGACCTTCAACGGCCCGATGGTCAGGTAGGTGAACAGGAAGGCGACGACCGGCGGCAGCACCGGCCGGATCGAGCGGACCCGGACGGCCACCAGCACCCCGAGCCCGGCGGCGAGCAGGGTCAGCGGGGTGCCCTGGCCGAGCAGGTTCAACACCCGGGCCACCCAGTACGCCGCCGTCGGCCGGTGGGCCTGCGCCCAGTCGGCCACCGCCCGGTCGATGCCGAAGAGCTGATCGGCGGCGAGCGCCACCGTCAGCCCGACCAGACCGGCGAGAAGCAACGCGTCGAACCACCAACCGGCCGGACGGACCGGTCTGAGCTGGACCTTCCGCCGTACCGCCGTGGTCTCCCGCACGCGACCACGCTACCGGGCTGCTGTGGGCCCAGCCACGATGGGAAGCCTTCGCCGGGCGAACGCGGCATGCTTGTCCCCGTGCGGATCACGTCTGCCCTCGTGGACCCGGCGCTGCTCGACCTGCCCTGGTCGACACCGCTGGAGGAGTGGCCTGCCCAGCACCTGGTGGCGCTGCCGCAGGGCATCTCCCGGCACATCGTCCGGTTCGTCCGGCTCGGCGACTACGTGTACGCGTTCAAGGAGACCCGCGAGCGCATCGCCGAGCGCGAGTACGACCTGCTCCGGGCCCTGGAACGGATCGACTTCCCGTCGGTGGAGGCGGTGGCGGTGGTCGCCGACCGGCAGACGCCGGAGGGGGAGCCCCTGGAGTCGGTGCTGATCACCCGCCACCTGCAGTTCTCGCTGCCCTACCGGGCGCTCTTCTCGCACACGCTGCGGCCGGAGACCATGGGCCGGCTGCTCGACGCGCTCGCCGCGCTGCTGGTCCGGATGCACCTGACCGGGTTCTTCTGGGGCGACTGCTCCCTGTCCAACACGCTCTTCCGCCGGGACGCGGGCGCGTTCGCGGCCTACCTGGTGGACGCGGAGACCGGCGCACTGCGCCCCTCGCTCTCCAACGGCCAGCGCGGCGAGGACCTGGAGATCGCCCGGGTGAACATCTTCGGCGAGGCGCTGGACCTCCAGGCCGCCGGCCTGCTGCACGAGTCCATCGACCCGGAGGTGGTCTGCGAGGAGGTCGTGCAGCGCTACGAGCGGCTCTGGCACGAGATCACCTACGAGCAGCAGGTCGAGCGGGAGGCCCGGCACGACATCGAGGGCCGGATCCGCCGCCTCAACGAGCTGGGCTTCGACGTGGCCGAGGTGGCCATGTCGACCATCGACGACGGGCGCTACCTGATCCGGCCGAAGGTGGTCGACGCCGGCTACCACACCCGGCGGCTGCTGCGGCTGACCGGCCTGGACGCCGAGGAGAACCAGGCTCGCAGGCTCCTCAACGACCTGGACGCCTACCGGGCGGAGAGTGACCTCGTCGACGAGCAGCAGGCGGCGCACCGCTGGCTGACCGAGGTCTTCGAGCCGGTGGTCCGGGCGGTGCCGGCACACCTGCGCCGCAAGCTGGAGCCGCAGGAGATCTTCGCCCAGATCATCGAGCACAAGTGGCTGCTCTCCGAGCGCGCCGGCCGGGACGTCGGGATGCGTCACGCGGTGCAGTCCTACCTGGTCGACGTGCTGGCGCACCGCCCCGACGAGCAGGCCGTGCTCGGCGTCGAGGTGCCGACCGGCGGCTGAGCGCGGCCCGCCCACCGTCGGCTGCGCGAAGCCCGGCCAGCGGCGGCTTAGCCCGGCCCGCCCGCCGCCGGGCGCTGCGGGCGCTACCGGGGCGTCACTCCTGCCAGGAGCCGCCGCGCAGCACCCGGACCACGTTCAGCTCCTCGTCCAGCACGACCAGGTCGGCACGGAGGCCGACCTGGAGGGCGCCGACCCGGTCGCCGAGCCCGATCGCCCGGGCGGGGGTGGTGGCGACCATCCGGGCGGCGTCGGCCATCGGGATCCCGGCGGCGACCGCGTGCCGCAGCGCCGCGTCCATGGTGAGGGTGCTGCCGGCGATCGCGCCGTCGCTCGCCAACCGGGCCACCCCGTCGGCCACGGTCACCGCCTGCCCGCCCAGCTCGTACTCGCCGTCGGCCATCCCCGCCGCGGCCATCGCGTCGGTGATCAGAGCGGCCCGCTCGGGGCCGACCACCGAGGTGGCGAAGGTGAGCGTCCCGTCGTGCAGGTGCACCCCGTCGGCGACCAGCTCGCAGACCACGTTCGGCGCGTCCAGCAGGGCCACCACCGGGCCCGGCTCGCGGTGGTGCACCGGGCGCATCCCGTTGAACAGGTGGGTGCCGACGCTGGCGCCGGCCGCGAGCGCGGCGCGGGTCTCGTCGTACGTGGCGTCGGTGTGACCGACGGCGGCGACCACCCGGTGCGCGGTGAGCAGCTTGATCGCGTCCAGGGCGCCGGCCCGCTCGGGGGCGAGGGTCACCATCCGGATCGTGTCGCCGCCAAGCTCGATCAGCTCGGTCAGCTCGTCGGTGGACGGGTCGCGGAGGAACTCCGGGTTCTGCGCGCCGCACCGGGCCGCCGAGAGGTACGGCCCCTCGAAGTGGATGCCGGCCAGCACCCCCTCCTGCACCAGCGGACGGTACGCGGCGGTGGCCGAGCGCATCAGCTCGTACGGCGAGCTGACCAGGCTGGCCAGCAGGGTCGTGGTGCCGTGGGCCAGGTGGAAGGCGGCGGCGGAGCGAGCCTGCGCGGCGTCGCCGGTGGTGAACGTGTGCCCGCCACCGCCGTGGGTGTGCATGTCCACGAAGCCCGGCAGGATCCAGTGCCCGTCCCGCACCGCCGGGTACTCGGCCACCGCCGTGATCCGGTCGCCGTCCCACTCGACGCAGCCCTGACGGATGACGCCGTTCGGGGTCACCACCTTGCCGCTGACCCGCACGGTCATCGCTTCTCCACGGTTGTCGGGACGCCCAGGGCGTCGAGGGCGAGCAGGGCGGCGCCGAGGCAGCCTGCCTCGTCGCCCAGGGCCGCCGCGACCAGCCGCGGCTCCCGGTGGAAGGTCATCCGCTCGTGCAGTGCCGCGCGGAGCGGGTCGAGCAGTCGCGCGCCGGCCTGCGCCAGCCCGCCGCCGAGCACGATCGTGGCGACGTCGAAGAGCGCCTGTCCGGTCGCGAGCCCGTCGGCCAGCGCTGCCACGGTCTCCTGCCAGATCCGCACCGCCGCCGGTTCGCCGGCGGCGGCCCGCTCGGCCACCTCGGCCGCGTCGGCCGGGACCCCGGTCAGCTCGGCGTAGCGGCGGCCGACCGCGGCGGCCGAGGCGATCGCCTCCAGGCAGCCGGGTCGCCCGCAGCCGCAGCGCGGGCCGTCCGGGCGGACCAGGATGTGGCCGATCTCGCCGGCGGCGCCGTGCGCGCCGACGCTGGCTGCGCCGTCGACCACGTGGGCGGCCGCGATGCCGGTGCCGATCGCGACGAAGAGCACGTGCCCGGCGCCCCGGCCGGCGCCGAGCCGAGCCTCGGCGAGACCGCCCACCCGCACGTCGTGGCCGAGCGCCGTGGGCAGGCCGAGCCGGGCCACCGCGAGGTCCCGCAGCGGTACGTCCCGGAAGCCGATGTTGGCCGACCAGACGGCGACGCCGCGCCCCTCGTCGACCACGCCGGGCACGGCGACGCCGAGCGCAAGCGGGGTGCGACCGTCGGCGCGGGCCTTGCCGGCCAGCCCTTCGGCGACCTCCAGAATGGTGTCGACCACCGCCGTGGGCCCGCGGTCGGCGCCGGTCGGGTGTCGTTCGGTGTGCACGGTGCGGCCGTCCGGGCGGACCAGGGCGCACTTCATGCCGGTACCGCCGACGTCCAGCGCGACGACGACGTCGTCGCCGTCACTCATGCCGGCGCTCCGCCGCGCTCCGTGCCGCCAGGAGGCACCACCGTGCTGAGTCGCTGACGCTGAGTCACGCGAGCACCACGGAGCGGGTCAGGTGTCGGGGCGCGTCCGGGTCGAGGCCCCGGCTGGTGGCGAGGGCGACGGCGAACCGCTGGGCCAGGATCAGGTCGGCCATCGGGTCCACCGGGTTCCGCCCGGCCGCCCAACTGCCGAGCACGGTGCGGCAGCCGTGGGTGCGGCTGTGTACGAAGGCGGCGCCGGTGGCGGCGACGTCCTCGGGTAGCCCGTCGGGCAGCGCGCCGAACGCCCAGACCAGCCGGCCCGGTGCGGCGATCGAGATCGGCCCGTGCCGGTAGTCCATCGCCGGGTACGCCTCGGCCCAGAAGGTGGCTGCCTCCCGGCACTTCAACGCGGCCTCCTGGGCCAGCCCGATCGTCCAACCGCGACCGAGGAAGGTGACCTGCTCGATCAGGCCCGGGTCGATCGGCAGCGGGGCGCGGACCGCGACCTCGGCGTCGGCGGCCAGCGCGCCGACGTTCTCGCCCAGGTGGGCGCGGAGCAGGGCCAGCGCGGTGGTGGCGAAGCGGGTCTGCACCACCGAGCGTTCGTCGGCGAAGGGCATGGTCACCGCGGCGTCGGCGAGCTGTACCGCAGGCGAACCCGGGTCGCCGGCGAGCACGGTGGTCGGCAGCTGGCCACGCAGCGCCTCGATCAGCTCCACCACCTCGGTGGTGGTGCCGGAGCGGCTGATCGCGATCAGCCGGTCGTAGCGCCGTCCGGCGGGGAACTCGGAGGCCTGGAAGGCATCGGTCTCGCCCTGCCCGGCCTGCTCCCGCAGCGCCGCGTACGCCATCGCCATGAACCACGATGTGCCGCAGCCGACGACGGCGACCCGCTCGCCGGGGGCGGGTAGGCCGGGGTGCCCGCCGGCGGCGAGCTTCGCGGCCTCCCGCCAGCAGTCGGGCTGACTCGCGATCTCCGCGTCGACGTACGCCATCACAACTCCTCGCACGAGGCGGCCGTGCGCAATACGGCTCGTTATACCCGTCTTTCGCGCGTCATTCTGCGCGAACCGGGGTGGTCGTGGCAACCGGCTGCCCGTTCGCGCAGACCGGTGTTTTGCGCCCTCCTAGTTTCGCGCACTACTGTGCACGCAATCAATCACCGATCGTGCAGTCGCTGGGAGGGCCCCCACGGTGGACCGCTACGCCAGATGGAATGCCCTGCTCGAGATGCTCACCGACAGCGGTCGGGTCAGCGTCGAGGAGGCCGCCGAGCGGCTGGACGTCTCCCAGGCGACCATCCGGCGCGACTTCGACCAGCTCGCCCAGCAGCAGATGATCACCCGTACCCGGGGTGGCGCGGTGGCCAACGGCGTCTCCTACGACCTGCCGCTGCGCTACAAGACCGCCAAGCACTCGGCGGAGAAGCAGCGCATCGGCGCGGCCGCCGCCGCGCTGGTGTCGCCGGGTACGGTGGTCGGCCTGAACGGCGGCACCACCAGCACCGAGGTGGCCCGGGCGCTGGCCGTCCGGCCGGATCTGAACACCAACGCCGAGGGCGCCCAGCTGACCGTGGTGACCAACGCGCTGAACATCGCCAACGAGCTGCTGGTTCGGTCCCGGATGAAAGTGGTGGTGGCCGGCGGGGTGGTCCGGCCGAAGTCCTTCGAGCTGGTCGGCCCGCTCGGCGGCGCGCTGCTGCGTGAGGTCACCCTGGACATCGCCCTGCTCGGCGTGGACGCGATCGACCCGCAGCTCGGCGCGGCCGCGCACCACGAGGGTGAGGCCGCGATGAACAACCTCATGGTGGCTCGGGCGAAGCGCGTGGTGATCATCGCCGACTCGTCCAAGCTGGGCGGTCACGCGTTCGCCCGGATCTGCCCGGTGGACCGGGTGGAAATCCTGGTGACCGACTCCGGCGCCGACCCCGACGTGGTCGAGGCGTTCCGCGCGGCCGGCGTGCACGTCATCTGCGCCTGAGGCGCACCCACCGCACCTCGCTCCCCTTTCCCGGTCCGACCCGGCCGGTCGCGCAGCGTGATCGGATGACCCCCGCCCGGGTTTTCGGCGCGTCATTGCATACCCGGTATTGCACAGCGGTGCATACCGCGTATGGTGTCGCCTGTCATGCCAACCCATCGGGGGAGGTGCAGCTTGCCAGCTGTCCTGGAGATCGAAGGTCTACGTAAGACGTACAAGAGTCGTCGACGCGGCACCCGCAACGCGTTGGACGGCTTCGACATGCGGGTCAGCGCGGGGCAGGTGCACGGCTTCCTCGGCCCCAACGGGTCCGGCAAGACGACCACTCTGCGTACGCTGCTCGGCCTGATCCGGCCCAACGGCGGCCGGATGAGCATCCTCGGGCACGAGGTGCCCGAGGCGCTGCCGACCGTCGCCGGCCAGGTCGGCGCGATCGTGGAGAGCCCGCAGTTCTTCCCGCACTTCACCGCCCGGGACACGCTGTCCCTGCTGGCCTCCGCGGGCGAGGTGCCGGCCACCCGGGTCGACGAGGTACTCGAGCTGGTCGGGCTGCGCGACCGGGCCGGCGAGCGGGTCAAGACCTACTCGCTCGGCATGAAGCAGCGGCTCGCCGTCGCCTCGGCCCTGCTCAAGAAGCCGAAGCTGCTGATCCTCGACGAGCCGGCCAACGGTCTCGACCCCGGCGGCATCCGCGAGATGCGCACGCTGATGCGCAACCTCTCCGAGTCCGGGATGACCGTGGTGCTCTCCAGCCACATCCTTGGCGAGATCCAGCTCATCTGCGACTCGGTCACCATCATCTCGCTGGGCCGTCGGGTCGCCTTCGGCCCGGTCGACGAGGTGCTCGCCCAGCACTCGTCCGGCGCGGTGCGGGTACGCCTCGAAGCGGTGACCGACCTGCCCGCGGCCACCGAGGCGCTCACCCGGGCCGGGATCCGGGTCACCGGGCAGCCGGACCATCTGATGCTCGGCGGCGTCGACAAGCCGGCCACGGTCACCCGGCTCCTCGCCGAGCAGGGCCTCTACGTCAGCGAGCTGGCGCCGATCGCCGTCGACCTGGAGAGCGTCTTCCTCGAGTTGACCTCCACCGCGCCGGTCCCCGGTCAGCACCGGCAGGTCGACCAGTCCACGAAGGTCGGTGGGTCGGAGCAGTCCGGTACCGCCGGAGGGGGGTGGGGCGCGTGAGCCTCTACCGTACGGAGCTGCGCCGGCTGACCAAGCGGCGCTTCACCCGCTACATGACGCTGCTCGGCCTGCTGGTGCTGGCGGCGGTGGTGGTCGGGATGTTCTTCAGCAACCAGAAGATCGACGCCGCCGCGCACGCCCGCGCGGAGCGCCAGGCCGAGCAGCAGTACCAGGATCAGCTGCGCTACACCGAGCAGGAACGCGCGGCGTGCGAGCAGGCCGAGGCGGCCGGCACGAAGGACGGCAACCGGTTCCCGCCGCAGTGCGACATGATCACGGCCCCGCCCCGCGAGGCGTTCCAGGCCGAGTGGTTCCTGCCGTCGACGTTCGACTTCCGGAAGAGCTTCGGCGAGATGCTGATCCCGTTCGCGGCGATCCTGGGACTGGTCGGCTTCGTCGTCGGCGCGTCCTTCATCGGCGCCGAGTGGAGCAGCGGCGGAATGATGAACCTGCTGCTCTGGCGGCCGAAGCGGCTCACCGTGCTGCTCAGCAAGCTGGCGGCGCTGCTCACCGGGGCGTTCGCGCTGACGGTCTCGGCCGGGCTGCTCTGGTACGGCGGGTTCTGGCTGGTCGCCCTGTTCCGGGGCAGCACCGAGAAGGTGACCTCCGGTGTCTGGCAGTCGCTCGCCCTGACCGGGCTGCGCGGGCTGGTGCTGGTGCTCGCCGCCACCACCATCGGCTTCGCGCTGGCCTCGCTGGGCCGGCACACCGCGATGGCCCTCGGCGGCGTGGTGGCGTTGCTGGTGGTCGGCCAGTTCGGGCTCGGCATCCTGCTGAGCATGGCCCGGATTCCGTTCGTCGAGGCGTGGCTGCTGCCCACGTACGCGGCGGCCTGGATGCAGAAGAAGGTGACCCTGGAGAACTGGGAAGCCTGCAACGCCACCTTCACCGGTGAGTGCAAGCCGGAGACCTTCGACATCACCTGGCAGCAGTCCTCGGTGATGCTGGTGGTCGGGGTCGCGGTGATCCTCGGCGGGGCCCTCTGGGCGATGCGCCGACGCGACATCTCCTGACCGGCGCGACGCCGGCCGCGACGACAGATGCGGCCGGCGTCCGCCCTGGTTAGGCTGAGGTCCCCCTGGTCGGCGTCGCGGTGCCGGCCGCCCGCCCGAGGAGCGCCATGCAGCCTGCCGACGCCGCCCCGGCCGCCGCCGAGCCACCCACCGACGCGCCGGATGCGACGCCGGAGCTGGGCGTGGGCGGCAACGTCCGGCCCGGCGCGGCCCCGGTCCCGCCGCCCCGTTCGGTGCCGGCCGAGGAGACCGTCCCGGCCGAGGTCGACGACGCTCGGCGGGCGGCCTCAGCCGATGCCGCGCCGGCAGCTACCGCCGCCGGGTTGACCGAGCGGGAACAGGCGATCCTCGCCTTCGAACAGCAGTGGTGGCGGCACGCCGGCGCGAAGGAACAGGCCATCCGGGACGCCTTCGGCCTTTCTGCCACCCGCTACTACCAGCTGCTCAACGGACTGCTCGACAACCCGGCCGCGCTCGCCGCCGAGCCGGTGCTGATCGGCCGGCTTCGCCGGCTGCGTTCCTCCCGCGCCCGCAACCGCCGCCGCTGAGCACATCCGCCCGCGCCCGCGCCACCTCGGCCTGATCCGTCGCACAGGGGCGCAAGGACCGTCCCGGTACGGCGCCGGCGCCCCTGGCGGACCTGTCCGGTCTGACCCGAACTCGATTGGTCCAGCCCGCTGCGGAGCCGCTGCACCGGCTCATCCGGTCTGGCCGGCACCGGCGGAACTGCCGCACACCGCATCCGTGGTCGGTCCCGTCCCCTCGCCGCCGATCGTCCCGTGCCGACCTTCCACGGCCCGGCTCGGAGTGGGCAGGTGACCTGTTCGGATTCCCGTCCGCCGCCAGGGCCTCGTGGTCCGGCGGCGGGCGAATGTCGCGGATCCGGACGGGTACGCGGAGACCGTTCCGGGTCACACCGTGGCCTGGGGCCTAGGAAGGGAGTGCACGATGACGGCGATCAACCAGAACAGACCGCCGGCTGGCACCGCTGAGCAGGCCCGCGAGCAGGCGTCCCGTGTCGGTCACCAGACCGCACAGGCCGGTGGTCAGATCGGCCACGCCGCAGCCGAGCAGGGCAGGCAGGTGGCCGAGCAGGCGCGCGAGCAGGCCCGGCAGCTGACCGGGGAGGCTACCTCGCAGCTGCGCGAGCAGGCCCGGTCCCAGCAGCACCGGGCTGCGGAGGGATTGCGGAGCATCGGCCGTGAACTCGGCTCGGTGGCCGACCGCAGCGATTCCGCGCTCACCGGTGAGGCAGTCCGTCAGGCGGCGGGCGCCGCGCAGCGGGCCGCCGGCTGGCTCGACGAACGCGAGCCCGGCGACGTGCTGAACGAGGTGCGCGACTACGCGCGTCAGCACCCGGGCAGGTTCCTGGCCGGGGCGGCGATGGCCGGACTGCTGCTCGGCCGGCTCACCCGGAGCATGAAGTCCCCGGACCACGAGGGTGGCCCGGGTGCCCGGCGGGAGACCAGCCCGCAGCCGTATGGTCGGCAGGCCGAGGCGCCGTACTCGAGTGCCGGGCCCTACGCCGGTACGGCCCGGGCGCAGAACATCTCGCCTGACGGCCGGCGGGAGCGTGACATCCCGGGCGGAGTGGCACCATGAGCGCCCCGGAGAAGGAACGCACCCAGTCGGTCGGCGACCTGATGGGTGACGTCAGTCGCAACATGTCCACGTTGTTCCGTCAGGAGATTCAGCTGGCCAAGACGGAACTGCGTGAGGAGGCGACCCAGGCCGGCAAGGCCGGCGGCATGTTCGGTGGCGCGGCGCTGGCCGGGTTCCTGACCGTGCTGTTCGTCTCGTACGCGGCCTGGTGGGGTCTGTCCAACGTGATGGACCAGGGCTGGGCAGCGCTGATCGTGGCGGCTTTCTGGGCCGTGGTCACGGCGATCCTGGCCGTGACCGGGCGGAACAGGCTGCGTGATTTCAAGGGCGTGCTGCCCAGGACTCAGCAGACCGCACGGCAGATACCGGATGCGATGCGGGGCCGGTGACCCCGAGCCGCGAGGGAGCAGACGATGTCGAGTGATTCGGATCGGATCCGACAACAGATCGAGCAGACCCGGAGCGAGTTGAGCAGTGACGTCGACGCGCTGACCGACAAGGTCAACCCGCGGAGGATCGCCGGTGACCGCGTCGGGCAGGCCCGTGGGACGCTTGCCCGGGCTAAGGAGAAGCTGATGGGTACCTCAGGGCAGATGGGCGACAGGGCCGGACAGATGAGCGACCGGGCCGGCCAGCGGATGTCCCAGGCCACCGGCTCGGTGCAGCACGCGGGCCAGGAGGCCGGCCAGCGGATGTCCCAGGCCGCAGGCTCGGTGCAGCACGCGGGTCAGGAGGCCGGCCAGCGGATGTCACACGCCGCCGGTTCCGTCCGGGGCGAGGCGCGCTCGCTCGGGCAGCAGTCCCGGGAACAGGCCCGGGGCAACCCGCTGGCGGCCGGCCTCATCGCCTTCGGCGCCGGGCTGCTCGCCTCCGCCCTGATCCCGGCCAGCCGTCAGGAGCGGCATTTGGCCAGTCAGGCCAAGGGGATGGTCGCTGAGCACTCGGGCGACCTGCGCGGCATGGCCAGCCGGGCTGGGCACGAGCTTCGCGACAACATGCGCGAGCCGGCGCAGCAGGCGGCCCGGTCGGTGGGTTCCACCGCCGTCAAGGGTGCGGCCAACGTCGGGTCCCAGGGCCGTACGGCCGCCCATCAGGTACGAGAGCAGGCGCAGGAGGCTGTCGGTGAGTTCCGGCACCGCTGAGCCGGTACGGGCGGTGGGGCGGGCTCCGCTGATGCGGGTCCGCTCCGCCTCTGCCCCGGCACCCGGACGGGACGTGAACGAGGACGTCGTCTTCCGGCTCGGACCGCTGGTCGGCGTGCTGGACGGCGCCACCGTACCGGCGGGCTTCGACACCGGCTGTGTGCACGGTCCGGAGTGGTACGTCCGGCACCTCGCCGCCCGGATCGGGCTGGCCGAGGCGGCCCGCCCGGCCGCGAACCTGATGAGCAACCTCGCGGCCGCCATCCTCGCGGTGCGGGCCGACCACGGCGGCCAGTGCGACCTGGATCATCCGGGCACCCCGTCGAGCACCGTCTGTCTGCTCCGCGAGGGCGGTGACCAGGTCGACTACCTGGTGCTCTGCGACAGCCCGCTGGTGTTGGACGCCGGTGGCCGGGTCACCGTCGTCGCGGACGACCGCCTCGACGTCGCGATGGCCGAGCTGCGAGGCACCGCCGCGTTGCTGCCGGCGGGGGCCGCCGACCGGGCCGCCCGGTTCCGGCAGGCCGTGACGGTGCAGCGGGGGTGGATGAACCAGACCCACGGCTACTGGGTGGCCGCCGCCGACCCGGACGCGGCGTACCACGCGGTGGCCGGTTCGGTGCCGCTGCGCGGGCCGGGCGCGCTGCGCCGGGCTCTGCTGCTCTCCGACGGCGCCTCGAGCGCGGTCGAGGAGTTCGGTCTGGTCGACTGGGCCGGGCTGCTGGACGTGGTGACCATGGAGGGACCGGACGCGCTGATAGATCGGGTCCGGACCGCGGAGCGCGACCTGCCGGATCGGCTACGCCGGCACAAGCGCTCGGACGACGCCTCGGTGGTGCTCTGCGAGTTCGACTCGGGCGACAGCGGAGCGTGAGGCGGCACCCCACGCCGCCCGACCGGCCGGTACCTGTCGACGGACCGCCAGTCACCGCTGGATGGGGTGGACTTCTCCCGGTAGGGCCGGCAGACTGCGGCACGTGGCGGGTACGGTCCGGTTGGAGCCGGTGGACGAGCGGAACCTCGAGCCGTTGCTCTCCGTAGCGGCCGCGGAGGCGGAGCCGGGTGACGTGATGCCCCCGGTGGAGGCCCCGGCCGGCTGGTCGCTCGCCCGCCGGGAGGCCTTCCGTGAATACCACCGGGCCAGCTTCGGCGGGCTGACCGGCCCGACCCGGACCCAGATGTACGCGATCCTGGCCGGGGGCGAGGTGGTCGGCATGGTCCGGATGACGCGCTGCGACGAGCCGGGCACGGTGGAGACCGGGATGTGGCTCGGTCGGTCGGCGCGCGGCCAGGGCATCGGCGGTGCCGCTCTGCGGGAACTGCTCAACGAGGCGGCCGCAGCCGGCATGCGCGCCGTCGTGGCGGAGACCACCCGAGACAACGCCGGTGCCCTGTCGGTATTGGAAAAGAGTGGCGCCAAATTGCGTGAGGACGGCGAAAAGGTGCGCGCGGAAATCTGTCTGGATTCGACTCCGCCGGCCCGCTGATCCCGTTAGCGCTGTCTTTCCTCCTGTCTCCTTACCGCTACTGATCTGCAATTACGCGCCTTGGTGTCCGGTTTGTCTCGGCAGACGCCTGCCTTTCTGAATTCGCCTGTCCGCGCTTTCGCCGGAAATTGTGAATACGGTTTCGCGGCTATGCCCCCGGGTACTGCCCGCCGGGTCCGCCATTACGGGACGCCTGATTGCAGGTCCCGCTCGTGTCGATCGACGGGCCCTCTTTCGGCCCCGACCGCAGCAGGCGTCCGGACCGCGGGGGAGCGAAGGAGAACTGATGAACAGCGGAACACGAATCGGACTGGCAGTGGGCATCGGCTACCTGGTGGGTCGCCGCCGCAAACTGCGTACCGCACTCGCCCTGGCCGCCGCGGTCGCCGCCGGCCGGGCCAGCCGGGAGCCGGGCGGGTTGTGGCAAAAGGGCACGGACCTGTTGCAGTCGTCCCCGCACCTGGCCCACCTCGGCCGCCTCGGTGGCCCGCTCGCCGTGGCGGGCAAGGCGGCGGCGACGGCCGCCGCCGGCAACGGCATCGACGCTCTCAGCGGCAAGTTGCGCGGCTCGGCGGACTCGTTGCGCCGCCGCACCGTCGACATCACCGAGCAGGTGACGGGCGGCCCGCACTCCGACGGCGAGGCCGAGCGGCCCTCGCGGGTCGACGCGGGTGAGCCCGCCGGCCAGCGACGGGGGCGGTGACCATGGCTTCCAGCGCGGGCTCACGAGAACTGGTCGACAAGCTTCGTGGCCAGCTCGCCGACGACGTGAAGAGCCTGGCCGGAGCGCTCGGTGAACGGGCCGTCGCCGCGGTGACCGAACGAGTGACCGGCGCGACCGGCCGGCTCGGCGATTACGCCAAGCAGGGCGGCGGCCCAGGACTGATCGCCGCCGCCACCGGCGCGCAGCGACTGGCCGAGGGCGACTCCCCGGTGAAAGCGATGTTCCATGCCGGGGTGGCCGGCAGCAAGGAGAAGGTGATGTCGGCGCTCGGCAGGCGGAAGGGGGGCGCCGGCGGCGGCCGGAAGCTCAAGGTGACCAACATCGTCGAGACGATCGAGGTCGGCGTGCCGATCCGGGTCGCCTACAACCAGTGGACCCAGTTCGGCGACTTCCCGAGCTTCATGAAGAAGGTCGAGAACGTCGACACCGAGTCCGACGAGAAGCTGAACTGGAAGGCGCAGATCTTCTGGTCGCACCGGAGCTGGGAGTCGACCATCGTCCGGCAGATCCCGGACCGGCTCATCCACTGGCGTTCCAAGGGCGACAAGGGCTCGGTCGACGGCACGGTCAGCTTCCACGAGGTGACCGGCGACCTGACCCGGATCCTGGTCGTGCTCGAGTACCACCCGCAGGGCCTCTTCGAGCACACCGGGAACCTCTGGCGGGCCCAGGGGCGACGAGTCCGGCTGGAGCTCAAGCACTTCGTCCGGCACGTGATGACGCAGACCGTCCTCGACCCGGACGCGGTGCAGGGCTGGCGCGGTGAGATCGAGGACTCGCAGGTGGTCCGGGACCACGACACCGCCGTCCGGGAGGAGCAGGAGAGCGCCCGGCGCGAATCCGAGGAGCAGGAGCGACGGGCGCCCGGCGGCGGTAGGCAACCCGCCGAGGAGGAGCCCGCCGAGGAGGAGCAGGCCGAGGAGCAGCCGCGCCGGGAGCGGGCCCGACCCGTCGCCCGCCGTCGGCCGGCCCGTCGACGCCCGGCCGACGAGGAGTACGAGTACGAGGACGAGTACGACGAGGCGTACGAGGAGGAGCCCGAGGAGCCGGAGGCTCCGGAGGAGCCCCGCCCGGCGCGCCGGCGGGTCACGGAGCGGGCCCGTCGCCCGCGTGCCACCGAGGAGCCGGAGCCGCGGCCCCGGCGGGCACCGGAACCGCCGCGCCGTCCGGTGGTACGTCGTCGTCGAGAGGAGCGGGACGAATGACCGTGGCAACCACCGGCGGTTCGGCCGGCAGCGCGCTGGAGCGCAGCGGGTCGTCGTCGGGCCTGGCCGACGTGGTGGAGACCGTGCTCGACAAGGGCGTCGTGATTGACGCCCAGGTCTCCGTCGCGGTGGTCGGGATCCAGCTGCTGGAGATCAACGCCCGGGTGGTGGTGGCGAGCGTCGAGACGTACCTGCGGTTCGCCGAGGCGGTGGACCGGCTCGACATCACCCCCCGCAACCAGAAGGGGCTACCCGACCTCGTCCAGGGGGCCTCCGGGGCGGTCACCGCCGGAAAGGCGGTGTCCGGGCTCGGCAAGACCGTCGGGGCGCTCGGCGGCGCTGTCCGCGACGCGGTCGGCGACCTCGGCGCGGACCGCGAGCGGGACCGGGACCGACCCCGGCGCCGCCGTCGGGACGAGGAGCGCTGAGATGGCCGACACGACAGGATTGTTCATCTACGGCATCGTGCCGTCCGACGTGGAGCCGACCCCGGATGCCGCCGGGGTCGGCGACCCGCCGGGCGAGGTGACCGTCGTCCGGCGCGGCGACGTGGCCGCCCTGGTGAGCGAGGTGCCGCTGGAGGCGGCGCTCGGCAGGCCGGCGGACCTCACCGCGTACCAGACCCTGCTCGACGGGACCGCCCCGGTGGCCCCGGTGCTGCCGGTGCGCTTCGGCACCGTGGTCACCGGGGAGGACGCGGTCGCCGACCTGCTGGACGCGCACCACGACCGGTTCGCCGCCGCCCTCGACGAGTTGGAGGGGTTGGTCCAGTACGTCGTGCACGGCCGCTACGACGAGCCGGCGCTGATCGCTGCGGTGCTGGAGCAGAACCCGGCCGCCGCCGACCTGGCCGACCAGGTACGCGGCCGCCCGGAGGAGGTGAGCCGGGAGCAGCGGATCCGGCTCGGCGAGATGATCAGTCAGGCGGTGGAGCTGCGCCGGGAGGCGGAGAACCGGGAACTGCTCGACCGGCTGAAGCCGTTCGCCGTGTCGAGCCTGCCCCGACAGCCCAGCAACGAACTGGACGCGGCGAACGCCGCCTTCCTGGTCGACGCCGACCGGGAGGACGAGTTCGTGGACACCGTCGAGGAGTTCGCCGAGCAACGCCGCGGGCTGGTCCGGATGCGGCTGCTCGGCCCGCTCGCCCCGTACGACTTCGTCAGCGCCCACGAGCTGGCGGGCTGAGGCGTATGGACATCCTCGGGACGCTGCTGACCCTGCCGTACGCCCCGGTCCGTGGCCTGACCGCGGTGGTCAAGGTGATCGCCCGGGAGGCGGAGTCGCAGCTGTACAACCCGGCCAACATCCGCCGGGAACTGGAGGCGTTGGACGCGGCGGCCGCCGCCGGCGAGCTGACCGCCGAGGAGCGGGACCAGCGGCAGCAGCAGGTGCTGGCCCGGCTGACCGGCGGCACCGCCCGCCCGGCGGCCGCCACCGGCTCGCCCGAACCGGGACCGGCCACGGCCGACGCCGGGCCGGCCCGGTACGACGGGCCGGCGGGAGGCGCCGGGCGTGCCGGGGCCGGCACGCGGCGCGGCGCGGTGGTCCGGCGGCGTGGCGACGAGCCACGGGACCGGTCCCGGACCGCCCGGCCGGGCGCCGAGCGGAACGGGCGCCCAGGTGGGCGCGGGCGCGGCGAAGCAGGAGGAGGTGTACGCGATGACGGATCTGATCCGCGGCGACGGCGACCGGACGCGCCGGCGTGAACCCGAGCCGGAGGACGACTGGGCCGACGACGAGGAGTACGTCGAGCCGTTGTCGGCGGCCGAGGCGGCCCGTGAGGGGCTGCGCCAGGTCGTCGAGCTGACCGGCCGGGAACCGGTCGGCACCACCTCGCTGCGGGCGGTCCAGGACGGTTGGCTGGTCGGCGTGGAGGTGGTCGAGGACCGGCGGATCCCGGCGTCGACCGATCTGCTCGGCCTCTACGAGGTGGAACTCGACCTCGACGGTGTGCTGCTCGGCTACCGGCGGGTGCGGCGCTACCAGCGGGGGAAGGGCGAGGTGGGCTGAGATGACGAGTGTCCCGTCGGTGGTGCAGAACTCCGGCCAGGTGCTGCCGGCCGGCCACGAGCCGGCCAATCTCGGCGACATCCTGGAACGGGTGCTCGACCGGGGAATCGTGATCGCCGGCGACATCCGGGTGAGCCTGCTCGACATCGAGCTGCTGACGCTGAAGCTGCGACTGGTCATCGCCTCGGTCGACACCGCCCGGCAGATCGGCATCGACTGGTGGGAGCACGATCCGTGGCTCAGCTCCCGGGCCCGCCCGCCGGTGGAGCCCGGCCCCCGCGATCCGGAGCAGGTCGAGGCCGAACGCCGTCCCCGGGTTGCCGCCCGGGCGCAGCGACGGGACGCGGGACGGGAGGAGTGGGATGAGTTCGACGGTTGACGCGGCCGGCCCGCCGGGGCGTACCGGCGGGGACGCCGGCCGCTGGCTGCACGGCGTGGTCCGGGAGGCCGATCTGGGGCTGCTGGGCGCGATCACCGGGATGGCCGCCGAGCCGGTCCGTCCGGTCCGGGCGGCGGGCCTGGTGGCCGTGGTGAGCGACGTGCCGCTGACCGAGTACGGCGAGGAGGCGCTGCGTGGCAACCTGGAGGACCTGGCCTGGCTGGAACGCGCGGCCCGGGCACACCACCGGGTGGTCGACGCACTGACCCGCGCCGGCGCCGTGGTGCCGGCCCGGCTGGCCACCGTGCACCACGACGACGCGCGGGTCGCCGCCTCGCTCACCGAGCGCCGCGCCGAACTGGTCACCCTGCTCGACCGGCTCACCGGTCGCGGCGAGTGGGGCGTCAAGGGGTACGTCGTGCCGGGCACGGCGCCCCGGGCCGAGCAGACCGCCGGCCCGGGCGGCGCCGGCGCGGCGTACCTGCGGCGACGCCGGGCCCAGCTCACCGCCCGCGAGGACGGGCAGCGGGCCGCCGACTCGGCCGCCGCGGCGGTGCACGAGGCGCTCGCCCGGCACGCGGTGGCTGCCCGGCGACACGCGCCGCAGGACCGCCGGCTCTCGGGGGCGCCCACCGCCATGGCGCTCAACGGCGCGTACCTGGTGGACGCGGGAGCGCTGGCCGGCTTCGCCGGGCTGGTGGAGGCGCTCGGCACACGTCATCCCGAGCTGCGGCTGGAGCTGACCGGCCCGTGGCCGCCGTACTCCTTCGTGGCGGAACGGTCGGCGGAGCCGGCGCTGACCGTGCGGGAGCCGGCGTGACCGGCGGGGCGCGGCGGTCGGCACGATGACCACCTCGCTCGCCCCGAACAGCGCGGACGACCCGCTGGCCTACCGGCCGGTGGCCCTGGTCGACCTGCTCGACCGGGTGCTGGCCACCGGCGTGGTGGTCAGCGGCGACATCACCCTCGCCATCGCCGACGTGGACCTGGTGCGCATCTCGCTGCGCGCCCTGATCGCCTCGGTCGGTGCGCTCGCCCCACCCGAGCCGGGCGACCTGCCGTCGGCGGGCGCGCCGATCGAGCCGATCGTGGACCTCGCATGACCGCCCCGGACGAGGTAGCTGGGTCCGGCCGGGACGGGGCGGGTGGAGCCGGCCGGGACGAGGCGGCTGGAGCCGGCCGGGACGAGGCCGCCGCGCTGGCCGCCGCGCTGGACGCGCCGCAGTGGCGTCCACCCCGGGTGACCCCGCTGGACCGGCGGCTCACGGTGGACCGCGACTCCGTCGAGCGGGGACTGGCCAGCCTGGTGCTCACCGTGGTCGAGCTGCTCCGCCAGCTGATGGAGCGCCAGGCGCTGCGCCGGGTGGAGCTGGGCGACCTCACCGAGGAGCAGATCGAACGGATCGGCGTGACGCTGATGGCGTTGGAGGAGCAGATGGTCGGGTTGCGCGAGCACTTCGGCCTGACCCCGGAGGACCTGAACCTAGACCTCGGCCCCCTGGGCCCCCTCCTACCCACCGACTGACCCCGCCCTCCCCGGGCTGGTCCCGTTGATCATGAAGTTATTGCCCGGGACACGCCCTACGGCGGGCAACAACTTCATGATCAACCGGGGGTCGTGGCGGGGACCGTGGGTGGGGTCAGGGTTGGCGGGCCTGGGCGTAGGCGGCGAGCCAGGCGACCTGGGCCGGGTCGAGGGAGGGGCGGACCCGCTGCCGGGCCGCCGCGACGTGGGCGGCGGTGACCGTGGAGGCGGTCAGCGACTCGCGCATCGCGGCCAGCGCCGCCTCCCGGACCAGCGCCGCGCAGTCCGCCGCCGAGAAGCCGTCCAGCTCGCCGCCGAGCCCGGGCAGGTCCACGTCCGGTGCCAGCGGCACGTTGCGGGCGGCGGCCCGCAGGATCTCGGCCCGGGCCGCCGCGTCCGGCGGCGGCACATAGACCAACCGCTCGAGTCGTCCCGGCCGCAGCAGGGCCGGGTCGACCAGGTCCGGCCGGTTGGTCGCGCCGACCACCACCACGTTGCGCAGGGCCTCCACCCCGTCCAGCTCGGTGAGCAGCGCGGCGACCACCCGGTCGGTCGTACCGCCGTCGGAGGCCTGGCCGCGGACCGGCGCGAGGGCGTCCACCTCGTCGAGGAAGATCAGGGTGGGAGCGGCCTCGCGGGCCCGGCGGAACAGCTCGCGGACCGCGCGCTCGCTCTCGCCGACCCACTTGGAGAGCAGCTCGGCGCCCTTCACCGAGAGCACGTTCGCCCGCCCCGAGCCGGCCAACGCGGTGACCAGGTAGGTCTTTCCGCAACCGGGCGGGCCGTAGAGCAGGACCCCGCGCGGCGGCTGCACGCCGAGCCGGGCGAAGGTGTCCGGGTAGGTCAGCGGCCAGAGCACCGATTCGGTCAGCGTCTGCTTCACCTCGGTCAGGTCGCCAACGTCGTCGAGGGTCACCGTGGCCAGCTCCAGCGTGGACGCGGCCATCGTGGTCGGCCGGACCACCTCCAGCGCGGCCGTGAAGTCGGCCATCGCCACGGTCGGGTTCTCCGCCGACTTCTGCCGCAGCGCCGCCCGTACCCCGGCTTCGCGGACCAGCGCGGCCAGGTCGGCGGCGACGAACCCCGGGGTCCGGCCGGCGATCTCGTCGAGCCGGACGTCCTCGGCGAGCGGAACCTGGCGGGTGAGCACGGTCAGCTGGTCCCGGCGCAGCGCCGGGTCGGGCAGCGGGATGCTGATCCGCAGGGAGAGCAGGTCCGGGGCGCGCAGCGCCGGATCGACGGCCTCCGGCCGGCCGGTGGTGCAGATCACCGCCGCTCCGGCCCGCACCGTCTCGGCCAGCAGCTGGCGGAAGACGGTGGCCACCGGGCCCGGTCCGTCCGCCGGGGCGAGCGCCTCGACGTCGGTGACCAGCAGCACCGCCGGGCCGTTGTCCCGGACCGCGGCGCCGGCCGCGCGCAGCCGTTCCGCGGCGGCCTGGTTGGTCAGCGCCGCCACCTCCGGCGCCCAGAGGGCGCAGACCCGGGCACCGACCTGTGCGGAGACCGCGCGGACCAGGGCCGACTTTCCGGAGCCGGCCGGCCCGGCGATCAGGACGCCGAGCGAGACCCTCGTGCCGAGCCGGCCCAGCACCTCCCGGTGGTGGAAGCCCAGGTCGAGCAGTTCGGTCAGCTCCTCGGCCTGGGCCCGCAGCCCGGGCAGCTCGTCGACGGCCGGCGCGTCCGCCGGCACCGCTGCCTCGACCGCGCCGGCGGTCGTCGCCCCGAGGCCACCGTTGCGGCGTGCGGCCCGGGCGGGGGTGCCGCTGGAACCGGTGCCCGCGCCCGTCGTGCCGACCCCGGCCGCGGCGCCGTGGGTGACCGGCCCATGCTCCCAGCCGACCAGGGTGTCCATGGTGACCAGCGCGCCGCCGGTCGGCTCCGCAGCGACCACCGTGAGCAGGGTGCTGGTCCAGGCGTAGCCGACAGTGTTCGCCAGGCTGCGCCGGGCCGCCTCGACCAGGCTGCGGACCGAGGCGTCCGGCAGCACGTCCTGGGGCAGCAGGGAGACGTCGTCGCCGGCGGTGACCACCTTGCCGAGCAGTGCCAGCCGGAGCATCTCCGGACTCACCGCCGCGACGATCTCCACCGGCCCGGCCAGGGTGACCCGGCTGGCCGCGACCACCGGGAGCGGGCTCACCGTCACCTGACCACCGTCGCGGACGCCGAGGTTGCCCAGCACCAGGTCGTCGGCGTAGAGCAGAGCGGTGCTCGCGCCCGACTCGGCCGCCGCCACGATGCCGGCGGTCACCCGCCGGCCGGCCAGCCGGACCGGGTCGCCGGGGCGCAGCCCCAGCGCGGTGAGCACCTCCGGATGCAGCCGGACGACGCCACGGCGGGCGTCCAGCGCCGCCGGCCGCAGGCTCGCGGTCAGGGTCAACTCGGGGTGCGCCACCGCCCGACCCTAGCCTCCGACCGCCCGCGCCGTCCGGTCAGCGCTGCTGGTCCCGGTCGCTGAGCAGCGACGGGTCGCGGCGGATCAGCTCCGCCAGCCGGGCCGCCGGGTCCGGGGCCGGGCCGCGCTGGCCGGGCGCCCACCCCGGCACCGTCTTGACCGACATCGGCCAGGCCGGCGGGGGTGCGGCCGGCTCCGCGCCGACGGTCACCTCGCCGCCGGTCCAGGCGACCCGCAGCGGGTACGTCCGCCCGCCCAGCTCCACCTGGACGCTCATCGCCAGCCCGGGACGCCCGGCCACCACCCGGCGCAGCGCCTCGGCGACCTCCTGGACCGGGTCGTCGTCCATGGCTGCGTCGCTCTCCAGCCGGTGCGCGCCCGCCTCCCGGCCGGGGGACCCGGTCGGCTCGGCGGCTCGTCGGCGCAGCGCGTCCTCGCGCCGGGCCATCCGGGCCAGTGTCTCGTCCAACCCATCTCTCATCACGACCACCCCTTCGAGGAAACGGGTCTGACCGCCGAGGAGTTCAGGCCTCCCTGTTCCGGGTGGCCCGTGCCAGCGCCCGGTCCAGGACGACCAGCAGGGCGTCCCGCACCGAGAGCCGGTCCCGGGCGTCGAACTGCACCAAGGGCACGTGGTCGCCGATCGCCAGCGCCCACCGGATCGAGTCGAGATCCAGCGCCAGCCGTCCGTCGAAGGCGTTGACCCCGACCACGAAGGGCAACCCCGCCTGCTCGAAGTAGTCGATCGCCGGATAACAGTCGTCCAGCCGGGAGCTGTCCACCACCACCAGCGCGCCGAGCGCACCCCGGGCCAGGTCGTCCCACATGAAGCCGAACCGCGACTGCCCCGGCGTGCCGAAGAGGTAGAGCTTCAGGCTGCGGTCGATGGTGACGCAGCCGAAGTCCATCGCCACCGTGGTGGTGGTCTTCGCCGAGCGCGCCCCGGGGTCGTCGATGCCGATCCCGGCGCTTGTCATCTCCGCCTCGGTGGTGAGCGGTGCGATCTCGGAGATCGCGCCGACCGTGGTGGTCTTGCCGACCCCGAACCCACCGGCGATGAGGATCTTGACCGGCACCGGCGGGGCGTCGACCCGCCCGGTCCGGCGCACCCCCGGCGCGGCCGCGGGGCGTGCCTCCGCCGACGTGTCCGACGCGTCGGTCGGGCGGTAGGGCGGTGGTGGGGTCGGCGGGTGCACGGGGCGCGTGGCCGCCGGCCCGACGCCGCCCGGCATGCCGTACCGGGTGGCGGCGCTGTTCGCGGCGAGCCCGCCGAGCGGGGCGACCGGCCATTCAGGAGATCGCACGGAGTCCATCAATCACTCGCAGGATCAGATCGGGATCGGAGGCGCCGTCGCGGTCTTCGAGGTGCACCTCGAGGTGGCCGGTGGCGCGCAGGTCGCCGACCAGGACCCGGGTGACGCCGAAGTGCAGCCGGGTCCGGGCCGAGATCTCCGCCACGGAGATCGGTTCGTCGCAGAGGGCGATGATTGCCTGGAGTTCCGGCGCCAGCAGGGCGACGGGTGCGCCGGCCCAGACCTCCGCGGCGGCGGTCACCTGGGTCTCCAGGCTGATCGCCGGGTCCGTGCCGTCCACCCGTCCGGCGGTCAGCACGAACGGGCGCGGGCCGGCCGGTCCGTCTTCCCCCGGGTGCGGGTCGGCCGCCGGCGTGCGCAAACCCGGTGCGGGCGGTCCGTGCAGGTAGGGGCGGATGCGGACCCCTGGTTCCGGGTCCGGCCCCGCACCGGCGACCTCGGCGGTCATTGCTGGGCGGCGTTCTTCAGCTCGGCGATGAGTCGCGGGGTGAGCGCGGCGCCGGCACGCCCGGCGAAGAGGGTCATCTCGTACGCGACCGTGCCCAGGTTGGCCGACCGGTCGGCGACCACTCCGAGTACCGAACCGCTGCTGATCGCGCTGATCAGCAGGTACCCGTCGGCCATGTCGACGATCACCCGATTCACCCCGCCCAGCGCGTACCAGCTGGCAGCGCCGCCGGCCAGGCTGGTCATGCCGGAGACCACCGCGGCGAGCCGCTCGGCGTTCGACCGGTCCCGGATCGCGGACATGGCCATCAGCAGCCCGTCCGAGGAGACCGCGATCGCCTCCAGCACGCCCGCGGTGCTCGAGGTGAAGGAGTCCAGCAGCCAGTTGAAGGTGCGGGCCTCGGGGCTGAGGTCCCCGGTGGGAGCGGGGCTGGACGGCTGGTCGACGTTGTCGTGCAGGAAGGAACTGGTCACCGTGTTGGCCCCTCTTCGTTGCGACGGTCTGGACTGACTTCGCGCAGCGCCCGGGCGACGCCCGCCTCGAACTCGGTGATGAGGTCGCGGACCTCGGCCGGGTCCCCCGGGTGCGGGCTGACCGGCTGCCGGGACGGCGAGTTGGCGAGGTTCGCCCCGGGCACCCGCCGGTTCAGCCGTGGCCGCTCCGGCAGGACGTCCGGGTCGAGCCGCGGGGCGGGCCCCGGCTGGCTCAGCTCGGCCCGGCGTACCCCGGACTCGACCGCCTCGACCAGGGCGCGGACCTCGGCCGGATCGGCCTCGGCGCCGGGCGCCGGCGCGGCCGGCGGGCCGCTCGGCGCCAGGTTCGTCCCCGGCACCCGCTGCCGGATGCCCGCCCCGGCGACCGTCGGCCGGCCACCGGCGGCGGGTCCGACCGGCCGACGCGGCAGGCCAGCCGGGGTGGTGCCGGCCGGCGGCGTCGCCACCGGACCCGTCGCCACCGAGCCTGTCGCCGCCGGACCCGTCGCCACCGGACCCGCCGGCACCGGACCCTTTGGCGGGGGAGCCGGCACGCCGTCGGTCGGCGCGGTGATCTCCAGGTACGCGATGGCGCCGGCGGGCGCCGACGTCGGCTCCGCGCCGGCCCCGAAGGCGTCCCACGACTCGCCGGACGCCATGCTCCGGGCGGCCCGGGTCAGCACGCCCGGGTCGACTCCGGACGGCGGCGGCTGCTCGGCCGGTCCGGCCGCCGGTGGCCCGCCCACCGGGCTCGTGGCGCGGCGTTCCCGGGCCGGGACGGTGGCCCGGGCCACCGCCGCGCCGGACCGCTCGGTGCGCCGGAGCACGAGCGACGTCTGCGGGACCTCCAGCCGGGCGGTCACCCCGCCGCCGCTGGTCGGGGCGAGGTTCACCGCCCACCCGTGCCGCCGGGCCAGTCGGCCCACCACGAAGAGCCCGAGCACCTCGGTCGGCGCGAGGTCCAGCCGCTCCCGCCGGGTCAGCCGGGCGTTCTCCTCGGCCAGTCGCTCCTGCGTCATGCCGATGCCCTGGT
This sequence comes from Micromonospora sp. NPDC093243, assembly GCF_044753725.1. Lineage (NCBI taxonomy): Bacteria > Bacillati > Actinomycetota > Actinomycetes > Micromonosporales > Micromonosporaceae > Micromonospora > Micromonospora sp. NPDC093243. The sequence continues at coordinate 49,719 of NZ_JBIVNT010000008.1, read as the reverse complement.
CGGTCACCGTGATCCGGGCGCCCGCGCCGGTCCGTTCGGCGCTCACCACCACGCGGGTGTGCGGCGGTGAGAAGACGGTGGCGTTCTCCATCAGCTCGGCCAACGCCAGGACCAGGTCGCCGACCGTCGCCGGCGCCGCCGCGAGCTCGGCCGGCACCCGCACGTCCACCCGGGTGTAGTCCTCGATCTCGCCGAGCGCCAGGCGGACCACGTCGGCCAGCGGCACCGGCGCCACGTACGCGTCCGCGCCGGGCGAGCCGGAGAGCACCACCAGGCTGCCGGCGTTGCGCCGCAACCGGCTGGAGACGTGGTCGAGCCGGTACAGGTCCTCCAGCCGGCCCGGGTCGGTCTCCCGCTGCTCCAGCCGGTCGATCAGAGCGATCTGCCGGCCGACCAGGTTCTGGGTCCGCCGACCCACATGGCCGAACATCTGCGCGACGTTGCGCCGCCCGGCCACCTGCCGTTCGACCAGCCGGGCCGCGGTGGTCTGCACCCGCTCGAACGCCCGGGCCAGGTCGCCGATCTCGTCCCGGGCCCGCACATCGACCGGATCGAGCCGGACCGGCGGCGCGCTCTCCGACTCGTCGTCGGCGACCCGGACCAGCTCGGCCTCGGCGACCCGGGCGACCCGGTCGGCCGAGCGGGTGAGCCGGGTCAGCGGGCGGGCGACCGTCCGGGCCACCGCGGCGCTGAGCAGCAGCACCACCGCCAGGATCAGCGCGGGCACGCCGGCGACCAGGTACGCGGCGGTGAGCGCCCGCCGCTGCTCGCCGGTCACCTCGGCGAGCACGTCCGCCACGATCTTCTTCTCGATGAACTGACCGAGGGTGATCATCGAGCGGGCCGACGGGAAGAGGGCCGCCAACGGCACGTTGCGGATCGCGCCGGTCGGGTTGACCGCGCCGGTGCTGAGGAAGTCCGCGCTGGTCCGGGCGGCCACCGCGGCGTCGTTCAGCTCGGTGAGCTCGCGCTGCTCAGCCGTGATGAGGCTGCGGAACCGCACACTGTCCACCCGGAGGGCGGCCATGCAGGCGACGAAGCCGGCGTCGACCGTTCGGTCGTCGGTCGCCTTCACCAGCACGATCAGGGTGGCGCAGCTGCCCAGCCCCTCGTCGGCGCGCAGCAGCGCGTCCAGGGCCAGCACCTGACGACCGGCCGCGGTGTCGGTGTCCACGCTGAACGCCAACCGCAGCGAGTCGATCAACGCCAGGTCGACCGGCCCGTACGCGTCCATCACCTGGCCCGGGCTGGCCGTGCCGGCGAGCACCGCGGTGCGCACGTCGGTCAGTGCGCGTACGCCGGTCAGCGCGTCGGCGACCCGTGTCGGCAGCGGCTCGTCCCCACCGGCCCGCAGGTCGGCCACCCGGTCGTCCACCGTGGCCGTCTTGCGCACCAGTTCGGCCCGGCTCACCTGGCCGAGCAGCAGTCCGACCGAGAGGATCCGCTCCTGCTGGAGGTCCTGCACCAGCGTGCCGATCCGGCTGGCGAGCCGGACCCGGTCGGCGATCTCGCCGGCCCGTTGCGCGACGGCCACCCGGTCCAGGACCACCGGGACGGCGAGGCCGACCATGCTGATCAGCGGGATGACCACGAGCAGCGCGAGCTTGCCGCGGATCCGGAGCCTAGCGAGCAGCATCGACCGGTCCCCGCCGCGTGGCCTCCGAGTCGACGCCCTGACCGGTCACCTGCGCCGGCCACGGCTCCTCGATCGGCGGTTCGCCCGGCCCGGGCCGGGGCGGCCACGGCGTGCCCTCGGGCGTGGCGTCCGCCCGCCGCGCCCGGCGTGCCTCGACGGCCCGCCGCCGCGCCCGACGGGCGGCGGCGAGCAGCACCCCGGCGAGCACGGCCAGCAGGAGGACGGCCAGCCCGGCCGCCCCGATCAGCAGCCACCGGTCCCGGTCCAGCCCGTCGACCCGGTCGGCGAGCAGCGCGTCGAGTTCCGCCAGGATGACCGGCTGGAGCTGCTCGGCGGCGGCGTGCGCGTTGAGCCGGGCGCCGGCGACCGGTGCCGGATCGATCACGCCGGTGCTGGTGGGGCCGGAGGCGGCGGCGAGCGCCTCGACGGCCCGCTGGTAGGTGTCCAGCGGGGTCAGCACGGTGCCGCCCAGGTCGGTGCTCTCCGAGCTGTCCACCGCCGCGCGCAGGTCGTCGACCAGTTCGCCGGCGGGCGCGAGCGCGCCCACCCGCAGCGCGGCCAGCTCGGCCAGCGTCTGGCTCCGCTCGTCGGCGTCCCGGCGGGTGGCGAGCGTGGCGAGGTCGGCGAGCCGGCCGGCCGCGACCATCGCGGCCGGCAGTTCCCGACCGGCGGCGTCCTGGAGGAAGAACGAGTCGGACTCCGGGTCGCGGACCAGCCCGGAGCTTTCCCTGACCTTGCGGTGCAGGTCCAGCAGCAGGTCGGTGACCTCCCCGTACGCCGCGAAGGCGGCCTCGGGGTCGGTGGGGCTCCGGTCGCGCAGCGCCTCCAGCTTGGCCCGCAGCCCGGCCCAACGCTCCTGGCTGCGCAGCTCGGCACCGATCCGGGCGTCCACCGTGGCGGCCCGCTCGACCGCGCCGGTCAGTGCCGCGCCGGACGCGGGTCGGCCGGCGACCGCGGCGGACTGGGCGTCGACCAGGGCGGCGGTGACCGGGCCGAGCGCCTGCAGGTACTCGATCCCGAGTCGTTCCCGGACGGCCAGGCTCCGGTCGTCGTCGGTGAGCCGCCAGGTCTGCTGGAACAGCACGCTCATCGGCGCCAACAGCGCCACGACGAGCAGCAGCGGCAACACGCGGCCGGCGGACCGGCGACGGGCCCGTGGCGCGGGGACGGTCATGGTCTGTCTCCTGCGGCGAGGAACGGGGAGGGATGGTGGTGGCGGTGTCGGGCCCGGGGTGGCCGGAGCAGTCCCATGTACCGGACCGGAAAAGTAACCGAATGGCCTGCTCGCGATCCCGCCGACGATCGGTCAGCTATGCGTCACTTCGAGCGATGTCACTGTTCGTCCGTCTCGTCGGCACGGTGGGTGCCGCCCGACGGAGTGACATGCATGGATCGAAGCCGATTTACTGTGGATGTTCGGAATTCACGGGATCCGAATTCGTCCCGCTGAGATCCGTTGGATCATGGGCGGTCGCACCGCTCCGGACGCCGGTCGGAGTAACCGGACGGACGTACGGCGGATCTCAGCCAACGCTCAGGATCCGGCCCGTAGCGTGTGCCGCATGAGATCGCCGTTGTCGGTCGCCCGGATGCGGCGTGCCCTGCCCACCGGCCGTCGCGCCGTCGCGCTGGCGGCCGTCGCCGTGCTGCTGGTCGCCGCCGTGGTCTGGGCGGTACGGCCGCGCGGGCCCGAGGTTCGTACCGAGGCCGCCGTGCTGACCGTGCGATCCGGACCGGACGGCCAGCAGCCGGTGGACCTGGACACCACGCTCTATCTGCCGGCGGACGCCTCGGCCGGGCGCAAGGTCCCCGCGGTGCTGCTGGCGCACGGCTTCGGCGGTACGAAGGAGTCGGTGCGCGCCGACGCCGAGGAGTTCGCCGGCCGCGGGTACGCCGTGCTCACCTGGACCGCGCGTGGCTTCGGCCGCAGCGGCGGCGAGATCCACCTGGACCACCCCGACTACGAGGTGCGCGACGCTTCTCGGCTGCTGGACTGGCTCGCCGCCCGCCCGGAGATCCGCGCCGACGCCGCCGGGGATCCGCAGGTCGGCGTGGTCGGCGGCTCGTACGGCGGCGGACTGGCCCTGCTGCTCGCCGCGCAGGACAAGCGGGTCGACGCGATCGTCCCGATGATCACCTGGAACGACCTGGCCCGGAGCTTCCTGCCGGAGAGCACCGGCGGCCCGGCCACCGAGGGCGTGTTCAAGAAGGGCTGGGCCGGCCTGTTCTTCGGCGGCGGGGGCAACGTCGGCTCGGGGCCGGCCGGGCTCTCCGGGATGACCGCGGCCCAGCCACAGGGCGCTCCGGCGTCCGCCGGGCCGCCCAGCCCCGGCCCCGGTGAGGGCCCGGGCACCGGCCCGGGACGCGCGCCGGCCGGCGCCGCGGATCCGTCCTGCGGCCGGTTCGCCGCCGACGTCTGCGCCGCGTACCTACGGATCGCCACCACCGGGCGGGCCGACCAGGCCGCCGTCGACCTGCTGAGCCGGTCCAGCCCGGCCGGGGTGCTCGACCGGATCACCGCGCCCACCCTGCTGGTGCAGGGGGAGGCGGACACCCTCTTCCCGCTCACCGAGGCGGACGCCAACGCGCGGGGCATCGCGGCCACCGGCACCCCGGTCCGCGTCGCCTGGTTCACCGGCGGTCACGACGGCGGCGAGGGGCCGAAGACCGACTCCGACCGGGTGCGGTTCCTGACCGTGCAGTGGCTGGACCACTACGTCAAGGGCGAGGGGGCGGCCCCCGGCGACGACTTCACCTGGTCGCGGATCGCCGGCTTCGACGCGCTGGACCGTGGCCTGGTGGCCACCGGCTACCGGACCACCGACTACCCGGGCACCGGCGGCGACGACCGCAGGACGGTCGCGGTGACCGGCCCCGAGCAGCAGATCGCGAACCCGCCGAACGGCAACCCGGCGGCCATCTCCTCGGTGCCCTTCGCCGGTGCGCTCTCCTCGCTGCTGGACGGGGTGGCCGGGGACGTGCCCGGCCAGCACGCCCGGTTCGAGTCGGCGCCGCTGGCGGAGGCGGTGGACGTGGTCGGAGCGCCGACCGTGTCGGTCCGTGCCGCGTCGCCGACCGGCGAGGCGGTGCTCTTCGTGAAGCTCTACGACGTGGACCCGAACGGCGCCGCCACCCTGCCGAACGGTCTGGTCGCCCCGGTGCGGCTCACCGGCCTGCCGGCGCGGATCGCCGACGCCCAGACGGTGACGGTGACCCTGCCGGCGATCGTCCGCCGGGTCGAGGCCGGGCATCGGCTGCGGGTGGTGGTGGCCACGTCGGACCAGTCGTACACCTCACCGGCCGAGCCGACCGTCTACACCGTCGCCGCCGGCGACGCGCCTGTCGCCCTGCCCACCGTGGCCGGCGACCCGATCCCCACCGCGGCGGCCGTCTGGCGCTGGGTGCTGGTCGGGCTGCTCGCCGCGATCGTGCTCGGGCTCGTCGTGGTCGTCGCCGTGGTCCGCCGCCGGCACCGCCGCCAGGACAGCTCCGTGCATCCGGCGTACGCGGACGTCCCGCTCGCCGTGCGCCAGCTTCGCAAGGAGTACGCGGACGGCTTCGTCGCGGTCTCCAACGTGGACTTCGAGGTGCACCCCGGCCAGGTGGTCGGCCTGCTCGGCCCGAACGGCGCCGGCAAGACCACCACGCTGCGGGTGCTGATGGGGCTCACCCAGCCCACCGCGGGTGAGATCTACGTCTTCGGCCATCGCCTGGTGCCCGGCTCGCCGGTGCTCTCCCGGATCGGCGCGCTGGTCGAGGGGCCCGGCTTCCTGCCGCACCTGAGCGGGCTGGAGAACCTGCGGGCGTACTGGTCGGCCACCGGGCGGCCGCTGGCCGACGCGCACTTCGACGAGGCGCTGGAGATCGCCGGTCTGGGCGACTCGGTGCACCGGAAGATCAAGACGTACAGCCACGGCATGAAGCAGCGGCTCGCCATCGCCCAGGCCATGCTCGGCCTGCCCGAGCTGCTGGTGCTCGACGAGCCGACCGACGGTCTCGACCCGCCGCAGATCGCCGAGATGCGCCGGGTGCTCCAGCGGTACGCCACCGACGGCCGGGCGGTGCTGGTCTCCAGCCACCTGCTGGCCGAGGTGGAGCAGGCCTGCACCCACGCCGTGGTGGTGAACAAGGGGCGGATCGTGGCGTCGGGGCCGGTCGAGGAGATCGTCGGCGAGTCGCCGAGCGTGCTCTTCGACGTCACCGATCCGGCCGCCGCGCGGGACGTGCTGAGCCGGCTGGCCGGGGTCCGGGTGCTGCCGGAGGGCGATGGCCAACTGGTGGTGGACACCAACGGCACCGCGCGCAGCGAGGTGGTGGCCGAGCTGGTCCGGGCCGGGATCGGAGTGGACCGGGTGGTGCCGCGGCGCCGCCTGGAGGACGCGTTCCTCGCCCTGGTGGGCGAGACCTCTCGGGGAAGCGGGGACCGGTGATGGGGACTTCCATGGTGGGCGCGGCGTCGGGCTACCGGCCGTCGGCGACGCTGCCGTTCGCCGCGGAGTTCCGTCGGCAGGCGGCCCGGCGGCGTACCCAGCTGGCGCTCGGGTTCATGGTGCTGCTGCCGTTGATCATCCTGATCGCGTTCCAGTTCAACTCGAACGACGACGACAACGGCGGTGGCGAGTTCGGCAGTCTGATCGAGCTCGCCACCTCGGGCGGGTTGAACTTCACCCTCTTCACCATCTTCGTGTCGGCGTCGTTCCTGCTGGTCGTGGTGGTGGCGCTCTTCTTCGGCGACACGGTGGCCAGCGAGGCGAGCTGGGGAAGTCTGCGCTACCTGCTCGCGGTGCCGGTGCCCCGGGCTCGGCTGCTCACGGTGAAGCTGCTGGTCGCGCTCGCGTACTCGGGGCTGGCGCTGCTGCTGCTCGCCGGCACCGCGCTGCTCGCAGGGACGTTGCGCTACGGCTGGTCGCCGCTGCGCAGCACGGTCGCCGCCGAGCTGCCGGCGGGGGAGGGGCTGCTGCGGCTGCTGGCCGTGCTCGGCTACCTGGCGATCGTCCTGCTGGTCGTGGCCGGCCTGGCGTTCCTGCTCTCGGTGACCACGGACGCCGCGCTCGGCGCGGTCGGCGGCGCGGTGCTGCTCTGGATTCTCTCCAGCATCCTGGACCAGATCACCGCGCTCGGCGCCGTGCGCGCCTTCCTGCCCACCCACTTCAGCACCGCCTGGCTGGGCCTGCTCTCCACGCCGGTGCAGACCGACGACGTGGTCCGCGGCACCATCTCGGCGGTGAGCTACGCGACCCTGTTCTGGGCGCTGGCCTACTGGCGCTTCACCCGCAAGGACGTGACCTCATAGCCGGCTGTCCGGCGTCGCGGCCGTCGAGGGCGCTCCGCTCGGCGCGGTCGGGGCCGGCGGCTGCGCCGGTGTGGCCGGCTCGGCGGCCTTCCAGGCGCTGACCCCGATCCGGCCGGTGTTGCCCAGGTCGATCGGGCCGTCCGGGTCGACGGACTGGGCGGGCTGGCCGGCGGCGGGCGCGACCTCCAGGTACTCGCCGTCGCTGGCTTCGACAGTCGAGTCGGTGACGGTGTTGCGCCAGAGCACGGTGGCGTGGGCCCGCTCACCCGGGTCGGGGGTCAGCTGCCCGGGTGGCGCGTCGAAGCCGGTGGTGATCTCCCGGGCGCCGGCGACCGTCCGGAGCGGGATCGCCGCCCGCTGCTCGTCCAGCACGCGCAGCACCGGATAGCCCTTGAGCAGGTAGGGCGTGCTGCCGCAGTTCGTCAGATCCAGGCCGAGCGCCCGCAGGCCCATCGCGGCGTCCGACCCGGTGGACCTGATCAGGACGCCCGACTCCGGGCACCGCCCGGCCGCGTCGGGCGTCGGCGCGGGCGGGGTCGCCGCGGCCCGGCTGGTCGGTCCGCCCCCCGACGTGCAGGCCCCGAGCAGCGCGGCTCCGACGAGCGGAAGGCCGGCGAGTAGGAGACGGAAGCGTGCCGGTCGGAGTCGCACTGAAGGTCTCACCGCCGCATCCTCCCAAGATCCGCCCGGCCGGTGTCCGTCCGGGTGCGGCCGGTGGTCCGGTCACCCACTGTCGAACTGCCCCAAATATGGACCACCGGAAGCCGGGCGGCGCGGTATCGCGTGCGCGGTCCAGATATGGGGCAGGTCGACAGGACCCGCGAATCAACCGCCAGTCGGGCTGCGGTCCACGGCGCAGCCGGTCCAGCAGGTCGGCCGGGGCGCGCTCGGGCCCGGGACCGGCGGTTGCGGGACCGGGGGTTGCGGGACCGGCGGTTGCGGGACTGGTTCAGACCCGCTCGCCGGGTGCGGCGCTGCGGGTGAGGACGGCGTCGAGCAGGCCGGGGTAGAGGCGGTCCAGTTCGTCGCGGCGCAGCCGGACGTAGCGGCTGGTGCCGGCGGCCCGGGTGCGGGTCAGGCCGGCCTCGCGCAGCACCTTCAGGTGGTGGCTGCGGGTGGCCTTGGAGACGCCGAACTCGAAGCTGCCGCAGGCGTACTCGCCGCCCTCGGCGAGCGCCCGCACGATCTGTAGGCGTACGTCGTCGGCGAGCGCTCCCAGCACCGCGGTGACCGGCACCTCGCGCAACTCGGGTTCGTGCAGCTCCATGTGAGCAGTGTAACCCTTGTTCGACAAAAATCGAACAAGCTCCTAGGGTCGGGATCGTTGGTTCGAAGATACTCGAACATAGGAGCTGAGCATGCGCTCTCGCGCCGCCGCCTTTCCGCTGCTCGCCGCGCTGAGCTGGGGAGTGATGTTCCCCGTCCTGGCCAGCGCGCTGACCTGGGTCGACCCGCTCAACCTGACCACCGCCCGCTATCTCTTCGCCACCGTGATCCTGCTCGCCCTGCTGCTGCTCCGCGAGGGCGTGGCCGCGCTGCGCTCCGGCGGTCGGGGTGTCGAGGTGGCGGTGCTCGGCGTGGTCGGCTTCGCGGGCTTCAACCTGCTCACCAACCTGGCGCTGGAGCACGCCGCGCCGCAGCAGATCTCCCTCTTCGTGGCCACCACGCCGCTGGTCACCCAGTTGGTCCGGTGGGCTCGGGACGGCGTACGCCCGCGGCCCGCCCTGCTCGCCCTCTCCCTGGTCGCGCTCCTCGGTGTCGGCCTGGTGATCACCCGCGGCAGCCTCGCCGGGCTCGGTCAGTTCGGTCTCGGCGGCCTCATGATGATCGGCGCGGTCGTCGGTTGGGGGATCTACACGCACGGGGCCGGCCGGTTCGGCGAGTGGTCGCCGCTGCGCTACACCACGCTGACCGCGCTCGCCGGCACGCTCTTCATGCTCGCCGCGAGCGCCGTCGCCGACCTCGCCGGGTGGCAGCACGCGCCGGCCGGCGCCGACCTCGTCGCGGTCGCGCCGCAGCTGGCGTACGCCGTGATCGTGGGGGCGGTGATCGCGGTGCTGGCCTGGAACACCGGGGTGCAGCGGCTCGGCTCGGCGAACGCCGCGCTGTTCATGAACCTCGTCCCGGTGACCACCTTCGTGGTGCAGATCGCCCGCGGCTACCGACCCGGCCCGGTCGAACTGGCCGGCGCGGCGCTGACCATCGCGTCCCTGGTCGCGGCCAACCTGGTGACCCGGGCCCGGGTGCGGGCCACCCCGCCCGGCGACCGGCCGGCGGCGGTCTCGGACCCCGTCGCGGTGGTCGACCCGGTGGCGGTGGTCGCGCGCTAGCCCGCCCTCTCGGCCGCCCCCCCCGGGACCCGGGGGCGGCCGTTCGGGGTGGGTGAAGATGACGGCGGCTCACACCGTGGGACGGCGGACTGGACGGTCGGCGGCCCGGCCGTAGACTCGTTCGCACAACTGCATACCTCATCCAGAGGGGCTGAGGGATACGGCCCGAAGACGCCCCGGCAACCACCCCGCGCGCTCATCGCTGAGCGACCCGCGGGGCAGGTGCCAATTCCGTCCCCGCCGCACCGTGCGATGCGGGGAAAGATGAGAGGAATCTTCGACATGACGTCGACGCTCGCCGCCCCCGGTATCGACACCACCGCCAGCCCCGCCCGCGCCCTGGTCTGTCGGGCCTGTGAGGCCCGCTACCCGCTCGCCGCCCAGCACGCCTGTTACGAGTGTTTCGGGCCGCTGGAGGTCGACTACGACGCGGCCGCGCTGGCCACCGTCACCCGCGAGCAGATCGAGGCCGGCCCGGACAACATCTGGCGCTACGCGGCGCTGCTGCCCGCCGGTCAGGATCCGGCCACCCGGGTCACCCTGAACCCCGGCCTCACCCCGCTGGTCGCCGCCCCGCACCTCGCCGCCGAGCTGGGTATCACCGCCCCGCTCTGGGTGAAGGACGACAGCGCCAACCCCACCCACTCGTTCAAGGACCGGGTCGTCTCGGTGGCGCTCACCGCCGCCCGGGCGCTCGGCTTCACCCGGTACGCCTGTGCCTCCACGGGCAACCTGGCCAACTCGGTGGCCGCGCACGCGGCCCGCGCCGGGGTGCCCTCGGTGGTCTTCATCCCCGGCGACCTCGAGCAGGGCAAGGTGGTCACGACCGCCGTCTACGGCGGCGAGCTGGTCGCCATCGACGGCTCCTACGACGACGTGAACCGGCTCTGCGGCGAGCTGGTCGAGACCGACGAGTTCGAGGACACCGCGTTCGTCAACGTCAACGTGCGCCCCTACTACGCCGAGGGTTCCAAGACCCTGGGCTACGAGGTGGCCGAGCAACTCGGCTGGCGCATCCCCGCCCAGGTGGTCATCCCGATGGCCAGCGGCGAGCTGCTCACCAAGATTGACAAGGCGTTCTCCGAGCTGGTCGAGGTCGGCCTGGTCGAGGCGCCGGCCGGCGGCTGGAAGGTCTTCGGCGCCCAGTCGGCCGGCTGCAACCCGATCGCCACCGCGCTGCACGCCGACACCGACACGATCGTCCCGGTCAAGCCGACCGGCATCGCCAAGTCGCTGAACATCGGCGACCCGGCGGCCGGCCTCTACGCGCTGGAGGCGGTGCGCCGTACCGGGGGCTGGATGGAGTACGTCGACGACGACGAGATCCGCGCCGGCATCCGCCTGCTGGCTCGCACCACCGGCGTCTTCGCGGAGACCGCCGGCGGGGTCACCGTGGCGGTGCTCCGCAAGCTGGTCGAGTCGGGCAAGCTCGACCCGGCCGCGGAGACCGTGGTCTTCAACACCGGCGAGGGGCTGAAGACCATCGACGCGGTCGCCGGTGAGGTCGGCCCCACCCATCGGATCCGCCCGTCCCTGCGCGCCGCCCGCGACGCGGGCCTGCTCGGCTGACCCGCGGATCGCCCGGACGGGGGATCAGGCCGATCCGCCGGGTAACCGGCTTTTCGCTCTGGGTGCGGAAAACCCGCCGCTAAGGACTTGACGGCAGGAACCGGACGGCGCAAGATGCTCCGTGCGGGAGGGCATTTCGCCGAAGACTTTTGAAGTTCTTACGACCCAACGCCGGAGGCGTTGTGCGAGTGTCCCTCCCGACCAACGTCCGATCGGGCCAGCGAAAATTCGCTGGCCCGATCGCGTTCCCAGGGCGCACCCTTCCGGCATGAGCATCACGATCGCGCCGTTCGACGCCGCCGACCCGGCCGCGATCGACGAGGCCTACCGGGTCGGGGCGGCGGCGAACGACGCCGACCTGCCCGACTTCCCGCCGTTCTGTCGCCAGCGCTTCGAGGCAATGCTGACCCACCCGATGCCGGGCACGGTCACGCTCTGGGCGCTGGCCCGGCTGGATGGCGTGCCCGCCGGCTACCTGGCGCTGGACCTGCCGCAGCTGGACAACACCGAGAACGCCACCGTCGAGCTGGTGGTCCATCCGGCGCACCGGCGGCGGGGAGTCGGCCGGGCGCTGCACGAGCATTGCCTGCGGCTGCTGCGTGAGCAGGGCCGCAAGCGGGTCATCGGGATGGCGGTCATGGAGCTGCCCGGTGGGCCGGCCCGTTCGGCAGCCGGCGCCGCGTTCGCCGCCGCGCTGGGGGCGCAGCCAGCGCTCGCCGAGATCCGCCGCCGGCTCGACCCCACCCGGGTCGACCAGGGCGCGCTGGACGTGCTGCACGCCGACGCCCGGGCGCACGCCGCCGGCTACCGCACGGTCCGCTGGCACGGCCTCGTCCCCGAGGAGTACGTCGCCGACATCGCCTACCTCGACGGCCGGCTGTCGACCGACGCGCCCCTCGGCGACCTGGAGTGGGAGGCCGAGCAGGTCGACGCCGAGCGGATCCGGGGCACCGAGCGGGCGCTGGCGGCACGCGGACGGCGGCAGTACCACGTCGCGGTGCAGCACGAGGAGTCCGGCAAGCTGGTCGCCTGGACCCTGCTCGACCTCGGCGCCTCCGCCGACTGGCACGCGTTCCAGCAGATCACCATCGTCGACCCGGCGCACCGTGGTCACCGGCTCGGTCTGCTCACCAAGATCGAGAACCTGCGCCATCTGCTCGCACACGAGCCGGCGGTCCGGGCCATCGACACCTTCAACGCGGCGGAGAACAGCCACATGATCGTCATCAACGAGCAGCTCGGCTTCCGCCCGGTGGACGGCTGGACAGACTGGCAGCTCACCCTCTGACGGCGGGCCCACGGTCGCCGCGGCCGGGTGGGCGCAGTCGCCGCACCAGTTCCCCCACCGCCCGGTGGAAGTCGTCGTCCGGGACGAACCGGTGCCCGCTGATCTTCGGTGGGACCGTGTCCCCGGGCGGGATCAGCAACCCCGGCGGGTCGCTGACCCGGCGGTCCACCCCTGCGGCGGCGTCGGGGACACCAGCGTCCGTACCGAAGACCGGCCCGCCGATCGGGTCGGTCAGCCGCCACAGGTTGAGCCACCGCCAGTGCAGCCGTTCACCGACCTCCCGCAGCATGTCGGGCCCGACGTAGGTCGGAAAGACCCGGCTGTAGAGACGCCCGAGCGGAGTGCCGTAGGTCAACAACGCCACGCGGGCGCGGGCGGGCGCCGGCAGCTGAAGGACGGTCGCCGCAACCAGCACGCTGCCGTGGCTCTGCCCCGAGAGCACGACGCTGTCCCCGCCGGCGGTGAGGTGGGCGATCCGGCGGGTGAGGTCCGGGACCACGCGCTCGGCGTAGCAAGGGGCGGCCAGCGGGTGTGCCGCGCGCGGCCAGAACGTGGCCAGTTCCCAAAGCACACCGACCCCCCGCATGGCGGACGACCGGTAGGCGAACAGCCCCGCCCCGAACAGGGCCAGCGCGAACAACCCGATGACCACGCCGCCCAGGTCGGTCACGAAGATCACCGGGCGGGCCAGCGGTGGCCCACCGAGCAGGTGGGCCATGTCCTCCGGGCCCTGATGCCGCATCGACAAGCCGGCGGCGCCCAGGCTCAGCACGGCGAGCAACGCGTACGCCGCCAGGAGCAATGGGCCGACACGGTCCGCGGTGCGGGCCTGGACGATCTTGTCGCGCACCGCTCGCGACCGCTCCGGAGCGGCTCGGGCCGCCTCCGGGAACTCCCGACGGACGATCTCCTCCGCCGCCCGCCGATGCCGCGACCGCTGGTGCAGACGTGCCACCGCGGCCACCGTGCCGGCGAACAGCAGCGCGGCCGAGACGCCCAGGGCCGCCCAGCGAAACGCGACCGGCGGAGAGAGCGGCGGGGCGCCCCCCGGCAGGGGGCGAGCCGGGGTGGGGCTGGAACCCCGGTCCAGGTACTCGGCGATGCCGTAGTTCAGCCCGGACGAGTACGACACGGCGAGCCCGATCGCGACCGAGACCACGAGCGGAGCGGCGAGACCGAGCAGTGCCGCGCGACCCCGCATCGGCGCCCGGAGCAGGACGAGGGCCGTCAGCCCCAGGAGCAGGAGCATCTGGACGGCGAACAGCAGGGCCACCAGTTCCTCGTACCCCGGCAGGCCACCGGCGGCGGACCAGGACGCCCTCGGCGCCGCCGCGTACACCAGGGTCAGCACCGTCAACACGACCGCGCCGGGGCCGAGCAGCCGGACGGTGCGGGGTGACCACAGGGCGCCACCGCGCCGTTCGACCTGAGGCAGGCAGAGCAGCGCCAGCGCGGCGGCGAGCAGGCCGGCGGTCGCGGCGAGCAGCGTGTAGCCGGGGATCCCGCGGTCGTGCGGGGCGAGGGCTCGGAGCAGCGTCAGGTCGAGCGTGGTCAGCGCGACCGCCACGTGCAGTGCTCGGAGCCGGAGCAACAACGCCCGGTTGTCCCAGAAGGCCGGGTCGTCGAGCCGGTCCGCGCCGAGGCCCGCCGGCCCCGGGCCGGTGTTCTCGGGGAGCTGCCAGGTGCGGCCGCCGAGCCACCTGACCAGCGCGATCGCGAGGAGCGGCAGCAGGGCGAGCAGCGCCAGGCGTTGCCCGGGCGGCACGCCACCCAGCCAGGAGATCTCCCGGCGGCCCTCCAGGCAGCGCGGGTACTGCGCGCACTGCCAGGCGACCAGGTCGACGGCCACGCCGACGATCGACAGCACGTACATCGCGGTGAGGGTCGCGGCGAGCAGCCGGCAGACCGCCTTGCCGGCCAGTTCCGTGCGGCGGCCGGGCGGCAGCATCCAGATGGCGGTGTTGGCGAGCATGAAGGGCAGGAGCAGGACCAGCGAGAGGGTCCGGGTCGCCGTACCCCCGGCCAGCCCGCTCCAGCGGTACGCCTCCAGCGTGGTGCCGGCGGCACCGTGCGGATCACCGAGCCCGGGGTGTACCCGGTAGAAGCCGGCATTCCAGTCGCCGGCCACGCGGCTCACGATCGGCCGGTCCAGCGTCGCCTCGGGGCCGCGGTCGGCGACGCCGTGCACCCGGATCTCGATGGCTCCCACCCGTGGCCGCTCCCTCCTTCCGCAGGCCGCGCGGTTACCCGGACCCGGACCGGTCATACCGGCGCAGGAGCGGTGGAAGACGATCCGAGTTGTGACACGCCCCTACTGATTTTGGTGCGTCCTGTTGCATGATGGCGGGCATGACGGAGACCCCGCACCCCCTGTACGACAGGCACGCCGACACCCTCACCCGTGCGCTGACCGCGATCACGGAGCGTGGGTACTGGTCCGCCTACCCGGAGTCGCCCAGCCCCCGGGTGTACGGCGAGACCGCCGCCGCCGACGGCAAGGCCGCCTTCGAGGCGTACCTGCGCGGCGATTTCCCGCTCGACCAGCCGGGCGCCGGCGACCGGGTCGCCACCGAGGCGAGCCCGTTCGGGGTGGAGCTGGCCGTGCGTTACCCGCACGCCGAAGCCGACGAGCTGGTGGCCGCCGCGAGCGCCGCCCTGCCCGCCTGGCGCGACGCCGGCCCGCAGGCCCGGGTCGGGGTCTGCCTGGAGATCCTCGACCGGTTGCACAAGCACATCTTCGAGCTGGCCAACGCGGTGCAGTTCACCAGCGGCCAGGCCTTCGTGATGGCCTTCCAGGCCGGCGGTGCGCACGCGCTGGACCGGGCGCTGGAGGCGCTCGCCTACGCGTACGCCGAGATGACCCGGCACCCGGGCACGGCCGGTTGGGAGAAGGCGGCCGGCAAGGGTGACCCGCTGCGGATGACCAAGACGTTCCACGTGGTGCCGCGCGGGGTGGCCCTGGTCATCGGCTGCAACACCTTCCCCACCTGGAACTCCTACCCGGGGCTCTTCGCCTCGCTGGTCACCGGCAACCCCGTGATCGTCAAGCCGCACCCGCGCGCCGTGCTGCCGCTGGCCCTCACCGTCAGGTACGCCCGTGAGGTGCTCGCCGAGGCGGGCTTCGACCCCAACCTGATCCTGCTGGCCGCCGAGGCGCCGGGCGAGAAGCTGGCCTCGACGCTGGCCCTGCACCCGAGCGTCAAGATCGTCGACTTCACCGGCTCCACCGAGTACGGCGACTGGCTGGAGGCGAACGCCCGGCAGGCGGCCGTCTACACCGAGAAGGCCGGCCTGAACACGGTGGTGATCGACTCCACCGACGACTTCGCCGGCCTGTGCCGCAACCTCGGCTTCACGCTGACGCTCTACAGCGGCCAGATGTGCACCACCTCGCAGAACATCCTGATCCCCGCCGGCGGCATCGAGACCGACCAGGGGCAGAAGAGCTTCGACGAGGTGGCCGGCGGGATCGCCGCCGCGGTCGGCAAGCTCACCGCCGACCCCGCCCGGGGCGTCGAGCTGACCGGGGCCGTCGTCAACGACGGGGTGCTGGAGCGTCTCGACGAGGTCACCAAGGTCGGTGAGGCGCTGCTGGAGTCGCGTACGGTCGAGCACCCGGCCTTCGCCGACGCGGTGGTGCGGACGCCGACCATCGTGAAGCTGGCCGCGGACGACACCGCGACCTACGGCCGGGAGTGGTTCGGGCCGATCTCGTTCGCCATCGCCACCGACTCCACCGCGCACAGCCTGGAGATCATGCGCAGGACCGTGGGTGAGAAGGGCGCGCTCACCGCGGGTGTCTACTCCACCGATGAGGCGGTGCTGGACGCGGCCGAGAAGGTGGCGGTCGAGGTCGGCGTGCACCTCTCCTGCAACCTGACCGGCGGCGTCTTCGTGAACCAGTCGGCGGCCTTCTCCGACTTCCACGGCAGCGGCGCCAACCCGGCCGCCAACGCCGCGCTCACCGACGGCGCCTACGTGGCGAACCGGTTCCGCATCGTGCAGAGCCGCCGGCACGCCTAGGTCCCCGGGCTCGATCACGCCCCAACCCGGATGTGGTGGCCTCCCGTTGGCTGGGAGGCCACCACATCCGGGATCGAGCACGATCCTGGCGCTCGGAAGGTGGGTGTGGCGCCCTCAGGCGGGGCGGCGCATCTGGAGTTCGGTCAGCGCCGGGATGGTCGGGTGCGGCACCCGGACGCCGGTGTCGACGAACCCGAGCCGCTGGTACGCCCGGTAGGCGCGGTCGTTGCCGACCACCACCTCGAGCATCAGCTCCGGTCGGCCGCACTCCCGTGACCAGGCAGCCACCGCGTCGACCAGCTCGGCGAGCAGCCCGTTGCCCCGCCAGGTCGGGGTCACGTAGACCGCGTAGATGACGGTCAGCCCGGGTTCGGTCGGGGTGACCGTGCCACCGGCGTGCCCGACCAGGCGGCCGCCCGGGTCCGCGATGAACTGCGCGGTCTCCGAGCCGGCCGAGGTGTACGCGATCCGGGCGGCGTACTCGGCGTGCGGGCGGGCCGCCGCGTCGGCCACGGTCTCCAGGAAGGCCAGCGGCGAGTCGGCGAGCATCTCCAGCCGCAGGGCCCGCATCCGGGCGGCGTCCGCCGGTCGGACCCGGCGGATCTCCGCCTGCCGTGGGCTGGGCCGGGCCGGAGCGGTCATCATGACCGCATACCTACCACAATGATGACGACCGATGGCCGCATGGCTCGACATCGGGTGCAATATGCCCCGATTTGTGGTCGTGCGCCGCCGTCACTCCTCGTGTAGCGTGCGATTTCGGTCACCTCTTCAGCGGCCGTCGCCGATCGCGGAAAAGGTGGTTGCCGCGCGCCCGGCCGTGCCCGGCCGCGCGGGTAGGAAACGCCGCGCAGAGTGAGGAAGTGCACCGTGGCACAGGGCACCGTGAAGTGGTTCAACGCCGAAAAGGGCTACGGCTTCATCGCCGTCGACGGCGGGCAGGACGTCTTCGTTCATTTCTCCGCGATCGAGATGGACGGCTACAAGGCGCTCGACGACGGCCAGCGGGTGGAGTTCGAGATCGCCCAGGGGCAGAAGGGCCCCCAGGCTGAGCGGGTGCGCGTCATCGCCTGAGCGGGCGCCGCCTGCCCGGACCATCGGCCGGTGCCGGCCGGGGCTGCGCCACGGGGCCCGACCCTGGAAGATCGTGAACCGTTCCAGCCGTCGCTGAGGAGGGTTCATGTCCGACCAGCCGCCCCCGGCCGTCCCGCCCCCGGGCCAGCCCGACCCGTCCGGTCCGCACTCGGGCGGCGACAACCCGTCCGGATCCCGTCCGGGCGAACCCGACCCGGCCACGCCCGCGCCGGGCGCCGACCCGGCCACGCCCGCGCCGGGCGCCGACCCGGCCACGCCCGCGCCGGGCGCCGACCCGGCCACGCCCGCGCCCGGTGGCGCCGGAGTCCCGTCCACGGACGCTCCGGGCGTTCAGCCCGGCTCCGACCCGACCGCGGCGTCCGCCTGGGGCCCGCCGCCGGGCTGGGATCCGGCCGCGCCCACCACCAGTGGCCCCCCGACGGCCGGCTGGGACCCGAGCGCGCCGCCGCCCGGCGGCCCTCCGCCGACCGCTCCGGCCGGCTGGGACCCGCGCGTGCCGCCTCCCTGGGAGCCGCCGCCGGGCGCGCCGCAGGGCTGGGTCTTCCCGCCCACCGGCGGCTACCCGGCCGGCGCCGGGCCGTACGGCGGGCAGCCCTGGTATCCGGGTCCACCGGCCGGGTGGTACCCACCCGGCTTCGATCCGGCCGACCCGCTGGTCACCCCGCCCGGCGTCGGGCTGAGCGGCTGGTTCGACCGGTGCGTGGGGGCGGTGCGGCGCGGCTGGCGACTGCTGCTGCCCATCCTGCTGCTCACCCAGGTGCTGCCCGCCGCGGTGCTGTCGGTGCTCTCCATCGGGCTGGACCCGACGGCGAACTGGGAGACGTCCACCGTCGAGGACCCGGCCGCGCTGCCCGACACCTTCTTCACCGACCTGGCCACCATCGTCCTGGTGCTGGTCGGCGGCAGCCTGGTGATCGGGTTGGTGCAGGCCCTGGGCTGGGCCGCCGGGACGTGGGTGATCACCCGCCAGGCGGCCGGCGAGCCGGTCG
Organism: Micromonospora sp. NPDC093243; assembly: GCF_044753725.1. Classification (NCBI taxonomy): domain Bacteria; kingdom Bacillati; phylum Actinomycetota; class Actinomycetes; order Micromonosporales; family Micromonosporaceae; genus Micromonospora; species Micromonospora sp. NPDC093243. The sequence continues at coordinate 31,496 of NZ_JBIVNT010000008.1, read as the reverse complement.
ACCTGGCCGCCGCGCTGCGCTACGGCCTGCGCCGGGCACTCGGGCTCTGGGGCTGGACGCTGCTGATCAGCGTGATCGTCGGCCTGGGCGTCTGCTTCTGCGTCCTGCCCGGCATCTACCTCGCCTTCGCGCTGAGCATGGCCGGGCCGGTCTACCTCTTCGAGCGGCACAACCCGATCGGCCGGTCGTTCCGGATGTTCCACGACCGGCTGGGGCTGCTGCTGGGGCGGGTGGCCCTGGTCGTCGCCGTGGTGATCGTCTGCACCGTGGTCGCCAGTGTGATCGAGGGGGTCGGCACCGCCCCGTTCGGCACCGATCCGCTCGCCGCGCCGGGGTCCGCGATCGGCGTGGTGGCGGTGATCGCCGTCACCGCGGTGCTGGCCCTCCCCGCCCACCTCGTGCAGCTGGTGGGGCTGTTGGTGACGTACGCCGAGCAGCGGGTCCATGAGCGGCCGGTGAACAGCGCCGGACTGGCCGCGGAGCTCGGCTGATCGCGGCGTTCGTGCTTGCACTCGGCATGGGAGAGTGCTAAACAAGTCATTGGCACTCGCGTACTGTGAGTGCCAAAGGTCGGGGCGGTGGGGCCATGGCCACGCCGGCGGGACAAGCCGCCGGTGGGGCAGGTGGCCGGTCGTCGCGGGCTATCCGGCCCGGCCGAGGTGAGCCGTCGTCACCACGACGACGGCGCCCCAAGGTGCGTACACCAGGCGGCCCATCCGGGACACACACTCGGGTGGCCCGTGAGTGTCCAGGAGGACAACGCCGTATGGCCAAGATGATCGCGTTCGACGAAGAGGCGCGCCGCGGCCTCGAGCGGGGCATGAACCAGCTCGCCGACGCCGTAAAGGTGACCCTCGGCCCCCGGGGCCGCAACGTCGTGCTCGAGAAGAAGTGGGGTGCCCCCACCATCACCAACGATGGTGTGAGCATCGCCAAGGAGATCGAGCTCGAGGACCCGTACGAGAAGATCGGCGCTGAGCTGGTCAAGGAGGTCGCCAAGAAGACCGACGACGTGGCCGGTGACGGCACGACGACGGCGACCGTCCTGGCCCAGGCCCTGGTTCGTGAGGGCCTGCGCAACGTGGCCGCCGGCGCCAACCCGATGGCCCTGAAGCGGGGCATCGAGGCCGCCGTGGCCAGCGTCTCGGAGGAGCTGCTCAAGCTCGCCAAGGACGTGGAGACCAAGGAGCAGATCGCCTCCACCGCCTCCATCTCGGCCGGTGACACCAGCGTCGGCGAGATCATCGCCGAGGCGATGGACAAGGTCGGCAAGGAAGGCGTCATCACCGTCGAGGAGAGCAACACCTTCGGCCTGGAGCTTGAGCTCACCGAGGGTATGCGCTTCGACAAGGGCTACATCTCCGCGTACTTCATGACCGACCCGGAGCGTATGGAGGCCGTCTTCGACGACCCGTACATCCTGATCGTCAACAGCAAGATCTCGTCGGTGAAGGACCTGCTCCCGATCCTGGAGAAGGTCATGCAGGGCGGCAAGCCGCTGCTGATCATCGCCGAGGACCTGGAGGGCGAGGCCCTGGCCACCCTGGTGGTCAACAAGGTCCGTGGCACCTTCAAGTCGGTCGCCGTCAAGGCGCCCGGCTTCGGTGACCGCCGCAAGGCCATGCTCACCGACATCGCCATCCTCACCGGTGGTCAGGTCATCAGCGAGGAGGTCGGCCTCAAGCTCGACGCGGCCGACGTCGACATGCTGGGCCGCGCCCGCAAGGTCGTGGTGACCAAGGACGAGACCACCATCGTCGACGGTGCCGGTGACGCCGAGCAGATCCAGGGCCGGGTGAACCAGATCCGGGCCGAGATCGACAAGAGCGACTCCGACTACGACCGGGAGAAGCTGCAGGAGCGTCTGGCCAAGCTGGCCGGCGGTGTTGCGGTGATCAAGGTCGGCGCGGCCACCGAGGTCGAGCTGAAGGAGCGCAAGCACCGCATCGAGGACGCCGTTCGCAACGCGAAGGCGGCCGTCGAGGAGGGCATCGTCCCGGGTGGTGGCGTCGCGCTGGTGCAGGCCGGCAAGACCGCCTTCGACAAGCTGGACCTGACCGGCGACGAGGCGACCGGCGCGCAGATCGTCAAGATCGCGCTGGACGCCCCGCTGCGGCAGATCGCCGTCAACGCCGGCCTCGAGGGCGGCGTGGTCGTCGAGCGCGTGCGCAACCTGGAGGCGGGCCACGGCCTCAACGCCGCCAACGGCGAGTACGTGGACCTGCTGGCCGCGGGCATCATCGACCCGGCCAAGGTGACCCGCTCGGCGCTGCAGAACGCGTCGTCGATCGCGGCGCTCTTCCTCACCACCGAGGCCGTCGTGGCGGACAAGCCGGAGAAGACCCCGGCCGCCCCGGCTGGTCCGGGTGGCGGGGACATGGACTTCTGAGTCCAGTTCCGACCGGAAACGGGGCGGGCCGCGTCAGCGGTCCGCCCCGTTTCGTCGTCAGGTCGTCAGCCGCCAGGTCGGCGGGCGCCGGCAGGCGCGGTCAGGTCGGCAGCGGGCGCTGGTTGCGCCGCTTGTGCGTCCGGTCGTACGGCGCGCGGAGCTGGATCGGCGCGTCCACCATCTCGACCGGATCCTCGGCCGCGGGGTCATCGGCGACGCTCATCTCGGCCAGTTGTTCGGCGTCCCCGTAGTCGAGTCGGTCGATCGGCAGATGGCCGGGCAGATCGCCGACCGGGGTCCAGGTGACGGGTGCGACGTCCTCGGTGTGTTCGTCGTCCGTGGTCATTGCTGCCTCCTCTACCGAAACGGTAGGGGGCGTCGATCACGGATGAGGGCGAATGGCACTATACGGGTCTATATCCCATTCGCCCCGGATCAGTTCCCGATCGTCCGCCGGTACAGGAAGAAGACCCGCTCGATCCGCGCACCCGAGCTGCCCGAGTAGAACGGCACCGGCCCCACCCAGCCGATCTGGGCCGATTCCAGCCCCATGTCGTGCTGGTCCCGCAGGCAGCGCCGCAGCAGCACCCCGCCGATCCCCGAGCCCTCAGCCGCCGGGGCGGTGCCCATCGGCCCGAACCAGCTCGGCCGGGACGACCCGTACGCCGCGAAGCCGATCACCTCGCCGTCGCGTTCCGCCAGGTGGCAGCCCGCCCCCGGCCGGCCCACCGAACCCGCCAACTCGCCGTCCCAGGCCCCGCCGAAGGTGGACCGGGCGAACGCGGCCAGCGCCGGCAGGTCCGCCGGCTCCGCGCGGCGCACCGTCACCCCCTGTCCGGCCAACCGTCGCTCCGCGGCCTGCGTCGAGCGCAGCGCCGGCGACTCGTCGTACGACAGGTCGGCGGTCATGTTCCAGGCCGTCCGGTCCTCCTGGTAGCCCAGCGCCAGCGCGGCGCAGACCGCGGGGGTGTACCGGACATCGATCCCCGGCCAGGCGTAGTACGGCGGGTTGCCGGCGAGCAGCACCTCGGCCGCACCCCGGTCGGCGAGCTGCCGCTCCGCACCGGCCAGCAGCGCCCGCCCGGCGCCCCGGCGGCGGTGCTCCGGCGCGACCGCGACCAGGTCGACGTGCCCGAGCCGGGGGTCGGCCGCCGACATCGAGCCGATCAGCACTCCGACCAACTCCGCCCCCCGGTACGCGCCGAGCGCGAACACCGGCCGGTCGGCGGCGGCCCGGGTCCAGAGCGCGTCCACCAGGACGCCCGCCTCGGTCGCGTCCTCGGGCAGGTCGAGCGCTCCGGCGCAGAGCCGCACCACGGCGGGCGCCAGATCGGGGGTGAGTTCGCTGACGGTGATCTCCGCGTCCATGGTCGCCGACCCTAGATCACGGGTACCCGTCCGCCCAAGGCCCGGCCACCGTCAGCCCGCGGCCCGGGCCGCCCGCACGGCCGCGTACGCGTCGACCAGGCCGGCGCCGGTGATGTTCGCGGGCCCACCGCAGGCGTCCGCCGGATTGCGGGAGCGATAGGTCGGCTCGGCGGGCGTCGCGGTCTCCCGCAGCAGCTGGCGGGTCCGGGGCAGGTCGCCGATCAGCGCCGGGTCGGCCGACCACATCAGCGCCACCACCCCGGCCACCTGCGGGGTGGCCATCGAGGTGCCGTCGAGCGTGGCGTACCCGCCACCGGGCATCGCGGAGCGGACCCCGACGCCGGGGGCCAGCACGTCCGGCTTGGCTGGCCCGCCCGGCACGGGGCCTCGGGAGGAGAACTGCGCCACCCGGCCCCGGTCGTCCACCGCCCCCACGGTCAGCACGTCCGGGTAGGGCGCGGGCGGGTCGTCGATCGACGCGCACCAGGGGCCGGTGTTCCCGGCCGCGGCGACCACGAAGATGCCGGCGGCGTCCAGCGCGGCGGTGGCCGGCCGGAGCACCCCGGCGTCGCAGCCCTCGATCCCGGGGCAGCCCCAGGAGTTGGTCAGGATGTCCGGCGCGCGCTCCGGACGCCCGTCGGTGAACGCGTCGCCGCCGGACGGGAACGGCGCCAGCATGAACTGGAGGCAGTCCAGGTAGTGCGCCGGGCTGCCGAGGTTGCGGTCCAGGTTGACGCAGCCCACCCACTGCGCTCCCGGTGCCACCCCGATGCCGTCGCGTCCGACCGCGCTGCCCGTCGTGTGGGTGCCGTGCCCGCCCGCGTCGGTGGGGGCGCGGGTGCCGTCCCACGGGTCGTACCAGGAGTCGTCGCCGCCGCGGAAGCCGCCGGCCAACGCGGGGTGGCGGCCGTCCACCCCGGAGTCGGAGCTGCCCACCACCACGCCCGCGCCGGTCACCCCGAGTTGGCTCCAGACCCGGTCGGCGCCGATCCGGCGGATGTTCCACTCCGGCCCGGTCGGGGCGGGATCTGTGCCCCGCGTGGTGCCGGCCGGCGCGGGCAGTGGGCGCAGCCGCTGGCTGACCAGCACCCGAGCGACCTTCGGGCGGCGCGCCAGCCAGGCCCGCACCGCCGGGCCGCCATCCACCTCGATCCCGTTCACCAGGTAGTACGGCGTGGGGCGCAGGCGCAGCCGGCTCAGCTCCCGACGCAGATCGGCCTGGCTCCGCTCGGCGGTGGCGACCAGCCGGCGGTAGACCTCACCGGCCCGGGCGTCCCGGCCGGTCCGGCCCGGCGCGGCGGCCGGCAGGCCGGACAGGTCGGCCTGCTCGCGCAGCACCACGAAGAGTCGCTCGCCGTGCAACCCCGGCTGGCCCGGGCCCAGGTCGACCGCGCCGAGCGCGACCAGCAGCACGGCGGCGGTGACCGCCGCCGTCCGCCGACGCGGGACACGACCGCGCGGCCGGGCGAGCAGCAGCGCGTACCCGGCGGCGAGCAGCAGCCCGACCGCGAGCCCGGCCCCGGCGGCGGCCGCCACCCAGAACGGCACGTCCCGGGTGGTCGCCAGCAGCAGGGTGATCTCCTCCGGATCGGCGAACGCCAGCGGGCCGAACGCGGCGAGCCCGACCAGCCACCGGGCCGGGCCGGCCGGGACCGCGACGGCGGGATGCCGGCGGCGGGCGGCCGCGTACAGGGCGGCCAGCGCGAAGCCGGTCGGTGGGAGGGTGAGCAGGGCGGGCAGCTGGGCGCCGGACTGGCCGGCCCCGGCGGCGAGCAGCAGCAGGGCCACCCCGGCGACGAGGCCGCCGACCAGCACCAGCCGGGCCGGCCGGGGCGGGTCGCCGGCCGCGAAGCGGGACCAGAACCCCTCGTCGAGCAGCGCGCCGGCCAGCGCGCCGAGCGCGGCGGCGGCCAGCGCCGCGAGGAGCGTCTCCAACAGCCCGCCGAGCGCGCCCAGCCAGGCCCACGGCAGCAGCAGCGCCAGACCGCCGGCGACAGCCAGCAGGGTGACCGCACCCGGCCCGCGCCGACCCGATCGCTCGGCCTCCGGCGCGCGCCCCGGGGACCGCTGCCCGCCGGGAATCGGCGAACTCCCGGCGACCGGGGTGCCGGGCGGCGAGGCGCCGGGCCACAGGCCGGCCGGCGGATCGGTTGCGGGCTCGGTCGTCCGCCGGCGGGCGAGCCGGCTCAGCACCACCGCGACCAGGGCGGCCGTCGCGGCCAGCCCGGCGAGGTACGCCTCGTGGTGCACCGGCGGGACGGCCCGGAGCAGCCCGAACGCTCCGAGGGCCAACGCGCCGGCCAGCCAGGCCCGCCCGGTGGCCCGGACCGCCGCCGACCGGGGCAGCAGCGTCAGCAGCAGCGCGGGCGTGCCCACCAGCAGCACCGTCAACAGGCCCGCCGCCGGCCAGAGCCAGCCGACCCGCTCCCGGCCGAAGCCGAGCAGCACCTGATCGGTGAGCCAGCCACCGGCCTGGATCGCCACGGTGACCGCCACGGTCCAGCAGCCGGCCAGCACGGCCGCCACCACCGGCCACGGTCCGGGCGGGGGAGCGGCCGGCGGGCGGGCGCCGGCCCAGACGGGGGGTTCGGCCTGCATTGAGAAACAGTACGACGCGCGGTTGCCCGCGAGCCGCCCGGCAGACCCGGCCGCGCCGCTGCCGAAGATCTTGGACAGTTGCCGTTCCGCGCGAACGGTAACTGTCCAAGATCTGGATTTGCCGGCTCGTTCCAACGCCCGACGGCCGCCCTGTGGGTCGCGATCGCGGCTGCGGGCGGAGCGAGCTGGCCGGTCCGTGGGCGGCGCGGCGCGGCGGCGTGGAGCGCCGCGTGCCGCCGGATGGTCTTGGCGGTTACCGTGGACGGGTGCGCGACCCCAACGTGTCCCGATCCACCGCCGGCCGGCTGTCGCCCGAACGCCGCGCCGCCGACCTGCGCAGACTCCGGGCGGAGCGCTTCGACGTGCTGGTCATCGGGGGTGGGGTGACCGGGGCGGGCGCCGCGCTGGACGCCGCCTCCCGAGGGCTCAAGGTGGCCCTGGTCGAGGCGCGCGACTTCGCCGCCGGCACGTCCAGCCGGTCCAGCAAGCTGATCCACGGCGGCCTGCGTTACCTGGAGCAGTTGGAGTTCCACCTGGTCCACGAGGCGCTCACCGAGCGCGGGCTGCTGGCCACCCGGCTGGCGCCGCACCTGGTCCGGCCGGTGCCGTTCCTGGTGCCGCTCCCGGCCGGCCGGGGGGTGCGTGACCTGCCCGCCCGGATCTTCCGGCGCTCCTACTACGGCGCCGGTGTGGCGGCGTACGACGTCTTCGCCGGCCTCTTCGGCACCGGCCGGGGCATGCCGCTGCACCGGCACCTGAGCCGGGAGGGTGCCCGCCGGATCTTCCCCAGCCTCCGGGCGGACGCGCTGGCCGGGGCGATCCGCTACTACGACGGCCAGGTCGACGACGCCCGGCTGGTGGTCACCCTGGCCCGTACCGCGGCGAGCCTCGGCGCGACAGTGGTGAGCAGCACCCGGGCCGTCGGACTGATCCGGCAGGCCCGTGAGGTGACCGGTGTCCGGGTGCGTGACCTGGAGGCGCCGGCTGGCTCACCGGACGCCGAGTTCGAGGTGCAGGCCCGTACGGTCATCGCCGCCACCGGTGTGTGGAGCGACGACATGTCCCGGATGCTCAACGACGTGGGCCTGCGCCCCGGGATTCGGGTCCGGGCCTCCAAGGGCGTGCACCTGGTGGTGCCCCGGTCGGCGATCACCGGTGAGACCGGCCTGATCCTGCGTACCGCCACCTCGGTGCTCTTCGTCATCCCGTGGGGCGGGCACTGGATCATCGGCACCACCGACACCGACTGGCGGCTCGACCGTTCCCATCCGGCCGCCTCGGCGCGTGACATCGACTACCTGCTCAAGCAGGTGAACGAGGTGCTGGACCGGCCGCTCACCACGGCCGACATCGAGGGGGTCTACGCCGGGCTGCGCCCGCTGCTGGCCGGCGAGGCCGACTCCACCTCGAAGCTCTCCCGGGAGCACGCGGTCTTCGAGCCGATGCTCGGGTTGCTGCTGGTCGCCGGCGGCAAGTACACGACGTACCGGGTGATGGCCACCGACGTGGTGGACCGGGCGGCACGCCGGCTGGGCGGCGTACGCCCGTCGCGGACCGCCGACCTGCCGCTGCTCGGCGCGGACGGCTACTCCGCGATGTGGCGCGACCGGGCCGACCTGGCCCGGCGGCACGGCGTGCCGGTCGGTGTGGTGGAGCACCTGCTGGAGCGGTACGGCACCCTCACGCTGGACGTGCTCGCGCTGGTCGACGCCGACCCGCTGCTCGCCTCCCCGCTGGCCGGGGCACCGGAGTACCTGGCCGCCGAGGTCGCCTACGCGGCCCGCGCGGAGGGCGCGCTGCACCTGGAGGACGTGCTCACCCGGCGGACCCGGATCTCCTTCGAGACCAGCCATCGGGGTCTGGAGTCGGCCGAGCACACGGCCGAGCTGATGGGGGCGGTGCTCGGCTGGGACGCCGCCCGCCGGGGCCGCGAGGTGGAGCACTACCGGGCCCGGGTCGAGGCGGAGCGGCAGTCGCAGCTGATGCCGGACGACGTCGCGGCCGACGCGGCACGGCTGGGCGCGCCGGACGTCCGGGGCTACGCCTCCGACCGGGGCGGCGACGGCGACCCGGCCGAGCTGCCGTCCCGTTGACCGGCTCAGCAGATCTCCGGCGACGGCCTGCCGGGGCGGTTCCGGCCGCCGACTGCCCGCCGTAAGCTACCGAGGTGTAGGGCTACCGACCGCAACCTACGGTCCTGTAGGTTGCGGCGAGTGGTGCGCCCTCTCCGTACGCGACTACTCGTCCCTTTCCTCGGCGTGCTGCTGGCCGCCGCGCTGACCGGGTGTTCCCTGGTCGACGGAAAGCAGGCCGAGGATCCGAAACCCACGCCCGGCGGCGCGGCCGCCGGCCTGCCGGCCCCCGAGGTGCCGACCACCGTCGGCGACGGTCAGGTCAGCCTCGTGCAGAAGCTGGGTGCGGACGGTCCGCTGCGTACCCTGCGGGTCGAGCCGGACGGCACCTGGCAGTGCATCGACTGCGCCGGCGACGGGGTCAACTCCAGCGGGTCGCTCGACCCGGAGCAGGCGAGCCGGTTGCAGCAGATGCTCGCCGACCCGGGGCTTGCCAGCGAGACGGATGAGGCCCGCCGATACCGGGCCACCTGCATCGATTCGCTGACCTCCAGCCTGTTCACCGCGGCGGGCCTGGTCACCTCCCAGGACTGCCCGGGCGAGGAGCGGCCGTCCGTCGCCGGCGAGATCCTGTTGCTGCTCACCCAGGCCACCCCGGCCGAGCTGACCGGCTGAGCCAGGTCGACCTGCCCGGGCCGGTCACTCAGCGCTGACTGCGATTTCCGAAGGTCAGAGCACCTTGCCGGGGTTGAGCAGGCCCGTCGGGTCCAGCGCCGCCTTGATCGCCTGGTGCACCCGTACGCCGACCGGCCCGATCTCCTGGGCCAGCCACTCCCGCTTGAGCAACCCCACCCCGTGCTCACCGGTGCAGGTGCCGCCGAGCGCCAGGCCCAACCGCATGATCTCGTCGAACGCGCGCCGGCCCCGCTCGAGGCTGGCCGGGTCGGCCCGGTCGACCACGATGTTCGGGTGCATGTTGCCATCCCCGGCGTGCCCCACCACGCCGATCGGCACGTCGCACTCCGCGGCGATCCGGGACACCCCGTCGAGCAGCGCGGCCAGCGCCGCCCGGGGCACCGCCACGTCGTCGATGACCAGGCCGCCGTTGCCACCCGGGTACGCCTCCGCGGCGAACCGCTCCATCGCCGGATGGGCCAGCCGTCGTGCCTGCAGCAGCGCCGCTGCCTCGACGGCGTCGGTGGCCGCATAGACCTCGTCGGCGCCGGCGGACTCGCAGACCTCGGCCAGGGCGGCCAGGTCGTCGGCCGCCCGGGTGCCGGTGTCGGCGGCGGCCAGCAGCAGGGCCTGCGCGTCGGTCCGCAGCCCCATCGGCTGGTACGCCTCGATGGCCCGCAGGTGGGTCTGGTCGAGCAGCTCCAGCAGGCTCGGGCTGAGCCCGCGGGCGGCGATCTCGGCCACCGCCGCGCCGGCCGCCGCGGTGGACGGGAAGACCGCGACCAGGGTGAGCGACTCCGCCGGGGCGGGGCGCAGCGCCACGGTCACCTCGGTGATCACCCCGAGGGTGCCCTCCGAGCCGACGAAGAGCCGGGTGAGGTCGTAGCCGGCCACCCCCTTGGCGGTCCGCCGGCCGGTGCGCAGCACCTCCCCGGAGGCGAGCACGACCTCCAGGCCGAGCACGTACTCGGTGGTGACGCCGTACTTGACGCAGCACATGCCGCCGGCGTTGGTGGCCACGTTGCCGCCGATGGTGGAGGACTCCCAGGAGCCGGGGTCCGGCGGGTACCAGAGCCCCTGCTTCGCCACCGCCGCGGCCAGCGTCGCGTTCACCACGCCCGGCTGCACCACCGCGATCCGGCTCACCGGGTCGATCTCGCGGATCGCGTCCATCGCGACGGTGCTCAGCACCACGGCGCCGTCCACCGCGTTCGCCGCGCCGGCCAGGCCGGTCCGCGCGCCCTGCGGCACCACCGGTACGCCGTGTCGGGCGGCCGCCCGGACCACGGCCACCACCTCCTCGGTGCTGCGCGGGCGGGTGACCACCAGCGGGGTGCCCGCCGAGCAGAGGTCGGCCTCGTCGCGCTCGTGCATCCGGAGCAGGTCCGGGTCGGTCAGCACGGCGCTCTCGCCGAGGGCGGCGCGCAGGTCGTCGAGGAGTGGGTTTCCGGCCATGCTGGAGAGGCTAGGTCGCCGACCGTCGATCATCAACATGATCGACAAGCGCGGGGGCTAGGTTGGTGGGCATGCTCTACCTGGACCGGCCCGGCTGGCCGTCCCGCGGCCGGCTCTGGTCCCACCTGATCAGCGACGTCTCCTACGCCGAGTTGCACGCCTTCGCCGAGGCGCTCGGCGCTCCCCGGCGCGGCTTCGACCGGGACCACTACGACATTCCGGCCGACCGCTTCGCGATGGCGGTCTGGCTGGGGGCGCGGGTGGTGCCCAGCCGGGAGCTGGTCCGGCTGCTCCGCGCGGCCGGGCTGCGCCGCCCCAAGCACGTCGTCCGCGCCGAGGCCAGCTCGGCTACGCCGGACCGGTCAGCGCGGTCAGCTCCCGGTGCAGGTTCGCCCGAGCCGGCCGCTCCCACCGTCCGGCCAGCGGCGGCAGGCGGAACAGCGCCGGCAGGGCGAGCAGCCCGCTGAGCACCCGGGCGCGGCCGACCCGGAAGTCCGGATCGGGCACGTGGGCGTACTCCCGACGGATCGCGGCGGCATAGCGGTCGTACACCGGCGGGGAGGTGGCCAGCACGGCCAGGTCGGCGTCGCAGAGCAGCGCGCCGTCGGCGTCGTCGGTGGCCACCGCGTGGCCGGCGGTGAGCAGCACCAGCCGGCGGACCTCGGTCACCGCCGCGGCCGGCAGCCCGAGCCCGGCCAGCAACCGGTCGGCCAACTCGGCGCTGTCCCGCTCGTTGGCGTCGCCGGAAGCGCGCGGGTCGTAGATCGCGTCGTGGCACCAGGCCGCCAGCCGGACCAGGTCCGGACGTCCGGCCAGCCCGGCGTACGCGTCGACGACGTCGAGCACGGCCCTCAGGTGGTCGACGGTGTGGTAGTGCCGGTGCGGCTCACGCCACCGGCGCAGCAGCTGCTGCCCGGTGTCGGTCAGCCCGGCGGGGTCGGTTGCTCCGGCGTCCCGCGCCGCCGCCCGCCACCGGTCGAGAAGGTCAGCCACCCGTCGAGTGTGCCGCACCGCGCTCCCGCCGGAGCGCCGAGGATTCACCCGGCCCGGCGCGGGTAGTACCCGCCATGGCCGTGGCCCGGGGGAGCAGACGTCCGTCTTTTCTACGCCGTGCCGGCCTGCGGAACGGTCGGCTGGCCGACATCGACAGCGCCCGCATCGCCGAGGCGATGGACCAGGTGCGGCACCGGAGCAAGGCGACGCTGCACGATCGGCTGCACCGGGTCCGGATGGCCGCGGGGCTGGCGGTGCAGGCCGGGCTGGCGGCCGCGCTGGCCTATCTTGTCTCGCACCGGCTGCTGGGCAACCCACAGCCGGTCTTCGCGCCGATCTCCGCCGTCGGCACCCTGGCCGCCTCGGTCGGCCAGCGCTTCCGGCGGACCGTGGAGCTGATCGTCGGCGTGGCGATCGGGGTGGGCATCGGCGATCTCCTCATCCACCTGCTCGGCACCGGCGCGTGGCAGCTCGGGGCGGTGGTCACGGCGGCCATCCTGCTGACCATCTTCGCCGGGGCGAGCGTCGCGATCGTGATCCAGGCCGCCGCCACCGCCGTGCTGATCGTGACGTTGAGCCCCTCCACCCAGGATCTCGAGATCCCCCGGTTCATCGACGCCTTCGTGGGCGGCGGGATCGCGCTGCTGGTGACGGCGATCCTGCTGCCGCTCAACCCGCTCCGGGTGATCAATCGCGCCGCCCGGCCAGCGCTGGACCTGCTCGCCTCCCAGCTCGACGCGACCGCCGAGGGACTGCGCACCCTGGACCGGGGCAGCGTGCAGCGGGCCCTGGACCGGCTGCGCGACAACAAGGAGGAGCTGGCCAACCTCGCCGAGGCGATCGAGGGGGCGAAGGAGACGGCCACCCTCTCCCCGGCCCGCTGGCACCGACGCGACGAGTTGACCCACTACGCCGAGGCGGCCGACCCGATCGACCGGGCGATGCGCAACAGCGGCACGCTCATCCGGCGCTCGGTCACCCTGCTCGAGGACGAGGAACCGATCCCGGGACCCATGCCGGACGCCATCTCGCACCTGGCCGAGTCGGTCCGCCTGCTCAAGCACGAGTTCGCCGTCGGTGACGAGCCGGAGCAGTCCCGGGAACGGTCGCTGCGCGCGGTCAGCGAGGCCGGCCGGGCGTACGCCGAGGGGGTCGGCTTCTCCGGCAGCGTGGTGATCGCCCAGGTGCGTACCACGGCGAGTGATCTCCTGGTCGCCTCCGGCATCGAGCAGGACGAGGCGAACCGGCTGATCCGGAAGTCCTTCGGCGAGCAGGAGGCACCGCGGGGCGGTGGGCCCGAGCCGGACGAGAGCGGCCCGAAGCAGCCCACCGCGCCCCCGGTCGGCTGACCGGCCCGGGTGCGTCCGGTGCGGTCAACCGAGGGTTGCCAGCGCCGCCAGGAGCCGGTCGACGTCCGCCGTCGTGCTGCCCAGGCCGATACTGGCCCGCAGCGCGGTCGGCGGCAGATCCCGGCGGCCGGTACGGGCCGCCGCCTCGGTCAGCAGCCGCCGGGCCAGCGGGTGGGCGCAGAAGAGCCCGTCGCGCACCCCGATCGCGTGCCCCCGGGCCAGCTCGGCGGCGACCTCGGCGGAATCCCGCGCGGCGACCACGAACGAGACGATGCCGACCCGTGGCGCGTCCGGGCCGAAGGTGCGCAGCTCCACCACGTGCGGCAGCGCGGCGAGCCCGTCCCGCAGCCGGGTCAGCAGCCGCTGCTCCCGGCGGTGCAGCTCGGCCCGGTCGGCGTCGGCGAGGGCGGCGCAGACCGCGGCCAAGGCGACCGCGCCGAGTAGGTTGGGCGTACCCGCTTCGTGCCGCGCCGGCCCGAGCGCCCAGCTCACGTCGTGGGTGGCCGCCCCGACCCGGCTGGTGGCGCCGCCACCGGAGAGGTACGGCGGTGCCGCGTCCAACCAGTCGGCCCGCCCGATCAGCACACCGGCGCCGAACGGGGCGTAGAGCTTGTGGCCGGAGACGGCCAGGTAGTCGACGTCCAACTCGAGCAGGTCGACCGGGGCGTGCGGGGCGAGCTGGGCGGCGTCCAGCGCGATCCGGGCCCCGTGTCGCCGCGCCACCCGGGCCAGCTCGGCGACCGGCCAGCGCTCTCCGGTCACGTTGCTGGCCCCGGTCACCGCGACCAGCACCGGAAGCCCCGGGTTGGCGTCCCGCCGCAGCTCGGCGAGGGCCGCGTCCAGGGCCCGCACCGCCTCGCCGGGGTCGGCCGGCACGGGCAGCCGGACCGAGCCGCGCGGCCAGGGCAGCAGGTTCGCGTGGTGCTCGCCGGCGAAGGTGACCACGGTGGTGCCGGGCGGCAACGCGCGTCCGAGCAGGTTGAGCGCGTCGGTGGTGTTCCGAGTGAAGATCACGTGGTCGTCGCTGCGGGCGCCGAAGAAGTCGCCCACCGTCTGCCGGGACCGCTCGTAGGCGAGCGTGCAGCGACGGGAGAGCGCGCCGGCGCCGCGGTGCACGCTGGCGTACCAGGGAAGCAGCTCGGCCACCGCGTCGGCCGCGACCCGCGCGCACGGCGCGGTGGCCGCGTAGTCGAGGTTGATCTCGCCTGGCACGCCGAGCACGTCGAGCGGCCCGGCTGCGGCGGGAACGGTGGCCGGAGCGGGTAGTGCGGGTACGAGGGTGACGGACATGGCAGAGCCTCCCGGGTCCGGGACCCCGGGTGCACGTCGGGACGGGGTCCGCGCTTGCCCGGCTCACGAATCGGGGCCGGGCCCGGTCATCACCCGGGGCACCCCACCGCGAACTCGACGAGGGTTGCCGGCCAGCAAGCCGGGGCTTGACGCTGGCGCTCGTGACCTGTCGGCAGCATAGCGGCCGCCGATGCGACCGAACCAGCCGGCCGGGGATGGCTACGCTGACCGCATGGCCGACACCCCGCCCGGCGGAGCCCTGCCGTCGCCGACCGCGCCTCCCGCCCCGCCCGCGCCCGGTGCCGCGCCCCGGATGCCGCTGCGCCGGCTGGGCTGGCGACGGTTCCTGGTGCTCGCCGCGGTGGTGCTCTTTATCGCCGCCTGCGCGACCTTCATGGCCTTCACCCTGGGTGAGAGCCTCGGCGCCCAAGCGCTGCTGATCGGCCTGGTGGCCGCCATCCTGCCGGTGCCGGTGCTGGTCGGGTGCTTCCTCTGGCTCGACCGGTACGAACCGGAACCGCTGAAGTACCTGGTCTTCTGCTTCACCTGGGGCGCGTTCGTCTCCACCGCCGCCGCGCTCACCGTGAACGAGTTCGCCGCCCGCCGGTTCGACGACTGGGGGCTGCCGTCCGCCCTCACCAGCGTGCTGGTCGCGCCGTTCGTCGAGGAGTTGACCAAGGCGCTCGGGCCGATCCTGCTGCTGATCTTCCGGCGCCGGGAGTGGTCGGGCATCACCGACGGCCTGGTCTACTGCGGGCTGTCCGCGGTCGGCTTCGCCATGGTGGAGAACATCCTCTACCTCGGCGGCTACGGCTTCCGCACCGGCGTGGAGCAGTTCGGGCCGGCGACCGGCGCCCAGCAGGTCATCGCCATCTTCATCGTCCGGATCCTGCTCTTCGGCTTCGCCCATCCGCTCTTCACCTCGATGACCGGGGTGGGGCTGGGCATCGCCGCGCGTACCGCCGACCGCCGGGTCCGGGTGCTGGCCCCGATCGCCGGCCTGCTGCTGGCCATGATGCTGCACGGCACCTGGAACCTGCTGCCGACGCTGACCCAGGCCACCGGCCAGGCGTTCATCATGCTGTACGGCTTCATCGGGGTGATGGTGCCGATCTTCTTCGGTATGGTCGGGCTGGCGGTTTGGCTGCGCGCCTGGGAGGGGCGGCTCACCGAGCGGACCCTGCCGGACTACGTCCGTGCCGGCTGGCTGAGCCCGCCCGAGGTGGCGGCGCTGAGCAGCCTGGGCCGCCGGCACGCGGCGCGGGCCTGGGCGCGCCGGGTGGCCGGCGACGGCGGGGTGAAGGCGATGCGTGGTTACCAGTTCGCCGCCACCCGGCTGGCGCTGCTGCGCGACGGCTCGCTGCGGGGCCTGGACCGCCGGCCGGTGGACCGGGAGCGGACCGCGCGGGAGGAACGGGAGTTGCTGGACGCGATCACCGCGTACCGGTCGTACTTCGCCGGTCGCGATCCGCAGGCCCCCGCCGGGGTGTGGGACGGGAACCGCTACCACCTGCGGTTCCCGGACGGCTCGCAGCGGGCGGTGGACCCGCCGGAGGAGCCGGTGGTGCCGATCCCGGTGGTGCTCGCCGCGCCGCCGCCGCACCCGGCCGGTTATCCGCCGCCGGGCTGGTACGGCCCGCACCCGGGCTGGCCGGGGCGTTCCTGACCTGGAGGGGCGCTGGTTCCCGGGCGGCGCCGGGGTGCGGAGCCGGCGCCGACCGGGCGGCGTGCCGGTGCTCCGCGCGCGCGGCCGGTTCGGCGCGGCGGCCGGGCGCGGCCGCTCGGCGTCGCGGGATCGGCGCGGGCCGGCCGGTCAGGCCATCAGTCCGGTGAGGAAGTCACCGAGCCCCTGGAACATCGCCATGAGGCCCGCGCCGATCGCCTTGAACGTCGCCGCCGCGCCGTCCGGCCGGAACGCCATGAAGTAGATCAGGAATCCGATGAAGCCCCAGAAAAGCAGCTTCCTAATCCACTCGGGCATCGTCCCTCCCCAGGGCGGTGGTGCGGCTGGCTTCCCGGCCGGGGGCGGTGCAAACGACGCCCGCGACGGCAACGGCGGAATCTTCGCCGCCGGCGAGGCGGGTACGCCTGGGGTGCGGATCTAGAGGTAGAGGCCGGTGGAGTCGTTCTCGACCCGTTCGGCGGCGACGGCGTGCACGTCCCGCTCGCGGAGCAGGACGTAGCCCCGGCCGTGCAGCTCGACCTCCGAGCGGTCGTCCGGGTCGAAGAGCACCCGGTCGCCGGAGACGATGGAGCGGACGTTCGGACCCACCCCGACGGCGGTCGCCCACGCCAACCGCTTACCCACGGCCGCGGTCGCCGGGATCACGATGCCGGCGGTCGAGCGCCGCTCGCCCTCGCTGCCATCCATCCGGACCAGCACCCGGTCGTGCAGCATGCGGATCGGCAGGCCGGAGTCGAGATTGTCGTGGGCGGTCACGCCGCAGACGCTACCGTGTCGCCCGGTCGACGCCCGCCGGTGGTTACCGAGGTGGTGACCGGGGCAATGGATGGCGGAACTGCCCTACTGTGGTGCGGTCCGGCGTATGCTGTCCGACCTGTCGCCGTGGGCGGACCGGTCGTCTTGCCAGGAGGTGCGCTTGAGCCGCTTCGAGCGGATACGCGAGCGGCTCGGCCGCGCGTACCAGTCGGGACGGGACTCCGTACGGTCCGGCCGGGACCGGACCGAAGACCCGCCGGAGGTGGCCGGAGTGGCCTCCCCGACCTCGCCGGGGCCGGTGGCGCCGCCGACGGCGACGGTGGTCGGCGCCCCCGCCCCCGCCCCCGCGGCGATGCACACCTCCACCGCCAGCCGGGACGACGCCGACGTGCCGCACGCGCTGCGGATCGGCGCCGCCTGGTCCTGGCGGTTGATCGTGGTCGGCGCGGTGGCCTGGGCGCTGCTGATGATCGTCAGCACCATCAAGATCGTGATCATCCCGCTGGCCATCGCGCTGCTGCTCTCGGCGCTGCTGGCGCCGGCGGTCGGCTGGCTGCTGCGGGCCCGCTTCCCCCGTTCGTTGGCGACCGCGGTGGTGCTGGTCGGCGGCCTGGCCGCGGTGATCGGCACGCTGACCCTGGTGGTGAACGAGTTCATCCAGGGGGTGCCGGAGCTGAGCGAGAAGTCCTCGGAGGGCGTCCGGCAGATCCAGAACTGGCTGAAGACGGGCCCACTGCACCTCTCCGACACCCAGCTCGACCGCTACATCGACGAGGCGCAGCACTGGATCAACGGCAACACCCAGCGGTTCACCAGCGGGGCGCTCAGCACGGCCGCCACGCTGGCCGAGGTGCTGACCGGCACCATCCTGGTGCTCTTCGCGACGTTCTTCTTCCTCCGCGACGGCAACCGGATCTGGCGCTTCCTGGTCCGGCTGCTGCCGGTGGCCGCCCGGTGGAAGGTCGACGACGCCGGCCGCGCCTCCTGGGCGACGCTCGGGGCGTACGTCCGGGCGACCGTGCTGGTGGCCTTCATCGACGCGGTCGGCATCGGCATCTTCCTGGTCATCTTCGACGTCCCGTTCGCGTTCCCGCTGGCCGCCCTGGTCTTCCTCGGCGCGTTCATCCCGATCGTCGGCGCGGCGCTCTCCGGGGGCGTGGCGGTGCTGGTCGCGCTGGTCGACAGCGGCCCGGTGACCGCGCTGATCATCCTCGGCGCGGTGGTCGGGGTTCAGCAGCTGGAGGGGCACGTGCTCCAGCCGCTGATCATGGGTCGGGCGGTGGCCATCCACCCGCTCGCGGTGATCATCGGTATCGCCGCCGGCGTGGTGCTCGCGGGCATCACCGGCGCGCTGGTCTCCGTACCGCTGATCGCGGTGCTCAACACCGCGGTCCGCCGGCTCGCCGCCCGCACGGTGCCGGACACCCCGCCGGACGCCGTGGTGGTCGCCTCCCAGGCGCCCTGACGCGACCCCGGACCCGGCGCCGGGCCTCGTGCCCGGCGTCGGGCAGCCTCAGGCCTTGGCGAGGCGCTCCAGGGCGCCCCGGGCGACGTCGGGGCGGGTGGTGTACCAGAACGGGGGCAGCGAGCGGCGCAGGAACGGCCCGTAGCCGCGGGCCGTCTCCAGCCGCGAGTCGAGCACCGCGACCACGCCCCGGTCGCCGGTCGCCCGGATCAGCCGCCCCACTCCCTGAGCGAGCCTGATCGCCGCGATCGGCACGCTGACCGCGGCGAAGCCCGACCCGCCGCCGGCGTCCACCGCGGCGGCCCGGGCGGCCGCCAGCGGCTCGTCGGGGCGGGGGAAGGGCAGCCGGTCGATCACCACGAGCTGGCAGGAGTCGCCCGGGACGTCGACGCCCTGCCAGAGCGACATCACCCCGAACAGGCAGCTGGACCGCTCCTCGCGGAACCGGCGGACCAGCAGCGGCAGGGCCTCCTCGCCCTGGAGCAGCACGGGCAGGTCGGTCCGCGCGCGCACCAGCTCCGCCGCCTGCTGCGCGGCCCGCCGCGAGGAGAAGAGCCCGAGAGTACGCCCACCGAGCGCCTCGACCAGCGAGAGCAGCTCCTCGCCGGCCGCGTCGGGCAGGCCGGAGACACTCGGGCGGGGCAGGTGCGCGGCGACGTAGAGGATGCCCTGCCGCGCGTAGTCGAACGGCGAGCCGACGTCGAGCGAGCGCCAGCCCGGCCCGCTGCTGGCGGGGATCAGCGCACCCGGTCGTCCGCCCGGCTCGGCACGGCTCGCGGCCGCCGGCGCGCCGTTCACGCCCGTGCCCGGCCTGCCCGCACCGGGTCGGCCGGTGGAGGCGGCCAGCGCGGCGGCGGCCGGCGAGGGCGGGGCCGGGGTCGGCGCGTCCAGCCCGAGCGCCCGGGCCACCGTGTCGAACCGGCCGCCCAGGGTCAGGGTGGCGGAGGTGGCCACCACGGTGCGCTCGTCGTAGAGGTGGGTGGCGAGGGTCCCGGCGACCGAGAGCGGCGCCACCACCAGCGCCCGACGCGAGCCGTTGTCGGGCTTCTCCACCCAGGCCACGTCGTGCTCGCTCTCCTCGAGCAACCGCTGCGCCGTGGTGGACAGCTCGTCGAGCACCGCCTTGGCCTGCTGCTTGCGTACCGGATCGGGGTCGTCGGCCTTGATGTCGCCGATCCCGTCGAGCGCGGCGCGGGTGGCCGCGTCGAGCAGGGTGCACGCCTCGCGCAGCGGCGCGGGCAGCCCGGCGGTGATCCGCCCGGCCGGCGCCTCGGCCAGGCCCACGGCGAGGGCGTCGCCGGCGGCGGTGAGCGCGTCGGCGGTCTCCGGTCGCAGCAGCGGCCGGGCCCGGCGGGTGGACCGGTCGATCAGCTCCGGCACCAGCTCGGCCTGCGCCGCGGAGGAGACCCGGTCGGCGAGTTCGTGCGCCTCGTCTACGACGAGCAGCTTGTGCGGCGGCACGATCTGCCGCCCGGCCAGCATGTCGACCGCGAGCAGGCTGTGGTTGGTCACCACGATGTCGGCCTCGCGGGCCCGGGCCCGGGACGCCTCGGCGAAGCACTCGGCGCCGAACGGGCACCGCCCCGCGCCGACGCACTCCCGGGCCGGCATCGAGACCAGCCGCCAGGCCTGGTCGTCGACGCCCGGATCCAGCTCGTCCCGGTCGCCGGTCTCGGTCTCCGCCGCCCAGTCGCGCAACCGCTCGACCTGCTTGCCGAGCCGGCCCGCCTCACCGAGCCACTTGCCGGCGGCCGGGCGGGCCGCGGGCGCGTCGAAGAGCGTGTCCTCCGGCTCCTCCGCGGTCGAGTTGTCCAGCCGGGCCAGGCACAGGTAGTGGTGCCGACCCTTGAGCACGGCGAAGGTGGGCCGGCGGCCCAGCAGCGGCTCGACCGCGTCGGCGAGCCGGGGCAGATCGTGCTCGACCAGCTGGGACTGCAGAGCCAGGGTGGCGGTGGAGACCACCACCGGCCCGTCGACGGTCAGCGCCGGGGCGAGGTAGGCCAGCGACTTGCCGGTGCCCGTGCCGGCCTGGACCAGCAGGTGCTCGCGGGACGACACGCACTCCTCGATCGCCGTGGCCATCTCCTGCTGGCCGGGGCGGGCGGCGCCGCCGGGCACCGCGCCCACGGCGGCCGCGAGGAGTTCCGCGCCGCTCGACCGGGCGCCCCGGCGCCGGCCGGAGCGGGCCGACGGGGTGCTGGATCCGGTGGCGGCGCGGGGCGGAGTCACCGTGCGACGGTACCCGTCGCCGCCGACACCGGCCGCGCCGCTCCGCCGCGTGGCGTGCTCCCGGTGCGGAATTCCAGCCTGCCCGTCCGGTTACGGCGGCGCTACGACGAGTGGGTGGGATCGGTTAGGGTGCGACTCATGCCGAGCGACGTGGTCCGCGTGATCTACCGCAAGTACGACGGCAGCGCCCACCGCGACTACCCGGCCCGTCGGCTCGCCGAGGACGACCTCGGCGTCTGGCTCGGCGTACCGGCCGGCACCAAGTCGGTCTACCACGGTCGACCGTCGGTGGAGCAGATCCCGTTCGTCCTCCTGGTCCCGCATTCCGCCTGGTGGACCGGCATGTTCAACCCGCCGCCGCGGACCAGCGAGGTCTACTGCGACATCGCCAGCCCGGCCCGGTGGGAATCCGACGACACCGTCCACCTCTTCGACCTCGACCTGGACGTGGTCCGCCGCCGGGCCACCGGCGCGGTCGAGCTGCGTGACGAGGACGAGTTCGCCGAGCACCGGGTCCGGTTCGGCTATCCGGAGGAGCTGGTGGTCGAGGCGGAGGCGGCGGCCCGGTGGCTCTTCGAGGCGCTCGGCGATGGCACCGAGCCGTTCGCCACCTCCTACCGGAAGTGGCTGGCCCTGGTGGTCTGAGCGGGCGGGCCACCGGCTCACCAGCGGGGCGGCCACACCTGCGCCTCGGCCGGGTCGAGCGGCGGCAGGTCGGTGAGCTTCTCCGGGTTGAGCTGGTTGAAGATCGCGGTTATCCGGCCGTCGTGCACCGCGAACGCGGTGACCAGCCGGATCGGCCGGCCGTCGGTGTGCACCGTCTCGAGCTGGAGTCCGAACACGCCGTCGATCAGCACCGGCCGCGCGAGCAGCTGCTGGTGGTAGCGGCCGGCCCGGCCGAAGAGTCCGACGGTGAAGCGGCCGACCGCGTCCGCGCCGACGATCGGGCGGCGGGCCGTGGGGAAGTGCCCGCCGCTGTCGCCGATGAGGACCACGTCCGGGGCGAGCAGGTGCAGCAGCCGGTCCAGCTCGCCGGACTCGGCGGCGGCGACGAACGCGGCGACCACCCGCCGCTGCTCGGCCGGGTCGGCGGTGTGCCGGGGGAGGTCCGGCGCGCTGACCGCGCGGCGGGCCCGGGAGGCGAGCTGCCGGGCGGCGACCTCGCTGGTGCCGAGCGCCTCGGCGATCCGGGCGAACGGCACCGCGAACACGTCGTGCAGGACGAAGGCGACCCGCTGCTCCGGCGCGAGCCGTTCCAGCACCACCAGCAGGGCGGTGCCGAGCTGATCGGTACGGACCGCCCGTTCGGCCGGATCGGGGGCGAAACCGTCACCCCGGCCTGCGGACTCCGCCGGGGTCACCACCGGCTCCGGCAGCCACTGGCCGACGTACGCCTCCCGGCGTACCCGGGCGGAGCGCAGCACGTCCAGGCAGATCCGGGCGCAGGTGGTGGTCAGCCAGGCGGACAGCTCGCGGATCTCGGCGCGGGCGGCCGGGTCGGCGAGCGCGTTCGCGTAGCGCAGCCAGGTCTCCTGCACGGCGTCCTCGGCCTCGCTGCGGCTGCCCAGCATCCGATGGGCCACCGCCAGCAGCCGCCCCCGCTCGGCCTCGAACTCCGTCGCCAGATCCCGCACCAGGTGCCCCTTCCGCCGCCGAGTTCCGGCGCACATCCTCCCGCCCTTGGGACGCCGCCGCCGCCCCGAATGTGACAACCAGGCCACGCAAGCTCCGCTCGGCGGGCGGAGCGGCCGGGCCGGGAGTGGCCGCTCGACGGGCGGATCCGGGGCGGGTGGGTGATGATCCGGGGATGAGCGCACCCCGGGAGAGAGTCGTCGTACCGCCGGTCGGCGGGCCGGTGCGGGAGCTGCTGCGGGTGACCGCTCCGGTCGACCTCGGCTCGATCGACCCGCGGTCCACGCCGGGGCTGCCCGACGTGACGGTGACCGGCGAGCACCGCAAGGGCTGGGCCCGGGAGCAGGTCGAGCTGCTCGGTGCCGGGCTCGGCCGCCAGCAGGAGATGCTCTACGCCACCGCCAAGGCCGCCGAGTCCGCGCCCGATCCGGCCGGCTCCGCGCCGCCCCGGGTGCTGCTCGTGCTCCAGGCGATGGACAGTGGCGGCAAGGACGGCACGATCAAGCGGGTCGCCGGCGCGATGAACCCGCTCGGCCTGCACATCCGCTCCTTCGGGCCGCCCACGCCCGAGGAGCTACGGCACGACTTCCTCTGGCGGATCCGGCGGGCGTTGCCGCCGCCCGGGTACGTGGGCGTCTTCAACCGCTCGCACTACGAGGACGTGCTGGCGGCCCGGGTCGGGTCGCTGGTGCCGGCGGCCGTCTGGCGGGCCAGGTACGACGAGATAAACACCTTCGAGCGGGAGCTGACCGATGCCGGGGTGACCCTGGTCAAGGTGATGCTGCACATCTCCTACGCCGAGCAGGGCGCGCGCCTGCTGGCACGGCTCGACGACCCGCGCAAGCACTGGAAGTACAACCCCTCGGACGTCGACGCCCGGGCCCGGTGGGACGACTACCAGGCCGCGTACGCCGACGCGCTGAGCCGCTGCGGCCCGGACTCCGCGCCCTGGTTCGTGGTGCCGGCCGACCGGAAGTGGTACCGGGACTGGGCGGTGGCGCACCTGCTCCGGGAGACGTTCGACACTCTCGACCTGGGGTATCCGCCAGCCGGTTTCGACCTGGCGCGGGAGCGCGAGCGGCTGCGGTCTGGGGGAGTGGAGACGGAAGGGACGACCGAGGTGAACGGCAGGTGAACGAGCGGTGAATGCGGCCCTACCAGGGGTGGGCCGCCGAATGCCCGCCATCAGCGTTCCCTAGCATTCCCAGGGCGGGCGCTCGCGCGGGCTCCGCCACCCTTCCACCGACACGACGAGGTCCGTGCAGTGAAGTTTTCCTTCCGCCCCACCGAGGGCGCCTTCTACGAGCTCTTCACCAGGGCCGCACAGAACCTGGTCCGGGGCACCGAGCTGCTCAACGAGCTGTCCCTGCCGGGCGTCGAGGTGCAGTCGGTGAGCGAGCGGCTCACCGAGGTGGAGCACGACAGCGACCAGATCACCCACGAGCTGTACAAAAAGATCAACTCCACCTTCATCACGCCGTTCGACCGGGAGGACATCTACCGGCTCGGCTCGCTGCTCGACGACGTGATGGACCACCTGGAGGCGGTCGGCAACCTGCTCTACCTCTACGGCCTGACCAAGCTGCCGTCGCTGCCCCGGGAGATGCACGAGCTGGTCAACGTGCTCGACCAGCAGGCGAAGCTGACCGCCGAGGCGATGCCCCGGCTCAAGTCGATGAAGGATCTCGAGGACTACTGGATCGAGTGCAACCGGCTGGAGAACGAAGGCGACCAGGCGTACCGGATGCTGCTGGTCCGACTCTTCTCCGGCGAGTACGACGCGTTGACCGTGCTCAAGATGAAGGAGGTCGCCGACGAGCTTGAGGCCGCCTGCGACGCCTTCGAGCACGTGGCCAACACCGTCGAGACCATCGCGGTCAAGGAGTCCTGATCCTGTGACACCCGAACTCATCGCCGTGCTGGCGGTGATCGCGGTGGCCCTGGCGTTCGACTACACCAACGGCTTCCACGACGCCGCCAACGCGATCGCGACAAGTGTCTCGACCCGCGCGTTGACCCCCAGGATCGCCCTGCTGCTGGCCGCGGTCGGCAACTTCGTCGGCGCCCACTTCGGCGCCGGGGTGGCCAAGACGGTCGGCGACGGCCTGGTGTCCCTGCCCACCGGGGTGTCCAGCCTGGGGGTGGTCTTCGCCGGCGTGCTCGGGGCGATCGCCTGGAACCTGATCACCTGGTACTTCGGCCTGCCGTCGTCCTCCTCGCACGCGCTCTTCGGCGGCCTGGTCGGCGCGACCCTGCTCTCCGCCGGCGGCATCGTGCAGTGGGTCAACATCGGGGAGAAGGTCCTCCTGCCGATGGTGCTCTCGCCGATCGTCGGCCTCACCCTCGGCTACCTGGTGATGCTGGCCATCCTCTGGCTGTTCCGGAAGGGGCAGCCGGGCAAGCTCAACCGGGGCTTCCGCTGGGCGCAGACCGCCTCGGCGGCGGCCATGTCGGTCGGCCACGGCATGCAGGACGCGGCGAAGACCATGGGCATCGTGGTCCTCGCCCTCTACACCGGTGGCTTCCAGGACGACAAGACGCACATCCCGGGCTGGGTCTTCTGGACCTCGGCGACCATGCTGGCGCTCGGCACGTACGCCGGCGGCTGGCGGATCATCCGGACCCTGGGTCGGAAGATCATCGACCTCGGCCCGCCGGAGGGCTTCGCCGCCGAGACGGTGGCCAGCGCGGTGCTCTACTTCAACGCCCTGGTGCTGAAGGCGCCGATCTCCACCACCCACACGATCACCTCGGCGATCATGGGTGTGGGCGCGACCAAGCGGCTCTCCGCCGTGCGCTGGAACGTCGCCGGCAACATCGTCCTCGCCTGGATCATCACGTTCCCGGCGGCCGCGCTGATCGCCTGCCTCACCTACCTGCTGGTCCGCCCGCTCTTCGGCTGACCGCCAACGACACCGGGCCCCCGGTCGCCGCTCGAACGGCGACCGGGGGCCCGTGGCATGTCCGACCGCCGCCGGATCGGCGACGGGACCGCTGTCACGCGTAGTCCACGCCGATCTGGCCGCGGATGGTGTCGAGCAGGGCCATCACCTCGAGGGTGGTCGCGTGCGGCACCAGCGGGCTCTCGGTGAGCCCCGCCGCCAGACAGCGCTGTACCTCGATCGCCTCGTACTGGTAGCCACCCCCGGTCAGGTCGGCGGCGATCGTCTCCGGCTCGGCGTCGGCGCGGTGCAGGGTCAGCGCGGCCGGCCGGAAGAACGGCGACGGCAGCTCGATCCGGCCGGCGGTGCCGATGATCGAGGCGACCAGCGGGCTGGCGCCCACGATGCCGCAGCTCAGGGTGGCGACCGCACCCGAGTCGTAGCCGAGGACGACGCCGGTGTTCTCGTCCACCCCCTCCGGGCTCAGCTTGGCCCAGGACCGGACGTGCTGGGGCACCCCGAGCAGCAGGTGCGCCAGGCTCAGCGGGTAGACGCCGAGGTCGAGCAGGGCGCCACCGCCCAGCACCCGGGCCCGCATGCGGTGCTCGGGTGGGAACGGCCCGGCCACCCCGAAGTCGGCCTGCACGGCGGTCACCGTGCCGATCGCCCCGTCTGCGATCAGCTCGACCACCCGCAGGATCATCGGATTACATCGCATCCACATGGCCTCCATCAGGAAGACCCCGGCGGCGCGGGCGGTCTCGACCAGCTCGGTGCTGGTCGCCAGGTCGAGGGTGAACGGCTTCTCCAGCAGCACCGCTCGTCCGGCGGCCAGCAGCGTCATGGCGGCCTCGTGGTGGGCGGCGTGCGGCGTCGCCACGTACACCGCGTCCAGCTCCGGGTCCGCGGCCAGCTCCGCCCAGGAGCCGTACGCCCGTGGGGCGCCGTGCCGGTCGGCGAAGAGCTTCGCGCTTTCCGCGGTCCGGGAACCGACCGCGACCAGCTCGGCTCCCGGTACGTGCCGGAGGTCTTCGGCGAACCGACCGGCGATGTGGCCGGTGGCCAGGATTCCCCAACGAGTCATGCCGCAACGCTAGCGAAGAGCGACGGGCGGCCGATCGGATGATCCACCATCGGGAACTAGGCTCGCGGCATGACGATCGACCGCGACGGCTTCGCCGCGCCGCCGGCCCTGGTGGAGCACGCCCGGCGGTTCCGGGCCGAGGGCGGCGTACCGGCCGTGCCCCGGGTGGCGGCGACGGTGCTGCTGCTCCGTCCGGCCGGCGACGACTTCGAGGTGTACCTGATCCGCCGGGTCGCCGCGATGGCCTTCGGCGGGATGTACGCCTTTCCCGGCGGCGGGGTGGATCGGTCGGATTCCCAGGCGCACCTCGGCTGGGCCGGCCCGACCCCGGCGGACTGGGGCGGCCGGCTCGGGCTCGCGCCGGACGCCGCGCAGGCGGTGGTCTGCGCCGCCGGGCGAGAGGTCTTCGAGGAGGCCGGGGTGCTCCTCGCCGGCGCCGACGCGGCGAGCGTGGTCGGCGACGTCAGCGGGGACGACTGGGAGGCCGCCCGGGTCGCGCTGGAGCAGCACCGGGGCGGCTTCGCCGACCTGCTCGCCGCTCGCGGGCTCACCCTCCGCTCCGACCTGCTGCTGCCGTGGAGCCGGTGGATCACCCCGGAGTTCGAGCCGCGCCGGTTCGACACGTACTTCTTCGTGGCTCTGCTGCCCGAGGGGCAGCGGACCCGCAACGTCTCGGGCGAGGCCGACCACGCGCTCTGGATCCGCCCGGCGCAGGCCCGGGACCGGGCCGAGGCGGGCGAGCTGACGATGCTGCCACCGACCCTGGTCACCCTGGCCCAGGTAGCGGCCGCCGGTGACCTGGCCGGCGTGGTGCGGGCGGCGGCGACCCGGGACGCGGCCACCCCGGTCACCCCGCGCCTGGAGTTGTCCCCGGACGGCGAACCGCGCTTCCTGCTGCCCTGACACCCGTCGCCGGCCGGCCGGACCCGCCGGCCGGCACCGGCCCGGCGGTCGCCGTGACCCCGGATACGGAGAGAGTGGCCATCCCCCTTTGAATGGCCACTCTGCCGTGGAACGCGTGCCGGGGACGGCTCAGCCGAAGCGGCCGGTGATGTAGTCCTCGGTCTTCTTCACGCTCGGGTTGCTGAAGATCCGCTGGGTGTTGTCGTACTCGATCAGCCGGCCCGGGTCGCCGGTCTTCTCGATCGAGAAGAACGCCGTGCGGTCCGAGACGCGGGCTGCCTGCTGCATGTTGTGCGTGACGATGATGATCGTGAACTTGTCCTTGAGCTGGAACATCAGGTCCTCGATGGCCAGCGTGGAGATCGGGTCGAGCGCCGAGCAGGGCTCGTCCATGAGTACGACCTGCGGCTCGACCGCGATCGTCCGGGCGATGCAGAGCCGCTGCTGCTGACCGCCGGAGAGCCCGGCGCCGGGCTTGCCGAGCCGGTCCTTGACCTCGTCCCAGAGGTTCGCCGAGCGGAGCGCCTTCTCCGCGGCCTCGTCCAGGATCGACTTCTTCCGTACGCCGTTGAGCCGGAGCCCGGCGACCACGTTCTCGTAGATGCTCATGGTGGGGAACGGGTTCGGCCGCTGGAAGACCATGCCGATCATGCGCCGGACCGCGGTCACGTCCACGTCCCGGTCGTAGATGTCCTGGTCGTCGATGGTGAGGCTGCCCTCGACCCGGGCACCGGGGAGCACCTCGTGCATCCGGTTGATCGAGCGGAGGAAGGTGGACTTGCCGCAGCCGGACGGGCCGATCAGGGCGGTCACCGTCTTGGGCTCGACGGTCAGGCTGATGTTCTCGATCGCCTTGAAGCCGCCGTAGTAGGCGGTGACGTTCGAGGCTTCGATGCGCTTGGCCATGGTGGTGGTACCTCCGGGGTTCATCGGCCGAGCCGGTTGCGACGGGCCAGCAGCTTCGCCGCGATCGTCAGGATCAGCACGAGGGCGACCAGGGTGAGGGCGGCGGTCCACGCCCGCGCGGGCGCGTACCGGGAGGCGTCGCCGGCCTGCTGGTAGACGAAGAGCGCCAGCGACGACTGGTTGTTCTCGAACGCGTTGAAGTTGATCCCTGCGCCGCCGCCGGCGACGAGCAGCACCGGCGCCGTCTCGCCCGCGGCGCGGGCGATGGAGAGCATGACGCCGGTCACGATGCCCGGCAGCGCGGTCGGCAGCACGATCCGCACGATCGTCTTCCACTTCGGCACGCCGAGGGCGTACGCGCCCTCGCGCAGCGGCGCCGGGACGAGGCGCAGCATCTCCTCGGTGGAGCGGACCACGGTGGGCAGCATCAGCACGCTGAGCGCGAGCGCCGCGGCGAAGCCGGAGAAGCTCGGCCGGCCGTCGTTGAACCACGGCGACACGATCAGCACCCAGAACGCCAGGACGAAGAGACCCGAGACGATCGACGGGATGCCGGTCATCACGTCGACGAAGAACCGGATCGCGAAGGCGAACTTGCCCCGGCCGTACTCGACCACGTAGATGGCGCAGAGGATGCCCAGCGGGACGGTGATCAGGGCGGCGATGCCGACCTGCTCCAGCGTGCCCACGATCGCGTGGTAGGCGCCGCCGTTCGGGTCGCGGGCCCCGATGTTGTTCATCGAGGTGAGGAAGAAGTTGCCGTCGAGCCGCTCGACGCCGTTGCTGACCAGCGTCCACACCACCGAGGCGAGCGGCAGCACGGCCAGCACGAACGCCGAGTGGATCAGCGCGCTCCAGGTGCGGTTACGGGCCGAGCGGCGCCCCTCGACCGCGTTCGCCGCGGCGAAGAGCCCGGCCAGGTAGAACAGCGCGCCGAGCACCACGACGAGCGCCGGGCCGCCGATGCCGGCGCCGTACACCACGGCGGCGGCGACCAGCACGGCCGCCAGTGCGATGAGCGGTGCGGCGTACCGGGGCAGCCGCTTCGCCCGCAGCGTGGCGGGCTGGGCCGCCGGGCGGGGACGGTGGGTGGTGACGCTGGTGCTCATGCGGCCGACTCCGTGAACTCCCGGCGGCGGTAGATGATCACGCGCGCGGTGATGTTGACGATCAGCGTGATCGCGAAGAGCACCAGGCCGGAGGCGATCAGCGCGCCTCGTCCGGTCTCGTTCGCCTCGCCGAACGTGTTGGCGATGTTCGCGGCGATGCTGTTGCCGCCGTTCTCGATCAGGTTGAACGAGATGCCGAAGGTGATGCCGAGGGTCATCGCCAGCGCGATGGTCTCGCCGAGCGCCCGTCCCAGGCCGAGCATGACCGCGGCGATGATGCCGGGCCGGCCGTAGGGCAGCACCGCGGTGCGGATCGTCTCCCACCGGGTGGCGCCGAGGGCCAGGGCGGCCTCCTCGTTGGCGGTCGGGGTCTGCAGGAACACCTCGCGGGAGAGCGAGGTGATGATCGGCAGCACCATGATCGCCAGAACCAGCGAGCCGAGCAGGATCGACTTCCCGAACGGCCCGTCGCCGCCGAAGATCGGGATCCAGCTGAAGTACTTGTTCAACCAGACGGAGAGGTCCTGTACCGGCTTCAGGAAGACCTCCCGGCCCCACAGACCGAAGACCACGCTGGGCACGGCGGCGAGCAGGTCGATCAGGAAGCCGAGGGTGGTGCCCACCCGGCGCGGCGCGTAGTGGGAGAGGTAGAGCGCGATGCCCAGGGCGACCGGCACCGCCACCACCAGCGCCAGGGCCGCGGTGAGCACGGTGCCGAAGGCGAGCGCGCCGATGCCGAACTTCGGCTCGGCGTCGTTGGGGAACCACCCCTCGAAGGTCCAGAAGTTCTCGGTGTTGGCGCGCAGGGCCGGTGTCGCCTTGGCGATCAGGAAGACCGCGATCGCCGCGATGATGACCAGGACGGCGGTGCCGGCGGCCAGGGTGAGACCGCGGAAGGCTCGCTCGGCGCCGAACTTGCGGGATCGGGGCAGCGCGCCGCCGCCGCCCAGCCCGGTGCCGCCCGGGGTACGGGTGCTGACTGGTGCCTCGGCCACACGCGCCGAGGCACCGGCGGGCCACTCGTGACTCTGGGTCACGCGGGTCCCGCCGGTGCCGGCGTCGGCCGAGCGGTGGGGGTTTTCACCCATCTGCTCGCTCGATTCGATTGCGGAGTGGTGTGTTCGGGTCAGGAGATGTTCTTGACCGCGGCCTCGACCTTGGTGCGGACGGTCTCCGGCAGCGGGGCGTAGCCCAGCTCGGTCAGGGCAGCCTGGCCCTCGGTGCTGGCGGCGTGGGTCAGGAAGCCCTTCACCAGCGGCAGCTTGTCGGCGGCGAGACCCTTGCCGCAGACGATCTCGTAGGTCACCAGGACGATCGGGTAGGCCCCGGCCTCCTTGGTGTTGTAGTCGATCGACATCTTCAGGTCGTCGCCCTGGCCCTCGACCTTGGCCCCGGCGATGGTCTTGCCGGCGGACTCGGCGGTCAGCGCGGCGAACTCACCCGCACCGTTGCCGACCTTGGCCATCTTCAGGCCACCGTTCTCGGCGTACGACCACTCGACGTAGCCGATGGTGCCGGCCTGACCCTTGATGGCGCTGGCCACACCGTCGGACTTGGCGGCACCGGTACCACCCGGGGCCTTCCACTCCTTGGCCTTGCCGAAGGTCCAGTCGGCCTCAGCGGTCTTGGTCAGGTAGTTGGTGAAGTTGTCCGTGGTGCCGGAGGAGTCCGAGCGGTGCACGGCGTTGATCGCGGTCGACGGCAGCTTGGCGTCGGGGTTGTCGGCCTTGATCGCCGCGTCGTCCCACTTGGTCACCTTGCCGGCGAAGATCTTCGCCAGGGTGGCCGGCTTGAGCTGGAGGTTGTCCACGCCGTCGAGGTTGTAGGCGATGGCCACCGGGCCGATCACCATCGGCAGGTGGATGGCCGCGCCGCTGGGGCACTTGGCGTCAGCCTGCGGCTGCTCCTCGGGCTTGAGCGCCGAGTCGGAGCCGGCGAAGTCGGCGGTGCCGGCGATGAACGCCTGGATGCCGGCGCCGGAGCCGGAGGGCTCGTAGTTAATCTTGGCGCCGGAGCACTTCTGCTGGTACGCCTTGATCCACTCGTCCATCGCGTTCTTCTGGGCGGACGAGCCCTGGGCGTTCAGCGTGCCGGTGGCGCAGTCGACTGCGGACGCCGAGCCGGAGGCGCTGGCACCGGTGGCGGGCTCGTTGTTGTCCGAGCCGCATGCGCTGAGAGCGAGCGTCGCGGTAAGAGCGAGCGAGGCAATCGCGCCGAGCCGCTGGAGCTTCACCTGAGGGGTTTCCCTTCACGTCTGACCTGGCGCCCCGATCGGGGCCCGGGGGCCGGCAGTGACCGGCTGATTCCACAAGTTAGGAGGGCCAGGTAGCCGGAGCGCCGGTCATAAATGAACGGAAGGTGAACACGTGCGGCCCTGGTGGTGACCGCTCGCTGAGGGTGAGTTGTCCGTTAAGTGAACTCGCGTGCCACTGTCGGAAGTATCCGTATATTTCCGGTACGGTGTTACCGCGCCGACGCGCCCCCGTTATCTGTCGGTGACCGGTCGCGTCCGGCGTCGTCACGCACCGGCGTCATCGCGCACCCCGAGCCGGCGCGCTGCTTCCGGACGCTCCTATGCCGCGTCAAGTGGTTGTGGTGGGGTTTCGAGGCGTCGGTAGAGCTCTCGGGCGATGTAGCGCTTGAGGCAGCGTTTGATC
>NZ_JBIVNT010000007.1:0-436950 GCF_044753725.1 Micromonospora sp. NPDC093243 | reverse complement strand
TCTTGGTCGACCGCTGTCTTACCGGGAGCCTCGTCCTGTCGACACGGCCTTCCTTGCACCTGCCGTGACCAGCGCCACCACGATGAAAATGCCTCTGGTGGTTCAGTCTCTAACACCCACACCGGCGAGCATGGCCGACGCGGGAGGCGTCCGAGACGGTGGGCGCACAACCCCGGTCGGGCCATGCAGCCGAGTGCTCCTTGTTCACGTGGCAGCTGGATGCTATGGTCCATCGGCCGACCGGTCGGTCGGCACGCTGATGCGCCCGGGGGATGGGAGCAGGTTCCACCAATGACTCGAGCTTGCCCGCCATAACCCGCCGACACCTTGGAGTTGGGCTAGATGCAAATCTTGGCAGGCCAACCGGCCGGTCGGCGACTCCGAGCCGCAGCAGCGACATTGAGTAGACCTGGACGGCCGCCACTCATGACCGCGATCAGCCGAGGTCGGGGCGGGCTGATGCTGGCACCAGCCAGACCTCGTCGGCGGACCATCGTCAGCAATACGCCTAACGCGCTGCGCTAGATAGGGCGTGTTGACCACCGTGCTGTCACCGATTCGCGGACCGCAAGACCTGGATAGGCTCGGCCCGACGCGACTGGCAACCTTGGCCGAGGAGATTGGGAAGTATCTGATCGCATTAGTAGCCTGCACAGGCGGACATCTCAGGCCAGATTCGGGTGTCGTAGGACTGACCATCGCCCTACATGGCGTTTTCGGCTCCTCTTGCGCCAAGGTCCCGCTCGAAGTCGGTCACCAGACATACGTTCGCAAGCCTCTCGACTCGGCGCTGCCGGAGCTGGCCCCACGCCATCGCCTGGTCGAAACGGTGGAGGACGGTGTCCGCGCCTGCGGCGTCGGGACCATGGTCAGCCAGGTGCTCAACGACGCGAATGTATGGGTTTCCGAACGCAATCTCGATACCCCCGTCGCTTTCCTCTTTCCCGGCAGCCAGGGACTCCGGCGCTGCGGCCTGACCGTCCGTGAGATCGCCGGCCAAACCGAACAGACGCAGACTGTCATGGGCGGGGTGGAGGCTCCAGCTGGCGAGGGTCCACGCGCGAAAACAGCCCGAGTCGCCCGCCGCCGGCCCGTGGGAAACTCGGACGTCGAACGCCGCTGTTTCGCGGCGGCCCGGTCGGATTGCTAGACAGCGCACGTGGCCCTCCGACGCAAGCTGATCCCCCTCGCCCTGGCGCTCGCCGTCGATATGCTCGGCAGCGGCGTTCTGTTGCCGGTCTCCCTGCTGTACTTCACGAACGTCACCGGTATGCGGCTTAGCACCGTAGGACCGGTGCTGAGCATCGCGGCCCTGGCCTCCCTGCCGGTGCCGCTGATCGTCGGCCATTTCGCCGACCGCACTCGCCCACTCGACCGAGTGCTCGCCGCGCAGGTGCTGCAGGGTGCCGCCTACGCGGCGTTCGGTCTGGTGCGCGGACCGGTCACCCTCTTAATCGTGGCGATCGTCGCCGCGCTAGGGCAGCGACTGTTCTGGTCCTCGTTCTTCTCGGTCGTGGCCGGCCTGGCCGAACCCGGCGAGGACGGCCACCATGCCGACCGCCGCTTCGCCGTGGCCGGCATGATCCAGATGGGGGCGACCGGGGTGGGCGCGCTGCTCGGCGGCCTCGCCGTGGCGTACTCCTGGTACCAGCCGGTCGTCTACTTCAACGCAGCGAGCTTCCTAATCTCGGCGATATTGCTGCTGTTCGTCCCGCGCGACGCCCGACCGACGGCACGCGAGCACGTGCGGGGCGGCTACGACGCACTCCTACGTGACCGACCCTACCTGCTGCTTATCGCGGTCAACACGATCTTCGCGCTCTGCAGCATCTTCGTCGGCGTCGCCGTCCCGGTCTACCTAGTGGACGGACTGCCCGCGCCGCACTGGCTGGTTGGCCCGCTGCTCGCCGCCAACACGGTGCTGCTCGCATCGGGCCAGCAGCTGGCCGTGCGGCTGCTGCGGCGGCTCTCTCGCGCGCAGAGCCTCGCCCTCGCAGGCGCGTTCTGGGTGGCGTGGGCAATCGTCTACGCGGCGGCGGTGCACGTGCCAGCGTGGGCGCTGGTGCCCTACCTGCTGGCCGGGATGCTCCTATACGCTGCAGCCGATGTCGTCCACGCGCCGATATCGAACTCGCTGTCGGCCGCCGCGGCACCGGCCGCCCAGCGGGGACGGTATCTCGCGGTCTACCAGTACACATTCGCTTTCGCGAATATCTTGGCGCCGACGTTCTTCACTGCCCTCTATGCCCGCGGGGCAGCGGTGCCATGGTTGACCCTCGCGACGGTCACGGCGGTGGCGACGGCGGTCATGTGGAGATTGCGTACGTCCTTGGCCGCGAGGGAAAAGGCGCCGCAGCCAGCCTCGGACCCGGCAGCGGCCTAAGGGTGCGTCTCTTTTAGTGAGGCGGTGGTAGCAGATCAGGGTGTTTGCGGTGGTGGCGATGGCTTCGAAGTGCTCGCCCTTGCGGTCGTGCCGCCGGATGAGGCGCCGGTGGAGCATGAGTTAGGACATGCAGGCTTCGACGATCCAGTTGTGGCGGTCCAGGCGTTGCGAGGACTCGATGTCCTTGCGGGCGATGCGTATCTGGATCCCTCGCCGCCGGATTCCGCGGCGCAGCAGGCAATGACTACTGTGTTGCCGGGGCGCAGCAGCTGGTAGCTGGCGGACAGGATCGCGGCGAACCCGCCGAGCAGACCGGACCAGCCGGCGTAGGCGAGGTTGCCGCGCTCGCCGTCGCCATAGCGATAGGCCCGCTTCCTGACCTCGGTACCGGTCACCCGGACCAGTCCGTGGGTGAGCCGCCCGTACGGTGGTGAGGTGAGCACGAGCCCGACCTCACCGACCGCCGCGGGGGCGAGATCACGCGGGCGGTCGCCGATAGGGCGATCGGGTGGAGGCTTTCATACTCGATCGGGGTGAGCACGCCCAGTAAGCTGCGGCGGCGTTGCCGGTTGTGGAAGATCTCCAGGTACTCGAAGATCGCGTTGGCCAGTTCGATGCGGGTGCGCCAGCGGCGGCGGTTGAGCAGTTCGGTCTGCATCCGGGCCCAGAATGACTCGATCATGTCGTTGTCGTTGTCGTAGCAGTCGCCGATCGATCTTATTGACGGCGCCAAGCCGGGCTTCCTGGACCCGGCGGGTGAAGGCCCATGAGGTGAACTGCACGGCGTGATCGCGTGGATCAAGGTGCCGGCCGGTTGGCGGTTGCTGATGGCCATACCCAACGCGTTGGACCCCAGCGTGGCCGTCTGAGTGGCTTCGATGGACCAGCCGACAACTCTGCGGGAGAAGGTGGCCAGCACGACCGCGCAGTACACCTTGCCCTCCCGGGTCGGGTGCTCCGTGATGTCGGTGACCCGCAACTGGTTCGGCGACGACGGGCGAAGTCGCGGTTGACCAAGTCCGCCGCGGTAGGGGTCTGGTGCTTCGGCCGGGGCCGGCGACTGCCTGGCAGCCCCCGGACGCCGGCACGGCGCATCAGCATCTCCACCGCGTGATAGCCCACGACCAGTCCGCGGCCCAGCCGCAGCTCGGCGTGCACCCGGCGAGAACCGTACCTGCCTCGGAATGCCAGATGCACCGCACGGATCTGTTCGGTCAGCCATGCGTGACGCAGCGCCCGCTTTGAGGGCGATCGGTTGCGTTGCGCCAGGCGTAGTACCGGACGCAGAGACGTCGAGCAACGGCAGCAGACCTCGACCGGCAATCCCTCAGCGGCCATCCGTTGGATGACCGCGTACCGGTCTTTTGGGCACCACCTCCTTGAGAAACTCAGCCGCGCGGCGATGCACAGCCAACTCGGTCTCCAACTCGGCGATACGCCGCCGAGCCGCGACCAGGTTCGCCTGATCGGCGGAGGTGACACACGGCGGTTGCCCCGTGTCGATCAACTCCTGACGGCGCCAGTTGTAGATCGTCTGATCACTGATCTCCAAGTCCCGGACCAGCTCTGCGACTGACCGGCCAGCCTTGAGTAGATCGAGGAACTTTACGACGAAACTCAGGCGGATATCTCCTCGGCACGTCGCTCCTCAACGAGCGACGAGCCTGACGAGTCAACCAACCCGACTCCATCAAAGTCCCTACAAGAACCGGGGTGGTTCATGGTTGACACCGCGACCTCGGATGGTGCTCCACATGATCGCGGCCACCGCGCTCCTTGCGGCATGTGTGTGCATCCGTGAGGACTACAGTCGCGGTGTGCTGATCAAGTGGGTGGCATGTCGTGTCGTTGACCGTGAAGCGTTCCACCGCGGGCAGCGGGCTTGGGCCGAACTCCACGGACGTCCAGGATTTCTCGGTCAATGCGGTGGCTGGAGTCGCCGCGAAGACGGGCTGGCGCACATCATCGCCTGCTGGGCCGATGAACCCAGTTATCAAGCGTTCATGACAGGGTCACACGACGAGATCGCCGCCGCTCAAATCGGCACCTACGGTGCGCTCGAAGTGCGTCTCTTCGATCACCGCTCGGACATCGGCGAGGGCTTCCTCACCAAAAACGGCCGCGACGCGCTGCTTCGGCTCGCCTACTGCCACGTCCGTACGCACAGGCAGGCGCACTTCATCCAGGCACAGACCGAGGTGTGGAACCCGGGCATGGCGGCGGCGCCCGGGATGCGCGGAGGAATGTTCGCCCAGCGCGCTGAGGCGGAATTCCTGGTGGTGTCCTTGTGGCGGTCCACGGCTGACCACGAGGGCTATCTCGACGGACGCTTTATGGAGCTGCGCCGGTTAGCGAACGCAGCAGAAGATCTCGACGCAATCACCGGCGACCTGGTTGACCTGGAACCGACATGGACAGTGTCGATGTGATCACGGCCCCACCGGTGGAGGCAAGCAGGGCCCCTGCCGACAAGCACTGTCGGCGCTGCAGCGCGACTGATCGCCGCCTCGGCGCGGCGTAGGTCTGGTCGGGCCGGTGACGTCGACACCGCGCGGTGTGTCGGAGGGCGTCTTGACGGTCACTGCGGGCACAATCGCAGGCGTTGGGGTGTACGAAGGCGTTCCCGTCGGAGGTGCCTGTTGTTGCGGTGTCCAGGCCGGCTGGCTCGGTGGACGCTGCGTGGCGCTCTCCTGATCGGTGGTGTGGTCGGTCTTTGGGGCTTTCACGAGGCGGTCGCGGAGGACGCTGCTCTGGCGGCCGGATCCGCTGCTGCCTCTTGCACCCTCGCCGACCGGCTCGGCGCTGGCGGAACCGTTTTTGGCAGCTCCCTGGGGTGTGAGCCCTTCTCGCTCACCGGCCCCGCGATGGAGAGCGCGTCAGGCCGTGTCGGTGGTGAGGTAACGGTCGCAAGCGGGGGCCAGCTGGCGGGCCTGGACGTGCCGGTGCGAATGCCGGCGGGTAAGCGGCCGGCGGGTGTGCAGCTTGCTGTAGGCCAGGTGGTCGACCCGACGGCCGCCGGCGACGTTGACACGGTCGTCGAGGCAGTCGCCTCGGCGACGCGTCCAGTCGTGGACCTGACGTCGCTCGTTGTGGAGGAGATCGACCGGACAGGCCTGCTGGAACCGGTCGGCACCGTCGTCCGGCCAGTGACCGAGCCGATCGTTGACGTTCTACCGCCCGCTTTGGCGCCGGTGCTCGGCCTGACTCAGCCGATCATCGGCTCACCTGCGGCGCCTGCGATGCCTCCCGCCGGCCCCGCCGTTGACGCGCCGGCGTTGACGGATGAGGTGCCCCCGACGGCGACGCCGACCACGATCGTCCGGCCCGCAGCACCGATGACCGCGGTCCAAGGGACAGCGCCGGGGGCGGCGCGGACGTCCGTGACAGCAGGCCTCGCCCCGTCGCCGAAGGCGGTCGGGACGAGGCAGGTTCCGTGGGCAGGCGACCTGGCCCACGCCCTCGGTTTGACTCCCGGCGCTCCCGCCAACGCCGCCGGCCACGGCTCCGCTGCCGGCGGGACAGGAACCCCGGCTGAGACTTCGCCGCGCTCCTGGGCCCCGACCCTGCAGCCTTGCGACGGTTACGTCATGGGATGCGAGAAGCTCGCGGGCCGCTGCGGTCAACCGGACACCAGGCCCGCCTGAGCAACCCTGGCCATCCCCGCCCGAGGCGGGGCAGCCGCGACGACCGTTCGCCCCACGTAGGGCGCCGTCATCGCCCGCTGCCACCCGGGGTCCGGTCCCGCCTACATAGTCCCGCGCAACCGCTTCTGCCCGTACCGCTCCTGGCCCCATCGGCGCGGTTTGTGAAGAAGAAGCCGCCTCTGCCGCCGGGCGTCATGACGTCCCAGAGCTCTGCACAGCCCGGCGACGACGGCATTGCTGACCAGCCGCATCTACTACCCGGAGAACCGCGTGATCAACCTGCCCGTCTGCCGCGCCCATTGGCACGACATCCCCCACATCGTCGATCTGGTCGTCGGTCCCCTCGCCGATAGCACGATCGGCGCATGGCTCGTACCCGACGAACACCGTCGACGGGACATCCTCAGCGCCGTCGTCCGCGTCTGGACCGAACACGCGCTGCTGTTCGGCGAGGCCTACCTCCTGCAGGACCATTCCGCCGCCGCTGTGTGGCTGCACCGCTACGGCCCCCTCTCACCGCCAACCGGGTACGCCGAGCGGCTCGCCGTCGCCTGCGGCGAGTACGTGGTCCGATTCCTGCACCTCGACGACGTTCTGCACACGCACCGACCCGACGGCCCCCACAATCACCTGGCGTTCTTCACCGTCGCACCAAAGCCGTACCGGATCAGGCGTGCCAGCACCCTGCTCGCCACCACCAACGCCCGAATGGGCCAGGCCCTGCTGCCCACCTACACGGAGGTGACAACCCTCACCGACCGGGACCTGTACGCACGGCACGGCTACGTTCCCCTCGAACCCTTCACACTCCCCGACGGCAGCACCACCTACCCCATGTGGCGCACCCCAGGGCAGCGGCGGCCCCGCCACCGTTCATCCGCCCCACCCGCTCGCCCGGGCCAGCGCGCGCCCACCCTGAACGACCTGCCGATCCGGCTCATCCTCGACACATCCGCCATCCTCGCCTTCACCGAGGGATCGACCGCCGTAGGCGAAGCAATCGCCAAAGTCGCCGACGATGGCTGCCTCTTCGGACTACCCGTGATGTGCCTGGCCGAGGCAGCCCGATCAGTCACCGACACCGACCGGCTCGACCTCCTCGCCAACCATGCGTCCGCGGCAGTACTGACCATTGACCCCCTCCAGTGGAAAACCCTCGCCGCCACCCACCGCGCGGTCGGACGGCTCGACACCGCAGCCGCTCTACTCGCAGCAGCGGGCAACAACTGCAGGGTTCTGGCCGAACGGCCCGGGCGGTAGCGGAGCCGATCTGGCAGGCGAACCGTCAAGCTCAGAAATTCAGGACATGCTCGGCCACGCCTCCTACACCATGACTGCCGACCCCTACACGTCAGTTTTGGAGGGGCTCAAGTGGACAACCGCGGAGGCCGCCAGGAAGCTGATGCCCCCGGACCGCACAGGGCGGCATAGCAGGCTGAGCGACCGGTCGAGGCGTTCGAGGTCGATCGCGCGCGGTCGTTTAGGGGGCGTGCCTTACTGAATCAAGGGCAGACAGTTGACGCCCAGACTAACCCCGGCAACTGTCGGCCGGGGTGGGAGAGTGAAGACCACGTACCGACCATTGCCCGCCTACGACATCCGCCGCTGTTTCACGCCGTCGCTTGCAGGCGCTGCAGCGCCCCGGGTTGCCTGGTGCAGAGAGCTGGTGACAGCCCTCACGCCAGCAGGCCGTTGGCTCCGCCACGCTGCTGGTCGCGGCCCCGGTGCAGGCCGCCGGCTACATCGCCGATCCCGAAACCTCCGCCCTGGAGCCGGGCCTGAAGCCACCGTCCGTCTTACGTGGCAGGCAGTCGGCAGCGGCGCAGGCGGCGACAGGGATGCGCCGAACGACCGTCCCAGAGAGAGAGCGGAACAGGCGACCCATCCATGGCTCGCCGACGCTGTAACACATCATCGACGGACAGCGCCTGTCAAAGTTGAAGGTCGGGTGCGCGGCCTCTTGAGTGGGCGGGACCGCCCGACCCCCCGCAGTCCCGCCCACTCAAACCCGAACAGCGCACCATGACGGCCGTCGGAGGCAACCCGATTATGGCTGAGCCGACACCCCGCACCCCACCGCCACGCTGGCTGGGCCGCCACAACGGCGCAGCTGCGCCCCTGGGCTGGAACTTGCCAACTCAGCCCCTTCCGCAGCAACGGCAAGCTGCAGGCGAGTGGTGGCCGTTCGTTATGTTCGGCGGAATCACGATGCTGATCGGGTGTTCGCCATGATCGTGGTCGTGTTAGCACGATGACGCTCCGCGGCCCGCCCCCGGTGCCTGCCGCCGAGGCGGGACCCTCCCTCGATTCCCCCGTCCTGAGCGAACGTGCTGCCCCCGCGCCAGGGCCGGTAACAAGCGCAGCGTGCTCAAGGAGTTGAGCGACGTTACGATCGCAGGCGACGAGCCGTTGGCCAACATCGACCGCCCCTGGTTCCGCCGGTCTCTGGCTGCCGACACCGCGGACGAACAACTATCGGAACTCGTCCACAGGGCGCGCGGAATCCTCAAACGGCGGCGGTCGTCGAGAGCCGCTACCTGATCCCACCAGCCGACGACACCACCCCTGGATCGCGGAGGTGCTGGGGCTGACCGGCCCGGACGACCATGTCCTGATCGCTGCCGTCGGCACCCGGCTCGACCCGGCCACCACCTTCCACCTCGCCCTGGTCACCGCGAATAGCGCGGTCCGCGACCGGCTCCCGCTGCACACCGACTCGGTCGCGTCTGGTCAGCGCGGCGCACGTCTCGTCCTGCGCGACGGATCTGGGCTGTTCACCGCCCGCCTGCAGGCCGAGCACCCGGACCACGGCGGCTCGATTACCACCCAGCTCACCAGCGTGAGCATGGCCTGGCACCACCCCTACCAGCTGCTGGGTGCGCTGCAGCTGTTCCGGCACGCCGAGGCCACCGATCGGCTCGAGGTGCGCCTCAACGACCACGCTCGGCCCACCGGTTGACGTCAACGCCGAGCAGATGGGCCAGATTCTGCTGGCGTTCCGCTACGACGGCGACCTGATCGCCGCCCTCGACCGGATCCATGCTCACACCCGGCAGCGGCACCCGGTCCCCGAAAAGATCACCGCCGCGGAGCGTGCCGACCTGCTGGCCGCGCGGCTACTTGACGGCGAGGCGATCACCCTGACCGACGACATTCTGGCCATGACCGTCAAGCCCGACGCGATCGACGCCTTCCTGCAAGACCAGCACGAGGGACAGCCCGGCGAGCTCATCGCCCTGGGTGCCGGGTACGCCGTCACCTGTGGCGACCACCGGATGGACCTGGGGCCGGTCGAAATCCGTGCCCTGCAGGTCACCCTGACTAGCGTCGGCGAGATACGCGCCGCTGCGGGGGCCGGAACGCCGGTGAAGGCCCGCTACCGATGCCTGCCGGGCAACAAGATCGCGATGCGGCTTGTGCTGGCGGACGCACCCGATGAATCCGCTGAGAGCTTCGGATCAGCGCCTGGCCGGCAGCAAGAACCGACGCCGTGACATGCAAATGCACGCGCGGGTTAAGCCTCGGCTGTCCGGCCAGTCACGGCTGCCTCCTCGCTCGTCATGTCTCTCCGATCGTCATCATCGGGGAGGTGTGCCCAGCAGGAGCTCTCCCGGGCCCCTTCCTCCCGAGAGAGCGACGCCTAACGACGATCGCTGCACATATTCCGAGTATGGCCGGGCCCACCGACACACGAAGCTTCCCGGCCGTCGGCTACGCGTCCTGATGATGCGTGCGTGTCCGAGGTCCTCGCCCGCCCGGCTTTCGAGAAACCCTGGCGTCGGCGGTGGATGACACAATCGACATATGCCTGCTGATCCCGCCCCGGCTAAGCCCCCCGAGCCAAAGCCCGTGACGCTCGCGACCGACGTCATCCCGCTCGGTGAGCGCGGTCAGCGGAGCATTCTCGACCACGTGGTCGCCGTCGGCGACGAGGCCGAGACAACCTACCTCGAGGTCAAGAGCAGCCTCGATCTCAGCAGCAAGGCCGGCGTGGCGAAGGTGGCCAAGTTCCTGCTGGGAGCGGCCAACCGACGTCCGCGTGAGGCGGCACGGCACTTCCAGGGCTATGCGGTGCTGGTCATCGGCGCGCAGAAGGGCAGCACTCCGGGCGTTCCCCGTGGCGTCGAGCCTCACGAGCTGGAGGACCGGCTCCGCCCCTATCTCGGGTCGCAGTTCCCCGCGTTCGAATTCGGGAGGATCGGCGTCGGCGACGATCGTGAGGTGTTGTTCGTCATCGCGCAGCCGCCGCAGGATGGTCAGCCCATCTTCCCCTGTCACAAGAGCTTCCAGGGAGTTGACCGTCGGGACAGTCTCGAGGACGGTGCGGTCTACGTCCGAGGAACCAGCAACACTCGACCGGCCCGGGCCGGCGAGGTGCTTGCCCTCGTCGAGCGGGCTCGCGGAGGGGACAGAGCGCCGATCGATCTCGACGTGGAGATCCTCGGCTCCATCGAGCGCGTTGACCGCGTTGACGAGGTGCTGGAGCGCCTGTACGAGTTCGAAGAAGAAGAGTTCAGCAAGCAGCACGAGCCGGAGGTGGATACTTTCGCGTCCACGTCAGCGCTCCTAGCAAGAAACATCCTCTCAGGGGGTCGGCCGCCGACGGCAGAAGAGCGAGCGGCGCGTTTGGACGCGTGGCGGAGTGAGAAGTCCGCCCATATCGCGAATGGGCGGGAGCACTTCCTCGGCGTCGGTCTGCCTGGCGCAGGAATCAGGGTTGTCAGCCGCGACCGGTTCGTCGCGAAGCCCCATCTCATCGTGACCTTTCATGGTTGTGAGGCTTTCGACTACCGCGAGGCTGACGATGCCGATTTCGAGAAGGTAGTCGAGCCCGTCATGCGACGGCACGACCCGTTCGGAACGGGATTCGATACCGGCGAACTTCTGATCGCGCCCCGTGGCTACCCCGTCGTATGGACCAATCGAGGCGACGACGCCGAGGTCGTGCTCACGCCGGAATCGTTCCGACCCAACGTGCCATGGACGAGCGCCCAGGACGACTACGTGATCCTCGCGCGGGACCCGCAAGCGAGGCTGGTGCCCGTGACGTGGGTCCTGACAGAGGATGGTAACGACGCGGTCACCAGGGGCGAGTTCGAGGTCACCACAGCCGAGATCATCGACGCTGCCGAACTGTTCGAGACAGCGTTCTTCAAAAACGAGTGACGGCCGGTCGCCCTGGCTGAAGGCCAGCGAGAGGAACAAGTCCCACGGTAACGGGTAGCCCGACGACGGCATAAACGGTCTGAGGGGGCGATCGGTATGGGGCGATGCCCAGCTCGCCGACCGCCGGTCCACTACCTGGCCGTGGGAGCAAATCGGGAGCGTCTTAGGCCACTACTCCTTGGCTAGGCATCGGCGTCAGCTAATGGTCACTCTGGCTTGCGGGCGCGACGGAATGGCGAACGACCTGCGGCACCATCCATCCGCCCCGGCCG
The DNA here is from genome assembly GCF_044753725.1 of Micromonospora sp. NPDC093243. NCBI lineage: Bacteria > Bacillati > Actinomycetota > Actinomycetes > Micromonosporales > Micromonosporaceae > Micromonospora > Micromonospora sp. NPDC093243. The sequence goes on along the minus strand of NZ_JBIVNT010000007.1, from coordinate 425,485 downwards.
GCATCAGTCCGGTCGCGGGGCTTGGGTCGGGGGAGCAGGTTGGGAGCAACGGGTTGCACTGAACGGTCTTGGACTGCGCCGAACGCCCTGGAAGGGCGTTCAACTGCACCCACCCCGACCTGCGGCTCCTCGTTCACGCAGGTCAGAGTTGGTGCGGCGTCCTGTTTCACACCGAAGAGGTCACTGGTTCGATCCCAGTATCGCCCACACAGTTCAAAGGCCACTTCCCATTGATGGGGGTGGCCTTTTTGCTGTCTGTACAGCAGCGAAGTACAGCAGTAGGTCAGCTGCCCAGTGAATCGCCGAGGCGCTTGAGGGCGTCGCGAGTCGCCTTCGACGAGACCTGGGTGTAGATCTCCATCGTCACGGAGAAGCGGGCGTGCCGGAGGACGTGCATGGCGACTCGCGGATGAACGTCGAGATCGGCCAGGAGTGTCGCGCAGGTCCGCCGAGCGTCGTGGACGGTGATCGGCTTGACTCCCGCCTTGTCGCACCGCGTCTGCCAGGAACGCTGGAAGTTGCGCGGCTCGATGGGTGTGCCGTAGCGGGTGGTAAATACGAGGCCGTTCTCGTGCCATGCCTTGGCGGCGGCTTCTCGGGCCTCGTCGCGTTGTTCGCGTCTCAGCTTTAGCGCGGTCAGGCAGATGTCGGGCAAGGGGAGGGTGGCGTCGGAGGCTCGGGTCTTGGTGTCGCGGTGCAGGAGCCGGCCGCGGACTCGTTGCAATTGGCGGCCGATGGTCAGCTCTCCGGCATCGAGGTCGACGTCCTCCCCGGTGAGCCCCAACGCCTCGCCTTTGCGCAGGCCGGTGACGAGGACCAGGGCGTAGGCGGCGTAGAGCGGGTCCTCGTCGTGACGCGCGGACTCCAGGAACCTCCGGGCCTCGTCGCTCGACCACGACTTCCCCCGCCGCCGTCGGACGGTGGCCAGGGTGACCGCCACGGCCGGGTTCTTGGTGATGAGGTCTTCGGCCTGGGCGTGGGTGAGGGCGGCCCGCAGCGCGGCCCGGATGTCGCTGACCGTGCGCGTCGACGGGACGGCTTGGCAGCAGCGGCCGACGGCGCAGCAGCGCCGCTTCTCCTTCCGGCGGGCAGCGTCCTTGCCCTGGGCGCAGCACTGGCAGGTGCGGGCCACCTGGTTGATCCATGTCTGCACGTCGCGCGACTGGAGCCGGTCGAGCCGCTTGGTCCCGAGGCCTGGTGCGATGTAGCGGCGGACGAACGTCTCGTAGGTGGCGTAGGTCAACGGTGCTCGGTTCGGCTGGATGATCTCGGTCAGCCAGTAGGTGAGGAACGTGCCGACCGTCGGGACGCTCGTCGCTACCGGTCCCTGCTTCGCCTGCTGGTGCAGCTTGATCCACTTGTCGTGGACGGCCTCCCGGGTCTTGCCGTAGACGTACTTGCGGGTGCGTTTGCCGTCGGGCTTGGTGACCCAGACGTAGGCGGCGAAGCCGTTGCGGTACGGAAAGATCGAGCCTTCGCCGTTGGCGCGGGCGCGTCCGGGCATCAGGCGGCCTCCTGGCGTTCGACCTGTTCGCGGATGTAGTCATCGACCCATTTGGGGAGGATGCGGCGGTACTTTCCGTCCTTGATGGAGCGCAGCTCGCCGGTGGCGATCTTCATCTTGACCTTGGAGATGCCGAAGCCGAGCAGGACGGCGACTTCGGCGGGGGAGTACCAGCGCGGGGTGAAGTCATGGCTCATGCGGCGGCCCCGGTGAGCCAGGCTTCGTGGGCGAGTTCTTCCCGGCAGATGCGTCTGCTCTCGCGGCGCTGCTTGGCGGCGGTGTTGGCGAGCAGGGCGTCACCGTCGCTGAGCCAGCCAGCCCCGACGAAGGTGAGCAGGCCGACCGTCACGGTGTCCGTGTCCTCGTTGTCCTCGGTTCGGCGATGAGTGGCGCGGGTGTCGCGGAGCTGGCCGAAGGTGACCGAGTAGCGACGGGCCTTGGTGAGGAAGTGGCCACCGAAGCCGAGCATGTGGGCCCACCGACGTAGGCCGGCGTAGGCGCTGGATTTGGCGTCAAGCTCGCCTTGACGGTCGTCGGCTGTTGCGGCGCCGCTGGTCGTGGCGTCGTTGGTGGGGCGGCCAAGTCGCCAGCAGGCGTCGATGAGGCGGGCGAGGTGATCGCCCCTGGGATCGGCGTAGTCGTCGATGGTGGCGGCGATGAGTCGGGTGGAGCAGTGGCCGGTGGCTTCGGTGGCCTTGGTGGCGTATTTGGCGAGGTAGGCGGCGACCTTGCTGTCGGTCAACTCGCCGCCGGCGGTGTTGATGCGGCGGACGTCGACCTGCTCGCCCCAGGCGACCAGCCAGCCCTGCGGCCGGTCGAAGTGTGGGGCCGCGCTGACGGTGATCCGGGAGGCGGCGACGTCGACTGCTTCCTCCAGGTCGGCGACGGCGATGCCGGCCGGCGGTGGCACGAGGGCGCCCGGGTCGTCGGGATGGACGCCGTCGAGGCGCAGCAGGACGTGGAAGTGAACGGCTGCCCGGCGCTGCATCTCGGCGACCTTGCCGTGCGATACCCGGACGGGCGGCACCCAGCGGACCCTGCCGGAGGCGGTGACAACCCGAACGAGCGGGATGCCGCGTCGGCGGCACAGACCGGCGAGATGCCGTTCGATGGCCTGCTTGGTGCGCCGCCACAGCTCGCCCGAGAAGTAGTTCCAGACGACCTGGTGGTCGTGGTCGTAGCAGTCCAGGCACAACGGCTGCCCGAGCCGCGGATCGTCGGTGTCGTGGCGGGCGAAGCAGGCTGCGGGCTGCCCGTGCTGGCAGGTGCCGGCGGTGCTGCGGGCGCGGCAGGGAGCGGGGCGGCAGTCGCAGCGCTGCCGGGTAGCGCAGGTGTGGCGGGGGACGTGCCGGTGGTGGACCGGGCCGAAGGACGGTGCGGTGAAGGTGGCGAAGACGACCGGGTGCCGGCCTACCGAGGCGGGGACGCCCTTGCCGCCGGTCAAGCCACAGCGGACAACCTGGTAGGCGTCACCGGCGTAGACCCAGGCGCAGTCGGGGCACTGGGCTTCGCGGCGGTTGCCGCACGCCTTGTAAAGCGTGCGGTCGGGCAGCTCGTCGGTGTGCTGCTCGCCCAGGACCCGGCCGGTGTCTCGCTCGACAACGGCGAGGGTGCCGGTAAGGCGGACCGGGCGGGCGCAGCCGCCCGCAGCAGCGGTGTGCTCCAACCATCCGGCGAACTCCGGCATGGCGGCGCGGTGCAGGGCTTGGGTGTTACGGCCGGCGGCGACGCCGCGCCGGTACAGGTCAAGCGGGGTGGACAGGACTTCCTCCTCAGGGGGTGGCAGGGACGGGAGACGAAGCACCACCAGTCGTGGACGTATGTCCGGTGGTGGTGTTCGTCGTGTCTCCTGGCACCGCCGAGAGGGCGGCTGACGCCGGAGGGCGGATTCGTGGTGGTGCCACGTTCCGCCGATGGTCTTGTCCTCTCGCGCTCGTGGACGTCATGGGGCCGGCACGGGTGGGGAGCCTGGGATGTCGGCATCCGGCGGGTTACCGCAGGCTGCCCCCACCCGTGGAGTTGAGCGAATCCGGGCCAACGTGGACGGCAGGAAAGGCCGTGCTGGGCCGATCAGCGGATTCCGAGAACCGGCACAGCGGCCGGTGCGATCGAGAGCCGGCGGGGCGTGGCCTGCGTCAGCGGCAGGAAGGCCGCTCGGCATCTCCGAGGTCGAGTCCAGCGAGCCGGCAGGAAAGCCGCGCTGGCGTGCTCGACGAGCGCCAGAGTAGCACCGGGTGCCGACACGTCAACCCGCCGTGATCCCTCAGGCCGGGGGCGGGACGGCCGGCTGGCGGCCGGTCTGGGAGGACTTTCTGTACGTCTATCAAGGCGGCCCTTGACGGGCCGCACGCGCCGCCGCCTGGGCGCGCGCCGGCCGCTGCCGCTGTCGCTCTGCGGCCGTCACGGCTGACGCCCGGCGGCTGGCGCGGAGAGCGGGAAGCCCGGAGGGGGCCGCCGCAGAACGACAGACCGTTGACCGGTGGTGTGGCGGGCCGGCAGCCGGCCGGGCCGCGCCGCCACGAGCCGACGCGGCGTAGGGGAGCGCACGCCGGCCGCGTCGACGAGCCAGCGGCGATCGCGGGGTGCGGTTAGTGAGCCTCCGGCGGGGGCGCTCCGGCTCCAGGATGACCGGGGCTCCGCTGGCGAGTCACGGTCCGCGGGTGGTTGCGGTAGGCCATCCCGCCTGCCACCGACCCGGGCAAGCCGAGCAGACCGCCGCCCGACCCGCCAGCGTCCGAACGAGCCGTCAAGGTCCGCTTGACGTGGCGGGCCGGGCGGCGGCCCGCTCCCCGAGAGGGCGGGTCGACGGCAGACGGGATGGCAGATAGGACTCCGACTAGCGTCGATCCGTCACGACGATTCGATTTGTAGTCGAGCTGGTATACCGTCTCGTCACATGGACTGGAGCTGGTTAACGGCTGATCGAGCGAGTGTGACAGTTGCTGTTGGTGCACTGATTTTTTCTGCCGCCGCGTGGCGAACCACAAGACGCGGGGTGCAAGAGGCGACACGCCAGGCTCGGGCCGCAGAAATCCAGGCCACAGCAGCGAGATCGCAAGTAGCTACTGCGGAACAGGCGGTCGCCGTAGCTCAAGAGCAGGCAAAGGCCGCACGAGATCAGGTGGAGCTTGCAGAGCGAGCAGTTGGCGTTGCTCAGGACCAAGCAGCGGCTGCCCGACAACAGGTTGCGCTGGCGACTCGCCAGGCCGAGCAAGCCGAAGAGGCGCGACGGGAGCAGAACCGCCCCTACGTGTTCGCCGACATCCGGGGCGACGAGTATCAGCCCCAACTCCTGGTACTGATAGTGCGGAACCAAGGACCCACCTTAGCGCGTCGCGTTCGAATAACCCTGGACCCGCCATTGGATATTGGCGGAGGGCGGAGGGCCCTTTCAGAATGGCAGATTTCCGCGCTTCCTCCTGGTGCCCAGCTCTCACGGCCGCTGACTATAGGCCACCTCCTCATCGAAGGGCGCGAGCAGACCATCTATCGTATAACGATAGATGCCGACGATCGAGACGGTTCGATCGAAACGCTCTCGTACGAAATCGATCTCAGTGCCCTCGAAGATGTGGGAGCGTACGGCAAGACGATTCACCACGTAGCTTCGGGGGTCGAAAAGATCGCCGACCAACTCCGGGGATTCAGGCGGTCTGGTGGTTTGTTCCCACCGCGTCAGCCGCAAAATGAATAGTCGAGGCGGAGTGCAACCACTTAGTATTTGTCCGACTGATCAACCGAAGGGAAGAATCTGCCGCGATACTCCTCCGCCCATTCAGGCAGTTGCCGACCTGCCGTCTTGGCGTAGAGCTCTAAGGACTCCCAGTGGAACTGCCTCACATCCATCGTCGGATTAGGGTCGCTCAGTTCATAGTTAGCGGCAGCGACATATGCTGCTTCGAAAAGGCGTAGGTCTTCCGGGTGGAGCCCCTTCCTTTGGGATTCTATCCATGCCCGGCTTGCCTGATGCATTCCTCGGGAGCCGAGGAAGACAATCTGTGTCATGGATTCAATCTGACTGTCGGTCAGATCTAGTTGAGCTTGCAGCTCACTCTTAAAGCGCTCCATAAGCGCTATCTGCTCTTGGTTGTACTCCGCATCGGCCGGCAGTAAACCGACTTGGCTTCGCAAGTTTTCTACCATGTTACTTTGGGACGTTAGCTTCTTCGAGAGCCGCCAGAACTCGATGTAGGCAGATTTGCGGGCCTCGTGTGTTCGAGCCTCACGCTCTTTGCGAAGTTCTTCTCTCTGGGTCGCTTTCTCATGGTCTAGCTGAGCTTGGCGAGCCTTTTCGTTTTCCTCCGCCTGCAACCGAAGCAGACGCTCTCCGTTCTTTTTCTGATAGGCGGCCGTGATCCAGCCTGCCGACACGGCTGCCGCCAGAGTGCTCCCCGCTGGGATCGCCAGCTCCCACCAACGCGCCATGCAAGGCAACCTACCGGCGACGTGCAACCGGAAGCGTGATCGTCTCGTGGAGGATTGCTGCCCTCTGCCTGCCAGCAGTGGCCCGTCGCGGAGCCTGGCCGCGTGCCCGATCCGTGCCCGATGCAGCGGTCAACACCGGCCTACAGGACACCCCGCTCGGCACGCTGCGTGCTTCCTGGCCAGGCAGCGCGGCTACCTACGGTCTAGATCAAACCGATTCCCAAGCTGACAGTGTCGGGGCAGACTGTCGACGGACCGGTGGCAGAGCCGGGTTATTGCAGCGCTGGGATGCCGGTGCCGTACGCGCGGCAGCTCGAAGGCGTGTGGGGCCACTGGCGTGCCATGCCCCACCGGGGGTTCGAATCCCCTCCGGTCCGCTCGCAGCGTCCAGGAGGGCCGAGTGACTATCTGAGTGACGATCGGGACGGACACCGGCGGACTGTCACGAACACTGGGGGATCGTCGTGGCAGCTCGGCGGCTTCGGAACCGCAGGTCAGCGTCCTCTGTTGGTTGCCTGGGGGTCAAGGAGTCGCTGAGTTGACATCCATAGGAGCATCGGGATGGCAGATGTCACCATGCAGTTGTCTCGATGCTTATTCCCGTGACTCTCGTTGTTGCAGCAGCAAATCTGAACGGACTACGCCACTTAGCCCCTGCTCGCTCTCGCAAGTCTTTGAGATCGAGCGGATTTCGCTGTCACGCGAAAGCGAGTACGAGATCTGGGCGAAGCCAAACATTCCTTTGTCCTCAAGTCGCAGAGTCGGATTTTGCCATGTGAATGCTCGCGCATCGTTGTCGTGAATATAGAGCGGGAACTTCCCCATCTCCTCGCGTGCGAGGGCAAGACTGAAGGGGGGAGGAAACTCGTAGCGCCCATCGGCCACAACTATCGTCATGTCCACTTCGACCGAATGAACGTAAACGTTCGCGCCAATAGGCCCGATGTGAAACCAGACCGCTCCATCCTTGTGTCGAGCGATCTCCACGCTAAAAGATATCTTTAGCCCGGCTTCGGCTACTGCTGCGGCACGGGCAGAAACCTCAACGGTTTTTTCCGCCATACTTGCTGACTTGTCTGCCGCCTCGGCGGACTTCTCGGCCGCCCTGCTTGACCGAATTGAGTAGACTAGTCCGAATAGGCTGACAATCAGCGAGATTGTAGAGAATGCCATGGTGAGCCACTTGTCCACGGCGTCAGAATAGTGATGTATGGATACAACGGAAGGCGACACGCTGCGCGGTCTACTTCAAGGTCTGACGCTCGGCGTGCACCGCGTGGCGCCCTCGCTACGCTACAGCGCATGCGGCTGAGCAGATCGAATCGCCTCTTGCTAGTCCTATTCGGCGTCCTAGTATTCGGCGTCGGCATCCTCGGCACGGTAGTCGAGTGGCCATGGGGCACACCGATCACCCTGGTCGTGCTCGGCGTGCTACTCGTAGTCTCTGGCATCCTCGGGGTGCTACCCAACGGCAACCTGCGGCAGATGGAGATGCGCTGGCCGGACCCGGCACTCTACGACCGGGTCGACCAGCTGGAGAAGGAGTTGCCCGCACTGCGTAACGAGCTTGCCGCCAAGGAGAAGCAGATGCGCGGCGAGATTAGCGCTGTGGGCCAACGCCTCGATGACTACCTGCTGTCGCTGGAGCCCGAGCCGGTCGACGACTACGAGACCGCAGAGGAACGCGTCGCTGACTGGGAGCAGGCGTACGCCGACCTCGATACGGAGATCAGCTGGCGACGAATGAACGGTGTGCACCCCGAGGAACGCGACGACGGCCTCGACGAAGCGGAGGCGATTGCCGCGCGCGACGAGCTGCACGCTCAGCTGACCCGCGAGCGACGCCGGCTTGACGCCCGCACCCGGTTCGCTCACCTCAAGCGCGGCTAAGCACTCGCAGCCAGCACTGTTGCTGTCGACAGCAACGGCGACAGCAACAGTGCTGTACGTCGAGGGCCAGCGACGGAGGGCTACGGATCCGGGCTCGACGTCAGAGACGTGCCCGGACGCAGCCGGACGAAGCGCGCAGATCTTACAAGCGAGGGGTCACGAGCCGGCAGCGAGCGCGGACGTCGACTGGGTCGACCAGATCGACGCTCACGATCTACCGGGGGAGTGGGTTCGCGACGTAGACGCCCTTGCCTTGCCGGCCGTCGATCAGCCCTTCGGCCTTGAGTAGGAGCATGGCGGCGCGGATGACGGTGTTGCTGACTTCATAGTGTTCGCAGAGGGCGGCGAACGAGGGCAGCTTGTCGCCCGGCTTCAACTGTCCGGAGCTGACCTGCTCGCGGATATCCCGGGCGACCTGTAGGTACGCAGCTTCAGACATGGTGGTGCTCCCAGCTTGGCGGCTGGTGCAAGCAGATCACACCGCAAGCTCGACTTACAACGCTATGTGTCGTAGCTGTTGACCCTGCGCACATTGCGTCCTAAGTTGCTCGTGGGGCTACCCAGCTTGGCGGCCGGGTGTCCTGCCGTGGGTGCCCCTGTTTCCGGATTGCAGCCGGCGGGGTGCCCGCGGCTCCCTCAGGGCGTCACTAGGAGGCGTTGTGACTAGGCCAAACGACACAGCTTCCAGTGCCCCTACTGGCGCGAGCCTTGCTCAGAAGAACACCCAATCACCAGCCCGCGATGAAGGATTCGGCGGCAATCGCCGCCGCGTCTCGTACGAGGAGTACGTCCTGGCGGCAGCGCTCACCCTCGCCCGCCGCCACCGGCCCGTATGGTCTTGGCGGTACTGGCGACACGTCTGCCGATGCGGCGCGACGCTGCCGTGCCGAAGCCGTCACCGCATCCCGATCAACCGCGGTCACTGGCCCAGCCAGGACGGCCCGCGATGACCACTCACCACCCGCTCAAGCCGGAGTGGACGTGCGGCGGCTGTGCGGGAGAGTGGCCCTGCCAGACCCGGCGGCGCGAGCTGCGAGCCGAATACGACCGCGCCCCGGTATCGCTGGCCCTCTACCTGGCCGCCCATCTCGTCGACGCCACCCGGGACCTGGCCCACGTCCCCGCTGGCCACCTGCACCACCGATTCCTCGGCTGGATCCGATGAGCATCCTGCGAGCCGGCGACGAGAAGTTCCACTACAGCGACGGCTCCCACAAGTGGATCCCGCCAGACCCGGACTACGACCAGGACATCTGGGACGAGCAGGTCCGCCAGCACAAGCACGGCCACCTCAAGAACGAACGCCCGAAGGTCCGCATCCAGCGGCTGATCTGATGCCAGCAGTACAGCAGCGAAGTACAGCAACCGTGCCAGCCGAACCGAGCCGAGAGACGTGTCAGTAGGACCCTTGACCTCGCACCAAGCCCGAACCGACCGGCCCGCCGACAGTTCACACCGAAGAGGTCACTAATTCGATCCCAGTAACGCCCACGCAGGTAGAAGGCCATTCCTATCCATCGGGGATGGCCTTTTGCTGCCTGTACAGCAACGGGCTCATTGCGCGAGGGAATCGCCGAGGCGCTTGAGCGCGTCCCGGGTCGCCTTCGACGAGACCTGGGTGTAGACCTCCATCGTCACGGAGAAGCGGGCGTGCCGGAGGACCTGCGTGGCGACTCGCGGGTGGCGTCGAGATCGGCGAGGAGTGTCGCGCAGGTCCGCCGAGCGTCGTGGACGGTGGCCGAGTTGCGAGACGTCCCTTAGGGACAGCGAGGATTGTCGAGCGGCGCTAGGCTCCGCGTGCTGTCATGCAATGGGGAAGCACACCCGGCACTGGTGGTAGTAGATGTCTCGCTAGAGAAAGGATTCGAACTTCCATGTTAGAGCACGAGGAGGTTGAGGTGCAGCACACTCCCGCCTCCAGAAAACTGGTGCGGCCGAGTGGGATGCTACGTCGCATCGTACTTGCGTCGGCGCTTGCGATCGCGTCATTCCTGGGGTCGATCGCTTTGCCTGCCACCGCCCATGCCAGTACCAGAGGTTATAACTTGTGGAACTGTACGGTCGCAGGCGAATCCGGTACTTGTACAACCATCGTCGGCACGTCCCCTGCCGGCGTTAAAGTTTACGACCACATTACCCGAACGGTGGTGACCTGGTACGACGGGACAAGCGTACAGCTTGGTACATGGTCGTGGGATACCTCAAAACAATGTGGCACCTATGGTGACCAGTACGTTTGGAAGGTGTGGTGGTATTCCAACAACAGTTGGCACTGGGCCTACATTGGCGACATTTGGCTGGCAACCGGTGACAGCGACTATTGGCGGAACTGGCCGAGCCCGTGGGGCCCTTTGTGGGGCTTTGAGGAAGGCGACGGATTCGGCTCCGGCTACTGCAACAACTACGTGGTGTAGTGATAGCTAAGCCGCTACGGGGGTGACCCACCCGCGCGTCTTTAAATGCGGTCGCATCTTCGGTTGGTGAGCGCGAGCCCCCGAGACTGCTGGGCATCTGGCGAACCTCGGGGGCTCTCTCGTCGGATCAGGCGGAGCGGCACGCTGAGCAGCAAACGAGCAGCCCAACCGGCGAGCACCGAAGGACGATCACGGACAGGGCAGCATGTCGGGCACCGGGCCCTGACGGTTGGCGAGCACTCGTAAGGCGTGGACCGGGTGGCGATTAGCCACGCGAGTAGCCAAGGCGGTGCACCCGGCTGGACGACTGCGCACCTCGGCGGACCCGTTGAGCTGTGCCGGCCGAGGCTGGCCTCTCTCGGCCGGCTCCTGGCAGTGTGGGGCGCACAGGGGGGCACAAGACACTGTCAAACGTCGCCAACCATCCACTAGCGATGGCAGCCCGAAACACCGTGTGAGCAGGTGTCGCCGGCCGCTCCCGCTGGTGGCGGGACGGCGGCTCTATGTTCCGCTTCAACGTCTGACACTCGGGCCGGGTGACCAACTGGGCGACGACGGGCGCGAACGGCCGGACGTTCGTCGACTCTGGTGTGCCCTTGGCGCAGGTAAGGGTGCTGCTCGGGACCTCGTCGATGACTGATCGCAATTTGGGAGACGACTCAAGCTCCGCTGGCGGGATGGCCAACGGAGCTTGACATCGCATCCAGCTACTCGCCTAACGGGCGACGATGACGGTCCCCGCCTTGACGTGATGACTCCACCCCCGGCGCGTCAGGACGTCCACGACCTCACGAAGCCGCGCAGGATCCGACAAGAGGCGCTTGCACTCACCGCAGACGTCTGGCCCGCTTCCGGACGCCGATCCGCCGCCCGGCTGGCACCTGAGCTCGTCCGGAACGCCACGCGACACCTGGACGCAAAGGTTCAACGTCTGCCCACGGTCCTTGCACCGCAGGCTACGCCCGGAGAGAAATGCCACTTCCGGGGCCAACGGGAAACTGGACGACCCGTCCAACCGGTCCCAACGGGGAGCTTGAGCACCACTCAACCGACTTACCTGGTAGCCGCACTGTCCCGGTGGACTTATCCGACCTCTCACCTGACCCGGCATACCGCGAGCGGGTGCGCGAACTCGACGCGCTTGCCGGGCGATGGGGCGGCAGGCTCCTTGGGTCCGACCGCTAGTTGGCTGTCTGACAGCAGCGGCGACAGCAACGGGCTCGGACGGAAGCAGCCGCACCGGAGGCGTCCGGATCGCCGCTCCACGTGAACGACACCCACGGACGCAGTCGGACGGGTTGCGCAACCCTTACAAGCGGGGCGATGCCGAGTTCCCCGTACTCGCGCTCGGGTTCAAGGGGTCTGCGGCGGTCCTCCATCTCATGTCGGACGAGGGTGTCATCTCTCTGCTGGCTGTGGATGAGCCTGCGGACGCGGACGCGGAGGTGCTGGTGTTGGACGACCTGGCTGCGTTCGCCGCGGATTTCGTGCTCGATCTCGATCGCGCATGGCAGGTGGTCGAGGAGTTTGCTCGCACCGCGCGGTAGGGGACGTGGGCCCTCAAGGCCAGGGGCGTCCTGACCTGCGACTTCCTGCATATGGGCTCGATCGGACGCGGCCTCACTCGGCTAGGGTGGGCGGGTGCTGCGTCATTTCACCGGGATCCGGTACGTCACCCCGCTGCGCGAGGGCGGTTCGCTGCCCGGCGTGGTCGAGGCCGACGACCTGGGCACCTACGTGGCCAAGTTCAGCGGCGCTGGGCAGGGTCGCAAGGCGCTGGTCGCCGAGGTGGTCTCCGGCGAGCTGGCCCGTCGGCTCGGACTGGCGGTGCCCCGACTGGTGGTGCTCGACATCGACCCGGTGATCGGCCGGGCCGAGCCCGACCAGGAGGTGCAGGAGTTGCTGCGCAACAGCGGCGGCGCCAACCTGGGGATGGACTTCCTCCCCGGCGCGCTCGGCTATGACCCGGTGGCGCATCCGGTGGACGCGGCGCTGGCCTCGCAGGTGCTCTGGTTTGACGCGTACGTGGAGAACGTCGACCGTAGCTGGCGTAACCCGAACATGCTGATCTGGCACCGGCAGCTGTGGCTCATCGACCACGGCGCCACCCTCTACTTCCACCACAACTGGCCGCGTGCCGACGCGGTGGTGGACCGTCCGTTTCGGGCCGACGACCATGCGCTCGCCTCGTACGCCACCCGGCTCGCCGAAGCCGACGCCGAGCTCGCGCCCCGGATCACCGCGGACCTGCTCACTGAGGTGCTCGCGCTGGTCCCCGACGAGTGGCTGGCCGGGCCGGACTTTGACGACCCCGACCAGGCCCGGGCAGCGTACACGGATCATCTGGCCCGCCGGCTCGCGCACAGCGCCTCCTGGCTGCCGACGGGGAGCGCGGCGTGAGGAAGCCCTTCGAGTACGCGGTGATCCGGCTGATGCCCCGGGTGGAGCGGGGTGAGCAAATCAACGTGGGCGTGATCCTCTACTGCCAGGCCCTCGGTTTCCTCGGCGCCCGTACCCATTTGGACGCCGACCGGGTGCGGGCGTTCGCGACAGACGTGGACCTGGTGGCGGTGGCTGGGGCGTTGGAATCCTGGGACCGCACCTGCTCCGGTGCCGGCCCGGCGCACCGAATGACGCCGGGGGAACGGTTCCGGTGGCTGGTCGCCCCGCGCAGCACCATCCTGCAGGCCGGGCCGGTGCACACCGGCCTGACCGCCGATCCCGCCGCCGAGCTGGACCGCCTGTTGGAAAACCTGGTCCGCTGACACCTGTCACTTCGGCAATAGAGTTTCGGCTATCCCCTTCTGCGGCGGACGAACCCGCGGATCACCGGCCAGAGCTCATCGGAGATCTGCGGTCCCGCATTCACCCCGGCCGGGGATCGGCTCTACTTCTCGTCCCAACGCGGCACCTCGGGCTCCTCCTCCGGTGGCAATACGTACTGCATCACCGGGCCGTTCCGCACCTGAGCCCCGCTCGCCACGCGACCCCGCCGCGGCGCACGCTCCCTGGGTCCTGAATCGCGGACATCGGAACACAGCGCTCCGGCCACTGCGGAAATTGCGACTGTACGGCCGACCCCAACACCGACGTTCCCGCCGCGCCCCAGTCATCCCGGCTGGGGCGCCGCTGGGTTGTGCGTGGATCCTTGGCGCCGATGGTCAACTTCGTCGGGCACCAGAAGAGCTCTGCTCGCCCACGCAGAGCGACCCAGCCGTGAGCCGTGGCGGCATAGCGCGGATCCGATCCGGATCGGGCGAGCCAACAGTGTCAGGGCAACTGGCCCGGCTGGTCGACGATTGCGAGCCGGAGTAGCGCGGCAGCCGCGTGCAGCGACTCCTTGCCGTTGCGCACCACCGACCCACGGGTGCCAAGGTAGACGTGGGTGTCTCGGTCGAAGATGAAGTCTTCGTTACCACCGATCACACCAGGCATCCGAATCGCCACCCCGTGCCGGCCGGCGGCGTCCACCACGTCGCCCGATATGACGACTGCTCCGGGCTCCCGTGCCAGCAGTTCGAACAGCGCCGCCAGCGCTCGGGGCGGCACGTACCCTCTGAGCATCGACCGCGCGGTGGTGTACGCCATGCCCTCGTCCCCGTAGACGGCCTGTTCATCGGCTGCTTCCGGGAGATGCAGCTCGACCGGATGTTCCCGAAGGTATCGAAGCAGCTCGTCCGGGTCGGCGGGCAAGTCGCCGTGGTACGCGGGCGACGGGAGTTCATCGAGCTCCCTGTCGGGATCGGCGGGATCGTCCGGGCGGAGCACCCTCAATTCGCCCCATCCGTTCGGATCGGTCTCCGGTCGGTAACGTGCCTGCGTGTGCGCTATTCCCCCGGCCGACTGCCAAATCTGCGTCCGTACGGTGGTGTACGGGCCGCTGTCCGGCTTCTCCCGCATCGTCGCCAGGAATTCCGTGAAGACCCACTGATCGGGTCGGGCGGTGAGCTCGGGCTGCTGCCGAGCGGCATCGGCCGCCATCCGGAGGATCTCCGACGCGCTGGCTGTGGGCGGCGGCTGGTTGCCCACCCCCATCGTCTGTACCGCCAGACCACCAACGGTCAGTGCGACCACCAGCCCGAACGCTCCGACGAGGCGCCAACCACCCAGCAGCCGGGTACGGCGTCCGACCGGACGGGACGCCGAAACCAGCTCGGCCCGCCGGGCTACGTGTGCCGTCAGATCCGTGAGGAGCTGCTCTTCGAAACCGTGCGGCGACTGATCGATCTTGTTCATGGCGTCATCTCCTTTTCGTCATGCGAGGGTGGTGGCCGGGTGGGCGAGCACGGTGCGGACAACTCGACGGGCACGATGCAGGCGGACCCGAGCGGCGACCGGGGACATCCCAAGCGCGGTCGCCGCCTCGGCGACGGTGAGGCCGTCCACGGCGACGAGTTCGACAAGCGTCCGGGTGCCCTCGGGCAGTTCGCTCAACGCTCGATAGGTGCGGCGGGCCGCCGACTCGGCGTCGATCCGCTCCTCGATGCGGGCGATGTCGTCGGCGCCCAGGTCCCGTCGTCCGGCCAGTCGGCCGGTCACCCGCAGCCGTTGGGCCGCCCGACGCCGCTCGTCTCCGATGACGTTGCGGGCCACCCCGAACAGCCAGCCGATCTGGCTACCCCGCTCTGGCCGGTAGCCGGCCGCCGATTCGATCACCGCCAGGAACACGTCGGCAGTCAGGTCGGCGGCGAGGTGTGGGTCGTCGACCCGCCGCGCCACGAACCGGCCCACCGCCTCCAGGTGCCGCCGGTAGAAGACCTCGAACGCCACCGGATCGACTCCGATACCGGAGATGTCACCCTCCGCTTGGCTAGGGTCATTCACAGGCCGTCCTCTCTGGTAGCCGTTACACCCCTTCTTCGTGAGTCAGAGCGCGGGTGTTACCGGACCATCCGGCACGAGGTGAGTTCACAGCCTTCCGCTGGTCAGCCGGACCCGCAGCTGTACACGCCGGCGGAAGCCGGCGCGCGGCTACGCGTCCCCGAATCGCGGCTGCGCCGCCGCGCCGGGCGCCGCCAGATCCCCTGCACCTTTCTCGGCAAGCACCTGCGCTTCTCCGCAGCCGGCCTCGCCGCGATCATCGCCGCCTCCGCCGAAGCGGCGACCGGCCGACGCGCCGCCCGCACGGCCGGCATGACTGTGCGCCGGGCATGATGCGACGATCACGGCGAGCGCCGCCGGCATCTCGGGCCGCAGAACTCCGCCGCGGCACCGCTGACAGGCATTGACGAGTGCCGTTCAGGCTGACCTTCAGGAGCGCGCCGGCGTGCCGTCAATTGGGACGCTGATCCCACGGGCAACGCCCTGCCCAGGCGCTGTTGGTTGGAGACCTCTTCGGCAGACCCGAAGGTGTCAGCCTTGGTGCTCCCGGTTGTCAGTTGGGCGACGTCCGCGCAAGTAGCCGATGAGCGGACGTAACTCGAGGATGATGCGGCGGATTTGCGGACGCCAGCTGCCGCCGAGAATCTGGTCCTGGTACCGCTGGAAGTCGTGCCAGCCAGCGATCTGAGGGGGATCGCCGGTCAGGAACTCGCCGCTGGAGATGTCGAGCGCGCGGCCACCAACCGACGCGACTATCCGCGCGACAACAGCCAGAACGTCGTCGCCGCTGCCCCGCACGTGCAACATGATCGAATCAACGGGATCCTCCGATCCGATGTTGAGTTCGATGCTCCACGTCGGGCCGACCAAGTGCCCCCACGCAGGATCCGAGAGATCGAGGTCCCGGAGGTTTCCACGTAACCGCTGCCTGACATCTGGCCCAGTGCCCAAGGGCGGCGGATTGAAGTCCTGCGGTAACTGGTCAACCGATCCGGCGTGGGCCGGGGCGTCGAAGATGAGAACGTCCCAGCTCACAGCGTCCTCCGGCGTGCTCAACCTGGGCAGCTTACTCGTGGTCGTTGCACGACGGGCCGCCTGCCATCCGCTTCTGCCGCCGACCGTGCGCGCGGTGCCTCCGCGCACCGGCCACGCGGAGTACACGTCAGCCCTGGTGCTGTTCCTTGGGAGACGTGCCGAAGCGAAGCGCCGGGGCGCCCGGCGACGCCGCGGTCGCGCGCCGGGATGGGGAGGACCTGGGGCGGTCAATTGAAGATTTGGACACCTAGGACGAACACCGCGAAGGATGTTCCGAGCAGGGCGGCCACGCCGATGACGATCAGCGTTTCCCGACCAGATCATTGATCCGGCTGACCGGGCCGGGTAGTTGATCCTTGAAGCGGTCGAGGACGTGATTCGGCACGGACACGAGCAGGAAGAGCGCGATGCAGCTTTCAGACACGGGGTCGCCGGGACGTATTCCGACCAGTTACGGTCGGCGATGCCGGAGTGAGAGGCGCTGCGACGGACTGGGTCCGCCACGCTCACCCGGGAACATCGGATCCAAGGGCGCCTTCCGCGATGAGGGAGGCGCGATGAGTGCATCCGTGACCACGTGGGCTGCCGGCGATTACCCGGCCATGGCGCGGCGGCTGATGCCGGTCGCCGAAGCGGTGGTGGCCGCCGCGGCGATACGGCCGGATGACCGGGTCGTCGATGTGGGCACCGGTACCGGCAACGCGGCGATACTGGCCGCACAGTGCGGAGCCCGGAGCGTCGGGGTGGATCTGGAGCCCGCTCTGTTGGAGTTGGCCCGGCGGCGTGCCGTGGATGACGGCCTGGCGATCGATTGGCGGCTCGGCGACGCGAGCCGGTTACCTCTCCCAGACGACTCGGCCGAAGTGGTCCTGTCCGTGTTCGGCGTAATCTACGCGAACGACCACGATGCGGCGGCCCGAGAGTTGAGCCGAGTGTGTGCCCCCTCAGGCCGAGTCCTGCTGGCTGCTTGGACGCCGGGCAGTCTGTTGCCGGCCATGGGGCAGGTCCTCGGCGGCTATCTACCGCCGCCACCGGCCGCCGGCGCCCCGCCGAGCCGGTGGGGTGACCGCAAGCTGGTCGGACGGCTCCTAGCAGCCGCCGACCTGTGGATCACGTCGGCGGTCGTTCACCGGCTGGGCTTGAGCTTCACCAGCGCCGACGCGGCGACAAGCCTGCTCATCGACACCGCCGGGCACGTCGTCGCTGAACGGGATCGGCTCGTGGCCCAGTGCCGGTGGGAGGCATTGCGCGCGGACCTGCGCTCGTTCGTTGGCGATCGTGGGGTGACCGGCGGTGGTCGCTTCCGGCTTGAGCTTGAGTACCTGCTCACAACGGCCGTGCCGGCATCAGCGGTGACAGCATGACGCGGGCCGATCTGAACAAGCAGCCGCCAGCGGTCGCGGCGATGTTCGACGGCGTCGCCGAACGGTACGACCTGGCCAACAGGATCATCTCGTTCGGCCAGGACGCCAGGTGGCGGCGAGCGACCAGAGCGGCATTGGACCTTCGCGCAGGCGAACGCGTGCTCGACGTAGGCGCCGGCACCGGCGTTTCCACCGAGGAACTGGCCCGTTCCGGGGCGTTGGCAGTGGGAGTCGACCTTTCCATCGGCATGCTGCAGGTCGGCCGACGCGTCCGGCGAGCAGTGCCGCTGGTGGCGGGCGACGCACTGTGCTTGCCGTTCCCGGATGGCGCTTTCGATGCGGTAGCCATCTCTTTCGCGCTACGCAACGTGGTCGATCTCGATGCTGCGTTGCGCGAGTTCGCCCGGATCGTCAGGCCAGGCGGGCGGCTCGTGGTCTGCGAGTGCAGCCACCCGACGAACCCCGCTTTCCGTACGTTCTACCTCGCCCACTTGCTTCGGGTGATACCCATGGTGACCAGATGGGTGTCCAGCAACCCCGACGCCTACGTCTACTTGATTGAATCCATCCGTGCCTGGCCGAATCAGCCGGACCTGGCGAAGCGGATCGCCGAATCGGGCTGGCAGCGGGCCAGTTGGCGCAACCTCAGCGGCGGTGTCGCGGCGCTGCACCGTGCCACCCGTTGTTAAGGACGTCCAGGTCTGCAACCAACGTCCGCTTCTGCCGCTGACAATGGGCGCGCGCCGTCCGCACATGCGCGGACTTCGAAGAGAGGCTCAGTTGCTCGTGCACTGGGGCGGCCGAGGCCGGCTCGACGATCCCGTTGGCGTGTCCGTGGGGGAGCGGGTTGAGAACTACGGGCGCGTGGGCCCGCGGGTCGCCTGCGCCGCGGCCGAGGGCCGGGGCCGCGTGGTGGCGAGGCGGTCCGCATGGGCGTCGGCTTGCCCGAGGGGAGACCGGTCCAAGCGATCGGTTGTCCCCGGATTTGGCCCGGCGGTCGCGGTCCTGAAGGGCCAGTGACGCACCGCCAACACCGGTCACCCGTCGAGGATCACCGGATGGTCCGGCGCCGTCGGGCCAGGAGCAGCAGCACGCCGCCACCCACCAGCATGACGAGGCCGGTCCCGGCGGTCAGCCCGGCCTGGGACCCGGTGATCGGCAAGCTGCCGCCACCACCGGCGCCACCACCGTCACCGGGGTCGCCGCCACTGCCTCCGCCGCTGCTGTTCGCGGCCACCACGACCGCGAACCCGTCCTGGTTGTCGCTGTCGTCCACGTCGACGGCCGGTACGGCGACGGCGTTGGTGGGAAGGTCGCTCCGCGCCGGGCCGGATCGGTCCGACCGCGGCTGGCTCAGGCCCTCGACCCGGACGGTCCCGTCTCGCAACGTGACCGGCGCCTTCGTGGCGGCCGGCACCGTCACCAGGTGGTACAGCTCGACGGCGGAGTGGAGTTGGTCGTTCGGGTCGGTGTCCTGGTCGACAGGAACGAGGGCCAGCCGGTCGTAGGTGCAGACCGCCGTACGCCCGGCGTCACCGAGGACGCATTCACCCGGTGGCCTGGTGAACGTCGCGCCCGTCGGCGCGCTCAGTTCGACCTTGACGCCATCGACCGGCTCCCGCCCCTGGTTGGCGATCGTGTAGCGCACTGCGCCCGTCTCGCCCGGATTCAGCGCGCCGGTAGATTCGAGGCTGCCGTCGGCAGCGACCTTCACCGACTGCGTCACGTCCGGCGCGACCACCGAAAGGTCGGCTTCGGGGTGATCCACCACTTCGATCGGGAACCACTTCATGTTGTCGGCCGGATTCGTGTCGACCGGTTTGACATCGACCGTCACCTTGATCCGGCCCGCGAGGGGCTCTTCGGTCTGGACGGTGGCGACGACGGGAAGCTCCACCGTCTCGCCCGGCCCCGGAAGGTGATCCGGCAGCAGGTCGCAGTACCAGCCGGAGAAATCGCCGTCGCACTCAGCCAGCCCGCCGGTCGGCCAGAGCATGATCCTGAAATCGAACCTGTCCAGATCCGACGCGTCGACCCGGACGACGACCCGGGTCGGGGTCGCGTCGCCCCGGTTGCTGAGCTTCAGGTGAAGCGTCTTCTTCGTGACCCCCAGCGGAATCGTCCCGCCGGCCAGGTCGACGGTGAGGTCCGGACCCGCCGGCGCCGCCGAGGCGGACGTTGCGGGCACGCCGACCCCTCCGAGAAGAAGCAGCACGGTGGCCACCGTTCGGGGCAGCCACGGAAGTCCGAACCTCATGACGGAGTCCTCCGGATGAACGGGCGGTGCGATCCGTGGACACTATCGGCACCAGGCCGGGTTCGGTATCCCCCGCGTGACCCGTGTCGGAGGCGTCCAGGGCCTGTTTCGGAAGTGCAGGACTGAGAGGTTCAGCCCGGTCGGTTGGGCCTGGGGACTCGGATGCGGGCCAGGGCGCCCGGGTGAATTGCGGGCTGTCGCTGCGCTGTCCGCCGGTCAGCAGCATCGCCAGTGGCTTGCGGCCCTGCCCGTAGCCGCTGCCCAGCCGCACGTGGTCCCGGATCTTGATGTCGGCTGGTTCGCGGTGCCAGGGCAGCGATGGAGATCATTGCGAAGGGACATCGAGGACTTCTCGCATCCCCTACCGTCATTACCCATGACCCACCCGTACCAGGTGCCCCAACCCCCGAAGCGGCGGACGCTGCGAACCGTGTTGATCGTCGTCGGCGTGGTCGTCGTGCTGTGCTGCGGTGGCGCCGGCATCGGTGGTTTCTTCCTCTACAAGGGGGTCAAGGGCGCGACGGATCCGGCGCGGCAGGCCGCCGAGTCGTTCGTGAGCGACCTGGAGGCGGACGACGCGGACGCGGCGTACGGGCTGTTGTGCAGCGGCACACGCGGCGCATACACGAGGGACGCGTTCGTCCAAGGCGTCGCCAAGCAGCCGAAGATCCGCGGCCATAAGGTCCACGGCGTCAACGTGTCGAGCGTGAACGGCCGCACGTCCGCGACGGTAAACATGGCCCTGACGCTGGACAGCGGCTTTACCGACCAGCACATGTTCACGCTGGTGAAGGAGGATGGAGCCTGGAAGGTGTGCGGCCGGCCGTACTGAGCCCTGTGCACCTGCCCAACCACCGGCGGGCGTCGGGTGCTGACCTTGCTGCCCGACCTCGCGCGGGTGATCATCCCCGGCGACCAAGGGGCCGGGGCCCAGACGCTGACGCGGGGACACGGTGTGACCTCACGGCCGACGCGGGACGCGCGTGGTGGTCGTGGCTGGCTCCGTACCCGTGCTCGCAGGTGGATTGGGCGACCAGCCGCCAGGCCCGGACGAGCACCCGCCCGGTGCCTGGATGGTGTGCGGTGAGCACCCACGGCCCGGTCATGCCGATCTGGAGCTGCGGAGACTGCGCGGCCGGCAGGCTGCACGCCGCTTCGTTGGATGGGGCCAGGGCGGCTGGGACGGCCGTCGACCACCAACTCCGGTAGGCCTCATGCCGCGCGGCTGGCCTGGCGCTGCCGCGAAGTGTGCGACGGGTCCCGGGTAGCCAGTTGCCAGGCGATCGCGACGAACGCGACGACGAGGAGCGCGTCGGCCAGGTAGGCGACGACGTCGATCCGGGGGATGCGGCTGAGCGGGAACGCGACCGCTCCCGCGCACAGCAACGCCGCCGTCCACAGTGGTACGAGGCGGGTGCGGGCCAGCACGACGCCGAGCACGAGCAGGCTGAGCGGCATCACCGGGCCGGGTATCCACAGCAGCAGGTTCGCGGCGAACGGGTGCTCGGCGAGCGCGGCGAGGGACGCGTCGGTCGACTGCTCGAAGATGTCCTCGAAGACGCCCTGGAATCCGAACGCCGCGCCGCCGATGACGCCGTACAGGAACACCGGGAGCGCGACGGCGGCATACCGCGGCGCGTGCGGCCGGACCGCGTCGAGCAGGCCGATGAGTCCGTACGCCCACACCACCATGGCGAGCACGAGGACGGTGCCGCCGGTGGCGCCGTAACGTCCGTCGATCCAGAAGTACGTGGCCAGTGCGGAACCGGCGGGGCCCAGAACGAGCGCGGTGCGGTATGCGATGTTCATGGTCCGATCGTCTGCGGGCGTGGGGCCTGGGGAATCCGTCGTGGGCAGGATCCCGGCGTACGCGGATGTTGCGCCCGCCCCCGAGTCGTCACGGGGTGCCCGGCACCACCAGCCCTGATTCGTACGCCATGATCACGAGGTTGGCGCGGTCCCGGGCGCCGACCTTGGCCAGCAGCCGGCTGACGTGCGTGCGGGCCGTGGCCGGGCTGATCCGCAACGCGTCGGCGATCTCGGTGTTGTCACGCCCGGCGACGACCAGGTCGAGCACCTCCCGCTCCCGCGTCGTCAGCCGCTCGAGCCCGAGACGCCCGGTGTCCGGGGACGGCGACCGGGCGAAGACGGCGATGAGGCGACGGGTGACGGCGGGCGCCAGCATGCCGTCGCCCCGCGCGACGGCCCGTAGGCCGTCGACGAGTTGACCCGGGTCGAAATCCTTCAACGCGAAGCCGCTGGCGCCGAGGCGTAGCGCCCGGAACACGTACTCGTCCAGGTCGTAGGTGGTCAGTACGACCACGCGGACGCCGGCGGTCACCGGGTCGCTGAGGATGCGGCGGGTCGCCTCCAGCCCGTCCAACTCGGGCATCCGGATGTCCATCAGCACCAGGTCGGGTTGGTGTTCACGGGCCAGCCGCACGGCTTCGGTGCCGGTGGCGGCCTCTGCCACCACGGTCAGGTCCGGTTCGTCCAGGATGACCCGTAGCCCGGACCGGACGAGTTGGTGATCGTCGGCGATGAGGACGGTGATCACCGGATCATCATCGGGGAATCGTCGCCCAGACCCGGAACCCGCCACCCGGACGGGGCCCGGCGCTGAACCGTCCGCCGAGCGCGGTCACCCGTTCCCGCATCCCGTCGATGCCGTGACCGCCGGCGGTCCGATCGCCGTCGCCCCCGGCTCCGCCGCCCCTGTCGAGCACCTCGATCTCGACGTGGCCCGGCAGGTACGCGAGCCGGACCTCCGCCTCGGTCACGCCGGCGTGCCGGCGGACGTTGGTGAGCGCCTCCTGCGCGATCCGGTAGGTGGCGGCGTCGACGTCGGGTGGCAGCGCGGCGGCGTCGCCGGACACGGTCATCGTCACCGCTAGCCCCGCCCGCGCCCCCAACGCCGGCACCGCGTCGCACGCGTTCCCAGCACCGGCGGGCTCCGCGCGGATGACACCCAGCACCGATCTGACCTCACGCAGGGCGTCGCCGGCGACCTCGCGGACCGTCTCCAGGGCCGGGTAGGCCAGCTCCGGTCGGCTGTCGCGCTTACGGAGCGCGGCACCGGCCTGGACGCTGATCGCGGTCAGCTGATGCGCCAGCGTGTCGTGCAGGTCCCGGGCGATCCGCAGGCGCTCCTGCGCGGCGGCGCGCTCGGCGTACGCGTGCCGCTGCTCGCGGCGGGACCTGGCAAGCTCGCCGAGCCCGACCGCGGCGACCAGGACAGCCGAGACCGCCACCAGGTCCGCACCCTCGGGCGCCCGGCCGGCAGCCACGTCGGTGGCCAGCACCAGCCCGACCGCGAGCGGGACCGCCGTCACCGCGATCCACCGCCGGCCGGCCTCTGCCGTCGCAAAGAGCGCCACGACGAACGGCACCGGCTCCGGACCCAGCGGATAACCGAGCAGGTAGTAGCTGACCGCGGCGGCAGCAGCGACCGCGAGCACGACGGCCGGGCGGCGGCGGCGCCAGTGCAGGGCGGCGGTCGCGCCGAGCAGAAGCGCGGCACCGGGCAGCCAGCCCGCGGCGGACACATCGCCGTCGGCGGCCTGCACCCCTCCGACGACCAGAGCTGCCACCACGATCAGCAACGCCACCCGCCGACGGTAACGCCTCCTGACGACGCGGGAGCCCCCGCCACCGCCCGATGGCGGCGACCGCCGTCATGGCGAGAGCGTGTCGATGGCGATGATGCTCGTCCTCGAGACGCTCTCACCGACCGAGCGCGCCGTCTTCGTGCTGCGCGAGGCATTCGAGATCAGCTACGACGAGATCGCGGCGGCCGTCGACAAGAGTCCGGCGGCCGTACGCCAGATCGCGCACCGCGCCCGGCGGCACGTCGACGCCCGCCGCCCCCGCACGGTGGTCTCCCCGAGCGAGAGGCGGGCGGCGCTGGAGGCGTTCCAGCGTGCGGTCCAGACCAACGACCTGCGGGCCCTGCTCGACGTGCTCGCGCCCGAGGTGGTCGTGGTCAGCGACGGCGGCGGCCTCAAACTGGCCGCGCTGCGGCCGATCGTCGGCGCGGAGAAGGCGGTCCGCATGTTCATCGGCAGCATGCAGAAGGTCGGCGGCACGCTCACCACCGAACCGACCGTGATCAACGGCAGCCCGGCACTGCTGTTTCGCCTCGACGGGGAGATCGACGGCGTCGCCGCGCTGCGGATCGAGGACGCCCGTGTCACCGGCATCTACTACGTCCGTAACCCGGAGAAGCTGTCCCGCATCGAGTCCGAAACCCCGCTCACCCTGCACTGACAGTTCAGCAGGCCCATCAACTTGCCCTGCTGCTCTCGTGTGACCCACTCCACGATTTTTCCGACATGGAAACTTTGCCGGTCCGGAAAGTCGCGCGGATAGTTGTGCCGTGACCTCGGACGTTGGCCTGCGCGAGCGGAAGAAGCGGGCGACCCGCGCGGCGTTGAGCCACGCGGCATGGTCGCTGATGGTCGAGCAGGGGATCGACGCGGTGACCGCCGAGTCGGTCGCCGCGACGGTGGACGTCTCACCCCGGACCTTCCGCAACTACTTCGCGAGCCGGGAAGAGGCGATCCTCGACGGGATCGTGCAGCGCTCGAGCTGGCTCGTGGAGGCGCTGCGCGCCCGCCCCGCCGGCGAGCCGGTGTGGGACTCCTTCGCCCACGTTCTGCCCGACGCGATCATGAGAGTGCTCGGCGAGCGCGAGGACGACGTCCTCGCCCTGGTACGCGTCTCCGCCGAGAACCCGGCGATGCTGGCGCGGCAACTGACGGCGTTCGCTCGCGTCGAGCGGCTCATCGCCGAGGTCATCGCGGAGCGGACCGGAGCTGACGTCGAGCGTGACCTCGCTCCGCACCTGCTGGCTGCCGTCCCCGGAGCCACGATGCGGGCGGTGGTCACGTTCTGGGCCGACGGCGCCACCGACGCCACCCTTCCCGACCTCGTCCGGACCAGCGTCGCGCAGCTGCGCGAGGGCCTTCCTCTCGGCCACCCGCCGTCTGAGGCCTCGCCCGCTCCGCCAGCTGGCCGGCAGCGAGCCGGAGAATCCTCCCGTCCATGAGGTGGAGCAACTACCCGTCTGACCAGCCGCCCCTCCCACGGAGCCACCGCCGTTCGCAGACGAGGTCAGCGGCCCTGCGTCTGCCCATCCCTCGCCGCCGCGAAAGGAACGCCGTGGGTGCCGACGACCGCGGGAAGCGCCCGCACCCCGTTCGCGAACTGCTGATCGTGGCCGCCCTCTTCCTGGCGTACAAGGTCGGTCGGCTGCTCGTGGTCGGGGACCTGCCCACGGCGTACGCCCATGCCACGCACGTCTGGGCGCTGGAGCGCGCGTGGGGACTGCCCGACGAGGCGACGTTGCAGCGGAGCGTCCTGTCGCACGACGGTTTGGTCCGGGCCGCGAACAGGTACTACGCGTCGGTGCACTTCCCGGCCACCGGGGCGCTGCTGCTGTTCACGTACCTGAGTCGGCCGGCCCTGTACCGGTGGGCGCGCACGCTCCTGGCGGCGCTGTCCGGCGTGGGATTCGCCATCCAGGCCCTCATCCCCCTGGCCCCACCGCGGCTGCTGTCCGCGACCGGCGTACTGGACACGGGCCGCGTGGTGGGGCCGAGCGCCTACGGCGACCCCGCCACCGACACCCTCTCCAACCAGTACGCGGCCATGCCCTCGCTGCACGTGGGCTGGGCGACGGTGGTCGCCATCGTTCTGATCGCGGCCGGCCGTACCCGGTGGCGCTGGCTCTGGTTGTTGCACCCGCTGCTCACCCTCACCGTTGTGGTGATCACCGGGAACCACTACTGGCTCGACGCCGTGGCGGCCCTCGCCCTGCTCGGCGCGATCCTGCTGGTCGCGCCCCGACCCCGGTCGGCGCCCGCCGCCGCGACACGGTCGACGGCCGAAACGACCACGGAAGAACCCGCCCGTCCGCTGGTCGCGGTGGCCGGGGTGCGCCGCCTGCTGGCCCGGGACGCGGGCGGGTGGCGACGCGGGCGTACGGCGGCCTCACCTGCTCGGCCTTTCGGCGTCCGGCAGGGACGCGATGACCTGGCTGCGGGCGTACTGGTCAAGGACCGAGCTTTGGCATCACAGGATCTCCCGGCGTTTGCCGAACGCGCCCACGAAAAAGGCGTGCGGCACGATCTTTAGGAGCATTCGGCCGGAGGGTCCGTTTTCCAGCGGTTTCGCGGGCAGAGAGGCGGAAAACTCTCAGGCGTCGATTTCGGCACCCCGGCCGGCGCGGGTGCCGACAATGAAGAAATGACAGCGCAGAGGTACCTGAAGAGGCAACCGGTCGTGACTCGTCGTCGTGCTCCGAAGAGGCAACAAGCCGCTCGTCGTCGTACTCCATGGCCACTGATGGCGGGACTGCTTGCGGCGGGAGGTGCGGCGGGAGCGGCCGGAGCCGAGGCGGTACGGCGCCTCAGGGGCGCCAAGCGCAGCAAACCCAGCGGAGCCGGGGCGACAGGTGACCTCAGCCAGGGCGGTCATGCCAGCGATGCCGTCCGGTCCGTCAGCAGCCCCGAAGGAGCCACCCAGCGCTGGCCCCAGGGAAGGTGAGCCAGCGGTGCCCCTCCGGCGTCAAACGAGGTACGGGGACGCCTTGAGGACTTCACCGTTCAGGCCCGACCTTGGCCTGGTGCTCGGCGAGTTGCTTCAGGTTCAGTAGCTGACGTCGAGCCATGATCAGATCGCCGATGGACAGGCCGAGGGCGGCCCAGCGGCCGGTCTGCATGACGACCTTGAGCAGCAGGCGCGTGTCGTGCTCCTGGGGCACGAGGACGTAGGACATGAAGGCGCCCATGACGGTGCCCGTCAGCTGTGTCCCTGGGTCGACCGAGACGATCCTGCCCAACTTCCGCCCGCCAGCGGTGGTGAATCTCTCTCCGACCTGCGGTTCGGGAAGGCCTACCAGTTCCTGAGGTGAACGGCGGCCAAGATTGTCGATCCAGTCATAGGAATAGGGTGCCAGCCTCACCTGTGCAACCCACGGCCACACCACTTCGGCAGATGCCTCGACGCGCACGCCCCGCCACGCCTGCAACGCGGGTGAGACGACAAATTCGTCGCACGGATAGCAGCGGGATTTCTCGCTGTCGGTTACGCCCCACCGATCACCGATCATGTATCCATCCCCGCTCGTCGAGGGCTGCACTCCGCCGGGATGACAACCCGAGTGCGGCGTCGGCCGGACTCGTGTTGACTCTGGCGGTGGATCGTCAACGGCTCAGCAGCATCGCGCACTCGCACCACCCGATCGCGGCCCCGATCTTCGGTGTCAACCTCAACCGGCTCCTGCGCCGAGCGGGCCGTCAACCGGCGGCTCGTGTTCTCGACCTCGGCTGCGGAGCGGGATCCTGGGCGCTGCAGGCCCTCGCCCACTATCCCGACGGGCACGCGGACGGCGTGGACGTCAGCCCGTACGCCCTCGAACGCGCCGCCAGCGCCGCCGCCGAACGCGGCCTCGCCGACCGGCTCACACTGCACGAGCGCGACGCCCGGACGTACGTGCCGGACGGCGATTACGACCTGGTGCTGTGCGTCGGGTCGACGCACGCGTTCGGCGGATTCGGAGAGACGCTCAAGCTGGCCGGCAAGCATGTGAATGCCGACGGCATCCTCATGGTCGGTGAGGGATTCTGGCAGGTCCCACCGACTCCGGAGGCACTCGCCGCACTCGATGCGAAGCCCGAGGACTTCACCGACCTCGCCGGCCTCGTCGACGCTGCCGAGCAGGCCGGCTGGACGCCGATCTACGCTCACGTCAGCGACGCCGCAGAGTGGGACGACTACGAATGGTCGTGGGTCGGCTCGCTCACCGAGTGGGCGCTGGACAACCCGGGCCATCCGGACGCTACCGAGGCACTCACCGTCGCCCGCGAGCACCGCGATCAGTGGTTGCGCGGGTACCGCGACGTTCTGGGCTTCGTCACGCTGGTGCTGCGCCGCATCTGATCGTGGTCCGTCTCGGCAGGCTCGCCCGGAGGCGTCCCCCGGTGCTGCCCGAACAGAACCCGTCACCGGCCGCAGGCCCTGCACGCGTCGCGGGTGCGCAGGTGGTAGTCGCTCGACGCCGAGAGGAGGCCGAGCCCCAGGACGCAGTACGCCGACATCGCCACCCAGAGGAACGCGTCGGAGAACTGGCTGACCGATCCCGACATCAACTGCACCAGCCCCATGCCGAAGTAGCCGACGATGCCCGCCCCGAGCCCGAAGCCGGGCACCAGCAACAGCAGACGAGGGATCCTGCGGCCGGCGAGCAGCGGCACCCGCCCCGGCCAGATCTCGCCCCACCGGTGTACCAGCGCCAGCGGCAACAGCACTCCAGCCAGCAACAGGCCGACCTCCAGCCCGATCACGGAGGCGTCGTGCGTCAGGCTGTCGAATCCCACCACGACCTGGGCCGCGAAGCGGATGACGAGGCCGGCTACCGCGGCGTACGTGGCCCAGCGCGCCCACCGCGCGGGTGCCGAGCGCCGCGCACCCGGTCGGACCGTCCGGCAACAGTCCGGACAGTCGCCCCGGGTACGCCGCTGATAGCGGGCGGTGGCCAGACCGAGTAGGACGGCTCCGGTGACACAACCGAGCCGGCTGGCGAACGCGACCGGGTCGAAGTACGGGCCGACCGCGAACAGCAGGAAGCCCACCAACTCCGGCAGCAGGATCGCGGCTGCCGCGATCAGGGCCCCGGCGAGCGTCCAGGCGGCTCCTGCCAGCGCCGGCCGCCAGGTCGCCGCCCGGTCCAGAGCAACCGCCAGAACACCCGCGGCGACGCACAACGCCACCGACCGCCAGCCGGTGAAACCGAGCAGGTCCGACCCGAACTGCCGGAACTCCGGAGCCTCGCCGACGGTCCACGCCAGACGCACGCCCCCGTACGCCACGGCCCAGCCGAGCACCGCGTACGTCAGGCCATGACCGGTCATGCGAGCGATCGATGCCGATGTCGTCATGCATCCGATCCTTGCGGCGCCCCGGCGCGGGCGAACCCCACCGACAGGGGATGTCACTCCCTCGCCGGAGGGACCTGCCGAGGCGACCGGCCGCCCGCTGTCCCCGACCGCCAGGCGCGGAACGGAACCTGGGGTGTGGCTAGATGGGGAAGTGGCCGCGGCGGATGTGCCAGTGGCGGCCGGCCTTCAGGTGGTCGACGATCGCGCGCTGGAGCACGGTGCGGCGCGGCAGCTGGTCGAGCGGCGTGGTCAGGGTGCGGAACACGAACCGCAGCACCTCGACGTCGGCGTCCAGCCCCTCCGGCTCCGCATAGGGCTCCAGCTCGAACCTCTGCTGGAACCGGACGATGTTGGAGTCCCCGGGCAGGTACTCCAGCAGCTGCGGGTCGAGCAGCCACGAGCCGCAGGAGAACGCCGTGTAGCGCTCGTCGGGAAAGTGGCGCGGGAAGAACGCGCGGGCCTCGTCGAGCGACGCCGCGACCGCTTCCGGGGTCATCGGCCCTGACTCGGGGATGTGCAGGTCGATGGCGCTGGCGCCGCGCTGGTACTGCAGCCGGCCCAGCTCGTAGAGGCCGCCGCGCGCGTGCAGTGTCAGCCAGCTCTGCATGACCGGCCAGCCCTCGCGGTGCATCCGCCGGTCGATCGCGAGGTTGCGGCCCAGGTCCGCGAGGGTCACCCACGACACGGCGTCGGCGATGCCGTGGTCGCGGTGGTATCCCCTGACGACGTCGACCAGGGCCAGGTACGCGTACACGTAGAGGTGCCGCCAGGCGGGGCCCCGTTCGCGCGGCAGCTCCGGACCGGGCGGCAGCCAGCCGTGGCCGCCGAGATCGGCGCGGACCAGGGCGATCGAGCGGTCGAGCAGCCAGCGCAGCTCCGGAGTCCACAGCGGAGAGTCGGCATCGGGCCAGCCCGCCATGATCTCGGCGGCGTCGTCCGGGCGCACCGCGAGCCGGTCGAGGATCGCCGGCGCGTCGGCCTTGGCGGGCAGTGGAGCCGACGGCCGGTCGCCGGCGAGCCGGTGCACGCGGTCGACGTCCTCGACGGGTACCCCGAGTCGGGCGGCGGTGTCGTCCAGATCCACGCGGACGACCCTACCGGCCGGTCGACGTCTTCCACGGCCCGTACCGCTCGGGCAAATCCCGCCACGGTGACCCGGTCCGCAAGCGTCTGGTAGGTGGCGCGGGCCAGCCGGGTCAGTCGCCGGCCAGAGTGAGCAGCCCGTCGGCGGCGACCTCGAAACGGGTGCCGAGGCGGCCGAGCAGATCGGCGAGCCAGCGCGCCTCGTCGGGGCTCGCGGTCTCCAGCCGCATCCGGCGGATCCGCACCGGGGCGGCCCGCAGTCCGCGCAGCCGGCCGGTGTCCCAGTCGAGGGTCGGCAGCCAGAGCAGCCGCAGTTCAGGCCGGTACACCTCCTGCCCGCTGATGCCCTCGTAGTCGTCGACCAGGTCCCCGCAGCCGTAGAGGATCAGCCGGTCCCGGTAGACCTCGACCGGTCGTAGGTGGTGCGACGAGTGCCCGTGCACCACGTCCACGCCGGCCTCGAGCAGGCGGTGTGCGAACTCGATGTGCTCGGCCGGCACCTCGTACCCCCAGTTGGTGCCCCAGTGCACGGAGACCAGCACCCGGTCGGCGGGCTCGGCCTCGGCGGCGATCCGCCGCGCCAGCTGCTCGGCGGTGGCGCCGGAGGTCTCCGGCAGGTACGCCACTCCCGGCCCGTCGGTGGTGGCCGCCCAGTACGGGGGCACCCCGCTGGACGGAGCGGCCACCGAGAAGACCAGCACCCGGCGACCTCGGCCGAGGTCCACCCGGGCCGGCTCCCACGCCGCCGCGGCGTCGCGGCCGGCACCGGCGGCGGCGATCCCGGCCCCGCCCAGCGCGTCGAGGGTGTCGGTGAGGCCCACCGGGCCGAAGTCGAGCACGTGGTTGTTGGCCAACGCGCAGACGTCGAGCCGGGCGGCGGCCAGGCAGGACACGTTGTCCGGGTGCATCCGGTAGTGCACCGACTTGGCCGGCGCGTGCTCGCCCCGGCCGGTCACCGCGGTTTCCAGGTTCACGATCCGCGCGTCCGGCCGCAGCTGGTCCAGCAGTGACAGGGCGATGCCCCAGGGCCACTGCGGTGGCACCGGCCGGGGAACCGGCCCGCTGACCGACTCGGCCAGTCCGACGTAGGTCTCCGCGTCGCGGACCACGCCCTCGCGCAGGTCGGACGGGCCTGGCCGGGGCAGGATCCGGTCCACCCCACGGCCGGTCATCACGTCGCCCGCGAGGAAGAGGGTCAGCGCATCGTCGGGCATCCGGCCGCTTTCCCCGCGGCGCCCGAGCCTCACCTGCCACGCGGCCGCCGCTGGGAGGTCGGGTGCCGGCGCCAGATCAGGCCCGGTGGCGACCGCCTCGCTGCCGTTGCTAGGGTCATGTTGTTGCCGAAGCAAAATTATCAACGGCAACTACTTTGAAAGGATGCCTTCGATGACCAAGCTCTCCGTCATCTACTACTCCTCGACCGGTACGGTCCACGCCATGGCCAAGCGGCTCGCCGAGGCTGGCGAGAAGGCCGGCGCCGAGGTGCGCCTGCGCCAGGTGCCGGAGCTTGCCCCCGCGGAGGCCATCGCCTCCAACGCCGCCTGGAGCCAGCACTTCGACGCCACGAAGAGCGAGGCGAAGGCGACCGCGGACGACATCGTCTGGGCCGACGCGGTGCTGTTCGGCACCCCCACCCGCTACGGCAACGTCTCCAGCCAGCTGAAGCAGTTCATCGACACTCTCGGCCCGCAGTGGGGGCAGGGGCTGCTGGCCGACAAGGTGTACGCCGGCTTCACCGCATCCATGACCGCCCACGGCGGCCAGGAGTCGACGCTGCTGGCGCTTTACAACACGATCCACCACTTCGGCGGTCTGGTCGTCGCCCCCGGCTACACCGACCCGGTGAAGTTCGGCGACGGCAACCCGTACGGCGTCTCGCACGTCACCGGCGGAGGCAACGACGCTCCGCTGGGCGACGCCCAGCTCAGCGCCCTCGACCACATGGCTCAGCGGGTCGTCAAGATCGCCGGCAAGCTCAACGCCTGACAAGCCCCGCTGGTGCCGGGCGGCCTTCGGGGCGGAGGCCGCCCGGCAGGTTAAAGGGCCGGTTTCCCGTTGTGGGAAGCCGGCCCTTTGGCCCGCTCTGCGGGGTCCCGGCCGGGTGAGAGGGGCGTGCCGGCCCTTGCTGAGATCCCTTCACGAGCGTAGGAAGAACACCACGCTCCATCCACCACGGTCGACCCTGCAGCGATCCACCTTCCCCCGTCGAAGGAGATGCGCGTGGCCACACCCAAACGGCTCCGTCTCGCCGTGTCCGTGCTGGTGACCGCAGGCGTCGTCCTGCTCGGCGCGGCCGCCACCGCGGCACCGCCCGCGACTCCCGGACAGGTCGGGGACCGGGCCTGCGACCCGATCGACCCGGCGGCCTGCCTGCTGCCGTTCCCCAACGACTACTTCACCGTGCCGGATCGGACCAGCCCCACCGGCAAGCGGGTGCGGTTCGCCACCTCCGCGATGCCCGCCAACGTGCAGGGGACCCCGATCGACCCGACGGAATGGAACCGGCAGGACGGGTTCAGTCCCGGCTCGCCGATCCTGGTGCGGGTGCCCGGCCTCGACGCCGCCACGACCCGGATCGCGCCGGTCACCGACATCGGCCGCTCGATGGCGCCGGACGCGCCGATCGTGCTGCTCAACGCTCGCACCGGCAAGCGCACGCCGTACTGGGCCGAGCTGGACGCGCACGCCGCCGGCCAGCCCGACCGGCAGCTGCTGATCATCCGGCCGGCGGTGGCGCTGGCCGAGGGCACCCGGTACGTCGTCGGCCTGCGTGGCCTGCGCGACGGCAACGGAGCATTGATCCCGGCGCCGAAGGCGTTCACGGCGTACGTGACCGGTGCCGGCCTCGGCCACCGGGACCGTCGCGTGCCGCAGATGAAGCGGATCCTCGCCGACCTGACCAGGGCCGGCGTCAAGCGGCACAGCCTCTACCTGGCCTGGGACTTCACCGTGGCCAGCCGGCACGGTCTGACCGGGCGGATGCTGGCGCTGCGGGACGGTGCGTTCGCCGCCCTGCGGCGGGCCGCACCGTCGTTCACCGTCACCCAGGTGACCGACTATCCACCGGAGCAGGAGCCGTTGATCGCCCGGCAGGTGACCGGCACCATCGGCGTACCGTCCTATCTCACCGGCGACGGCGGACCCGGCTCCCGGCTGCACTACGGGCCGGCCGGCGGCGACGGGACAGCACCGACGCCGAACGCCCTGCCCACGCCGTCGGGCGCCACGGTGGCGGCGGACTTCGTCTGCAACATCCCGCGCAGCGCCACCGCCGCCAAGCCGGCGCACCTCTCGCTCTACGGCCACGGCCTGCTCGGCAGGCCGACCGAGATCAACGCCGGCAACGTCAAGACGATGTCGAACACCTACGACTTCACCTTCTGCGCGACCAGTTGGATCGGCATGGCCGCCGCCGACGTCCCGTACGTGGCCGGCGCCTTCACCGACCTCAGCGCCTTCCCCGCGGTGGTGGATCGGTTGCAGCAGAGCTTCCTGAACTTCCTCTTCCTGGGCCGGGCGATGATCCATCGCGGCGGGTTCGCCGCCGACCCGGCGTTCCAGGGCGCCGACGGGCAACCGCTGATCGACGTGGCCGGCGGGCTGCACTACGACGGCAACAGCCAGGGTGGCATCAACGGCGGCGCGCTCACCGCCATCGCCCAGGACTGGACCCGGTCGGTCCTCGGCGTGCCGGCGATGAACTACTCCACGCTGCTGCAACGCAGCGTGGATTTCGCCCCGTTCCAGGCAGTCATGGACGGCTACTACCCGGACAAGGTCGACCAGCAGCTGATTCTCGCGCTGCTGCAGATGTTGTGGGACCGGTCCGAGGCCAACGGGTACGCCCAGCACATGACCGACCGGCCGTTGCCGGGCACCCCGGCGCACCAGGTGCTGATGCACGTGGCCTTCGGCGACCATCAGGTCTCGCCGGCCGCGGCGGAGGTCCAGGCGCGGACCATCGGCGCCCGCCTGCACACCCCTGCGCTCGCCGACGGCTGGTCAATGGACGTGCAGCCGTACTGGGGCATCGCGCCGATCCGCAGCTATCCGTACACCGGCTCGGCGATCGTGATCTGGAACAGCGGTGCGGCGTACGCGCCACCGCCGACCAACCTCGCCCCGGCCGGGCCGGAGTACGGGGACGATTCGCACGAGTTCCCGCGCGCCCAGGCCGGCGCCCAGAAACAGAAGGCGGTGTTCCTGCTCACCGGCAAGGTCATCGACGTCTGCGCGCGGACGCCCTGCCCGTGACGCGGTGACCGTCGCGCCGGACGGGCCCGCCGGGATCACCATTCCGGCGGGTCCGTGCGGGAACGCTCTGGCTCAGAAGCCCGGAGCCCGGCCGCTTGCCGCGTTGTGCTTCGCGACCAGGCTGGGCAGTTCGTCCAGCGAGTCGATGCGGAACAGGCACTGCTCGGACACGGCTGGGATGTCGAGGATGTGACCCCACGGAGAACGCCGGATCAGGCAGGTCTTCATACCGGCCTCGTTGGCGGGGCGTGCATCGTTGTCGGGCCGATCGCCGACGTACAGGATCGACGACGCATCGCCGCCGCCTTCGCGAATGACCCGCTCGAAGAAGGCCGGTGACGGCTTCTCCACGCCCCAACCGTGCGACGTGCCGATCACGTCCACGCAGAGGTCGAGCGCGCGCAGGATCCTTTCCGCGTGAGCTGGCTGGTTGCCGGCCAGGCCCACGAACAGGCCCTGATCCGTCAGGGAGGTCAGGCACGGTCGTGCGTCGGGGTAGAGATCTTCCTCGCCGAACGTCTCCGGCTTGTCGGCAGCTGCTCGGCGCTCGAGCTCAGTCGCGAGATCGAAATCGGGCCGGAAGGCCCGGAACGTCTCCTGATAATCCAGACCCCTGGCGATCACCGCCCCGAAGACCGCCGAAAACGTGTGTCGTGGAACGCCGAGCCACTCCGCCCAGGCGTCGAACTCGCGGGACTCGTCGAGAATCGTCCCGCCGATATCGAAGAAGACCGCGTCGATCACTTGCGTTCCTCCGTCAGGGTCGCCCTGCCGGTGGATCCTAGACGCGGGGGCGCTCTATGGCCGTCCCGCCCACGGCCTCACCGCGGCACCACAGCGATGACGTCGATCTCAATCAGCATCCCGTCCAGCGCCAGGGCGGGCACCGGGATCAGAGTCCATGCCGGCTTCCGGTCCCCCCACACACGATCGAACTCCTGTCTCACCACCCCAAACTTCTCCTCGTCGTGGTCGACGACGAGGAGGTTGAACTTCGCTACGTCCGACATCGTGGCGCCGGCGGCTGCAAGCACAGTCGCCGTGTTCGCCAGCGCTTGCCTGAGCTGCGTCCCGAAGTCCTCCGCCAGAACGCCGTCTTCGGTCTCGCCACCTTGTCCTGCTGGAAGGATCATCCGCCAGCCGGCAGGGAACACCGCAAGGTGCGAGTAGGCGTTCGGCCGAGGATCGTAGAGACCTTTGGGGTTGATGAACTTCAGTCCGTCAACTTCTCCCGTGTGAACGTCATGGGCCACGTCGTTCTTTCCCTCCGCGCCTGCTGTGAGGACGTCAGCACTCAAGGACCTGCGGTGGTCGCGATGAGTGCTTGCATCGTTACCTACCGTCATCGCGAGCTTAGTGCTCCAGCCGTGGCTGGTGGAGTCGGAGTCCGCGCAACCCGCCAATCCGCCCCCGCATCCGGCGCCGGGGACCGGAGAACTGCTATTGCAGGAACGGATGCCAGTTACGGATCTGTGCGACCGCGACGCCCGGGGTGGTGAAATAGGGGTCGGCGGCGATCAGCGCGTCAACGGACTGCCGGTCGGGCGCGTCAATGATGATCAGCGCTCCGCTGTCGTCGGCGAAGGGACCCGCCAGCCGAACGGTTCCATCGCCGTGGAGGGCGGCGAGCCGGCTGCGATGGGCGGCCCGTGCGGCCAGGCGTTCGGGGGCACTGGTGAAGGTCAACTCTACGATCCACACACGGGCACGCTAGGACGTCGGCGCCGTGCGGCGCTGTATCACTTGATACATGACTTCGTTGGATCTCATCCCGGCGCTACGAGCGCTGTCCCCGGTCGAGCTGGAGGCGGTTGCCCGGGACAGTCGCGCGGTACGGTTCGGCGCCGGGGCGCTGATTCGACCGGCCGGTGAGCAGGCGAGTGCCGTGGTCCTGCTGCTGTCCGGCACCGTGGTTGCCACCCACGCCGCACCCACCGGCGTCGAGGTGTGGCCCGATCAGTGGACGGGCCCGGCGATCGTGGACAAGTCCGCCGTGCTGGATGGCGGTACGCCCTCAACCGGGTTGGTAGCGATTACCGGGGTCACCGCGCGCCTGCTGCCTCGCATCCGGTTTCTGCGCCTGCTCGACGACGAACAGTCGGTGCGTAGGCATGTGCTCGGACAGCTCGCGCGGGACGCCATGGCCGGTCGGCAGCGGCTCGCGCAGGCCGTCACGCTACCGGCGGTCGCTCGAGTGGCTGCCTGGCTGAACGCGCAGGATCCGGCGGATCGGGTGGCCTGGCGAGGATCGCAAGAGCAGTTGGCGCGCATGCTCGGGCTGAGCCGGGTCACCATCAACCGGGCTCTGGCGCGGCTGACCGCTGCTGGCGCCGTCCGGCTGACCGAACAGGGAATTGTCATCGACGATCGCGGGCGTCTGGACTTCTTGTCGAACGATTCCTGACCGGCAGACAGTCGCCCGGGGTCGCGGATCCGTCCTACCTTTCGTGCTGCCGGCGCACCATTTCGTTGATCCAGGTGGGCGCGAACGGAGACGTGCAGCCCGGGGAGGTGGGGTAGTCCTTGAGCACTTGCAGGCGCTCACCGATGCCGATCGCGCGGGCCCGGTGCTCGGCGTGCTCGATCCCGATCTGAGCCAGGCAGTGGTTCATCGCCCACTGCAGGCGATCGGGGGCGTCCTTCATCTTCGTCTCGATGACGTCGAGCAACCCGGCGAGGTCGAGGCCCTCGGGTTTCCTCGCCACGCGTTCGGTGGTCAGCGCCCAGCCGGCACTCGCGACCACCGGATCCGGATCGGCGGACCAGGACAGGCGCAGCTCTTCGGAGTGCGGGTTCTTCTTCACCACATAGTTCACGAGCCAGTCGTGCAGCTTGGGTTTGCGCGCCTCGCGCAACATGACGTCCAACTCGTCACGCTCGAACGCCTTCGGGCGGCAGATCAGGAGCGCCAGCAGTCTCGCCGCGGTGTCATCGGTCGCCCAGAGCCGGCGCGCGAGTTCCTGCTGCGTCTTCAGCCGCTTCGCGAGCGCGCGCAGCTTGCCGAGGTTCACGCCGTGATCGTCACCGTGTTTCTCGTTCACCTCGCGTGTCTTCGGGTCCTCGAGCGCTGCCAGCTCGGCCATCACCTCGGCCACCGTCGACTCGCTGAGCGTCGTTTCGGTCACCTCAGCCTCCTGTCCGTCACATGCGATGCAGCCTACGACTTCGCCGCGCGCCAGCGTGTCCGACGCGAGGACGCCTACGCGTACGTCGATCACGATCCTGACGAGGGCCCGACGCTGCGGAAGGTGCGGCGATAGGCGTCCGGAGGTACACCGACGGTGCGGTGGAAATGTCGGCGCAGCGTCGTGGCGGTCCCCATGCCGGCCGCCTGCGCGATGGCGTCGATGCTGTTGTCGGTGTTCTCCAGCAGCTCCTGGGCCCGGCGGATCCGCTGCGTCGACAGCCAGTGCAGTGGGGTGGTGCCCGTCACCGACTTGAAGTGGCGGGCCAGGTTGCGCGAACTCATTTTCGCCTGGCGAGCCAGGTCCTCCACGGTCAGCGGACGGTCCAGCCGTTCCATCACCCAGGGAAGCACGTGGGCGAGGGGATGGTCCTCGCGGGCGGGCACCGGGGTGGTGAGGAACTGGGCCTGGCCGCCGGCACGATGCGGAGGTACGACCAGGCGGCGGGCGACGGCGTTGGCGACCGTCGAGCCATGGTCGCGGCGGATCAGATGCAGGCACAGGTCGATCGCGGCGGCCTTGCCGGCAGAGGCGAGCACGTTGCCGTTGTCGACGTAGAGCACGTCCGGGTCGACCTTCACCCAGGGATAGCGCGCTGCCAGCGCCTCGGTGTGGGCCCAGTGCGTGGTCGCGTGCAGCCCGTCCAGCACCCCGGCGGCGGCCAGCACGAACGCACCGGTGCACAGCGAGACCATCCGAGCGCCCGCCTGGTGGGCCGCCCGGACGGCGTCGAGCAGGTCGGCCGGCACCTCCGCGTCGATGTCCTCGACGGAAGGAACGATCACGGTGTCGGCGCGGGCCAGTCGGTCCAACCCGGCGTCAGGTTCCATCCGGAACCTGCCGACCCGGACCGGGCCCGGGCCGCAGACCACGAGGTCGTACCACGGGTCCGCCAGGCCCGAGGGGTCGCGGACGAAGACCTCGCAGGCCATGGCGAGCTCGAAGTGCAGCATCCCGTCGGTGGCGGCGAGCGCGATCGTGGCCATGTCCGAAACTGTACGGGTAATGGCGTTCCAGACACTAGGCCAGGGCCGGCCGCACGGAGAGGATCTCCTTGGTCGATCTTTCAAGGGGAGGAGCCGTGATGGGTTCGAATCAGACCGTGGCGGTGTTCGGTGCGTACGGGCACACCGGGCGGTTCGTGGTGACGGAGTTGCGCGATCGCGGATTCGTCCCGCTCCTCGTCGGTCGCGACGCGGGCAAGCTCCAGGCGCTGGCGACGGCCCATCCAGGGCTCGCTCACCGGGTCGCGTCGGTCGACGACCCGGCCTCGCTCGACCAGGCACTGAAGGGCGCCGCTGCCGTCATCAACTGTGCGGGACCGTTCGCCTCGACCGCGGCCCCCGTGATCGAGGCCGCCCTGCGCGCCCGGATCCCGTACGTGGATGTGGCGGCCGAGATCGAGGCCAACCTCGACACGTTCACGCACTTCGCCGAGCGCGCCCGGAGCGCCGGCGTCGCGGTGGTCCCGGCGATGGCCTTCTTCGGCGGACTCGGCGACCTGCTGGTCACGACGGCGATGGGCGATTGGACCGCGGCCGACGAGGCGCACGTGGCGTACGGACTGAGCAGTTGGCACCCCACGGCCGGGACCCTCTTCTCCGGCACCGTCTCCCGGGAGCGGCGCGGCGGCCAACGGGTCCGCTACACCGGTGGCCGGCTGGAGTACTACGTCGACGAGCGCGGTCTGCCGACCCTGGACTGGGACTTTCCCGCCCCGATGGGCCGCCGGAGCGTCCTCGGCGAGTTCTCGATGGCCGACATCGTCACCGTCCCCAGCCACCTGTCCATCCCCGAGGTGCGTACGTACATGACCACCGACGCGGCGCGGGATCTGGCCGCCCCCGACGCACCCGCGCCGACCGCGGTCGACGAGCGCGGCCGGTCCGCGCAGACGTTCACCGTCGACGTCATCGTGCGCTCCGGCGACACGCAGCGACGCGTCGTCGCCAGCGGCCAGGACATCTACGCCATCAGCGCACCGCTGGCGGTCGAGGCGGTCCATCGCCTTCTCGATGGTCGGACGAGGACGAGCGGCGTCGCCTCCGCCGGCGAGATCTTCGACGCGCCCGACTTCCTCCGCGCGCTGTCCGCGCACGTCACGCTCGAACCGCACCACGAGCCTTCTCAGGCGATCAGGGTGCCACCGTCGACGGTCACCACCGTGCCGGTGGCGTACGTCGCCCGCAGCAGGTAGACGAAAGCCTCGGCGACCTCCTCGGGCTCGCCCACCCGACCGAGCGGGAGCGCTTCGCTGAGCTGGGCGTACATCTGCTCGCGGGTGTCGTCGGGCAGCGAGTCCCAGAGCGGCGAGCGGATCACGCCGGCGGAGACGGCGTTGACGCGGATCGGGGCGAGCTCGACGGCGAGTGCGCGGACCAGCGCGTCGATCGCCCCGGTGATGCTGGCCGCCACCGACCAGCCCGCGCTCGGCCGGTAGTTGGCGGTGCCGGTCATGAGCGTGATCGACCCACCGGGCCGCAGGTACGGGACTGCCGCGTTGACGGCCGACAGGGAGCCGAAGTAGCGCAGTTCGAACGCGGCGCGGGCGGCGGTCAGGTCGAGGGCGTCCACGGACATCAGCGCGAGCGGTTCGCCGGCGGTGTAGATCAGATGGTCGAACGGGCCGAGGCCCTCGAAGAGGCGGGACACGTCGCCCGGGTTGGTGAGGTTGGCGACGTATCCCGCGGTGCCCGTCGGCAGGGCCGACAGGGCGCGATCCACGCTGCCCTGGTTGCTGGAGGCGACCACGACCTGGGCGCCCTCGCGGGCGGCCAGGGTGGCGGTGGCGAGCCCGATCCCGGAGGTTCCGCCGAGTACGACGACGCGCTGGTCGGTGAGGGCCATGGTCCTGTCCTTCCTGATCCTGTCCGATGGTGGTGGAGCCGGTTTCCACCCTGCGCCGGCCACCACACCCACGTCCAAGACCTCTTTCACCTCCTGTGATGCTCGTTGGGTATCGTCCCGGTCATACCCGGCGGGTATCGGGGAACGTCGGGAGCGAACACCGAACAGACCGGGACGGGGGCGCGGTGGACGTCGATCTGCGTAAGCTCCGCTACTTCGTGGCGGTCGCCGAGGAGTTGCACTTCGGCCGGGCCGCGACGCGGCTGCACATCGCCCAGCCGGTCCTGTCGCGTCAGATCCGGGCCTTCGAGCACGAACTGGGGGCCGAGCTCTTCGTCCGGGACCGCCGCTCCACGGTGCTGACCGAGGCCGGCCGCCAGTTGCTGGCCGACGCCTACCCGCTGCTCGCCTCGGCCGAGGCACTGCATCGGCGGGTGCACCGGGCCGCGCACGGCAGGCCGACGTTCACCATCGCCTTCATGCCCGGCATCATCGTGACCGCCGAGGCCCGCGTCATCGCCCAGCGGCACCCCGACCTGTCCGTCGGCGTTTTGCGCACCTCCTGGAACGACCAGGTCGAGGTGGTGCACGAGGGGCGGGCCGACGTCAGCTACGTACGGCTCCCGGTCGACCAGCGCGGCCTGCGCCAGCGCCCGTTGTTCACCGAGCCCCGCGTCGTGGTTCTGCCCAGCGACCACCGCCTGGCCGGCAAGGCGTCGATCGGCCTGGCCGAACTGATGGAGGAACGTCTGCTCCAGGACCCGGACGCGGTACCGGAGTGGCGTGACCTGCCGAACCGGCCGGCCGACCTCGATCCCCGCCCCCGGCCCGCGCTCAACTCGGTCGAGGAGAAGCTGGAACACGTCGCCGCGTACGGCGGGGTGGTGATCCTGCCCCTGTCGACGGCGAGGTTCTACACCCGGCCCGACGTCGTCCACCTGCTCGTCGAGGACCTTCGGCCCAACCAGGTCTGCCTGGCCTGGGCCGAGAGCAACCGGTCACCCCTGGTGCACGAGTTCGTCGACATCGCCGCGCGGCAGGCACCCGTCGGCCTTGACCGGCCGCCGAGCACCTGACGTACGACCGGGCGCAGGCGGCCGTGAGATCACCCACCGAACGGGTTCGCGCCTGGAGTGTGCCGGGTCGCCCCCGCTAGGTTGCTGCGGGCCGCGGCAACCCGAGGGAGACAGCCATGAACACCACCGCCGATCGGATGGCGGCGGCGTACTTCGACGCCATCGAGTTCCTCTGCGGGGTGACCCCGAAGGGCTGGTACGCCGAGAAGGGCACCGCCCGCGCGGCGGTGACCCAGGCCGGCGTCGCGACGCTCAACGTGGCGTACGACACGACGCCGGAGCCGGATCTCGGGTCGCTCGACGCGATGGCGATCGAGGTCGGCCGGCAGGCCGCACACTGGTCGATCATGGTGCGTGGCGAGGCGGGCGACGAGGTCGCCGATCTCGCCGCCCGGCACGGGCTGGTCGAACGCAGCGACCTGCCGTTGCTGGCCTGCGCCGCGGAGGAGATCGTGTTCCGGGCCACCGAAGCGCAGCGGAGTCTGGTGCGACAGGTCGGCGCGGTCGAGAGCGACCTCTACACCGAGGCTCTCACCCGGGGCTTCGAAGCTCCCGAGGGCGTCTTCGGCTCGCTGATGGGCGGTGGGGTGCTCGACGCCGACCGGATCACCGGCTATCTGGCCGAGGAGTGCGACCTGCCCGCCGGCACCGGGCTCGGGATGCGGACCGGCGGGGTCATCGGCGTGTTCAACATCGCCGTCGTTCCGTCGGTCCGGGGCAACGGCCTGGGCCGGGCGATCACCGAGACCGTGCTGCGCGACGGCCTCGCCGCCGGCGCGGACGCGGCCTACCTGCAGTCCAGCACGATGGGCCGCCCGCTCTACGAGTCGATGGGCTTCCGTCTCGTCGAGACCTGGACCGTGTTCCACTCACGGTGACGGGCGAGACCCTCCAGCCGTCGAACACCGTGCCTGGCTGGCACACCTGTGGGAGAGGACCCATGAACTTCAGTGACAACGTGCGCTCGGCCTTCCGGCGCGGTGAGACCGACGCCGTGGTGCGCATGAGCGAGGCCGAGATCGAGCGGGCCCAGGCGGCGGGCGACCCGGCGGGCGAGGTGGAGGCCCGGTACAGCCTGGCCCGGGTCGCCATCCGCGGCGGCGACCTGCCGGGCGGGGAGGCTCGGGCCCGGGAGGCTCTTGAGGTCGCGCTGCGCTCCGGCGACCGCAGCCTCGAGGAACGGCCGCGGCACGTGCTGGCCGCCGTGGCGCGGATGTCCGGCGATCTGTCCCGCGCGCGGGGCCTGTACCTGGACAGCATCGCGCTCAACGAGTCGCTCGGCCAGTCCAAGATTGTCAACTCGGAATATCACAACCTCGCGTTCTGCGAGCTGGGCCTGGGCAATCTCGACGTGGCGAGGAAGCTGTTCGCCGAGGGTCGCGAGCGGGTGTTCCGCAACGGTTGGACCGACTTCGTGCCGTACGTCTGCGTGGCGGGCGCCGCGCTCGGCTCGGCCGACGGCGATCACGCTCGGGCGGCGCGGATGATCGGGGTCGCGGATGCCTCGTTCGCGTCACTCGGCCAGGTCCCGGACCCGGACGACGCGGCCGACCTCGCCAGGGCGCGCGCCGCCGCGATCGAGGCGCTCGGCCCGGACGCCTTCGGCGAGGAGTACGCACGAGGACAGCTCCTCGACCCGCGTACGGCCTTCGCCGACGACCGACGCTGACGCGACGATCCGTAGGGCAGCCTCGCCGCCGGTCATGTCAGCGGTCGGTCTGCAGTCATCGGATCGCCGTTCCCCGACGGAAGCGATGTTAGCGATCACATCATGAGCCTGCCCTGATCGGAGCCCTACCCGGCGCCGCGGGCGCCGTCCCCCACCGCCCTTCCACCGTCGCGTCGCTCGGCCGGGGCTCGCCCGCGGCTGACGTAGACTGCTGGCGGTTCAGCGATGATCACCTGGCACTCGGCACCGGTGTGGTGGGCTGAGCGAGAGGGATCGGGCCGGGCCGCTCCAGTCAACGTCGACGGGCCGCGGATCGGACGTGGGCGGAGGAGTGAAATGGCCGTGCGCAGTCCGGCGATGACCGACGTTGCTCGTCTGGCCGGTGTCTCCCATCAGACGGTGTCGCGGGTGCTCAACGGGCACCCCAACGTCCGTGAGCAGACCCGGTTGCGGGTACGGGCGGCGATCGCCGAGCTCGGCTACCGTCCGAACGGCGCCGCGCGCGCGTTGGTGACCGGCCGATCGCAGGTCATCGGCGTGGTGGCGCAGAACACGACCCTCTATGGTCCGGCGTCGCTGTTGGCGGCA
This sequence comes from Micromonospora sp. NPDC093243, assembly GCF_044753725.1. Lineage (NCBI taxonomy): Bacteria > Bacillati > Actinomycetota > Actinomycetes > Micromonosporales > Micromonosporaceae > Micromonospora > Micromonospora sp. NPDC093243. The sequence continues at coordinate 382,134 of NZ_JBIVNT010000007.1, read as the reverse complement.
TTGGACCAGACCGCCGCGGAAGAGGGTTTCGCGGTCAGTGTGGGCAGCGTGCGGAACCTGGACCACCATTCCATCTCGGCCGCGGTCGAGCGGCACCTGTCGCACCGGGTCGCCGGCATCGTGGTCATCGCGCCGGTGGAGTCGGCCGGTGAGGCGCTGGAGCGCCTACCCAAGGACGTCCCGCTGGTCACGGTCGACGGCGACCCGCGCCGGCCGGTGCCGTTGGTGACGGTCGATCAGGTGGCGGGTGCCCGAGCGGCGACCCAGCATCTGCTCGACGCCGGGCACCGCACCGTCTGGCACGTGTCGGGGCCGGCCGACTGGTTCGACGGCGCCGGTCGGATCGAAGGCTGGCGGGCGGCGCTGCTGGCCGCGGGGGTGGAACCGCCACCGTTGATGCCGGGGGACTGGTCCGCGGCCTCGGGTTACCGGTGTGGGCGGTTGTTGGCACGGATGCCCGAGGTCACCGCGATCTTCACCGCCAACGATCATCTCGCGCTCGGCGTGCTGCGGGCACTGCACGAGTCCGGTCGGCGGGTGCCGGACGACATCAGCGTGGTCGGCTTCGACGACGTGCCGGAGGCCGCGTACTTCATTCCGCCGTTGACAACCGTCCGGCCGGACTTCGACGCGGTGGCGCGGGCGAGTCTCCAGCTGCTGCTGGCCCAGATCGAATCGGGCACCGGCGGGGCGCCACGGCAGACCATCGCCCCGACCCTGGTCGCCCGCGGTAGCGTCGCACCGCCCCGCCACTGAGCCGCCCGGGCGCCCCGGCCACCGCCGCACCGGGGCTACCTGAGGTACGGGTTGGGCAGTAACCTCGCCCTGATTGCCGGCAACGCCGGTCAGCCGCTGCCAGCTATGTCCGTTGTGGACGGGGGCGGGTGGGGCTTCGCCGGCGGGTGCCTCCGTTACGAGACCGTGACGCCGGTATTTCGGAGTAAGTGTTGACGTGTGGCATGTGAGCGCTAACACTACCCGGAAAGGTGACAGGTGGCCCCGGTGATCGGCGGGGAGTCCAGAGAGGAGACGCCCGTGGGCAGGAAATTCCTGGTTGCTCTCGGCGGTGCGGTGTTGGCGCTCAGTCTGGCGGCGTGCAGCGGTGAGGGTGCCGGCGGTGGCGGTGACACCAGCGGTGAGAAGCCCGGCGACCTGACCATCGGCGTCTCGATGCCGACCCAGACCTCCGAGCGGTGGATCGCCGACGGCAACGCGGTGAAGCAGAAGCTCGAGGCGAAGGGCTACAAGGTCGACCTCCAGTACGCGGGTGACGACATCCCCACCCAGTCGCAGCAGGTCGACCAGATGATCACCCAGGGCGCGGACGTCCTGGTCATCGCGGCGATCGACGGTACGGCGCTCAGTGGTCAGCTACAGGCCGCCGCCGACGCGAAGATCCCGGTCATCGCGTACGACCGGTTGATCCGCGGCAGCAAGAACGTCGACTTCTATGTCAGCTTCGACAACTTCAAGGTCGGCGTCGCTCAGGCCACCGCACTGCTCGTCGGTCTCGGCCTGCAGAACAAGGACGGCTCGAAGGGCACGGCGAAGGGTCCGTTCAACGTCGAGTTGTTCGCCGGGTCGCTCGACGACAACAACACCCAGTACTTCTTCGGCGGGGCGATGGAGACGTTGAAGCCGTTCGTCGACGCCGGCACGCTGCGGGTGAAGTCGCGCCAGACCGCCATCGAGCAGGTGGCCATCCTGCGGTGGCAGCAGGAGACCGCGCAGAAGCGGATGGAGGACCTGCTCACCTCCAGCTACAACGACGGCGCTCTGGTCAACGGGGTCCTGTCGCCGTACGACGGCATCTCCCGCGGCATCATCACCGCGCTGCAGAACGCCGGCTACGGCGCCGCGGGTAAGAAGATGCCCGTGGTGACCGGCCAGGACGCGGAGATCGCCTCGATCAAGCTGATCAACGACGGGGTGCAGAGCTCGACGGTCTTCAAGGACACCCGACTGCTGGCCGACCAGGCCGTGAACGCCGCCGAGGCGTTCCTGCAGGACAAGCAGCCGCAGGCCAACGACTCGCAGACGTACAACAACGGTGTCAAGGTCGTCCCGGCCTACCTGCTGCCGATCGCGACCGTCTACAAGGACGACATCAAGGCTACGCTGATCGACTCCGGCTACTGGACGGCGGAAGAGGTCGCCGCCGGCCAGGCCAAGGGCTGAGCCGTCCACCGGGCCCGGCGGTCACCGCCGGGCCCGGTGTCATGACGTACCGCGTCCGGATCTGACGATGAGGACAGTGACCATGGACGACACCATCCTCGAGATGCGTCGCATCACGAAGACCTTCCCCGGGGTGACCGCGCTCGAGGACGTGAACCTCGCGGTGCGCCGGGGGGAGATCCACGCCATCTGCGGCGAGAACGGTGCCGGCAAGTCCACCCTGATGAAGGTGCTGTCGGGCGTCCACCCGACCGGCTCGTACGACGGTGAGATCCTCTTCGAGGGCAAGCCGATGCAGTTCCGGGGCATCCGGGACAGCGAGGCCAACGGCATCGTCATCATCCACCAGGAACTCGCCCTGGTGCCGTACCTGTCGATCGCCGAGAACCTCTTCCTCGGCAACGAGCGGCGCGGCCGCGGCGGGCTCATCGACTGGAACCGGGCCAACGCCGATGCGGCGGAGCTGCTGGCATCCGTCGGGTTGCACGAGAATCCGGTCACCCCGGTCATCCAGCTCGGGGTGGGCAAGCAGCAACTGGTGGAGATTGCCAAGGCGCTGTCGAAGAAGGTGCGCCTGCTCATCCTGGACGAGCCGACCGCCGCCCTCAACGAGGTCGACTCGGCTCACCTGCTCGACCTGTTGCGGCAGCTCAGGGACCAGGGGATCACCTGCATCATGATCTCCCACAAGCTCAACGAAATCACCGCCATCGCCGACTCGACCACCGTCATCCGCGACGGACGTACCGTCGAGACCCTCGACATGCGCGCCGACGAGGTGACCCAGGGACGGATCATCCGAGGCATGGTCGGGCGCGACCTGGACAGCTTCTACCCCGATCGGGAGTCGTCGCCGGGCGCGGAGGTGTTCCGGATCGAGGACTGGACGGTGCGACATCCGGTCCAGGACCGGATGGTCGTCGAGGGCGTCGGCCTGTCCGTGCGGGCCGGTGAGGTCGTCGGCATCGCGGGGCTGATGGGGGCTGGCCGGACCGAGCTGGCGATGAGCGTGTTCGGCCGGTCGTACGGCCGCGACGTCAGTGGACGGCTGTTCATGCACGGGCGGGAGGTCCACGCCCGTACCGTCACCGAGGCGATCGACCACGGCATCGCCTACGTGACCGAGGACCGCAAGCGGTTCGGCCTGAACCTCATCGACGACGTCCGCCGCAACGTCTCCGCCGCCGCGTTGGCCAGGCTGTCCCGGCTGGGCTGGGTGAACGGCAACGAGGAGATCAAGGTCGCCGAGCAGAGCCGGCGGGAGATGAACATCAAGGCGCCCAGCGTCATGGCCGTGGTCGGCAAGCTCTCCGGCGGCAACCAGCAGAAGGTTGTGCTGTCGAAGTGGCTGTTCACCGACCCGGACGTGTTGATCCTGGATGAACCGACGCGCGGGATCGACGTCGGGGCGAAGTACGAGATCTACACGATCATCAATCGGCTCGTGGCCGACGGTAAGGCGGTGATCATCATCTCCTCGGAACTGCCGGAGCTGCTCGGGATGTGCGACCGCATCTACACCCTGGCGGCCGGCCGGATCACCGGTGAGCTGCCGGCGGGCGAGGCGACCCAGGAAAGCCTCATGGAGCTGATGACCAAGGACAAGGAGCTCATCGGATGACCAGCACCAAGACCCCTTCGACGGAGCGCCCGACGCCCCCCGACGGCACGCCGGCCGCCGCCCTGCACACCGGGACGAGCGACCTGCGGGCCCTGGTGCTGAACAACCTGCGGCAGAGCGGGATCTACGTCGCCCTGGTCGTCATCGTCGCCCTCTTCGCGGTCCTGACCGACGGGGTGTCGCTGAGCCCCGGGAACATCACCAACGTCGTCCTCCAGTACTCGTACATCCTGGTCCTCGCGATCGGCATGGTCATCCTGATCATCGGCGGGCACATCGACCTGTCGGTGGGGTCGGTGGTGGCGCTGACCGGCGCGGTCTCCGCCGTCCTGGTGATCCAGCAGGGCTACCCGTGGTGGGTCGGCATCCTGGCCGCGCTTGTCGTCGGCGTCGCGGTCGGCGCGTGGCACGGCTTCTGGGTGGCGTACGTCGGCATCCCGGCCTTCATCGTGACCCTCGCCGGGATGCTGCTGTTCCGCGGCCTCACCCTGCGCGTGCTCGACAACATCTCGCTGTCGCCGTTCCCGGCCGAGTATCAGCGCGTCGCGGCGGGATTCCTCAACGGCCTGCTCGGCGGGCAGGGCTACGACGCGTTCACGCTGCTCATCGGCGCCGTGGCCGTGGCCGGGTACGCGGTGAGCGGCTTCCGCACCCGCGTCGCGCGGATCCGGTACCAGCAGCCCGTGGAGTCGTTCCCGCTGTTCGTCGCCCGGGTCGCCGTGGTCGGTGCGGTGATCATGTACTTCGCCTGGCAGCTGGCGCACGCCCGTGGGCTTCCGATCGTGCTGATCGTGCTGGCCGTCCTGGTGCTGGTCTACGGCCTGCTCACCCGGCGTACCGTCTTCGGTCGGCAGGTCTACGCGATCGGCGGCAATCTCTCGGCCGCGGCGCTGTCGGGGGTGAAGGTCCGCACGGTCAACTTCTGGATGTTCGTCAACATGGGCTTCCTGGCAGCGGTGGCCGGCGTCATCTACTCCTCGCGGTCCAACGGGGCGCAGCCCGCCGCCGGCAACATGTTCGAGCTCGACGCGATCGCCGCCGCCTTCATCGGTGGCGCAGCGGTCACCGGCGGGGTGGGCACGGTGGTGGGCGCGATGGTCGGCGGTCTGATCATGGCGGTGATGAGCAACGGCATGCAGCTGATGGGGGTCGACCAGTCGACGCAGTCGGTGGTGAAGGGGCTCGTCCTGCTCGTCGCCGTGGCCTTCGACGTCTACAACAAGCGCCGGGCCGGCACGGCCCGCTGAGGCTGTTGCGACGCCGCCCGTCTGAGACGGATCGCCGATGTCCTGAGTCGGCGGGCGGCGTCTGTCCGCCCGTGCTGTTACCTTGCCGGCCGTGAACGATCAGCTGACGTGGATCGACCCGATCGTCGACGTCACCGGATGGCGCCACGAGGCTGCGGATGGTGCGAGCGGGTGGAGGCCGAACTCGGCGTCACGCTGCCCGGGGACTTCAAGGAGTTGTGCCGGCGGTTCGTGCCGGGCCTCTTCATGGCGCACCTCGACCTGCTGCGACCGACCACCGATCACGACTCGACGTCGATGCTCCGGTGGTGGAACTCCATGCGGCACTGGTTGGGCGAGCGTGACGACTCCCGGGCGGACTGGTACGCCCCCTACGAGCTGTACGAGCCCGGCGTGCGCCCTGGCCTGATCGAGTGGGGTCACGACTCGGCCGGCGGTCAGTACTACTGGCTCGCGGACCGCTCCGTGGCGCCTGAGCGGTGGCCGATGGTGGCTCGGCACGACCCTCCTCATCCGTGGCACCGGTTCGACATGCCGATGACGGAGTTCGTCTACCGCATGCTCGCGGACCCGGAGTTGGCGTCCTTCTCGATGGTCACTCCGGCGTGGCGGCCGTTCTACCTGCCGTACTGGCAGCCGTTTCCCACCACCGCCGAGGAGTGGGACGCGCTCAGCGAGCCGACCTGAGGTTCACCGCCGGCCGGTCGACACGCTCCGGGCGATGAGCTCGCGCTGTGCGGCCTCCCGCTCGGCCTGCGACTGTTCGTTCGCTATCCGGACGTCGTAGGCGGTCCGCGCGGCCGCGATGTCCTTCTGGTGCGACTCCGTCCAGGTGACCAGGGCACGAATGGTCTCGTGCAGGGTCGCGCCGAGCGGGGTGAGCTCGTAGTCGACCCGCGGCGGCACCGTCGGATATACCGTCCGCCCGACCAAACCGTCGCGCTCGAGGTGGCGCAGGGTGCGGGCGAGCATCCGTTGGCTGATTCCGTCGATCTCCCGGCGCAGCTCGGTGAAGCGCAGGGTCCGGCGGTCGAGCAGGGCGATGACGAGCAGGGACCACTTGTCCGCCACCCGGTCGAGGATCTGTCGGACCTCGCAGTCCTCCCGGGTGTCCCACTGCAACACGTCGTAGTCGGCGTCGGTATCCCCGCAGTAACCGAGGGACTGGGAAGTTCCGTCTTCCATGGCTCCCGATGGTGCCCGACGATTCTGCTGGTTACAAGAAGGAACCGGCATGCACTGGAAGAACCACGTGGGTCGCCGGTCTTCGAGGGGAGTCGATGATGGCTACGCCGAGCGGTCGGATGGACGGACGGGCGTGGGGGGTGCTGTTCGTGCTGTGCGGCGCGATCTTCCTGGAGGGGATCGACGTCGCGATGCTGAACGTGGCACTGCCGGCGATCCGCGAGGATCTCGGGCTGTCCACCGGGACGCTCAGTGGAGTGGTGAGCGCGTACGTGCTCGGCTACGGCGGCTTCATGCTGCTGGGCGGCCGGGTCGCCGACCTGCTGGGTCGCCGCCGGATGTTCCTGTTCTGGCTCGCCGTCTTCCTGGTCTTCTCCGGTCTGGGCGGACTCGCCACCGAGGGCTGGATGCTGCTCGTGGCCCGCTTCGTCACCGGCGTCGCCGCCGCGTTCATGACGCCCGCCGGGCTGGCGCTGGTCACCAGCAACTTCCCGGAGGGCCCACAGCGCACCAAGGCGCTCGGGGTGTACGCCGCCACCGCCGCGGGAGGCTTCTCGCTCGGGCTCGTCGCCGGCGGTCTGCTGGTGGCAGTCGGATGGCGGTGGGTGTTCTTCGCGCCGGTCATCCTCTCGGCGGTGATCCTGCTGGCGGCCATCCCCCTGCTCAAGGAGCGCGGCGGGGCGAGGTCGCGGGCCGGCGGGTTCGATCTGGCCGGCGCGCTCAGCATTACCGGGGCGATGCTGCTGCTGGTCTACGGGGTGGTCCGCCTGGAGCACGGGGGTGACGGCCTGGGCGCCACCCTCGGGGTGTTCGCGGCGGGCGCGGCCCTGGCGATCGCCTTTGTCGTGACCGAGCGGCGATCGGCCAGCCCGCTGGTGCGGCTGGGCATCCTCCGCTCCGGGTCGCTGGTCCGAGCCAACCTCGGCGCGCTGTTGTTCCTCGGCTCGTTCGCCGGCTTCCAACTCCTGGCCACGCTGTACCTGCAGGAACTGCGGGGTTGGAGCCCGTTGCAGACCGGCCTGGCGATGCTGGTCATCGGCATCGACACGATTCTCGCCCCCACCCTCACGCCGCGGCTGGTGAACCGCTTCGGCAACGTCCGGGTGCTCTTCGGGGGGCTGTTGTCGGCCTCGTTGGCCTACGCGTTGTTCCTGCCGGTCGGGTCGGACTGGACGTACGCCGCCATGCTGCCGACCATGCTGCTGCTGGGCCTGGCCTTCTCGCTGACCTACGGCCCGCTGACCATGGCCGCCACCGACGGCATCGACGAGCAGGAGCACGGCTTGGCCGGCGGTCTGCTGTACACGTCGATCCAGTTCGGCACCGCCCTGGGCATCTCCGCCGTGACCGCGGTCAGTGTCGCCGCGAGCGACGGCGCAGACGCGACCGGGCTCGAGCTGGAGGCGATCCGCGCGGCCCTGGTCGTACCGCTCGTCGTCGCGGTCCTGGCCGCCGCCATCACCGCGGTCGGCCTCGGTCGCCGCACGGTGACCACGGCCGCCGACGTCGAGACCGCACCCGTGCCGGCAGCCACCGAGGCCTCGGCCTGACCCACCCGGGAGGTACGTCCATGGCAAGCAGGGTTTCGTCCTTCGCGGCGATCCAGGGCCAGTTCGACGACTACTTGAGCGACATCGTCTACGCCACCATGACCACGGTTGATGCCAAGGGGCGACCGCGGGCCCGGGTGCTGATCGCCGTGTGGGAGGTCGTCGACACGAGGCCGGTCGGCTGGCTGGCGACCTACCGGACTCCGGTGAAGGCGGCGCATCTCGCCGCCAACCCGCACGCCACGTTCTCCTACTGGAGTCCCCGGCAGAACGCGGTGGCGATCGACACGGTCGCCGAATGGGTCGACGACCTCGGAATCAAGCAACACGTGTGGGAGCTGTACCGCGACGGCAGCCCCGGTCGGGTCGGCTACGACCTCGGCCGGTACTGGAGGGCCGGGCCCGCCGATCCGCAGCTGCACGTCCTCCGCCTCACGCCGTGGCGTGTGCAGGTCATCCGGGGCGCCGACCTGCGCAGCAGGATCTGGCGGGCGGACAGCGTCGACTGACGGCCGGCGAACGCCGGGCACGCCGCCCGGGGATGCCACGTTTCACGAGGCATCCTGGCCACCGACCTCGATGTCCTGCGCCAACCGCACCAGGGTTCGAACCGCACAGCCGGTGCCGCCGTTGGGGGTGTAGCCGCGCGGCTCACCCTCGTGAAAGGCAGGTCCGGCGATGTCCAGGTGCGCCCAGGGGATTCCGGTAGGCACGAACTCCTGAAGGAACAGGCCGGCCACCAGGCCACCACCCATCCGGTCGCCGTAGTTGGCGATGTCCGCCACCCGCGAGTTCAGGCTCCTGCGCAAACCGGTGGGCAGTGGCATCGGCCACGCCGGCTCGCCGGTCCGGTCGGCCGCCGCGAGGATCCGGTCGCGGAAGGCGTCGTCGTTGGACATCACCCCGAAGAGTTCGTTACCCAGGCCGAACCGCATCGCAGCGGTCAGCGTGGCCACATCCACGATCGCGTCGGGGCGTTCCTCGCTCGCGCGCACCAGCGCGTCGGCGAGCACGAGACGACCCTCGGCGTCGGTGTTGAGCACCTCGACCGTTCGGCCGCCGTACATGCGCAGCACGTCACCGGGTCGCAGGGCGGACCCGGACGGCATGTTCTCGGCCAGCGCGAGCCAGCCGGTCAGGTTGACCCTCAGGCCGAGCCGGGCGATGGCCAGCACCGCGGCGAACACCGCTGCCGCCCCGGACATGTCGCGCTTCATGATCTCGTTGGCGCCGACCGGCTTCAGGGAGATGCCGCCCGAGTCGTAGGTGATGCCCTTGCCGACGAAGGCGAGACTCGTGGTCGCTTCGGGGTGCGTGTGGGCGATCCGCACCAGCCGCGGCGGACGGACCGAGCCCTGCCCGACGCCGAGGATGCCGCCGAACGCGCCCGCCACCAACGCCTCCTCGTCGAGCACCCCGACCGCCAGCCCGTACTCGTGGCCGGCCCTGACCACGGCGGCGGCGAAGCTCTCCGGATGCAGGTCGTTGGCCGGCGTGTTGATCAGGTCGCGGGCCCGGTTCAACTCCTGGCCGAGCACGGTGGCCCGGCGCACGGCGGCTTCGGCGTCGGTCCGGCCGTCGCGGTCGGCGAGGATCACCATCTTCCGGACCGGGGTCGCGGCGTGGCCGGTGGAGCGGTAGGCGGTGAAGGAGTAGGCGCCGAGCAGGCTGCCCAGCGCCATCGCCTCCACCGCCGTGTCGGTCCCGGCCGGCAGCGCCAGGGCGACCGTCTGTGCGCCGGCGAGAGTCCGGGCGGCGACCCCGGCGGCACGCCGCAGCGCTTCGTCGTCGTAGCCGTCGTCGTCGGCGGCGTCACCGAGGCCGACCGCGAGGACGAGCCCGGCCTCGACGCCGCGGGGTGCGGGGAGCTTGACCGCCTCGCCCTCGGCGCCGGTGACGCCGAAGGTGTCAAGGAGGCCGGCGAGCGTGCCGTCGAAGGCATCGGCCACCGCCCTCGCTCCGGGCGCCAACACCGGCCCGGTCGGGCCCTTGGCGATACCGATCACGATGCAGTCCGCGGGCAGCGAAGCCACGGGGGTCGTACTTACCGTCAGTGCGGTCACTGTCGTACGGTCCTCTCTTTCTCGCGAGGCGGTGGGTCAGGTCCTGGGCGCGGCCATGGCCCGGGGGTCCACCGGCGCCGGTGCCGGCGACCGATGCCGCCAACGGGTGAGGCCGACTCCGACGAGTACGACCGCCATCCCTGCCGCCGCCCGGAGGCTGAAGGCCTCGTCGAGGACGATGACGCCGAGCGCCACCGAGACCACCGGCAGCAGATAGCCGACGGTCGCCGTGTTGGTGGCGCCCTCGGCGGCGATGGTCCGGTAGGTGAGGTGGAAGGTGATTCCGGTGGCGACGACGCCCAGGATCACCACGGCGATCAGGGTCTGCGGGCCGAGCACGGGCACGGCCAGGCCGCCGGCCGGCAGGGTCAACGCGGTCAGACCGGTCGCCGCGACGAGCTGCGCCGCGGACAGTGAGATGGTGGGGATGCCCCTGCCGACCAGGTTGCGGCCCATGTACGCGAAGCCGGCGGCATAGCTGGCCGCGGCGGTGAGGACGGCGAGCGCGCCCCAGCCGACCGGCCCCGTGGTCTGCCACGGCGCGAAGATCAGCACGACCCCGGCGAACCCGAGGAGGAGCCCGGCCAGCCGGACCGGCCGCAGTCCCCGCTCGGCGCCGATCAGCACGCCGATCAGCAGCGCCCACAGCGGGGTGGTCGCGTTCAGTACGCCGGCCAGACCGGAGTCGATGCTCTGTTGGCCGATGCTGAACATGGCGAAGGGCAGGGCGTTGCAGAGGAAGGCGGCCACGACGAGGTGGCCCCAGGTCGCCCGGTTCCGGGGCAGCCGCCGGCCGGAGGTGAGGCAGGCGACCAGCAGCGCGGCCGAGCCGAGCACGCACCGACTGAGGGTCACCTGGACCGGGGTCAGCGCGTCCAGGGCCAGCTCGATCCAGAGGAAGGTCGATCCCCACAACAACGCGAGCACGCCTATCCGCGCCGACGCCCACGTCCTGCCCCTGACAGCGTTCACCGTGATCTCCTTGATCGGCCGACCTGAACGGTGCCGCGCCCGACCTCGGTAGGACAAGCGACAGATTCTGCATCTCCGTTAAGTTCCGCTACATATTGCGGGCCCGGCGACTGCCGGTTCCGCAGGTAATTCGCGTCACCCGGCCACCCGTCGTTGAGTGATCGGTAACAACCGAGGGGCACCATGGCCCGAGCCCCGCCTCCATGCCGTCGTGGAAGTTCGGTCCCTTCGCGGGGCGGTGACGCCATGGCGAGCGGAGACAGCATCGTGAGCACCACCCAGGTCCGACCCACGCGGCAGGACGCGCCCGACGCACGCGGTCCGGCCGGGGCGGCGTTGTTCGCGCTGGCGATCGGCGGCTTCGGCATCGGCACCACCGAGTTCGCCACCATGGGCCTGCTGCCCCAGATGGCCGACGAGATGCACGTCTCCATCCCGGTGATGGGGCACGGCATCACCGCGTACGCCCTGGGAGTCGTCGTCGGCGCTCCGGTCATCGCGGCCCTCGCGGCCCGGGTCCCGCGGCGCGGGTTGTTGCTCGTGCTCATGCTCGCCTTCGTGGTGGGCAACGCGCTGACCGCTCTCGCCCCGGGCGTCTGGACGCTGGTCGGCGCACGGTTCCTGACCGGTCTGCCGCACGGCGCGTACTTCGGCATCGCCTCCGTCGTGGCGGCCGGGCTCGTTCCGCCGGAGCGCAAGGGCCGGGGAGTGGGGCGCGTCATGGTCGGGCTGACCGTGGCCAACATCGTCGGCGTGCCGTTCGTCACGCTCGCCGGGCAGGTGTTCGGCTGGCGCGCCTCGTACGCGCTGGTGGCCGGGATCGGCGTCGTGACGATCCTCGCGGTCCGGCGGTGGGTACCGCCCGTGGCCGCCGTGGCCGGCGCCAGCGTCGCCCGGGAGCTGGGTGCGTTCCGCCGGGTACACGTCTGGATCGCGCTGCTCACCGGCACCGTCGGCTTCGGCGGCATGTTCGCGGTCTACAGCTACGTCGCGCCGACCCTCACCGACGTCGCGGGGATGCCGACCCGGGCGGTGCCGTGGGTTCTCGCCGTCTTCGGCCTCGGGATGACCGTCGGCGCGCTGCTCGGCGGCCGGCTGGCGGACCGGTCGGCGCTGGGCACGCTCATCGGCTCGCTCGTGGCGATGACCGCGGTCCTCGCGCTCTACGCGCTCACCGCCTCGTCACCGGTGGCCGCGGTGCTGCTCATCTTCGCGATCGGGCTGGTGTGTCAGGTGCTCGGCGCGGGGCTCACCATCCGGCTCATGGAAGCCTCGCCGGACGCGCCCGCGCTGGCGGCGTCGTCGAACCACTCCGCGCTCAACCTGGCCAACGCGATCGGGGCGTGGCTGGGCGGCGTGGTGATCGCGGGCGGCCACGGGTACCTGGCGACGGCGTGGGTCGGCGCCCTGCTGTCGATCGCCGGACTGCTGTTCGTGGGCGGCACGACGCTGGTGCCGCGCCTGGCCCGCAGGCGCGCTGCGGGTCGCGCCTGACACAGCCCCCGCCCGCGGATCACTCAGCCGGCGAGCGCCGCCTCCGCCTCCGCGAGCCAGCGCGGCGACTCCCATCGACGCGCCACCTCCGCGGTGAGCGTGAAGTGCCGCTTCGCCTCCTCCGTCTGGCCGCGCAGGCGGAACAGCTCGCCGAGGGTCAGCGCTATCGGTCGCAGCGCCACCGTGGTGCTGGAAAAGCCGGCGAGCTGCTCGCGTGCCGGAAGCAGCGCGTCGATGACAGGCTGGGCCAGATCTGCGCGGTCCAGTGCCACCGCAGTTGGTGCGCGACGTCGTGCCGGGTGACGCCAAGCGCGCGGAGGTCGTCGGCGCCCACGCCGACCTGGTGTATCGCATCCTGCACAACCACCACGAGGGGGAGGACCTGCTGCTCTGGCCGCGGCTGCACGAGCGCGGCGGGGCGGAGGCCGCAGCCATCGTCCCCACGATGGAGGCGCAGCACCACGCCATCGAGGAGGCCGGCGGCGCGGTCGCCCGGCTGCTTCCCGGCTGGCGCGCCACCGGCCGGGGCGGCGACGAGTTGGCGGACGTCCTGGAACGGCTGTACGCGGTGCTCCTGGAGCACATGGACCTGGAAGAGGCGGAGATCCTCCCGCTGGCTCAGCGGTACGTCACCGCGAGCGAGTGGAACGAACTTGGCGAGCACGGACTCAAGGCGACTCCGAAGAAGCAACTTCCGCTGACCTTCGGCATGGCGATGTACGAGGGCGACCCCGAGGTGATCAAGCACGTCCTCGCCGAGGCCCCGTTGCCGGCTCGGTTGCTCATGCCGATCATCGGACCCCGCCTCTACGCCGCCCACGCCAAGCGCGTCCATGGGACCGCCACGCCGCCACGCAGCCACGCGATCTCGCGCTGATCCGGAGCGCGGCCACCCGTCGCGGCTCGTCCGGCCGGCGGCTCCCGCTCAGAAGTCGTCGACGTTCACCGTCACCCGATGCTCGCTGGACTTCCAGTTGGGCACGTTGACCACGTCGTAACCGCCGCCGCGATGGCGCACCGCGACCGAGACGAGGCCGAGGTGCGCCGGGGTGGCCGGGATGAACACGTCCATGCCGGTGATGAAGGTCTGGCTGAAGAACTCCGGCAGGGGAGCGGACAGGTCGGTGACGCCGTCGCTGCCGTCGTCGAACGCGAAGAGCGCGATCGTCCGCTTGACGCGCGGTGTGTTCGCGGGGTTCAGGACGGACCGGCCGTTGATCCAGAGGTCGTCGCCGGCGTCACCCTGGTCACCCCACCACTCCTTCTGACGTTGGATCGTCAGCGCGGTGTGCCGGTCGCTGGTGTCGACCAGGCCGCTGAGGCCCTCGCCCGGCCGGCTGGTCGCCAGGCGTACGAACGAGTCGGACCGCAGGAACGGTTGGAAGTAGAAGTGGTGCGTCGCCGCACCGGCGCGCACGATCGCGAACTCGTAGCGGGCGGTCGCGAGTACCGGCAACGGTCCGAACGAGCCGTCGCCGGTCAGTGTCGCCCGGTGCGTGGGCCGGTTCGAGAGCCGAGCGCCCGTCAGCGGGCTGACCGGGTAGACCTCGAGCGTCGCGTCGGTGACGCCGGCGTTGCTCGGAAAGAGCACCGCGCGGCCGGACACCCGGGCGGTGCCGAAGAGCTGGGGCACGATTCGCGTCGTGTGTGGCGCCCGGCCCCGGAAGAACCGGAAGACCTCGCCGAACGATTCCGCTGACGACACGATCTGTGTGTGGGACTGCTCCGGGAAGTGCACGTTCGTCGCGTCCACGATGGCTCGGGCCGGGTCGCCCTCGCCCCAGATCGCGAGCGTCGGCACGCCACCCGGTGGTGCCGCCGCGACGCGCCCGTCCAGGTTCACGTAGTGCGCGACCCGGGCGGCCCGGGCCGGCGAGCTGGTGAGGTAGCCCTGCATGACAAAGGTGCCGAGGGAGTGCGCGAGCAGGTCGACCTTGTCGGCGCCGGTCGCCGCCAGCAGGCGGGAGATGCGCGCGTCCAGTCCCGCGTACACCTGGGGCAGGATCGTGGCGATGTTCGGTGAGTCGTACTCGTGCGCCTCGATGATGTCGATCGGGTAGCCGTTGCTGGCCAGGCGCTTGGCCTGGGTCTGGAACTGCGACGCTGGTCCGGCGCTGCCGTGCACGAAGATCACCGGGCGGTACGCGGGTGCGGCGGTGCCGGCCTCGGCGGCGGACGGTACGGCGGTGACGGCGAGGCCGGCGGCGAGCGCTGCCCCGGCCATCAGGGCGAGCACTCCTCGGCGACGAGAATGCATCGATCCTCCAGGTGGTGGACGGAGTTTCTGCACTGAGAGCGCAAGTATCTTCTCAGTGCGGAGGCCGGCGGTCCACACCTTCGCTCCGTTGGAAGAACGATGGCGGTGAGTGTGGACCGCTGCCGAAGTCGCCCGCGGCGGCTCCGGCAGCGGTTCAGCGAGGGTTGGCGAGCTCGCCGATCAGGCCCGCGAGGTGGGCGCGGGTGCTCTGGTAGAGCTGGGCGCCGAAGCTGATCCGGGCCACGCCGAGCCCGGCCAGCCGGGCGACGGTGAGCCCGTTGCCGGCGAGGATGTTGACCGGCACGCCGGCGGAGGCGACGAGCTCGGCGATCTCGGTCTCGTCGCGAAGCAGGATCGGGTAGACACAGTCGACGCCCGCCGCTCGGTAGCGGTGCGCCCGCCGGATCGTCTCAGCCGCGCGGGCGCCCGGTTCGCGGTCGGACCCGGCCAGGTGGGTGTCGATCCGGGCGTTGACCACCAGGTCGATGCCGGCCGCCGTGGCCGCGGCCCGTACCGCGGCGAGGAAGTCCGCCTGGCGCTCGGCGTCGACGAGGGCGCCGGTACGCGGATCCGAGTCCTCCAGGTTGCAGCCCGCCGCGCCGGTGGCCGCGAGGCGTTCCACCAGCTCGGCCGCCGGCATCCGGTACCCGCGCTCCAGGTCGGCGGTCACCGGCACCCGCACCGCGGCGACGATGCGACTGATCGCGTCGAGCATCTCGGCGACCGGGGTGGCCTCCCCGTCGCGGTAGCCGAGGCTGTCGGCGATCGCGGCGCTGCTGGTGGCCACCGCGGGCTGCTCGGCCGCCTCGACCAGGCGCGCCGACAGGCAGTCCCACGCGTTGGGTAGCACCAGCGGCGCGCCCGGCTGATGCATGCCGCGCAGCGCGTTTGCCCGGTCGTTGGCGGCCGCGGCGGGGTCGCTGGTCTCCCGATCCTGCGCATCGGGAGACCAACGACTGGGCGGGGTCACGACAGTGGCCACGGCCGGGCGGTGGCGCCGAGCAGGTTCCAGGCGTTGATCACGGTGACGGCCCAGATGAGTTCGGCGAGCTCCGTCTCGGTGAAGTGCTCGGCCGCCTGCGCGATCGTCTCGTCGCCCACCGGTGCCTCGCTCAACCGGGTCATCGCCTCGGTCAGCGCCAGGGCCGCCCGCTCCCGGGCGGTGAAGAACGGGGTCTCGCGCCAGACGGGCAGCGCGTGCAGCCGGCGGGGATCCTCTCCGCCAGCGGTCGCGTCGCGGGTGTGCGTGTCGACGCAGTAGGCGCAGCCGTTGATCTGCGACGCGCGGGCCCGGACCAGTTCCAGCAGACCGGCCTCCAGCTGGGTGCGGCGGGCCGCCGCGTCCAGGGCGTTCATGGCCTTCTCGATGTGCGGGGCGAGGTCGCCGACGGCGACGCGGACGGGGACTTCGGTGCTCACGTTGCTCATGACGACGACGGTACGGTCAAAGTGGCACCCTGTTAGGCTCCAATACTGTGACTGTTGATTGGGCCAATTCTGGCGTCGACCTTCACCTCGACCTGGATCCCGCCGTCGGTCGGCGGCTCGGCCTGGAACGGGCGCTGCGCGAGGCGATCCGGTCCGGCCGGCTCGCTCCCCAGACCCGGCTGCCCTCGACCCGGGTGCTCGCCGCCGAGCTGAAGCTGGCCCGCAACACCGTGGCGGCTGCCTACGAGCAGCTCGTCGCCGAGGGTTATCTCGCCGCCCGTACCGGGTCGGGCACCACTGTGGTCGGCGTCCCCCGGCCGGCGGGCCCGGTCACGCGCCGCGTTCCGGAGCGGGCACCGCGCCTCGACCTGCGCCCCGGCAGCCCCGACGTGGCCACCTTCCCCGTCGACGCGTGGCTTCGCGCGACCCGTCGTGCCCTGGCCGGCGCGCCCGCCTCGGCCTACGACTACGCGGACCCGCAGGGCCGCATCGAGCTGCGCTCGGCACTGGTGGAGTACCTGGGGCGTGCCCGGGGCGTTCTCGCCGACCCGACGCGCATCGTCATCTGCTCCGGGTACGTCCAGGCCCTCTCGCTGCTGGCCGGCGTCGTCGGCGGGGCGATCGCCATGGAGGACCCCGGCCTCCCCTTCCACCGCGACGTCGTACGCCATGCGGGCGCCGACGTCCTGGCGCTGCCGGTCGACGCGCAGGGCGCGCGGACCGACCTGCTCGGGTCGGGCGGCCTGGCCGCGGCGCGGGCGGCGGTGCTCACCCCGGCGCACCAGTACCCGACGGGCGTGACGATGCAGCCCGGGCGGCGCCACGCGGCGGTCGCCTGGGCGCAGGAGCGCGACGGGCTGATCGTCGAGGACGACTACGACGGCGAGTTCCGCTACGACCGGCAGCCCGTCGGCGCGCTGCAGGGCATGGCCCCCGAGCACGTCGTCTATGTCGGCACCGCGGCGAAGACGCTGGGACCAGCCCTGCGGCTGGCGTGGATGATCCTGCCCGAGCGTCTGGTCGAGCCGGTCACCCGGGCGAAACGCCTCACCGATCTGCACACCGAGACCATCGGCCAGCTCGCGCTCGCCGACCTGATCACCGACCACGGGTACGACCGACACATCCGCGCCTGCCGGCTGCGCTACCGCCGGCGCCGAGATCTGCTCATCGAGCGCATCGGCCGCCGCCACCGGCTGCACGGCGTCGCTGCCGGCCTGCACGCCCTCATCCAGCTGCCCGACGCCGGCCCCACCGAGGACCGGGTAATCGAGCGAGCGGCCGCGCAGGGCCTGGCCCTCAACGGTCTGCGTGCCCACTGGCACGTCCCCGGCGGCGTCGACACCCGCGGCATCATCGTCGGCTACGCCACCCCGGGCCAGGCCAGCTACCCCGCCGCGCTGGACACCCTGGCCCGGGTGTTACGGGCGAGCTGACCGCGCCGGCACGGTCGACGGGTCGGCGGCCGGCGGTCGTGCCGAGCCGGATGGGGGATTGTGGGGGCGTTACCGGGTGGTAACGATGTGGTGTCATGGACTCGGCCCTGACCCTGATCGGTCTGCCCATCGCCCTCGGCATCATCATGCTCGGCCTGGGTCTCGGGCTGACCACTGAGGACTTCCGTCGGGTGGCCCAGCATCCGAAGGCCGCCGTCATCGCGCTGGTGTGCCAGGTGGTGGTGCTGCCGGTGATCTGTTTCGGCCTGGTGCTCGCCTTCGATCTGGCACCGGAGCTGGCCGTCGGGATGATGCTGCTGGCCGCCTCGCCCGGCGGCACCACGGCCAACCTCTACAGCCACCTGTTCGGCGGGCACGTCGCCCTGAACATCACCCTGACCGCCATCAACTCGGTGATCGCCGTGTTCGTCCTGCCGATCGTGGTCAACCTGTCGGCGGCCCACTTCCTCTCCGACGCGACGAGCATCGGCCTGCAGTTCGACAAGGTGCTGCAGGTGTTCGCCATCGTGCTCGTCCCGGTCGCGATCGGCATGCTGATCCGGGCCAGGGTGCCCCGCGTCGCCGAGCGCCTGAACCGCCCGGTGCGGATCCTGTCCGTGGTCGTGCTCGTCGCGGTGATCGCCGGCGCCGTGCTCGGCGAGCGCGAGAACATCGCCGACTACTTCGTCTCGGTCGGTCTGGCCGTGCTCGCGTTCAACCTGCTCAGCCTCGCGATCGGGTACGGGGTGCCGCGGGCGGCCGGGGTCGACCGGAGGGCCGCGACGGCGGCCGGGTTCGAGATCGGCATCCACAACAGCACCCTGGCCATCACGATCGCGCTCAGCCCGGCGCTGCTCAACAGCACCCAGATGGCCGTCCCGGGCGCCGTCTACGGCATCGTCATGTTCTTCACCGCCGCGGCCTTCGGCTATCTGGTGACCCGCGGCGGCGGCCGGCCCGCCGGCACCGAGGCGCCCGGCAGTCGTTCCGAGCAACTTCCGCCGCAGCGGCACGACCTGGTGTAGCGGAGCACGGGTGGCAGCGGCGACTGCCGGACCGCCGGGGGCGCGCTAGCGTTGCCGCCATGCGTACCACCACGCTCGGCGAGAACGGCCCCGAAATCGGCGTGATCGGCCTGGGCTGCATGGGAATGAGCCACGGCTACGACCTCAAGGCCGCGCGGGACGACGACACGTCGATCTCGGTCATCCGGCAGGCGCTCGACCTGGGCGCCACGCTGATCGACACCTCGGACGTCTACGGTCCGTACACGAACGAGCGTCTGGTCGGCCGGGCGCTGGCCGGTGGTCACCGCGACAGGGCCGTGCTGGCCACCAAGGTCGGCCTGGTGGTGACGTCGCCGACCGGTGGACCGGGCAACTCGCCGCGGATCGCGCCCAACGGCCGCCCCGAGCACATCCGCGCGTCGATCGACGAGAGCCTGCGGCGACTCGGCACCGAGCACGTCGACCTCTACCAGCTGCACCGGGTCGATCCGCAGGTGCCGATCGAGGAGTCCTGGGGGGCGATGGCGGAGGTCGTCGCGGCGGGCAAGGCGCGGCAGATCGGCCTCTCCGAGGTGAGCGTGGAGCAGATCAGGCGCGCGCAGTCGGTGCACCCGGTGGCCTCCGTGCAGTCCGAGCTGTCGCTGTGGACCCGCGACCCGCTGGCCGAGGTGGTGCCGTACTGCGCGGAGCAGGGCATCGCCTTCCTGCCGTTCTCCCCACTGGGTCGCGGCTTCCTCACCGGCCGCTTCACCTCCTTCGACGACCTGCCCGAGGACGACTTCCGCCGCGGCCTGCCGCGTTTCCAGCAGGAAGCGCTGCGCGCGAACCTGGGCATCGCCGCTCGGGTGCGGGAGATCGCGGACGGTGCCGGTCGGACCCCCGCACAGGTCGCGCTGGCCTGGGTGGTCGCGCAGGGCCGGTACGTGGTGCCGATCCCCGGCACCAAGACGCCGAAGTACCTGCTCGACAACGTCGCGGCCGGTGACCTCGAACTCGGCCCGGCGGAACTGGCCGAGCTGGACGCCCTGCCCGCCCCGGAGGGCAGCCGCTACTAGGACGGCAGCCGACTTCCATAACGTCGGGATACGACCCAGAGGATATGCCCAGTCGATCCATTGATCTCAATATGATGTCCGCAATCTTGAAGCAGGTGCGCACCCGAGGCGTGCCGGTCCTGATGCGGAGGAACGTATGGTTCGCTGGCGCACCCTCACCGGCCTGTTGGCCGCCGCGTTGGCTGCGGTGACCGCGGGCAGCCTCACTCTCGCGGCGCCCGCCGCCGCGGCCGACCCGACGGTCACGCCGAACGTCGTCGGCGGCACCCGCGCCGCCCAGGGCGAGTTCCCGTTCATGGTGCGGCTCTCGATGGGCTGCGGCGGCGCCCTGTACAGCTCGCGGCTGGTCCTCACCGCGGCGCACTGCGTGGGTGCCACCGGCGCCAACACGAGCATCACCGCGACCCTCGGAGTGGTCGACCTTCAGTCGTCGAGCCGGATCACCGTGCGCTCGAACTACGTCTACCGGGCCCCCGGCTACAACGGCAACGGCCGGGACTGGGCGCTGATCCGGCTGGCCACGCCGGTCACCGGGTTGAGCACGCTGAAGATCGCCAACACCACCGCCTACGACAGCGGCACCTTCACCGTCGCGGGCTGGGGCGCCGCCCGGGAGGGTGGCGCGCAACAGCGTTACCTGCTCAAGGCCACCGTCCCGTTCGTCAGCGACTCGGCCTGCAACTCGTACTACGGCGGCCAGATCATCGCCGCCGAGGAGATCTGCGCCGGCTACGCCAGCGGCGGAGTGGACACCTGCCAGGGTGACTCGGGCGGTCCGATGTTCCGCCGCGACGCCAGCAACGCCTGGATCCAGGTCGGCATCGTCAGCTGGGGCAACGGCTGTGCCCGCCCCAACTACCCGGGCGTCTACACCCAGGTGAGCTACTTCGCCTCGGCGATCGCCTCGGCCGCCGCGAGCCTCGGCGGCTGACCCGTACGACCGATCGGGCGGCCCGGCTGGTCACCAGCCGGGCCGCCCGCGCGTCTCGTCACCGGCGCGGCCGGACGGCGTGACCGGCGCGCCCGTCAGCCGATGCGCAGGCTCGCGATCAGGCCGTCGCGCAGTTGGACGTTCATCGGGCCGGTGCCGTTGTAGCCGTTGCCGGTCACCGTGAGGGTGACGACGTAGCTGTCGGCGTCGGGCCCGGGCTCGATCGCGACGAGGTCGAAGTGCGACTGCACGCCGATGTTGTCGCTGCCGTCCCAGTCGCGTACGCCGTCGCGGCCGCGGAACTCGCGGCCCCAGTCGTTGAGGTACGCGTCGTCGGTGAACGCTTCGACGAAGGCAGCCGAGTCGCCGCGGTTGGTCGCCTCGATGAGGGCCCGGATCGCGGGAGGCAGGTCGGTGGTGGTCATCAGCCAATCCTGCCCTGACTCGGTGACGGGGGATCGCGACCGGTCCCGCGGTCACCCGACTTGATCGGCGGCCGACCGGAAACTGTGACAGAACGAAGACAATTCCCGGACGGCACCCGGACGTGCCCGACCGAGGATGGCCGGTATGCAACCCGGATCGCCGCACTCACTCGGCCGGCGGCCCGTGCCGGCCCCGCCCGCCGCGCGACGGCTGCCATCCGGCCGGGTGGCCGCGTACCCCGGGCGACCGTTGCTCGGCGCCGCGCTCTGCTACCTGATCGCCCTGGGACTGACCTGCCTCTTCTTTCTCTTCACCCGGGTCGGTCAGTGGCTGGACGGCCTGCTTCTGCCGCGCGCCGAGCGGGGTGGCGGCTACCAGCAGCAGACCGTGCTGGTGGGTCCGGCCAAGACGGTGCTGGCCCACTTCGGCAACCCGCTGCTGCTGGCTGCCCTGCTCGGCGCGGTGCTGCTGGTGGCGCTTCTCCGCCGGCGCCCGGTGGCCGGTGTGGTGGCCGTCGGCCTGGTGCTCGGCGCGGTGGCGGTGGCCGGTGCGGCCAAGTCGGTGCTGCCTCGGCCGGATCTCCAGGTGCAGAGTTCGACCACCCACAACAGCTTCCCCAGCGGCCACGTCGCCGCCGCGACGGCGCTGCTGCTGGCCTTCATGCTGGTCCTGCCCGGGTGGGCGCGCCGGTGGCTCGCGGTACCCGGCGCGGTGGGTGTCTCCGTGGTCGCCTCGGCCACCATGATCGCGGGGTGGCACCGCTTCAGTGACGCGTTCGGCGGCGTCCTGCTGAGCGTGGCGTTGTTCTGCCTGGCCGCTGCCGTGCTGGAGCACCGGCGGACCGCGGCCGCGCTGGAACACCGGCGGGCCGGCGGTGGCCCGCGCGGTGGCGTCGAGCCGGACGGTGCGGCCGGATCCTCCGGCGAGACCGAACCGCAGGGCGGGTCGTTCGGTGGCCGGGTGCCGGGCGGGCTGGTCGAGGCGGCGGTGGGAGTGGTCGTGCTGGTCTGGGCGCTTCTGGCGGTCGGGCCCGGCCTGACCGAATCGGTCGACCGCGGGCCGCTCATCGCCATCGTGGCGGTGACCGGGTCGACGACGCTGGCCGTGGGCTCGGCGGTGCTCCTGCTGGGCGCGGGGGAGGGATGGCGCGGCCGGCCCGATGTACGAAAATGAGGAGAATGCGAGCTTTTCCCGTGGTGCGATACTTGGCGACATGTCCCGAGTCCTGTTGATCGAAGATCACCAGACGGTGCGTGACGGGCTCCAGCTGGCGCTGACGCGACAGGGACACACGGTGGTGGCCGTGGCGACCGGCGAGCAGGGGCTGGAGCGGCTGCACGCGGCCCCGTCCGACGTCGTGATCCTCGATCTCATGCTGCCCGGGATGGACGGGTTCGAGGTGTGCCGTCGGATCCGGGCCCTCGGCGACCTGCCGATCATCATGCTCACCGCCCGCAACGACGACATGGACGTGGTGGCCGGCCTGGAGGCGGGCGCCGACGACTACGTGGTCAAGCCGGTGCAGGCCCGGGTGCTCGAGGCGCGGATTCGCGCGGTGCTGCGGCGGACCAGCGGTGAGTCGCGGCGGGCCGGCGGCGAGAAGTCCGGCCCGGAACAGCACGCTGTCCTGACCATCGACCGGGAAGCGCTGGTGGTCAGCAAGGCCGGGGTCCCGGTCAGCCTCGCGCCGACCGAGCTGCGCCTGCTGCTCGAACTCTCGCACACCCCGGGCCGGGTGCTCAGTCGCCAGCAACTGCTGGAGGCCGTGTGGGAGCACGGCTACCTCGGCGACTCGCGGCTGGTGGACGCCTGCGTGCAGCGGCTGCGCGCGAAGATCGAGGACGATTCGTCGGCGCCGGTCTTCGTCCAGACGGTGCGCGGCTTCGGATACCGGTTCGGTCCGCTGTGAGCGGTTGGCGCCGCGCCGCCGCCCGGGCCTCGGGCCTGCGGCTCCGGCTGCTGCTGGCCTTCGCGCTGCTCGGGCTCACCACCACGGCGGTGGTCGCCAGCGGCAGCTACTTCCAGGCCCGGCGGGTCATCCTGCAACAGGCGCAGGACGCCGCGGTGGTGTCACTGACCAACGAACTCGCGACGATCTACCCACTCCACAAGCTTCCGCCCACCCAGCGCGACCTCGACATGCTCGCTCAGCGTCTCTCCGGCCGGGACGGCTACGCGGTGGTCTTCTACCACGACCTGCGAGCGCAGGGCCTGACAGTGGCGGACCCGCTCACCCCGGAGCTGCGGCAGGCGGTCCGGAACGGCCGTGTCGCCTGGCAACGGGTCTCCCGCGACGGAGAGCCCGTTCTGCTCATCGGCACCCAGCTGCGAATCGACCGGTCGGGCGGCGCGTCCAGGCCGTCCGGGATCGAGGTCTACACCGTGCGCAGCCTGGTTCCGGAGCAGCAGAGCATCGACCGGCTCGCCACCCTGGCCTGGGTGACCGGTGGGCTCTCCCTGGCCCTCGCCGTGCTGCTGGCCCTGCTCGCCGCCCGCGGCGTGCTGCGGCCCGTACGCGAGCTGGGTCGGGCGGCGCAGCGGCTCGGCGAGGGCGACCTGACCACCCGGCTGACCGTGCGGGGCAGCGACGAGCTGGCCGACGTGGCACGGACCTTCAACGACACCGCCGGAACGCTCGAGAGGCAGGTCGGTGAGCTGCGTCGAATGGAAGCCGACGCCCGGCGCTTCGTGGCCGACGTGTCGCACGAACTGCGTACGCCGCTGGCCGCGATGACGGCCGTCACCGATGTCCTGGACGAGGAGGCCGACCGGCTGCCCGGGGATGCCGGTCGGGCCGCCCGGCTGGTCAGTGAGGAGACGCAGAACCTGACCCGGTTGGTCAACGACCTCATCGAGGTCAGCAGGTTCGACTCCGGCACGGCGCGACTCGCCCTCGACGACATCGACGTGGCCGCGGCGGTGACCGCGACCCTGCGGGCACGGGGCTGGATCGACCGGGTGCACGCGGAGCTACCACCGGGGATCATCGCCCGGCTGGATCCGCGTCGGCTGGACGTGATCGTCGCCAACCTGGTCGGCAACGCGTTCCGGCACGGCGCGGTACCGGTGACGGTGCGGCTGCACGCCGAGCCGGACTGGATCGTCATCGAGGTCGCCGACCACGGGCCGGGGTTGGACCCTGACGTGCTGCCGCATGTCTTCGACCGGTTCTACAAGGCGGAAACCGCGCGGACCCGCTCCGAGGGCAGCGGTCTGGGCCTCGCCATCGCGTGGGAGAACGCGCGGCTGCACCGGTCCGCCGGGCAGCGGGGCAGCCTCGTCGCCGGTAACGCGTCGACCGGCGGTGCGGTGTTCACGCTCCGCCTGCCACGCGCGGCGGCGGACCAGGCGGCCACCGGAGGCGTACGGTGACCGGCCGGCGGGCGACCCGGGCGCTGCTCGCCGGCGGCGCCCTGCTCGCCCTGCTGTCGGCCAGTTGCGGGGTCCGGCCCAGCGGGGTCATCAACGGCGGCCCCGCACCGGTCGGGCAGTCCGCCGGGGTGGGCGTCTACCTGGTCCGGCACGGCGAGCTGGAGCTGACGATGCGCCAGAGCGGGGCGCAACCCGCGCCCGCCGAGACGCTCAAGTTGCTCGTGGCCGGTCCGGACGAGGCCGAGCGGGACCAGGGGTTCACCAGTGAGGTCCCGGCCGACCTCCTCCCGGTCGCCGCGGTGACGGCGACGACCGATCCGCCCGGCCTCGCGGTGACGATGTCCGGCGCGGTGACCACGCTGTCGGCGACCGCGGTAGACCAGATCGTCTGTACGGTGACCGACGCCGTGGCGGCCAACGGTCAGGGCGCGGTGTACTCCCCGGTGACCCTCATCGGGCCCGACGGGACCCGAGGGCCCCGGCGCTGCCCGATAAAGTGACCGGTCGGCGCCGGCCGCGCTCGGCCAGCGCGCCGCTGATCAGGATGTCGAGCAGGGCGGCGAACTCGACGCCGGCCTGCTGCCAGATCCGCGGATACTGCGATGCACTGGTGAACCCGGGGAAGGTGTTGACCTCGTTGACGATCGGCTCGGGAGATCCCGCCGCGGGCAGGAAGAAGTCGATCCGGAGCAGCCCGCGGCAGTCCAGGGCGTGAAAGGCACGGACCGCCCGGTCCTGCAGCAGTTCGGTGGTGGCGGGACCGAGCGGGGCGGGGATGTGGAACACCGCCCCGCCGTCGTACTTGGCGTCGTAGTCGAAGAAGTCACCGCCGGTCACGCTGATCTCCAGGGGCGGCCCGGCCTCCACCCGGCCGTCGGGGTGCTGCAGGACCGCCACGTCGATCTCGCGTCCGATCGCCGCCTTCTCGACCAAGACCTTCGGGTCGAGAACCCGGGCCTGGCGCAGGGCCGTGGGCAGCTGCGCCCAGTCGTCCACTCTGGTGACGCCGAGGCTGGAGCCGGCCCGGGCGGGTTTGACGAAGACCGGCAGGCCCAGCCGTTGCCGGTCGGCCGGGGTGACGTCCTCGCCGGCTCGCAGGGTCACGCCGGGGCTGACCCGCAGGCCCTCGGCGGCGAGGAGCTTCTTGGTGACGGCCTTGTCCATGCCGGCCGCGCTGGCGAAGACCCCGTTGCCGACGTACGGCACGCGGAGCCATTCCAGCAGCGAGGCGACCGTGCCGTCCTCGCCGTACGGGCCGTGCAGGGCCGGGAAGACCACGTCCTGGGCGCCCAGCACCCGCATCGCCGGGGCGAGCGGTGTGGCGCGGCCGTCGACCTGCCACCCGCCGTCGAGGCCGATGAGCACCTCGGTCACCTCGTAGCGGTCGCGGTCCAGCCCGGCGAGGATGCTCGCCGCCGATCGGCGCGACACCTCGTGCTCGCCGCTCTGCCCGCCGTAGAGCACAGCCAGTCGGGTTCTCATCAGGTCTCCGCCTTCTCGTGAAGATGTACGCGGGCCACCCGGGCCCCGACGCCCGTCAAGATCTCGTGCGGGTTGGTGCCCGCCCACCGCGCCCACTCGGCGACCGTCGGCGCAGCGTGGCCATCCTGCTCGGGGGCGAACACCACGACCGGGTCGCCGACCGACACGGGCAGGTCGCCGACGTCGACCACGCACTGGTCCATGGCGATGCGGCCGACGACCGGGCACCGCCGGCCGGCGAGCCACACCTCGGCGCGGCCCTGCGCGGCCCGGGGCAGGCCGTCGGCGAAGCCCAGCGGCAGCAGGGCCAGCGTCGTCGGACTCCCGGTGACGTACTCGGGTCCGTAGGAGACGCCGGTGCCGGCCGCCACCCGCTTGACGTTGACCACGCTGGACCGCAGCGTCATCGCGCCCCGCAGCCCGAACTCACCGGGCCCGGTCGCGCCGAACGGGTCCACTCCGTACAGGGCCACCCCGATCCGGCAGAGGTCGAAGCGGGCCGCCGGCGCGCGGAGCGCTGCCGCCGAGTTGGCCAGGTGGACGAGGTCGGGGTCGAGGCCGGCGCGCCGGGCGAGCCGCAGCGCCTCCTCGAAGGCCACCACCTGCCGGGCCAGCGCGGGGCTCCCCGGTACGTCCGCGTCGACCAGGTGCGACCACACCCCGCGGACCCGGACCCCCGCGTCCCGTTCGTACTTGCGGGCCCAGCCGACCAGTTCGGGCCAGTCGTGCTCGCCGGCCCCGTTGCGGGACAGCCCGGTGTCGACCTTGAGCTGCACCGTCGCGGGCACACCGAGTCGGTGGGCCGCGTCGGCGACCGCGTGCAGGTGGGTCGTCGTCGACACGCCGACGTCGACGTCGGCGGCGACCAGCGCGCGGAAGTCCTCGTCGGGGTGGTGCAGCCAGCTCAGCGTCGGTGCGGCGATGCCTGCCGCGCGCAGGGACAGCGCCTCGGCCGCCGAGGTCACCCCCAACCAGCCGGCGCCGGCGTCCAGCGCGGCCCGGGCGACCATCGGCGCGCCGTGGCCGAAGCCGTCCGCCTTGACCACGGCCATCAGTTCGGTACCGGCCACCGCGGCGATCGTCCGCACATTGCCCGCGACCGCCTCGAGGTCGACCACCGCCTCGGCCAACGCGGTCATCGGGCCGCCGCCACGGGCCGTGGGTTCGACCGGCGTACGCCGGGAAGGTCGAACAGCCACGGCGCGGGGACCGCCGTCAACCCGCGGTGGATGGCCAGGCTCAAGCCGAGCACCAGCCCGGTCAGCACCGCCGGGTATCCGACCGCGACCAGGAGCTGGCCGGTCCGGTCGAGCCCGGAGAGCGGCCCGAGGAGCAGCCCGTGCAGCAGGGCCAGGACCGGCATGTGGATGACGTACACGGGCAGGGTGTTGCGGCCGAGCGTGGCGAGCGGCCGGCTGAGGGCGGGCCACCGGGCCAACCGGGCGGCGGCGGTGATGCCGAAGGCGACCGCCACGACGGAGACCAACGGCCACACGCCGAGCGACTGCTGGGCGCCGGTCGCGGCCGTCGCGGCGAGGGCGAGGGTGTAGGCGGCGGTGGTCAGCAGGAGCCGGCGCCGGGTCGCGGTGGCCGCCCACCGTTCGATCTGTGGTCGCAGGTAGAGGCCGGCGAGGAAGAAGACCAGGTTCTGGTAGAAGCCGGCACGGTTGCCGGGGGTGGCGAGCAGGCCGGCGGCGGCGACGGCGGAGAGGGCCGCGGCGGGGGCGAGGACCAGCGGGCGGGGGACCCGGCGTACGGCCTTGGCGACGGTGAAGTAGAGCGCCAGGGCGTACAGGTACCAGAGGTTGGAGGGGGTGATGGTGAGCTGTTCCAGCAGGCCGAGGGGGGACGTGGCGCGGTCTGTCGGGAAGTTTGGGGCCGCGGCGAGGATCGCGGTGTGGATCAGCAGCCAGGCGGCGTACAGGTAGAGGAACTTGGCGATCCGGTTCCGGGCGACGACCCGCCAGGGACGCTGGACGGCGTTCGCCGCGAAGAGGCCGGAGATGACGAAGAAGAGCGGCATCCTCAGCGGCAGGAACTGCTCGCCCAGCGCGCCCCACAGCCCGGGCACCGGTACGCCGAGGTGCCAGTCGATCTGCAGGTAGTGCTTGACGACGACGTGCCACCCGACGACGAGGATGATGCAGAGGCCCTTCGCGGCATCGGCCCACTGGGCTCGCTGCGGCTGCCCCTGGACCGGGCCCGACACGGCCCGCTGTCTGCGGTGGCGGAACCGGACGCGTGGCGCCTCGGGTGCCTGCTCGGCGGGCCGTGCGGCGAGGGTTGACGGCTGTCGGATCACCCCTCAGAAGTTGTCAGCCGCATGTCCGCACCCGATCCACGAATTGTCACGGGCCGGTAATGGACCTGGCCGGCCGGGTCAGGGTGGACTGTCACCTCGCCAGCAGTGACCATAGGTAGCTGTTCGGATGCGATGAGCTACGCCGGGGGGCTCGTGCTTCCCCGGCCCCTACCGCCCCACGAGCGACGACCGACGCACCGCGTCCTGAGGAGGCACGTCCGTGACCGGAGCCGGTACCCAGACGCAGTCGACCCCGACGGAGCGGCCCGGTGCGGCGCCGGCCAGTGGCCCTGGGCGGCCGCCCCGGTTACCTGTTCACGAGACTGCGCAGCGCCCCGACCGCCGCCCGGTCGCTGACCTCGGCGTAGATCTTCTTGTCGGGATAGACCATGACGACGGACGGGCACGCCTGGTCGTCGCCCTTCAGGGCCTTGTCGAGCAGCTTGCGGCCGGTCGCCACCTCGTACACCCGAAGGCGCCACCCCGCCCGCAGCAGCGTCACCGTCTCCGGCTTCGGGTCGTCGTACTTGCAGCGGCGGATCGTCGAGCCGGTGCTGACCCGATCCAGGCAGGCGACCATCTGCACGTTCTTCGGGTTCTCCGACGCCCAGGTCTGCTCTGCCCGCTTCGACAGGCCCTCGGAGTAGTAATAGGTGCCGTCCTGGAAACGGATGTCCCCGCCGCCCATGCCGTCCGCGACGAGCAGGACCACCGGGTGCGGCGCCTTGCCGGCGCGCTTCGGTGACTGCGGGTAGTAGACGTCCTCGTCACAGACCCGGTTCAGGTCACGGATCTCCGTGGCGGCGTCCGCGCTGGCCGCCGGCCCCTTCGGCGCGGGCGGCTCGCTCTCGGCGGGCTCGGCGCTGGCGGTCGGGCCACCGCCGGTCGTGGGAGACAGCGGGGCCTCGGACACCGGGCTGGACGCGGCGGTCTTCGCGGAGCGCAGCAGCAGGAAGCCGCCGCCAACGCCGATGCCGGCCAGCAGCAGCACCGCCGCCACGGTCACCGCGGCGATGAGCGCGGTGTTGTAGCGGCGGGTGGGCGACGGCGGGGCGGTGGCCCACGGGACGCTCGCCGGTGCGGGACCGGGAGTCGCGCCCGGGGTGGGAGCCGGCTGCGGGTTCGGCACGGAACCGGGCGTCGACGCCTCGGGGACGGGTGCCGCCGCCGGCACCGGTACGGGGTCCGGCGTCGGGGTCGCGCCAGGTTCACTCCCGGTGCCGGTCATGCTGGTGTCCTCTTCTCGATCAAGGGGGAGCGCGACTGTATCAAGTCCGAGCAGCGAGAACTGACCCGTTATCGGGGCTCGGCGGCCGTCCGCCGGGCGGACGGTCCGGTTGCTGGTGTCCACAATGGACGGTTTCGGGGCGAGCGCCGGACAAGCGAGGCGAGCAGGCGCGCCTCGGCGTGTCAGGATGTCGTTCCGTGAACCTCGATGAGCTCGCCCGCCAGGTCCATGCCACGTCCCGGTTGACGGGTCGCTTCGTCCTCCGCTCGGGGCGGGTGGCCGACGAGTACTTCGACAAGTACCAGTTCGAGGCGGATCCGGTGCTGCTCGACGCACTGGCCGGGCGGATGGCGGCCCTGGTGCCGTCCGACACGCAGGTGCTCGCCGGGCTCGAGATGGGTGGCATCGCGGTGGTGACGGCCCTCGGTCGGCACACCGGCCTGCCGTGCGCGTTCGTCCGCAAGGCGGCGAAGCCCTACGGCACGGCACGGCTGGCCGAGGGCGCGGACGTGGCCGGGCGCCGGGTGCTGGTCGTCGAGGACGTGGTGACCTCGGGCGGCCAGGTGGTGATCTCGACTGGGGAGCTGCGGCGTCTCGGCGCCCGGGTCGACGCGGCCCTCTGCGTGATCGACCGGCAGGAGGGCGGGGCCGCGGCCCTGGCGGCGGCGGGCATCTCCCTGCGGGCCCTGCTCACCCGGGCCGATCTCACCGCCCACGCCGAGCATCCGACGGCCTGAGGCGCGGGTCGACGGCCGGGCCTGACTGCTGATCCAACCTGCAACCAAAGGTTGCGCATCGCGGCATGACTGCGGTAGCTTTACGCAACCAAAGGTTGCGAAAGGTTGGTCAACATGGAGCACGGATCCATCGAGCGCGACATCCACGTCGACGCCTCGCCCGAGGTGGTCTTCGAGGTGGTCAGTCGGCCCGAGCACATGCGGGAGTGGTGGCCCGACGACGCGCGGTTCGAGCCGGTCGTGGGCGCGCCCGGGGAGCTCGTGTGGCGCGACGCGGCCACCGGCGAGACCACGAGCGTCGCCCTCGCCGTCGTCGAGGTCGACCCGCCGAAGCGGTTCTCCTTCCGGTGGTGCTACTCGGAGCCGGACCGGAGCGGGCACTCGTTGCTCGTCACCTTCGACCTGGTCCCCGCCGGCGCGGGGACCAGGATCCGGATGACCGAGACCGGGTTCCGGGAGATGGGCTGGGAGATCGCTCGCCTCGAGGAGCAGTACCGAGACCACGAGAGCGGCTGGGAGCACTACATGGGCGAACTGGGCGGGTACGTCGCGCGGCTGGTCGCCACCTCATGAGCACGGCGGTCGACGATGACCTCTGGTCGGCGATCGGCGACCCCATCCGGCGCACGATGATCGACCTGCTGCTGGCCGGGGGACCGGGCACGGCCACGTCCCTGAGCGAGCGACTACCCGTCACCCGCCAGGCCGTCTCGAAGCATCTTGCCGTCCTGGACCGGGTCGGTCTGGTGCACGCCGCGCCGGCCGGTCGCGAGCGTCACTACCAGGTCGACGAGGCGCAGCTCGCCCGCGCCGTAGCCCAGTTGTCGGCGGTCGGCGCCACGTGGGACGCCCGACTGCGCCGGATCAAGCGGATCGCCGAGGCGATCGAACGCGACCGGACCAACAGCGAAGGAGAATGAGATGGTCGACATCCTGCACCGGGTCGGCGTCGTCGCTCCGCTCGACGACGTCTATCGAGCAGTGGCAACTCCCGAGGGCATCGCCGGCTGGTGGACGACCGACACGGTGGGCAGGAGCGAGGTCGGCGGGCGGCTGGCCTTCCGGTTCGGCGACCTCGGTGGCTTCGACATGGAGGTCCTCGAGCTGGACCCCGCCGGCCACGTGCGGTGGCGGGTCACCGACGGCCCCGGGGAGTGGATCGGGACCGAGATCGACTGGCGTCTCGACCAGCGTGACGAGTACACGGTCGTCCAGTTCAAGCACGAGGGCTGGCGCGAGCCGGTCGAGTTCATGCGGCACTGCAGCACGAAGTGGGCGACGTTCCTGATGAGTCTCAAGGAGCTGGTGGAGACCGGGCGCGGCAGGCCGGCGCCCGACGACGTCAAGATCGGCGACTGGCACTGACCTCCACTGTGTCCGTTCGTCGGCTCGTCCGGCGGCGGCTGCGGGTTTGGCCGACGGGACTCGGGGCAACGTATCCACTGGACAGTCAGACGCAGGGAGGAGCCGGCGATGGCCAAGGGCGACGTCGAGACGTACCAGCAGGACGGGCAGTGGAAGAACCGGCCCGAGGGCAACGAGCGGGCCAGCAGCACCCACGACGGCAAGGCGGACGCGCAGGCCCACGGTCGTGAGATGGCGGCCGACCGGGGCGTCGAGCACGTGATCAAGAAGCAGGACGGCACGATCGGGGAGAAGAACACCTACCCGCGCAGCCGCGACCCGCGAGACATCGAGGGCTGAGACCCTCCTGCTCACTGACCTCTTCGGCCCGCGCGCCGGAGAGGTCAGTTGGCGTTCCGGACCGGCCGCGCCGGGCGAGCGGGCCCGGCAGGGCGACGCGCAGGACCATGGTTGGCAGACGGCGATCGACCTCCCCGGGGCAGGCCGGGGAGGTCGATCATCGATCAGGGCGGACCGCGTCAGGCAGCCGGAACGGGGAACCGCTCCCACACCCGGTGGGCGGCCATCAGCTGGTGAACCGCGGTGAGGACGTCGCTGCCGGAGTCACCGGCGACGACGCCCGGCGTACCGGCCACCCCCGCCCGCTCCAGCACGGTCACCCCGGCACCCCAGGCGCCGATCGCCTTGGCGTGCCGCCAGCACTCCTCGACCAGGAGCAGGACGCGGGGATCCACCGCCGGTGAATTCGCCGCGCCCGCCTTCTCGTCGCGCGCGGGCGTCGCATCCGGTGCCGGCGCCGGTGCCGCGGCCAGCAGGAGCGCGTCGAACTCGACGGACCGGCCGGTGGCGAAGGTCCGCTGCACGGGCAGGTCACCGACCATGCCACCGTGCGGGGCGACCAGGAGCGGCACCATGCCGGCGGCGAAGACCGCACGGCGCACCTCGCTGACGCCGTCGAGGTCGGCGTCGGCGTCGACGACGATGCCGACGACCCGACCGTCGGACGGCCACTCCCGGCCGAGCTGCGACAGCGCCGGGCTGGGCGCGGCGTCGGCCAGCGGCACGGTCGGCTCCGGCGCGGGCAGGCCCAGGCCGGTGGCGACCTGCGCGCAGAGCACCGGGTCGATGTTGGCCAGGCACTGCAACTGACGTTCCTTGATCGCCTGGTGGTAGCACTTGCCGAGTTCGAAGGTGTAGGCGCGGATGATGTGCTCCCGCTCGACCGGCGACATGCTCTGCCAGAAGAGCCGGGCCTGGCTGAAGTGGTCGTCGAACGAGGCCGGGTTGGCGCGGATCTTCGGTGCCTCCGCCACCTTCACCGGCAGGTCGGCGAACGCGTTGTCGCCGTCGCCGGCCGGGAACGGGTTGCCGCCGTCGAGCGAGTTCGGCCGGTAGGGCGCGACGCCCGCGTGGACGGCGTGCTGGTGGAAGCCGTCGCGGAGCATGTCGTTGACCGGGGCGTGCGGGCGGTTGATCGGGATCTGCGAGAAGTTCGGCCCGCCCAGCCGGGTGAGCTGCGTGTCGACGTACGAGAAGAGCCGGCCCTGCAGCAACGGGTCGTTCGTGACGTCGATCCCCGGGGGCAGATGGCCGAGGTGGAACGCGACCTGCTCGGTCTCGGCGAAGAAGTTCGTCGGCGTACGGTTGAGCGTCAACCTGCCGACCGGCTGCACCGCGGCCAGCTCCTCCGGCACGATCTTCGTCGGGTCGAGCAGGTCGATCCCGGCGAAGGTCTCCTCCGGAGTGTCGGGGAAGACCTGGATGCCGAGCTCCCACTCGGGGAACGCGCCGGCCTCGATCGCGTCGTAGAGGTCGCGGCGGTGGAAGTCCGGGTCCATGCCGCCGAGCATCTGCGCCTCCTCCCAGGTCAGGGAGTGCACGCCCAGCTTGGGCTTCCAGTGGAACTTGGCCAGCACCGTCTCTCCGGCGTCGTTGACGAGCCGGAAGGTGTGCACTCCGAAGCCCTCCATCGTCCGGTACGAACGCGGGATGCCGCGGTCGGACATGTTCCACATCGTGTGGTGCTGCGCCTCGGTGTGCAGGGAGACGAAGTCCCAGAAGGTGTCGTGCGCGCTCTGAGCCTGCGGGATCTCCCGGTCCGGATGGGGCTTGGCGGCGTGGATGATGTCGGGAAACTTGATGGCGTCCTGGATGAAGAAGACCGGCATGTTGTTGCCCACGAGGTCGAAGGTGCCCTCGTCGGTGTAGAACTTCGTCGCGAAGCCACGGGTGTCGCGGACGGTGTCGGCCGACCCACGCGAGCCGAGGACGGTGGAGAACCGGACGAAGACCTCCGTCTCCCTGCCCTTCTTCAGGAAGCCCGCCTTCGTGACGGTCTCGCCGGTGCCGTAGCTGGTGAACACGCCGTGCGCTCCGGCGCCACGCGCGTGCACCACGCGCTCGGGGATGCGCTCGTGGTCGAAGTGGGTGATCTTCTCGCGCAGGTGGTGGTCCTGGAGCAGGACCGGTCCGCGTGGCCCGGCCTTGAGCGAGTGGTCGGTGTCGCGTAGCCGGGCCCCCTGCGAGGTGGTGAGGAAGGCGCCCTGCTGACCGTTCGCGGTGGTGGGCGCGCCGGTCTCCGCTCCGGTCGGCGTCCGCGTCTGCGGAGCGCCCTGCTCCTCCTTCGGCGGCAACGGGTCGTGTGGTGCGGTCGGCTCATCGAGGCTCGGCGGGGCGCTGCCGGGTGCGCCGGGAACCTCCGGGGTCAGGGCATCGGCCACCTTCCCCGCGGCGTTCTCCACGACATCCTTGATGGCCTTGGCGGGCTTGCTGGAATCCACGGGTCGATCCCTCCACGGTGCGACTACGAGCAGGCCCAGAAGGCCCTACCCTGAGCCGGACCGGCGAAACGGGTGGATCCGGCGTTACGCCCTATTCGTCGCGGAGGCGTCGGCGGACCGACGCTGACCCGCCGCGACGGTTAGTCGCCTCGGGCGGCTCCGGCCCCGCGGCCCGCCACGACCGCGCGGGGCGGCGTGCGAGCTGCGGGGCCGCCACGCTCGGCGGTTCAGCGATCGAGCAGCTCCGCCACAACCCGGTTGAACTCCGCCGGCTCCTCCACGTGCCCGAAGTGCCCGCTCTGCTTGAGCACCACCAGGCGCGAGTCCTTGATGCCCTCGTGCAGTTGTTCGGCCCACCGGACGCCGCAGATGAAGTCGTGCGCCCCCACGATCACCACGGTCGGCACGACGATCTCGTCGAGGCGGTTCCGCACGTCGAACGGCGTCGGGTCCTGCGCCCCGGCCGGCTCCGCCCAGACCCGCACCGCCGCCTGGAACGGGGCGAACTCGTCGCGCCGGCCCCAGAAGTCCGCGAAGTAGACCGGCACGGCGGCGCGTAGGCCGGCGGTCAGGGTCTCGTCGTCGGTGGCGGTCACGGCCTGCTGGAACGCGGCCGGGATCGCGGCGGCCTCCGGCTGGTCCGGGTACCGCTGCGGGTACGCGGCCAGGCCCGCCATCGCCTCGCCCCAGAACTCGGCGCCGGTGACCGGGGAGGTGTCGTACAGCGCGAGACCGGCGACCCGGTCCGGATGGTCCAACGCGTACCGCTGGACCACGAAACCGCCGTGCGAGTGCCCGAGCAGGTAGACCCGGGGCGCGCCGAGGTGGTCGACGACGGCGTCGAGGAACCGGACGTACGTGTCGAGCCGGTAGTCGGCCCGGTCGGCGAGCCGCCCCGAGGCGCCGGTGCCGACCGGCTCGACGTAGACCATCGTGAAGTGCTCTTCGAGGCCGGACATCCGCAGGTAGGCCCATTCGATGCCGGGGCCGCCGGAGTGCACCACGCACACCGGGCCGGTGCCGGCGACGTGGTAGACCTGCCGAACGTCGCCGACGGTGAACTCGTGCACACCCGAGGCGAGCGCGTCGGCGTCGTGGCTGGTGGAACCCATTGACTATCTCCCGATCCGTTGCCCCGCGCGGCGCCTGTCCGCGCGGGTGACTGGCGATGACAGGGACCGGATGCGTCGCAGGCGCGGAAAGTTCGCTCGCCGCGAGGGTTTTTTCAGGCGGCCGGACGGGCGACCGCCCGCGGCGGCGCCGGGTGGAAGAGGGTGAGCTGCCGGACCCGCCCCTCCCGCAACACCTGCAACCAGAGCGCGCCGGGCGGGCAGTGGCCCGGGTCGTCGGGCGGGCTGATCAGGTCGGTCTCCCAGATCAACACGTCGCGGCTGGCCACCACGTTGCGCAGCCGCTGGCGTACCCCGTCCGTCAGGTCCTTCTCCATGCCGCGCAGGGCGAAGTCGGTGCCGCCGCGCAGCCCGGCCGCCGGCACGATCATCTCGGCGTCGGGGCACCAGTTCTCGCGTACCACCCGGTCGAACTCGCCGCGCATGGCCGCGCCGAGCATGTCGCGGCCCTCATCCCACCGGGCCTCGGCCGCCGCCGCCGTGTCGGCGTGCGCCGCTGTCGCCGTCGCCCGCAGGCCGCCGGCGAGCGCGCGGCGGGCGTGGCTGAGGCGGCTGCGGACGGTGCCCACCGGCACCCCGCACACCGCGGCGATCTGCTCGTAGGAGGAGGCGTCGCTGAAGTGGCGCAGCAGGGTGACCAGCCGGTCGGGCTCGGAGAGCTCTCCGATGGCGTGCCACACCCAGTCGCGCAGCGCGCCCCGGTCGAGCGCCTCCTCGGGGGTGGGGGTGCCGGCGGGTCCGGCGAACCATTCCGGGTCGGCGACCGGGAGTGCCCGGGGCCCGCGCAGCGACATCCGGGCGTTGTTGCGGACGACGGCCTTCAGCCACGGGCCGATCGCCGTCGGATCGCGGAGCTCGCCGATCCGGCGCAGCGCGGCCACCATCGCGTCCTGCACCGCGTCGTCGGCGTCCGGACCGTAGCCGAGCAGGCTCAGCGCGACCGCCCGCATCTCGGCCTCGTGTCGCGCCAGCAGCACGCCGAGCGCCGCCGCGTCGCCCGCCTGCGCGAGCAGGACGAGATCAGCGTCGCCTTCCGCCACGCCCATGGTTCTCTCTACCCGTTCCCGATCGACATGCCCCCGGACTGCGTCGACCGGTTCCCGATCGTCCGGTCGACGGCGTCGCCCGTGGAAGGGTACGTCGGGGGCGACCCGGCGGCGGGCGGTCGGGTCAGAGCGCCGGGTGGCAGATCAAGCGGGGATCACGTACGGGAAGGTGTCGGAACGCGCGTCCTTGGTCGTTTCCGAGGTGAGGCCGGAGGTGATCGCGGTGTTCAGCACCATGGAGAACATCACCTCGGGCGGGTTGTCGGCCATGGTGCGCCCGTTGCGGACCGCGAAGCCGTAGTTCGCCGGCGTCCCGACCTGGTACGACAGCAGGTCCGGGTAGACCTGCCGGGCCACGCTCCAGCCGTACGCGTCCGGGTCCGTCGCGGTCCCGTTCGCGGCGACCACCCGGGCCACCGTCGCGGCGATCCCCTGGGCGTCCGCTCGCAGGTCGTCGCAGGGGTGCCGGACGTTGGCCGGGTCGGAGAAGTCGGTGTCGGTCGGCCAGAAGATGGGCCACATCATCGGGTGCCCGGCCCGGTTGATCTGCCGCCACCCGCCCGCGTCCGTGGCCAGCATGGTGCGGCACCAGACGCCGATCTGGATGCCGTCGCGCAGCATCGGCTCGTCCCGCGAGATCTCCAACACGATCGACTCGACCGTGGTGCCGGCGAAGCTGTTCTTCGCCTTCTCCGGTCGCCATTTCGAACGGTCGAGCTTGGCCCCGTCCTTGAACGCGGCGTTGACGGTCGCCAGCTGGTCGAGGTCGATGTAGAAGGGGTCGTTGATCCGCCCGGCCCAGACGCGCAGGTTGGTGCCCTCCGCCATCTCGCCGGTCCGCCCCTGCAGGAGCATCGTGCCCGTCGCGCCGTCGTCGCGCGCCTCCGCGGCGGTGAGCGCGTGCACGGTCAGTGACTGCTGCCCCGAGCCGTCCGGCTCGCCGAAGGCGACCCGGTAGGTCAGCTCCTCCAGCTCGGCGCCGTTGAAGTGAATCTTGAACTCGTACCGCGCTTCGTGGTGGAAGCCGCGCTTGATGTCCGCCTTCGTCACCGAGCTGTTGACGTCCATGACGAGCACCGTGCCGCGTTCGCCCTCGAACACGAACAGGTCGTCAATGAAGAGCTGGCCGCTCTTTGCGGCGAGGGGGGTGTCGAGATGGTGCGACATCTGGCCACTCCAGGCTGTTCCCGGCTTTTCGGACTATCCGAACATAGCGGCTCGCCCCGCCGCGCTCGCATCGTTGGCCGAATTCCGCCCCCCGCCCCGCGGGCGACCGTTGGCCCGATCCCGCCGAGGGTCTGGTCAGACGTCCACGGTCAGGTGGACCAGCACCACGTCGCCGACCTCGAGCCCTTCGGCCCGGCGTACCGACGTCCGCAGCGGCACGACGTACCGCCCGTCCTTCGGGTACAGCGACGTCTGCCATCCGGTGTCCCCGATCCGGGCGGCGACCGGAATCATGCCCCAGCCGTACGTCACCGACCCGGACGCGGCTTCCAGCTCACCGCTCTGCGACTCGGGGACGGTGACGAAGTGCCACGGCGCCGGCCCCCGCCAGAACCAGATCTCGCCGCTGAACTCCAGCTCCATCCGGTCAGGATAGGAGGCGGCCGTCGGTGCCGGTCGATGTGCTCCGGTCCGCCGGCCTCTCTCCGACGACGAGATCGGGGCGCGTCACCCGGTGATCTTCGTCGGGCCACCTCCGGAGCCCCGGTCGTCCAGCACCAGCGGGGCGCGCCCGCCCACCGCGTACCGGATGTGGGTGACCTGCGGTGTGGGGATGACGCGGGTCGGCGTCAGCTCGATCGCCTCCTTCTCGCCCAGATCGAGGTCGGCGTCGAGGAGCCGCAGACCCGTGCCGAGCACGACCGGTACGACGTGCAGCTCCAGTTCGTCCAACAGGCCCGCCTTCAGCACCTGGCGGACCAGGCTGCCGCCGCCGGCCACGGCGACGTCCCGGTCGCCCGCGGCGGCGCGCGCCTGCTCGACGGCGCTGGCCACGCCGTCGGTGACGTAGGTGAAGCTGGTGCCGCCCGCGCGCAGCAGCGGCTGGCGGGGGCGGTGCGTGACGACGAAGACCGGCGCGCGGAACGGCGGCTCCTCGCCCCAGGGCACCTCGCCCCCGTCGGCCATCCGCCGCCCCATCACGTACGCACCGGCCGCGCCGAACGACTCGGCGACCACGTCGGAGTTCGTGTCCCGCTCTCCGCCGGCGAAGCCCTGCCGCTCGCGCCACGCCATCGCGTGCGTGACCCAGCGGGTGATCCGGAAGAATCCGGCGCTCTCGGCCGACTGCATCCAGTCGCCGTCCCCGGTGTGCCGTGGGCCGGCGTAGAACCCGTCCACCGACACCGACAGCTGTGCGGTCACCTTCGTCATCTCGGATCGTTCCCCTCGGTCGGGCGGCACCCGGCCGGGTGCCCGCTCACCGGGTGGTCGGCGCTGGCCGGGGGATGCCGACAGGAGATTGATGTGACGGCGGTCACATCATCCGACGCGGCTAGGCCAGGCGCCGGGCCAGATAGACGACGTCCGGCTCGCCGCGGGTGACCGTGACCGGGTGGGTGGTGACCGGGCCGATCACCGCCGCGAGCCGGGCGGCGTACGCCGGCGCCGCCGCCGCGCTCCAGATGGCCAGCACGCCACCGTCGCGGAGACGGTCGCGCAGCAGGGCGGTGCCGTCCTCGTCGTACAGCGCGTCGTTCTGCTGGAACACCGTCCAGTCCGGGCCGTTGTCGGTGTCGAGGCAGATCGCGTCGAAGAGTTCGGGGGTGTGCCGCAGCCAGGTCACCAGATCCTCGTTGACCACCCGTACCCGGGGGTCGTCGAGCGCGTTCGCGCTGAAGGCGGCGAGTTCGCACCGGTGCCAGTCGATGATCGTTTTCTCGATCTCCAGCACCACGATCTCCGCGGGCAGCGCGGACGCGGCCGCCTCGGCCAGCGAGAAGCCCACCCCGAGCCCGCCGATCAGCAGCCGGGCACCGGGCCGTAGTAGGCGCAGCGCTTCCCGTACGAGCAGTCGCTCCGACGCGCCGGCGCGGGTGTCCATGAGGAACACCCCGTTGCTGATGATCTCGTAGTGGCCGGCGCTC
This sequence comes from Micromonospora sp. NPDC093243, assembly GCF_044753725.1. Classification (NCBI taxonomy): domain Bacteria; kingdom Bacillati; phylum Actinomycetota; class Actinomycetes; order Micromonosporales; family Micromonosporaceae; genus Micromonospora; species Micromonospora sp. NPDC093243. The sequence continues at coordinate 342,750 of NZ_JBIVNT010000007.1, read as the reverse complement.
TCCCGAAGGACCAGCTCGCCACGCGTGGTGAGCGCGCGATCGACCACGGTAGCCGCTTCCCCCATCGCGCCAACGTACGTCAGCCCGGGGCGAGGTGGCACGGGGTTTCCCGGGCTCACTCGCGGTCGTGCTCAGTCCGGTGTCTCGCGTCGGGTCAGGCGGATCTCCTCGATGTCCAGTCGGCTCTGCACCTGGCGCAGCACGTCGTCGTCGATGCGCCGCTCGTCGCGGAGTGCAACCACGGTGGCGCGCTTGTGCGCCAGCACGGCCAGGCGCAGCGCGGTGTACTGCTCGTCATACCGCAGCGCCGGCTCGTCGTCGGCCTCGCCGCGGGTGGCGCGCAGCAAACGCAGGCGCTTGTCGAACTCGCGGCGCAGCCGGTCGACGACCTGCGGATCGGTGTCGAGGTCGGCGGCGAGTTGCGGCAGCGCGGCGAGCGCGGACTCGGTGGCGACCCGGTCGGCCAGGTGCCGCTCCTGCTCCGTGGCGGCGTCCTGGGGCAGCCGGGCCCAACGGACCACGCCCGGCAGCGCCAGGCCCTGGAGCACCAGCGTCGCCACGATCACCCCGGCGGTCACGAACACGATCGTGTCGCGGTCGGGAAAGGGTGCCCCGGAGCCGAGGGCCTGCGGTACCGCGAGCGCGGCGGCCAGCGACACCGCGCCCCGGAACCCGGCGAGCCCGCTGACCACCCGGGCGCGCGCGCCGACCCGGCGCAGCCGCTGCTGCGGTCGCCGGTCCAGCAGGCGGATCAGGTACGGCGTGGTGAAGTGCCAGGCGAAACGGGTGCCGATGACCGTGGCCGAGACGGCGGCGACCGCGACCAGCCCGCGGGTCAGGTCGAAGCTGGTCAGGCCGCGGACCGCCGACTGCACCTCCAGGCCGACGAGGACGAAGAGCGCACCGTTGATCATGAATGCGGAGAGCGACCAGAAGCCCTGCCCCTGCTGGCGGGTGTCCGCGCGCACCTCGCGTGGTCCGGCCTGGCTCAGCCAGAGCCCGCTGACCACCACGGCCACCACGCCGGAGGCGTGGATCGACTCGGCGGCCAGGAAGGCGCCGAACGGGGTCAACAGGGTGATCAGGTTGTCGTGCAGCGGGTCGTCCAGATAGCGGCGGATCCGCACCAGGAGCCAGGCGCTCGCCGCGCCGACCAGCGCTCCGCCGCCGTACGCGAGCAGGAAGAGCCAGCTGACGTGCGGCGGGCTCAGCTGCTCCTGGCCCACGGTGATGCCGACGGCCAGCCCGTAGATGACCAGGGCGGTCCCGTCGTTGACCAGGCTCTCGGCCCGCAGCACGGTGACCGTGCTCCGGGGCAGCGCACGGGCGAGCACCGTGACCGCCGTCGCGTCGGTCGGTGCCACGGCCGCGCCGAGCACCCACGCCGGCCCCCACGGCAGCCCGAGCGCGTGCGCGGTCGCCGCGACCGCCCCGGCCGTCGCGATCACCAGCAGGGTGCTCATCAGCACGATCACCCGTAGGTTGTTGCGGATCTCCCGCAGCGAGGTGCTCAGGCTCTCCCAGAACAGCAGGGCGGGCAGGAAGAGCAGCAGCACGATCTCGGGAGGCAGATGCACCTCGCGTAGCGCGGGCACGAACCCGAGCAGCACACCGCAACCGAGCAGCAGCACCGGCGGGGCGACCCGCAGGCGTCGGGCCAGCACGCTGGACACCAGCAGCGCCAGACCGATGACCACGACGAGTTCGAGACCGAGCAGGACCTACCTCCACGGGGCGGCGGACCCCACCATCATCGCCGGTGTTGATCGGGCACGGTGCCGATCGGGCACGGCGCCGGCCAGCCAGGTTGTCGCCGGCGCCCCCGGCGGGACTAGCGGGCCGGGAACCGCAGGATGCGGTCGTCGCCTTCGCGGACGTCACCCCGGCCGTCCGTGTTGGAGGTGGTGACCCAGAGCGCCCCGTCCGGCGCGACCTGCACCGTACGCAGCCGCCCGTAGCGCTCCGCGAGCTGCGCCGACGGATCACCGACCCGGTCGCCGTCGAGCGGAACGGTCCAGAGTCGCTCGCCGCGCAGGGCCGCCACGTACGCCGTGTCGCCCGCGATGGCGATGCCCGACGGCGAGGCCTCCCGGACCGGCCAGGTGACCAGCGGATTGGTGTACCGCCCGCCGTCCGTGTCGCCCTTGCCCTCCACCCGGGGCCAGCCGTAGTTGCGGCCCGGCTCGATGCGGTTCACCTCGTCCAGCTCGTTCTGCCCGAACTCGGTGGCGAAGAGCCGGCCCGTCGAGTCCCAGGCCAGGCCCTGCACGTTGCGGTGCCCGAGGCTGTAGACCGGCGACCCGGCGGTCGGGTTCCCCGGTGCCGGAGCGCCGTCCGGCGTCAGGCGCAGGATCTTGCCGTTGGGGCTGGCGGGATCCTGGGAGCGGTCGGTCTCACCGGCGTCCCCGGTGCCGACGTAGAGCATCCCGTCGGGGCCGAACGCGATGCGTCCGCCGTTGTGGAATCCGGCCTTGGCGATGCCGTCGAAAATCACCTCGGGCTGCCCACCGTCCAGGCGAAACCGGACGATGCGGTTGTCCCGCTCGGCGGTGAAGTAGGCGTAGACCAGGTTGTCCGTGGCGAAGCCCGGCGAGACGGCGAGCCCGAGCAGCCCGCCCTCACCCCCCGCCGCCACGCCTGACACCTGGTGCACCTGCCGGGGCGCCGCACCGCCGAGCGCCAGCCGCAGCACCCGGCCGGTCTCCCGCTCGGCGATCAGGGCGTCACCACCGGGCAGGAAGGCCAACCCCCAGGGCACGTCGACGCCCTGTGCGACCTGCTCGCCCGCGTCGAGGTCGGGCTTCCCGGCCGGGGCGCTGGCCGCGTTGCTGGTGGCGGGGCCGGTCGGGGAGGACGGAGCCGGGTCGCCACCGTCGCATCCGGCGGCGGCGCCCACCGTGAGCAGCGCGGCACATGCCCAACGCCAACGGTTGCCTGCCCTGATGCCTGCCATGCTCATCCTCCGAAGCTGATGGGTGGGGTCGGTCCCGGCTCGCGCGATCCGTCCGTTGCCCCGTCTAGATTGCCCGACGTTGATCGGTGCCGCCGAGCGCCGGCGACGCCAAGATCCGCGCAACATCCCGTTGGTTGCTGCCTTTCACGGCTCGGAAGGCGACATCTTCGGGGAAGTTGCGCGGATCTTGCGTGCGCGCACCCGGCGGGCTAGGGCGCGTCGATCACCTCGCGGCCGAGGGGCCAGAACGCCGCCGGGACGAGCTTGAAGTTGGCGATGCCGAACGGGATCCCGATGATCGTGATGCAGAGCGCGATGCCGGCGACGATGTGGGACAGCGCGAGCCACCAGCCGGCCAGCACCACCCAGAGGACGTTCGCGAGACCCGAGCCGACCCCGGCGCCCGGCTTCGGGACCAGGGTGCGGCCGAAGGGCCAGAGCGAGTAGGACGCCAGGCGCAGCGACGCCACCCCGAACGGGATCGTGACGACCAGCAGGAAGCAGATCAGCGCCGCGATTCCGTACCCGATGGCCAGCAGGATCCCGCCGCCGAAGATGAGCCACAGCACGTTGAGCAGAAAGCGAATCACCCTCTCAGCATGACCACCGTCCGCCACCGGTCGCCCGGTCGGTGAGTCCGTGCGCCCGTCCCCCGGCAACCCGCGCTCAGAACGCGAGGATGGCCGTCATGGCGGCGTAGCTGGCCAGCAGCAGGACGCCTTCGAAGCCGAGTCGGCCCCAACCGCAGGTCTGGCGGATCAACAGGCCACCGAGGAGGACGGCGGTCATGAAGAGACTGGTGGTGGTGGCGAGCAGTTCGTCGTCGCCGGCGGTGTGATAGATCGACCCCTGCCGGTAGGCGAGGTCGCCGGCGACGAGGGTGAGCACGTCGAGGATGTTGCCGCCGAGGACGGCCGCGATGGCCAGGGTGACGGCGCCGCGGCGGACGGCCGCGATGGCGGTGACCGTCTCCGGTAGCGCGTTGACGATCCCCATGAGCACGCCGCCGACGAACCCGGTGGTGAGGCCCGTGACGTCGACGAGGCTCTTGGCGGCGAGCGCCACCAGCCAGCCGCCGGCGGCGACGAGCAGCCCGACCACCGCGAAGCGGCTCCACAGCCACCGTGGCGAGTGCCGGTTCAACGGGCTCTCGTTGTGCGGGACGTCCGGCTGAGTCTCGGCGGTGGCGATCGCCTGCCACATCGGCTGCGCGCCGGCCCGCCGGATGAGGACCAGACCGCCCACGTAGGTGCCGACCAGCACGGCGGACATCGGGTCGACCCCGGCGACGGTGGTCTCCGGGATGTAGCTGGCCAGCAGCGCGAGGGCGAGCAGGGCGATGAGAAGGCAGCCGGAGAGCAGGTTCGACAGCGAGGCGGCGGCGTGCTCGAGGTTGACCCGCCGGTGAAAGGCGTCGGCGACGGCGACGGCGGTGGTCTGGGCGGCGATGCCACCGACGGCGTTGCTGTAGCCGAGGCCGGCCTCGCCACTGCCCGCGGCGACGATGGTCATGATGATGCCGGACAGACCGGTGACGACGCCGAAGAACACCACGCCGAACAGCGCCTCGCCCCAGCCGGTGCGGTCGGCCAGGGCGTCGCCGAGGCCGGCCAGCCGGATGCTGCCGGCGACGGTGATCGCACCGGCCAGCGCGAACACGGCGATGCTCCACGGCAGGGGCCAGGGCAGGCTGGTCGGGTCCGGCACCGGCCGGGGATTCCCCGATCCGGGCGGGTGATGCCTCGATGTGCCCGATGGTCCGTTCGGGGCATGGCTGCCGCCGTTACGGTTGATGCTCCGGAGGGTCCGGGCCAGGGAGGCGTCGAACAGGCCGTGGGCGGCTATGGCGTGCAGGTCGCGCTGGTGCTCGTGTTGGTGCTGGTGAACGCGGTGTTCGCGGGTAGCGAGATGGCGCTGGTGTCACTGCGCGAGGGTCAGTTGCAGCGCCTGGAGCGTGCCTCCCGGGGCGGACGGGTTCTTGCCCGGTTGGCGCGCGACCCGAACCGGTTCCTGGCCACCATCCAGATCGGGATCACGCTGGCGGGCTTCCTGGCCTCCGCGGCGGCGGCGGTCTCGCTCGCCGCGCCGCTCGTCGATCCGCTCGGGTTCCTCGGTTCGGCGGCGAGACCGGTGTCGATCGTGCTGGTGACGGTCGTGCTGACCTTCATCACCCTCGTCCTGGGAGAGCTGGCGCCGAAGCGGATCGCCCTGCAGCGCCCCGAGGGGTGGGCGTTGCTGGTCGCCCGACCCCTGGACGCGCTGTCGACGTTCTCCCGCCCGGCGGTCTGGCTGCTCGGCCGGGCCACCGACGTCGTGGTCCAGTTGACCGGCGGTGACCCCCGCGCCCGGCGTGAGGAGGTCACGACCGAGGAGCTGCGGGACATGGTGGCCGCGCAGCGCAGCCTGACCCCCGAACACCGGATGATCATCAGCGGCGCGTTCGAGGTCGCCGAGCGGATCCTGCGGGAGATCCTGGTGCCCCGCCGGGAGGTGGTCACCCTGTCGGCGTCGCTCTCCGCCCGCGAGGCCCTACGGGAGCTGGGCGGCTCGGGGCACACGAGGGCGCCGATCGTCGGGCGTGGTGGCCTGGACGACACGCTCGGCGTGGTGCATCTGCGCGACCTGCTCGACGCCGGCGGGCCGGTCGGCGAGCGCGCGCATCCGGCCCTCTACCTGCCGGAGACCCTGAAGGTCACCGAGGCGATCCGGGAGCTGCGCCTGCAACGTCAGCAGTTCGCCCTGGTCGTCGACGAGCGAGGCTCCATCGACGGCATCGTCACGATGGAGGACCTCATCGAGGAGATCGTCGGTGAGATCTACGACGAGACCGACCGCGACGTGCAGGCGGTCGTCCGGGCCCCCGACGGGTCGCTGCTGCTGCCCGGCGGTTTCCCCGTGCACGACCTGCCCGACGTGGGCGTCGAACTCGACGAGGAGACCATCGAGGGGGGCGACTACACCACGGTCGCGGGCCTCGTGCTGACCCACCTCGGCCACATCCCGAAGACCGCCGGGGAGGTTGTGCAGTTGCCCGGGTTCACGGCGGAGGTGACCGAGGTGACCGGCCGCGCCATCACCCGTGTCAGGCTACGTCCGGGCTCGTCGGCGGCGGCGGACGGTGGCCGGGACGACGAGGACCGGGCCGGCTCCTGACGACGCCGACACCGGGGGCGGCGACGGGTCCGGAAGGCGACAGGAAGGGGCGGGCGATGTGGCCAGGCGCGGGAAGCGTACGGAGGCTGCGCGCCGGGGTCGGCGCGGTGGCGATCCTCGCCGGCGTGGCGGTGCCCGGCCGGGCGGTCGCGGAGCCGTCGCCCGCTCCGGCCCCGGCGACCCCGGTCTGCGAGCTGGGTGATCGCCGGCTGGCCGAGATCTCCGGGATGGTGGCCACCGACGACGGGTTCGTCATGATGAACGACGGCGCCGACGACGAGGCCCGCCGCCGCATCTTCTTCCTGGATTCCGCCTGCGCGGTGGCGCGGGCCGTGCCGTACCCCTCGCGGCCACGGGACACCGAGGATCTCGCCGTCGGCGCGGACGGCACGATCTGGGTGGGCGACATCGGTGACAACGACCGCACCCGGCAGACCATCGCGGTGTGGCGGCTCGCCCCGGGCGCCGACCGACCGGTGCTGTACCGGATGTCCTACCCGGACGGCGCGCACGACGCCGAGGCGCTGCTGGTGACCGGCGACGGCCGGCCGGTGATCGTGACCAAGTACTCGGCCGTGCTCTACACCCCGAGCGCCGCCCTGCGGCCCGGCGCGACGGTGCCGCTGACCCGGGTCGGGCAGGTGCGGCTGCCTACCACCACGACCAGCAACCCGTACGGCGTCCTCGGTCGGTCCTCGGTGACCGGTGCGGCGACCGCCTCGGACGGGCGCCGGGTGGTGCTGCGGACGTACGCCGACGCGTTCGAGTTCGACGTCACCGGCGGCGACGTGATCACCGCCCTGACCACCGGAACCCCGCGGATCACGGCCCTGCCCGACGAGCCGCAGGGCGAGTCGATCTCCTACAGCCGGGACGGGCGTTCCCTGTTCACGGTCTCCGAGGCCGCCGTGGCCGGCACGCGGCCGGTGATCCTGCGATACCCCCTGGCGGAGCCCGCGCCGGCCGCTTCGCCGGGCACTCCGACACCGGCTGCCGGCACGGCGGACGACGGCCACAGCAGCGACGGCGGCCTCGGCACCGCCATGGTGGCGGCCGGTGGATTGGGGCTGGCGGTGCTCGTCGCCGGACTTGTCGCGGTGACCCGGTCGCGTCGCGCCGGGCGGCGGTAGCCGGCCTCGGCCGCCCGGATTTCGCGAGCGGTACGCGGGTTTCGGAGCATGTTGCCCAGGGCAATGATCGGGCCGTCAACACCCCTCGGAAGGGACGGCTCTCGTGGAAGTCACCGGCATCTTCACCGCCATCATCATCGGTCTGATCATCGGCGCGTTGGGTCGGCTGGTCGTACCGGGCAAGCAGAACATCCCGATCTGGCTCACCCTGCTCATCGGCGTGCTCGCCGCCATCCTCGGCACCGTCGTGGCCGGTGCGCTCGGCGTCGACGACACCAGCGGCGTCGACTGGATCGAGCTGATCATCCAGGTCGTCTTCGCCGCGATCGGCGTGGCCATCGCCGCCGGCGCCTACGGCCGCCGCCGCGTCTGACGGCGCGACCGGGCCAGCCGGCACCGGGCGGGGGCACCGCGCACGAAACGGGGCGGCGACGGGAAACCGTCGCCGCCCCGAACCGCGCGCGGGCTTGGTGGTCAGGACGCGGTGCAGGAACGGACCTGTGGGCGGGTCCAGGTGCCGTTGGCCATGGTGGTGAAGCCGAAGACGTTGCCGCTGCCGTTCGACCGCATGGTCAGGACGTTCCCGCTGGTGTCCCAGCTCGGGGTGCCGTTCCAGGTGGACGAGATCTTCTGCGGCGGGGTGACGGCGACGACCACCGTCCAGTTGCTCGCCCCGCTGACCGTCACCTCACTGTTGAAGCGGTCGCTCCAGCGGGTGGCGTCGCGCAGGGTCGCGGTGCAGCCGCCGCCCGGTGGCGGGGTCGGCGGTCCGGTGGTCGGCGGGGCCGAGCCGCCGTTGAGCGCGGCGAGGACCGCGTCGTACGCCGGCTTCTTGGCGCCGCTGCCGGTGAAGAGCAACGGGTTCTGCGAGGCCCGCCACGAGTCGGTGTCCCGGATGCCCCAGACGGTGATGCCGGTGCAGCGGGAGACGGCGAGGCAGTCCTGCACGACGTTGCGGTAGGTGGCCGCCGGCGCGCCCTCGATGTCCAGCTCGGTGATCTGCACGTCGACGCCGAGCGCCGCGAAGTTGGACAGCGTGGTGCGGTAGTTGCCCGGGTAGGGCGAGCCGCTGTTGAAGTGCGACTGGAGGCCGACGCAGTCGATGGGCACGCCGCGCTGCTTGAAGTCGCGTACCAGGTTGTAGACGGCCTGGGTCTTGGCGTGCGTCCAGTCGTCGGTGTTGTAGTCGTTGTAGCAGAGCTTCGCGCCCGGGTCGGCGGCGCGGGCGGCCCGGAACGCGGCCTCGATCCAGTCGTTGCCGGTGCGCTGGAGGTTGGAGTCGCGGCGGGCGCCGGAGCTGCCGTCGGCGAACGCCTCGTTCACCACGTCCCACGCCACGACCTTGCCGCGGAAGTGGGTCGCCACCTGGGTGACGTGGTTGAGCATCGCCTGCCGCAGCGCGCTGCCGGACATGTTCTGCATCCAGCCGGGCTGCTGGGAGTGCCAGGCCAGGGTGTGACCGCGCACCTGCATTCCGCGGCTGCGGGCGTGGTTGACGATCTGGTCCGCCGCGCCGTAGCTGAACTGGCCCTGTTGCGGCTCGGTGGCGTCGATCTTCATCTCGTTCTCGGGGGTCACCGAGTTGAACTCGCGGTTCAGGATCGTGGCGTAGGTGTTGTCGCTCAGCTTGTTCGCGGCGACCGCGGTGCCGAAGTACCGGCCCCGTTCCGCCGCCGACGCGCCCAGGGTGGTCCCGGCGCTCGCCGTGCCCGGCAGGAACGCGGCGGTGGTCACGGCGAGCAGACCTGCGGCGGCGAGGACGACCGCCGTACGCACTGGGGGACCGGATCTCGGACGAATGTTCCCCTGGCACCTCTCGATCATGATTGTCCCTTCTCTGGGAACCAGGCCGGGCCGTGGGGGCGGCGGCCTGGGGTGGTGGTGGCCGGGTCGAGACCGTCGAGCTGACCGCACCCGGGACGGGGTGCGCACCCTCGGAACATCGACCCTGGTGGATGTGGAGTATGGCAGCGGAGCGCATAGACGAGCAAGAATTTCCGGAAAATTAACGAGAGCTAAGTCGCTGCTCTGGCCAACATGGAGCGAGAACTGCCAGTTCGGGGGAGCTAGCCAGCTGACAACGGCGGAGACGCGATCAGTGATCGCCGGCCGATGAAGTGCTGTGAGTCGCGGATGTTCCGGAACTGTTCCGCAACGCCAACACCCGGCTACGGGTGCAGCACCGCCTTGATCACGCCGTCCTCGCGCCGGTCGAAGCGGCGGTACAGCTCGGGCGCCGCCGCGAGCGAGGCGTGGTGGGTGACGACGACGCCGGGTCGGGCCCGGCCGGAGACCACCAGGTCACGCAGTCGAAGGGTGTAACGGCGGTCGTGGGTACGACCGAACCGGACCGACACGCCCTTGCTGAACAACGTTCCCCACGGCGCGGTCAGGTCCTCGTGCCCGCTCGCGCCGGGAGCCGGGTGCGGGTCGTTGTCCGGGTACACCCCGGCGACGCCGATCGCGCCCGTCGGGTTGACCAGCCGGGCCGCGTCCGCGATCACCTGGTCGGGGCGCTCCCGCTCGGGACGCTCCCGGTCACGGGCCTGGAACCCGACCGCGTCGATGACCTTGTCCACTCCGCCCAGCTTCTCCTCGCCGAGTGGCAGCCCGGCCCGGGCCCGGTCCGCGCGGATCTGCTCCACCGGGTCACCGTGGCGGAAGTCGACAGGCGTCGCCCCGATCTCACCGGCCTTGTCCAGGCGGGCGTCCACCCCGTCGACGCAGTAGACCGCGCGGGCACCCAGGATCGCCGCCGAGTACGCGCTGAGCAGACCGATGGTGCCGGCGCCGAACACGGCCACCGTGTCGCCCGCCTCGACCCCGGCAAGGGTGGCGGCCGCGTGCCAGCCGGTGACGAACGCGTCGGCGAGCAGTACGAAGTCGTCCTCACGGGCGTCGCCGGGCTCGCCCGGCAGGCGTACGCAGTTCGCGTCCGCCCACGGCACCCGGAGCAGGTCGGCCTGGGCGCCCCGGTAGGGGCCCATCCCGGCATAGCCGTACGCGGCGCCCGGCCCCTCGGCCCGGGCTCGCAGACAGGCGGCGGAGAGCCCTCGGGCGCACATCGGGCAGGTGCCGCAGAAGAGGTGCGTCGGGATCACCACCCGCATGCCGGGCCGGATGGTCTGCACCGCACCGCCCACCCGTTCGACCACGCCCAGCGGCTCGTGACCGAGCACCAGGCCGGCGTTCGCCCCGGTGCGCCCGTCGTACATGTGCAGGTCCGTGCCGCAGAGCGCGCTGGAGGTGATCCGGATCAGGGCGTCGGTCTCCGCCTCCAGGGTCGCGTCGGGCACCTCGTGCACCCCGACCCGGCGGACGTCCTCGTAGACGACGGCTCTCATCCGTGCCTCCCTCGCTCTGTGGTCACGCCCCGCCGGGCCAGTCCCACGGCGACGACCACGACCGCGACCACCAGCGCCGCCGCGAGCGCGGGCGCCCACCTCGGTGCCACCGTCAGCGTCAGCGCGCCGAGCACCGCGCCGGCGAAGAGCCCCAGCAGCCGGGAGATCCCGCCCGCGCCGACGGTGATCCGATGCGGGTCGAGCACCGCGCCACGGACCACCTCGGTCAGCGAGCCGGTCAGGTACGTGGTCGCCGCACCGCGGATCCCGGCGCTGAGGGTGATCACGCTCTGCACCCCGCTCGCCGCCGACGCCACGCCCAGCAGCGCCAGACCGAAGGCGTATCCAGGCCGCCCGCCGGTGCCCCACCAGCCCGCCGCGACGCTGGCCAGCAGCACCGACTGGACCACCGCCACCCCCGCGGTACGCCGACCCCAGCCCGACCCGAGCCGGCGCAGCGGCAGCGTTCCCCCGGCCACGCCCAGCGCGTAGCCGCCGACGGCCGTGGCCCCGCCGGCCATCAACTGCGTCTTCGTCGTGGCGACCGCGTGGCCGAGTTGCACCAGGTTGCCGGTGATCACGCTGGCGAAGAAGCCGCCCAGTCGGGTCACGCAGAACACGTCGATGCAGCCCGACGCGGCGGCCAGCACCACCAGCAACCGGAGCACCACCGGCCGGGACAGCGCGGGACCGTCGAGCTGCCCGGCGCTGACCGGTCCGGTCACCCGGTCCGCTCTGTTCCTCGTACGACTGCCTCCCCACCGTCACCCACCGTGGCGAAGGGCTTCTTCCCGGGCGTACGCCGTTCATGCCGCCGGGGAGGAGGCGGGAAGCCCGCGCGAACGCCCGGTGCGCCGTCGCAGCCGCCCCACCGTCGCCGGGTCGGCCGTCGGGCGCGGCTCAGGCGACGGGAGCGCCGGTCGAGGCGGGGGCGACCGCGTCGAGCGCGGCGCGGACCGTGTCGATCAGCGAGCGCTCGGGGTGCTCGTACCAGTGCTGGACGGCGACCCGCACGGTGGTCAGGAAGGTCGACGCCAGCACCCGGGACCGCAGCGTCACGTCGGCGCCGGTCAGCCGGAGCGCGAGCTCCGCGGCCACCTCACGCTCGATGGTCGCGTACGCCGCCACCTGGTGGGCGGCCAGGCCGGGGTGCCCGCGCAGTTGGCGGCGGCGGGTGAGCCAGGACGGGTCGGCGTCGTGGAACGCCTCCTCGGTCAGGCGTAGCGCCGCCCGGGTCAGCGCCGGCCACGGCTGCTCGTCGGTCGGCTGCTCGCGGATCAACTCCAGCATCCGGCTCAGCCGCATCGTGTCGCCGTGGAAGAGGGCCTCCTCCTTGCTGGAGAAATAGTTCGAAAACGTACGCCGGGAGACGTTCGCGGCATCCGCGATCGCCTCGACCGTCATCCGGTCGAGCCCCTCTTCGATGGCGAGCCGCAGGGCCGCCTCGTGCAGGGCGAGGCGGGTGGCTGCCTTCTTGCGTTCCCGCAGCCCCGTGGTCTCGTCCATGGCTCCCAAGGGTACGTGGCCGTGATGGAGTTCTCAACGAGCAAACTTGCCCGATGGGCAAGATTGGCAGATGATTGTTTGAGGCAACCATCTCGGCTCGGGGAGGGAACGTGGACGAATCCGTACGGGACCTCGGTCTCCGGCTGCACGGTCTGCTCAACGGCGTCCGACTGATCAAGCAGCGTCGGGCCGACGAGCGGCCGGCTGTGCCGTCCGGCCTGGTCGGCATCCTTCTGCAGATCGACCGGCTCTCCACCGGCTGCCACGCCCGGGAGCTGGCCCAGCGGACCCGGCTCGACCCGTCAACCGTCAGCCGCGCCGTCGCCGCCCTGGTCGCGCACGACCTGGTCCAGCGGCGACCCGACCCGGACGACAGGCGGGCCAGCTTCCTGTCGCTCACCCCGGCCGGCCGGGCCGCGCTGACCGACACCTTCGACTGGTACGGCGAGGTGCTCGACCGGGCGCTCGTCGACTGGACTCCCGGCGAGGTAACGGCGCTCAGCGCCGCGCTCGACCGGTTCACCCGCGACATCGAGATCGCCCTCGGAAACCACGACAACCTGGAGGCAGCGCGATGAGCGCACCCACCACAACCGTCGGCGCCGCGCCGATGACCCACCGGCGGACGCTGGAGGCTCTCAGCGGCCTGCTGCTGGTGCTCTTCGTCGCCATGCTCAGCAGCACCGTCGTCTCGACGGCACTCCCCAAGATCATCGGCTCGCTCAACGGGTCGCAGACCCAGTACACCTGGGTGGTCACCGCGACCCTGCTGACGGCGACGGCCACCACCCCGATCTGGGGCAAGCTCGCCGACCTGTTCAACAAGAAGTCCCTGGTGCAGATCGCCATCGTCGTCTTCCTGCTGGGCTCGGTCGTCGCCGGCTTCTCGCAGAGCGCCGGCCAGCTCATCGCCGCCCGCGCGTTCCAGGGCATCGGCGTCGGCGGGCTGCAGGCCCTCGTCCAGGTGGCGATCGCCGCGATGATCCCGCCGCGCGAGCGCGGCCGGTACAACGGCTACCTCGGCGGCGTGATGGCCGTCGCGACGGTCGGCGGCCCGCTGCTGGGCGGCCTCATCGTCGACACGTCCTGGCTCGGCTGGCGTTGGTGCTTCTTCGTCGGCGTGCCCGTCGCCCTCGTCGCGCTGGTCCTGTTGCAGGCCACCCTTCGCCTGCCCACCGTGCGCCGGGAGAATGTGAAGATCGACTACCTGGGCGCGACGCTCATCGCCGCCTGCGTCAGCGTGCTGCTCATCTGGATCTCGTTCGTGGACAGCTCGTTCGCCTGGGTCTCCTGGGAGAGCGCGGCCATGGTCGGCGGCTCACTCGTCCTGCTCGCGCTGGCGGTCTGGGTCGAGTCCCGGGCGGCAGAGCCGGTCGTCCCGCTGTCCGTCGTCCGGGAGCGCACCACGGCGCTGGCCATCCTCGGCAGCCTCGCGGTCGGCATGGCCATGTTCGGCGGTGCCGTCTTCCTCGGCCAGTACTTCCAGATCGGTCGCGGCTACAGCCCGACCGAGGCCGGCCTGCTCACCATTCCGATGATGGCCGGCGTCCTGCTCTCCTCGATCGTCGCGGGTCGGCTGATCACCAAGAGCGGGCGGATCAAGCCGTACATCGTCGGCGGCTCGATCCTGCTCGTCGCCGGCTTCGCGCTGCTCGGCACGATCGACCACGAGACCTCGCTCTACCTGGTCGGCGCGGCCATGTTCATCGTCGGCACCGGCGTCGGCATGACCATGCAGAACCTCGTTCTCGCCGTGCAGAACACCGTGGCGCTCAAGGACATCGGCGCGGCCAGCTCCACCGTCGCGTTCTTCCGCTCGCTCGGCGGCACCATCGGCGTCTCGGTGCTCGGCGCCGTCCTGGCCCGCCGGGTCAGCGACCGGATCACCCACGACCTCGCGGCGTCCGGGATTCCCGCCGGGGGCGGCTCGGGCGAGACCAGCAGCCTGAACCTCAACGCGCTGCCCGAGGCGGTGCAGCACATCGTGCGCGCCGCGTACGGCGACGCGACCGGACACATCTTCCTGATCTCCGCCGCCATCGCCGTCGTCGGTGTCATCGCCGGTCTCCTGCTCAAGCCGGTGACCCTGCGGACCAGCCTCGACCTGCCCGACGCGGCCCGCTCGGCGGCCGTCGCCGCGGACGCGGTCGACGGGGCGCCCGCGCTCGACCAGGTCCCCGTCGAGGGGACGCCCGAGGGCGTAACCACCCGCCGCTGACCTGCGACGCACCACCCGGGGCCGCCACCGTCGTCAGACGGCGGCGGCCCCGGCCGTTTTCGGGCGGGTGCCCGGCGGCCCGCAGCGGCGGTGCCGGCCCACTCGGGTGGCGCAGGCGGGACCTCGGCCGGACCGTCGGTGCTCAGTCCATCGGGGTGGGCGGCTCGCCCTCGTGCCAGCGAGCGCGCCAGGCGACCTCGTGCGCCTCGTGCGCGGTCTTCTCCTCGAGGATGGCCGCACGCAGGGCGCGCCGGGAGTCCGCGAAGACCACCGCCTCGATCGTCACCAGCGCCACGCAGATGGCGGTGAGCAGGGCGAGGGCGGCGAGCGCGGGCAGCTCACCGCCGATCGGCAGCGCGACGGCCAGGATGACCAGCACCCCGATCCGGGTCCACGAGACGGTGTGCAGGGTGCGCAGCTGGAACGCCAGGTCGGCCGCGAGGTAGAGCATCACCCCACCGAAGAGCATCGGTACGGCGGGACCGTGGGCCGGCTCGCCCACTCCGCCGGCCGGGTCGGTGATGACGCGGATGACCTCCTCGGCGCCGATGGCGAACAGGATCACGCCGGCGATCATCGGCAGGTAGAGGTAGGCGTAGGCGTCCCGGGCCATCGCCACCCGGGGGCCGTTCTTGGCCGCGTGCAGCGCGATCCGGGCGGCCGGCCCGACGAAGTCGAAGTGCGCCCACCACAGGGCCGCGGTGAAGATGATCCCGAGCATGGCTGCCGGGATCGCCTGCCAGGTGACCGGCTTGCCGAGCAGGTTGCCGCCGACGCCGACGGAGATGACCGACTCACCCAGCGCGATGATCAGGATCAGGTCGTAGCGCTCTGTCCAGTGCTCTGCGGAGGGGAGTTCCCAGCCCCAGGTGCCGGCGAGGAGCCCGCTGCCGTACTGGATGATGACGACCGCGACCCACAGGCCGTCGCGGACCAGCGCCGCCAGCCCCGGATCGTCGAGGTGCTGCGGAAGCACCGCGGCGACGATCAACAGCACCGTGGTGACCGCCATCTCCGGCACGAACTGGAGCATCTTGCGACGTGAATTCGCCTTTCCCCGTACCGCGTGCAGGTAGAGCAGCAGATGGACGAGGCGGATCGCCACGTAGCTGACCGCGACCAGCATGGGCCCGGCGCCGCCGTGCTGCGGGTGCTCGAACGCCTGGGGCAGGGCCAGCGCGAAGGTGAAGAGCGCCGCCATGCCGAGGACCATCGCCACCGGGACGAAGCCCTCACCGAGCCGGACCCGGCTGGCGACGACGCTGTGCACCACCCAGCACCACCAGAGCACGGCGAGCACCAGCAGCGCGTGCAGCAGCTCCCGGGGGGTGACGTTCGCCGCGGTGGCCCGGGTGATGATGAAGAACGAGACCACGAAGACCAGGTCGAAGAAGAGCTCGAACTTGTCGGCGCGGGTGCCCGGGGCGATGGGCACGGCCGGCCCCAACGTCCCCCGCCACCGGTAGCGACCCACCGGACGAGTCTCCCAGCGCCGGCGCGGGTCGCGGGCCGAATCGCTACCGACTGCGTCCCGCCGCCCCGGCTGGCCGGCGCCGTCCCGTTCTTGCGTCCTCGTGGGGTTTGCCCGCGACGACGACGGGTAGCCGCCGTCGCCCGGGCACCCACCACCAGGAGGAATGACGTGCAGGAGATCGTTGGCGAGAGCCTGGCCCGCCGGCTCGTGGAGTGGGGGGTCGACACCATCTTCGGGCTGCCGGGCGACGGCATCAACGGCCTGATGGAGGGCTTTCGCCGGCAGCGGGAGAAGCTCCGGTTCATCCTGGTGCACCACGAGGAGGCGGCGGCCTTCATGGCCACCGGTTACGCCAAGGCGACCGGCCGGCTCGGCGTCTGCTGCGCCACCTCCGGGCCGGGCGCCATCCACCTGCTCAACGGCCTGTACGACGCCAAGCTCGACCACGTGCCGGTGCTCGCGATCACCGGCATGCAGGAGACGTCCGTGCTCGGTACGCACTACCAGCAGGAGGTGCACACCCAGCTGCTCTTCCAGGACGTGGCGTCGTACAACCTGATCGTCACCAACCCGCAGCAGGTGCCGGGCGTGGTGGACCTGGCCATCCGCGACGCCCTCGGCAAGCGGACCGTCGCGCACCTGACCTTCCCCAACGACCTCCAGGTCGCCCCGGCCTCCGCCGATCCCTACCGCAACGTCGGCCCGGGCAAGCCGCCGATGAGCGCGGCCGGCATCGCGTACCCCCGGCTCTCGCCGGACCCGGCGGAGATCTCCCGGGCGGCCGAGGTTCTCCGGCAGGGCAGCAAGATCGCCATGCTGGTCGGGGTGGGGGCCCGCGGCGCGCGGGAGGAGGTGCTCGCGGTGGCCGACGCCCTGGGCAGCCCGATCGTCAAGACGCTGCCGGGAAAGATGGTGGTGCCCGACGACCATCCGCTCACCACCGGCGGTCTCGGCCTGCTCGGCACCCGACCCAGCGAGGAGCTGATGGAGGAGTGCGACACGCTGCTCATGGTCGGCACCTCCTATCCGTACGCCCAGTACCTGCCCAAGCCTGACCAGGCCCGGGTGGTGCAGATCGACGTCGACCCGGGCCTGATCGGCATGCGGCTGCCGGTGACCGCGGGGGTCTGCGCGGACGCCCGGCTGGCGCTGCGGCACCTGCTGCCCCTGGTCCAGCACCAGCCCGACCGGTCGTTCCTGGAGAAGTACCAGCACAAGACGCAGGCGTGGCGCCGTGACATGGCCAGCCTGCAGGATTCGCGGCGGCACCCGATCGCCCCGCAGTACCTGATGGCCTGCGTGGACGAGGCGGCGACCGACGACGCCATCCTGACCAGCGACTCCGGCACCATCACCACCTGGTCGGCACGGCACTGGACGATTCGGGGCGGGCGGGAGTACTACCTCTCCGGCAATCTGGCCAGCATGGCTCCCGGCCTGCCGTACGCGATCGCGATGCAGCACGCGTACCCCCGCCGGCAGGTCATCGCGTTCGTCGGGGACGGTGGGTTCGCCATGCTGATGGCCGAGTTCCTCACCGCCGTGCGGCACGAGCTGCCGATCAAGGTGGTCATCAACAACAACAACGCCTACGGCGAGATCCTCTGGGAGCAGATCATCCTCGGCTACCCGGAGTACGCCGTACGGCACCGGCAGCCGGAGGGGGACTTCGCGGCCTGGGCCCGGGCCTGCGGCGCGTACGGCGTCAAGGTCACCGACCCGAAGGCGGTGCCCGCCGCGATCCGGGACGCCCTCGCGCACCCGGGGCCGGCGCTGGTGGACTGCGACGTCAACCCGAACGAGCCGCCGATGCCCGGCAAGATCCGCTACGAGCAGGCGAAGTACTTCACCGAGGCCTTCCTGCGCGGGCAGGGGCACCGGCTCAGCACCCTCGCCTCGGTCGCTCGCGACAAGATCAACGAAATGCGGTCCTGACCGGCGACCGCGCCGCCGGGCGGCGCGGCGCGAGGTTGCTGGTCGACACGCGGCGGGACGCGCCGACAAAGCCCTTGACAGCGACTCTCCTCGAGGCGATGCTTCGACTTGTCCTACTGCCGTAGGACAATAGAGAGGATCATCTCGAGTGATCGAGTTTGTGCTGGACAGTCGGTCCAAGGTGAACACCTACATGCAGCTGGTGCAGCAGGTGAAACAGGCGCTGCGGGTCGGCCTGTTGGTGCCGGGCGACCAGCTGCCGAAGGTTCGCGAGGTCGCGCAGTCGCTGGCGATCAACCCGAACACGGTGCTCAAGGCGTACCGAGAACTGGAGATCGAGGGCCTGGTGGCCGGCCGACCCGGGATCGGGACGTTCGTGGAGCGCACCCTGGCCGGCGCGTCGCTGCCCAACCAGGCCGAGCTGCGCGCCGACCTGGAGGCCTGGCTGCACCGCGCGCGGGCGGCCGGGCTCACGCCGGAGGACGTGATCGCCCTGGTGGAGACCACCATGCGGGCCGCACTCGCCGACGACACACCGCAGAAGGAGTCCGCGCGAGCGGAATGAGAGGACAGAGATGGACGTGGTCCTGGAGGCCGACCAACTCGGCAAGCGGTACGGAAAGACCTGGGCGTTGCGGGACTGCTCGCTACGCCTGCCAGCCGGGCGGATCGCCGCCCTCGTCGGCCCGAACGGCGCCGGCAAGAGCACGCTGCTGCACCTGGCGGTCGGCCTGCTCCGGCCCGACGCGGGGGCGGTCCGGGTGTTCGGCGGCTCGCCCTACAACAACACGGAGAGTCTCGCCGACATCGGGTTCGTCGCCCAGGACACCCCGCTGTTCCGGGACTTCACCGCCGCGGAGCTGGTCACCGCGGGCGAGAAGCTGAATCGGCGGTGGGACGGAGCGCTGGCCCGTAACCGGCTGGCCCAGCTGGGCGTCCCCCCCGACAAGCCGGTCGGCAAACTCTCCGGCGGCCAGCGCGCGCAGGTGGCCCTCGCGCTCGCACTGGCCAAGCGCCCCCGGCTGCTGCTGCTCGACGAGCCGGTGGCCAGCCTGGACCCGCTGGCCCGGCGGGAGTTCCTCCAGTCGCTGATGGGCAGCGTCGCCGACGCCGGCACCACGGTCCTGCTCTCCTCGCACCTGCTGGCCGACCTGGAACGGGTCTGCGACTACCTGATCGTGCTGAACGCCGCCCGGGTGCAGCTCGTCGGCACGGTCGACGAGATCGTCGCCGGCCACCGGCAGCTCATCGGCCCCCGGCACGACGGTGGCCCGCTGGGCGGGGTCGCGGCGGTGGTCCGGGCCAGCCACACCGACCGGCAGTCCACGCTGCTCGTCCGCACCGACGGGCCGATCACCGATCCGTCGTGGACGGTCCGCGAGGTCAGCCTGGAGGACCTCATCCTGGCCTACCTGGCCGACGGCGACACCACGGCGAGCCACACCGAGTGGGGGGTACCGGCATGATCTGGCTGGCCTGGCGGCAGCACCGCAAGCAACTGCTGTTCACCCTCCTCGGGTTCGTGCTCCTCGCCGCCGTGATGATCCCGATCGGTGTGGCGATGCGGAGCACCTTCGCCGATCTCGGGCTGCCCGCCTGTGTGCGCGACCTGGCGCGGGCCGACGTGGCGCCGGCGACGGTGGAAGCCTGCGAGGCGGGATTCCGCCGGTTCACCAACCGGTACGGCGCCCTGAACCTGGTGGCCGTGCTGCTCGTCATGCTGCCGATGCTGGTCGGCCTCTTCTGGGGCGCGCCGCTGGTCGCCCGCGAGGTGGAGCAGGGCACGCACCGCTTCGCCTGGACCCAGGGGATCAGCCGGCGGCGGTGGGTCCTGGTGAAGTTCGGCTTGGCCGGCGCGGTCGTGCTGACCGCCGCGGTCGGCTACGGGCTGGGCATGTCGTGGTGGGTCGACCCGCTGACCCGGGCCGCTCACGAGGGCCGGCTCGGCTACATCGTCTTCGACCTGCAGGGCATCGTCCCGATCGGCTACACCCTCTTCGCGGTGGCGCTCGGCATCTTCGCCGGCACCCTCTGGCGTCGGATGCTGCCCGCCATGGCCATCACCCTGGTCGGCTATGTGGGCGTACGGGCGGCGGTGGCCGTGCTGGCGCGACCCCACTACCAGCCGGCCCGCACGCTCACCTTCCCGGTGACGGGAACCGGCGAACCGATTGGCGACCGCGGCAACTGGATCCTCTCCAGCGGCGTCCGCAACCCCGACGGACAGATGGTGGTGAGCGACACCCGGATGCAGTGCCCGCCAGGCGCCCTGGGGCCGACCGGCCGGGGCTGCGGAGCCGAGCTCGGCGTCGAGCCCGGCGCCTACAACTGGCAGCTGTACCAGCCGGCGGGGCGGTTCTGGCTGTTCCAGGGCATCGAGGCCGGCATCTTCGTGCTCCTGGCGCTGGTGCTGGTCTACGTCGCGGTCCGGGCGATCCGCCGCATCGCGTAGCGCGGACCGACCGAAGGCGGCACCCGGTTCGGGTGCCGCCTTCGCGGCTTGCCGTCCACCCGGGCGGGGGCCGGAACGTCCGGCCGACCCACCGCCGCGCGCCGATGGGTCAGGCGACCGCGCAGTTCGCGCCGTTCAACGTGAACGACGCCGGCCGCCCGGCGTCGCCGGTGTGGGTGGCCTGGAAGCCGATGTTCACCGACGCGAGGGGCGCGATGGTCCCGTTGTAGGAGGCGTTGCGGGCGGTCACCGCGCCGCTGGTCGGAGCGTACGAGGCGTTCCAGCCGCTGGTGATGCTCTGGCCGCCGGGCAGGGTGAAGGCGAGGCTCCAGCCGTTGACCGTCGTGGCGCCGATGTTGGTGATGGTCAGCGAGGCCGTCAGTCCGCTGTTCCAGGCGTTCACCGCGTACGCCACCCGGCAGGCCCCGCCGCCCGGCGGAGGAGTGGTCGGCGGTGGTGTGGTGGGCGGCGGCGGGGTGGACGTGTCCAGGCCGAAGAAGCGGATCGCCTGGGCGGCGTCGACCGGCAGGTTGTGCGAGACACCCTGCATGCTGATCGCCTCGACCGGCGCCGTGCCACCGCTACCGCCGTAGCGGGTCCGGGTGTAGCCGGGCTGCGGGGTGTCGGTGTACGTCGGCGTCTGGCCGAGACCGTGCAGGTTGGTCCACTGCTTGATCTCCTCGGTGAAGTTCGGATAGCGCAGCGTCTCGTCGTTCGTACCGTGCCAGAGCTGCATCCGTGGCCGCTCGCCGGTGTATCCGGGGTACGCGTTGCGCACCAGGTCGCCCCAGGCCTGCGGGGTCCTCACGACCTGGCCGTTGGCGCACTCGCTGTTCCATTCCGAGCCGTTCGTGGTGGCGAAGCAGCCGAACGGCACGCCGGCGAAGGCGGCGCCGGCGCTGAACACGTCGGGATAGAGCCCGAGCAGGACGTTGGTCATCATCGCCCCGGACGACACGCCGGTGGCGAAGATCCGGTCCGGGTCGACGTCGTACCGCTGCCGGACGTGGTTGACCATCGACATGATCCCCACCGGGTCGCTACCTCCGTCCCGGCGCAGGGCCTGTGGCGACGAGACGTCGAAGCACTGGCTGCTGCGGGTCACCGACGGATAGATCACCAGGTAGCCGTAGCGGTCGGCCAGGGACGCGAACTGGGTGCCGGAGTGGAACGCCGGCCCGCTGCCCGTGCAGTAGTGCACGGCGACGAGCAGCCCCGGCCGCGGCGCGACCCGGTCCGGCACGTAGAGGTACATCCGCAGGTTGCTGGGGTTGGTGCCGAAGCTGGTCACCTCCGTCAGCGACGCCGCCGACGCCGGCGCGGTGGCGGTCACCGCGGCCAGCAGGGTGAGCGCGGCGGCCGTCAGGGCGGCGCCGAGCAATCTGAGCCTGACTCTCATGGGGGTTCCTCCGAGGGCCGAATGGGGCGAGGGTGCGACCGAGGCTGCCCGGTAGCCCGATCATGTCCGGCTCAGGAACATCCACAAGTATGGATACCGCTATCCGGTCCGGCAACCCACTCGGGCCGGCGCCGCTCACCGTCGGGTCGGGCCGGAGCCGGGCCCGTGTCGGCCCGAGAACCTGAACGTCCGTGGTAGAACTGACCGCGATGGGGGAGCAAATCGTATCAAGACGGACATGCTGATCCGAGCCGGGATCCGGGGCCTGGGGGACAGCACGAGCCCTCGCGAGGCCACCGTCCTGGAGCTGCTCTTCGACATCGTCTATGTCTTCGCCCTCGCCCGTCTCGCGGGACGGGTCGCGGACGACCTGACCATCGTCCGGCACACGCTGCTCTCGGAGGCCGGCCAGACGCTGCTGTTCTTCACCGCGATGTGGATGATCTGGTCCCTCAACGCGCTGATGGCGAGCACGTTCGACCCCCGCCGCACCGACCTTCAGGTGGTGCTGCTCGCCACGATGTTCGGCACGTTGATCCTGGCGGTCTCGTTACCGCAGGCGTTCGGCGAGCGAGGCGTGGTCTTCGCCTGCACGTACGTGGTCATCCAGATCGGTCGACCGCTCTACCTGACGCTCGCCCTGCGTGGTCACCCGATGTGGCCGGGGCCGGCCCGAGTGCTGTGCTGGCACCTGGCGACCGGGGTGTTGTGGGTGGGCGGCGCGATCAGCGGCGGCACCGGCCGCGGCGTGTTCTGGACCGTCGCCCTCGCCATCGAGGTGCTCGGCGCCGCCACCAACTGGCCCACCCCGATCAGGGCGATCCGGCGTGGCGGCGTCAGGATCGCCTTTCCGCACCTTGCCGAGCGGTACAACCAGTTCTTCATGATCGCCCTGGCGGAGGTGATGGTGGAAACCGGCTTCGCCGTGAGCTTCCCGGGCCTCTCGATCGAGCGGACCGCCATCCTGGTCGCCGCGTTCCTGGCCGTGGTCGCGTACTGGCGGATCTACTTCTACCACAGCGGGCAGATCCGGGCGGCACCCGCCAACTCCGGCAGCTCGGCCGGCGAGGAGCTGCAACTGTCCCAGTGGGCGAGCCTGAGCCTGCTGCTCATCGTCGGCGGCATCATCTGCACCGCGGTCGGCTTCGGGCAGGTCGTCGAGGACCCGGACCCGCCGATCGACTGGGCGTTGGTGGTCATCATCTTCGGCGGTCCGGCGCTGTTCCTGATCGGGCGGGCCTTCCTTGCGCCGCCGAGGAACGGCAGGCGGCGTTCGTATGTGCTCTTCGTCGGTGTGCTGGCGTTGGGCCTGGCGGCGCCACCCATGGTGCTCATGCGACCGCTCGCCGCGGTGGTCACCGCGGCGCTGATCCTGGTCGCGGTCGCCGTCTACGACAGACTGACCTACCGGCGTGCGCCGGAGACCAACCCGGCGCTGTAGCCGACGCGCGGACCCCGAACCCCGCCACCGAGCCGAACAGCCGGTGACGGGGTCGGGACGTGACCGGTCAGCCGGGCGTCACCCCGCGCGGCACTGGCCGGACGCCGCGCCGGAGACGGTGTTCGGCGCGCCGAGGTCGACCGGCGCGGGGCTGTTGCCGGAACAGTGCAACGTGGTGACCTCGTTACCGGCGACGATGGGCGCGGTCGTGCCGGTGACGTTGCCGGAGAGCAGCATCGCACCGGTCACCTCGGTCCCCACCACCGTGACGTGGTCGGTGGTGCCGGTCACCGTGACCGCCCCGCGCACGGTGGTGTTCAACAGCTCGACGGCGTCCGCCCCGGTCGCCGCCACGCTGCCCGAGATCGAGGACCGCTCGGCGACCAGTGCGGCACCGGGCCGGACGACCACCGCCCCGGAGACGGTCGCCCCGCGCAGGCAGGTGACCCCGGAGGTCACCACCAGCGCACCCGAGTGCCGGCCGGAGATCACGTCGCTGCACGCCGGCGGCGACGGGATCAGCGTGGCCACGAATTCCTTCGCCGGGCCGATGTTGCCGACGGCGTCGATGCCCCGGTACTCGATGGTGTGCCGGCCGTAGCCGGGGGTGCGCGTGGCGAACGGCGACACCGACAGGCCGCCCGAGCCGAGGTTGCCGTAGACCAGGCCGTCGACGTCGGTGCCGGTGGCCGTGAACAGGAAGGGCGCCTGCGCGTCGGTGGGCCAGCCGTAGTAGTTGTGCCACCCGTCGCGGTCCAGGCGGAACTCCGGGGTGACCTGGCCCTGGCCGTCGTCCGTGCCGGTCAGCTTCATGCCGAACGGGCCGTTGTACAGGTACTCGGTGGGCCTGCCGGGCCTGGTCGTGGTGAGCAGCGGCTCGGAGAGGTCGTAGTCGACCTGCGGCCGGGTCGCGTCGACCGTCCAGCTGCGGGTCAACGACTCGTGCGTCACCGGGTCGCGCACCGTGGCCGTGAGCTGGTGGGCGCCACCTGCCAGATCCAGCGCGGCCAGCTCCAGGTCACCGTCGTGGCCCGGGTTGGCCACCGGCCGGTCGTCGAGGGTCCAGCGCACCGCCGGCACCCGGTCGGTGGGGTGGTTCGCCTGCACGTACACCGTGTCCCGGGCGCCGACCGCGCGGTCGGTCGCGGTGGCCGCGGTGATCGCCAACGGGCCGGCGGTCGGCGGGGTGCTCAGCGCGGTGTCGACGGTCCACGTCCGGCGCTGGGTCAGCGCGGGCGAGTCCCGGATCGCCGGATCGCGTACGAACGTGGTCGGGTCGGTCACCGTCGCGGTGACGGTGTGCGTCCCGGCGGCGAGGCGCAGCGCGCGAAGGTCGAGGCTGCGGGCGTTACCCGTGCCCGGTACGGCGGCGCCGTCGACGGACCAGGTGACGCTCAACTCGTGGCTCACCGGGTGCAGAGTCTCCACCCAGACGACCCGGTCGGCGCCGATCGGTCGGTCGGTCGGCGTGGCGTCCTGCAGGATGCCGACCCGGGCGGCGATGCGTTGGGTCATCCGCTCCCGCGCGACCTGGTCGAAGTAGAAGCCCAGCGACTTCATCATCGAGTGCTGGCTCGGTCGCCACACGCCCCGCTGCAGGTACATGCCGCCCTCGTAGCGGCCGATCGTGCCGCCGGACTCGCTCGGCTCGCCCAGCCAGCGCCACCACTTGGCCTGGGTGTCGCGCATCTGCTGCTCGGTGAGCACGGTGTGGTGCACGGAGGAGGGCTCGCCCCCGGTGTACGTGTCGCCGGCGACGCCACGGGCGTAGTAGTCGTACTCGTCCTGTAGGCCGCCGAGCGAGTGCCCGATCTCGTGCGGGCTGATCAGCGCGGAGAGCGCATTGCCCCCGGAGGCGGTGGCGTTGGTGCCGCCCGCGCCGCCGTAGGTGTTGCTGTTGGCCAGCGCGATGAGCTGCCGGTTGCCCGGGTTGGTGCCGGTCGCCAGGTTGGCGTAGGTGTTCGCGGCGGCGCCGTCGACCGACAGCAGGCGCTGCACGCTGTTGGGGTTGCAGCCGCCCCAGAAGCCCATGTCCAGCACGGTGTCCCGCTGCGGATCGGTCAGCCCGGGGTCACAGTCCACGCCGGACTCCGCGGAGGCGATCTCCACGGCGTAGACGTTGAAGTAGCTCCGGTAGGACTTGAACGGCTCGATCGTCCACAGCGTGTTGAGGTGCTTGTCCACGTGCGACCGGAACGTCGGCAGATCCGCCTCGGTGTAGCCGTCGCCCAGCAGCACCAGGTTGAACCGCTTGGCCGGATCACCGGTGACCTGGATCGGCACCACGGTGGCGCTGCCCACGTCGGCCGCTGACGCCGGTGGCGCGGCCACCAGTCCGACGGCGAGCATCGCCGCCACACACAGTCCAGCTCTGATCTTCCGCATGCGCCCCTCCGTCCGTCGGACGCCGGGCCTGTCGCCGGCCGCCCGTCGGGACGCCCCGCACCGGTCACGGCGTCCGCCATCGACCGCGATCATCCGGACGGTACCCGGGCGGCGGCTGGTCGGACAGCCCCGTCAGATCGCGGCTGGCGCACCCGTACGCCGATCGCGGAGGCCGGTGCGGGGCACACCGTCCATACCGGACGACGGTGGTGTCGCTCGTCAGGCGGTGAAGGTCTCGATGTAGCCGATCGCCGCGTCGGTCGCGGCCTGCAACGGCGTCGGTGAGCGTCGGACCTGGGTGAGCAGCAGACCGCCCTGGACCGCCGCGAGCAGCGCCGTGGCCAGCTGGTCGGGGTCGGCGTGCGCGACGAGCGCGCCGCGCTGGCGCATCCGGTGCAGCCCCTCGCGGATCGGCGCCTCCCAGCGGTCGAAGGCCGCGGCGAGGTCGGCGCGGATCGTCTCGCAGGTCTCGACCAGTTCGCTCGCCAGCGAGCCGACCTCGCAGCCGCCCGCGCAGTCGCGCTGCCGTTGCACCTCGACCGTGGCGGCGCACCACGCCCGCAGCGCCTCGATGCTGTCCAGCCGGTCGAGCAGTGGTTGCTGGCCCTGGAGGGTCCGCTCGATCTGGTGGCGGATGACGGCGCGCACCAGCTCGTTCTTGTCGCCGAAGTAGTGGTAGATCTGCGAGGCGCTGACCCGGGCCGCCTGCTGCACGTCGGGGATGCTGGTGCCCGCCACGCCCTTGGCGAACATCAGCTCCGCCGCGGTCGCGACGATCCGGTCGCGGGTGCGGCGGCCCGCGGCCGTGAGCCGGGGCGCGGCCGTCGCCGAACCCACGGGGGCTGCGGCGTCGGTCATCGTCCCAGCGTAGCGCCGGTGTGTGGGTCCGTTCCCGGGTGCGGCGTCGCCGTGCGCGCGGCGGGCCGCGGGTGGGTCGGGCGGGCGGGCCCGCGGCGCTGCGGACCCGCCCACCCCACCGACCCGCGACCTCAACGCAGGGTCGGGGGGTGCCATCCGCCGGCCATCGCCTCCGCGTCGGCCGGACCCCAACTGCCCTTGGGGTACGACGCGACCGGCTCGGTGAGGTCCAGGACCGGCTCGACGATCCGCCACTCCTGCTCGATGGCGTCCTCGCGGGCGAAGCGCAGGTGCCGCCCGTCCAGGGCGTCGTCGATCAGCCGCTCGTAGGCCTCGCGGCGATGGCCGAGCGCCGCGTCGAAGTCGACCGGCAGCTCGACCGGTCGGGACGCCACCTCGCCGCCGGGATCCTTGGCCTGGATCGACAGGGTGATCCCGTCGTTGCGGCCCAGCCGGAAGCGCAACAGGTTCGGCTGCGTGCCGGCCCCGTCGGCGGCCGGGACGAGATCGCGCTGCGGCGTCTTGAACTCCACCACCACCTCCGTGGCGGTGCCCGGCATCAGCTTGCCGGTGCGCAGGTAGAACGGCACCCCGGCCCAGCGGGGCGAGTTCACCCGCAACCGGGTGGCCACGAACGTCTCGGTGCGGGAGTCCGGCGCCACCCCGGGCTCGTCGGTGTAGCCGGCGTACTGCCCCCGGACGGTGGACTCCGGCGACAGCGGCTCGACCTGGCGCAGCACCCGGACCTCCTCCTCGCGGAAGGCGTCGTCGCCGGCCCCGGTCGGGGGTTCCATCGCGAGCAGGGCGACGACCTGGAGCATGTGGTTCTGCAGCACGTCCCGGGTGGCGCCCATCCGGTCGTAGAACCCGGCGCGACCCTCGGTGCCGAAGCCCTCGGCGAGGGTGATCTGGATGTTGTCGATGTGCTCGGCGTTCCAGAGCGGCTCGAAGAGCCGGTTGGCGAAGCGGAAGACCCGCAGACCCTCCACGGACTCCTTGCCGAGGTAGTGGTCGATCCGGAAGATCCGCTCCGGCGCGAAGGCCGCCCGCAGGGCGTCGTTCAGCTCGTACGACGATGCCAGGTCGTGGCCGAACGGCTTCTCGACGACCACCCGACCGCGCGCGGCCAGCCCGACGGCGGCCAGGCCGTCGACCACCGCGCCGAAGACGGCCGGCGGGATGGCCAGGTAGAAGAGCGGCCGCTCGGCGGTGCTGAGCGTCTCGGCGAGGTGCTGGTAGGTGGCCGGGTCGGCGTAGTCACCGGAGATCATCGTGAGGTTCCCGGCGAGCCGGTCGAAGGCCTCGTCGTCGACGCGGTCGTTCGCCTCGACCACCGACTTGCGGGCCGCCGTGATCAACTGCTGGTCGTCCCAGCGCGATCGGGCCACCCCGATGACCGGCAGGTCCAGCCGACCGCGTCGGGTCAGCTCGTAGAGCGCCAGGAACAGCTTCTTGGCGACCAGATCCCCGGTCACGCCGAAGAACACGACAGCGTCTGAGCGCAGGTCCATGGCTACGATCACCTCATCTTGGAATCAGCTTTCCAAGAGTGCGGCGCGCGTGCGACGGCGTCCATCACCCGAGGCGTGAGCTGCACGACACGGATCGGCGGTGGCCCGACCGGGTTGGCCGGACCACCGCCGGGGCAGGTCAACCCACCACTGACCGCAGCGGAACCCGGGCATCCCGCAGGGCACGGACCAGGTCACCGAGGAAGGGATGCTCGTCCACCTGGAGTCCCGTCGGGTTCGGAATCACCAGGTAGGCCGAGCCGCCCGCCACGGACGTGCGGGCCGCGCCGGTGAACCGTTCGACGACCGACCGGGTCCGGGCCAGGTCGGCGCTGGCCACCTCGATGGTGATCGGCCGCCACTCGCCGCCGAGATCCGCCGCGACCGGTGCGGCCGCGGCCCGGGCGCGGGCCGGATCGACCCCCGGCGCGGTCGGTGGTGCGCTGCGCTCGCCCGCGCCGACCGTCGCCGGGTAGAGCAGCGCGTTGGCGACCAGGTGCAGCCCGTTCTCGTTGTAGGCCCGGAAGAGCGGGTTGAACGCGAACAGCACCGCCCGGCCGGAGCCGGTCGGCTCGTCGACCACGGCCGCCGTCCCGCGCAGCGCGTCGACGCCGACGGTGTAGCCGTTGGCCCAGAAGGTGTCGCCGGTGGGATAGCTGAGCACGTTCGTGCCGGTGGTGCTCCTGCTCAGAATGGGGTCGCTGTTGTTGAACTCGAAGTCCTCGGCCGGTCGGCCGGCCGCGACCGGGCTGTCACGGTCGACGTCGACCCGCAGGTGCGAGCCGAGCACCTGGTAGCCGGCGGGCTTCGCCACCTCGGTGGTGGAGGTGAGGCCGGCGGCCCGGGCCAGCCGGGTGCCCTCGTTGCGCAACCCGAGGTAGGTGTGCCCCTGGGCGATCCAGGCGCGCAGGTTGGCCTGCCCGGCGGCGGTGAGCCCGCCGGTCGGGTTGTTGCCGTCCGGCACCAGCAGCACCGTCCGCCCGGTGAACGCCGCGGTGTTGTCGTTGATGTCGGCCGTGGTCACCGGGGTGAGGTCGAGGCCCCACCGCTCGCCCAGCACGTACCGGGCCTCGCCGTGTGACCCGGAGGTGGTGGAGATGCCGGCGCCCTGGAACAGCCCCACGTCGGGCAGTTCCAGCCGGGTGCCGGTGGCCGGCCCGCCCGGCGTCAGCGTCACCCCGAGCGACTCGGCGAGGTCGTCGACCGTCCGGGTCAGCCTGGTCGCGGCCAGCCGCACCACGCTGGTCTCCAGGTCACGCACCAGCGGTACGCCCCGGCCGAGCAGCTGGAAGGTGAACTCGGCCGCGGCGGCCGAGTCCAGCCGGTAACCGTACGAGCCCCAGGGCCAGGCGGCGGAGGTCCTGCCGCCGGAGATCTCGCGTACCAGCTGGGCCTTCGGCCGCACGTCGTCCCCGGTGTAGATGGTCGGCACGCCCATCAGCAGCGGGTTGCTCCAGGACGAGACGTCGTAGAAGTAGGGGAACGGGGTGTAGGGGTCCTCGCCCATGATCGCCTGGATCCAGTGCTTCTGCGGCTGGTCCATCGGGATCCAGTACGCGCCCTTCGGCACGGTGACGTTTGTGGCGCTACGCCCGCCGAAGACGCGCGCCGTCGGCACCCGGGTCGGCCGCGTCACCTCGTAGACCTCGACGTCCATCCGGCGCAGCCGCTCGACCAGCTGCCGTACGTCGGCGAGCTGCCGGTCGGGCAGCAGGAAGTACGACCGGATCTTGATGTCCGGCACCGGGAACTGGACGGTGTTGGTGGGCTGGACCACCTCGTTCGGCTCCAGCGCGCCGGCCCGGCCCTGGGCGAGCGCGTCCGTCCAGATCCGGTAGTAGTCGGTCAGCACCTCGTGCTTGTTGGCGGCAGCCCAGCCGAGGGTGGACCACTGGGTGTGGAACTGCTGCTGGACCCGGTCGGCGACCGCCGACGCGCTGCCCTTCTCGAAGGTCATCCCGGCGGCACCGAAGCCGGCGGCCGGCACGGTGTCGCCGTAGCCCATGAAGAAGAGGTCGTAGGTCGAGTAGTTGAAGTAGCACTCGGTGGTCACGGCCCCGCCGCACGCGCCGTTGTAGCCGAAGCCGGCCTTGTTGGCCTCGCCGATCCGGTTGATCCAGTCGACGGCCTCGCCGGCGATCTCGTGGTGGATCGGGTCGGCGTTGGGCGGGAAGAAGTACTGCCGCCCGGTCATCTCGTGGGCGTCGATGAAGACCTGCGGCGGGTAGCGCCGCATGAGCTCCAGCTTGCTGTCGGTCTCCTGCTGGGTGCGGGCGAACCAGTCCCGGTTCAGGTCGAAGCCGAACTCGTTCTGCCGCCGGTTGGCGTCGCGGCCGTCCGGGTTCTGGGTGGGCACGATGATCGTGACCAGGTTCTCGTTGCGCTCGGCGACCTGGCAGGACAGGCCCGCGGCCAGCTCGTACAGCGTCTTCAGCGCCGCGTCGGCGCCGCTCTTCTCGCCGCCGTGCACGTTGCCGGCGACCCAGACGATGGCCGGGCGGTCGGCTGCGGTCTCGGCGGCCTCCCGCCGGCTGGTGCGGCGCGGGTCGCGCAGCTCCCGGATGTCGTCGGCGATCGACCGCAGCGCGGCGGGCCGGACGTTGCGCTCGTGCGACACGACCGCGTACGGCAGGGGCTGGCCGAGCACGCTGCTGCCCAGCACACCGGTGACCACCCGGTTGGAGGCGGTGTCCACGGCGCCCAGGTAGGTCCGGATCTCGTCGTTGGTCACCACCCGCTCCTGCCCGACGCCGAGCGGGAAGCCGAGCACGGCCTCCGGGCTGGGCACGGTGGACAGTCGGGCGGTGGGGTCCGTGCTGCACGACCGGGGAGAGGGTGGCCGGGCCGCGGCCGGCGCGCCGCCCAGCAGCGGCGTCGTGCCGACCAGGAGCGCGATCGCGGCGGCGCTCGCCAGCCGGCGTGCGGGGATCATCCGGAGTGGACGCTTCGACGGGGCCATGCAGGTTCCCTTCTCGGGAATGGCACACATTGATCAGAGCCTATGACCTGCGGTTTTGCCGGTCAAGATCTCGTTGACGGCGCGCTGCCGGCGCGATGCCCGCCCGGCCGATCGCGACACGGCAGGCCGTGGGCGTGCGCGCGGTTTGCGGGCGCCGGTCGGGGGCACCCGGCGGGGAGCCGCGGTGGCCGGTGATCACGGCGAACCGGCGCGGCAGGGCTGCCGAGAGGGGCGAATGTGAAGGCCGTGGTGTGGCAGGGCGCCGCCGAGCTTCGCGTGACCCAGGTGCCCGACCCGCAGCTGCGCAACGAGCAGGACGCCATCATCCGGGTGCGCAAGAGCGTCACCTGCGGATCCGACCTGCGCCTGCTGGGCGGGCATGGCCCGTTCCTGCGGCGCGGCGACGTCCTCGGCCACGAGTTCCTGGGCGAGGTGGTCGAGGTCGGTCCGCGGGTGCGCAGGCACCGCGTCGGCGACCGGGTGGTGGTCTGCTCGTTCATCTCCTGCGGCCGGTGCTGGCACTGCCGGCAGGAGGACTACTCGCTCTGCGACAACGCCGACACGGAGGCGACCGGATACATCGCCCCGGGCGGCTGCTACGGCTCCTCGCCCGCGCTCGGCGGCTTCGCCGGCAGTCACGCCGAGTACGTCCGGGTGCCCTACGCCGACCAGGGCGCCTTCAATGTCCCGGACGGGGTCAGCGACGAGCGGGCGCTCTTCGCCTCCGACTCCGCCCCGACCGGCTGGATGGGCGCCGACCTCGGCGGCGTCAAGCCGGGTGACGTGGTCGCGGTCTGGGGCGCGGGCGCGGTGGGCCACCTGGCGGCGAGCGCGGCGGTGCTGCTCGGCGCCGAACGGGTGATAGTGATCGACCGGCTGGACGACCGGCTGGCGATGGCCCGGACCCACCTGAACGTGGAGACGCTCAACCATCGGACCCAGGATGTCGGCGGTGAGCTGCGGGAACACAGCGGCGGGCGAGGCCCCGACGTATGTATCGAGGCGGTCGGCACGCAGGCGCCCAGCACCGGGCCGCGGTCCTGGTGCGACCGGGTCGGACGCCGGCTGCGCCCGGAGCCGGACCGGCCGGTCGCGGCCCGGGAGGCGATCCGCCACTGCCGCAAGGGTGGCAGCGTCTTCCTGCTCGGCGGCCACGCCGGACCGGTGGACAGGTTTCCGCTCGCGGCGGTGGTGGACAAGGGCCTCACCCTGCGCGGCGCCCGGCAGCACGGGCAGCGCTACATCCCGATGCTGCTGGAGCGGATGGCCCGCGGCGAACTGGTCACCGAACATCTCGCGACGCACACCATGCCGCTCGACCAGGCCCCGCAGGGCTACCAGCTGTTCCAGAACAGGCTCGACGGTTGCGTACGGGCGGTCTTCGAACCGGTCGAGTGAGCCCTCCCGGCTCTGCGCCGTTTGTTGGGCGACGGCAGGGGTAGCCGCCGGGAACAGAGCGGGAACCCGGGTAGGCCGGCGCCCAGAGGACCGCCTCGTGCTCCGAGGGGGAGACCTGTCGATGAAAGCAGTCGTGTTCCACGGCCCGGGTGACATCCGTCTCGACACTGTCGCCGAGCCCAGGATCGAGCAACCGACCGACGCCGTCGTACGCATCACCACCGCGGCGATCTGCGGCACCGACCTGCATTTCATCCGAGGCACGGTGCCCGGGATGAAGCCCGGCAGAATCCTCGGGCACGAGGGCGTGGGAGTGGTCGAGGAACTCGGTCACGACGTCCGCAACCTCAAGCGCGGCGACCGGGTGCTGATCTCCGCCGTCCTCGGCTGCGGCTCGTGCGCCTACTGCCGTCGCGGCTACTTCGCGCAGTGCGACGACATCAACCCGTACGGCCCCCGGTCCGGCACCGGTTCCTTCGGATCTCCCGACCAGCAGGGCCCGTTCAACGGCCTCCAGGCGGAGTACGCCCGGGTTCCGTGTGCGCACACGAACCTGTTCCGGCTCCCGGATTCGGTCTCCGACGCGCAGGCCATCCCACTGTCGGACATCTACCCCACCGGCTACTTCGGCGCGGTCATCGCCGATGTGTCGGACGGCAACGTGGTGGCGGTCTGGGGCTGCGGGCCGGTGGGACAGTTCGCCGTCCTCTCCGCGTTCCAGCGCGGCGCCGCCCGGGTGATCGCGGTCGATGGTCACGCCGACCGGTTGGAACGGGCCCGGACGCTCGGCGCGGAGGTGGTCAACTTCAACGAGGTCGACCCGGTTGAGGCGATCATGGAACTGACCCTCGGCATCGGCGTCGACTGTGCCATCGACGCGGTGGGCGTCGACGCGGAGAGTGCGAAAGCCGGGCCCGCCGCCGCTGCGGCCCGCCAGGCGGACGAGCGGCACCGCGAGGAGTTGCGGCGGATCGCCCCCGAGACCAACCAGCAGGACGGACGCTGGAAGCCCGGCGACGCGCCGAGCCAGGCCCACTTCTGGGCGATCGACAGCCTGGCCAAGGTCGGGACCCTGGGCGTCGTCGGGGTGTATCCGGCGACCGACACGTCCTTTCCCATCGGCACCGTGCTGAGCCGCAACCTCACCGTCAAGGCCGGGAACGGCAACCATCCTCGCTACATCCCGCGGCTGTTGGCCATGGTCGAGTCCGGCCTGGTCGATCCGGCGAGGATGTTGACGCAGCACGAGCCGTTGAGCGATGCGCTGGCCGCCTACCGCGAGTTCGACCTGCGCAGCCCCGGCTGGCTCAAGGTGGCGCTGGAGCCCAGCCCGGTGCTGCAACGGGCCTGAGCGGGCCGGATCCGACGAGGTGGGCCGGAGCTTCGAAAGCTCCGGCCCACGTCGGTATGGCGGGACGTCCTACGAGACGGGGTACTCGGCCAGGTAGACCGGTGCGCCGACCCGGTTCATGTCGGCCGCCTCGCCCACGCCGTTGACCACGTGGTCGATCGTGCCGGCGCTCAGGTTGACCGTCATGATGTGGTGCAGCCGCACACCTGGCCGCTCCGGCACCTCGAAGCCGTTCTCGGTGTGGATCGACGGGTTGTTCTGGTTGAAGACGTAGACGCCGCCGCCGTAGAGCGTGTGCTTCCGCACCCGGTCGCCGACCTTGTACCCGGCCCAGCCCTCCACGTCGCCGTTCATCCAGTCGGCCTGCGTCGGCGGGTCGTACGGCAGCTCGTTCTGGTAGAGGATCGTCGTGCCGTCGTCGCCGTTCCAGACCGTGTTGTAGCGCTGGAAGTGCTCCACGAATAGGCCGGTCGCCGTCACGTGGTCGCCGTTGATGACGGCACCGTAGCGACCGGTGTTGGTGCGCCAGCGCTCGGTGTCGCCGTTGACGCCTTCGGTGAAGCCCTCCACCCCGTGGTCACCGCGCCAGACCCAGGTGTGGTCGATGAGCACGTTGTCGCTGTTGACCTCGAGCGCGATGTTGGTCCGGCCGATGTGCGGCCCGCCGACGCGGAAGTACACGTCGGAGAGGGTGGTCGGGTTCGACGGGGTGCTGGCGTTGCGCCCGTGCTTCTGGCCCACCCGCAGCAGCACCGGCGACTCCCGCAGGCCGGCGTCGATGGTCAACCCGGCCACGATCACCCCGGGCACGCCGGCGACCTCGAGCGGCACCGAGCCGTTCACGGCGGTGAGGGTGGTGTGGCCCAGGCCGAGGAGCACCGTGTTCGGGCGCTTGACCTCGATGCTGCGCGCGATGTCGTACACCCCGGGGGTGAACAGCAGGTGCTTGCCGCGGGCGAGCTGGCTGTTGATGACGCGTACCGAGTCGGACGGCCTGGCCACGAAGAAGTCGTCGATCGGGATGGTGCGGCCCGGCGTCATCCCGTCGGCCCAGGAGACGCCCCGGCTGTCCCGCTGCGCGGCGGGCACCCGCACGTTGTACCTGCCCTTGCCGTCCACGAAGAGGTAGGGCTTCTCCCGGCTGAGCGGGGTGCTGTCCAGGGTGGTGTACGGCGGGTCGGGGAAGCCGGCGTCGTCCGGGGCGCCGACGACGCCCGCGAAGACCTGGTTCCACACCCCGTTGGACCAGCTGGCGACCTCGCTGTTGCGGGTCAGCCACTGCTGCTGGGAGCCGTTGGTGGTGGCGGGCAGCCGCGAGTCGGCGATGAAGCCGCCGCTGGCGTACTGCGGGCCGGCGGTGCAGTAGTCCATCAGGGAGAGTCCGCCGCCGTTGATGTTCAGCCGGCGCATCGACACCGCCTGCGAGACGGCCCAGAAGTTCGCCGAGGACCGGCAACCGTCCTGCCCCGCCGCGTTGATGGTGAGCGAGAGGTTGGACAGCGTGCGCCAGAAGTTGACCAGCGCGATGCAGTTGCCCGTGCCACCGCCCTCGAGGCAGCGGTTGTAGACCTCGATCTTGCCGTTGATCTGGACGTCGGTGGGGGACGCGCCGAGGCCGGCGACCTCCGTGTAGTAGCCGACCTTGATCTGCAGCGGCTGCTCGGGGGTGCCGTAGCTGCCCGGCTTGAACAGGTAGGCGTACCGCTCGGTGCCCATCTCGTTGCCGACCTGTCGGGCGTGCGTCGCGTCGAGCGTCGCCTGGATCTCGCTGACCGGCATGCTCGGGTCAAAGATGGTCACGTTGGGTCCGAAGTCCGGCGGACCGTGCCGGGGCGGGGTGGCGGTCGCCGCCGTGCCCGTCGTGCTGACCGCGGTCGTCAGTACGACGCCGAGGATGAGCGCCCGGCCGAGTCGCCGAACGCCGAGGGACTGGGTCATCCGGTTCGTCCTCTCCGCCGCGCCGGAGAACGGGCTCCGGACGCGGTGACGTGGGGTGGGGGAGCGCGCTGTGAGAGCGCTCTCCGATCCGTCCGACTTGTATCACGCGGTAATAAAGGGATCGGCATGTTTCTACCCGGTAAACCGCCGAGGCGCTACGGCCCGGGCGGTCAATCACTCGGTCGGTGGCTGCTCCGGAACCACGCCCGCGTAGCGGGTACGCATGATCTCGCTCGCCGCGGGGCCGGCGGCGAAGACGAAGTTCTCCGGATCCAGCCGGCGCCCGGTGGCCCGGTCCACCACGACCGGCTCGACCTCGGCGCCGGTTTCCCGGTCGACCAGGATCATGCTGCGCTGCTCGGGCTGGAGCCGGGAGTTGCCCCAGGCGGCGAGCGTGACGATCACCGGGCGCAGGCTGCGCCCCAGCTCGGTGAGGACGTACTCGTAGCGGTCGGGGTGGGTCTGGTAGCGGCGGCGCTCCAACAGCCCGTTGGCGGTGAGCGTCCGCAGCCGGCTGGTCAGGATGCTGGAGGAGATCTTGAGGTTCTCCTGGAACTGCTCGAACCGGGTATAGCCGTCGAAGGCGTCGTGGAGGATCAGGAGGGTCCACCACTCGCCGACCACGCCGAGCGTCGCGGAGAGCGGGCACTCCCGGTCCTCAAGCCGGATCTTCCCTGCCATGGGCTGCCTCCCCGAGTAGGTGCTAATGTCGAAGCGACTCACTTCTAGTTCAGCAGTAACTGTACGACGCCGTCGCGTGTCCGTCCCGCGCTGCCCATGGAGAGGAAGAGGCCATGACCCTGGCGGATCGAGACCCGCTCGGTCGCCCCGCCTGACCGTCCCAACACCGCCAAGGAGCAGCAGCATGACCACCGCACCCGACCTCATCCGCCGCTACTTCGAGCTGGCCGGCCAACCCGACAAGGATGCCTACCTCGCCCTCTTCGCCGACGACGCGGTGGTCGAGGACGAGGGGAAGACGTACCGGGGCATCGAGGAGATCCGTGTCTGGCGCCGTGAGGTGCCGCTGGTGTCGTACGAGATCACCGACGTGCGGGACACCCCGGAGGGCACCGTGGTGACCGCCACCATCACCGGCGACTTCCCCGGCAGCCCCTTCGCCGGGCTGCGGTTCCGCTTCGAGGAGTACGACGACAGCCACGTCCGGCGGCTGCGCATCGCCCCCTGACGGGCTGGCCGGAAGTGAACCCGCCCGCGCGCGGCCCGGGTTAGATTCCGCCAGTGGACCCCCGAACCGGTGCGATCGAGGCCTTGAAGACGGATCCCGAGACCGTCTCGCTTCGCCGGTCGCTGGAGGTCTACTACGGCGACCCGGCCCGCGAGGCGGCCATGGACGCCTTCTACGCGCGGTTCGTCCGGCCCGGTGACCTGGTGTTCGACGTGGGCGCGCACGTGGGTGACCGGGTCGGCAGCTTCCGCCGGCTCGGCGCCCGCGTGATCGCCGTGGAACCGCAACCACCCTGCGTCCGGGCCCTGCGGGCGATCTATGCCCGGGATCCCGGGGTGACGGTGGTCGAGGCGGTCTGCGGTGGCCGGGCCGGGCGGATCCCGTTCAACGTCAACTCCGCCAATCCCACGATCTCGACAGCCTCGCCGCTCTTCATCCGCGCGGCGGACGGCGCGGCCGGGTGGGCGCACGAGCGGTGGGACGCGCGGATCGAGGTCGACTCCGTCACCCTCGACGGCCTGATCACCGAGCACGGCGCACCCGCCTTCGTGAAGATCGATGTCGAGGGCTTCGAGGACGCGGTGCTCAACGGTCTGACCCGCCCGCTGCCCGCGCTCTCCTTCGAGTTCACCACCATCGAGCGCGAGGTCGCGCAGCGGTGCCTGCGCCGGCTGACCGCGCTCGGCGTGCACGCCTACAACGTCGCGCTGGGCGACACCATGGCGCTGGCCTCCGGGCAGTGGATGTCGGCGGCGCGGATGGCGGCGTACCTGCGTTCGCTGCCGCACGAGGCGAACTCCGGCGACGTCTACTGCGTGTCCCGCTCCCACCCCCGGCGCCCCGACTGAGCAGGCGCCCGGGGTTCGCATTGCACTTGCATCGTAAAACGCGTACCGTGTTTCGCGATGCACTTGTATTGCAAAGAAGGGGCACCCTCATGCACGTGATCGCACTCTCCGAGCTGACCGGCGGGATGATCGACCTGGTCGGCGGCAAGGCGGCCGGGCTGGGGGAGCTGATCCAGCTGGGTGAGCGGGTGCCCGAGGGCTTCTGCGTCACCACCACCGTCCACCAGGCGGGGGTCCTGCCAGAGGCCGAGATCGAGGCCGCGTACCGGCAGCTCGGTGGCGGTCCGGTGGCGGTTCGCTCCAGCGCCACCGCCGAGGATCTGCCCGACGCCAGCTTCGCCGGGGTGCAGGACACCTTCCTCGGCGTCGAGGGCGTGGCCGAACTCCTCTCCGCGATCGAGAAGTGCTGGCACTCGCTGCACGCCGCGCGGGCGGTCGCCTACCGCGATGCCCACGACATCGACCACCGGGGCGTACGGATGGCCGTGGTGGTGCAACGCATGATCGAGCCGGCGGTCGCGGGGGTGCTGTTCACCGCCAACCCGGTCACCGGTCGCCGGACCGAGATGGTGGTGGAGGCCGCCGCCGGACTGGGCACGACCGTGGTCGACGGCACCGCCGACGTCGACCGGTACGTCCTCGACGGCGCCTCGGGGCCAGAGCGGGGGGTGCTTACCGCAGCCCAGCTCGGCGAGCTGCGCCAGGTCGGCGAGCGGCTCCAGCGCCACCTCGGCAGCCCGCAGGACGTCGAGTGGGCGTACGACCGGCAGGGCGAGCTGTGGCTGCTGCAGTCGCGACCGATCACCACCCTCTTCCCCCTCCCACCGGCCAGCGACGACCCCGAGCCCCGCGTCTACCTGGAGTTCGGCCACGTGCAGGGCATGCTCCAGCCGGTCACCCCGATGGGCATGTCCACCCTGAAGTCGCTGGTGGCGGGGATGTTGGCCGGGTTCGGACTCAAGGTCGAGATCACCGACATCGGCGGGCGGCTCTACGGCGACCTGACCGACCTGGTCCGTCGCCCCGCCACCCGCAAGCGTCTGGTCAGCCTCATGGCGGTGGACTTCGGCCCGCGCGCCCAGGCGGTGATGGAGCAGGTGCTCGCCGACCCCCGCTTCGCGCCGCGCCCCGGCGGTCGATCGGCCGGGGCCGGTGCCGCTCCGAGCGCGCGCACCGCCGTCCGGGCGCTCGCCGGGGTCACCCGGGCGCTGGCCCGGCCCGACGCCGCACGGACCCGGTTGTTCCGGGAGATCGAGCGGCTCGAGACGGGGTCGGCCGCTCCGGACGGGCTCGACACCGCCGCCGACCGGCTGCGGTTCGTGCAGGAGCAGGACCCGACGGCGAGCCCGGACGACATCGTCTGGCCGATCGTCGCCGGCATGTTGGCGGCCACGCTTCCGGCCCGGCTGCTGCGCGGGGTGGCCAGCGAAGACGAGATCAACACGGTGCTGGGCGGCATGCCGCACAACGTCACCATCGAGATGGACCTGGCCCTGTGGGGGGTCGCCGAGCGGGCCAGGGACCACCGGGATCTGCTGCTCGGCACCCCGCCCGCGGAACTCGCCGCCCGGTACCGGCAGGGGGCGCTGCCCGACATCGGGCTGTCGGCGTTCCTGGACCGCTACGGCCACCGCGCGGTCGCCGAGGTCGACCTCGGGGTGCCACGGTGGGACGAGGATCCGACACCGGTCCTCGCGATGATCGCCAACTACCTGCGGCTCACCGACCCCGAGCAGGCGCCCGACCGGCGCTTCGCCCGGGCGGCGTCCACCGCCGAGGCCACCCTCGACCAGGTCGTCGCGCGGGCCCGCCGCCGACGGCCGGTCCGGGGTCGCCTCGCCGGCTTCCTGCTGCGCCGGGCGCGGTCGCTGGCGGGCCTGCGGGAGGCCGGCAAGTTCGGTGGCCTCTACCGGCTGCGCGAGGTGCGCCGGCAGTTGCTGCTGATCGGCGCCGAACTCGCGGACGGTGGCCTGCTGGCGCAGCCGGCGGACATCATGTTCCTCACGCTCGAGGAGGTGGCGACGGCCGTGCACCAGCACGCCGACCACCGGGGCGCCGTCGCCGCCCGCCGGGCGGTGCACCAGCGGGAGCTAAGCCGAAGGACGGTGCCGGTGGCCGTACTCTCCGACGGCACCGACCTCGAGGCGGTCCTGCCGGCGGCGGCTGCCCCCGACGGGGCGCTGCGCGGTGTCGGCGCCGCGGCCGGGGTGGCGACCGGCCGGGCGCGGGTCGTCCGCGACCCGGCCACCGCCCACCTCGAACCCGGCGAGATCCTGGTCGCGCCCACCACCGATCCCGGCTGGACGCCGCTCTTCCTGACCGCCGCCGGGCTGGTCACCGAGACCGGCGCGGTGATGGCGCACGGCCCCACGGTCGCCCGCGAGTACGGCATCCCCGCCGTCATCTGCGTCCCCGGCGCCACCCGGGCGATCCGCACCGGGCAGATCATCACGGTGGACGCCGCGGCCGGGACGGTGACTCTGGGCTGACCCGGCACGCCGCCCGCCGCGGGCCGCGACGATCACGACCCCACCACCTCGTCATGACAGCATGGGAGCCATGCCCAAGAAGGTCGACCGCCACGAGCGCCGCACGCTCATCGCCGACGCGTTGATGCGGGTCGCCGCGCGGCAGGGCATGGAGGCGGTCAGCCTGCGCCACGTGGCGAACGAGGCGGGAGTGTCGCCGGGCATGGTCCAGCACTACTTCCGCACCAAGGACGAGATGATGGCCTTCGCCATGACCGTGGTGCGGGAGCGCAACCAGGCCCGGGTCACCGAGGCGATCAGCCGGCTGGGGGAGCAGCCGGCGCCGCGTTCGCTGCTGCGGGCGATGATCACCGCGGTGCTGCCGTTGACCGAGGAGTCGCGCATCGACGGGCGGGTCGCGCTGGCGTTCCTCGCCTACACCGCGGTACGCCCCGACGCCGCCGCCGGCATCGGCGCGGACACCCAGGAGATGCTCGGCTTCATGGCGGGCCTGCTCCCGGGCCCCGACCGGGACGGGCGCGCGGCCGGCCTGCTGGCGCTCATGGAGGGGCTGGGCGTCTACCTGCTCGGCGGGCACTACACCGCCGAGCAGGCGCTCGCCGCGTTGGACGCGCAGCTCGACATCGTCTTCGCCGCGCCCGATCTCGCCGAGGCCCGCTAGCGGGGCCGACCGGTCAGCACCCCGCCGAATAGGCCGGCGCGAACACCACCTGCTCCGGCGGGACCACCGCGCCGGTGTCGTCGACGAACGCGACCCGTACCGGCCGCTCGCCGTCGGCCGTCCGCCGCAGGATGGTCGGCCCGCCGGCCAGTGGCCGGTTCTCGTCGCCCCACTGCTGGAGCGCGGCCAGCACCACCCGCAACTGCTCGCCGGCGGGGGTGAGGTGGTAGCTGTGCCGGGTCCGGGTGCCGGGCTCGTGATAGGGCCGCTTCTCCAGCACACCCTGGTCGACCAGGCTGGTCAGCCGGCCGGTGAGGATGTCGGGCGCGATGCCGAGGCGGTCGCGGAAGTCGGCGAAGCGGGTCACCTCGCCCAGCGCGGCCTCCCGAAGGATGAGCAGCGTCCACTTGTCGCCCACCGCCTGCAACGCGCGGGCGATCGAGCAGTACTCGTCGAATTTCCCGGTTCCGGCCACCGCCATGCCGTCCAGTCTACCGCTGGGTTGCAGTTTCCTACTCAGGTCGTCTAGCTTTGGCTTTCCAACCCAGCACCATCCGCTCGGAGGAGACATCCGTGGAGATCCGCAACTCGGTCGCCCTGGTCACCGGCGCCAACCGTGGCCTGGGGCGACACATCGCCGCCCAACTGCTCAGCCGGGGCGCCACCAAGGTCTACGCCGGCGCTCGTAACCCGTCGTCGGTGGACCTGCCCGGGGTGATCCCGCTCGAACTGGACGTCACCGACCCGGCCTCGGTCGCCAAGGCCGCCGCAGCGGCACCCGACGTGACGCTGGTCGTCAACAACGCGGGAGTCAGCACCCACACGCCGCTGATCACCGGTGACGCGGCCAACATCAGGCTGGAGATGGAGACGCACTTCTTCGGTGCGCTGGAGGTGAGCCGGGCGTTCGCGCCGGTGCTCACCGCCAACGGTGGCGGCGCGGTGCTCAACATCCTGTCGGTGCTCTCCTGGGCCCATTTCCCGGGCTACGGCGGCTACAGCGCGGCCAAGGCGGCGGCGTGGGCGATGACCAACGTGATCCGGCAGGAACTCGCCCCGGCCGGCATCGACGTGACGGCGCTGCACGTCGGCTACATGGACACCGACATGGCGGACTACGTCGACAAGTCGAACAAGGTCGACCCTGCGTGGGTGGCCGGCCAGGCCCTGGACGGCATCGAGTCCCGTGCTCTGGAGCTGGTCCTCGACGAGACCAGCCGCAAGGTCAAGTCGGCCCTCGCCGGCGGCCCGGAGCTGCTCTACCCCGGGCTGCCCAGCGCGGCCTGACCGGCGGGCGCGACGACCTCCCGGCGGCGGTCTCCGGCCGGGGTCTCCGGCGGCGGCGGCCCCCGGTGGTGCGCCCCGGCGGCCGCCCCCCATTGCGGCGGCCGCCGAGGGCGGCGGCCCGATCGACCGCGATACCTCAGCGGCATATCGATGCCGTTGAGGTATCGCGGTCGTCAGGGTTTCCTGCCGGCCGAGACCCGCACGGTCAGCGGCTCAAAGCCCGGTAGCGGCGGACGGCGAGTGGCGCGGCCAGCGCGATGAGCAGCACCGGCCAGCCGACCGCCAGCGGCAGCGGATGCTGCGCCGCCCACGAATCGCCGCCGATGCCGGGGTTGCCGAACAGCTCCCGGGCCGCCGCCACGGTGGCGGAGAGTGGGTTCCACGCCGCGATCGCGCCGAGCCAGTCCGGCATCAGGTCCGGGGCGACGAAGACGTTGGAGAGCGCCGTGAGCGGAAACGCGAGCGGGAACACGATCACCCCGACGGTGTCCGGATTCGGCACGAGCAGACCCAGCAGGATGCCGATCCAGGTCAGCGCCAGCCGCAGCAGCAGGATCAGACCGACCGCCACCAGGGCCTCGCCGAGTCCGTTGCGCCACTGCCAGCCCACCAGCAGGCCGCAGACCACCAGGGTGGCCAGCTCCAGCACGGCCCGGGTGAGGTCGGCCGTGGCCCGTCCGGTGAGCAGGGCGGACCGGGCCATCGGCAGTGAGCGGAACCGGTCGACCACCCCCCGGTTCGCGTCCAGGGCGATCCCCGACGCGGTGGCCCCGAGACCGTAGAGCATGGTCATCACGAAGACGCCGGGCAGCAGGAACTCGCGGTAACTGCCCTGTCCGGGCACCGCCATCCCGCTGCCGAAGACGTAGCCGAAGACCAGTACGAACATGATCGGCAGGCTGAAGTAGAGGATGATCTCCTCGGGCGAGCGGACCACGTGCCGCATGTTTCGCCCGGCCATCACCCAGCCGTCAGCCACCGCCCAGCGGAGCCGGCCAGCCGTCGTCATGCCGCCACCTCCGTCCGGTCGCGCCGCTCGACGTCGTGCCCGGTGAGCCGGAGGAACGCCTCGTCCAGGGTGGGCCGGCGCAGCATCACGTCCTCGACCGCGACCGCGGCGTCCTGAAGGGCCCGCATGGTGTCGGCGAGCGCCGCGATCCGGTCGACGACGGGCGCGCCGAGCTGGCGGATCTCCGGGTCCACCGTCACCGGCGCCCCGACGATCCGCTCCACGATGGCCGCTGCGACGGGCAGCTGCGCCGCGTCGCGGACCACCAGCTCGATCCGGTCCGTGCCGATCCGCGCCTTCAGCTCGGTCGAGGTCCCCTCGGCCACCACCCGGCCGGCGTCCACCACCGAGATCCGGTCGGCGAGCTGGTCCGCCTCCTCCAGGTACTGGGTGGTCAGCAACACGGTGGTGCCGTCGGCGACGAGCGAACGGACCGCGTCCCAGACGCCGTTGCGGCTGCGCGGGTCCAGCCCGGTGGTCGGCTCGTCGAGGAAGAGCACCCTCGGTGTGGTGACCAGGCTGGCGGCGAGGTCGAGCCGGCGACGCAGCCCGCCGGAGTACCCGCCGGCCGAGCGGTCCGCGACGTCGGTCAGCCCGAACTGGTCGAGCAACTCGTCGGCCCGGCGTCGGGCCACCCGGGCCGGCAGGTGCCGGAGCCGGCCGAAGAGCACCAGGTTCTGCCGACCGCTGAGGATCTCGTCGACCGCGGCGTACTGCCCGGCCAGCCCGATCAGGGCACGGACCCGGTCGGGGTGCCGGGCCACGTCGTACCCGGCCACCCGGGCACGGCCGGCGTCGAAGCGCAGCAGGGTGGCCAGGATCCGCACCGCGGTGGTCTTGCCCGCGCCGTTGGGGCCGAGCAGCCCGC
The DNA here is from genome assembly GCF_044753725.1 of Micromonospora sp. NPDC093243. Classification (NCBI taxonomy): domain Bacteria; kingdom Bacillati; phylum Actinomycetota; class Actinomycetes; order Micromonosporales; family Micromonosporaceae; genus Micromonospora; species Micromonospora sp. NPDC093243. The sequence continues at coordinate 298,994 of NZ_JBIVNT010000007.1, read as the reverse complement.
AGACCGTGCCGGCCGGCACGGTCAGGTCGAACCCGGCGAGAGCCGGCGTCCGCCCGTACGTCTTGCGCAATCCCTCGGCCAGCACGGCCGATGTTTCGTTGGTCATGCCGGCAGCGTCGCCGGACGCGCTGACCGGTCGCGCACCATCGGCTGACGGCCGCCGTCAGCCGGCCGCCAGCAGCGCCACCGCCTGCTCCCGACCCAGCCCGGCGCCCCGGGCGAAGGCCCGATCGAAGGTCACGTCGCCGATCCGGGCCCGGGCCGCCGCGGCCACCGGCGTGCCCTGGGCGGCGCCGGCGGCACCGGTGTCGCTCAACAGCGCCGACGCCGCGCCGAGCAGCAGCGCGGCCCGCTCGCCCTCGCCGCGCCGCAGCACCGGAGCGACCAGGCCCTCCACCGCGGCGCCGACGGTCGGCACGTCCCACACCCCGACGGTCGCACCGATCACCTGCTGGTAGCGGGCCCGGGCGGTCGGCGCGTCGCCGAGCGCGTCGGCGATCTGCCCGAGCGCGACCAGGGCCGCCAACCGGACCACCTCGGCGCCGAACCAACCGGCCGGACACTCCGCCACCGCCTGCTCGCAGAGGTGCCGGGCCCGCGCAAGGTCGCCCCGGCGGCGGGCGATCTCGCCGAGTCCCAGGTGAGCCGCGGCGACCAGCTCCGGGGCGCCGGCCGCCTGGGCGACCGCCACCACCCGCCGGTAGTCGGCGCCCGCACCGTCCAGGTCACCGACCCCGAGCCGGCCGTCCGCCCGGGTACGCAGCAGTTCGGCCAGGTCGAGGGTGGAGCCGAGCTCGTCCGCCAGCAGGAGGGCCTCGGCCATCGGCCCGGTGGCCGCCGCCGGGTCGCCGACCCGGTAGGCCGCCTCCGCGATGGTGCTCAGCACCAGGATCATGCCCCACCGGTCACCCAGGGTGCGGAACCCGTCGAGGGCGACCGCCAGCTCCGCGCGCGCATCCGGATAGCCGCCGTCGAGCAGCCGCACCATCGCGACGCCGAGCGACCCCAGCGCCCCGCTCCACGGGTCGTCGCCGAGCAGCACCTCCCGGCTCTCCGGGAGGTCCAGCATCGACCGCCGCTCCGCGGACGGGGGACCGGCGGCCATCCCGGAGAGGTAGAGCAGGAACGGGTGCCGGGGTGGCCGGCCCAGGCCCCACAGGATGTCGCTGGCCCGGCTGAGGTGCGGGCGGTCCGCCCCGATCGCACCCACCCCGGTGACCAGCAGGCAGAGCGCGTACTCCTCGGCGAGCCCGGGCGGCGGCCCGTCCAGCTGGTCGACGAGCCGGCCGGCCAGCTCGGCTCCCTCGCCGCGCAGGCCGCGCAGCCACCAGTAGAACGAGAGGGCGGCGACCAACCGCAGCGCGGTGCCGGTGTCGCCGTCGGCCGCCGCCCGGCGGAGCGCGGCGTGCAGGTCGTCGCGGTCCGCGTCCAGCCGGCGCAGCCACTCCAGCTGGCCCGCGCCGCGCAGCCCACGATCGCCGGCCCGAGCCAGATCGAGGAAGTACTCGGCGTGCGCCCGGCGCAGCCGGTCGGCCTCGCCGGCCTCGGCGAGCTCCTCGACGGCGAACGCGCGCACCGTCTCCAGCATCCGGAAGCGACCGTCGGCGGCGTCCACAAGGGATTTCTCCGCCAGGCTGGTCAGCACGTCGAGCACGTCCGCGCCGAGCGGCGCGCAGACCCGCTCGACAGCGGCCGGATCGGGGTTACCGGCGAAGACGCCGAGTCGGCGGGTCAGCCGCCGCTCGGGCTCGTCCAGCAGGTCCCAGCTCCACCGCACCACCGCCCGCAGCGTCTGGTGCCGCGGCTCGGCGATCCGGCTGCCCCGGTTCAACAGCCGGAACCGGTCGTCGAGCCGGGCCGCGACCTCGCCGACCGGCAGCGCCCGCAACCGGGCCGCGGCCAGCTCGATGGCGAGCGGCAGGCCGTCGAGGGTACGACAGATCCGCAGCACCGCGGCCACCGTGCCGCTGTCGACCGTAAAGCCCGGCGCCACATCGCCGGCCCGATCGGCGAAGAGCCGCATCGAGGCGTACCCCCGCGCCTGCTCCGGCGGGGCGGCCTCGGGCGGCACCGGCAGGCCGAGCAGGGGGCAGAGCACCTCGCCGGTCACGCCGAGCGGTTCCCGGCTGGTGGCCAGGACGCGGAGCCCGGGGGCGGCGCCGAGCAGGCGGGCGGTGAGCCGGGCCGCGTCGGCCACCACGTGCTCACAGTTGTCGAGCACCAGCAGCAGCCGTCGGTCGGCGAGCGCCATGACCAGCCGGTCGGCGCCGTCGCGTGGCCCGCCGGGTCGCCGCAGCGCCCCGTCGCGCAGGTCGAGCGCGGCCAGCACCGCGGGGGCCACCGCCGCCCCGGCGGGTACGGCGGCGAGCTCGACCAGGCAGACCTCCCCGCCGTGCCGCTCGGCGGCCTCGATCGCCAACCGGGTCTTCCCGGCGCCACCCGGGCCGTGCAGCGTGACCAACCGGGCCTCGCCGAGCAGCGCACCGAGCCGGCGCAGCTCGTCCACCCGGCCGACGAAGCTGGTCAGCTGGTGCGGCAGCGGGGGCAGCCGGGGCGGAGTCGCCGCGGCGCGTGGGTCGACCTCGTCGCGCAGCAGGGTGGTGTGCAGGGCCACCAGCTCGGCCGACGGGTCGCTGCCCAGCTCGTCGGCGAGTAACCGGCGAAGCTCCGCGAAGACGGCGAGCGCCTCGGCCCGCCGGCCGTCGGTGTGCAGCGCGCGCATCAGTTGACCGTGCAGCCGTTCCCGCAGCGGGTGGGCGGCGACCAGCTCCCGAAGCTCCGTCACCAGCGGCTGGGCGTCGCCCGCCGCTTCCGGCTCCGCCACCGTCAGCCGGAGTTCGGCCTCGATCCGGTCCTCGATCGCGGCCAGCCGGCGGTCCATGAACCGGGCCGCCGGGGCCGCGGCGAAGGGCACGTCGGCGACGTCCGCCAGCGGCTCCCCGCGCCAGAGCGCGAGCGCCTCCCGCAGCAGTTCGGCGGCGTGGCGCGGCTCGCCGGCCGCGAGCGCGGCCCGTCCGGCGTCTGCCAGCCGGTTGAACCGGTGCGCGTCGACGTCCTCCGGGTCGACCGCGAGCCGGTAGCCCGCCGGGTGGAACTCGACCGGGTCGACCGGTCCGGTGGTGAGCACCTGGCGCAGCCGGGACACCTGCGACTGGAGCGCGTTGGCCACGCCGGCCGGCGGCTCGCCGCCGTACAGCCCGTCGATCAGGCGTTCCCGCGGCACCATCCGGCCGGCATCGAGCAGCAACAGCACCAGCAGCGCGCGCAGCCTCGGCCCGCCGACGGCCAGCCGCTGCCCGTCGGCGGAGCACACCTCGGTCGTGCCCAGGATGCCGAACCGCACGGCGTCGATTGTCGCGCACCGGGTCACCGGCGGTCCGCGCGCGGACGAGCGCCGGCCCCGGACCGGGGGAGTGGCGGCCCGGCCCGGCCGGCGCGTCGGATCAGGCGGTGGTCATCCGGCCGGTGTGCCAACCCTCGGCGAACTCCTCCACCAGCTTGGCGCAGAACGCCGGCAGGTCGTCCGGGCGGCGGCTGGTGACCAGGCCGTTGTCGACCTGGACCTGCTGGTCGACCCACTTTCCACCCGCGTTGCGGATGTCCGTCCGCAGGCTCGGGTACGAGGTGACCGTGCGGCCGTTGACCATGCCGGTCTCGACCAGCGACCACGGGCCGTGACAGATTGCCGCCACCGGCTTCTCCTGTTGGAAGAACGCCCGGACGAACGCCATCGCCGTGTCGTTCATCCGGAGCCGGTCCGGGTTGACCGTCCCGCCGGGCAGGATGAGGCCGTCGTAGTCGGCGGGGTCGGCCTGCTCGACCGGCCGGTCCACCGGGTAGCGGTTCGACGGGTTGATGTCGTGGTTCATGGCCTGGATCTCGCCCGGGTGCAGGGAGATCAGGTGGACCTCGGCGCCGGCCTGCTCGACGGCGTTGCGGGAGCTGGTGTACTCGACGTCCTCCACCCCGTCCGTGGCGAGGACCGCGATCCGCTTGCCGGACAGCGGGCGCTGGTTGTCAGCCATGGCGAACTCCCTTCGCGGCGCCGACGCCGACGGTGGCACCTGGTTAGTCCGTTCCCGGTGGCCTTCCCGAGGCGGGCAGGCGCAAACGAGACGGGCGCGGTGATGATTCATCCGGTCGACACCGGGTAGGTGCCGCCGTGGCCTACGCCGGTGCGCGGGGAAGTGACCGCGATTCGGCCGGTGCCAGTGCCCACGGCGACGGGGTGACGGCGACTCTCGCGCAGGCGCGGCGCCGGACGACCAGGACGCTGCGCGACCGGTTGCGACGGGTACGTGCCGGTGTCGGGCTGGCCGTGCAGGCCGGGCTGGCGGCCGGCCTGTCCTGGTGGGTGGCCGACAGTCTGCTGCACATCGCGCAGCCGGTCTTCGCGCCGGTCTCCGCGGTGATCGCGCTGGCCGCGTCGGCGGGCCAGCGGCTACGCCGCACCGTCGAGCTGATCGTCGGGGTATCCGTCGGCGTGCTCATCGGTGACCTGCTGATGTTCCTGTTGGGGGCCGGGGCGTGGCAGCTCGGCCTGGTCGTGGTGCTGGCGATCGTCGTGTCGGTGCTCGTCGGCGGCAGCCCGGCGGTGGTGGTCCAGGCGGCCGCGACCGCGGTGCTCATCGGCACGCTCAGCCCGTCGGTGCCGAACCTGGAGATCCCCCGGTTCTTCGCCGCGCTCGTCGGCGGGGCGGTGTCGCTCGTGGTCACCGCCGTGCTGCTGCCGCTGAACCCGCTGCGGGTGATCAACCGGGCGGCCGTCCCGGCACTGGACCTGCTGATCGCCCAACTCGACGCCACCGCCGAGGCGCTGATCCACCGGGACGCCGCCGCCGTGCAGACGGCCCTCGACCGGCTGCGGGACAACAAGAGTGAGATGGGCGCCTTCACCGAGGCCGCGCAGGCCGCGCGGGAGGCGAGCACTCTCTCCCCGGTGCGGTGGGAGAGCCGGGAGGGCCCGGTGGGCCGGTACGCGCAGGCGGCGGAGCCGATCGACCGGGCGATGCGTAACAGCGGCACCCTGATCCGCCGCACCGTGACGTTGATCGAGGACGACGAGCCGGTGCCCGACGCCCTGCCGGAGGCGGTGTCGGCGCTGGCGGAGGCGGTGCGGGTGCTGCGCCGCGAGTTCACCACCGCGGACGAACCGGACGAGGCGCGGGAGCAGATGTGTCGGGCGGTCGCGGCAGCGGGTCGGGCGTACCGGGCCGGCGTCGGGTTCTCCGGTTCGGTCCTGGTCGCCCAGGTCCGTACCACCGCCAGTGACCTGATGGTGGCGGCCGGTCTCGACCAGGACGCGGCCAACGGGGTGGTCCGGCACGCCTTCGGCCCGTTCCAGGCGGGTTGACACCGCCCCGCCGCCGGGTGCCGACTGTCCCGATCGCCCGGCGGCCGGGTCCGGCGAGGTCGGTGTGGAGTCGACCGGAGCGGGAAGCCTCAGGCGTTTCCGGTTGGCGAGGGCTGGAGGGACATGGGCGCCAGGACCGTCGTGGTGGTGGGTGGCACCAGCGGGCTCGGTCTCGCGGCCGCCCGGCTGCTCGCGGTCGAGGATCGGGTGGTGGTGTTGGGCAACGTGCCGGACGAGATCGACGCGGCGGTCGGCGAGCTGGGCTGCGACGGCGGTGTCTGCGACACGTCCTCCTACGAGCAGGTGCGGGACGCCTTCGCGCAGGTGGCCGACCGGTATGGCACGATCGACGCGGTGGCCCTCTGTGCCTCGATGTGGGCCGGTGGGGACCTGGCCGACCTCACCCCGGAGCGCATCCGGCGGGCCGTCGAGGTCAACGCGCTCGGCACGACGTACGTGTTGAAGGAGGCGCTGGACCATCTGCACCGGCAGGGCTTCGGGAATGTGGTCTATGTCGGGGCGATGGCGGTGACGCAGCCCCGCCCCGGCATCCCCGTCTACCGGGCCACCAAGAGCTACGGCGCCAGCCTGATCGAGTCGGTCGCCGAAGCGCAGCACAGCAACCGGGTCAAGGTGATGCAGCTGCATCCCGGGCCGATGCCGACCCGGTTGCAGGAGCGGGTCGGTGACCAGTTCCTCGACGAGGTGTACGCGCTGCCCGAGCAGGTCGCCCCCGAACTCGTCCGGCTGCTCCGGCTGGCCCCCGACGACCTCTACGTCTCCGGTGAGCGCGTGCTGCGCGCCGACGGGCGGTGGTGACGCCCGGTGGCACCACCGCCGAGGCCCCGGTCTCGGCGTGGGCGCCGCTGAAGACGGCGGTCTACCGCAACCTCTGGCTCGCCCTGCTCGCCGCCAACGTCGGCACCTGGATGCAGACGGTCGGCGCGCAGTGGCTGCTGATCGACGAGCGGAACGCCTCGACGCTGGTCGCCCTGGTGCAGACCGCCAGCCTGCTGCCGGTCCTGCTGCTGGCGCTGCCGGCCGGCGCGCTGGCCGACACGTTCGACCGCCGTAACCTGCTGATCTCGGTGCAGCTCTTCCTGGTCGTGGTGGCGGTGGGGCTGACCCTGCTCACCGCGACCGGCCGGATGCCGCCGGCGCTGCTGCTCACGCTCACCTTCGCCTTCGGCGTGGGGCAGGCGCTCACCCTGCCGGCCTGGGCGGCGGTGATCCCGGAACTGGTGCCCCGGGAGCAGTTGCGGGCGGCCTCGGCTCTCGGCTCGATCAGCGTCAACGTGGCGCGGGCTGTCGGCCCTGCCGTGGCCGGCGTGCTGATCTCCCGGGCCGGCGTCGCGCCGGTCTTCGGGCTGAACGCGGTGGCCTTCGGAATCTTCGCGGTGGCGCTGGTCCGGTGGCGACCGGGGAACGCCCGGGCCGTCGAGGTGCCCGAACGGTTCACCGCCGCGCTGCGCGCCGGCGGGCGGTACGTGCGGCACTCGCCGATCGTCCGCCGGCTGCTCCGGCGCGCGCTGGTGTTCCTGGTGCCGGGCAGCGCGTTGTGGGCGCTACTTCCGCTGGTGGCCAACCGGCGGCTCGGTCTGAACTCCAGCGGGTACGGCATGCTGCTGGCCGCGCTCGGGGTGGGCGCGATCGTCGGCGGCGTGCTGCTGCCGTGGGTCCGGACCCGGCTGTCGGCGAACCAGTTCCTGCTGGTGGCCGGGGTGCTCTACGGCGCGGCGCTGATCGTGGTGGCGACGGTCGAGGTCGTGCCGGTGGTGCTCGTCGCCCTGCTGCCGGCCGGCCTGGCGTGGGTGGTCGTGCTCGCCAACGTCAACGCCGAGATGCAGCTCTTCCTGCCCGGCTGGGTGCGGGCCCGCGGCCTCGCCGTCTACCAGGTGGTGTTCGCCGGCGGCCAGGCGGTGGGCGCGTTCGCCTGGGGTCTGCTGGCGGACCTCGCCGGGCTGGTCGACGCGCTGATCGTGGCCGGGGTGTTGATGCTGATCGGCTCGGTGACCTCGCAGATCTGGCCGCTGCCCGAGCTGCGGGGGGTGAACAAGGACCCGGCGACCTACTGGCCCCGGCTGCGACTGGCGCACGAGCCGGATCCCCGGGTCGGGCCGGTGCTGGTGGTGGTCACCTACCTCGTCCGGCGGGACCGGGAGCAGGAGTTCCTCGACGCGATGGACCTGGTGCGCGGCTCACGGCAGCGCACCGGGGCGATGCGCTGGGGGCTGTTCCGCGAGGGGGAGGCCCCGGACCGCTTCGTCGAGGTCTACCTGGTGCCCTCCTGGGACGAGCACCTGCGCCAGCACGGCGGGCGGTTGACGGGTGCCGACCAGGAGGCGGAGGACCGTGCCCGGCGTCTCGCCGAGGGCGAGCCCGAGGTCCGCCACCTGCTGCCGGCGGCGGCCGGGCCGGCATTGGCCGATGGCGCGACGCCGTGAGCGACGCCCGGCGGCAGCGGTCACCGGCCGCGCCGCCAGGTGATCGGCGTTCCTGACGCGTCCACCTGCGGACGCGCCGACTGCCTCGTGGTCAGCTGCGGCGGTCGCCCGGGCACGGTGCGTCCGGGTCGACGGCCCGCCCGATGCGCCGGCCGATCTCGCGCAGTTGGCGCTGCTGGGCTCTCGTCAGCGGGTCGACGGCGAGCCGCCGGACCTCCGCCACGTGCCCGGGCGCGGTCTCGATGACCTTGGCCCAGCCCTGCTCGGTGAGGACGGCCAGGGTGTAGCGCCCGTCGGTCGGGTCGGGCGTGCGTCGTACCCAGCCTCGGCGCTCGAGTCGGCCGACCACCTGGGACAGCCGAGAGAGCGACCCTTCGGCGAGCACCGCCAGCTCGCTCATCCGCAACGTCCGGTCGGGAGACTCGGAGAGCCCGGCCAACACCTGGTACTCGAAGTGGCTGATCCCGGCGTCGCGCTGCAACTGGGCGTCGAGCGCGGCCGGCAGCCGGATCAGCACGCTGACCAGCGCGAGCCAGGTCTGCCGCTCCTCGGCGTCGAGCCACCGTGGTTCCCGCGACGTCTCCATCGGTCCAGCATAACTTCACGTATGAAGTGACCGACGCTCTGCGTCACTTGCACCTTGAAGTAAATCCGGCGTAGGTTCCGCTTCACGCTTCAAGTGACAACAGGGTGGAGCCCCATGAACATCGTCTTGTGGATCATCGCGGCCGTGCTGGCCGTCCTCTTCCTCGGCGTCGGGCTGATGAAGCTCATTCAGCCGAAGGAGAAGCTGGTCGCCTCCGGCCTGGGTTGGGCGGAGAACTACCGCCCCGAGACGGTCAAGATCATCGGTGGTCTGGAGGTGCTCGCCGCGGTCGGGCTGATCCTGCCGGCCCTGCTCGACATCGCACCCGTGTTGGTGCCGCTCGCCGCGCTCGGTCTGGTGATCACCATGGTCGGCGCGATCGTCGTGCACGGGCGCCGCCGGGAATACCCGGGCCTCGCGGCCAACGTCGTGCTGCTCGTACTCTCGGCCGTGGTCGCCTGGGGCCGGTTCGGCCCGTACTCCTTCTGACCTCGGCCGGCGGCGGCCAACCGCCGTAACGCAGGCGAGTGACCGGCCCTTCCGCCCTGAGAACCCCACTGCGGAAGGGTCGGCACGGGAGCGTTGTTGCAGGTCAGTGGCAGCTGCAACGTTGTCGCGCAGGCACCCGGGCGCCTAATGTGACCGGCGGTGAACGGACCTCCCGACGGTTGGGGGAACGGGTGCACGACCACGAGCACGCGCACATCCCAGATCCCCACGGATCCGACCGGCGGCACCGGCACGACGGCCCGTTCGGCCGCGGGTGGCACCGGCTGCGGCACGTCGTCGTCCCGCACTCGCACGACTCCGGGTCCAAGGTCGACCCCGCGCTGGAGGCCTCCCGGGACGGACTGCGGGCATTGTGGATCTCGCTGGTCGGGCTCGGCGCCACGGCCGCCGCCCAGGTGGTCATCGTCGTCCTCTCCGGCTCGGTCGCCCTGCTCGGCGACACGCTGCACAACATCGCCGACGCGCTGACCGCCGTGCCCCTCGGCATCGCGTTCCTGCTGGGCCGGCGGGCGGCGACCCGCGCCTACACCTACGGCTACGGCCGGGCGGAGGACTTGGCCGGCATCGTCATCGTCGCGGTCATCGCCGGCTCGGCGATCTTCGCCGCCGGGACCGCGGTCACCCGGCTGCTGCGACCCGCCGAGATCGACCATCTGCCCTGGGTGGCCGTGGCCGGCCTGGTCGGCTTCGCCGGCAACGAGCTGGTGGCCCGCTACCGGATTCGCGTCGGCCGGCGGATCGGCTCCGCCGCCCTGGTCGCCGACGGCCTGCACGCCCGCACCGACGGCTACACCTCGCTCGCGGTCGTCGCGGCGGCCGGCGGCGCCGCGGTCGGCTGGCACTGGGCGGACCCGGTGATCGGCCTGGTCATCGCCATCGCCATCGCCTTCGTACTCAAGGACGCGGCGCGCGAGGTCTACCGGCGGCTGATGGACGCGGTCGACCCGGGTCTCGTGGACCAGGCGGAGACCACCCTGCGCGCCGTCGACGGGGTCCGGGACGTGGCCGCGGTCCGGCTGCGGTGGATCGGCCATCACCTGCACGCGGAGGCGGACCTCGTCGTCGACGGCACCCTCACGCTCACCGCCGCGCACGAGATCGCCGCCGACGCCGAACACCAGCTCACCCACACGGTGCCCCGCCTGACCAGCGCCACCGTCCACACCGACCCGCACTCGCACCCGGGTGCGCACCACCACGGCGACCTCTCCCACCGGCGCCGCCAGCCCCAGCACTGAGCGGTCAGGGCCGGGCGGGTGACCGCGCGGGGTACGCCGGTCGCATCCACGGGGCCAGCCGGGCGGCCGCCCCGACCAGGGCGGCCGCGAGCAAGGTGATCACCGCCTGCCCGATTCGCCCCGGCGTGACCCCGGGCGTGGCGTCCAGCACGTAGTTGGCGTAGGCGTTCGCCGCCGAGTCGCTGACCAGCACGGCGCAGCCGAGCCACAGGCCCGCCGTCCGGCGCGTCCACAACAGCGCCGCGGCCAGCGGATCCAGCACGGTCAGCGAGGTGAAGTAGAGCGCCAGCCACGCCGGCAGCGCGGGATACGGCCGCAGCCCGCCGGTGAACAGCTGGACCAGATGCACCACGGTGCCGTAGGCGAAGACGAGCACGGCCGCCATGAGCATGAGCCGAACTCGGCGTGGCACGCCTGCCCAGCGGCCGCTCACCATCCGGCCATTATCCGCCCGCACCAGCAGGCAGGCTGCCCGCCGTCCGGGTCGGCTCGGCCGTCAGGCGAAACGTTCGGTGGTCACGGGTACGAGTCCCCGCAGCCGTACGACGGAGGTCAGCTCGTGCAGGACCGGCCCGATGGTGTGGTCGGTGGTGGTCGCCAGCAGCGAGGTCAGGTCGAGGGCCCAGGCGATGTCGCGACCGACCCGGCGCAGGGTCCAGCTGTGCTCGTCTCGGCCGACCCGCCGCCGACCACCGGGTGCCGGGTCGCTGGCCCCGTGACCGGCCGTCGGCCGCCAGCGCGCGGCGAGGTCCGTCAACCGATCCACGGGTAGGTCGCCGGCGAAGAGAACCCGGTAGACCCGGCGCTCGTGGAAGCCCTCGGGAACCTCGGCGGGGCCGAGTCGCAGCGGCGTGCTGGCGGGGAAGCTCTGCTGGTCGCGGAAGTGGCTGCGCAACGCCGGTTCGGCCGGCAACGGCCCGCCGCCGAGCTGGCCATGGACCTCATCCGCGCCGTCGCGGGTGACCGGGACGACCCGGGCGCGCAGCCGCGGGTCGGCGCGCATGCCTCGGCTGACCGACGTGGCGCTCCGCCAACCGGCATCCGGCGCCCAACCCGCACTGCGCAGCCCCGACGTGGTCCAGTCGACGGCGTGGGCGAACTCCTCGACCACGATCGTCTCGGCGGCGGTCCGACGCCCGGGCGCCGATGAGAGGATCACGTAGTAGTCCACGGTCACCTCGGCGGTACCGGAAGCACCGCGCCCTCCTCGGCCGACCGGTGTGCCAGCTCGATCAGCGCGACGGTGTCCACCGCGTCGCGCGGGTCGACCGGCATCGGCCCGCCGTCCCGCAGCGCCGTCGCCACCTGCTGGTAGAAGCTCTGGTACCGGCCCGCTTCGGTGGGCACCGGCCGGAGGTCGCCGTCCACGCCGAGCCGCCCGTACCGCTCGGGCGGGACCTCGCCCCAGCCCGGCGTGCCCGGCCGACCGCCGTCGCGTAGCGCCTCCTCCTGCGGGTCCAGGCCGTACGTGGTGTAGCCGGCCCGGTCACCGAGGACCCGCAGCCGAGGCCCGAGCTGCGGGGTGACCGCGCTCATCCAGAGGTGTGAGCGGACCCCGGCGGCGTGGGTCAGCGCGACGAACGCGTCGTCGTCGACCTGCGCACCCGGCCGGCGGCGGTCGACCTCCGCGTAGACGCTGTGGACCGGGCCGAGCAGCTGCACGGCCTGGTCGATGAGGTGGGCGCCCAGGTCGAAGAGGCCGCCACCGGCCTCGTCCGGGGTGGCGCTCTCCCGCCAGCCCGGTTTGATGGCCGGACGCCAACGCTCGAAGCGAGACTCGAATCGGGTCACCTGTCCCAACGTGCCCTCCTCGACGAGGCGGCGGGCGGTCAGGAAGTCGCCGTCCCAGCGGCGGTTCTGGAAGACGGTCAGTGGTACGCCGAGGCGGGCCGCCTCGGCGACGAGATCCCGGCTCTCCGCGGCGGTGGCGGCGAGCGGCTTGTCGACCACCACCGCCAGCCCGGCGGCCACCGCCGCCCGCGCCATCGGTACGTGCAGCCGGTTGGGCGTCGCGACCACGATCAGGTCGAGCGCCTCGGGCGAACGCCACAGCAGGTCGACGTCGTCGACCAGGCGGGCTTCCGGGTGGTCGTGCCGGACCTGCTGACGTCGCTCAGGATCGCGGGTGACCACGGCGTGCAGGCGCAGGCCCGGCGTCGCGGCGATCAGCGGGGCGTGGAACACCCGACCAGCCAGTCCGTAGCCCAGCAGACCCACCCGCAACGGCGTCTGCGTCTTCCCCGCCATGTCGCCCTCCGTCTCCCGGTCGGCGCTCGGGTGCAGCCGATTCCGGTGGCACCGAATCTACGCGGCCCCCGGACGACGGCGACCCGGCATGGTGAAGATCACCGGGCGTCCACCCGGCGGGGGAGCGGTCACAGCCGGTCGTACTGCTGACGGAGCAGGGACTCGGCGGCGGTGACGTCGTGCGAGCCAGCGCCGCCGGCGGTGACGAGCAGGACGATGTCGTCGCGCTGCGCGACGGCGTGCACCTCGGGAAGGCTCACGTCGTCACCGCTCGGGCCGGCGAACGCCGTCGCTCCGGGCACGGACGTCAGAGTGACCTCCCCCGGGGCACGGAGGCTCCGTTCCAGGTCGGCGTAGGACGTCGCGAACTCCTCGGCGAGCGTCGGTGTGTCGAACTGGAGCAGGACGACCGTCATCGCCGCGGAGTTCGGCTCGATCCAGGCCGCGCTGGCCGCGTGCCGTACCTCGGCCAACTGCGTCACGAGTAGCAGCGCCCCGGGGTCGCGGTCGAGCGAGACGATCCGGGTGAAATCAACCCGGTCGTCGGCGGCGGGACCACGGCCGGGCGTCGCGTCCTCCGGGGGCGCGACCAACCGGGCGGCGAGGCCGCCGGCGGCGTCGCCCGGTTGCGCGGGCGGATGAGCGAGTTTCCATCCCACCACCCCGATCAGGGCCACGGCGGCGACCAGTGCGACCGTCACGACGCCGATCCGTAACGGGCGGCGCCACCGCGGCACCGCTCTCCGCGGGTACGCGCCGGGCGCCGGCAGGGTCCACACGATCGGCTCCGGGACGCTCTCCGCCGGCTGGCCGTGCTCGACGCGGCCCGGCGCAGAGGCGTCCGACGGTGCGGAAGTCGTCGGGTTGGTGGCTTCGGGCTCGTGCCCCGGATCGGCGGCCGGTTCCGCGGCGGTGGCCGCCGGCGTCGCTCCCGCCGCGGTGGTCGTCGCGACCCGCAGGGGCGCGGCCAGCAGGGCGGCGACCGCTCCGGCCAGCAGCAGCGTCCCGGCCAGTCCGAGCCAGGTGCCCTGGAGGTAGTCGGTGCTGGGCCGGTCGGCCACCGGAAAACCGCTCTCTCGCACTGCGGCGCCGCTCGGTAGGAACGTCAGCGCCACCAGTGCCAGGGTCGTCGCGCCGAGCGCCAGCCGGAGGAGATCGCGCCACTGCGGGCGTAGCCACGCGAGGACGAGCAGTGCCAGCAGCCCGAGCCAGCCGACGTACAGCGCGACCAGGGAGCCGGTCAGGTCGGTCAACGCGTACGTGCGCACCTCGGTCGACGGGGCGTCGCGGCCCAGCAGGAGGTGGACGACGTCCTGCCCGGAACGCACCGTCACCCATGGCCGGTAGTGGGCCGCGCCGATCGTGACCAGGCCGGCCAACGCCATGATCACTGCCCGTACCCAGTTCTTGTCGGATCGAGCGGCGGGGGCTTCCGGGGCGACGCCGCCCGGCCCAGCGTTGTTGATCACCAACGGATTATGGCAAGCGCGTGGACGCGCACTCCGCCGGGCGGCCGAGGATGAGCGGCCCGGGGGGGCGCGCGGGCCGCGCACCCCCGGGCCGGCGGTCAGCGCGGCGAGACCGCGACCGCGGTGTACGGGGTGGTCGGGGTCGGCGTCGTGGTGAAGCGGGCGTTGGGCAGGTAGAGCCGGCCGAGCGCCTTCGCCACTGTGGTGGGCACGTCGAAGCCGGGGTCGGTGATCGTCCCGGTCAGCGTGCCGGCGGTCCCGGCGCGGTTCAACTCGACCACGGCGATCTGGTTGAGCCGGTTCTGCACCACGTACAGCGTGCGGCCGACGAGCAGCAGGCCGTCCCCGTTGAGGAAGCTCTGGCCGGGCACGTCGACCGCGGTGGTCGCCCCGGTGGCCGGGTCCACCCGGAACAGGATGCCGGTGTTCGACTGGACCACGATCAGCGCCGAGCCGTCCGGCGTGCGGGCGATTCCGTTGAGGTTGATCCCGGTGCCCACCTGCTGGAATTCGCCGGTCAGCGGGACGGTGGTGAAACCGTCGGCCGGCGGCAGGGCGCCGTGCCGGCCGAGCGGCACCCGGTAGAGCACCGGCTTGTTGGAGTCGGTGAACCAGGCGGCGCGTTCGGTGAGCACCACGTCGTTGACGAAGGTCGGCGCGCTGGCGAACTGGTAGCGGGCCAACACCGCGCCGGTGCGGCTGTCGATCACGCGGGCGTCACCAGCCGCCCCGCCGGAGACGAAGAGCCGGCCGCGCCGGTCGACCTTGAGGCCGAGCGAGGGCGTTCCGGTGGCCGGGCTGATCACCCGGCCGTCGCCGTCGAGCAGGTCGGCCCGGTAGATCGCGCCGGTGGCCCGGGAGCCGAAGTAGGCGTACCGGCCGGCGGCGGCGATGCCCTCGGGCTGGAACCCGTCGGGCAGGGCGATGACGGTGGGCTTCGGAGACGTGCCGTGCGCCTGGGCCGGCGTCGCGGCGACGGTGGCCAGGAGGGTGGCGGTCAGGGCGGCGGAGAGCGCGGTCCTGAGGTGGGTGTTCACTGTGCTCCTTCCGGTCGGCGGGCAGGTCTCCGACGCGATGGTGACGGGGAGCCGAGCCAGCCAAGATCAGTGGGGCCAGGACCCTCCCCACTGTACGGTCACCACCAGGGAACGGCCGGGCTTGCGTTGCCGGTGGGGGAACAGCCGGCGGCGGCGGCGGGCCTACGTGGTGTCATGGGCGGGTGGAACTACGTGAGATGCGGGCGTTCGTGGTGGTCGTGGAGGAGGGGAGCCTGTCAGGTGCCGCCCGTCGGCTGCACCTGAGCCAACCCGCGCTCTCCCAACTGATGAACTCCCTGGAGCGGCAGCTCGGCCAGCAACTGCTGGTGCGCTCCACCACCGGGGTTCGGGCCACCGAGTCGGGCATGACGCTGCTGGTGGAGGCGCGGGCGGTGCTGGCCCGGCACGACCAGGCGGTGGCGGCCGTGGCCCGGCACAGCACGGTGGCCGGTGGGCCGCTGCGGCTCGGGATCCCGCTGGAGCTGCCCACCGGGCTGCTCACCCGGCCGCTCGCCGACCTCGGCGAGGCCTACCCGGACACCCGGGTCCAGGCCCTGCACATGTCGACCGCGGCGCAGATCGTCGCGCTGCGGGCCGGCGAGATCGACGTCGGTCTGGTCCGGGAGCACCCGATCGGCCACGACCTGGACGCCGTGCTGGTGGTCGAGGAACGGCTCGGCGTGCTGCTCGCCGCCGACCAGGCCGCCGCCCTGGCCGGGCCCGACGGTATCCGGCTGGACGCCCTCAGCGGCCTGGACTGGCTCGGCTTCCCGCGCTCCGGCAGTCCCACCTGGTACGACGAGATCACCGCGATCCTGCGCAGTCACGGCCTCGATCTGGGGCCGGTCGCCCCCGAGGGGCAGGAGCTGATTCCCGAGGTGAAGCTCGCCGCAGTGACCGCCGGGGCGGCGTTCGCACTGGCACCGCCCGCCTGGTCACCGCCGATCCCGGAGTCGGTGACCTGGGCGGCGCTGGCGGGGCACCCGATCGTCCGGCGTACCTGGGCGGCGTGGCCAGCGAACTCCCGTCGGCGGGATCTCGGTCACCTGATCGCCGCGCTGGAGTACCACGGGCCGCGGTGAGGGCCCTGCCCCGGACGCTTATGCCGGCCATAAGCCATTCCAGCAGCCGACCGGGAAAGTTCCCGCCGCCGGACGGCTTGCACCCACCGGGTCGGGGCGGTCCCGACCGGAGCTGTTGCTCCGAACGCACGAGATGGGTGTGAGGGAACATGAGCGAGCTGCAGGGCAGGTCCGCGCTGGTGACCGGCGGCAATAGCGGCATCGGCCGGGCGACCGCGATAGCGCTGGCCCGGCTGGGCGCCCACGTGGTGATCTCCGGCCGGGACGAGGCCCGGGGTAACACGGTGGTCGAGGAGATCCGAGCGGCCGGTGGCCGGGCGGACTTCCTGGTGGCTGACCTGCGGGACGAGGCATCGGCGCGGTCCCTGGCCGCCCGGACCCGGGAACTCGTCGGCGAGCTGGACGTGCTGGTGAACAACGCGGGCATCTACCCCTTCGGGCCGACCGAGCAGACCAGCGAGCGGGACTTCGACGCGGTGTACGGCCTGAACGTCAAGGCGCCGTACTTCCTGGTCGCCGAGTTCGCGCCGGAGATGGCGAAGCGCGGCCGGGGGGCGATCGTCAACGTGAGCACGATGGTCGCCGAGTTCGGTGCCGCCGGGATGTCGCTGTACGGCTCGAGCAAGGCCGCGTTGGTGCTGCTCACCAAGTCCTGGGCCGCCGAGTACGGCCCGCAGGGTGTCCGGGTGAACGCGGTCAGCCCCGGACCGACCCGGACCAGCGGCACCGCGGGGATGGGAGACGATCTGGACCAGCTGGCCGCGATGGCGCCGGCTGGCCGGCCCGGCTCGGCGGAGGAGATCGCCGAGGCGATCTCCTACCTGGCCACCGACCGGTCGAGTTTCGTGCACGGTGCGGTCCTGCCGGTCGACGGTGGCCGCGTCGCCGTCTGAGCCGGTCGAGCACCGGGCGGGCCCGCTCCCCGCGACGGCAGGGGGTGGGCCCGTCCTCGACCGCGGCGGATGCTGGTTGGCGCGGGAGCTTGCATCTCCCACCGGGGGAGAGGCGAGGGTGAACGCATGGACGGCGACGCGCGCTACTCGATCGGCGAGCTGGCCCGGCGGACCGGGCTGACGGTGAAGGCGATCCGTTTCTACTCCGACCGCGGGATCCTGCCGCCGTGCGAGCGCACCCCGGCCGGCCACCGCCGCTACGGACTCGAGGCGGTCGCCCGGCTGGACCTGGTGCGTACGCTGCGCGACCTCGGAGTGGACCTACCCACCATCAGTCGGGTCCTGGACCGGGAGACCTCGCTCGCCGAGGTGGCCGCGGCGCACGCCGACGCGCTCGCCGTGCAGATCCGGACGCTGCGGCTGCGACGCGCGGTGCTGACCGCGGTGGCCCGACGCGGACCCACCGATGAGGAGATGAACCTGATGCACAAGCTGGCCAAGCTCTCCGAGGACGAGCGACGGCGCCTGATCGGCGAGTTCCTCGACGTCGCCTTCGGCGGCCTGGACGCCGACTCGGCGTTCGCCGGGTTCAGGCGCTCGATGACCCCCGAGCTGCCCGACGATCCCGAGGCGGAGCAGGTGCAGGCCTGGATCGAGCTGGCCGAGCTGTCCCAGGACCCGCAGTTTCGCGCCCGGATGCGGCAGGTGGCCGAGCAGTACGCCGCCGACCGGGCCCGCGACGGCACGCCGGGGGTACGCCCCGACGCCGTGGCCGTGGTCCGCGCCGAGGTCCGGCCGGCGCTGGCGGCCGGCGTCGACCCGGACTCGCCGCAGGCCGACGCCGTCCTGGCGGCGATCCTGGCCCGGTACGCCCGGCTCTGCGACCGCCCCGACGACGCCGACCTGCCCCGCCGGCTCCTGGCCCGGCTCGAAACGGCGAGCGACCCGCGCCGTGAGCTCTATGTGCGGCTGCTCTCGGTGGTCAACGGCTGGCCGCAGACGGAGAGCCTGGCGCCGGTCTTCGACTGGTGCATCCGGGCGCTGCGGGCCCGGCTCGGCAGCTGACCGCCGGATCGCCGCGCCGTCAGACGCCGAGGCCGCCCAGCACGGTCATCTCCTGGCCGGCGAACTCGCCGGTGAGCAGCGGCATGGCGCGGGCGATGGCCTCCTTGGTCTCGGGCAGCTGGAGCGAACGGTCGTGGTGCTCCTTGGACTCCCAGATCTCGCTGACCAGGATCTGGTCGGGGTCGGTCTCCGACGCGCCGACCGCGTAGAGGTGGCACCCCGCCGCCCGCAGACCGTCGACGCCTTCGAGCAGGAGGGCCACCACCTCCGCACGGTGGCCGGGCCGGGCCCGCATCGAACCGAAGTAGCCGTACGCCATGACACGTCCTCCCGTCGCGCGGACCCGGCGTCCGCTGCCGACCACTACCCTTGCGCCCCGGTACGACAGGATGCCGCGCGAACCGCCGAGGCGGCGCGAGAACCCGTGCTCGCCGCAGCCCGGGCCCGTCAGAGCCGGATCTCCCGGCCGGCCCAGCGCGATCGCAGCCACCGGTCGTGGCTGGCGACGACGATGGCCCCGGGGCCCGGGCCCAGCGCCTCCTCCAGCTCGTCGCAGAGCCGAGGCGAGAGGTGGTTGGTCGGTTCGTCGAGCAGCAGCAGCTCGGGCGGGTCGGCGACCAGCAGGGCCAGGGCGAGCCGGCGGCGCTGGCCGACGGAGAGGTCGCCGACCGGCTTGTCCAGGTCGTCCGGGTGGATCAGCCCGAGCGAGTTCAGCGGTACGGCCTCGGCGCGATCGGCGCCCAGCGACCGTTGGTAGGTGTCCCGGACGGTGCGCTCCGGGGTGTCGAACCGGGTGCCCTGGGCCAGCAGGCCGACCCGCAGTCCGGGTCGCCGGCGTACCTCGCCGGTCGCGTCCAGTCGCCCGGCCAGCACCGCGAGCAGGGTGGACTTTCCCGCGCCGTTGGCGCCGGTAACCAGGAGGCGGTCGGTGGCGGCCACGTCCAGCCGGTCGAGCGTCAGCCGGCCGGGCACCCGCAGCTGCCGCACCGAGAGCAGCGGCCCGCCGTCGTCGTCGGCCGCGGCGAGCGCCGCGGCGCGGAACCGCAGCGGCTCCGGCGGCTGGGGGACCTGGTCGCGCTCCAGCTCGTCGAGGCGTCGGGCCGCGTTGCGTACCCGCCGGGAGATCTGGTGCTGCACCCGGCCGGCGGTGTGGCCGTACCCCATCTTCTCGTTGTCCCGGCGGGCCCGACCCGGCGCCACCCGGTGCGCGGTCTCGCCGACGGCGAGACGCAGCTCGGCCAGCTCCTCCTGCTCCTCGGCGAAGCGCCGCCGCCAGCGCTCCCGCTCGGCGCGCTGCTCGCCCAGGTAGGCGGTGTAGCTGCCGCCGTACCGGGTCGGGCCGTCGACCGCCGGGTCGAGGTCGATCAGGTCGGTGCAGACCGCGTCGAGGAAGGCCCGGTCGTGGCTCGCCAGCACGACCGCCCCGGGCAGGTCGCGCAGCTGCTCCTCCAGGAACGCCGCGGCGGCGTCGTCGAGGTGGTTGGTCGGCTCGTCGAGCAGCAGCGCCGCGGGCCGGCGCACCAGCAGGGCGGCGAGCGCGAGCCGGCCACGCTGCCCGCCGGAGAGCGAGCCGAGCGTACGGTCGGGTGCGGTCCCGCCGAGGCCGAGCCCGGCGAGGACGATCGCGGCGCGCCGGTCGGCGTCCCACGCCTCGTGCTCCTGAGCCCGGTCGAGCCGTTCCCCGTACGCGGTGAGCAGTTCGGTGTGGGTGGGGGAGTCCTCGGGCGTCTCGGCGAGGGCCTGGCTGATCCGGTCGAGCGCGGCGAGGTCGGCGCGAGCCTCGCGCAGCGCGTCGTCGAGCACGTCGGCGATCGTCGACCCGGGGTCGAACGGCATCTCCTGGTGCAGGTGGCCGAGGTCCGCGGGGCGGATCACGGTGCCGGCGTCCGGTTCGTCCGCCCCGGCCAGCAGCCGGAGCAGGGTGGACTTGCCGACGCCGTTCTCGCCGATGAGGCCGATCCGGCGGCCGGGGGCGGCGGTGAGCGAGACGCCGTCGAGCACCCGTCGGGTGCCGAGGGTACGGACAAGATCATGTGCGAGCAGCGCGGATGGAGGCATGTGCGAGACCTTGACGGGAGTGCGGGCGCGCCCGGGCGCCCGGCGGCAGACGGGAAGGAGACGACGAATTGGCCCCGGCGGCGCTCGCGCGCGCGTGCCGGCGGCCGATCAGATCCGGGGCTCACCCGGAGATGTCGTCGTCACCCGCCATGTCTGGTCTCCTCTTCGGTGATCTGCGCATCGACGATAGCAGGGCAGCCGGTCCGGCCCTGGACGACGAGCGGCGGGGTGCGGACCTGGGAGGTCCGTACCCCGCCGTCACCGAGCGACGACCGCGGCGACCCGGGCGGCACCGGGCGCGCGGGCCGGCTCAGGGGTTGGTGATGCCCAGCGAGTAGCTGCCGGAGCCGCTGTAGGCGTGCACCTCGAACCGGTAGTAGCCGGCCGTGCCGGTGTAGCTCAGCGTCTCGTCCGGGGAGGGGGTGTACGCCCCGGCGACGTCGACCCAGCTGGCGCCGTTCCACTTCTGCAGGTAGAGGTCGAAGTCGGCGCCGGTCGGGCCGTCGAGGCAACCGCGGTGGGTGCCGGACACCGACGAGTAGTAGTAGCTGCCGTTCGGCTGGATCGCGCTCTGGCCGGAGGAGACCGAGCCGGTGTAGGTCGACTCGTAGCCGGTGCATCCGGTGGGCGGCGGAGGCTCACCGCCACCGCTGGTACGCAGCGTCAGGCCGTACGCGGAGAGGATCTCGTTGACCGGCTGGAAGTAGGTGGTGCCGCCGGAGGTGCAGTTGCCGGAGCCGCCGGAGGTCACGCCCTGGGCCTGCTGGCCGGAGAGCCACGAGCCGCCCGAGTCGCCGGGCTCGGCGCAGGCGTTGGTGCGGGTCAGGCCACTGACCGAGCCTTCCGCGTAGTTGACCGTCTGGTTCTTGGCCTGGATCGAGCCGCAGCGCCAACCGGTGGTCGAGCCGGAGCGGCAGATGGCCGCGCCGACCGCCGCCTCGGTGGAACCGGCCACGGTGACGTTGCCGCCGGAGTAGTTGTTCACCCAGGGCTGCGGGGTCCAGTTGGAGTTGGTCTGCACCCAGGCGTAGTCGTTGCCGGGGAACGACGAGCCGCGGAAGGTGCCCTGCGCGACCTGGTTGTAGCCCTGGGTCGCGGTGCCGGTGGTGCCGCAGTGCCCCGCGGTGACGAAGCCGCCGGTCACCGAGAAGCCGACCGAGCAGCGGCCACCCATGTAGTACGCGTCCCCGCCCCGCACGTCGTAGTAGGTGCGCGGGGCCTCGGTGGTGCCGACCACCCGGACGGCGGCGGTGTCGACCCGGCTCGCCCGGACGAAGGCGGTGGCCGCGCGGGTGTCGCCGCGGGCGAGCACGGCCACGGTGTTGGTGGCCACGTCGACGTACCAGCCGGGGACCGCGGCGGCGGGCGCCTTGGCGGCGTGCCGGTCGAGCGTCGACTTGATCCGGTCGAGTTCGGCGCCGCTACGCGTGACGACTCTCGGCTGCGCGCCGGCGGCCCGGACCCGGTCGGCCGCGGCCTGGTCGGTGACCGCGACAACGAGCGCGCCGTCGGCAAGCCAGCCACCGGCGTACGCGTTGCCGAGCGACCGGCGCAGGGCGGCGTCGGTGCGGCTGCCCTTCTCGTCCTTCGCGATCCGGTCGCGCACCTGCTCTGCGGTCAGGCCGAGGTCGCGCTGCATCGCGGCGAGCATCGGCGACGACGTGGTGTCGGGCCCGGCCGCGACACCGGGGCTGCTCGGCGCCGCGGCGGCGGGGGACGCCACTGCGGTGAGGGCACCGACGGGCAGCAGGATGGCTGCTGCCGCGGCGGCGAGGCTTCGTCTCATCCGTGCCTCCTTGCGGGTGGCCGCGGCATGGGTGGGTTCGCCGCGGGCAGGTCAGCGTCAACCTATGCGCAACCGATCGAGCTGTCTCTATACCAGCTGGCTCATACCACGGCGCGGCGCCGGATTCGGTTGAAGGAAATCTTCGTCGCACTGATTGACTTCGATGGTTTGTAACACAACAATCTCCGTCTATATCCATCACTGTCAATTGTTGTCTTCGGAAGGAGGCACCCATGGCAGCTCTGCGAGGCGAGGTGTCCTGGTTCTGCTGCGGCAGCGCCTGGGGCCCGTGCGGATCCGCCGGCGGCGGCGCCTGCGGCACCTGCAGATCGGGCAACTACCAGCACGCCTGGCCCAACACCTCGGACGCCTGCCTGGCCATCACCCGCCCCGACGCCTGCGGCGTCACCGGGATGAGCCGCCGCGGCTGCGGTTTCCGGCACTACACCACCAACCTGTGCAACGGCGCTCGGATCGGCACCACGATCGCCGACTGCGGGCCGCAGACCGACCTGTTCTGCGGCGAGCGCACCTGCTGCGGCTCGGCCTGTGGCAGCAACCGGATCATCGACCTGACGCCGGCGGCGTACAGCGTGATCGCCAGTCTCTCCACCGGGCTGCGGCCCTGCTCGGTCGACACCGTCTGAACGGGAGGGCGCCACCATGCACCAGAGGATGGACCGCCGACGGCTGCTCGCCACCGCCGCGTTGGGAGGCGTGGTCGGGGCCACCGGGCTCGGCTCGCTCGCCCCCGAGGCGGCCTTCGCCGCCGAAGCGACGGCAGTCGGGCCGGGCCTGCCGGACCCGAACTTCGCCGAGGGGCGGATCAGCAAGATCTCCGGCAGCATGCTGCTGGTCACCGGCTCGGACACCGTCCTGCACTCGATCCGGATCACCGACGGCACGAGCATCTGGAAGCTGCACCCGACCACCTTCGACCGGGTCGCCGTCGGTGACGGGCTCTACGCCCGGGGCGTACGCCTGCCCGACGGCACGCTCGCCGCCGACTCGGTCTGGGTGAACATCGTCAACCTGCACGGGCACATCGCCTCGGTCGGCCGCAACCTGCTGCACCTCGACCACAAGGGCCAGCGGATCGTCGCGCACGTGGTGCCGGACCGCTCCGCCGCCGTCTACAACGGCACGCCCGCGGTCAGCGACATGTCGCTGCTGCGGGTGGGCCGGCACGTCCAGGTCCTCGGCGCCTGGCACCCGGACACCAACGAGATCGACATCGCCACCGTCTACGCCGCCGCCTGACCGCGCGACACCCGGGCGGCGCGGAGCCAGACGGCCGCCACCGCCCGGGTGCCGCCCGGCCGACCCAACCGAGGGGAGAACCCATGATCGAGATGATCGCGGCGCTGCAACCACTGGTCGTCGGCGTGGTGCTGCTCTGGTCCGCCCGCGTCAAACTCCTCAACCGACACGCCGCCGCGACCGTCGAGCGCTCGGTGCTTCCCCGCCTGCTCGGGCAGCGTCGGGCGCTGCCCGCGTACCGGCTGCTCGGCGGGGTCGAGCTGACCCTCGGCGCGCTGCTCCTCCTGCCGCCCGTGCTGCGGCTGGAGGCGGTCGCCGCCGCCGTGCTGGCCGTCGGCTTCCTCGGCTACCTCGGCTACGCCCGCCGGGCCGCGCCCACGTCCTCCTGCGGCTGCCTGAGCGCCCAGGCGACCCCGATCTCCGGGCGCAGCCTCGTCCGGGCCGGGGTGCTGGTGGCGGCGGGTGGACTGGGCGCGCTGGCCAGCGGCGGCTGGCTCGCCGCGCTCGCCGGACGGCCGGTGTCCGGCGCGGTCGTGCTGCTGGTCGAGCTGGCGGCGGTGGCCGCCCTCTCGCCGGAGCTGGACCGGGCCTGGCTGCTGCCGCTGCGCCAACTGCGCGTCCGGCTGACCCACCCGCTGCGTGGCGGCTCCGGCGTGCCACTGCTCGCCAGCGTGCAGCAGCTCCAGCTCAGTGAGGCCTACCGGCGGGTCGCCCCGCTGCTCCGCTCCGACGTGCGCGAGCACTGGGACGACGGCGGATGGCGCTTCGTGGGGCACGCCGCGCGCTACCAGGGCCGGGCGGTGACCGCGGTGTTCGCCGTGCCGCTGGTCGAGCCGGCGCCGGAGTCGGTACGGGTCGCCGTGGTCGACGACGCGACCGGGCACACCCTGCTCAGCCTCGCCGGTCAACCGCCGGCCGCGGGCCCGCACCTCACCGTCGTGCCGGCCTGACCAACCCAACCGCGAAGGAAGAGAGGTCGCCGAAGATGCGCACCCGACGATGGGCCGGCGGCGCTGCCCTGGCCCTGCTGACGCTGACCGGCCCGGTCGTGGCGGGGCCGGCCACCGCCGCACCCGCCGCCCCGCCGCCTTCCACCGCAACCCTCACCGACGCCGTCACCGACCGGCTGCGCGGGCCGGCGCTTGCCGGGCAGGCGGACCCGCAGACCCGGGTCACGGTCAGCCGGAGCGGCGCCGGGTGGGCGTTCGGCACCGCGGTGGCCCTGGCACCCCACCGGGTCGGCGCCCACCCGACCGGCGCGGTCTTCGTCGCCCGTGCCGAGCCCGGCGGCTGGCGGGTCGCCTTCGACGGCGAGGCGGCGTTCGGCGCGCTGGCCGCCGAGTCGCCCCTGGTGACGCGCGAGGAGAAGCGGGTCTTCGGCACCGCGCCCGCGCCGCTCTACGCGGGCGGGGACTACCGCACCGGGATGGCGCTGCCGTTCGCGGTCGGCCAGACCTGGACGCTCAGCGGCGGCCCGCACGGCTGGGGCGGCAGCGAATCGCCGTACAGCTCGATCGACCTCGCCGGCGGCGACCAGGTGGTCCGGGCCGCCCGGGCCGGCACCGCGTACACCATGTGTCAGGGCTGGATCCGGGTCATCCACGACCGGGGCTACGCGACCGACTACTACCACCTGTGGAGCAACATCGCCGTCAACGGGGCGAGTGTCGCGCAGGGCGCCTTCCTGGGTTACACCGGCACCGACGTCACCTGCGGCGGGGCCGCCTCCGGCCGGCATGTCCACTTCGGGCTCCGGCAGAACAACAGCTACGTCCCGATCGCCGGGCACGACATCGGCAAGTGGGCGTTCGCCAACGGTGGCGCGGCCTACCAGGGCGGGGCCCGACACGGCTCGGCGTGGACCGGCGTCGGTGGCGCGATCTACAACCACGGCGCGCTCGGCCTCAACCAGGGTGTGGTCGACGCCAACGGCGGCGGGTCGCTGACCCGGCGCGCCGGTCCGGGCACCGGGTACGCCGCGCTCGGCTCGCTGGCCGACGGCGGCACCGTCACCGTCTCCTGCTCGGCCAACGGCACCTCGCACACCGGGCGCTACGGCACCACCGCGCTCTGGGACCGGCTCAGCGACGGCAGCTGGGTCTCCGACGCGTACCTCTGGACCGGGGTCAACGGTCCGATCAACGGCTGGTGCTGACCAGCGTGACCCCCGGTCGGCCGCCGGCGCACACCGGCGGCCGGCCCCAGGAAGGAGTGGCACATGCCCGCAGCACCTCCCGCCCGCCCGGCCCGGCTCCTGCTCGGCGGCCTGCTCGCCCTGACCACCGCCCTGACCGGCCAGCTCGCGACCGCCTCGCCCGGTGCCGCCGACCCGGTCCGGGCGGCGGCCCCGGACGGACCGCTGACCGCCGCGTTCGACACCGCCGCCGACCGCTACGACGTGCCCCGCGACCTGCTCGTCGCGATCGGCTACGCGGAGACCCGGCTGGACATGCACGCCGGTGAGCCCAGTGCCGCGGGTGGATACGGGCTGATGCACCTGGTCCGCAACCCGCGGCTGCGCACCCTCGACGAGGCGGCCACCCGCACCCGCCTCGACCCGGCCGTGCTGCGCAGCGACCCGGCGGCGAACGTGCTCGGGGCGGCCGCCGTGCTGCGCGGGTACGCCGACCAGGCCGGCCTCACCTCAACCGACCGCGACGACGCCGGCCGGTGGTACGGGTCGGTCGCCCGCTACGGTGGCGCGAGCGACCCGTCGGTCGCCCGGCTCTACGCCGACGCCGTCTACGGCCTGCTGCGCACCGGCTTCAGCTCGGAGCGGGGCGTGGCGGTGGCCGGTCAGGCGGTCGTCCCGCACCGGGGGCCGCTGGAGCGGGCCGCCGGACCGGCGGACGTCGGCACCCTCAGCACCGACTACCCGCCCGCGGCGTGGGCGCCCGCCAGCACCAGCAACTACACCGTGGCCAGCCGGCCCACCAGCCACCCGATCCGCTACGTCGTCATCCACATGACGCAGGGCTCGTACGCCGGCTCGATCAGCTGGTTCCAGAACCCGGCCGCGAAGGTCAGCGCGCACTACACCTTCCGCTCCTCCGACGGCGCGGTCACCCAGTCGGTCCGGGAGAAGGACATCGGCTGGCACGCCGGCAACTGGACGTACAACACCCAGTCGATCGGCATCGAGCACGAGGGGTACGTCGACAACCCGGCCTGGTTCACCGACGCGATGTATCGCGCCTCCGCCGCGCTCACCCGCAGCCTCACCGCCGAGTACGGCATTCCCCGGGACCGGGCACACATCATCGGGCACGTCGAGGTGCCCGGCGCGACCCACACCGATCCGGGACCGAACTGGAACTGGACCTACTACCTGCAGCTGGTCAACGGGGTCACCGGCATCGGCTCCGGCACGGTGGACACCTCCTCGGCCAACCTGAACGTCCGCTCCGGGCCGGGCGCCAGCTATCCGGTCGTCGGGACGGTCGCCGACGGCGCCACGGTCAGCATCTACTGCCAGGCCGCCGGCAGCACGGTCACCGGACCGTACGGCACCACCAACGTCTGGAACCGGATCGGCACCAACCGCTACGTCTCCGACGCGTACGTCTACACCGGGCAGAGCGGCTACATCCCCGGCGTGCCCCGCTGCTGACCTGCCCGCCGCCCCGGCCGAGCTGGCCGGGGGCGGCGGACAGATCGCTGGTCCCGGTCGGCGCGGACCGGGACCAGCGGGCGGATTCGCGAAACTCGGCCCCTCGGGGTCGCGCTACGGCCGCCGTGCCGCGGCGAGGACCATCGGCACGGCCAGGAAGAGCCGATCCCGTTCGGCCCGCTGGCGCTGCTCGGCAGCCCACCGCGCGGCCCGGTCCGGTGCGACGGCGCCGCTCGCGGCGGCGACCTCGGCGAGCCCGAGCAGCATCGGCAGCATCACCGGGTCGGTGAAGACCCCGGTGTGCACCTCGACGACGGGCGCGTCGAAGCCGGCGTCCAGCAGCAGATTGCGACAACGGCGAGCGACCCGCGGGCTCGTGATGGCGTCCGCGCGGGCGTGCAGGACGGCTCGGGTGAGGTCCGCGTCGTCCGCATCGACGATCAGCGCGTCCCAGTCCTGGCCGAGCAGCACGACCCGCCCGCCCGGGGCGAGCACCCGGTGCGCCTCGGTCACGGCCGCGACCGGGTCTGGCAACTCGTGCAACACCTTGTCCGCCCGGTAGCCGCTCACCGCACCGTCGGCCAGCGGCAGGCCGAGGACATCGCCGACGCGCAGGTCCACCCCGGGCCACCGGTCGCGGGCAGCGGCAACCATCCGTTCGTCGCGATCCACCCCGATGGGTCGGGCGCCACGCGCGGCCAGCTCCGCGACGGCCCGGCCGGTTCCACAACCGACGTCGACCACCACGGCGCCC
Source organism: Micromonospora sp. NPDC093243 (assembly GCF_044753725.1). Lineage (NCBI taxonomy): Bacteria > Bacillati > Actinomycetota > Actinomycetes > Micromonosporales > Micromonosporaceae > Micromonospora > Micromonospora sp. NPDC093243. Next base: position 271,602 of record NZ_JBIVNT010000007.1, on the reverse strand, counting down.
GGGAGGGGAGCCAGCAGGTCGTACGAGCGTGCGCGCAGGGCCGCTGCGCCGGGAAGCTGGTCGGCGACGTCCAACAGACGGATCATCCGGTCGGTGCCGGAGTGCGTTGACATGGCCGCCAGCCTGCGACTTAATGCCGACATGACGTCAAGCCCGGCCCAGCTGACCATCGGGCAGGCGGCGGCGCGGCTCGGGTTGCCCGCCCACGTGTTGCGGCACTGGGAGTCCGTGGGCCTGCTGTCCCCGGCCCGTACCGGCACCGACCGCCGCCGGTACGCGCCCGACCACCTGCGCCAGATCGCGATCGTCCTACGGGCGAAACAGGCGGGACTCAGCCTCGACGACATCCGCGCCGTGGTGGAGAACGCCGATCCCGCCGCACGCCGGCAGGTGCTGGCCCGACACCGCGCCGACCTCGCCGAGCGGCTCGCCCGCACGCAGGCGTCGCTGCGCCTGGTCGACGCGGTGCTCGACTGCGCCCACGAGGATCTCGCCACCTGCCCGCACCTGCAGGCGACGCTCGCGGCCCTGGTCGGCGAAGCGGACGGTGCCGCCGCGCCCGGCAACGCCTGCGCGCAGCACGCCGACGGTCCGGCCGGCGCGGGAGGCTCCGGCGGCGCCACCAGGGCCGACCTGTAGGTCAGCGGCGCCCGTCCCGGGCGTGCGGCATTCGCCGCGGGGGGCCGCCGTGCCCGTGCCGGCACGGCGGCCCCGCCACTCAGCGGCCCTGCTTCTGTTGGCAGGGCACGCAGAAGCGGGCCTGTGGCCGGATCTCGAGCCGTTCCGCGGGGATGTCGCCCTGGCACCGCTCGCAGACGCCGTAGCTGCCGTCGGCGATGCGGCGCAACGCGCCGGCGACCTCGTCGAGGCTCTGCCGGGTGGCGGCGATGAGCGCCGACTGGGTGTGGTCCTGGCCCGGGTCGCCGGTGTCGGCAGTGAGCTCGGTGAGTCTGGCCGTCTGGGCCTCGAACTCCTTGGCGAGGGACGTTCGTAGATCGGCGAGCCGGTCCCGCTCGGCCCGTTGGTCGATGCCGCTGCTCATGGTGGATCTCCTTGGGAAAAAGAAAAAGGGCCGAAGCGGAAAGCTTCGCCCTTGGCGTCCGTTGCGGTGGTAAACGGATTCGCCGGTGGGCCACGGCCGGTCGGGACGAACGTTGCCAGCTCTCGGGTGACCGGGGCGGGCACGAGGCGTCCACCGGCGGACGGGCAGACCCGCAGCGAGACGGAGGCCGACCGGTGGGCAGCGTGAACCGCCGTCAGCGTCGTGACGGTGGCGGCATTCGGACCGGCCAGTAGCATCCGCCCACCATAGGCGGGCCCCGGCGGAAAGCCAACGAGTTCCGCGCCCCGCGGCCTCCGACCGTCCGCGTGGACCGGGCTGCCGGCGCCGGGCCGACGGCCGGATCGACGCGCGCCGGTCCGGTGCTATCCGGCCAGGGCCGGCACCGGCTCTGCGCGACGCAGCCGACCCCGGGCCACCAGCTCGACGGTGATGACGACCGCGACGGCCTCGACGGCCAGGAGCCCGATCAGGACGAAGAGCTGCGTGATCCCGGCTGCCAGCGGGCTCGCCCCACCCAGCAGCACGCCGACGAACGCCCCGGGCAGGGTCACCAGGCCCACCGTGCGGGTCTGGTCCAGCGCCGGTATCAGCGCCTGGGCGGCGGCCGACCGGCACACCAGCAGCACCGCGTCCCGGGGCAGGAGGCCGAGCGCGAGCGCCGCCTCGACCTCGCCCCGCCGGCCGATCAGCTCGTCGAGGGCCCGCCGGCCCGCCAGCGACGTGGCGGTCATCGCCCCACCGATCAGGATGCCGGCCACCGGGATGACCGCGATCCCGCGCGCCGGCACCAGGCCGGCGACGAGCAGCCCCGCCACGACGGCGAGGCTGCCCGCGACGATCGGTGCCCCGGCCCACCAGCCGCGCGCGCCGCTGGTGATCCGCCGGCCGGCGGTTCCGGCCGCGACCACGCACATCAGGACGACGAAGCCGGCCGTCGCCCAGAGCGAGGCGACGATGGCGGCGATCAGCAGCGACACGGCCGTCAGCTGGGCCGCGGCGCGGCCCGCGGCGACCAGGATCTGCCGGCCGTGTCCAAGCCGCCCGAGCGTCGCCACGGCCGCCGCGGTGGCGGCCAGCGCGGCCATCGCCACCCAGAGTTTCGGCCCGAGCACCAGCATCGTCGAGGACATGCCGCCAGTCTCCCCACACGCCGACCGGTCCGCCCGGGGCGGTGCCCCAGGCCGGCTCGGGCGGTGCGGTCAGTTGGCCGGCGCGGGGCGCAGCGGGGCGGGAATGTCCAGCCCGGCGGCGCCGAGCACGTCCTCCGCCTCGACCTGGGCGGGCGTCACCACCGGGCGCGCACGGCGCGGCAGCCCGACGAGGACGAGCACCGCGGCCAGCGCGGCGACGGCCGCGGCCACCGCGAGGAGCACGACGTACTGCGACACCTGCGGCAGCGGCACCGGCAGGCCCGGCACCGGGTTCCGGCTGAGCATGGTCACCACCAGCGCGCTGGCGACAGCGCTCCCGACCGACCGGGCGATCGAGTTGACGCTGTTGGCGATGCCGGTCTCGGCGGGCGTGACGTGCGCGACCAGCAGCGCCGGCAGGGCCGCGTAGCCCAGCGTGACGCCGTTCAGGACCAGGAACGCGCCGAGGATGAGCTGCCAGGTCGCGGAGTGCAGGACGGCCAGCAGGAGGAAGCCGCCCGCGGGCAGGATCAGGGCGAGCGCCAGCGTCGGCTTGGCGCCGTACCGGGCGACGAGGCGGCCGCCGAGCGGTGCGGTGATGACACCGCTGAGCGTGCCCGGCAGCAGGTAGACCACGCTGGTGGCCAGCACCGTCGCGGCGAAGCCGTAGCCGGCCAGGGTCGGGGGCGTCTGCACGAACGCCGAGACGGTGAGGAACCCGACGAACATCAGCGCGCCGAGCAGCAGCCCGGCGAGGTTGGCGATGGCCAGCGGGCGGTGGCTGAACATGCGCAGGCTGACCAGCGGCTGGTTGACGCGCCGTTCCACCAGGACGAAGAGGGCGAAGGCGGCGACCGCCGCCGCGAACATCCCGAGCACCCGAGCCGAACTCCAGCCCCAGTCGTTCCCCTTTTCCAGTGGGAGCAGCAGGAGGACCAGCGCGGCGCCGAGCAGGCCGGCCCCGGCCCAGTCGATGCGGCCGGTGGCGGAGGGCCGACGACGGGGTACGACCAGCCAGGTGGCGACCAGCCCGACCACACTCAGCGCGCTGGCGAGCCAGAACACGGTGTGGTAGTTCCCGCCGTCGCCGACCAGCAGACCGGTGGCGACCAGGCCGAGGCCGCTGCCGACCGCGACCGCGCCGCTCACGATGGCCATCGGGCCGGTGAGCCTGGTCGGCGGCAGTTCGTCCCGCAGCATGCCGATGCCGAGGGGGAAGAGCGCGTAGCTGACGCCCTGCATCGCGCGGGCGAGCAGCAGCAGTGGCAGGTTGTCGGTGGTGGCGGCGAGCAACGAACCGGCCAGCACGACGGCGAGCACGCCGAGCAGCACGACCCGCCGGCCGCGCAGGTCGCCGAGCCGGCCCAGGACGGGCGTCAGCACGGCGGCGGCCAGCAGGTTGACGGTGAGGACCCAGCTGACCGCGCCGGCCGTCGAGTGCAGTGCGACCTGGATCTGACTGAGGATCGGCACGACCATCGACTGCAGGACGGTGAGCAGCAGCACGCCGTAGGCGGCGACCGGCAGCAGCAGCCGGGAGGCGGGCCGGTGATCGACCGGGTTCGACATCGTGATGACTCACTTTCGCTTGGCGACGCGCCAAAGCTAGGCCGGGCGAGCTGCCTTTTCAACACGGCGTCAAAAAAACTCGACGTGACGTCGACTACGTTTGACGCGAGGTAGAGTAGCGGCATGGCAGCTTCCGGAGGCCGACGCGGTCCCACCAAGGGTGATCAACGCGAGCGGGCCTTGCTCGATGCCGCCGTGGAGCTGCTGCGGAACCGGCCGGTGGCCCAGATCACCATCGACGAGGTGGCCGCCGCGGCCGGCATCACCCGCTCCGGCTTCTACTTCTACTTCGAGTCCAAGCAGGCCCTCCTCGCCGAGGTGTGCGCTCAGACGGGCGGCACGTTCGACCAGGAGATGAGGGAGTGGCTGGAGTCGGACGGCCTCGACCGCGCCGCGCTGCGGCGGGGGTTCGCGAGCGGGCTGAAGCGCTGGAAGGTCGACGGGCGCTGGCTGAGCGAGGCTTTCCTCTCTCCCGACCCCGGGCCCGACGTGCTCGCCGTTCGGGAGAAGGCGCTCGCCACCGGGTGCGGCGCGATGCGGCGGCGCATCGAGCGCGACGCCCGCTCGGGCCGTACCGTGCCGGCGCGGCCCGAGCTGCTCGCTTTCATGGTGGTCAACCTGCGGTTGCTCATGTTCGCGCAGGCCTTCGCCCACCCAGACGAGCAGTCCGACGACGACCTGCTGGACGAGCTCACCGATGCGACCCTGCGACTGCTCTACGGCGTCGTGCCGGCAACCGCGGACGACCCCGCCGGCGCGGCGGCCGGACGCCGCTGACCGGCCCGGCTCGCCCGGAACCACCTACCTGCGCGACACCCGCGCGGAACCCGACAGGTTGGTGGCCGGGCTCGGCCTCGCCGACGCCGGCCAGCTCGCCGAGCGGATCTGGCTGGTCGTCGAGGCGCTCGTCATCGCCGCCCGCACCCCTTCAGGCGGGTAGCGGACGCTCGGTGACGACGTTCTTCATGACCAGGGTCGAGGTCAGCCGCTGCACCCCGGGCAGCGTGGCGAGAACGTCGTCCTCCAGGCGCTGGTAGGCGCCGAGATCGGCGGTGACGATCCGCAGCAGGTAATCGGGGTCGCCGAAGAGCCGTTGCGCCTGCACCACGTTCGGTATCCGGGCGACCGCAGCCTCGAAGCCGAGCAGCGTGTCGCGGTCCTCCTGCCGCATCGTGACGAAGAGCAGCGCCTCGAAGGTGAGACCGAGCGCCGCGGGGTTCACCACGGCGCGGTAGCCCCGGATCGTGCCGGCTCGCTCCAGCTCGCGCAGCCGGCGGTGACAGGGGGAGACGCTCAGCCCGACCCGGGCCGCCAGGTCGGTGACGGTGAGCCGGCCGTCGGACTGCAGCTCGGCAAGAATCTTCCGGTCGATCCGGTCCATGTGGCAGATCCTTCTCAAGGGGCGGGGCATTGAGGGCAAAGTTGGAACCACTTCCCGGCCGATGACGCATAGCGTTTCCACCACGAGCCTCATCGATGGAAGAGTTTCCCATGGCCGTCACGTCGCTGCTCGCCTTCTGGGCGGTGGCCCTCCTGCTCATCGTCGTTCCCGGCGCGGACTGGGCGTTCACCCTCGGCATCGCGCTGAAAGGCGACCCGGTGGCCCCGGCGGTCGGGGGCCTGGTGCTCGGCTACACCGCGATGACGCTGGTGGTCGCCGCCGGCGTCGGAGCGCTCGTCGCCGGTACGCCGCTGGCCCTGACGGCGCTCACCGTCGCCGGTGGCCTCTACCTGATCTGGCTGGGGGTCGGCACTCTCGCCAACCCGGCCGGTCCCGCCCCGACGGCTGCGCAGCCGGACGGGCCCGAGCCGCGCGGACGACGGTCCACCCTGCTGCGTGGGGTGGGGGTGAGCGGCCTGAACCCGAAGGCGCTGCTGCTCTTCCTCGCCCTGCTGCCGCAGTTCACCGATCCGGAGGGGGGCTGGCCGATCGCGGTGCAGCTCGGCGTGCTCGGGCTGATGTTCACCCTTTCCTGTGCCGCGTTCTACGCGATGATCGGGCGCCTCGCCCGGGCCGTGCTGCGCACCCGACCCGTCGCCGCCCGGGTCGTCAGTCGCCTGTCCGGTCTCGGCATGGTGGCCGTCGGCGCCGGTCTCCTGCTCGATCGCCTGCCGGACTGAGGCCACCTGGGCGGCCGACAGTTCCTTCCCGGCACTACAGCTGGTGCAGGAAGAGCAGGCCGAAACCGGCGGCGAGCACGGCGCACCCGCCGACGGTGATGACGCGCAGCCGGGTACCCAGGTCGGCGTCCCAGCCCTCGACCGCGCCGGAGGCGCGGCGGAAGAGCGGAGTGGCGGCGCGCCCCACCCCGAAACCGAGCCCGGCGAGCGCGGCGACCTGCAGGCGTTGACCGCCGAGGAGGACCGCGACGGCGAGCACGTACGGGGCGGTGGCCGAGACGTACGTCCGCACGCCGGTGCCGAGCTCGAAGCCGAATCGCAGCGCCCCGCGCGAGGGGTTGCGCCGCAACACGTCCTGCGGCACCTGACGGGCGTTCTGCGGCATGCGGATCGTCACCACCCCGGTCTCCCGCAGCAGCCCGAGCAGCGCCACCCCCACGATCGCCCCGTACCGCCAGGCCGGCGGCAACGGCGCCGACAGCCCGGACAGCGCACCGAGGACCAACCCGCTGAGCAGGCCGCCGGCGATGAGCCCCACGACGAACAGGGTCAGCAGTTTCCCCTGCGGATTCCGATCTCGCCGCCCGGGCGAGGCCAGCGCGTACGCGCTGTTGCGCGTTCAAACCGAGCCGGAGAGGGTGTAGCCGGCCAGCCCGCCGAGTACCGCCCAGGTGAGCGGGTGCCCGTACGCGGCGGCGAGCATCGCGCCCACGGCGAGCACCAGGCCGGGGGCGAGCGGGTCGGTGGCCCAGCGGCGCACCGGTGGAACGCGCCGCACGGGTGACGGCTGACCCGTCACACGGCGCCGCCGGTGAGCGTCCGCCAGCTGCTCTCGCCCACGATGCCGTCGACGGTGAGCCCGTTCTGTCGCTGGAAGTCCCGTACCGCGGCGTCGGTCGCCGAACCGAAGACGCCGTCGACGCTGAGCCCGTGGGCGTGCTTGTTGAGCTGCCGCTGCACGGCCCGCACGACGTCGCCGTTGTAGGGGTAGTGCACCACCACCGTCCGGGAACCGACGGTCTTGGTCACCGTGATGCCGGTGGCCGAGACGGTGAAGACCAGCAGGCGCCAGGTCTGTGCGTCGACGACGCCGCTCGCCGGAATGCCCTTGGCCGACTGGAACTGCTTCACCCGGGTCTCGGTGCCGCTGCCGAAGACCGCGTCCTTGGTGGTGCTGTGGCCCCGCGCGGTCAGCAGGTACTGCACGGTGTAGACGTTCGCGCCGCTCTGGCCCCGGCGGGTGCTGGGCCAGTTGACCGAGGTGAGGCACCCGCAGTCGGTGTTCCAGCGACAGATCGACCGGACCCAGCCCGAGCTGGTCTTCCGGTAGCCGTCGTGACAGCGCCGCTCGACCGAACAGGCGCAGGCGCCGCAGGCGCCCTGGTAGCGCCACAGCCAGCCGTCGTACGTGCCGGCGTAGCACTCGTTCGGGCGCAGCTTCCAGGTGGTGCCGTCGTTCTTGTGGAAGCCCGCGTACGTGCCGCTGGTGTTGCAGGCGGCGGCGAAGATCGGGCTCGGACCGCAGCCGGGCGAACAGTTCTGGTCGCTGGCGTACGACGGGCAGCTGCCGTAGATGTCGTATCCGTCGGCGTAGGCGCGGCGGGCGGCCGGAAAGACGCTCAGCGCCGCCATGCCCACCGCGGTGCCGGCCTGCAGCAGCGTGCGGCGGGACAGCGCCCACGACTCGGTGAGCCGGCTCCGGGCCCGGCCTGCTGGCGGGCGCCGCCGGGACGCCGTGCCGGTGCCCGGGTCCGTCCCCCGCAGCGCGGGCACGGTGTCGAGAGTGCTCACCGCGAGCCTCCCCGCTGGATCGGGTGGACGGTCGGCGCGGCTGCGCCGCCGGACGGGTGGTCGACCTGGTCGAGCAGCTGCCGCAGGGCTGCCTGGGAACCGACGGCTTCGGATCGCCGGACGTGCCCGGTCGCGTCGACCACGACCGCGAACGGGGTGGCGATGGCGTCGTAGCGGTCGAACAGGTCCGCCTGTTCGCCGAGGACCGTCACCGGCAGGTCGGCCGGATGAGGCGGGGCGGCCTCCCGGTAGAGGACCCGGAGCACGACGTCGGGCCGATCGGCCTGTTGGGTGGCCTCGGCGAGCAGGTGGTCGCAGGTCGAGCAACCCGGGTCGAGGAAGAGCAGGACCAGGGTGGCCGGGGCGGGCGGCGCCAGCTCGCCGAACCGGGGCGCCGGCGAGCCGGGCCGCAGACCGACGGACCCGGGACGGGCGACGCTGCCGTTGGCGAGCGCGTGCACCTGACGGACCAGGCCGGACACCACGAGGGCCAGCAGCAGGATCGCGATCCAGCTCAGGATCAGCGCGCTGGTCTGGAAACTCATCCGGGTACGCCTCCTCGTCCCACCCGGGTGGGCGGGTGCTGCGGGGTCGGCTGGTGCATGGCGGCAGGCAGATGCGCCAGGAGCGCGGTGAACGTCGCAGCGGCGAGCAGGACCACCGCGAGCGCGGCGTCGGCCCGCCACAGCGGCAGCACCGTGCCGGAGAGCAGCGACCCGATCAGGGCCGTGCCGGCGAGCGTGGCCGCGCGGGCCACCACCCAGCCGCTCATCGGCACCTCGACCCGTGAGCATCCGCAGGGGACGGCCCGCCCGGTCGACCGCATATGGAGGCCGTAGCCCGCGTACGTGGCGAGGAGCGCGGCGCCGCCGGCCAGGACGACGCCCAGCAGCCGGCCACCGTCGTCCCGGAGCAGGGCGAGCACGCCGGCCGCGCCGAGCAGCCCCTCCGCCGCGATGACGACCGCCGCGACGGCGGCCGGCGCGGGAACCACCCGGTGTGCGGCCAACGCCGTCGCCAGCGCCGCCGGTCTCGACAGGTGCTCACCGACGGCGACGAGAAGGGTGAGCAGAACGGTGTACGCCGCGACGCTGGCGACCAGGGTGGACACGGCGCCTCACCTGGCCGTCTGCACACGTAGCCGGCCCACCAGCTCCGGCACCTGGTCGACCACCGTGTCGGCCAGCGGTAGCACGGTCAGCCAGGTGTCCGTCGCGGCGAGGACGAAGTAGGGCCGGCCGTCCGAGAGAGTGTCCCGGAAGAGTTCACCGGCCCCGGTGGCCAACCCGCGCCACGTCGGCAACTGTCGGGTGCGCTCGGCGGTGAGCGGCGTCATGTCCAGCAGGCCGAGGCCGGGTACCTCCTTGATCACGGCTGCCGCCGCCGCGAACCGGCTGCCGGCCCGGGCGTTGGGCTGCACGACGAGACCGTCGTCGTGCTCGACGATCCGCAGCGTCCGCAGCATCGCGAGCAGATCGTTCGTGGTGGCGCCGTAGATCTGGGTGAGGAAGCAGTAGCGCCGCCCGCGCCACGCCGCCACCAGCCGCTCCTCGTCGAGCCGGATCTGGGCGTCGTGCGACCGCACCCGGGTCGTCATCAGGGTGCCACCCTGGTAGCTGAGCACCTCGTCGAAGCCGGTGGCACCCAGCGCCTCCGCCAGGTCGTCGACGAGGCCGACCGAGCCGGCCGTGAACTCGTGCGCCCGGCCGGCGACGGTCAGCTCGACCACCGAGGTGAACGGCGCGCTGAAGTCGAGTGAGCCGCTGAGCAGGAAACGCCGGCCGTCCATGGCGCGATGTGCGACGGGACCCTCCGTGGCTGCCATCCCCACCTCCCCCCTGAAGGTACGGCACAGTGGTGCCCGTCACATCATCCGAGAATGCGAATGTCCCTGACAAGCCCGGTCGACCCGGGCGACGGCCGCTCAGCCGAGCGGGATGCCGGTGGGCAGCGGCAGCACGGGCAGCGAGGGCAGCGGCAGGGTCGGCGGGTCGCTGTCCCGGTCCGATGTGGGCAGTGGCAGCGGTGGCAGGGGGAGCAGCCCGGGCAGGCCCGGACCGCCCGACGACGGCGCCGGCCCGGGCGCGGAGGGCGTCGGCGCGCCGCTGTGGCTCGGCCTGGGAGCCGCGGTCGAGGGGTGGGGCGTCGGGGCGCCGGCCGAGGGGGCCGGCGCGGGCGGCGGAGCCGGCAGCGCGGCGAGCAGTTCGCGGTCCAGCGCGTCGAGCTCGGCGCGCAGCCGTGCGGCCACGGCCGGATCGGTCACCCCGGCGAGATCCCGGTGGGCCTGCTCGATGAGGTGCCGCGCCTCGTCGAGCTGGCCCGCCGCGACCGCGTCGCGAGCCTGGGCGATGCTGTCCTCGACGCCGCGTACCTGTGCCTGTTCGGGGTAGAGCACCCGGGTCAGCGACCAGAGCGGGCTGCTCGGACCGGCGTGGCGGCTGCCCACCCCGAGCCCGGTCGCGATCACCAGGAGCGTGACGACGGCGGCGGCGAGGCGCAGCGCGCCCCGGGTGACGGGCGTCGGTCCGGCGGCCGGGACCGGCGGTCGGACCTCCTGGCCCGCCTGGATCAGCCGCTGCTCACGGTCGCCGTCCACATCGTTGCGCCAGGCGGCCAGCATCGCCGCGACGTCGTCACCGGCCGGCCCGGGCTCGCCCCGGCTGAGCGCGTCGAGGAGCTGGTCGTCCCGGGCGATCGTGGCCAGGTCCAGCTCGTCACCGCCGGCCCGGGTCTGCTCCGTCATGCCGCCACCTCGTCGAGTGAGTCGCCGGCCAGGGTACGGAGCCGAGCCAACGCACGGGACTGGGCCACCCGGACGGCGGCGGCGGACAGGCCGACGATGGCGCCGACCTCGTCGGCGGAGAGACCGACCGCCACCCGGAGCACGACGATCTCCCGTTGCGCCTCCGGCAGGCGCTCCAGCAACCCCGACAGCCGGCGGGCCAGGTCGGTGGCGACCGCCCGCTGCTCCGGGCCCGGCTCCGCGTCGGGGGTCTCCGGAGGTGGGTCGGTGGCGGTCAGCGAGGCCGCTCGGACCGCGGCCCGCTGCGCGTCGGCCACCTTGTGCCCGGCGATGGCGTAGACGAAGGCGGAGAACGGGACGCCCTGCTCGCGGTAGCGGGGCAGGGCGTGCAGCACGGCGATGCAGATCTCCTGGGCGACGTCGTCGGCCGTGGTGTACGCGCCACCGATCCGGCCGAGCCGGGCCCGGCAGTAGCGGACCAGCCCGGGGCGGACGTCGGCGAGCAGCATCGCGGTGGCCGTCCGGTCGCCCTGGGCGGCCCGGCGGACGAGCTGGGGCTCGATCGTGGTCGTCATCGCGTGGCGGGGCACCTTCGTTACCGGCCGGTTAACGGCACGCTATCGAGCCGGCCGCCGATTTGCCTAGCTCACTCTGCGTCACGTGACTGTGCCGCAAAGAAGTGTGTTGCATTCGGACCCTCCGGCGCGATGTCCCCAGTAACGAGTCGGAACGGGAGTCGACGAGAGGGGAGGGAACCATGGGTGTCGAGGTGGCCGTGCGCGGCTTGACCAAGTCCTTCGGCGGGCAGCCGGTCTGGTCCGACATCAGCCTCACCCTGCCGGCCGGCGAGATCTCGGTGCTGCTCGGTCCCTCCGGCACCGGCAAGTCGGTGTTCCTCAAGACCCTGGTCGGGCTGCTCCGCCCGGACCGTGGCTCGATCGTCATCGAGGGCCGTGACCTGCCCCGGCTCTCCGAACGCGCGCTGTACGAGGTACGCAAGCTCTTCGGCGTGCTGTTCCAGGACGGCGCGCTCTTCGGCTCGATGACCATCTACGACAACGTGGCCTTCCCGCTGCGCGAACACACCCGCAAGACCGAGGCGGAGATCCGGGCGGTGGTCGGCGAGAAGCTGGACATGGTCGGCCTGGTCGGCGCCGAACGGAAGCTGCCCGGGGAGATCTCCGGTGGCATGCGCAAGCGAGCCGGGCTGGCCCGGGCGCTCGTGCTCGACCCGCAGATCATCCTCTTCGACGAGCCCGACTCGGGGCTGGACCCGGTGCGCACCGCGTACCTGAACCAGCTCATCATCGACCTCAACCAGCGCACCGACGCGACGTTCCTGATCGTCACGCACGACATCAACACCGCCCGGACGGTGCCGGACAACATCGGCCTGATCTACCACGGTCACCTGGCCATGTTCGGCCCGCGGGAGATGCTGCTCTCCAGTACGGAGCCGGTGGTCCGGCAGTTCCTGAACGCCCAGCGGGTCGGCCCGATCGGGATGGCCGAGGAGAAGGACGCCGAGGAGCTGGCGGCGGAGGCGCAGGCGGGCGTCGAACTGCCCCCGCTGCCGCCCATCCCGCTCCAGCTGCCGCCGTCGGACGGCCGGCCCCGGCGGGCCGAGCGCCCGGCGGGGCAGTGGTGCCGCGAGCAGGGAATCACCCCGCCGCCGGGCTCCTTCGCCGGTGCCGAGGCTCCGCCGACGGAGCCCGACCGAAACTCCGCCGAGCTGGCCGGCAAGGGCGGTACCCGGTGAGCGCCCCGGTCAGCGCGGTACGCCGGTCCGGCGAGTTCTTCGCGTTCTGCCTGGACACGCTGCGGGCGCTCGGTCGCCGGCCGGTGCAGGTCCGGGAGTTCGTCCAGCAGGCCTGGTTCATCAGCTCGGTCTCCATCCTGCCCGCCGCGCTGGTGTCGATCCCGTTCGGCGCGGTCATCGCGCTCCAGCTCGGCTCGTTGGTCCGCCAGCTCGGCGCGCAGTCGTTCACCGGTGCGGCGTCGGTGCTCGCGGTCGTCCGGGAGGCCGGCCCGATCGTCACCGCGCTGATCATCGCCGGGGCCGGCGGTTCGGCCATCTGCGCCGACCTCGGCTCGCGGAAGATCCGCGAGGAACTGGACGCCATGCAGGTCCTCGGCATCGACCCGATCCAGCGCCTGGTGGTGCCCCGGGTTCTCGCGTCCATGCTGGTGGCGGTGCTGCTCAACGGGCTGGTCAGCGTGGTCGGGGTGGTCGGCGGCTACACCTTCAACGTGGTGTTGCAGGGCGGTACGCCGGGTGCGTACCTGGCCAGTTTCCAGGCGCTCGGGCAGCTGCCCGACCTGCTGGTCGGCGAGGTCAAGGCGCTGCTCTTCGGCGCCACCGCGGCGCTGGTCGCCTCGTACCAGGGGATGAACGCGAAGGGCGGCCCGAAGGGGGTCGGCGACGCGGTCAACCAGAGCGTGGTGATCACGTTCATGCTCCTCTTCGCGCTGAACTTCATCGTCACGGCCGTGTACTTCCAGGTCGTACCGCAGAAGGGAAGCTGACGTGACGGTGCTGCGACTCCTCGACGACCTGGGCGGTCAGCTCGCCTTCTACCTGCGTGCGTTCGCCTGGACGCCGCGTACGCTGCGCCGCTACCGGCGCGAGGTGGTCCGTCTGCTCGCGGAGATCAGCTTCGGCACCGGCGCGCTCGCCGTGCTCGGCGGCACGGTCGGGGTGATCTGCTTCCTCACCTTCTTCACCGGCACCGAGGTGGGATTGCAGGGCTACCAGGCGCTCAACCAGATCGGCAGCAGCGCCTTCACCGGCTTCGTGTCGGCGTACTTCAACACCCGGGAGATCTCGCCGCTGGTCGCCGCGCTGGCCCTCTCGGCGACCGTGGGCTGCGGCTTCACCGCGCAGCTCGGCGCGATGCGGATCTCCGAGGAGGTGGACGCGCTCGAGGTGATGGGCGTGCCGTCGCTGCCGTTCCTGGTCACCACCCGGATGATCGCCGGCTTCATCGCGGTCATCCCGCTGTACGTGGTGGGCCTGCTCGCCAGCTACCTGGCCACCCGCACCATCGCGGTCTTCTACTTCGGGCAGTCGGCCGGCACCTACGACTACTACTTCCACCTCTTCCTGCCGCCGGGCGACGTGCTCTGGTCCTTCGGCAAGGTGCTGGTGTTCAGCGTGATCGTGGTGCTGGTGCACTGCTGGTACGGCTACACCGCCAGTGGCGGGCCGGCCGGGGTGGGCGTCGCCGTCGGGCGGGCCGTCCGGTTGGCCATCGTCGCGGTCAACATCGTCGACTTCTTCCTGTCCCTGGCCATCTGGGGCGCGACCACCACCGTCCGGATCGCGGGGTGAGCATGAGACATCGCATCCTCGGCATCGTCTTCGTCGCCGCGCTGACCGCGGCGCTGACCGGGTCCGTGCTGCACTACCGGAAGGCGTTCACCCCGGTCGCCTGGGTCACCCTGCACGCCGACCGCGCCGGGTTGCAGCTGGGCGACGGCGCCGACGTCAAGGTACGCGGCGTGCTGGTCGGCGAGGTGCGCTCGGTGCGCAGCGCGGGCGACGGCGCGGTGCTGCGGCTGGCGCTCGACCCGGCCACCATCGGCCGGATCCCCGCCGACGTCACCGCCCGCCTGCTGCCCAAGACGCTCTTCGGCGAACGCTACGTCGAGCTGGTCCCGCCCGCCGGCGGCGCCGCCGCGCCGATCCGCGACGGCGCCGTCATCGACCAGGACCGCAGCAGCACGGCCGTCGAGCTGGAGCGGGTGCTCGACGAGGCGCTGCCGCTGCTCCAGTCGATCCGACCCGACCAGCTCGCCGCGACCCTCGGCGCGCTCGCCACCGCGCTGGAGGGGCGCGGTGAGCAGCTCGGGGCGAACATCGAACGGCTCGGGGCCTACCTGCGGCAGCTCAACCCGGCGATGCCCACCATCGCCGAGGACGTCCGGAAGCTCGCCACCGTGCTGGACAGCTACGACGCGGCGCTGCCCGACCTGCTCGCCCTGCTGCGCGACGTCAGCGTCACCGCCCGCACCGTCACCGATCAGCGGACCCAGCTCGCCGCCTTCCTCGCCGACACCACCGGCACCGCCGAGGTCGCCACGGGCTTCCTCGACCGGCACGGCGACCAGCTCATCCGGCTCGGCGCGGTCAGCCGGCCGGTGCTGGAGCTGCTCGCCACCTACGCCCCCGAGTACCCGTGCCTGGTCGACGGTCTGGTCGCCCTGCAACCCCGGGTCGAGGAGGTCTTCGCCGGGGGACGGATGCACATCACCCTGGAGGTCACCCGGGACGGCGGGCCGTACCAGCCGGGCCGGGACGAGCCGGTGTACGGCGCGCGCAACGGTCCACAGTGCTACGGCCTGCCGCACCCGAAGGTCCCGGCCCCCGAGCACCCGGTCAACGACGGCTACGACTACTCCGGCGCCCGCCCGCGCCCGCTGCTGCCGGTCGGCGTGCCCGGCAAGCAGCCCGCTGTCCCGGCCGGGGCCGCCGTCCCCGCCGGCGACGGCGCCTCCCCGGAGATGGGCCAGGCCGGCACCGGCGAGGAGCGGGCTCTGGTCAAGCCGCTCGTCGGCGCCCTCACCGGCACCCTGCCGGCGGAGGTGCCGGACATCGCGGTGCTGCTCTGGGGCCCGCTGCTGCGCGGTGGGGTGGTGAACGCCCGATGACCGGCAGGACCGTGGCGCCACTGGTCAAGCTGTTGATCTTCGCCACCGTGACGGTGCTGCTCACCGCGCTGCTCGCCCAGACCCTCGGCGCCTTCTCGCCCGGCGGAGTCGACTACCGGGCCCGGTTCACCGACGTCACCGGGCTGCTCCCCGGCGACGACGTCCGGGTCGCCGGCGTCCGGGTCGGCACGGTGCGCGACATCCGGGTGGTCGACGACACCGTCGCCGAGGTGTCCTTCACCGTCACCGCCGACCTGCCGGTGGCCACCGGCGTGCGGGCCACCATCCGCTACCGGAACCTCGTCGGCCAGCGGTACCTGGCGTTGACCGAGGGGCCGGGGGACGGCCGTCCGCTGCGCGAGGACGGACTGATCCCGCTGACCCAGACCACCCCGGCGCTGGATCTCACCACCCTGTTCAACGGCTTCCGGCCGCTGTTCACCGCGCTGAGCCCGGCGGACGTCAACACCCTCGCCTACGAGATCATCCAGGTGTTCCAGGGCGAGGGCGGCACCGTCAGCAGCCTGCTGCAACGGACCGCGTCGCTGACCAACACCCTGGCCGACCGGGACGCCGTCATCGGCCGGGTGATCACCAACCTCAACCAGGTGCTGGCCACCCTGGCCGGCCGGGACGCCGAACTAGGCCGGACGATCGCCCAGATGCAGCAGTTCGTCTCCGGCCTCGCGGCGGACCGCACCGCCATCGGCGACGCGCTGGTCAACCTCGGCGAACTCACCGACGTGACCGCCGGGCTGCTGCACGAGGCGCGCCCGCCGCTCGCCGCCGACGTGCGCGCCCTGGGCGACCTCGCCGGCACCCTCGACCGCAACGCCGCCGTCATCGACGGCACGCTGGGCCGGCTGCCGGAGCGGTACGAGTCGCTGACCCGGGTCGCCTCCTACGGCTCCTGGTTCAACTTCTACCTCTGCGACTTCGACGGACGGGTGGCGGTCGCCGGCCACGCCCCGCTCAACCCGGCGACCCTCAGCGCCCCGGCCGCCCGCTGCGCCACCGGAGGAAGCCGATGAGACCTTTCCGGGAACGCAATCCGGTCGTCGTCGGCGCGGTCGGGCTGGCCGTGATCGCCGCCGTCCTGCTCGGCGCCTTCCAGCTCGACCGGCTGGCCGCGCTCACCGGCCGCTCCTACCAGGCTGCCTTCCACGACGCGAGCGGCCTCGTCGCCGGCAACGAGGTACGGGTGGCCGGGGTCCGCATCGGCGCGGTCACCGCGGTCGAGCTGGCCACCGGCCCGCAGCCCTACGTGCGGGTCCGGTTCCGGGTCGACGACGACGACGTCCGCCTCGGCCGGGACACCGGCGCCACCATCCGGATCAAGACCGTGCTCGGCCAGAAGTACCTCGCGCTGACCCCGGCCGGACCGGACAAGCTGCCCGCGGACGGGCAGATCCCGCTGGAGCGCACCGCCGCGCCGTTCGACGTCGTGCAGGCGGTCACCGGCCTCGCCGACACCCTCGACCAGGTCGACACCGACCAGCTCGCGGCGGCCTTCACCACGCTCTCCGAGACCTTCGCCGACACCCCCGGCAGCGTCAACTCATCCCTGGTCGGGCTCTCCCGGCTGTCCCGGACGGTGGCCGAGCGGGACGCGGAGCTGCGGGCGCTGCTCGGTCGGGCCCGGCAGGTCACCGACGTGCTCGCCACCCGGGACGAGGAGTTCCGCCGGCTGGTCGCCGACGGCGAGGCGCTGCTGGCCGAGGTGAGTCGCCGCCGGGACGCCATCCACCGGCTGCTGGTCGGCACCGACGAGCTGGCCACCGAGCTGTCCGGTCTGGTCGCCGACAACCGCACCCAGCTCGAACCGGCGCTGCGCAAGCTGCGCGACGTGGTCGCCGTCCTGCAGCGCAACCGCGACGAGCTGGAGCAGACCGTCCAGCGGATGGCGCCGTTCGTCACCGCCTTCGCCAACGTCGTCGGCAACGGCCGCTGGTTCGACTCCTACCTCAGCGGCCTGCTCCAGCCGTACGTGCCGACGGGAGGTCGCTGATGCCCGGCCCGATCCGACGCTGGCGCCGCCCGGTCGCCGCCGCAACCGTGCTGCTGACCGCGCTCGCCGCCGGCCTGGTGCTGTGGCGTCATGAGTCGCCGCAGCGGCGGGTGGTCGCCTACTTCACCCGGGCCGTCGGGATCTACCCCGGCTCCGACGTCCGGGTGCTCGGGGTGCGGGTCGGCGAGGTGGAGTCGGTCACCCCGCAGGGCCGGGTGGTCCGGGTGAGCATGCGCTACGACCCGCAGGTGAGCGTCCCCGCCGACGCCCAGGCGCTGATCATTCCACCCAGCGTGGTCAGCGACCGGTACGTCCAGCTCGCCCCGGCCTTCGCCGGCGGCGTCGCGCTCCGCGACGGCACCGAGATCCCCGCCGAGCGCACCGCCGCACCGATGGAGATCGACGACATCTACCGGGCGCTCGACGACTTCAACCGGGCGCTCGGGCCGCAGGGCGCCAACGCCGACGGCGCGCTCAGCGACCTGCTGGCCACCGGGCGGGCCAACCTGGGGGGCAACGGCGACGAGCTGCACGACACCCTGGCCGAGCTGTCCCGGGCGCTCGACACGCTCGCCGACGGCCGGCAGGACCTGTTCGGCTCGGTGGCCAACCTGCAACGGTTCACCACCGCCCTGGCCCGCAGCGACCAGCAGGTGCGCGGCTTCTCGCAGCAGCTCGCCGACGTCGCCGAGCAGCTCGCCGGGGAACGCGACGAGCTGGCCGCCGCGTTGCGCAACCTCGCCGCCGCGCTCGCCGACGTCACCGCCTTCGTCCGGGGCAACCGCGACGAGCTGACCGGCAACGTCGCCGCGCTCGCCGACATCACCGGGGTGCTCGTCCGCCAGCAGAAGGCGGTGATCGACATCCTCGACGTGGCGCCGCTGACGGTGAACAACCTCGCCCTGGCGTACAACCCCCGCTCGGGCACCCTGGACACCCGCGACAACGTCATGGGCCCGTACGACCCGGCCGGATTCGTCTGCTCGCTGATCGTGGACCAGCTGCCCGGCGCCGAGGTCCCCGAGACCTGCAAGGCGCTCGCCCAGACCCTGCACGCGCGGGGCCTGCCGATGACCGACCAGCTTCGCAAACTCCTCAAGCTGCCGCCCGGCGCCCCGAAGGGCCCTACCCCACCGGTAAAGCCTCCGGTCCCCTCCTCCGGTGGACCGGGCCCCGACGGGGCGCCGGGCGGCCCCGACCTCACCCGCGACCTGACCCTCGGCGGCATCCTGCGAGGTGTGGCATGAGGTGTGGCGTGAGGAGACGGCTGGCGCGGGCGTTGACGGGCGCGCTCGTCGTACTGCTGCTGCCCGCCGGGTGCGGCCTGCCGGAGCTGGCCGACCTGCCGCTGCCCGGCGGCGCCCCGGCCGGGGACGGCTACACGGTGACCGCCGAGTTCACCGACGTGCTCGATCTGGTGCCGCAGGCCGCCGTCAAGGTCGACGACGTGACGGTGGGTAGCGTCGAGAAGATCTCCCTCGCCGGATGGACCGCGCAGGTCCGGCTGCGCATCGACCGGGGGGTGCGGTTGCCGGGCAACGCCACCGCCGCCGTCCGGCAGAGCAGCCTGCTCGGCGAGAAGTACGTGACCGTGGCCGCGCCGGCCAGCGGAGCCGACGCCGGTCGGCTCGGCGACGGCGACGTCATCCCGCTGTCCCGCACCCGGCGCGGTGCCGAGGTCGAGGAGGTGCTGGCGGCGCTGGGCCTGCTGCTCAACGGCGGCGGGCTGGCCCAGTTGCGCACCATCACCAGCGAACTCGGGCAGGCCCTCGACGGGCGGGAACCGGCCGTCCGCGACGCGTTGGGCCAGCTCGACACCTTCGTCGGCGGGCTGGAGCGGCAGAAGGCCGACCTGGTCCGGGCCATCGAGGCGCTGGACCGGCTCAGCGACCGGTTGAGCCGGCAGCGGCAGGTGGTCGGCGAGGCGCTCGACTCCCTCGCCCCGGGCCTGACGGTGCTGGCCGAGCAGCGCACCGAGCTGACCGAGGCGCTGACCGCGCTCGGCGAGCTGGGCCGGGTCGGCGCCGTGGTGGTCAACCGCAGCCGCGACGACACCCTGGCCAGCGTACGGGCGCTGCAACCGATTCTGGAGCAGCTGGCCCGGGCCGGCGACAACCTGCCGAAGTCGCTGGACTTCATGCTGTCGTTCCCCTTCCCGCCGAACGTCACCGGCGCGATCGTCGGCGACTTCGTCAACCTGGCCGTCACCGCCGATCTGGACGCCGCCAGCATCCTGGCCAACCTGGTGGCCGCCGCGCCGACGCCCGCGGGGCCGGCGGCGCGACCGGGCGGGACGGGTCCCGGTACACGGTCGCCCGCCGGTGGCGGCACCCCTCGTCCCCGCCCGGGCGGCGACCCCGACGGTGGCAGCCGGCCCGGGTCCGACCTGCCGCTGCTGCGCTGCCTGCCCGACCTGAAGGACTTCCCGGCGACCTGGAAGCCGCCGAAGGACTGCCTGCTGCCCAAGGGCTGCGAGCTGCTCAAGCCGGGCTCGAAGGTGCCGCTCGGCGGGTTGATCCTGCCCAAGGGACTCGTACCACCGGGCACCGCCTTCCCGGCCGGCACGGAGCTGCTGCCCGGCACGGTGCTCACCGCGCCGTGCGTGCTGCCGGTGACCGGCGCGGTGAGCGGGTTGATCGGTGACCTGACAGACGTGCTGGGCGGAGGGCTGTTGCCGTGATCGGACGTACCGTCAAGCTCCAGGTCCTCGCGTTCGTCGTGGTGAGCCTGCTCGGCATCTCCTACGTCGGCGTCCGCTACGTCGGGCTCGGCGACCGGCTGCTCGGCGGCAGCTACCTCGTCCACCTCGACCTCGCCCGCGCCGGCGGCATCTTCGCCAACGCGCCGGTCACCTACCGGGGGGTGCCGGTCGGCCGGGTCACCGCCGTGGACCTGCGCGACGACGGCGTTCGGGCGCAGCTGCGGATCCGCCGGGAGGTACGGGTTCCGAGCGCGCTGCGGGCCGTGGTGACGCACCGCTCGGCGGTCGGCGAACAGTACGTCGACCTGCGGCCGGAACGCGACGGCGGACCGTACCTCGCCGACGGCGCGGTGATCCCGGCCGAGCGCACCGGGGTGCCGCTCGCCCCGGAGACGTTGCTGACCAACCTGGACGCGCTGGTCCGGTCGGTGGACCCGGACGACCTGACCGTGCTGATCAGCGAACTGGGCGCCGCGTTCGAGGGCAACGAGCAGGCGTTGGCCCGGATCCTCGACGCCGGTGACGCGCTGCTCGCCGACGCCACCGCCCGGCTGCCGGAGACGCTGGCGCTGATCCGCGACGGGCGTACCGTGCTGAGCACCCAGGCCGAGTCGGCCGAGGCGCTGCGGCGCTGGTCGGCGGGGCTGGCGGCGCTGGCGGAGACCGTCCGCGACGCCGATGAGGACCTGCGCCGGCTGCTCGCCGACGGCCCGCCCGCGGGTGCGGAGCTGCGGGCACTGCTGCGCGGGCTGGATCCGACCGTCGGCACGCTGCTCGGGAACCTGGTGACCGTCAACGGGATCGCCGCCCGCCGACTGCCCGGGATCGAGCAGCTGCTGGTGGTCTACCCGATCGCGGTGGCCGGTGGCTTCACCGTCACCCCGGGCGACGGTACCGCCCACTTCGGCCTGGTGCTCAACGTCAACGACCCGCCGTCCTGTGTGTACCGCGGCGGGGGCACCCGCTGCACCGACCGGGACCGGGCGGCCGGCGGGAACGTCCGTGGCGCCGGCAACGCGCCACGACCGGCCGGGCGGGAGCCGGCCCCGCCGCCGACGGGCGGGCCGGCCGCCCCGGGCGGATACGACCCGGCGACCGGCCTGGTGCTCGGCCCGGACGGCCGGCCGTTGCAGTTCGGCGGCACCGGCGGGCAGTACCGCACGGCGGGGGAGCAGTCGTGGAAGCAGCTGTTGCTCGCCGGGGTGACGCCGTGACCGGCGTCGGAGAGGAAGGTGGCGGCATGCCGATCCGCAGGGAACGGACGCTCCGGGTGATCAAGGGCGCGAAGAGCGGCGGCCCGGCGCAGCGCCGGGTGGTCACCCGTCGGCTGCCCGCGCCGGCCGGCGGCATCGAGGAGGTGCTGGGGCGGCTGGACCGGGAGCCGGTGCAGGACCCGACGGAGGTTGCGGACCTGACCGTCGTCGGGGATCCGGCCGAGGTCGAAGACCTACCGGACCCCGACGACGAGGGCGCGATCGGCGACGGCGCGACCGCCGACGGACCGGACGGTGCTGCGGAGCCGACCCGCGACGCCGAGGCGCCGGCCGGGACGGGCCGCCGTCGAGCCCTCGCCGGCCTGCTCGTGGTGCTGCTCGCCATCGCCCTCGCCGGCGCCGGCGTCTACGGGCACCGCTGGTACACCGCCCGGGCCACCGAGCAGGCCCGGCAGGCCGCGTTGGCCGCCGCCCGGCAGGCCAGCGTCAACTTCGTCTCGGTCAGCGCGGCCAGCGTGGACCGCGACCTGCAACGGATCACCGCGGGCGCGACGGGTGACTTCAAGGAGGAGTTCACCCGGGGGCAGGCGCAGGTCCGCACCGCCGTGGTGGAGAACAAGGTCGACTCGCAGGGCACGGTGCTGCGCGCCGGCCTGGTCTCCGGCGACCGGCGGCGGGCGGTCGCGCTGGTGGCCGTCGACGCCACCGTCCGCAACGTGAAGGCGCCCGACGGCCGTGCGTCGCACTACCGGATCCAGCTGGACCTGGTGCGCGACCGGGACTCGGGCGCGTGGCTCGTGGCGAAGCTCCAGTTCGTCGGCTGATCGGAGGAGGTTCTCGATGCGTACCCCCGCACTCCTGCGCCGCGGCCGCGCCGTGCGCGCCACCCGGCGACCTCGCCGGGTCCGGCTGGTGCCGGCGCTGGTGGCTGCCACGCTGCTCGCGGCCGTCGCGGCCGGTCTCGCCTGGTATGGCGACCGGGCCGCCGAGCGGCGTGACGCCGCGGTACGGCAGGCGTTGGCCACCGCGCCGGCCGCCGCCAAGGCGATCTTCTCGTACGACTACCGGACGTTCGACGAGAGCGTGGCGAACGGGCGGACCTTCGCCACCGGCGCCTTCGCCGAGGAGTACGCGCGGACCACGGTGACCCTGAAGGAGACGGCCGGCAAGCAGCAGGCGGTGGTGTTGGCCGAGGTCTCCGCCACCGGGGTGGTCAGCGCGGAGACCGACCGGGTGGAGTTGCTCGTCTACCTCAACCAGTACCGCCGCAACGTGAGTACGGCGGGGGAGAAGGTCGACCAGAACCGGGTGGTGCTCACGCTGGTGCCGGTCGACGGCGAGTGGAAGGTCTCCCAGGCCACCGCCATCTGAGCACCGGGTGCGGGCGCTCAGCCGCCGCCGCGCCTGTCGTAGCGACCCGCCGAGTCGGTGAGCTGCCAGAACTCCTGCGGCAGCTGGGTGACGATGTCGTCGTACGCGCCGGGTGGGAGGGCCTCCCGGAGGGTGTCGAAGACGGCCCGCACCCCGTCCCGGGCCGCTGCGGCGTCCACCTCGGCGCGCCCGCCCACCTGTGAGATGAAGGAGTTGAAGCTGAACCGGCCGGTCTCACCGGGTGGCCCGTACGCGTATCCGCTCAGCTCCTCGGGGAGCTGAGCGGCCAGGTCCTTCGCCTCACCCCCCTCGATCCGCTCGGCCAGTGTGGTGAGCGTGGCACGCGTGATGGCGGTCGCCTGCTCGGCCGAGGT
This sequence comes from Micromonospora sp. NPDC093243, assembly GCF_044753725.1. Classification (NCBI taxonomy): domain Bacteria; kingdom Bacillati; phylum Actinomycetota; class Actinomycetes; order Micromonosporales; family Micromonosporaceae; genus Micromonospora; species Micromonospora sp. NPDC093243. The sequence continues at coordinate 248,867 of NZ_JBIVNT010000007.1, read as the reverse complement.
GCGCAGGCGCTTCGCCACCGAGTCGATGAACTCGCTGTTCTCCACCTTCGCGGCCTTTCTCTGCGAGGAATAGCGGCGTCTACCCGCCTGTCGGGAGGGCAAACGGTCACCACGGCCCGCGACGCGGGGCTGGGAACTCGCCGGCGCTCAGGCCGCCGACCCCTCCTCGGTGCGGTGTACCGCGAGTACCGCGACGTCGTCGATGGCCGCTGCCTCGTCGAGCAGCGCCGCCATCGCCGTGGTGCACATCGTGTCGGCGGGCGCGCAGGTCAGTGCCGCGCGGAGCAGTTCGACGCCGTCGTCGAGGGGCCGGGTGCGTCGCTCGACGAGCCCGTCGGTGTAGAGGAAGAGGCAGCTGCCGGGCGGCATGGAGATGCGGGTGCTGTGCCGGGGCGCGTTCCGGTAGGCGCCGAGGGGCAGGTCAGGGGCGACGACGATCAACCGGGAGGCCTCGTCCCGCTCCGTGAGGATCGGCGGCAGGTGTCCGGCGCTGGAGAGGGTGAGGTCGCCGGTGCTCGGGTCCAGGACGGCGTAGAGCGCGGTGGCCATGACGTCGGGCTCGAAGAGCTGCACCTTGCGGTCGAGACGGGTGAGCACGTCGGCCGGATCGTCGGTCTCCAACGCGTAGGCGCGCAGGGCGCTGCGGATGCGGCCCATCACCACCGCAGCGCGCAGGCCGTTGCCGGCGACGTCGCCGATGGCGAAGCCGATCTGCCCGGACGGCAGGGCGAAGAGGTCGTACCAGTCACCGCCCACGCCGACCGCGGCGCCGGGCACGTAGCGGGCGGCGACGTCCAGCCCCGGCACCGCCTGCGGTCGGGCCGGCAGCAGGCTGCGCTGCAGGGCCACCGCGGCGGCGCGGTCCAGCCGCGACAGCCGGGCCTGGGTGGCGAGGCTGGCCCGGTCCGCCACCAGGCGGAGCAACTCGACATCGTCGTGGGTGAACCGTCGCGGGGTCAGCGTCCCGACGTGCAGCACGCCGATGACCTGGGTGCCGTCGAGCATCGGTACGCCGAGGACGGAGACCACGCCGCGGGTGAGCAGGATCGGATTGAGGACGTTGGTGTGGTCCACGCGGTCGAGCATGACCGGCTCTCCCCGGGCGGCGACGGAGCCGGCGAAGCCGCGGCCGACCGGCAGCCGGACACCCTGCCGGACCTCCTGCTCGAGGCCGCTCGCGGCGGTCGCGACCAACTCGGTGCCGGTGGGATCGACGAGCAGGATCGCGGCGGTGTCGGCCTGGAGCAGGTCCCGGGTCCGCTCCAGCAGTTCGTCGAGCAGATCCTCCACGCCCAGCTGGGACAGCGCGGCATCGGTGATGGTCTGTAGCCGGCGGAGTTTCTCCTCGCTGCCGGCCCGTGACACGTCGCCGCTCATCACCATCGCATCCTCGACCCGGCGGACAGCGTCCATGCCGCGACCACTACCGGCTGGCCGGCGTGGCGAGATGCTCCCACACACCGGTCATCCGCAGGAGTTGACGGACCATACCTTGGGCACCGGTCACGTGGTAGGGCTTGCCGTGTTCGTCGGCGAGCCGCCGCCCCTTGAGCAGGGCGTTTATCCCGGCGGAGTCCAGGAACGTCACCCCACCGAGATCGACGATGATCGCGGGGGCGTCCTCCTGTGCCGCGGCGGCGACCGCGCGCTCCAGGTCGTCGACGGTGGAGAGGTCGACCTCGCCCCGCACGGCAATCGTGGCGGCGTCGGCCGTGCGGTGGCTGGACAATGACAGCGGCACGCCGAACTCCTCCTCTCGCGTCCCAGGACCGGACGGTCGTGCTGACTTTATAGTGAGGCACCGGCACCTGCGGCGACTCGGGCGCGCAGAGCTGCTGGGGGCTAGGCTCCGGCGGTGAGGACGTTGTGGATGTGACATCAGCCGATCAGCCGGATGCGGATCCGGCTGCGGCGACGATACGCGGTGTCACGCCGCACGGCGTGGCTGACGTCCGCCACCGGGTGACGCGTGCGGCCCTGCGTGCCGGCCTGACGCCCGAACGCGCGGAACAGTTCACCATCGCGGTGAACGAAGTCGTGATCAACGCGATTCAGCACGGTGGCGGCGCCGCCGACGTCACCCTCACCCCCGGGCCGGGCACGGTCACCGTCACGGTCCGCGACAGCGGCGGCGGGATCCCGGCGCACGTCGCGCCCCGGCTGCCGACGCCGCACACCCTCGGGGGGCGCGGGCTCTGGCTGGTGCAGCAGCTCTGCCAGGACGTCACGGTCCACACCTCCGATGCCGGTACCGTCGTCACCTTGAGCGTCACCGCCGCGCCGGACGTGACATCGGAGCGACTCGACTAACGGGCCGCTGCGTACGTCGGGCCGGCGGGTGCCGCGCCCGAACGGGCGCTCGCCCGGGGGTCGCAGCCTGCGCCCTTCCTCGTTCCTCGTCGACGGCATCGCGCACGATGTCCCGCACCGCCGCCGGGGCAGGCGCACCGGGCGCGCGCCCGGGATTGCGACGATCCCGATCGGTATCCAGCTCTCGACCGGACGCCCGCATCCGCCCGGGCGAACCGACCTCGGCACCACGGGCCGGCGGCAAGGACAGCTCGTCGGTGACGATCGCGACCGCGGACGCGGCGGGCGTACCCGCGGGCAACGGGAGCCCGTGCGGTCGGGCCCGCCGGCCGCCGAAACCCGCTGTGGGCGGGCGGTGGAGTCAGCGGATCGAGGCGTCCAGTCGGTCCAGGGCAGTGAAGGTGACCAGGCCCAGGAGCGCCTGGGTAGCCAGCGCGGGGTCGTGGTCGGCGGCGATGCCGACGGCGAGCGCCACGCCGATCAGGACGAGTTTGCGCAGTGGGACAGCCCGCTCCCGCGCGGGCCGGGGATCGGCTGGTGGACAGGGCATCTGCATTTCGAGACTCCTCTCGGCGCAGCTCGACATGCCACTCAGCCTAGGTACGGGCAGTTGTTGCCCCCGCGGGGTCGAGCCCGGCGTGCGACCACCTCGGACGTCGTCGCAGCGGCCGCCGCTCATCGTGCCCCGACGCCGACGTGGGGAACGGGATCGGGCAGGCCGGCTGGGCGGCGCACTCCGGTCGGATGGAGCCGGTGCCCGCCCGGGGTGCGCCGCGGCTCGGCGAGCAGGCCGCGACGTTCGTAGTAGCGCAGCGTCTGCGGGTTCACCCCGGCGGCGTCGGCCAGTTGGCCGCTGCGCAGGCCATTCACCGGGGCATCCGGCTGAGCGCCCGGGCGGCGAGCGCGTCGAGGACGTCGACGTACGCCGCCGGCACGGCGACGTCCACCTGCACCGCTCCCTCGACCGGCCGGACGGTGAAGGAGAAGAACGCGCAGCAGCTGCTTTCCCGGTCCGCCAGGTCCCGGGCGGTGGGACCCTCCGCCGGGTCGAGCCACCACCGCAGCCGGGTGGGCGCCAGCCGGCGTTGCTCGCGCAGCGCGAAGGTGAAGAGGTCGTCGAACTCGCTGAGCCGCACCGGACGCTCCGCGGTGGGCAGGGTGCACGCCGGCGGCACCCATTCGTCGTGCCGGGTCATCCTTCGACGGTAAGCCCGTACCCGGGTACCGGATGCAAGCCGGCCGGCCGCGCGACGGTCGTCGCGTGGCCGGCCGTGGCGAAAGGGGGTTCCGCGGCGCGGTGCCGGCGCCGCGGAACCCGCTTCCGGCCGGGTCTCAGTGCGAGACGCCGGCCGCCTGCGCGGCGGCTTCCTCCTGGGCCCGCCGCTCGTCGCCGCTGAGCGTGTGCAGCGGCTTCTCCTTGATGAAGATGACCACCACCATCGCGAGCAGGGCCAGCGGCGCGCCCACCAGGAACAGGTCGGCGGTGGCCGTGCCGTAGACGCCCTGCACGATCCGCAGTACCGGCTCGGGCAGCGTGGCGAGGTCCGGAACCTGCGTCCCGGAACCCCCGCCGGCGGCCGCGGGGCCGAGCTTCTCGGCCATCAGATCGGTGATCCGGTTGGCCAGGACGGCGCCGAGCACGCTGACGCCGATCGCGCCGCCCATGCTCCGGAAGAAGGTCAGCATGGAGGTGGCTGCGCCCAGCTCGTGGGCGGGCACGTCGTTCTGCGCCGCCAGCACCAGGTTCTGCATGAGCATGCCGACGCCGATGCCGAGCACGGCCATGTAGATCGACAGGACGAAGACGCTGGTCTGCGCGTCGATGGTGCCGAGCAGCACCATCCCGGCCGTCATGATGCCGCCCCCGGCGACCAGGAAGATCTTCCAGCGGCCGTACTTGGTGATCAGCTGACCCGCGACGGTCGACGAGACGAGCAGCCCGAAGATCATCGGCAGGCTCATCAGGCCGGCCACCGTCGGCGACTTGCCCAGCGAGATCTGGAAGTACTGCGACAGGAAGACCGTGCCGCCGAACATGGCCACGCCGACCAGCACGCTGGCGACGGTGGCCAGCGAGACCGTGCGGTTGCGGAAGATGTCCAGCGGGATGATCGGCTCGGCGGCCCGGGACTCGACGAACACCGCCACCGCCAGCAGCACGAGACCGCCGGCCACCATCAACGCCGTCCAGCCGGACGCCCAGGCGAAGTGGTGACCCGCCAGCGACGACCAGACCAGCAGCAGCGAGACGCCGGCCGTGATCAGCGCCGCGCCGAGCCAGTCGATCTTCACCTGGCGGCGGACGACGGGCAGGTGAAGCGTCCGCTGGAGCAGCACGATCGACAGGATGGTGAACGGGACGCCGATCAGGAAGCACCAGCGCCAACCGAGCCAGGAGGTGTCGACCAGGACCCCGCCGATGAGCGGTCCGGCGATGGTGCCGACGCCGAAGACGGCGCCGAAGATGCCGGCGTACCGGCCGAGTTCCCGCGGCGGGATCATCGCGGCCATGACGATGGTGGCGAGCGCGGTCATGCCGCCGGCGCCGATGCCCTGCACGATCCGGCTGAGCAGCAGCACCTCGACGTTCGGCGTGAAGCCGGCGATCAGCGAGCCGATCACGAAGAGCGCGAGGGACGACTGGATGAGCAGCTTCTTGCTGTAGAGGTCGGCCATCTTGCCCCAGAGCGGCACGGTCGCCGTCATGGCCAGCAGTTCGGTGGTGACGATCCAGGTGTAGACGGTCTGGCTGCCGTTCAGGTCGGCGATGATGCGCGGCAGCGCGTTCGCCACGACCGTGGAGGCGAGGATCGACACGAACATGCCGACCATCAGGCCGGAGAGGGCCTGCAGGACCTCGCGGCGGGACATGCGGGCCGGGCCGACCTCGACGGGATCGGCGGGCACGGTTGATGCGGACATCGTTTCCTCAACTTGTGGCGGGAGCGGTCAGGGGGTCAGGTCTTCGGGCCGGGATCGGCCAGTCCGGCGGCGAGCGCGTCGAACGCCTCGTCGACCAGGTCGGCGAGGGACCGGGTGCCGCCGGCGGCGGCCCAGCGCAGCATGGCGGTGCGGAACGCGGCGCCGGTGACGGTCGTGAGCAGGGTCGGGAAGCCGTGCTCCGGGGATACGCCCACCCGGCCGGCCACCACCTCGATCATCGCCCGCTCCGCCTCGGCGCCCACCGTGACCAGGCGCGGCAGCAGAGCCGGGTGCTGCGCGACGACCGCCATCCGCAGCAGCCACAGCTCACGGTCGGCCTGCATCTCGTCGATGACCTCGGTCATGGCGGTCCGGATGGCGGCGAGGGCGGGCACCCCCGGCGGCACCTCGGCGACGCGCGCCACGAACCGGGCGCTCTGCATGGCATGGTCGCCGATGAGCGCGTCTTCCTTGCTCGGGAAGTAGTTGAAGAAGGTCCGGGACGAGACGTCGGCGGCGGCGCTGATCTCCTCCACCGTCACCTGCTCCAGCCCGCGCTCGGCGACCAGCCGCAGCGCGGCGGTGGCCAGCGCGGCCCGGGTCTGCCGCTTCTTGCGGTCCCGCAGACCAGCCGCGGCGGGGGAGGGGTCGAAGTTCACCGGGTAACCCTAGGAACGATCTTTCAGTCCGTGCAAACTTTCGCGTCGCGAAGTGAGCAGACTAACCGCCGGGCGGCTCCTGCTCGGTCCGCGCGGTGTCCGGCGCCCGGGCTTCCTCGTCGGTCAGCGCGTCGTCGTCGTGCTCGGTGAAACGCTCCGGTTCGCGGCGCTCGGTCCGTCCCGGGCGGTCCCGGGCGGGTGCGTGCTGCTCCTCGGGACCGGATGACACTGGGGGTGGCCTCCCCGCGTTCGGCGGTGCCCGGCGGCCTGCCGGCGTGTTCCGGATACCCGTCGCCGCAAGTCCGACACACGGGCCCGGCCGGCGGTCACGGTGGCCCGACGACATCCCCGCAGGGCGGGTTGTGTGGCCCGCACGCATATGGACTGTGATGTATGTCTCGGTACCGTCGGCGCACGCCGGCGTCGCCGGTGCCGGGCGACAGGAGTGGATCATGAGAGTGTGGTGGAAGGCGCTGGCCGCCGCCGTCGGCCTGCTGCTGGCCGTGCCTCCCGCGAGCGCCGCGCACGCGGCCGGCACGCCGTACACCGTGCCGCCCGTCGCCGGCTCGCTGAACACGTACAACGTCTCCGCGGTGTACGTCGCCGGGGTCTCCTCGGGCGGGTACCTGGCCACCCAGCTCCAGGTGGCCTACTCCGGGCGGATCCGCGGCTCGGCGATCTTCGCCGCCGGCCCGTACTACTGCGCGCAGAACACCGTCAGCCAGGCGCTCTACGCGTGCGGCGACAACATCTACCCGACATACCTGGCCAATCTCGAGACCTACACCCGCACCTGGGCGTCGTACGGCTGGATCGACCCGGTGGCCAACCTCGCGTCCCGTCCCGCTTACGTCTTCCACGGCAACTCCGACAACACGGTGAAGAAGTCGGTCACCGACGACCTGGTCCGCTACCACCAGCGCTTCGGCGCCAGCGTGCAGTACGACAGCGGCTCCGCCGCCGGCCACGCCTGGGTGACCCCGTACGGCACCGGCGGCTGCACGGTGACCGCCTCGCCCTTCCTCAACGACTGCGGCACCGACCCGCAGGGGGCCTTCCTGCGCAAGCTGTTCGGCTCGGTGCAGGCGCCGAACACCGGACCGCTGCGCGGCACGCTCACCCGCTTCGCCCAGAACACCTTCGCGGTCAACGGCTGGGCCAACGGCATCAGCATGGACACCGCCGGCTTCGCGTACGTCCCGGCATCGTGCGCCGCCGGCCAGTCCTGCCGGCTGCTGGTCGCGCTGCACGGCTGCCTCCAGGGGTACGGCAAGGTCGGCACCGCCTTCGTCGACCGGGCCAACCTCAACCAGTACGCCGACACCAACAACACGATCGTGCTCTATCCGCAGGCCACCACCTCGGTCGCGAACCCGAACGGGTGCTGGGACTGGTGGGGCTACCTCGGCGCGACCAACTACCCGATCAAGGGTGGCGCGCAGGTCGAGACGATCATGAACATGGTCCGCCGGCTCGACGGCTGAGCGCCACCGCGGTGCGGGTTTCGGCCGGGGCGGAACGGGGATGCAGCCGCCCCCGGTGAACCCGGCCGCGCATCGGCCGGTCGGTGACGCGCGGCCACCCCACCGGGACGTCCGGGGAGGTGATCATGGTCGACAACGATCCCCGCCCGGAGGGCGGCTTCGGCCGCCAGTTGGACGAGCACGAGGTCAGCCCGAGTGGACGGGAGCCGGAAGAGCCGGCGACCCCCTTCGGCGGTCTGATCGACAGTGCCGTCTACACCGGAGGGCGCCGGCGCGCGTCACCGTCCAACCTCGCCGACACCTACCGCTGTCTGCAGGAACTGACCGACTCGATGGCCTGGATCGGGTTGTACCGGCCGGACAGCGATCAGATCATCTCGCTCGCACGCGAGTTCCGGCTGCACGACCTGGCCGTGGAGGACGCGATCAACGCGCACCAGCGGCCGAAGCTGGAACGCTACGGGGACACGCTCTTCGTGGTGCTGCGCGCGGCCCGCTACCTCGACCAGCGCGAGGAGGTCGAGTTCAGCGAGCTGCACCTCTTCATCGGCCCCGGGTTCGTCATCACCGTCCGGCACGGCGAGGCGCCGCAGCTGTCCGCCGTGCGGCGGCGGCTTGAGGACGAGCCGGGAATGTTGGCCCGGGGTCCCCAGGCGGTGCTCTACGCGATCCTCGACCAGGTGGTCGACGGGTACGCCCCGGTGGTGGCCGGTCTGGAGAACGACATCGACGAGATCGAGACGGAGGTCTTCGGTGGCGACCCGAACGCCAGTCGGCGGATCTACGGGCTCAGCCGCGAGGTGATCCAGTTCCAGCGGGCGGCGCGCCCGCTGCTCGGGGTGCTCGGCGCGCTCGCCGCCGGCTCCGGCAAGTACGGCAGCGACGAGGAGCTGCAGCGTTACCTGCGGGACGTGACCGATCACCTCACCCAGGTGGTGGAGCGGGTGGACAGCTTCCGGCACCTGCTGCAGAACATCCTCGCCGTGAACGCCACCCTCGTCTCGCAGCAGCAGAACGAGGAGATGCGCAGCCTCACCGCGGCGAGCTACGCCCAGAACGAGGAGCTGAAGAAGGTCTCCTCGTGGGCGGCGATCCTGTTCGCCCCGACCCTGATCGGCACCGTCTACGGCATGAACTTCGTGCACATGCCGGAGCTGCGGTGGCGATTCGGCTATGTCTTCGCGGTCGGGTTGATGGCGCTCGTCTGCGGCACCCTCTATCTGATCTTCAAGCGCCGCGGCTGGCTCTGACCCGCCGCTGCCAGCCGGTAGGTCCAGGATCCGAACGGGTTCGGGCTACTCGAAGCCGCGCAGGATGTGCCGCTCGTACTCGGTGTCGTCCTCGTCGGTGCCGATCCGGCCGAGCATGGCGGCAGCGCCCCAGATCGCCAGGGGGGTGGCCGGCCCGGTGGTGCCGCCGCCCTGAGGGTCGTCGGTGCTCCGGCTCCGTTCGATCGGTGGCGCGCTGCGCTGAGCCTGCATGGCACTGCCTCTCTCGTCGCAGCCGTGCCCGTTGGGCGGGGCGGCCCCGCGACAATGCGGATCGCACGCCGGCCAGCCCGCGGTCGGTGTGACACGGCTCACTGCAACCATCGCATGCCAGGGTGCGTGGGCACACGCGGTTTCCCATTACCCGACTCTTCTCCAGCTCACGCCGTGTTCAGGGCAGCGGGCAGGAGATGCCCCGGGCGTGGTCGGTGAGCGCCGCGCCGACCACGGTCGCCTCCACCGGCAACACCTCCAGGCAGCGCCGCACCGCGGCGGCCATCAACGTGTTCGGTACCCGCATCGACAGCGTGCAGTGCGGTACCCACCGCCCCGGCTGGTAGTGCTCGACCAGGGTGATGCCGGCCGCGGCGAGCCGGGCGTGCACCTCCCGGTGGTGGGCGAGCAGCTCGGCGGTGGGCGTCGCCCCGAGCCAGAGCACCCGGCCGACGAACTGCCCGGCGTGCTGGAACGACAGCCGCAACGGCGCGGCGACCACCGTGTCGCGCAGCGCCGCGCTGACCCGCTCGGGGTCGAAGCTTGGCGCCACCGCGAGCGAGACGTGCGGGCGGTGCCGCTGTTCCAGCAGGGAGCGCATGCTCTGCACACCCTCGGATTCCAACGCGTCCCACAGCACCCGGATCCGCCGGGTGGCGTCGGTGTCCAGGTAGAGCTCCAGCGCCGCAACCACATGATCACGGTAGCGGTCAGGTTTGACCGTTGCCGGTGGCGGTACCTCTGCCGGCGAGGGCGATTACAGGAGGCGTGACCCGAGTGGACGTGAGTGATCTGCTGACCGAGACATACGACCGGCTGCCCGATCTGGTCCGCGCGGCGGTCGACGGGCTCAGCCCGGAGCAGCTTCGGCAGGCTCCCGGGCCGGGCGCCAACCCGGTGGGCTGGCTGGTCTGGCACCTGACCCGGGTCCAGGACGACCACGTCGCCGACCTGATCGGGACGGAGCAGGTCTGGGCCACCGGCGACTGGGCCGCGCGCTTCGGTCTCACCAGCGATCCGGCCGACACCGGCTACGGGCACACCGCCGAGCAGGTGGCCGCGGTCCGGCCGGAGAGCGCGCGGGCGCTGCTCGACTACTACGAGGCGGTGCACTCCCGGACCCGGAACTTCCTGGCCGGTCTGCGCCCGGCGGACCTGGACCGGGTGGTCGACGAGGCGTGGGATCCACCGGTGACCCTCGGCGTTCGGTTGGTCAGCGTGGCCGACGACGATCTTCAGCACGTCGGACAGGCCGCCTACGTCCGTGGCCTCGTCGAGGCCGGTTGACCGCTCCCGGGCACCGACGTCGGCCGGCTGGTCGTTCCCGCAGCACCGAGACGAGGAGGGGCGGGTGCCGCCCGCCCGCTTCGGCCCACCCGGTTCGGGTGAGGCCGCCTCACCCCCGCCGGTGCGACCCTGCGAGGACGAGGGGAGGGGAGCATGGCGAGCACGGCGCGGGACTATCTGCAAGGGCTGGCGCCCGGCCGGCGACCGGAGCTACCGGAGCGGACCGCCGGGTCGCTGCGGCTGGACGCGCACGACAACGGCCACACCGAGCACTGGTACCTCACCGTCGCGGACCAGCACGTCGAGGTGAGCCGGTCGGCCGAGGGCGCCGACCTGGTGGTCCGGGCCGACCGGAGGGTCTTCGACCAGATGGCGGCCGGGCAGACGCACGTCTCGAGCGCGCTGCTGCGCAACGACCTGACCGTGCAGGGCGACATCCGGCTGCTCATGCTGCTCCGGCGGATCTTCCCCGGTCCGCCGGACGCCCGGCACCCGCGCGAACTCGGCCGGCAGCGCACAGCCGGGGCCGAGCGCAGCGCCGGGGCCGAGCGCAGCGGTGGGCGGGACGAGCGATGGTGACGCAGCAGCCGGTGTGCGTGATCGCGGGGAACGCCTTCGCGGTCAGTGACACGCAGGGTGACATGGAGGTCGACCCGCGCCACCCGATCGGCGTCTTCTCGTTCGACACCCGGTTCCTCTCCCACTGGGTGCTCAGCGTCGACGGGGAGCGGCTCAACGCGCTCTCCCGCGACGACATGACCTACTTCGAGACCCGGTTCTTCCTGGTGCCCGGAAAGGCGAGCCACTACGTCGACGCGGACGTCTCGCTGATCCGGCACCGGTCCATCGACGACAGCTTCAACGAGCGGATCACGCTGCTCAACCACTCGGCCGAACCGGTCGAGCTCAGCGTCCGGCTGGACATCGGCAGTGACTTCGCCGACACCGCGGAGATCCGGCAGCCGCGCCAGCGCACCGTCGTCGTCACCGCGGATCAGGAGCGACGCCAGCTCCGGCTGCGCTACCAGCGGGAGCGCTTCACCCGGGAAGCCATCGTGACCAGCACCGCGCCGGTCGACGTGGACCAGGGCGGGATGACGTTCCGGATCCGGGTCGAACCGGAGGGCAGCTGGGTCACCGACCTGCACGTCGGGATGACGATTCATGGCGAGGGTGGGCGGGACCTACGGGCCAGCCTGGAGTCGCACCGGGACATGGTGCGCCGTGGCATGCGCGAGGACGTGCAGGAGTGGCTGGACCGGGCGCCGCAACTGATCACCGAGCGCAGGGAGTTGGCGACCTCGTACGAGCGCAGTCTCACCGACCTGGCGTCGCTGCGGTACGTGCCGCTGGTGAACCCCGGCTCGGTGCCGATCGGCGGCCTGCCCTGGGCGATGGCGCTGTACGGGCGCGACAGCCTGCTCACCTGCCTACAGAGCATCGCGTTCACCCCAGAGCTGACGCCGGCCACACTTCGCATGCTCGCCAATCTGCAGGGCGGCCGGCTCGACGACGAGCATGACGAGGAGCCGGGCAAGATCCTGTCGGAGCTGCGCTACGGCGAGTCGGCCGCGTTCGGTGACCGGCCGACCTCCCTCTACTACGGCGCGGCCGACACCACCCCGCTCTTCGTGGTGCTGCTCGACGAGTACGAGCGCTGGTCGGGCGACGCCGAGCTGGTGCGGGAGCTGCGGCACCCGGCCCGGATGGCGCTGGACTGGATCGACGACTACGGCGACATGACCGGCGACGGCTACCTGCGCTACCAGACCCGCAACGACCGGCACGGCACCGTCAACCAGTGCTGGAAGACCTCGCCGGACGCGATCAGGTACGCCGACGGGCGGACGCCCGGTCTGCCCCGGGCCACCTGCGAGCTGCAGGGGTACGCGTACGACGCGAAGCGGCGCGGAGCGCGGCTGGCCCGGGAGTTCTGGGGCGACCCGGCGTACGCCGACCGGCTGGAGCGGGAGGCGGCGGAGTTGAAGCGGCGGTTCAACCGCGACTTCTGGCTGCCGCACCGGGAGTACTACGCGCTCGCCCTGGAACCGGACGGGACACCGGTGGACGCGCTGTCGTCCAACATCGGGCACCTGTTGTGGAGCGGGATCGTCGACGACGAGAGCGCGCCGGCCCTCGCCGCGCACCTGGCCGGCCCGGAACTCTTCACCGGCTGGGGAGTGCGGACCCTGGCCGCCGGGCAGCACGCCTACAACCCGGTGGGCTCGCACCTGGGGGCGGTGTGGCCGTCGGACAACGCGCTGATCGTCGCCGGGCTGCGCCACTACCGGCAGGACGCCGAGGCCGCCAAGATCGCCGCGGGCATCTTCGACGTGGCGCACACGCTCGGCGGCTCGCTGCCGGAGCTGATCGCCGGCTACGAGCGGGAGTTCACCAAGTATCCGGTCCAGCTGCCGGCCGCCGGCCGCCCGCAGTCCTGGTCGGCGGGCGGGCTGCTGATGCTGCTCGGCGCGCTGCTCGGGCTGCGGCCGATCGGGGAGAACCTGCTGGTGAACCCGCACCTGCCGCCCGGTTTCGGGGGGATCGAGCTGCTGGACATCCCGGGCCGCTGGGGGCACTCCGACGCGTACGGGCGGGACCGTGCCGCCGCCCGGGAGAGTCGACCCCGGCTTCGCTGACCAGCGGCGGCAAACCGTCGGCTCAGCGGATCGGCCACAGCGGCGCGGCCACGTCGTACCCGGCGGAGATCTCCTCAGCGATCGCCGGATCGTCCGCCGCGAGCAGCGCCGCCTCCAGCACCCGGGCCGGCGCGCCGCTGGCGTGCCAGGCGCGTACCGCCCGCGCCCAGGGCCGCCGGTCGTCAGGCTGCCAGTACGCGAGATGCTCGGCCAGATGCCGGGCGGCGGGCTGGCCGCCGTCGCCCGCCCACGTCGACAGGTACGGCCGGAGGTCCACCCCGGTGGCGCCTATCGCGGCGAGCACCTCGGCCACCTCGACCGGCGCCGGAAAGTCGCGGAGCGTCCGTCGCCACCAGGCGTCCAGGTACGCCTCGATCGCCTGCTGCTCGTCCGTGGGCCAGCTCCGCCAGTGCTCCCCGACCGTGCTCAGCAGCTTGTCCGGCACCAGCGGGTCGTCGAGCCGGCCCGCGGCCAGCAGCTCCAGCAGCCGGGGCAGGAAGTAGCGCAGGTCGGCCAGGTCGCCCCAGGTCGTGCCCGCCTTGCCCGCGTAGCGGCACAGCTGCTCGGCGGTCAGCGCGCGCAGCGGCGCGCCGAGCAGCGCGGCCACCTCGTCCGGGCGGACGCAGTGCGGGCAGTGGGCCGTCCGGGTCGGCCGGGGATGTCGACCGAAGGCCGCGTACAGCTGTCCGACCGCCCGGTCGAGCCCGGTGCTCATCCGGGCAAGGTATCAGCCCGGCCCGCCCCGGTCAGCCGCCCGAACGACCGTCGGTGGCAGGGGTCTTCGGCCCGGCGCTCGGCGGCCGCCGTTCGCCGTTGCCCGGCTCGTCGGGACGCCCCGGCGGCTCGTTCGGCGGCTTGGTCGGTCGGGCGCTCGGGTGGGCCGGAACCGCCGGCCGGTCCGAGGGCTTGCCGTGGGAGGGTTCGTCGGCGAGCACCTGGTCGCAGTAGTCGGCCACCCGGCCCGGGCCGCCGGCTGCGTTGACCAGGCCGGTGAAGGCGGGACTCTCCAGCGCCCGGCCCCGGTCGTCACCGCTCTTTTCGCGGTAGGCCCGGCAGAGACCGACGACGGCCGCGGCGGGAGTCGGCCGGCCAGCAGTGCCCGGACCCGCTTCCGGCCCCGGGTTGGCGCCGGAGGAGCCCTGACCGGGTGAGGCGGATGGTGCGGGAACGGTGGTGGTGGGCTGCGGTGGCCCGCCCGGCAGCGTGCCGGTGGCGGCGAGCGCGACCCCGCCGGTAGCGGCGAGGGCGAGCGTGGCCAGGGCGGCCCGCAGTCCCATCCGGACCGTGCTGGCCCGCCTGCGTCGCGGCGGGTCGGCGGGCGCGGCGAAGGCGTGGTGGAACGCCTGCACGGCGGCGTGCTCGCCGTCGAGCTCACCAGGGCGCGGCGCGGCGCGTAGGGCCGTCAGGAGCAGCACGAGCGGGCGCAGGCCATCGTGGTCAACGACGGGACCGCCGAGCAGGCGCTCGACGGTCTCCGGGTCCATCCGGTGTGCATTCATCTCGTGTCCCTCAGCGCCGCGCGCCGGTGGGACGTCACATCGCACCCGGTGGCACCGGCTCCGGGGAGCGGAGCCGGCGGCGTTGGCCGGGTCTGGATGCGGGGATCAGCCCATCGTCTTGGCGCCGTCGATCGACTCGCGCAGGATGTCGGCGTGCCCGGCATGCTGGGCGGTCTCGGCGATGACGTGCAGCAGCACCCGTCGCACGGACCAGCTCGCCCCCGGCTCGAACCACGGGGCCACCGGCAGCGGGTGCGCGGTGTCGAGGTCGAGCGTGGCGACCAGTTCGTCCGTCCGAGCGGCCACCCGGGCGTATTCGTCGAGGAGGCCGGCGAGAGTCTCACCCTCCAGCACCTGGAACTGCCCGACCCAGTCCACCGGCTCGGACTGCATCGCCTCGGCGCCGCCGACCGCGAACCGCAGCCAGCTCTGCTCGGTGAGCGCCACGTGCTTGACCAGGCCGCCGAGGCAGAGCTCGCTGACCGTGGTGCGGGCGGCGGCCTGCTCGTCGGTGAGCCCGTCGACGGTCTGACGCAGAAAGCCGCGGTGGCGGCGGAGCGACTGCGTGAGATCGGCCCGTTCGCTGGTGCCGACCTGCTCGGAGATGGTCATGGACGCCGCCCTTCATGGAGTTGGACCACGCCGAGCCTAGGACCGGGCACCGACATTTCGGTGTCCCGCGCGGCGGGCAGGCCGGGGCCAGCGCCGGCGCACCGGTTGCCGATCCGGGCCGAAGGGGGTGAACTGAATGACATGGGTGTGATTCGGGTGGGCACGTCGTCCTGGGCCGACCAGTCGCTGCTGCGCTCGGGCTGGTACCCCCGCTCGGTGAACACACCTGCCGGCCGGTTGCGCTTCTACGCCGAGCGCTTCGGACTGGTCGAGGTGGACACCTCGTACTACGCGGTGCCGGCGCCGGAGACCACCCAGGGCTGGGTGGACGCCACCCCGGCGGAGTTCACCTTCGACGTCAAGGCGTTCAGCCTGTTCACCGGGCATCCGACGCCCGTCGCCGCGCTCCCGCGCGACCTGCGGCCCGCCGGCGGCCCGACCCGGATCCGCCGTCGTGACCTGCCCGCCCCGGCGTACGACGAGCTGTGGGCCCGGTTCCGCGCGGCGCTGGACCCGATCGCGGCGGCCGGCAAGCTCGGCGCCGTGCTGCTCCAGTTCCCGCCGTGGCTCGCCCGCGGCGCCGCCGCCGAGCGGCGCATCGCCGAGCTGGCCGAGCGGTGCCGTCCGTGGCGGGTCGGGGTGGAGCTACGGCACGGGTCCTGGTTCGACGGCCGGTCCGCCCTGGACACCCTGGAGTTCCTGCGCACGCACGAGCTGAGCCTGGTCTGCGTCGACATGCCGCAGGGGCATCCGTCGTCGGTCCCGCCGATCCTGGTCGCCACCGCGCAGCCGGCGGTGGTCCGGTTCCACGGGCACAGCGACGCCTGGGAGAGCGGCGACAAGCAGGAGCGGTTCCGCTACGCCTACGGCGACCGGGAGCTGCGTTCCTGGTCCGAGCTGCTGACGGAGCTGGCCGGCCAGGCCGACGAGCTTCACGTGCTGTTCAACAACTGCTGTGCCGGGCAGGCCCAGCGGGACGCGGAGCAGCTGGCGGCGCTGCTGGCCGGCGCCGGCCACGCTCGTCCCACCGCGGCCGGCGCCGCGAGCTGACGGCGGCGTCGCCCGGCCCCGCCCGCGACCGTCCGGGATCGACGGTCGGGTGTCCTGGGCCGGACCGCTCCCGGCTGCCCTCAGGTGGTGCGGCGGCCCCGGGCGCGGAAGGCGTCCTGGGCCCGCTCGTCGATGTCCGCGTCGTCCGGGAAGGACCGGGTGGGCGGCGTCGGGTCGGGCGGTGCCCCCGGCCCGGCCTCCGTCAGCCGGGTGGGCTCGACCGAGCCGAACCCGTGCCGACCCTGCGGCCCGGACGGCCCGGCGGGCGCTCCGGCCCGGCGTTCACCGCGTCGTCCCTCCGGCACCGCGGTTTCCTCGCTGCCCTCGTCCAGCGGCGAGTCCTCGTCCGAGCCCCAGGGCGGCTCCGTGTCGTAGACGTCCCGGGTGCCCCACGGGACCGTCACCTCCGGATCGCGCGGAGTCCCACTGCGTCCCTTGTCCGCCGTCATGTCCACCTCGCTGCTCGGTCCGCCGCTACCGGCGCTGATTGCCCGTCACCGCGCCGGTCATGCCCGCCGAGCCGCGAGGGCGGACGCCGGTCGCGTCGGGCGCGCCGGTTGCCGGCGGACGCTGGCCGGCACCCCACCTGAGGAGTCGGCGGGGTGCCGGTTGCGCCGGCCGTTCAGCGGCCGGACATCGCCATCGGCTTCTTGGCCGCCATGCCCAGGCCGGCGACCTTGGCCACCCCCTTCGGCGCGCTGATCAGCCCACCGGCCCTGCCCAGCATCCCGCGCCACATCTGGCCCGGCTTCTGCTGCTCGCTCATGTACGCGGTCACCACCACCAGCGCGCCGGTCATCGCCGGGACCGCCCACTGGAGCAGCTTCATCTGCCGCTGGTTGGCGGCGACCTTGCTCGGCGTCTGGTGGTTCGGCTCGGTGATGCCGTCCACCGGCGGTCCACCGGCCTTCTCCAGCCGCATGCCGAGCAGCCGGCTGTAGCCGGTGATCGCGAGCGCGCCGACGGTCAGCGCCGTCTTGATCGTGCTGGCCCGGGCCACGCCGGCCTGGCTGGCCACCCGAGGGCTCTCGGTGACCAGTTCGCCGACCGCCCCGGCCAGGTGCGCGCCGATGGCGGCCGCGTTGACCGGCGTCCACCGGGACCAGCCCATCGAGGCGACCGGGAGCCGCTGGGTCGCGTCACTGATTTTCGCCGCCGCGCCGTTGACGCCGAGCGCCCCCATCAGGGAGCCGCCGAACCAGGCCGCCAGACCCAGATCGTGCATCGAGCGCAGTGCGGTATGCCGTTCGGACATCTGATCCCCTTCCGCCGTGTCGGGCGGTGCGGCATACCCACCGCCCGCGCGGCTAACCCCGTCCCTCACCCGCCGAGACCTCCGGGCAGGGGACAGGCGGGACAGCCGGCACGTACGGGTCGTAGCGGCGGCGGCAGGAGTCGTCCGGGCCTGCGGGGGTAGAGCAGTCCGCAGCCACGAGGAGGGGGAACGGGATGAGCCAGCCCGAGGAGAGCCGGGAGAAGACCCCGGAGACCGACGCGGTGCTGATGCACCCGGGCAACGACCCGAAGCGGAGCACCGCCGAGGTGCCGCCGCGACGGGACCACGGGGAGATCCGGGTGGAGCGGGACGGGGAGTTGGTACCGCTCGATCCGGAGGAGTGAGGTCTAGCGCCGCCGCGGCAGGCCGGCGGCGAAGGCGGCCACCCGCCCGGCCAGCGGCGTCGCGGCGCGTACCCAGGTGAAGTGGTCCAGCGGGGCGCCGGCGTCCGCCGCGGTGTAGTGCTCGCGGAGCACCGGGGCCGCGGTCAGCTTGGCGCAGAGGTGGTCCATCGTGGCGTGCGGCGTGTACTGGTCGTCGTCCACGCTCACCGCGAGCACCGGGAGGCGCAGCCCGCGCACCGCGGCCTCGGCGTCCACCCCGTCGAGCCGGGGGAAGCGCCCGGTCCGCGCGGTGTGCGCCCAGTCCCGGATGACCCCGCGCGCCTGCCGGCCACCGAAGCCCCAACCCGGCCAGACTCCGAGCAGCGCCGCGGTGGCGGCGATGCCCTGGGTGTACGGCAGTACGCCGTACCCCCGCCGGCCCGGATAGCTGCGCCAGTGGGGGAGGCCGACGGCCACCAGCGCCAGCCCGTCCACCGCGTCCTGGCCGTGCAGCGCGAGGTGCAGCAGCGCCGCCTGGCCGCCGAGCGAGTGCCCGAGCAGCAGCCGGGTCCGCCCGTCCAGCCGGGGCTTGAGCGCCGCCAGCACGGCGCCGACGTCGCCGGCCAGTTCGGCGTAGCCGTAGCGGGACCGCCGGCTCGGCGCCGGCGTGCTGGCCCCGGTGCCACGCAGGTCGGCGACGACCACGGCCAGGCCGGCCGCGCGCAACGCGGCGGCCAGTGGCCGGTAGTAGCGGGCGCGCACTCCCATCGCCGGCCAGACCAGCACCACCGGCGCGTCCGGCTGGTCCGGCTCGGGATAGACCTGCACCCCGATCCGCTCGCCGTCGACGTCGACGAACTCCTGGGTGTACTCGGCGGCTTCGCTCACCGGCTCAGCGTACGACGGGAAGCTACCGACGGGTAGCTCCGCGTGGCGCTGCCTTAGTCGACCGCCCGGTCGCGCCGGCGTGCCTGGACGCCCCGGTGCCGGCCGACGCGTGACCGTACGACGAGGACCCCGCCGGCTCGGCGGGGCCCTCGTCGTACCCGGGTCAGGAGACGGTGATCGACCCGTTGCTGGCGCGGACGCAGGAGACCGCGCGGGCGGGCGTGGTGGCGGCGCCGGTCAGGCACTGGCCGAGGACCTGGTGCCCGGTGGCGTTCGGGTGCCAGGATTCCTGGCAGGTCTGGAAGTAGGTGGCGCAGGTGTTCGCGATCTTCTGGATGGCGATCTTGTCCTTGCCGCTGAGACTGGTCACGAAGGTGCCGTTCGGCGGGCTGTCCTGCAGGCGGATGGGCGTGGCCAGCGCCCCGCTCGGGCTGGTCGCGTTCTCGCAGAGCCGGGCGCCGTCGAAGGCCCGCTGCACGTTGAGGTAGACCAGGTCGTCGGCGGGGAACTCGGCCGCGAGGGTGTCCCGGGTGGACTTCACCAGGGTGCCCAGGCCCTGCGAGAAGCGGTGACCGGGAGCCAGGCTGGCCCGGTGGATCGGGCACCCGGCGGCGTAGCGCTCGGCGCCGAGCGCCCGGAACTTGTCCCGGGTGTCGTCCCGGCTGTCCTCCTCGTGGAAGCTCGAGTAGAGCTCCAGCGGCAGCGGGTTGGTGTAGTCCTGGAAGACGATCCGGTGCTGGCCGTCCGCGTCCACCTGGTCCAGGGTGGTCAGCAGCTGGCGTACCGCGGCGGTGGTCTCCGCGGTCGCGGCGCTGAACTGCGCCGCGGTGGCCAGGTCGGCGTCGCTGCACGGCTCCTGCGGTACCGGGCCGTTCAGGTACGCCCAGAACTCCCACCAGCCCGTCCAGGCGTCGGCGATGAACCGGTTGGCGCACTTCTCGGCCACGTTGCCGAAGGTGAACGAGCTGTTGTTCGAGCCGAGCCCGAGCAGGACCAGGTCGATGTCGTTGGTCTGCGCCACAGCGCGGAGCTGGTCGAGCTGGGCCGCCACCTGACGGCCGTTGGTCCGCGCCGACGACGCGGCGGCCATGTCGTGCGGCTGGCCGCCCGAGCAGGCCAGGTTGAACCGGTTCTGGATGCCGGGCAGCGTCGCACGGTGCAGCGAGGCGTTGGCCGAGCGGTGGCAGAAGTACGCGTTGCTGTTCGGCGCCGTCCAACCAGGGAAGCCCTGGGCGACGCCGTTGACGTCCACCACCGGGGCGTACGCCCCGGCGCCCTCGCCGCTGATGAAGCTGTCCCCGAGGGCGATCGCGGCGGTGGGCAGCGCGGCCGAGGCCGGGGCGGGCAGCGCCACGGCGGTCGACAGGGCGGCCGTGGCGACGGCGAGCGCCGCCAGCAACGTGGTACGGCGGAACCTGGACATACGTCTCCCATCCGTCCATCGAAATATGAAAGATTCTCCGGAGAGCGCGATCAGATCACCCGCTGCTGACGGACGTCAATGGTTCGTCACGGAATCTTTCGATGACTGACACATCCGCCCGGAGCGCTGGCGGCGGCTCCCCGCCGCATCGCGGGAGACAGCGTGGGGACGCTGTGGCGTCGGCATCGATTCCGGGCGCGACCCGGCACCGGGCCGCCGTAGTGCGCCCCGGGTTTCGGCGGACGGGGTCGGGTCAGGCGGCGCGGTGGAACCGGGCGCGCCAGCGGCGTACGCCCGAGCCGTCGGTGATCTCCTCGACCCGCAGCGGCGTGAGCCCCGATCCGGCGAAGGCGTCGACCTCCGCCCGGGTCAGCGGCCACGGCGGGGCCACCGGCGGCTCCTCGTCGTCGGCCCGGCCGGCGGCGACCACCAGCAGCGTGCGATCTCCCGCCGCCCGCCAAAACGCCGGTCAGCGTAGCGGCCGGCGGCCGGCGTGATCGTCCCCGCGGACGGCCCGTGACCGGGCGGTGGTCGCCTGTGCCGGAATCCGGGGAGCACGACCGGCGTTGCACCCCTGGGCGCCGCACTCCGCGCCGGTCAGCCACGTTCGCGGCCGGGCGTTCACGTCCGGACGCGGCGGGTCGCGCGGGGTGCCACGGGCTTGTCGGGGCATCGGGCTAGGCTCGCTGCGGCGCGCCGCGCCGGCGAGGCCCGCCGGTGAGCGGCACCACACCGCCGAGACCGGGGAGTACGACCAGTTGACCGCATCGCCTGAGACCCTCTACGGGGCCGACGACCTCACGCACCTCGAGGGGCTGGACGCCGTCCGCAAGCGCCCCGGGATGTACATCGGCTCCACCGACAGCCGTGGCGTGGGTCACCTAGTCAACGAGATCCTCGACAACTCCACCGACGAGGGTGTCGCCGGTCACGCCACCAAGGTCGAGGTGACGCTGCACGCCGACGGCTCGGTGCAGGTCGACGACGACGGCCGGGGCATCCCGACCGACGTGCACGCCAAGTCCGGCATCTCCGGCGTCGAGCTGGTGCTCACCCGGCTGCACGCCGGTGGCAAGTTCGGCGGCTCCGGCTACAAGACCTCCGGTGGGCTGCACGGCGTGGGCGCCTCGGCGGTCAACGCGCTCTCCCGCCGGTTCGACGTGACCGTCCGCCGCGCCGGCAAGACCCACTCGATGTCGTTCCGGCACGGCGTGCCCGGGATCTTCGACGGCGACGGCCCGGACGCCGCGTTCACCGCCGGCCCCGGCCTGCAGGTGGTCGGCGGCATGAAGCGCGGCCAGCGCACCGGCACGTCCATCCGCTACTGGTACGACCCCCGCTACTTCGAGACCGGCGCCGCGCTGGACACCGACGCGGTCCGCACGAAGCTGCGCAACACGGCCTTCCTGGTCCCCGGCGTGAGCTACCTGCTGCGCGACCACACCGGCGAGGCGCCGACCGAGGAGCGCTTCCACTACCCCAACGGCCTGACCGACATGGTGGAGTTCCTCGCCCCCGCGGGCGACCGCCCGGTCTCCGGCACCCTGCTGGTCACCGGCGAGGGCAGCTACCGGGAGAACGCCGCCGACGCCAACGGTGTCATGCAGTCCAACGTGCAGCGCCGGGCCGAGATCGAGGTGGCCTTCCGCTGGGGCACCGGCTACGAGCGCACCGTCGAGTGCTTCACCAACACCATCCGCAACGCGCACGGCGGCACCCACCGCAAGGGCTTCGAGCGGGCCCTGGCGCGGACCCTCGCCGAGGCCGTCCGCAACACCCGCGGCCTGCTCAAGGCCAAGGAGGAGCCCCCCACCCTGGACGACGTCCTGGAGGGGATGACCGCGGTGGTGCACGTGCGGATCCCGGAGCCGCAGTTCACCTCGCAGACCAAGGACGAGCTCTCCACCGCCGGCATCACGAAGGTGATCCAGGGCGTGGTCGAGCAGCACCTCAAGGCCTGGCTGGAGGACCGGAAGACCAAGGCCGAGGCCCGCACGGTGCTGCAGAAGATCGTCGACGCGGCCCGGGTGCGGCTGACCCAGAAGCAGCAGAAGGACGCCGCCCGGCGCAAGACCGCCCTGGAAGGGGCGTCGATGCCGGCCAAGCTGGTCGACTGCCGCGCGGCGGGCATCGAGCGCAGCGAGCTGTTCATCGTCGAGGGCGACAGCGCCCTGGGCACCGGGCGCCTCGCCCGTTCCTCGGAATACCAGGCGTTGCTGCCGATCCGGGGCAAGATCCTCAACGTCCAGAAGGCCAACCTGCAGCAGGTGCTCGACAACGCCGAGTGCGCGGCGATCGTGCAGGTGCTCGGGGCGGGCTCTGGCCGCACCTTCGACCTCTCGGCGCTGCGCTACGGCCGGGTCCTGATCATGGCGGACGCCGACGTCGACGGCGCGCACATCCGTACGTTGCTGATCACGCTCTTCGCCCGCTACATGCGACCGTTGATCGAGGCGGGCCGGCTCTTCGCGGCGATGCCGCCGCTGCACAAGATCACCACCAAGGGGCGTAACCCGCAGACGATCTACACCTACACCCAGGCCGAGATGGAGGCGACGGTCCGCAAGCTGGAGAAGGCCGGCAAGCAGATCGTCACCCCGATCCCGCGCTTCAAGGGTCTCGGTGAGATGGACGCCGACGAGTTGTGGGAGACCACGATGAACCCGGCGACCCGGGCGGTGCGCCGGATCACCCTCGACGACGTCGACGCCGCCGAGCGGATTCTCGACCTGCTGATGGGCGAGAAGGTCGAGCCCCGCCGCAACTGGCTGATCGACTCCGCCGACCGGGTCGACCGGGAGGCGATCGACGCATGAGCGAGGGCAGCGTGAACGGAAGCACCCGGTCCGGTCGAGGGGAAAGCTGAGTCATGGCACGCCGCAAGGAAACCAAGGTCGACCTCTCCGCGTTCGACCAGGCCGGCGCGCGGGTCTTCGACAACCCGCTGGTCACCGAGGTCTCCGACTCCTACCTGGAGTACGCCTTCTCGGTTATCCACTCCCGTGCCCTGCCGGACGCCCGCGACGGCCTGAAGCCGGTGCACCGGCGCATCCTCTGGTCGATGTACGAGCAGGGGCACCGCCCCGACCGGGGCCACGTGAAGTCCGCCCGGATCGTCGGCGACGTGATGGGCAAGTACCACCCCCACGGCGACACGGCCATCTACGACGCGATGGTCCGGCTGGCACAGGACTTCTCGCTCAACGCGCCACTGATCGACGGGCACGGCAACTTCGGCTCGCCCGACGACGGCCCGGCCGCGTCGCGTTACACCGAGGCGCGGATGTCCCGCGAGGCGATGCTGCTCGTCGGCGAGCTGGGCGAGGAGACCGTCGATCTCGAGCCGAACTACGACGGCTCGCTGACCCAGCCGACCGTGCTGCCGGCCGCCTTCCCCAACCTTCTGGTCAACGGCGCGTCCGGGATCGCGGTCGGGATGGCCACCAACATGATCCCGCACAACCTGGGTGAGGTCGTGACGGCGGCCCGCTGGCTGATCAACCACCCGGACGCCCCGCTGGACAAGCTCATGGAGTTCGTCCCCGGCCCCGACCTGCCCACCGGTGGGCTGCTGCTCGGCCTCGACGAGGTCCGGCGGGCCTACGAGACCGGGCGGGGCGTGGTCCGGATGCGCGGCAAGGTGGAGATCGGCCCGCTGGAGGGCAGCCGGGGCCGGCAGGCGATCACCGTGGTCGAGCTGCCCTACGGCGTCGGCGCCGAGAAGGTCATCGCGGCGATCACCAACGAGGTCACCAAGACCAAGCGGCTCACCGGCATCGCCGACGTCAAGGACCTCACCGACCGCGAGAGCGGCACCCGGCTGGTCATCGAGTGCAAGGTCGGGGTCAACCCGCAGGCGCTGCTCGCCGACCTCTACCGGCTCACCCCGCTGGAGCAGTCCTTCGGCGTCAACAACCTGGTGCTGGTCGACGGGCAGCCGCAGACCCTCGGGTTGAAGGCGCTGCTGGAGGTCTTCCTGGCGCACCGCTACGAGGTGGTGACCCGTCGCACCGCCTACCGCCGCCGTAAGCGCGAGGAGCGGTTGCACCTGGTCGACGGTCTGCTGATCGCCCTGCTCGACATCGACAAGGTGGTCAAGCTGATCCGGGCCAGCGAGGACGCCCAGGCCGCCAAGGACGGCCTGATGCAGCGGTTCAAGCTCTCCGAGATCCAGGCGACCTACATCCTGGACACTCCGCTGCGCCGGCTCACCAAGTACGACCGGCTGGAGCTCGAGTCCGAACAGGAGCGGCTGCGTCGGGAGATCGCCGAGCTGAGCACCATCCTCGACGACCCGAAGGTGCTCCGGAAGGTGGTCTCCGACGAGCTGGCCGCGGTGGCGAAGCAGCTCGGCGCGCCTCGCCGCACCACCCTGGTCGACGGTGACCTCAAGGAGGTGCTGGCCGCGTCCGTGCCGGCCGGCCCGCTGGAGGTCGCCGACGACCCGTGTCAGGTGATCCTCTCCGCGACGGGTCTGGTCGCCCGCACCGCGGCCGAGTCCGAGGAGTCCGCCGAGGGGCGGCGCCGGCACGGCCGGGTCAAGCACGACACCGTACGTGCCGTCGTGCACTCGACCGCCCGGGGTCGGGTGCTCCTGGTGACCAGCGCCGGCCGGGCTTTCAAGATCGACGTGCTGCCGCTGCCGGTGCTGCCGGAGCAGGCCGGCACGGTGTCGCTGCGCGGCGGGATGTCCGCCGCCGAGCTGGTGCCGCTGGAGCCGGGCGAGACCGTGGTGGGCCTGGCGCCGCTCGGCCCGGGCGCGGACGGCTCGCCGGGTCTGGCGCTCGGCACCCGGCAGGGTGTGGTGAAGGTCTGCTCGCCGGATTGGCCGGTCCGCTCCGACGAGTTCGAGGTGATCGGCCTCCGCGAGGGTGACGAGGTGGTCGGGGCGACCTGGCTGACCGACGGCGCCGAGCACCTCACCTTCATCACCTCCGAGGCGTCGCTGCTGCGCTTCCCGGCCACGCTGGTCCGCCCGCAGGGCATCCGGGGTGGCGGGATGGCCGGCATCAACCTGCCCGGCGCGGCCCAGGTGGTCTTCTTCGGCGCGATCCGCACCGACGATCCGAAGCACGGTGAGCCGATGGTGGTCACCTCCACCGGGGCGACGGTCAAGGTGACGCCGTTCGCGGCCTACCCGGCGAAGGGGCGGGCGACCGCCGGGGTGCGCGCCCAGCGCTTCCTCAAGGGCGAGACCGACGTGGTGGTCGGCTGGGTCGGTGCGCGCCCGGTCGGTGCGACCGCCAACGGCGAGCCGGTCGAGCTGCCGGCGGCGGACCCGCGCCGCGACGGCTCCGGCTTCGCCGTCATGCTCGGCCCCACCGTCATCGGCCACCAGGTCGAACGCGACTGATCCCCCCCCCGCCCCCCCGCACCGCCCCCCGCACCGCCACGGCGCCCCGGACCGACTGGTCCGGGGCGCCCGCTGTCTGGCGTCGATCATGAAGTTATTGCCGTGACACGCCGGCGCCGAGGTCAATAACTTCATGATCAACTAGCAGGGTGGGTCAGAGTTCGGGTTCGGGGCCTCGGCGGGAGGCGGGGGTGGTGTTCCGGAGGCGGGCGATCAGGCGCATGCCGTGGTAGATCACCAGGGCGGCGGCGGTACCGAGGGCGATTCCGTTGAAGGACAGGTCGCCCGCGGTGAGGGTGTAGTTCGCCGCGCCGACGATCACCGCCACGGCGGCCGTCATCAGGTTCACCGGGTCGTGGAAGTCCACCCGGCTCTCGATCCAGATCCTCGCGCCCAGGATGGCGATCAGCCCGTAGAGCGCGGTGGTGGCGCCGCCGAGGACGCCGGCCGGCACGGTGAGGATCAGCGCGCCGAACTTCGGGCTGAGCCCGAGCAGCACCGCCGTCAGGCCGGCGATCCAGTAGGCGGCGGTGGAGTAGACCCGGGTCGCCGCCATCACGCCGATGTTCTCCGCGTACGTGGTGGTGCCGGACCCGCCGCCGGAGCCGGCGAGCACGGTGGCGAGACCGTCGCCCAGGAACGCCCGGCCCATGTCCCGGTCGAGGTTGCGACCGGTCATCGCCGCGACCGCCTTGACGTGCCCCGCGTTCTCCGCGATCAGCACCAGGACCACCGGGACGACCAGCACCACGGCCCGCAGGCTGAAGCTCGGCGCGTGGAACTCGGGCAGCCCGACCCAGGCGGCCTCCCGCAGCCCGGTGACCGCCGCCGGGTCCAGCTCGCCCAAGGCGAGCGCGAGCAGCCAGCCGACCAGCACGCCGAGCAGGATCGACAGCCGGGCCAGGAAGCCGCGGAAGAGCACGGTGGCGAGCAGGATCGCGGCGAGGGTGACCACCGCGATCAGCGGCTGCGCCTTCACCCCCGTGCCACTGCCGCCGCCGTCCCACGCGACCGGGGCCAGGTTGAGCCCGATCAGCGCGACGATGGCGCCGGTCACCACCGGCGGCATCAGCGCGTCGATCCAGCGCGACCCGGCAAACTGCACCACCAGCCCGACCACGGCCAGGGCCGCGCCGGCGACGAGGATCGCGCCGAGCGCCGGGCCGATGTCCCCACCGGCCTTCGCGGCGAGCACCGGCGCGATGAAGGCGAACGACGAGCCGAGGTACGACGGCAGCCGGTTGCCGGTGACGAGCAGGAACAGCAGGGTGCCCAGCCCGGAGAAGAAGAGGGTGGTGGCCGGCGGGAAGCCGGTGATGAGCGGCACCGTGAAGGTGGCGCCGAACATCGCCACCACGTGCTGCACGCCGATGCCGAGCGTGCGTGGCCAGGAGAGCCGCTCGTCGGGGTGGACCACGTCGCCGGGGTTCACCGCGCGACCGTTGCCGTGCAGCGACCACGGGGACCAGCGGGATCGGGACTCGGTCGGGGGCAGGGTCACGGGTACGCCCTTCGCGTCGGGGGAGAGGGACGGGGCGGGAGACCCTGGGCGTTGTTTCTAGCACGACCCCGCACCGCCACCCGCCCGCGGTCGCCGGGCGATCGAGAGGACCCGGCCGCCGGCCCATTCCGAGACGCCATCGCGGAGAGACGGGCGTCTACAATCAACCAGCCTGTTCTCGTCGATGGCCCGGGTGCGCCGCGAAGCACCTCACAGATGACCGATCTCTCCTGCGGTGGAGCCGCCTACGCGGCGTGAGCGCCGCCATCCGGGTCCGGCCTCGGCGCGAGCTTCGCTCGGCCCGCCGACCCCGCCCACATCGCTGCTGGCACCATCTCGTCGCCGCTCCGCTCTGGCCGATGCACGGCGCCAATCTGGGCACCCTGCTGCGCACCTGCGACGCCGTCGGCGCCTGCCTCGCCGTACCGCCGTTCCGCTGGGTCGACGAGGCCGTGGCCCGTGGAAACACGCTGCGCCGACCCGGCTGCGTGCACCGGGTCGGAAGCCCGCTGCGCTGGCTGGCCGCCGAGCGGGCCGCCGGCAGCCGGATCCTCGGCGTCGAACTCGCCGACGAGGCGGTCCGCCTCGGCGACCTGCCGGCGGCCCGGGGTCGCACCGTGGTCGTGCTCGGGCACGAGGCGACCGGCATCCCGCCCGAGGCGCTGGACTGCCTGGACGCCGCCGTGGAGATCCCGATGGTGGGGCACGGGCACAGTCTCAACGTCGCAGTGGCCGGCTCGCTGGTCCTCTACAAGCTCGCCGGCCTGCTCTGACCGCGGCCCGCCCGGCCGCCGCCCGCGCAGCGAAGCGGCACGCCCGGGCCGCGAAGCGGCGGAGCGGTCAGGCGACGCCGACCGGCCGGAACTGCACGCTGACCCGGGGGCCGACCGGACGCGCGGTCTTGGGGATGGTGTGCTCCCAGGTGCGCTGGCAGGAGCCGCCCATCACGATCAGGTCGCCGTGGCCGAGGGGGAAGCGCAAACTCGCCCCGCCGCCGCGCGGGCGCAGCAGCAGCGACCGGGGTGAACCGAAGGAGACGATCGCCACCATGGTGTCGCTGTGCGCCGACCGGCCGATGGTGTCGCCGTGCCAGGCGACGCTGTCGCGCCCGGAGCGGTAGAGGCACATGCCGGCGGTGACGAACGGCTCGCCCAGCTCGGCGGCGTAGTGCCGGGTGAGTGCCGCCCGCGCGGCGGTGAGCACCGGGTGCGGCAGTTGCCGGTCGCCGTCGTACCAGCAGAGCAGGCGCGGCACGTCGACCTCGGTCTCGTACATCGTGCGGCGCTCGGCGCGCCAGGGCACCTCGTGCAGCAGGGTGTCGAGCACCTGATCGGAGCCGCGCACCCAGCCCGGCAGGTGGTCGACCCAGGCGCCCCGGGTCAGCTGCTGGCGACGAAGCCCGCCCGGCAGCCGCGCCAGGGACGGCCCGGCGTCGGTCAGGTCGAGCATCGACGGCTGGTAGGCGGCCGGCGTCATGAGCCCACCCTAGCAGCACTTTCGTACAACCGTACGACCGGCGTTTCAGCCGGTCACGGCGGCTCCGCGCAACGTGTCCAGCACGGCGTCGACAACCCGGCCGCGGCCCTGCCCGTCGACCGTCGCCCACGCGCGGGCGGCGAGCGCGGCGCGCCGCTCGGGGGAGGCGAGCAGGCCGTGCACGGTCCGTGCCGCGGCTGCCCGTGCGGTGCGCCCGGGTAGCCCGCCGGCGGCCAGCTCGGGCAGCTCACCCAGCCCGGCGACCAGGCCGTGCCGGACCACCCGGTGGTACGACTCGCGCTGGTTGTCGACCACGCAGACCAGCGCCGTGGGGGCGCCGAGGCAGCAGAGTTCCCAGGTGGAGGTGCCGGCCGCGCTGACCACCAGGTCCGCCGCCCGGATCAGCGCCGGCAACTCGTCGGTGGGCGGGACGGGGCGTACGAGCTGCCCGCGTCCCGGGGCGAGGTCCTCCAGCTCCGCCTCGATCTCCGGGCGGCCGACCACCACGGTCAGCTCCATCGGGTGGCCGGTGGAGAGCAGCACCCGGGTCAGCACCGGGGCGGCGCCGACCGCGTCGGTCCCGCCGAAGAAGGCGAGCACCCGGGGGCGGCCGGACACGGTGGGGGATGGGGGCGCCGGCGGCCGGGCGGTCACCACCGAGTCGCGCAGCAGGGCATAGGTCGTACCGGCCAGCAGCCGGCCGGGCAGCTCCGGGGTCGCCGCGCCGAAGTTCTGGTCCAGGTAGAGGTCGGCGTCCTGGCCCCGGCTGTCGCCGTCGATGATGGCCACGGTGCGTACCCCGGCGGCGCGCAGCGCGCCCGCCCCGGCGGGGTCCAGCTCGTAGGAGTCGAGGACCATGACGTCCAGCCGGTGCCGGCGGGCCGTCTCGACCAGCTCCGCGGGGGTCGCCGGGCCGGGGTGCAGCGGGATGCCGCGCGCCGCGAGCTGGGCGGCCGCCCAGCCGACCCCCTCGACCGAGCCGAACATCTCGACCCGCGCGCCTCGGGCCAGGAACTCCTCACCCAGCGCCAGCGACCGGACCAGGTGGCCGACGCCGCGACGCGGCCCGGCGTCGCAGCGCAGCCCCACCCGTACCGTGTTCAGGACTCCTCCAGCTGCTTCTGGCGTACGTCGGCGTTCAGCGCGCGCAGCGCGGGCTGCCCGTCCAGCCAGTCGGCGAGCTTGGCCAGTGGCACGCTGACGTCACCGAAGTGGTCGGTCACCGCCCGCACCAGGGCCCAGTCCCGGTCGGTGTCG
The DNA here is from genome assembly GCF_044753725.1 of Micromonospora sp. NPDC093243. NCBI lineage: Bacteria > Bacillati > Actinomycetota > Actinomycetes > Micromonosporales > Micromonosporaceae > Micromonospora > Micromonospora sp. NPDC093243. The sequence goes on along the minus strand of NZ_JBIVNT010000007.1, from coordinate 219,427 downwards.
AGGGTGAGCCGCAGCCCGGAGCGGTCCGGGGTCAGCGTCACGCCGAGCACCCGGAACAGCTCCGGGTGGGTGTACGCGTACGAGGTGACGTGCACCCGGTGGTGGTCGGTGGCGAGCCGGTCGAGGGTACGCAGCGCCTCGGCGCGGATGATCTCGACGTCCAGCCCGCGGGGCAGGGTGCGGGCGATCGAGGTGCTGGCGTAGTCCAGCCCGGGCACCGCCCGGTAGACCGATGCGACCAGCGTGATGATCTCCGGGTCGAGCAGCGGGCAGTCGGCGGTGAAACGCATGACCGCGTCCCCGGGGTGCGCGTCCAGCGCGCCGATGAACCGGGCGAGCACGTCGTCGACCGGTCCTCGGTGGCACGGCACGCCGAGCCGGGCACACTCGGTCGCCACCGCGTCGTCCACGCTGTCCGTGCTGGTGGCCACCACCAGGTCGGCGAGCACCCCGCTGTCCTGGGCGGCCCGGACCACCCGGCCCAGCACGCTGCGCCCGGCGAGCGGGCGCAGCACCTTGCCGGGCAGCCGGGACGAGCCCATCCGCGCCTGCACCACGCCCACGATCCGCAGCCCGTCGGTGTGCGTGGCCGTACCGCCCGGCCGCGCTCCGGCACCCGGCGCGGCGGTGGCGCCCGACCTCGTCGCGTCGGTCACTGCTGCTCCTCCTGCTTCGGCGTCAGCGCCTCGCGGGCCCGGCGCTTGGCGGCCCGGGCCCCCCGCTTGGCCAGCCGGGCCGGGGTGATCGCCAGCCGGCCGACCCGGTAGCTCAGCGAGCCGCTGAGCAGGTTGATCGTGGCGTCGGCCCGGCGCAGCGCCCGCTCCCGCGAGGTCAGCAGGTCCTCGGTCCACTTGAGCAGCGCGGCGAGCCGGGTCAGCTCCTCGCGCTGGCGTAGCCACGCCTCGCGCAGCTGCTGGTAGCTGCGCGGCCCGCCCGGTGGGTCGGTCGGCTCGACCGCCTTCAGCTCGGTGGCCAGGGTGACCCGCCCTTCGGCGTCCAATCCGCGCAGCGCGGCGGTCACCGCGGCCTCGGTCTCCACCGCCGCCGAGACGGTGGCACGGTCCAAATCGCGTCCGGCGAGCCCGCCGAGCACCACGGTCAGGCCGGCAACGTCCAGGGTGGACGCCCAGGGGTGGGCGTAGCCGCCGGTGAGCAGGGTGGCGGCGAACCGCCACAGGCTGCGGGCGAGTACGACGTCGCCCGGCAGCGGCTCGCTCGCCCGCCAGCTCGGGTCGAGCACCGCGTACCCGCCGTCGAAGACCACCGTGTTGTCGGCGCCGGCCAGCGCGACCGCCCCGGCGAGCCGACCGTCCGGGTCGGCGTGCCCGGCCAGCCACTGCGCGTATCCGTGCAGGAGCCGCCGCAGCGCGTCCAGGTCGCGTCGCAGGCTGGCGTCGAGCAGGAGGGTGCGCAGCAGCCGACCCTCGGGGACCAGCTGCCCGTCGAGCGCGGCCAGATCCCGGTACGCCGCCTCCCGGCTGGCGAAGGGGGCGGCCGTCACCTCGCTGCGTCCGGCCGCGGCGGTCACCCGCCACTGCCAGCCCAGCGGTCCGTCGACCACCTCCAGGACCTCGGCGCCGGGCGGTCCGGTCTGCACCATCGCCACCGGCAGGTCGACCGGCGCGGCGGCGGCCGGGGTCACGTCCAGCGGGGTCACGTCGTTCGTCCGGCGAGCGAGCACCAGCCAGCCCGGGGCGAGCGCGGCGGCCTGCCCGGCGTGCAGGGCGTCGACCGCGAGCCGGGCCGGGTCCTGGAGCACCATCGCGGCGGCGGAGCCGTCGGCGCAGGCGCCGTGCAGTACGGCGTCGAAGAACCCGGACGCGGTGCGCCACTCCAGCTGGTCGGCGTCGAGCAGCGCGGTCGCCGCGCCCGCGTCGGGAAATCCGGCGAAGGCGGGCCCGGGCCGGAGGCCGACCTCGGTGAGCCGCTCGCGCAGCTGCGCCCGGTTCGCCGGGCGCTCGGCGTCCAGCACGCCGGGGAGGCTCCAGGCGGCGTCGTCGCGCCGGGCGTACCAGGGGGCGGTGTCGACCAACCGGTGCAGCCCGATCGGGTTGTCCACCCGCAGCAGCAGGGTGCCGCCGGGGCGCAGCGCGCCGGCCAGCCGGGCGAGCACACCGCCCCAGCCCAGCCGGGCGCCCTCCACCGACTCGATCGGATCCAGGCCGGCGCCGGCGATCACCACGTCGTAGCGCTCGTCGTCGGGGAGCGCCGCCGGGCCACCCACCATCACCCGCGCGTTGCGCGCTGCCAGCGCCACCCCGTCCGGGTAGCTGCGCAGCAGGCAGGTCACCTCGGCGTGCCCCAGCCGGTCGAGCAGCGCGGGATCGTGCGGCCCGGCCAGCAGCACCCGGGCGCCGGCCGGCACGATCCGGGCGGCCAGCGCGGCGAGCGGACCGCCGTCGACGAGGCGCTTCTCCGGCAGATCGGACCAGGCCAGCATCTCCCCGCCCGGTAGCGCGATCCGGTCGGCGGCCGCCGTCTCAGTGGTCAACTCGTTCCTCCTGGAGGTTCGCCCACCCGAGCAGCTCGCGCAGCTCGGCCGGCGTGCAGCGGTGGTCGGTGCCCAACTCGGCGCGGGCGATCGCGACGGCGGTCGGCAGATCCACCGACTCGCCGTGCAGCTCCGGCCACTGGCGGCGGATCCGGGCGGTCCCGCCGAAGGTCGGGTCCTCGTTGGCGAGCACCATCGGGTCACCGTAGACCGCCGGCTCGCAGCCGGCGGCGATGCCGTAGAAGATCGCGCTGGTCAGCCGGTTCGACGCCACCCGGCGGTGCCGGCGCAGCTCGGTGAGCTGCTTGTCGAGGAAGTACGGGTCGGTGTCCCGCCACCAGTGCCCGCGATAGCCGTGGCAGATCACCCGGAAGCCGGCGTTCTCGTAGAGGCGGCGTACCCGGCGCATGCCGAACTCGTGCCAGTAGAGGCAGACCGTGACCGGGCCCGGCTCGGTGTCCCGGATTCGGGCGATCAGCTCCTTGTGGTCGCCGCGGACGTGCTGCCCCTCCCAGCCGTGAAACGGGTACCAGATGGTGCCCTCCCGCTCCGCCTCCGGTGGGTCGTCCGGCCGCATCGCGAGCAGGTACGCGAAGGGCGCGCCGATCACGACGACGTTGCGCCGGCCGACCGACCAGGCGCGCCGGCGGGTCTGCTCCGACCAGAGCAGGCTCGGCGTTCCCTCGGCGTAGGGGTGGCCGGGGGCGAGCCCGTCGCCGATGTTCCAGCCGTGCTGCACGTATCCGTTGATCCGCGGCGGGTGGCCGTCGCCCAGTCCGGCGTAGCGCGCCAGCACGTGGGCGTGGCCGTAGAAGTGGTTGGCGTGGTGCATCAGCGTCCCATCAGGCGGCGACGGGCCTCGCCGGGCGGCCGCGCAGCGCCGCGCCCAGCGCGTCGATGACGCGGTCCTGGTCGGCGTCGGTCAACGTCGGGTAGAGCGGCAGCGAGAGCTGCTGACGATAGAACGACTCGGCGACCGGGCAGGATCCGCGCCGGTAGCCGAGGTCGGCGAAGGCCGGGTGCCAGTGCACCGGGATGTAGTTGACCTGCACGCCGATGCCGGCCGCGCGCATCGTGTCGTAGACCTCGCGGCGACGTCCGTCGAGCACCCGGATCGGGTAGAGGTGCCAGGCCGGCTCCGCCCAGGAGCGGCGCCCCGGGGTCAGCACGCCGGTCAGGTCGGCCAGGGCCTCGTCGTAGCGGGCCACCAACTCGGCCCGGCGGGCGAGGAATGCGTCGAGCCGGCGCAGCTGGCTGCGGCCGAGCGCGCAGAGCACGTCCGGCAGCCGGTAGTTCAGCCCGAACTCGTGCACCTCCTGGTGCCAACCGCCCTCGTCCGGCCAACGCAGCTCGTCGCGCTCGCGGACCAGCCCGATGTTGCGGAACCGGCGGGCCCGCTTGAGCAGATCTGGGTCGGGCGCGGCGACCGCGCCGCCCTCGGCGGTGGTGAGGTGCTTGGTCGGGAAGAACGAGAAGGTGGTCAGGTCGGCGAGCGAGCCGACCGGCCGGCCCCGGTAGGTGGCCCCGATGGAGTGCGCCGCGTCGGCCAGCAGCAGGGCGTCCGAGCCGGCCATCGCGGTGCGCAGCGCGTCGTAGTCCGCCGGGTGGCCGGCGTAGTCCACCGCCGAGACCACCTTCGTGCGGGAGGTCGTCGCGGCGGCCACCGCTGCCGGGTCGAGGGTGAAGGTCTCCTCCTCGACGTCGGCGAAAACGATCTTCGCGCCGAGCAGGGCGGCGCTGCTGGCGGTCGCCACGAAGGTCATCGGCGGGACGATCACCTCGTCGCCCGGGCCGACGCCGGCCGCCGCGTACGCCACGTGCAGCGCCGCGGTGCCGTTGGAGACCGCCGCGCAGCCGGCCCCGCCGGTCACCTTGGCCAGGTCGGCCTCGAAGCCGTCGACCTGCGGGCCGGTGGTGAGCCAGTCGCCGCGCAGCACCTCGGCGACGGCCTGGATGTCGTCCTCGGCGACCGAGTGCCGGCCGTACGGGAGCATCGCCATCACGCGGTGAGGCCGAGCATGGTGCGCAGCTGCTCGACCGTGAGCCACTCGTCGTTGGTGTCCGACTGGTAGGCGAAGCCGTCCGGCACCGCCTCGCAGTCCACCGGCGGCTCGTAACCCCAGCCCGCGATGGTGGGCTGGACGATGTAGCGGTCCTTGGCCCGCAGCGTCCGGCGGCTGTCGTCCGGCGCGATCATCTCCTCGTGCAGCTTCTCGCCGGGCCGGATGCCGATCTCGTGGGTGGTGGCCTCCGGGGCGACCGCCTCGACCAGGTCGAGGATCCGCATGCTGGGGATCCGCGGCACGAAGAGCTCGCCGCCCTGCATCTGGTCGAACGAGTCCATGACGAACTGGACAGCCTGCTCCAGGGTGATCCAGAAGCGGGTCATCCGCTTGTCGGTGATCGGCAGGCTCTTGCCCTCGGCGGCCAGCCGGCGGAACAGCGGGACCACCGAGCCGCGGCTGCCGACGACGTTGCCGTAGCGGACCACCGCGAACCGGGTCGGGTGGTGGGCGGCGTAGTGGTTGGCGGAGACGAAGAGCTTGTCGCCGACCAGCTTGGTCGCGCCGTACAGGTTGATCGGGCTGGACGCCTTGTCGGTGGAGAGGGCGACGACCTTCTTCACGCCGGCCTCGATCGCCGCGTCGACCACGTTCTGGGAGCCGGTGATGTTGGTGGCGATGAACTCCGAGGGGTTGTACTCGGCCGTGTCCACCTGCTTGAGCGCTGCGGCGTGCACCACGTGGTCGACGCCGTGCATCGCCCGGGTCAGCCGGTGCCGGTCCCGGATGTCGCCGATGAACCAGCGCAGCCGCGGGTCGTCGCCGAGTTGCTGGCGCAGCTCGTACTGCTTGAGCTCGTCGCGGGAGAAGACCACCACCCGGGCCGGGTCGGCCTCGGCGAGGATGTGTCGGAGGAAGGTCCTGCCGAAGGAACCCGTTCCCCCGGTGATCAGAATGGACGATCCATTCAAGTCACTCAATTTGGTGCTCCCGTGATCGTGGATGAAACGGCGGCCCTCGGCCGGCCGACCGGACCGAGACGCTAACCGCGGCGGGTTAACGGGCCGACGCTCGCGGGTTAACCACGGACCCTCGGGCCGTGAATGGCGGGCACCCGGCCGGCGAACACTTCCCCGCAGCTCAACCACGGGCTGACCGGGCCGGATCAGGCGGCTACAGTGACCGCGCGTACGCGACGCGGCCCGCGATCCGGGCCTGGTGTCGCACCCGTTCCGCGGGCCAGACGTCGCGGTGTCGCGACCGGCCAACCCCAGTGCAGAGCAGCCCGGCCCCTTCCGCCGCGCGTACCGGAGCAAGGTCCGGCGCCGGCGGGTGGCCGGTGACCCCAGGAGGCGGCGATGGCATCCGGCACCGACGTGATGGAGCGGGCGGCGACCCCGAGCGGCGCGCCGGCCGGCTCGCGCCGGCGCTGGCTGGTGCCGCTGCTGCTGGTCGTCGGGTGGCTGCTCGGGGTGGCCTGGCGGATGTGGCTGGGCCGGCACATCAGCCTGCCGATCGCGCACACCGACGAGGACAGCTACCTCAACACGGCGCGGGCGCTCGCCGGTGGGCCGGGCGGTTTCAGCAGCGAGAACGAACTGCTGCGCCGGGTCGGCTATCCGATGCTGATCTCCCCGGCCTTCCTCGGCGACTGGGACTTCACCCAGAGCTACCGGCTGGTGCAGCTGATCAACGCGATGGTGAACGCGGCCCTGCTCCCGCTGGCGTACCTGCTCGGCCGGCGGCTGCTGCGCCTGGACCGCGGGCCGGCGCTGCTGGCCGCCGCGGTCGCCGCCACGCTGCCGGCCACGGCGTTCTACGCGAACGTGGCGATGATCGACACCGTGATGGCGCCGCTCGTGGTGGCCTGGCTGCTCGCCGTGCACCGGTGGATCGAGCGACCCGGCCCGCTCGCCGCGGCGACCGTCGGGCTGCTGGTCGGCGCGTTCCACCTGCTGCACTCCCGGGGTCTGGTCATCGTGGTGGTGCACGCGGGTCTTGTGCTGCTGCTGCTGGTCCGTCGCCGGATCACCCCCGGCGCGGTGCTCGCCGCGCTGCTGCCGGTGCTCGCTCTGGCGCTGGTGAACGAGGCCGGGATCCGGCTGCTCGGCGAGAAGGTCTACCTGCTCGGCAACGAGCCCTCCGGCGGCACCGTGCAGGCGATCGCCTCCGGACCGGGTCTGGTACGCCTCGGCGCGGCGGTCGGCACCCAGCTCTGGTACGTCGTGGTGATCACCTTCGGGTTGGCCGGTGTCGCCTGGGTGGGCGCGCTGCGGGAGCTGCGCCGCCCCGAACGTGGGCCGGCGGCGCGGTGGACCCTGGGCGTGGCCCTGGCCACCACGGTCGGGGTCGCCGGTGGGGCCTCGGTGATCCTCGCGGGCATCACCGACAAGCCGCTGGACGCGATCTACGGGCGCTACGTGCAGATGCTCGCCCCGTTCTGGCTGCTGGTCGGGCTCGGTGTGGTGCTCACCGCCGGCTACCGGGTGGTGCTGCGCCGCACGGCGGTGGCGGCGGCGCTGCTGGTCGTGGGTGCCGCCCTGATCGGTGCCCGGCTGGCGTACGTCGAGAGCCGGGGCCACAGCCTGCGCTACGGCGGTTTCGGCGCTCCGGACCTCTTCGCGCTGACCGGCGGCTGGCGGGAGTTCCGCCCGTTCACCGGCGCGCTCGTCGGCGTCGCCGGCTGCGTGCTGTTGGTCGCCGCGGCACGGCTGCCCCGGCTGCGGGTGCCCCTGCTGGTGGCGCTGCTCGCGGTGAACGTCGGCACCATGCAGGTGATCTCGCACCGGATGATCCGGCCGATGGTGGCGGCGACCGCGCCGACGCCGGCGGTCGCGGACCTCGGCATCCACCCCGGCGAGCGGGTGTACGCCTCGACCGGGGTGCACTACATCCTCCGGTTCAACCTGAGCCACCAGGTGACCTGGACCGACGTGCGGTGGTTCAGCGACCGCCCGCCGGCCGCGGCCGAGGTGGTCTTCACCCGCTGGGCGCCCGGCGAAGCCGACGACTGGCCGGGCGAGCAGTACGGCTTCATCCGGCTCGGCGGCAACCCGCAGCAGCACTGGGCGGCCTGGCGGCGCGGCTGAGCGCGGCGGCGCCGTCCGGCCGTTTTCCGCCGTGCGGGTCATTTCCGAGCACTTCAGTTAACGACGGGTGTCTGGCCGGTTAATGGCGCGCGGACAATTGTCGAACGGCCCGGACAATTCAGCGCCGCCGACGGTTCGAGCGGTCCAGGGAAATCGGGATGACGGTGATTTCCCGGCCGTCGGAAACCTCCGTCCGTGGCGTGCCCTCGACGAATCGGAACCGACGGTTCATCTGCCGCACGACGGTGTTGTGCCCGAGCACCTCGCCGTCGAGGCGGTCCAGCCCGAGATCGTCGAACGCGTGGTCCACCGCCGCGCGCATCACGGCCAGCCAGGCGGGCAGCGTCTCGCCCCGGGCGGCCAGGCCGTCGGCGTCGAGATAGAAGCCCCAGGAGCCGGTCGGTGGCTCGCCCCACCGCAGGTCGAAGAAGGTGACCACGCCGCACGGCACCCCGTCGTGCAGGTACATCAGCACCCGCCGGGACGGGTCGGCGCGCACCGCCGACCACCACCGGGCGTGCTCCTCCGCGGTGATCTCGTGACTGGTCTTGCTGACCTGCCGGTTGGTTTCCTGATTACGCCAGGACAACATCAGGTTAACGTCGTCCCCGGTCGCTTCGCGCAGCACGTGCCTCTCGCTTTCCCTGGTGTTTCCCGCAATCGTCTGAGCACCCTACCCGGCCCCGGGAAATGTGATGTCCATTCGCCGGGCCTGTACACTCCGGCGCATGAACGAATTGAGTCGCGCGCAGATCCGCGACCTCATGGCGCAGGTGCTCAAGAACCAGGGCAAGGTGCTGCCGGAGGACGACGCGGCGGATCTGCGGGAGATCGGTTTCCGCTCCCTGGACTTCTCCGAGCTGGCGCTGCGGGTCGAGGACGAGACGGGCGAGGAGCTCAACTTCGACGCTCCCGGGCTGCGTCGGATCTCCACCGTCTCCGACGTGCTCGACTTCCTCGTCGAGCTCCAGCGGCAGTGACCGTCGCGACCTCTCGCGCCGGGTCCACCGCGCACCCGGAGCCGGCCGGCATCGACAACCGCATCGTCGTCGGCGGCACCCCACTGACCTGGCGGGCGCTGCCGGAGTTGACGCTGCCCGCCCCGGCCGCGGTGCTGGCCCACGGCGCGCGCGATGCCCTCGCCGCGGCACGCCACCACGCGACGCACGGCACCGAGCTGCTGCTCAGCGGCGCCGGCCGGGTCGACGCGGCGCTGCGGGCCGAGCTGCGCGACGCCGGCTTCGCGCTGACCGAGCTGGTCGACGGGGAGCCGCGCGACGAGGCCCCGGCTCGGGTCCGCGCCGCCGACCCGGGTCGGCTCTGGCTGCTCACCTCCGGCTCCACCGGCCGGCCCAAGCGGGTCGGCCACACCCTCGACTCGCTCACCACGGTGCGGGGCGAGCAGCCCGCCCGGACCTGGCTCTGCCCGTACGCCCCGGGCACGTACGCCTGGTGGCAGGTGGTCACGCTGTCGCTGACCCAGCCCGGCCAGCACCTGGTGGTGGTCGAGCAGGACCAGCTCGACGACTGGCCGGCGCTCGCCGCCGCGCACGGTGTGGACGCCGCCTCCGGTACGCCGACGTTCTGGCGCCGCACCGTCTACCGCGACGCCGCCGCGCTGGCCCGGGTGCCGCTGCGCCAGATCACGCTCGGCGGCGAGCCGGTCGACCAGGCGATCCTCGACCAGTTGCGGGCCCTCTTCCCGGCCGCCCGGCTCTCCTGGATCTACGCCTCCTCCGAGGTCGGCGCCGCGATCGTGGTGCACGACGGCCGGGCCGGCTTCCCGGTGGAGTGGCTCGACCGGATCGTGCCCGGCCGGCCGGCGCTCAGCGTGCGCGACGAGGAGCTGGTGATCACCTCGCCCTACCACGGTGCCGGGCTGGACGGTGCGGTCCGCACGGGCGACCGCGTGCAGGTGGTCGGCGACCGGGTCGTCATCACCGGCCGGCTCGACGCCGACGAGATCAACGTCGGCGGGAGCAAGGTCTCCGCCGGGCTGGTGCGGGACGTGCTCACCGCGCACCCGGGAGTGGTCTGGGCCCGGGTGACCGGGCGGCGGGCCCCGATGCTGGGGCGGATGGTGGTGGCCGAGGTGGTCCCGCAGCCGCGCGCCGACGCCGAGCCGCCGGACGAGGCGGCGCTGGTCCGCTGGTGCGCCGACCGGCTGCCCGAGCACGCCGTACCCCGCCGGATCCGGATGCTGACCGAGATCCCCGTCAAGGAGACCCTGAAGAGCGATGTCTGACCGCGCCGAAACCCCGATCGTTCCGCCCAGCTCCATCGTCCTCGTCTCCGGCGGTTCACGCGGGCTCGGGCTGGCCATCGTCACCGACCTGCTCGAGCAGGGCCTCCGGGTGGCGGCCTTCGCCCGGACCGTCACGCCGGAGCTGGCGAAGCTCGCCGCCGAACACCCCGACCGGATCCACGTCGGGTCGGTCGACGTCACCGATTTCGCGGCCGCCCAGTCGTTCGTCCGCGAGGTGGAGCAGCGGCTCGGGCCGATCGACGGCCTGGTCAACAACGCCGCTGTCGGGCAGGACTCGCTGCACGTACACACCGCCACCGGTGACATCGCGCGGATCATCGAGACGAACCTGACCGCGCCGTTGCAGCTCACCCGACTGGTGATCCGGCGGATGCTCGGCCAGGGGCTGCGCGGGCGGATCGTGAACGTCACCTCGATCTGCGCGCAGCGTGGTTTCCCGGGACTGGTGGCGTACTCGGCCACGAAGGGCGGGATGGACGCGGCCACCCGGTCGCTCGCCCGCGAACTCGGCGGCCGGATGCTGGTCAACGCGGTGGCGCCGGGCTTCTTCGCCTCGGAGATGTCCGCGGTGCTCGGCCAGACCCAGCTCGACCAGATCGTGCGCCGCACGCCGACCGGTCACCTGACCGAGCCGGAGGAGGTCGTGCCGGTGGTCCGGATGCTGCTGCGCGAGCAGACGAACATCAACGGCCAGGTCATCGTGGTGGACGGTGCCGCCTCCATCTGAGCTGGAGCGGGCCGTGCTGCCCCGGCCGCCGGCCGGGGCAGGGCCGCGTCCGGTGCCGGCGCTGGTGGCGGGGGCGGAGCGCTACCTGCGGGTGGGCACCGCTGCCGAACTGGCCGCGGCGCTCACCCGCAGCCACCTCGACGACGGCCGCTGCGTCGGCTGGTACGGGCCGCCGACCCCCGGCTGGCGGGTGGCGATCGACGCCGAACGGGCCGACGCGCCGGTGCCGGTGGCGCTGGCGCGACGCTTCGGTGCGGCCGACTTCTGGGCCCGGTGGACCCGGGCCGAGTGCTACTGCAAGCTGGCCGACGTGCCGGTGGTGGCCTGGTGGCGCCGGCACGGGCTGGGCACACCGGCGCAGAGCCCCGCGGTCTGGCGGACGCTGCGCCTGGCCGACCTGGTGGTCACCGTCGCCTTCGCGCCCGAGCCGGACGGCTGCTGATCTCCCGATCTCCCCCGACCCGGTGGGGCGGGGGAGATCGGCGCGGGTGCGGCGACGTCACGGCGGCCGGCGGGTGTGGACCCCCGACGTCACCGACCCGAGCCGCGCGCCGCCGGCGAGGGCGACGCGCGACGGACCCGGCCAGCCTCACAGTCAGATCAGGTCCCAGCTCAGCGGGGTGCCGCGGGGGACGTCGGTGGCGAAGGTGCGGCCGAGCACCCGGTCGATCTCGACCGGCGGCAGGCCACCCGCCGGCCGGATGGAGCGGACGTTGTGCTCGGTCACCGGGTCGCCGGCGCGGACGTCCTCGACGACGAACAGCGAGCGACGGAAGCGCAGGCCCTCCCGCTCCGCCGGCGTGGGGCCGATCGCCGTGCCACCGAGTGCCGCGTACGCCCGCTCCGACTCGATCACCAGCGCAGCCAGCTCGTCCGGGTTGAGCGAGAAGTCCGAGTCGACCCCGCCGTCGGCGCGGTCCAGGGTCACGTGCTTCTCGATGAAGCAGGCACCGAGCGCCACCGACGCGACCGGCACCCCGATGCCGGGCGTGTGATCCGACAGCCCGACCGGCACGCCGAACGCGTCGGCGAGCACGGGGATCCGGCGCAGGTTGCTGTCCTGCGGCGGGGCCGGGTAGGAGGCGGTGCAGGCGAGCAGGATGATGCCGCCGGCGCCGCCGTCCCGGGCGGTGCGCACCGCGGCGTCGATCTCGGCCATGGTGGCCATCCCGGTGGAGATCACCATCGGCTTGCCGGTGCCCGCGACGAGGCGGATCAGCGGCAGGTCCACCAGCTCCGAAGAGGCGATTTTGTACGCCGGCGCGTCCAGCGACTCCAGCAGCTCCACCGCAGTTGCGTCGAAGGGGGAGGAGAAGACGGTCAGGCCGTGCTGCCGGGCCCGCTCGAAGATCGGGGCGTGGAACTCGTACGGGGTGTGCGCCTTCTCGTAGAGCCGGTAGAGGTTCTCGCCGCCCCACAGCTCGTGCCCGCTGGAGATGCGGAACGCCGGGGTGTCGACGTCGATGGTGATCGTGTCCGGGCGGTACGTCTGGAGCTTCAGCGCGTGCGCGCCGCTCGCCGCCACCGCGTCGACGATGGCCAGCGCCCGGTCCAGGTCACCGTTGTGGTTCCCGGACATCTCGGCGACCACGAAGGGTCGCTCCCCGGCACCGACCGCGTGCGGTCCGATCTTCAGTGTCGCCGTCATACCGACCTCTGCTCACCTGCGTCCGCACCAGTGTGCGGTCCTGTCGTCGTCGTCCACCGGGTGCGGGGACGACCTGGAAAACCAGGGCGCCGGGAGCCGAAGCGGCTCCCGGCGGGGATGCTGACCCGGGGTGCGGTCACGGGTTGCGGCGGCCCGCCAGCGCGTCGTTCCGGACGGTGTCCGTCGCCCCGCTTCCCGGGTCGTCGCCGGCGGATCCGCCCGCGGCCTCGTCCGTGGCCCGCCCGCTCGGGGCGTCGCCGGCTGGCGGGGCCGGGCGGCGCAGCCGGCCCGCCACCCGGTGGGCCTGGCGCAGCGCCGCGTACGCGAGGTAGTCGTTGCGCCCGACCAGCCGGTGCTTCAGCCCGGTGATCCCGGCCGGCGGCGGGTAGCCGGCCGCCGGCAGGTACCGGCGGTAGTGCTCGGCGACCCGCTGGAAGAAGGCCCGGCGCAGGTGCGGGTGCAGCCGGTCGTCGTTGCCCACCACCACGAGGTAGTGGTTCACCATCAGCTGGAACAGCTCGGTCTGCAACTGCTCGTCGGGGTGCCGGCGGCGCACCCAGTCCATCAGCCGCTCGTACTGGTCGAAGGCGTCGAAGTGCCGACCGCTGCGGGTCGAGGTGATCGCACCGAGCCGGCCCTGGCGGTAGAGATAGCAGATCCGGTCCAGCACCGAGATCTTCTCCGCGCCGATCAGCAGCGGGTGGCTGAACGGGATGTCCTCGTACCAGCCGGGGAAGAAGCGCAGCTCCAACTCGTCCAGGAAGGCCCGGCGGACCACCTTGTTCCAGGCGGTGTGCTGCACCCGCAGCAGCTGCGGCTGGTCGGCCAGGCGCACCACGCCGGAGATCCCGTGCAGCAGGTGGCTGCTCGCGTCGACCTCGCGCCGGCCGTCCTCGTGCACCCGCAGGTGGTCGAGCATCAGCACGTCCGGTTCGTGCTGGCGCAGCCGGTCCAGCACCGCCGGGATCGTGCCCGGCGGCAGCCAGTCGTCGCTGTCGACGAACCAGACATACCGGCCGGCGGCCACCTCGAGGCCGGCGTTGCGGGCCAGCCCCAGGCCGACGTTGCTGCTCAGGTGCACGGTCCGGATTCCGGACCGGCCGGCGGCGTACGACCGGAGCATGTCCCCGCAGCGGTCCGGGGAGGCGTCGTCCACGGCGATCAGCTCGACCGCGCCCGCCTCGCCCGCCGGAATGTCGGCCCGGATCGACTCGAGGCACTGGTACAGGTACGCCTCGACGCCGTACACGGGCACGACGATGCTGAGCAGCGGTGGCGGGGACTCGTTGACCACGCCGCCACCTTCGACCCCGCGGGTGGACGGACCCGGAACCGGACGTGGCCGACGAAGGTGGAGTTTCTGAACAACCGCCGAGCGGCGGGTTAACGGTTGAGGATGCGCCGCACCGGGCCGCCGACCACCCGCTTGACCCGGGCCCGCAGCTGCTGTTCCTGGAGGGTCTCGACCTCGCCGCGCAGCTCCTGGTTGCGGTCGCGCAGCCACCGCACCCGCTCCAGCAGCACGTCGGCGTCGGTGGCGTCGGCCGGGCGGACGGCGGGCGGGAAGGTGGTGGCGCGCACCTGCTCGTCGAAACGGGTGGCGCTGTCCCCGTCGGCGAAGGCGTGCCCCAGATTGTGCTTGGCGAGGAAGGCGAGCATGGTCTCGTAGCGGGCCTTGTGCCCGTTGTTCATCGCCGTGTAGTCGGCCTCCGCGTACAGGTCGGCGGCGTCGACGTCGGCCGACACGTCCTTCATCACCCGATGCGGGATGTCGAAGTACCGGGCCAGCTCCAGGGTGCGCGAGTCGTGCGCGAAGAGGTAACCGGGCGTGCCGGCGATCAACGCGGTGATGGTGCCGTGGATCCGGGTGCCGAAGGCGAAGTCGAACCCGGAGAGGTAGTCCATCCAGGTCCAGGGGTCCACGAACATCCGCACCTTGTCCTCGGTGAAGAGGGGGTGCGAGGTGTGGATCGGGATCGCGCTCTTCTTGCCCCGGTCCTCCGGCGCGTCGCCGTAGAGCAGGGTGCCGAGGGTCTTCAGGTCCTGCGGCAGGTAGCGCAGGTTCGGGTACCGCTGGTGGTGCGCGGTCACCACCTTCGCCATCGACTTCACGTACGGCGAGATGGTCAGCGCGACCCGGTCGTGCGGCTCCAGGGTCTCCTTGCGCTTCTCCACCCGCAGGCTGTCGCCGTGCAGGAACATCGACGGGCAACCGATCACGTCGACCGCGGAGAAGCCGAGGGTGCGCAGGTAGCTCTCGGTGATCTCGCCCCGCACACCGATGCTGTGCGAGCGGTCCAGCACCGCGCGGACGAAGCGGCTCACCACGTCGTCGATCGGGCGCAGGTACTCGCGGTCGCCCTTGACGTCGGTCTGTACGCCCACCCCGAGCACCACCACCGGGATCTTCAGCCGCTCGATCAGCTTGGTCATGGTGACGATGCGGTGCGCGTAGCTACGCCGGAACGCGTTGGCGAGCGGGATGACGTACACGTCGAACTGCTCGTTGATCTTGTCGGCGTCGCGCAGGTCGATTTTGAACTCGGTGGAGGTGATCTCCGCCGTCGCCGTTCGGAGCAGCTTGTGCGCGGCGTGGCTGAAGACCAGGTTGCCGTTGTTCTCGCCGATCCAGTTGCTTTCGAAGGTCTCCTCCGGCGAGTAGACGTCGAAGGGGCCCTTCTTGGCCCGCATGAGGATCCGCTGGTGCATCGGTGGCTCCACCTCTCGTCCGTCCGCGGCGGCGTCCGACTCCGGACACCGGCCCCGACAGGGTTGGGGAGGCGGTACGTCCGACACCTCCAGGCCCCGAGATATTAGGCCACGCGACAGCGAACGAACACCCACGCGTCACCCTCGTCCACCCGGCTGGACGGCGTCCACCGACCGGGCGGGTAGGGTGCCCGAACGGACGGCGCTGACCGGGAACCACCGCACGGCGGCGGCCTGCGCCGCCCACCGGACCGCTGGGAGGAGAGGTACGTGCTGGTGACGCCGCGCAGGGTGGAGGGCCGGCCATGACGGGCGCACCGACGAGCGTGGCGCCCGGCCGGAGCGCACCGGCCGGCCGGCTGCCCTCCCTCACCGGGCTGCGCTGGATCGCCGCGCTGCTGGTCTTCGGTTTCCACGCCGGCACCATGCGGATCATCGCCGAGCCGGACTACCAGGGCGTGGTCAACAAGGTGTTCAGCCTCGGCCTCTCCGGGGTGCAGTTCTTCTTCATCCTCAGCGGGTTCGTGCTGGTCTGGTCGTACCGGCCCGGCGAGCGCCGGCGGGACTTCTGGCGCCGGCGGGTCGCCAAGATCTACCCCAACCACCTGCTGCTCTGGGCGCTGGTGCTGCTGGTCGGGCTCTGGTTCGCCGACCCGGTCAACCCCTCGGCGGCGGTGCAGAATCTGCTGCTGATCCAGGCCTGGAACCCGACGCCCGGCTACTTCTACAGCGTCAACACGGTGAGCTGGTCGCTCTCCTGCGAGTTCTTCTTCTACCTCTGCCTGCCGCTGGTGCTGCCCTACCTGCGCCGGGCGCGACCGTGGCTGCTCTGGGCGGTCGTGGTGGCCGTGCCGCTGCTGATCCTGGCGCTCTGGCCGGCGCAGGCGCTGGTGCCGGAGGCCGATCGCTGGTGGTTCACCCAGATCTTCCCGCCGGTGCGTTCGCTGGAGTTCTGGATGGGCGTGGCCGCCGCCGAGTTGATGCGCCGCGGTCGGTGGCGGGGTCCCCGGCTCACGCCGGCCAGTGCCCTCTTCGTCGCCACCTGGGTGGTCGCCGCCGCGTGGGTCCGCGCCGAACTCTGGGCCGCGCTGCTGTCGGTGGCGTACATCCTGGTCATCACGGCGGCGGCCGACGCCGACGTACGTGGCCGGCGCTCGCCGTGGCGGTCCCGCCCGATGATCTGGCTCGGCGAGGTGTCGTTCGCCTTCTATCTGGTGCACGTCTTCGTGATGATGACCGTGCTGCGGCTGACGGGCGACTGGGGCGTCGGGCTGCCCGGCTGGCGCGGACCGGCGGTGGTGCTCGGCTTCCTGCTGCTGAACCTGGTGCTCGCCGGGCTGCTGCACCGCTACGTCGAGATGCCGATGATGCGCCGGCTCGCGCCGCGCCGGCGGGCCCGCCCGGCCGACACCGCGCCGCCCGCCGCGCCGAGCGCCACGGTCACCGCGCCGCCCGCCGCGCCGCCCGCCACGGTCACCGTTCCGGCGCCGCGCGCGGGCGACGCGGCCCC
Organism: Micromonospora sp. NPDC093243; assembly: GCF_044753725.1. Lineage (NCBI taxonomy): Bacteria > Bacillati > Actinomycetota > Actinomycetes > Micromonosporales > Micromonosporaceae > Micromonospora > Micromonospora sp. NPDC093243. Next base: position 202,984 of record NZ_JBIVNT010000007.1, on the reverse strand, counting down.
CGCCGACCAGCCGGCGTACGTCGAGTCGCGCTGAGGCCGTCCACCCTGGTCAGAGCCCTCGGCGCGGCGTCGGCGACACGCCCGTCACCCGATGCGACCCAGCGGCGCCGACGGTAGCGTGGTGCCGTGCCTTCCGTCGCGCTCACCTGTCCCCTGTGGTGGGTCGCGCGATGGGCGGCCCGGCTACTGGCCAGCCTCGCGGTCCTCGGCGCCCTGAGCCTGGGTGCGTCGGCCACCGACGCGCCGGCGCCGGTGGTGGCGCCGGTGGCCGGCCCGGTCGCGGGGCACCACGCCGGCGCCGACGACGCGCTGGCCGCCGAGCAGCGGGTTCCCACCGGCGTTCTGCCCTCCGCAGTGGCCGGTCCGGCCGCACCCCCGCCGGCTGGCACCTCGACCGTGGTGGTCGCCGCGGCCGCCCAGTCGCCGCTCTCGGCCGCGCCGGCCGCCCGGGCTCCCCGGGCCCCACCCGCCGCCTGATCCCACCCGGGCGAGCCGCCCGCCGCCGCGCCTGTCGAACCTCCCCGCCGCGCCCGCTCGGCGAACCGATCCGGCCTGTTCCGCTGTCCCAGCTCGAGGCAGCCCGACAGTGGCCCGCGATCACGCCGGAAGCCCCGCGGTTCCGCACCCGCCTCCGCTGCCCGTTAGGTGCCGTCAATGGAGAAGACCGTCCTCTACCAGTTCCTGATCGAGGTGCCGCAGGCCGCCGCCATCTGGTCGGTCCTGCTGGTGCTGGCCCTCACCGTGCTCACCGTGCTGGTCGCCCGTCCCGAGCGCGACCGGCCGGACGACACCCCGCCCGCCGTCCCGACCGAGCGGGAGCTGGCCGCGGCCGACGCCGCCGACCTGCGCCGCTACGCCGACGAGGTGACCGTCGCGGCTGCCGGGGCCGCGCAGACCGCCCGGCGACGGCGCGCGGACTGGCTGGCCGCTCAGGCCGAGGCCGAGCGGGCCTGGACGGCGTACGACGAGGCGGAGACCGCCGCCCGGCGGTTCGCCGGCGCTGGCGCGTTCGGTTCGCCCAGGACACCGCACACCCCCGCCGAGTACGCGGCCCGGGAGCGGCACCTGCACCGGTCCGCCACGGCGGCGCACTGGCGCGGCGAGCTGACCCTGCGGCAGCTCGGCGACGTGCTGGCCCACCGCGACGGCTGGGATCCCCGGCGGCACCCGGTCGAGCAGGAGGTGCTGCTGGCCCGGGTGATCCGGGACGGCAAGCTGGCCGAGCACCGCGCCGCGGCGCAGCGGGAGCGGTCGGCGTGGCGGGACGCCGAACTGGCCGCCGAGTCGGCCCGGACCCTCGCCGCCGAGGCTTGTGCGGCGGCGGCCCGGCTCCGGCCGGCCCGGGTGCCGGCGCCCCGCCCGTCCGAGGCCACCGGCGCCGCGCGGGCCACCGTCGGGCGCTGGCGGCCGGCCCGGGTGGGCTGATCCGGCGATTGTTCCGTGACCCCGGCCACAGAGCGCCGGAAACGGTCAGCCGGAACAGTCCGCACCAATCTCGCGGGGGTTCCGAGGCCGTTGTCGTCGACCTGTCCGATTGTCGCCCTCCGGTGCCGGCAGAACTGCTCGTCCCATTGAGTCACGCCAGTGTCCGTACGCGCAAAAAAAATTATCATGATCGACGTTTACGCAGGTGGGTAAGGGTTGGCAGGGCCCATACCTACCAGTAATGTCGGCCCGTCCGGTGCGGTAACCGATCGCAAGAGGCGACGCCGCGCCGACCCGCCTAATCGAGTTCCACGAGCCGGGGACCCACATGCAGTTCCGGGGTGAATCCGCGAGCCACGGCCCGCGGTAGGGCGATCTTCCCGCCCGAATCCGTCAGCTAACCCGGTCGGCGGTGTCGGAAGGAGTTCCATCCTCGTGTCATCCGCTCCCACCCCTTGGTCGTCCCCACCCCTCCACGGCACCGCGGTGCCCGCGCTCGCCCGCCCCGTAGCGGCGAGCTGACCCCGGCACCCGCGTCTCCCGCCCGGCCACCCGGGCGTTCCCCTGAGCGGTCCACCACCCGCGGACGAGATCCGCGCGGTCCTGCCTGCCTGTCCTCGGACGCGGGCACGGTGCGTCGCTCTTCCCCTCAGTCGTGGAGGATCCCGTGAAGCACACCCTCAAGCGTCAGCTCCGTCGTCTCGCCACCCAGCGCCCGTTGCAGGTCGCCGCCGCGTCCGCCGCGGCGTTGGTGCTCGCGTCCAGCGCCGGCGCGATGCTGCACAACGGCGACGACAAGCCCGCCACCCAGCACGCCTCGGCCTCGGTGGCCGAACTGCGCAGTGACAGCGTCGCCTCCCGGGGCGACGCCCGGACCAGCCCCTCGACCAGCAGCTCGCCGTCGACCGCCGCGCCGTCGGCCGCCAGCCCGGCGCCCGCGGTCAAGAAGGCCGTCGACCCCGACCTCACCCGCAAGCCGGAGCCGCCGAAGCCGCCGGCGAGCAAGATCCTGGACTACGACTACCAGGCCCAGACCACGTACTTCTACTGCGGCCCGGCCGCCACCCGCAACGCGCTCAGCGCCGCCGGGATCGAGCGCAGCCAGGACGCCCTGGCCACGCAGCTGGGCACCACCGAGATGGGCACCAACTCCGCCGAGGACACCACCCGGGTGCTGAACGCGGTGGTCAAGGGCGACCCGTACCGGACCCGGATGTTCCCGGGCGCGCCCAGCCCCGCCCAGATGGACCGGCTCCAGGCCGACGTGGTGGCCGCGGTCAGCGACGGGCGCGGCGTGGTCGCGAACATCGTCGGCGACGCCACCGACGTCGACGGTGGGTGGCACTCCTTCTCCGGCGGGCACTACATCGCCGTGGTCGGCTACCGGGACAACGGCCGGACCGTGAAGATCGCCGACTCGGCGAACCCGGCGGTGCCGTCGTACTGGATCACGACCATCGACCTGGCGAACTGGATGGCCACGCGCGGCTACTCCGCCTGAGCAACGCAACAGGACATCGGGCGCCGGCTCCCTCAGGGGGCCGGCGCCCGCTGCGTTGGTAGGCGGAATCCCTGTCGGATCCGCTACCTCCGGCTGCCCTCCGCCGACCGGGCACTCGCCCGGCAGCCGGGCCGGTGGCACACTGCGGACCATGGTCGATGACACCGGTACCCGCGCCGACCGCCAGCCCGTCCTGCTGCTGCTGCACGGGCTGGGCGCCACCGGCGAGGTGTGGCTGCCCTGGGCGCCGCTGCTCGAGAGCCGGTGGGCCGGACGGTGGCTCGCCCCGGACCTCGCCGGGCACGGCTGGTCACCGCCGCTGCCGGCGTACTCCTTCGACGCGCTGGCCGAGCGGGTCGCCGCCGCGCTGGCGCCGGGCGACCGGTTGGTCGTGCTGGGGCACTCGTTGGGCGGCGTGGTCGGGCTGGCGCTGGCCGCCAGGGCCACCGGGTTGCCCGTGGACGCGGTGATCGGCCTCGGCATCAAGGCCGTCTGGTCCGAGGCCGAGCTGGACAAGGCCGGCGAGCTGGCGACCCGACCGGTCACCTGGTTCGCCAGCCGGGACGAGGCCGCCCGCCGCTACCTGCGGGTCTCCGGGCTGGCCGGGCTGCTGCCGCCGGACCACCCGGTGACCGAGGCCGGGTTGCGCCAGGTCGACGGGCGCTGGCGGCTGGCCATGGACCCGGGGGCGTTCGCGGTGGGCAAGCCGGACCTGCCCGCCCTGCTGGCCGGGACCGACGTGCCGGTGCTGCTCGCCCGGGGCGAACACGACCCGATGGTCACCGACGCGCAGCTCAAGGAGCTGGGGGTGCCGGTCGCCACGCTGCCCGGGCTCGGCCACAACGCCCACGTCGAGGATCCGGCCGCGGTGCTGGCGTTGGCCGACCCGTACCGCTGAGCCGCCCGACGGGCGCGGGCCGGCGGCTCAGGCGGTGGGGGAGAGCGGCAGCGCGTCCGGCTCGACCGGCAGCCCGGCGCGCGGGGACGGTGGGCTCCAGCCCGGTTCCAGCTCCCGCCGGGCGGCGTCCAGGAACGCGTCGGCGTACGACTCGGCGGGGAAGTCACCGAGGTAGCGCCGCCGGGTCACCCAGCGCTCCGGCGCCATCGGGTCGGCGCCGAGCAGCCGGTCCAGCACCTCGTCCAGGTTGGCCATGTCCCGGCGCAGCACGTAGCCCGCGCCGGCCAGCGGGAACCGCTCGGTGAACCGGTCGCCCTCGCCGCCCATGTCGGTCACCGCGAACGGCTTGCCCGAGTAGAGGTAGTCCGAGATCACCCCGGAGACGTCTGAGATCAACGCGTCGGAGCGGTTCACGCACTGCACCAGGGTCAGCTCGCGGCTCGCGGCGGCGCCCCAGATGTGCGGCCGCCCGGTCCGCGCCCGGTCCGCCGACAGCAGCTCGGTCAGCCGGCCCAGCTGCCGCGCCGAGGCCGGGTTCTGCGCGGTGTACGGGTGGGCGCGCAGGATGACCGTCACGCCCCGGTCGAGCAGCCGCCGCAGCAGCGCCTCGGCCACCGGCAGCGAGCAGTAGTCCGCGTCCGCGTGGTGCCCGGTCCAGGTCGGGGTGTAGAGCACCGTCCGGGGCGCCTCGGCGGGCAACGGCTCCGGGCGTACCTCGATCGACTCGACCTGCGGGCGGCCCACCACCACGAACTTCTCCGCCGGGATGTCCACCCCGGCCCGGGCGTACCGGTCGATCGCCGCCGGCCCGGCCACGAAGATCCGGTCGAAGATCGCGGAGACCGGGTTGGCACTCGGCGCCTTGTCGCTGTCGCCGTGGTGCAGCTGCACGTGGGTCAGCTGGGTGAACCGGATGAGGTGGGCGTTCTTCGCGCCGTGGTTGACGTAGAAGGCCACCTTCAGGCTCGGCACCAGCACCTCGTCCATCGCCCGCAGGGTGGGGCAGTAGACGACCGGGGCGGTGGTGGCCGCGGCGACCGGCGCCAGGAACTCCGGCTCGCGCACCAGCACCAGGAACGGCCGGCCGATCCGCTGCAGGTACGGCAGCCACATGGTGACCTGGTACTCCGAACCGGGCGGGGCGGAGAAGTGCAGCACGAACTCCGGCTGGTGCCGGCGCAGCGCCCGGCCCACCGCCCCGCCGCCGGCCGGCGGACGGAACCGCCGCCGGGCCAGGTCCAGCGCGACCGCCCCGGCGCCCGCGCCGACCAGCAGGGTCACCGCGAGGGCGACCAGGGCCGGCAGGGTCGCCGCGGCGCTCAGCGCGAGCACGGCGAGCAGCCCGAGCAGCGCGCCGCCGAGGTGCGTGGCGACCAGCGGAGCCCAGGACCGCACCGGCAGGTTCGCCGCCCGGATCTCCAGGTTGCCGGCCTGCCGCAGCGGCCCGACGAGCAGCACCAGCCCCAACAGCACCAGGGCGGTGGCGGCCAGCGCGGGGTCGAAACCGGCGTCCAACCGGCGGGCGTACCCGACCAGGACGGCGGCGGCGATCAGCGTCGTCTCGGCGGCGGTGTCCGCGCTCGGGCGGATCCGCCGTTCCGCGGCGGCCGCGGCGAGGGCGGCCACCGCCAGCGCCAGCCCCCAGCCGGTCGCCCCGGTCAGGGCCACGACCAGGAAGGCCAGCACGGCCAGCCCGATGCTCAGGCACCGTGCGATCAGCTTCCGGACCAGGTCACCACGCATGTCGCTCCGTTCACCGCCGTCGGAGGTCAGCAGTCGTCGGCCGTCAGCCGACGCTCGCCGTGGCGGCGTCCGCCGCGGCCGGCGTCGGCTGGGCCGGCACCGCCGGCGGCGCCTCGCCCGGCGCCCGGCGTACGTCGATGACCTGCCCGGTGAGCTCCGAGATCAGCACGTCCAGCGAGGCCTGGGCGACGGTCTCGGCGGCGAGCAGGGTGTGCTCCGGCTCCTCGCCGAACGCCTTGGTGCGCATCGGGGTCGCGGTCCGCTCGGGGTTGATGCAGTTGACCCGTACGCCGAACTCCGCCCACTCGTCGGAGAGCGCCTGGGTGAGGTTGACCAGCGCCGCCTTGGTGGAGGAGTAGAGGGCGTACTGGGCCCGGCCCCGGGTGTAGGAGCTGGAGGTGTAGAGCAGCAGCTGGCCCTTGGTCTGCTGCAGGTAGGGCAGCGACTGGCGGGCGGCGATGACCGGCCCGACGAAGTTGACCTGGAGCACTCGGTCCATGGTCTCCTCGTCCATCTCGGTCAGGGCGCCCTTCTCCAGGATGCCGGCGGTGACCACCACGTGGTCGATCCGGCCGGTCGCCTCGAAGGCGGTCTTCAGCGCCGCCTCGACGTCCTCGGTGCGCTCCACGTGGGTGCCGGTGCTGGAGCGGCTGAACGGGAAGACCTGCGCGCCGTAGCGGCGGGCCAGCTCGGCCAGGTCGTGGCCGATGCCGTAGCTGCCGCCGAAGATCACGATGGTCCGGCCGGTCAGCTCCTCGGTGTAGCTGCGGTGGTCGGTGACCCGGGGGGCCTGCGCGGCGGCGAGCTGGAAGAGCTTGTCCGCGAGGTGCACGTCGACCGGGTGGGTGACCTTGATGTTCTCGTCCGAGCCGTCGATCACCTTGATCGGCGTGCCGGGCAGGTAGCGCAGCACCACACCGCAGTCGTCGGTGGCGGCGAAGTTCGGGTCACCCTCGGCGCGCCGGTAGGCCTCCCGGATGGTGCCGGAGCGGAACGCCTGCGGGGTCTGGCCACGGCGCAGCGAGGAGCGTACCGGGATGTCGGTGATGCACTCGTTCTCGTCGACCTGGATGATCGTGTCCGCCGACGGGATGGCCACGTCGACCGCGGAGTAGCTCCAGAGCGCGTTCACGCACTCGCGGACGATCCGGCCGCTGACCAGGGGCCGCACCGCGTCGTGGAAGAGGATGTTGCAGTCGCCCTCGCCGACCGCGTCCAGCGCGATGCGGGTGGTGGCGTTGCGGGTGTCGCCGCCCTCGATCACCTTGGTGACCTTGCGGAAGCCGGCCTTGTCGACGATCTGCTGGGCGTCGGGGACGTGCCCGGTGGCCATCAGCACGATGATCTCGTCGATCTCCGGGGCGGACTCGAAGACGGCCAGGGTGTGCTCGATGATCGGCTTACCGGCGATCTTCAGCAGCTGCTTGGGGATGCCGAGCCCGAGCCGCGTTCCGGTGCCGCCGGCCAGCACCACCGCCACTGTCCGCGAGGGCCGCCATGGCGCCGGGTTCTCCGGTGCGGCGTCCGGGCCAGTGGTGTGGTCCTGCGTCATTGCCGATCCTCACTTCCGGGGGGGGGTTAACGAAAGGTTCCGCCCAGGCGGCGACCGGATGAACCTTAACGCGCGACGCGCCCCGCCCCAATGCCGCGGCGGGCCGGACAGCACCCGTGTCGGGTGCGTCCGGCCCGCCGCCCAGGTCACTTGCGGTTGGCGAACGCCTCGTAGGCCCGGATCACCTCGTCGGTGGGCCCGTCCATCCGCAGCACGCCCGATTCCAGCCAGATCGTCCGTTCGCAGGTGTCCCGCACCGAGGAGAGCTGGTGGCTGACCAGGAACACCGTCCCGGCGCCCTCGCGCAGCTCGCGCACCCGCTGCTCGCTGCGCTTGCGGAAACCCTTGTCGCCGGTGGCGAGCGCCTCGTCGATCAGCAGCACGTCGTGCTTCTTCGCCGCGGCGATCGAGAAGCGCAGCCGGGCGGCCATGCCCGAGGAGTACGTGCGCATCGGCAGCGAGGCGAAGTCGCCCCGCTCGTTGATCCCGGAGAACTCGATGATCCCCGGGGCCTCCCGCTGCACCTCGGCCGGGGACATCCCCATCGCCAGGCAGCCCAGTGTCACGTTGCGCTCGCCCGAGAGGTCGTTGAGCAGCGCCGCGTTCACGCCGAGCAGCGAGGGCTGGCCCTGGGTGAAGACCGCGCCCCGGTTCACCGGCAACAGGCCGGCGATGGCCCGCAGCAGCGTCGACTTGCCCGAGCCGTTGCTGCCGATCAGGCCGATCGCCTCGCCCCGGTACGCGGTGAAGCTGACCCCCTTCACCGCGTGCACCTCCCGGATCTCCGGTGCGGAGGTGCGGGTGACGATCCGGCGCAGCGCCGCCACCGGGCTGGTGCCGCCGCCGGCGCCCTTGTGCACCCGGTAGATCACATGCGCGTCGTCCACCACCACCGTGGGGATCCGCTCCCGTACCTGGGGCAGCGTCACCGTCGCGTCGTTCGACGCCTCGTACTGGTCAACCACGGCCGTACTCCTGTTCGCCGCGCCAGAAGTAGAGGTAACCCCCGACGCCCATCACGATCGCCCAGCCCGTGGCGACCAGCCAGAGCTGGGGCAGGGACGAGTTGAGCACCGGCGCCTCCTCCAGCAACGCGACCCGGGCCAGCTCGATGTAGACCAGCATCGGGTTGAACTCGACCAGCCGGGTGGCCCAGCCGGGCAGGTTCTCCTCGAAGAGGGTGACGCTGTAGAGCACGCCGGAGCCGTACATCCAGGCGCGCAGCACGAAGGGCATGACCTGCCGCAGGTCGGCCAGCTTCGCGCCCATCCGGGCCACCGCCATGGTGAGGCCGGCGTTGAAGACCGTCTGGAGCAGGATCGCCGGCACCAGCAACAGCCAGGCGAAGGTGATCGGCTCGCCGGTCACCAGCACGATCGCGATCAGCACCACCAGCGAGCCGAGCAGCTGCTGGAACTGGGTGACGGTGACCGCCAGCGGCAGGCTGGCCCGGGGGAAGTGCAGCGCCCGGATCAGTCCCAGGTTGCCGCTGATCGCCGTCGTGCCGTTCTGCGCCGCGGTCTGGGTGAAGTTGAAGATGAACAACCCGGTGCAGAGGTACGCGATGAAGTTCGGGATGCTCTTCTGCTCCAGCACCAGGCCGAAGATCAGGTAGTAGACCGCCGCGTTTGTCAGCGGGGTGAGCACCTGCCAGAGCTGGCCCAGCTTGGCGTTGCTGAACGAGGCGACCAGCTTCGCGTTCGCGTACGTGGCGATGAAGTGCCGGTAGTGCCAGAGTCGCCGGCTGTACTCGCCCAGGGACGGCGGCTCGTCGGCGACCCGCAGTCCGTAGCGGGCGGCCAGCTGCGCCTGGGTGAGGCCGGAGTCGGGATCGGCCAGCGCGGTGTTGGCCATGGATTTGGCGCTCCGATCTTTCGGTTCAACGGGATGCGCGCGACGATGGTGTCGGACGTGGCCGCGTGCGGGGGAGCGCCGCCTCGTCGCTGCGTGGACACTAGTCCGAAACACGTCGGGACGCAACCGTACCGTCGTTGCGCTACTCTGGTCGCCGTGACGTGCGGAAAGAGTCCCAGGTGACGACCGAGAAGAGGCGCGCGCCGGCTGGCGCGGCGGTGCTCCGCGACGACATCACCACGGCCATCCGCCGCGCGTTGATGCAGGAGTTGGCTGCGGTCGGCTACGGCCGGCTCTCCATCGAGGCGGTGGCCCGCCGGGCCGGCGTGAGCAAGACCGCGATCTACCGGCGTTGGAGTTCGAAGCCCGACCTGGTGCTCGAGATCGTCGCCGCGGCGGCGCAGGGCAAGGTGCCGGCGCTGGACACCGGCAGCCTGCGCGGCGACCTCGCGCTGCTCTTCCAGGTGGTGTCGCGCGCGCTGCGCCACCCGCTTGCCTCGCAGATCATCCCCGACCTGCTCGCCGAGGCCGCCCGCAACCCCACCATCGACCAGACCCTCCAGCAGGTGCTCCGGGCCCGCCAGCAGGAGATCGGCGGCCAGTTGGTCCGCCGGGCCGTGCAGCGCGGCGAGTTGCCCGCCGACGCCGACCCGGAGGTCGCCGTCGACCTGATCGTCGGCCCGCTCTACTGGCGGCTCGCCGTGGCGCGCACCCCACTCACCGACAGCTACCTGGACAACCTGGTCGAGGCGGTCGCCGTCGGTCTCGGCGCGAAGAGCGGTGTGCCGCACCAGCGGGAGACTGCGGTGGGGACGTGAATTTCCGGTTGCCGGCCGGCCGCCGCAGGACGAACACGCGCGTACGGAACCGGTAGGCTGCACCCGCCCATCCGGACACCCTCCGTGTCGATGCCAGGGAAGTCCGACCCTGAGCGCCTACGGAACGACGACAAGGACGGCTCGTGACGCAAGTCAAGGACGCTGTTGTGACGCCCGCGTCGGCGGAGCCCGGAACGGGCCGGAACGCCGTGCCGCGGCAGGGTCTGACCCGACTGGTCAGCGCCGGGCTCGCGGCCGCACCGGCCCTGCTCACCGACGCCGCGGTGCTGGCCTTCGCGCTCTGGACGGTGCTCTACCACGCCGCCTTCATCTTCAGCCTGGCCCCGTCGGTGACCTTCAAGATCTGGCTGGTCGGCTGCGTGCTGGTGGCCGCCGTGGCGCTGCTGCGGGCCCGCCGCCGGGCGGTGTCCGCCGCTCCGGCCGCCGACTCGCCGGCCGCCGCGTCGCCGGCCCCCCTCCCGCGCCGGTGGCTGGCCGTGGTGCTCACCGCCGCGGTCATCGCCGCGGTCACCGCCGGGCTGGCGGGCGTCAGCGCCGGCGACGGCATCTCCTGGTGGATCCCGGCGGCGGCCGGCGCGATCGCCGCGGTCGGCGGCATGCTGCTGCTGCGCCGCGCCTGGCTGGCCACCCCGCAGCCGGTCCCGGCCGCCCCCGCGCCCACCACGCTCCAGTCGACGTACGCGCTGGTCATCTCCGGGCTGGTCGCGATCTCCTCGTTCTTCCTGGCCCGCAACACCCCCGACGACGTCTACTACGTCGGCAAGTCGGTCTGGGTCGCCGAGCGTGACATCGTGCCGCTGCGGGACTTCCTCTTCACCGAGAACGTCGCGCACGCGATGGGCTCCCAGCCGCCGATCGCCTCGATCGAGGTGTTCGCCGGCGCGCTCGGCCGCGTCATCGGCATCCACGCCGCCTCGGCGACCTGGTACGTGCTGCTGCCGATCATGGCGGTGCTCGCGATCCTGGCGCTCTGGCGGCTGGTGCACCGGTGGGCGCCGCGCCGGCCGATGCTCGCCTTCACGGTGGCGGTCGCCTTCCTCTACCTGGTCGCCGGTGGCGACGCCGCGCTCGGGACCTTCCACCTGCCCCGGCTCTACGAGGGCAAGGGCATGTTCGTCTCGGCGGTCATTCCGCTGATGTGGCTCTACCTGACCGAGTGGTTCGACACCCGGTCTCGCCGCAGCCTGCTGCTCATCGTGGCGCTGTCGATCACCGCTGTCGGCCTCACCACCACCGCCGCCATCATCCTGCCGATGCTGGCCGGGGCCGGCGCCTTCGCCATGCTGCTGGTCGGTCGCTGGAAGGACGCGCTGATCGCCGGCGCCGCCGCGGTGGCGTACCCGGTCGGCTCGGTGGTCGTCTCCCAGCTGGTGTTCCCCGCCGTGGCCGCCACCGGCGCGGACGCCGCCTTCTTCGACGCCGAGTACACCTACCGGCGCACGCTGATGGTCGGCGTGGTCGGGGTGGTCTGCGGCCTGGCGCTCTGGTGCGGCCCCTTGCTGGCCCGCCGACGGACCCCCGCGCTGCTCGCGGCCGGCGCCACCCTGGCGCTCAGCGTGCTGCTCGTCCCGGGTGTGCTCGAGGCGTTGAGCGCGGTCAGCGGCATCTCCGTGGTGCTCTGGCGGGTGCCGTGGCTGCTCGCCCTGCCGACGCTGATCGGGCTGCTCTGCACGGTCGACGTGCCCGCGCCGGCGCGGGCGCTGCGCCGGGTGGCGAGCGTCGGCATCGCCGCCGCGATGGTCGCCTCGTTCGCCCTCTTCGCCACCCCGATGTGGTCGCCGCAGAGCTGGGTGGAGGTGCACGACCGGCCCACCTGGAAGCTGCCGCAGCAGCGACAGGGGATCGCCTTCTGGATCAAGGACCTGGACCGACCGGACGGGCTGGTCCTCGCCCCGTCGGTGATCATGCGGACCTCGCTCGTCGTCACCAGCCGGGTCCGGGTCGTCCTGCCCCGCGACTTCTACCTGGTCGAGTACGACCTGAACTCCGACTTCGCCAAGGATCGGCTGCTGCTGTCTCGGTTCGCCGACGGGCGGACGCAGCCCACCCGGGCCGAGCTGGAACCGGCGTTGCAGCGGCTGGATGTCGGCACCATCTGTGTCTACAACGGCAACACCTACGCCCGGGAGATGGCTCCGCAGCTCGGCTACACGGAGTTCGCCAAGCGTCGGGCGCCGGGGGCGGTGACCTGCTTCCGGCGCGACGGCTGAGTTCGGCTCGCCGCCTCCGGCCACACTGGAGGCGGCGTTGGCCGTCTTTGACCGGTATGGGACGGGATACCCGAGCGACGCCCGGCTGTCCCTTCGCGTTAAGGTCGCAGTCACCTGCGGGCGGCTCGTGATCGATCAGAACCGGGCCCGTCGTCGATCTCTAGGGGAGCGTACTCGTTGTTCGGCACGTTGACAGGACGGATCGGGGTGGCCGCTCGCGGCGCGCTGCTGGTGCTGTCCTACCTGGTCATGCTCGTTGCCGGCGCCCTGGGCTGGGTCGCCGTCTTCGCCGTCGCCGGGCTGGCCGCCGTCCTCGGCGAGTTCGCCCTGGCCCGCTGGTCGCCGGCGTCGGCGACACTGCTGGAGAAGGTCGGCCTGCACGGGTCGTACCGGCAGCTGACCCGGGACCTCGCGGCCGTGCTGCTGGTGACCGTGGAGGTGGCGCTCAGCGGCGCCGAGTTGACGCTGCTGCTGTTGCTGCCCGCAGCGGTCTGGGTGATCTCGGTCTTCGCCGGCGCGCTCTCCACGATGATCGATCGACGTAACCCGGTCTCGGCGCTGGTCCGCAACATCGAGCTGGGCCCGATGAAGTCGGCCCCCCGCCCGCCGGCCTGGGCCGCGGCGGTCGCCGGTGACCGGATGCCCCTGATGAACGTGCTGCTGGTGCCGGCCGCGGTGGCCGCCGCCGTGCAGGACGACGTGACCCCGTTCTTCGTCGCCGGTGCGGTGGCGCTGGCCGCCACCGCGCTCGTCGGCGCCGTCGTCGCGCTCACCTGGCTGCGCGGCCGGGGCACCGGGCAGGGTCCGCTGCTGCCCGCCGTGCAGCGCTGGCTGGACACGCACCGCCCCGAGGTGGCGCTCTACTTCGCCGGGCCGGCCAAGGACGTCTACCAGGCGAACATGTGGCTGGCACCGACCGAGGCGCTCGGCCAGCGCGCGGTGGTGCTGATGCGCAGCCGGGAGGCGTTCTTCGAACTCGCCGACACCCGACTGCCGGTGATCTGCGTGCCGGCCGGGGTGGACTTCATGAACCTCGAGCTGGGCAGTGTGCGGGCGGCGCTCTACGCCGCGAACGTCGGCGCGAACATCCACATGCTCCGGGAGCCGGGCATGAAGCACGTCTTCGTCGGTCACGGCGACAGCGACAAGCAGGCCAGCGTCAACCCCTACAGCAAGGTGTACGACGAGGTCTGGGTCGCCGGCCTCGCCGGCCGTGAGCGGTACGCGCGGGCCGGGGTGGGCGTGCTCGACGCCGACATCGTCGAGATCGGACGTCCGCAGCTCGCCGGCGTGCACACCTTCGGCGCCGAGTCGATCGACCGGCAGTTCACCGTGCTCTACGCGCCCACCTGGGAGGGTTGGCTCGACGACGACCCGTACCACACCTCGCTGGTGCTGATGGGCGAGCGGATCGTCAAGGGGCTGCTGGCCACCACGCCGGGGGTCCGGCTCATCTACAAGCCGCACCCGCTGACCGGTTCCCGGTCCAAGGATGCCAAGGCGGTGCACGACCGGATCGTGGAGCGGATCCGGGCCGCCGGTGGGGACACCGACGCGAACTCGCTGGACGGTACCCGGCACCTCGTGGTAACCGGCCGCGTACCGGCGCTCTTCGACTGCTTCAACCAGACCGACCTGCTGATCAGCGACGTGTCCAGTGTGGTCTCGGACTTCGTGCAGAGCCAGCGGCCGTACGTGGTGGCCAACCCGGGCGGGCTGCCGGAGGACGAGTTCCGCCGGGAGTACCCGACCTCGCGGGCGGCGTACCTGCTCTCGGTGGACTGCGGCGAGCTGGAGAAGATCGTCGCGGTGACCCGGGCCGGGGACGACCCGATGACCGAGGCCCGCCGAGAGCTGAAGACCTACCTGCTGGGCCCGGCCGAGGCCAACCCGATGGACCGGTTCCAGGAGGAGATCGCCCGGCTCTGCCGCTGATCCAACCGTCCGGCGGTGGTCAGCCCAGCAGGGCGGCCACCGCCTCGGCGACCGGGGTGTCCACCGGCAGCGCCGCGGCCGCGACCACGGCGGCCACCGGCAGCGGACCGTACAGGTGCGGGAAGAGCTGCCCGCCGCGCGACGGCTCCCAGCGCAGCCGGTCGCCGAGCCGATCCGGGTCCACGGTGAGCAGGGTGAGCCCGGTGGCCCCGGCGAAGTGCCGTCGGGCCGTCTCCACCACCTGGTCGGCGCCGGAGAGGTGGATGAAGCCGTCCTGGCGGTCCACGGCCGAGCCGGCCAGGTGCCCGGCCGCCCGGGCGTCGTCCCACTCGGTGGTCGGCAGCAGTTTGTAGATCACCTCGGCAGCGTACGTGGGGTCCGGCCGCGCGGGCCGGCGCGGGCCGCTCCGGACGGTTTCGGCGGTACCGGCCCGGCCGTCCGCCCCGGGCCGGCATGCTCACAGGTGGAGCGGGTCGCGGAGGGATGGGCGATGGCGAGCTACGACGACGACTGGACCGACAGCCAGCGCGCGCTGTACGACGAGTGCTACCAGGCCGGCGGTGACTGGGCCGAGGATCCCGACACCCCCTCGGACGACGTGCAGCACGTGATCAACCTGGCCGAGGCGGACGACGACGCTCTCGGCGACTCCGAGATCGACTTCCCGCCCCTGGTCGACGCGGTCACCCAGGCCACCGGGGAGAACGTCACGAGCGTCCCGGTCAGCCACGAGGACCCGGCCTTCCGGGGCTTCGTGGACGGCGTCCGGGACGCCACCGCGGAGGACGTCTTCGGCCTCTGACCGGGCACCCGCCCCGCGCCGACCATCCGGCCGGCCGCACCCGCACCGGCTTGCGTCGGTCCGCGCTGCCCCGCGCCGGCCGCAGTTCCCGACTCCCGCGCCGGCTTCCCCCGGCGCCGGCTCCGGCCGGGGACGTCTCGCCTGCCCTTTGCTCTGCTTCAGCGGAGGCGACAGTCAGGGCCCGTCACTGTTGCCCCCGCTGAAGCAGAGCAAAGGATGTGAGCGGAGGCGTCGGGGCTGGGCCGACCGGGGCGAGGCCGGGGACGAGCAGGGCCGTGCGGCGGAGGGCGAGCAGAGGCCGATCCGGGCGCCAGGGGAGGCGCCGACCGAGGGTGCGGCAGAGGACGACCGGCGGGGTGGCAGAGGGCGAGCAGCGCCCTGCCCGGGAGGCCGGCGTCGGTCGGACGCGATGGTCTGGGTGCTGCGGCGGGGGAGCCTCAGCCGGGCGGCCCTCCCGTCGGGGCCGCGCTTCTGCCACCATTCGCAGGACGACGGTTCGACGGATGGGGGGCACGGGTGCGGATCCTGCTGGTCGAGGACGACCGTCGGGTGGCCGCCGCGCTGTTGTCCGCGCTCACCCGGCGCGGCTACGAGGTCGAGCACGCCGCCACCGTCGGGGCGGCGCTCTCCGCCGCCCCGTGCGACCTGGTGCTGCTCGACCTGACCCTGCCCGACGGGGACGGCACCGACCTGTGCCGGGAGCTGCGCCGGCGCAGCAGCCAGCTGGGCATCATCGCGGTCACCGCGCGGGGCGAGGAGCGGGACCGGGTGCTCGGCCTCCGGCTCGGCGCGGACGACTACGTGGTGAAGCCCTTCTCGATGGTGGAGCTGCAGGCCCGCATCGAGGCGGTGCTGCGCCGCGCCGCGCACGCCGTGCCGGAGCGGAACCTGATCGAGGCCGGCACGGTCCGGATCGACGTCTCGGCCCGTACGGTCACGGTCGACGGCCGCGCGGTGGCGCTCACCCGCAAGGAGTTCGACGTCCTGGTCTCGCTGGCCCGCCAGCCCGGGGTGGCGGTGCCCCGGGACCGCATCCTGCTCGACGCCTGGGGCACCACCTGGACCGACCGGCACACCGTCGAGGTGCACGTCGGGTCGCTGCGGGGCAAACTGGGCGACCCCGGCCTGGTGGAGACCGTGCGCGGCGTCGGCTACCGGCTGCGGAGCGAGTGAGGAGGGGCCGGTGCGTCGTCGGCTCGTGATCAGCTACCTGCTCCTGATGGTGCTGGTCCTCATCGCGCTGGAGACCCCGCTCGCGCTCACTCTGGCGACCCGGGAGACCGATCGGGTACGCGCCGACCGGCTCGCCGACGCCACCCGGTTCGCCTCGCTCGCCGGGCCGGCGCTGCGCGGCGGTAGCCCCGGCCCGCTCGACAGCGAGCTGCGCAGCTACGACGAGCTGTACGGCATCGGCGCGGCGGTGGTCGACCGGGACCGGCGCACCGTGGTCTCGTCGGCGAGCTGGCAGCGCGCCGTGGGCACCACCGAGGCGCAGGCCGCCGCCCTGGCCGGCCAGCAGTCCAGCGGCCCCGAGTCGGTGTGGCCCTGGGTGGACGGGCCGATCGTGGTGGCGGTACCGATCAACGACGGCGGCGAGGTGCTCGGCGCGGTCGTCACCGTCACCCCGGCTGCCGCGGTACGCCGCACGGTCACCACCTGGTGGCTGCTGCTGGCCGGGATCGGTCTACTGGTCGTACTGGCCTGCGTGCTGACCGCGTTCGGGCTGGCCGGTTGGGTGCTGCGCCCGGTCACCGAGCTGGACGCGGTCACCCACGAGATCGCCGAGGGCGACCGTGGCGCGCGGGTGCAGCACCAGCTCGGGCCGCCCGAGCTGCGCCGGCTGGCGGCCAGCTTCAACAACATGGCCGACGTGGTCTCCGACGTGATGGACCGGCAACGCGCGTTCGTCGCGCACGCCAGCCACCAGCTGCGCAACCCGTTGACCGCGCTGCGGCTACGGGTGGAGGAGTTGGGCCCCAGCCTGACCGACCCGCAGGGGCGGACCGAGCACCGGCTGGCCCTGGAGGAGACCGACCGCCTCGCGCTGGTGCTCGACGCGCTGCTCACCCTCGCCCGGGCCGAGCGGGAGGAGAACGAACGGGTCACCGTCGACGCCGCCGAGGCGGCCGAGTCGCGGGTGGCCGCCTGGCAGCCGTTGGCCCGGCACCGGTCGGTCACGCTTCGACTGGTCACCTCCGGCGCACCGACGTACGCCTGGACCGTGCCGACCGCCGTGGACCAGGCCCTCGACGCCCTGATCGACAACGCGGTCAAGTTCAGCGGCGCCGGCGGGGAGGTCACGGTGACCGTCGCCCGTCGCGACGGCGGGGTCGCGCTGGAGGTACGCGACACCGGCCCCGGGATGACCGAGAGCCAGTTGGGGCAGGCGACCGAGCGGTTCTGGCGGGCGCCGGACGCGCAGAACGTGGACGGCGCGGGACTGGGGCTGACCATCGCCGCGGTGCTGGTCGACGCCTCCGACGGGCGGCTGACCATGCGTCCGGGCGAGCCGCGGGGCCTGGTCGCCGGCCTCTGGTTCCCGGCGCCCGACGAGCCGGCCGCCGGGCCCGACGAGCCGGTGACCGGGGACGACGAGTCGAGGTGCGGGTCCGGCGGGCCGGGGGCTGGAGTCGGCGGACTGGGTTCGGGGGCCGACGAGGCGGACCCGCCCGCGCCGGACCGGCTGCCGGCCGCCGCCGGTTAGGGCTTCGCCGCCCGGTACCAGGCGGCGGCGCCGGGATGCAGCGGCAACGGCGAGGTGGCGATCGCCGATCGCGGGCTCATCCGTCCGGCCGCCGGGTGCGCCTCGGCCAGCTCCGAGCGGCGCTCCATCAGCAGCCGAGTGACGTTGCGGACCAGTGACTCCGGCAGGCCGGCGCGGACGATCAGGAAGTTCGGGTCGGCGACGGTGGTGACCGGCGCGACCCCGTACACCGAGCGCGGGATGTCGCGGGAGACGTAGACCTCGCCGTAGCGGGCCCGCAGCGGCTCGGTCCACGCGCCGAGGTCGATGATCCGGGTCGGGCTGCCGCCGGCCAGGTCCGCGATGCCCCGCACCGGCAGCCCACCGGAGAAGAAGAACGCGTCGATCCGGCCGGCGCGCAGCGCGGCCACCGAGTCGTCCAGGTTGAGTCGGGCCCGACGGACCCCGCCGTCGCCCAGGCCGGCCACGTCCAGCAGGCGGGTCGCGGTGATCTCGGTGCCGGAGCCGGGCGCACCCAGGGACACCCGCCGCCCGCGCAGGTCGTCGACCGTGTGCACCGGCCCGGCGGCGGAGGTGACCAGGTGCAGTTGGTCGTCGTAGACCCGGGCGATCGCGGCGACCCGCGGGTCCGCGTCCAGGCGGGCCGGGAGCACGTCGGCCTGGGTGAAGCCCAGCTCCGCCTCCCCGGCGGCGACCAGGCGGACGTTCTCCGCCGAGGCGGGGGTGACCACGACGCTGGCCCGGACGCCGGGCAGTTCCCGGTTGAGGATGGCGGCCAGCGACTCGCCGAAGGCGTGGTAGACCGCGGTCGGGCTGCCCGTGGCGATGCGGATCTGCACCGGATCGCGGGGAGCCTCCCGGCAGCCGGTCAGGCCCAGGCCCGCCGTCAGCAGCACGGCCAGCAGCGCCGCGGGCGGGGCGGCGCGCCACCGGACGGGACCGGGCCGGGTAGGACTCACGCGGAGCACTCTGCGCCGGACAGGTGCCCGGCCGCAACCCCCGCGTCGGTCGATCAGGCCGGCTCGCCGGCCCGGGCGGGGGCCAGCGTGCTCCGGTGCAGGATCAGGGCCCGATCCGGGCCGTCGGCCACGCTGACCAGGAAGCAGCCGGTGCCGGGCCGCAGCGTGGCCGAGACACCGAGCAGGGTGGCGCTGCGGATCAGCACGGCGGCGAGTTCCCGGTCGGTGAGCCGGACGCCCAGGATGTGCCGGCGGACGTGTCGCCCACCGGCCAGCAGCGCCGACCGCCAGGCCGCCTCGGCGAGCCGGGGCACCCAGACCCGGCGGGCGGTGGACGCGCCGGGCACCGGCGCGGCGAGCAGCTCCCGGCGCCCCTGCCGCCAGCCGACCTCCAGCAACCGCGCGTAGCCCACCCGGTGTTCCCGCCGCACCCGGAGGCGGTGCACCTCGTAGCGGCGGCGCAGCCCGCCGACCGACACCTCGTGTTCGACGGGGACGTCCAGCCGCTCCAGCAGTTGCCGCATCCGCTGCGCGGCGTCCTCGCGGTTGAACTCCACGACGGGTGCCGGGTAGTGCGCCGCGCCGCGCTGCGGTCGCAGCTCGGCCGGGCGGGGCATGCAGCGCAGCAGGCAGGCGGCCTCGAAGGCGTCGGCCAGGGTCAACCAGTCCAGCGGGGGCGGCATCGACGGCCGGTCGGGCCGGTCGAGCAGGGCGGGTTCACGGGCCAACGGTCGCTCCCTTGTCGGAGTCGGGGTGCCCCTACCGTGACGGTTAAGCCCGACGGGCGAAACCGATCCGGCCCAGCCTTGAGGAAATCTTGCGGCTGCCTCAGAGCTCGGTGACCACCACGTCGACCTGCCGTGGCCGCCCGGCCGGCGCCGGCTGCTCCACGACGGTGTACTTCAAATCCCGCAGCGCGTCGAGCAGCTGCTCGGCGGTGCGCGGTCGGGCCCCGGCGAGCAGCAGGTCGCGGACCAGTCGCCCCTTGGTCGCCTTGTTGAAGTGGCTCACCACCGAGCGGACGGGAACCCCGTCGACCTCCCGCTCGTGCAGCACCCGGACGGTCACCGTCCGGGCCGCCAGCTCGCCGCGCGGGGCCCAGGTGGCGGCGTACGCGCCGGAGCGCAGATCCAGCACCGGCCGGTCGCCCGCCGCCGCGGTCATCGCCGGGGCCAGCGCCCGCCGCCAGTACGCCGACAGCGCGCCCGGGCCGGGCAGCTTCGCGCCGATCGGGCAGCGGTAGGGCGGGATCCGGTCGGTGAGCCGGACCGCGCCCCAGAGCCCGGAGCTGATCAGGATCGACCGGCGGGCCGCCCGCTCCGCGGCCGGTGGCAGCGAGCCGAGGTCCAGCGCCTCGTAGAGCACCCCGGTGTAGATCCGCGCGGCCGGCGCGGTGGCCGCCACGGCCAGCCGTGCGTTGCGTCGCAGCTCGTCACGCTGGCCCTCGCTGAGCCCGAGCGCCGCCCGGGCCGCCGCCTCGTCCGGCCCGCCGCAGAGCGTGACCAGCGCGGCCAGCACCTCCTCGCGGGCCGGGTTCAGCTCCGGCAGGGCGAGCCGGGACAGGTCCAGCCGCCGGCCGGTGCCGGCGTCGGCCTTCCCCTCCGACGGCGGCAGCAGGATGAGCACCGGTGAAATCTACCGCCACGGCCGCACGGGGATCTCCGGGTGGTACACGCGGTAGCCGCCGATCTCGCGTACCGGGGTGGCGTCGAGGCGGTCGCCGAGCAGCCGGCGCAGCCGGAACTCCGCCACCGAATCGATCTTCACCACGTAGCCGGGCCGGTCGGCCCGCCCCACCTGCCGCCAGTACGGCGGGTACCGGTTCTGCCCCGGGCTGAGGTTGTCGGCGAGCACCCCGCAGACCACCTCCTCGGCGGTGTTGAAGACCAGCCGGTTGCAGGTCCAGTAGTCCCCGTACACCTCGCGTGGCCCGTCGGCGCGCAGCGCGGCGGCCAGCTCCCGGGCCCCCCGCTCCTCCTCCCGCGCCGCCGCGACGCCGGCGCCCGCGAAGAGCACGGTGGCCGCCACGGCGGTCGCGGCCAGTCCCGCCAGCAGGGCGGTCGCCACCGCGCCGGCCAGCCGGCCGAGCGCGCCCACCGTCCCCCGCCAGCAGGCGACCGCCGCCAGCCAGAGCGGCCAGAGCACCGCCGGTAGCGAGATCTGGAGCACCGACAGGTAGCGCGCGTTGCTCAGCGGGTCGGTGGCGGCCAGCGGACTGCGCACGTACGACAGCAGGGTGAGCGCCGCGCCGGCGACCAGCGCGAGGTGGGTCACCGGGCCGATCCGCCGCTCGGGCGGCCCGCCCGTGGCGCGTCGGTACGCGACCAGCGCGAGCGCCGTCGCGATGACCAGCAGGAGCGGGTAGAGCACCCCGAACCACTCCTGCCACCTCGCGCAGCCGTCGACGGGGCAGAGCCCGGTGGCCAGCGGCACCCCCTCCAGCAGTCCGCCCCGCACCCGCGGCGGCCACCCCGGCACCGGGCCCTCACCGCTGCTGATCCGTCTCAGCACCGACAGCGAGTCCTCCCCGGGCGGGGCGTAGAGGTTGTCCCGGATCATCGGGGCGACCCCCACGACGAAGCCGGCCAGCAACAGCGCCCCGGCCCAGCCGAGCAGCTCCCGGCGGGCCGCGTAGACCAGCAGCAGCCCGGCCACCGCGAGGTACGGCACGATCAGCCAGTCGGACCAGACGGACACCCCGGCCAGCAGGCCGAAGAGCCCGACGGCCAACCGGCGGCGGCGGATCGTGCCGGCCGCCAACCCCACCGCGATCAGCAGCATCAGCAGCACCGCCGCCTTCACCTCCGGCCGGCCGCCGACCACGGTCAGCTGGTCCCGGACCACCCGTTCCGGGCCGACCGCGAGCAGGCCGACCACGAGCGTGGCGAACCACGGTGAGCAGATCCGCCGGGTGAGCCGGTAGATCAGGTAGAGGAAGAGCGCGTAGAGCACGAGCATCGGCAACCGCAGCACCGGCCAGCTCGGCCCGGCCACCGCGATCAGCGGCGCGGCCAGGTAGGACTCCAGCATCCCCATGTAGCGCTGGCCGTAGAGGAAGACCGGGTGCGACCGGCCCTGCGCGATGTGCAGCGCGGCCAGCCCGAAGGTGGCCTCGTCGCTGTTCGACGCCGGCACCGTCAACAGGGTCAGGACCAGCCGGTAGCCGACCCCGGCCAGCCCGAGCAGGAGTGCGACCAGCGCCGGCCGGTCGAGCCGTGGACGCCACCGCCCACGATGCTGCACTGGTTGCGACACGACCACGCCCCCGTCGTCGTCCCGACCGGAGTGTTTCACGGCCTCGGGGGCGGCCGGGGTGGATCGGGGCAGACCGCCCGGCGAAGATCGCCTCGCATGGCCGTGGCCGCGTTGGTGTGGCAGGGTTGCAGCGTGTCACCCACTCCCGCCGGCCAGCTGGCCGTCCCGCGCCTGCACCGCGCGGCGCGGATCGAGGACGCCGTGCACCAGCTCGTCGAGCGCCGACTGCGGCGCACCGGCTGGCGGATCAACATCGTCGCCTACACCGGCTACGGCTCGCCCGGCTGGGTACGGGTGATGTGCCGGGTCTTGCTGGGCCGCCCCGACACCCGGCAGCGGGGCCGGCTGGAGAAGGTCCGTGGCTGGCGCAGCTTCACCACCCTGCCCGCCAAGTACGTCACGGTGTTCATCGAGGCCGGCGGGGTGCGGCACGAGGCGCAGGCGGACCGCAGCGGCTTCGTCGACACCATGGTCAAGGCCGACCTGCCGCCCGGCTGGGGCACCGTCCGGCTGACCGTGCCGGACGCCGAACCGGTCGACGCGCCGGTGCGCATCCTCGACCCGGACGTCCGCTTCGGCATCCTCTCCGACATCGACGACACGGTGATGGTGACGGCGCTGCCCCGGCCGCTGCTCGCCGCGTGGAACACCTTCGTCCTCGACGAGCACGCCCGCGCGGCGGTGCCCGGCATGGCGGTGCTCTACGAGCGGCTGGTCACCGCCCACCCGGGCGCCCCGGTCTTCTACCTCTCCACCGGCGCCTGGAACGTCGCGCCGACGTTGACCCGGTTCCTGTCCCGGCACCTCTATCCGGCCGGGCCGCTGCTGCTGACCGACTGGGGCCCGACCGCCGACCGGTGGTTCCGCAGCGGCCGGGAACACAAGCGGGCCACCCTGGCCCGGCTGGCCCGGGAGTTCCCCGACGTCCGCTGGCTGCTGGTCGGCGACGACGGTCAGCACGACCAGGAGATCTACCGCGAGTTCGCCGCCGCGAACCCGGAGAACGTCGCCGGAGTGGCGATCCGCCGCCTCTCGCCGACCCAGTCGGTTCTGGCCGGTAGCCTGCCCGGCCCGCACGACCTGCCGTCGGCGGTGGGGCAGAAGTGGCTCTCCGCGCCGGACGGGGCGGGCCTGTGGCAGCTGCTCCGCGACGCCGGCCTGGTCTGACCTACGCCGAGGGCACGCGGGCGGCGGCTCGGGCCACGCCACCCGCGCGGCTCAGTCGCGGCGGAGCCAGACGACGCCGAGCGGCGGCACCTGCAGCGCGGCTGAGGCCACCATGCCGTGCCACGGCACGTCCTCGGCGTGCACCTCACCCAGGTTGCCCACCCCCGACCCGCCGTAGTGGTGCGCGTCGGTGTTGAGCACCTCCTGCCAGGCACCACCGGCGGGCAGGCCGATCCGGTAGTCGTGCAGCGGCAGGGCGGAGAAGTTCGCCACGCAGACCAGCGTCGAGCCGTCCGGGGCGATCCGGACGAACGACACCGTGTTGTTGGCGACGTCGTCACCGGCGATCCAGCGGAACCCGGCCGGCTCGGTGTCCTGCGCCCAGAGCGCCGGGGTGGCCCGGTAGAGCCGGTTCAGGTCGGCGACGAGGCGCTGCACGCCGGCCCGCGCCGGGTCGTGCAGCAGGTACCAGTCGAGCCCGCGCTCCTCGCTCCACTCCCGGTCGTCGGCCAGCTCGCAGCCCATGAAGAGCAGCTGCTTGCCCGGGTGCGCCCACATGTACGCCAGCAACGCCCGTACGTTCGCCAGCCGCTGCCAGGTGTCGCCGGGCATCTTCGCGGCCAGCGAGCCCTTGCCGTGCACCACCTCGTCGTGGCTGATCGGCAGCACGTAGTTCTCGCTCCACGCGTACGCCAGGGAGAAGGTGAGCTGGTGATGATGGTGCTGGCGGTAGACCGGGTCCTTCGAGGTGTAGAGCAGGGTGTCGTGCATCCAGCCCATGTTCCACTTGAAGCCGAAGCCCAGCCCGCCGGCGGAGGTGGGGCGGGTGACCCCGGGCCAGGCGGTGGACTCCTCGGCCACCATCACCACCCCGGGGTGGTGCTTGTAGACGGTCGCGTTCGCCTCCTGCATGAAGGCGATCGCCTCCAGGTTCTCCCGACCGCCGTACCGGTTGGGCGCCCACTGGCCGTCCTGCCGCGAGTAGTCCAGGTAGAGCATCGAGGCGACCGCGTCCACCCGCAGCCCGTCGACGTGGAACTGCTCGCACCAGTAGAGCGCGTTGGCCACCAGGAAGTTGCGCACCTCGAGGCGGCCGAAGTCGAAGACGTACGTACCCCAGTCGGGGTGTTCGCCGCGGCGCGGGTCGGGGTGCTCGTAGAGCGGGGTGCCGTCGAAGCGGGCCAGCGCCCACTCGTCCTTCGGGAAGTGCGCCGGCACCCAGTCCAGGATCACCCCGATGCCGGCGCCGTGCAGCCGGTCGACGAGGTGCCGGAAGTCGTCCGGGTCGCCGAAGCGGGAGGTGGGGGCGAAGTAGCCGGTGACCTGGTAGCCCCAGGACCCGCCGAAGGGGTGCTCCATCACCGGCAGGAACTCCACGTGGGTGAAGCCCAGCTCGGTCACGTACTCGGTGAGCTGCTCGGCCAGCTCCCGGTAGCCGAGCCCGGGCCGCCACGAGCCGAGGTGCACCTCGTAGACGCTCATCGGCTCCTGGTGCGGCTGGCGCCGGGCCCGCCGCTCCAGCCAGGCCGCATCGGACCACTCGTACCGGGAGTGGTGCACCACCGAGGCGGTGGCCGGCGGCACCTCGGCGTACGCGGCGAGCGGGTCGGCCTTGTCCCGCCAGCGGCCGTCCGCGCCGAGCACCCGGTACTTGTACCGGGCGCCGACCCGGGCGTTCGGTACGAAGATCTCCCACACCCCGGTGGAGCCGAGCGAGCGCATCGGCCACCCGTCGTCCGGCGCCCAGCCGGTGAAGTCACCGACCACCCGCACACCGCGCGCGTTCGGCGCCCAGACGGCGAACGCCACCCCCTCGTCGAAGACCCGGGCGCCGAGCGCCTCCCAGAGCCGCTCGTGCCGGCCCTCGCCGATCAGGTGCAGGTCCAGCTCGCCCAGGGTGGGCGGGTAGCGGTACGGGTCGTCGTGCACGACGCCGTCCGCCTCGACCCGGTAGTCGAGCGCGGTGCCCGGCACGACGGTCTCGAAGATCCCGACGTCGTGCACCCGCTTCATCGGGTGGCGCTCGCCGTCGACCAACGCGGCGACGTCGCCGGCGCCCCGGCGCAGGGTGCGGATGGTGGTCCGGCCGTCGGCGGGGTGCGCGCCGAGCACCGCGTGCGGGTCATGGATCTCACCGGCGATCAGCTGGTCCATCGGGCGTCGTCCTTCTGGGCGGGAGCGGTCGGGGCGGTGCCGCCGGAGAGGTCGTCGGGGACGGCTTCGACGGTGAGCTCCGCCGGGCCGGTCGGGGCGGGCTCCGGCACCTCGGGCGGGACCGGTCGGCGCACGGTGAGCACGTGCGCGGGCTGCAGGTACGGGTCGAGCCGCACCGCGTTGCGCTGCCCCCAGTCGTAGCTGGTCCCGGTCAGCTCGTCGTGCACGGTGAACCGCTCGTGCCAGTCGAAGCCGAGCGCCGGCATGTCCAGCGTCGTGTTGCCCCACTGCACGGTCCGCGAGTCGAACGAGCAGACCACGATGACCGTGTTGCCGGTCTCCGGGTCGCGTTTGGACCAGCAGAGCAGCGCCGGGTTGTCGATGTCGTGGAAGCGCAGGTTGCGCAGCCGGCGCAGGGCCGGGTTCTCCCGCCGGACCCGGTTGAGGTCGGCGATGAACGGGGCCAGCGAGCGCCCCCGCGCCTCGGCGTCGGCCCAGTCCCGGGGACGCAGCTCGAACTTCTCGTTGTCCAGGTACTCCTCGGCGCCGGGGCGGGCCACGTGCTCGAAGAGTTCGTAGCCGGCGTACATGCCCCAGGAGGGGGAGAGCAGCGCGGCCAGCACCGCCCGGATCTTGAACATCGGCGGGCCGCCGTGCTGCAACGACTCGTGCAGGATGTCCGGCGTGTTCGGCCAGAAGTTGGGTCGCATGTAGTCGGCCGCCGCGACGAGTTCCTCGCAGTACTCGCGCATCTCGGCGGCCGTCGTACGCCAGGTGAAGTAGGTGTACGACTGGCTGAAGCCGATCTTGCCGAGACCGTGCATGATGGCCGGCCGGGTGAACGCCTCGGCCAGGAAGAGCACGTCCGGGTCGACCTGCTTGACCTCCCCGATCAACCAGTGCCAGAAGTCGAACGGCTTGGTGTGCGGGTTGTCCACCCGGAAGATGCGGATGCCCTCGCCGACCCAGTGCAGCACCACCCGGAGGATCTCGGCCCGGATGCCCTCCGGGTCGTTGTCGAAGTTCAGCGGGTAGATGTCCTGGTACTTCTTCGGCGGGTTCTCCGCGTACGCGATGGTGCCGTCGGCCCGGGTGGTGAACCACTGGGGATGTTCGCGCACCCAGGGGTGGTCGGGCGCGCACTGCAACGCCAGGTCCATCGCCACCTCCAGGCCCTGCTCGGCGGCGGCGGCGATGAAGGCGCGGAAGTCGCGCGCCGTACCCAGGTCGGGGTGGATGGCGTCGTGCCCGCCCTCGGCGGCGCCGATCGCCCACGGCGAACCGACGTCGTCCGGCCCGGCGGTGAGCGAGTTGTTGCGGCCCTTGCGGTTGGCCCGGCCGATCGGGTGGATCGGCGGCAGGTAGAGCACGTCGAAGCCCATCGCGGCGACACCCGGGAGCCGGTCCGTGGCGGTGGCGAACGTGCCGGAGCGGGCCGGCGCGTCGGCCGTGGCCGGCACGGCGCCCTCGGAGCGCGGGAAGAACTCGTACCAGGCGGAGAAGAGGGCCCGCTCCCGGTCCACCCAGAGCCGGTGCTCGTCGCCGGTGGTGACCAGCTCCCGCACCGGGTACGCCCAGAGCAGCTCGGCCAGCTCCAGCGCCGGCGTGACCCGACGCGGCAGCGGGCGGGCGGTGTCGCGCAGCGCGGCGGCGGCCGCGGCCACCCGGTCACGCTCGGCGGCCGGCACCAGCGCGGTCGCGGCGTCGAGCACCCGGGCGCCCTCGGCCAGGTCGTTGGCCAACTCCGCCGGCCCCTGCCCGGCGGCGATCTTCTTGGTCACCGCGTTCTGCCAGGTGAGGTACGGGTCGGCGAACGCCTCGACGTGGAACGTCCAGGCGCCCACCGCGTCCGGCCGGATGCCGGCGTGCCAGCGGTCCTGCCCGGGCTCGCCGGGGCGCATCCGGGTGAACGGCCGGGCGGCGCCGTCCGGGCCGCGCCAGACCACGTTGCAGCCCAGCGCGTCGTGGCCTTCGCGATAGGCCCGGGCCGCGACCGGCACCCACTCACCGACCACCGCCTTGGCGGGGTAGCGGCCGCACGAGACGACGGGGGAGACGTCTTCGATCGGGAACCGTCCAGTCACCCCGCCAACCTACTGCGTGTGATCCGCTTCCGCGCGGCTCAGCCGGCCGCTCCCACCGACCGGTAGACCTCCACGGTCCGCGCCGCGATCGCGTCCCAGGAGAAGTGCTCGACCGCCCGGCGCCGGCCGGCCAGGCCGAACTCGGTGATCCGTTTCGGGTCAGCGAGCAGCTCGTTCATCCGCGCGGCCAGGTCGGCGACGAAACGCTGCGGGTCCAGCGGCCGGCCGGACCCGTCGCCGGCCTGCTCGATCGGAACCAGCAGGCCGGTCTCGCCGTCGGCGACCACCTCCGGGATGCCGCCGGTGGCGGTCGCCACCACCGCCGTCTCGCAGGCCATCGCCTCCAGGTTGACGATGCCCATCGGCTCGTAGACCGACGGGCAGGCGAAGAGCGTGGCGTGCGTGAGCACCTGGATCACCTCGTGCTTGGGCAGCATCTCGGCCACCCAGACGACCCCGGAGCGGTTCGCCCGCAGCTCGGCGACCAGACCCTCCACCTCCGCGGCGATCTCCGCGGTGTCCGGCGCGCCGGCGAGCAGCACCAGCTGGGTGTCCGTCGGCAGCTCGCGCGCGGCGCGCAGCAGGTAGGGCAGCCCCTTCTGCCGGGTGATCCGGCCCACGTAGACCACGCTGGGCAGCGCCGGATCGATGCCGAGCCGGTCCAGCACGTCGGTGCCCGGATCCGGCGCGTACTGCCGGGTGTCGATGCCGTTGTAGACCACCCGGACCCGGGCCGGGTTCACCGCCGGGTACGCGGTCAGCACGTCACGCCGCATCCCCTCACTGACCGCGATGACCGCGTCGGCGGACTCCACCGCCGTCCGCTCGCACCACGAGGAGAGCTCATAGCCTCCGCCGAGCTGCTCGGCCTTCCACGGCCGCAGCGGCTCCAGGCTGTGCGCGGTGACCACGTGCGGCACCCCGTAGAGCAGCTTCGCGGTGTGCCCGGCCAGGTTGGCGTACCAGGTGTGGCTGTGCACCACGTCGGTGCCGGCGCAGCCGGCCGCCATCTCCAGGTCCACACCCATCGTGCGCAGCGCGGCGTTCGCGCCGGTCAAGCCCGGCGGTTCGGCGTACGCGGTGACCCCCGGCTCGGTGCGGGGCGCGCCGAAGCAGTGCACCCGGACGTCGGTGAGCCGACGCAGCTCCCGGGCCAGGTACTCCACGTGCACCCCGGCTCCGCCGTAGACCTCCGGTGGGTACTCGCGGGTGAGCAGATCGACGCGGAGCTGTCCGGTGGCCGGGGAGGAGTCGGTCATGCCCGCACCCTAGTGCAGAAGTGTGCCCGTACGAGTGGTGAAGTCGGACGGCTATGGATAGCGTCTGAGCATGGCTGCCAAGGTGCTCGCGATCGTCCTGGCCGGCGGAGAGGGCAAGCGCCTGATGCCGCTGACCACGGACCGGGCCAAGCCGGCCGTCCCGTTCGGCGGGATGTACCGCATGGTCGATTTCGTCCTCTCCAACCTGGCCAACGCCGGCTATCTCAAGATCGTCGTGCTGACCCAGTACAAGTCGCACTCACTGGACCGGCACATCACCAAGACGTGGCGGATGTCGACCCTGCTGGGCAACTACGTCACCCCGGTGCCGGCGCAGCAGCGCCGGGGGCCGTGGTGGTTCGCCGGCTCGGCGGACGCCATCTACCAGAGCTTCAACCTGATCAACGACGAGCAGCCCGACTACGTGATCGTCTTCGGCGCCGACCACATCTACCGGATGGACCCCCGGCAGATGGTGGAGGACCACATCGCCTCCGGCGCGGCGGTGACGGTCGCCGGGATCCGGCAGCCGCTGTCGACGGCCGACCAGTTCGGCGTCATCGAGGTGGGCGAGGACGGCCGGCGGATCCGGGCGTTCCGCGAGAAGCCCGCCGACGCGGTCGGCCTGCCCGACGCGCCTGACGAGATCTACGCCTCGATGGGCAACTACGTCTTCACCACCAAGGCGCTCTGCGAGGCGGTGGAGCGCGACGCGGCCGACAAGACCAGCAAGCACGACATGGGCGGCAGCATCATCCCGATGCTCGTCGAGCGGGGCGAGGCGAACGTCTACGACTTCCGCGACAACGAGGTGCCGGGCAGCACCGACCGCGACCGCGGCTACTGGCGCGACGTCGGGACGCTCGACTCGTTCTACGACGCGCACATGGATCTGATCAACGTGCACCCGGTCTTCAACCTCTACAACTTCGACTGGCCGATCTACACCGAGCAGCCGCCCTGGCCGCCGGCGAAGTTCGTGCACCAGTGGGGGGAGCGGGTCGGCCGGGCGGTCGGCTCGATGGTCTCGCCCGGCGCGGTGATCTCCGGCTCGCTGGTGGAGAACTCCGTCGTCTCGCCCAAGGTCAAGGTGCACTCCTGGGCGCACGTCGACGGCGCGGTGCTCATGGAGGGCGTCGAGATCGGCCGGCACGCGGTGGTCCGCCGGGCCATCCTGGACAAGAACGTCTTCGTTCCGGAGGGCGCCGAGATCGGCGTCGACCTGGAGAAGGACCGGCAGCGCTACACCGTCTCCGACAACGGCATCGTGGTGATCGGCAAGGGTCAGCGCGTCGAGCCCTGACCGTTTCGCAACTTCCCGAGGAGGACCCCGCAGTGACGCACGCCCGTGCCGGCCAGCCGGCCGAGCCCGCCGACCTGGTCGACGTGCCCCGGTTGGTGACCGCCTACTACGCCGAGCACCCCGATCCGCAGGACCCGGCGCAGCAGGTCTCCTTCGGCACCTCCGGTCACCGGGGGTCGAGCCTGCGCGGAGCGTTCAACTCCGACCACATCGTCGCGGTCACCCAGGCGCTCTGCGACTGGCGGCGGGAGCACGGCGTCGACGGCCCGCTCTTCCTGGGCCGAGACACCCACGCGCTCTCCACTCCGGCCACGGTCGACGCGCTGGAGGTGCTCGCCGCCAACGAGGTGACTGTGCTGGTGGACAGCCGGGACGGCTACACCCCCACCCCGGCGTTGTCGCACGCCATCCTCACCCACAACCGGGGTCGGACCAGCGGGCTCGCCGACGGCATCGTGATAACCCCGTCGCACAACCCGCCGGACGACGGCGGGTTCAAGTACAACCCCACCCACGGCGGGCCGGCCGACACCGACGTGACGAAGTGGATCCAGGACCGGGCGAACGCCATCCTCGTCGGCGGGCTCGCCGAGGTCCGGCGCGTCCCGTACGCCCGGGCCCGCGCCGCCGAGACCACCGGGACGTACGACTTCCTCGCCAGCTACGTCGACGACCTGCCGGCGGTGCTCGACCTCGACGCGGTGCGGGCCGCCGGGGTCCGGATCGGCGCCGACCCGCTCGGCGGGGCGAGCGTGGCCTACTGGGGCGAGATCGCCGAGCGGCACCGCCTCGACCTAACCGTGATCAACCCGACCGTCGACCCGACCTGGCGGTTCATGACCCTCGACGGCGACGGCAAGATCCGGATGGACTGCTCGTCGCCGAACGCGATGGCCTCGCTGATCGCCGCCCGCGCCGACTACCAGGTCTCCACCGGCAACGACGCGGACGCCGACCGGCACGGCATCGTCACCCCCGACGGCGGGCTGATGAACCCGAACCACTACCTGGCGGTGGCGATCGGGCACCTGTTCCGGACCAGGTTGCAGTGGGGTCCGGCGGCGGCGGTCGGCAAGACCCTGGTCTCCTCCTCGATGATCGACCGGGTCGCCGCCGACCTGGGCCGCCCGCTGCTGGAGGTGCCGGTCGGCTTCAAGTGGTTCGTGCCCGGGCTGCTCGACGGCGCGGTCGGCTTCGGTGGCGAGGAGAGCGCCGGCGCCTCGTTCCTGCGCCAAGACGGGGGCACCTGGACCACCGACAAGGACGGCATCCTGCTCTGCCTGCTCGCCTCGGAGATCATCGCGACCACCGGCCGGACGCCCAGCGAGCACTGGACCGAGCTGGCCGAGCGTTTCGGTGCCCCGGCCTATGCCCGCATCGACGCCCCGGCGACCCGGGAGGAGAAGGCGGTGCTCGGCAAGCTCTCCCCGGAGCAGGTGACCGCCACCGAGTTGGCGGGCGAGCGGATCACCGCCACCCTCACCACCGCTCCCGGCAACGGCGCGCCGATCGGCGGGCTCAAGGTGACCACCGAGTCCGGCTGGTTCGCGGCGCGTCCGTCCGGCACCGAGGACGTCTACAAGATCTACGCCGAGTCGTTCCAGGGGCCGGAGCATCTGACCCGGATCCAGCAGGAGGCGAAGGACCTCGTCGCCGAGGTGCTCAAGCAGGCCTGAGCGAGGCGCGGCGCCGGCCTCCGCCTTGTGCCGGCGGCGCCGGCCTGCCCGAAGCCTGTCGAACTGCTCCAGATTTGAACCGCGGCTCAGCGGGGTGGGGGCAGTTCCCGCCGGCTGAGCTGCTCGCGTAACCCCTCCGGCAGCAGCTCGCGTAGCTGTTCGGGGAGCAGCGGCAGGTCCAGCAGGCTGAGTTTCAGCGCGTTACGTTCCTGGTAGCGGCGCGGGTCGAGACGGACCACCAGCCCGGCCTCGCGGCGGAAGCTGACATCCAGGGTCCCCTCGGTCGCCGCCTCCCGGATCACCACGCCGTCCATCTCCACGGCGACCGGCGCGGAGTCCGGCTCCAACTCCAGGCGGATCTTCTCGTCGGGGGAGAGCACCACCGAGCGGGAGATGCCCGCCATCGGCGCGGACGGGGTGACCACCACCGCCTGCGCCGCCGGGGAGACCAGCGGGCCGCCGGCGGCATAGCTGTACGCGGTCGAGCCGGTCGGGGTGCTGATCACCAGCGCGTCGCAGCGGTAGTAGCCGTAGCGCTGCCCGTTCACCGCCAGGGTGGCGTTGACGAAGCCGCCACCGGGATGGCGGACCAGCGCGACGTCGTTGAAGGCCACGATGTTGTCGCCGCACACGTCGCAGACCAGGCAGCTGTGCGCCTCCACGGTGAAGTCGTGGTTGCTCAGCCGGTCCAGGGCCGCGGGCAGCTCCGGCGGCTCCACCTCGACCAGGAAGCCGAGCCGACCCAGGTGTACGCCGAGCACCGGCTTGGGGTCACGGACCACCAGCCGGAGCGCGCCGAGCATGGTGCCGTCCCCGCCGATGCTGATCAACGCGCTGACCCGGCGGGGCAGCTCGTCCTCGGGTAGCGCCTCGACACTCGCCGGCACCCGGTGCCGGTCCGCCGAGCGCACGGCGAGGCCCTTGCGGTGCCGAGCGGCCCAGTCGGCGATGATCCCGACGATCTCGGTGACGTCCCGCGTCGGGTGCAGCACCAGCCCGAGCAGGGTGCGGTTCATGTCTACCCCCGGGCTTGAACGATTCGACCTCGTAACTGGCATTTTGTCGCATCGTTGAAAGGGTTGCTGATGAACGAGCGGGCTGGTGGAGTCAGCTCTGCTCCCTAGGGGTGGCAGCGGAGCCGGGAGGCGATTCAACGTGCGTGCGCTGATAGAGCGCGGGTGGCTGTTCGCGGAGCGCCGCAGGCGGCTCGAGCGGAAGATCGCCCTCTACAACGAGCCATTGTCCCGCGCCGAGATCGAGCGGATCCAGGTCGAACGCTTCAACAAGATCTGGGCGTACTGCTTGACCCGGGTGCCGTTCTACCAGTCGTGGCGGAAGGAGCACGGTCTGCCCACCGGCATCTCTCGGCCGTCGGATCTCCGCCACTTCCCGACCCTGGACAAGGATCTGCTGATAAGCCGCTCTGCCGAGGTCTTCGCAGGAGGTTCGTCGAAGCAGGCTTACAGCACCGGAGGGAGCACCGGCCAGCCCACCCGGTTCCCTCGGGGGCCGGGCGAGTCGACCGATCGGTGGGCGAACAACTACCTCGGGCGGGCTTGGCGGGGAGTTCGGCCGTTCGAGCCACAGATCCTGCTCTGGGGGCACTCGCACCTGTTCGGCGACGGGATACGTAGCCGGATCGCTCGGGTGCAGCGTGGTGCTGCCGACCGACTGGTGAACATCACTCGGCTGAACGCCTACGACCTCAGCGATCCCGCGCTTCGAGGACACTACGAGGCGATCCGGTCCCGCCGTCCCGTGTTGCTTGTCGGATACACCTCGGCAATATTCAAAGTCGCCCGCTACATCGAGCGCAACAGGCTGCACCTCGGTGACATGAGTCAGCTGCGGGCGGTGATCCTCACCGCGGAGACGGCCAGCGACGCGGACATCGCGATGATCGAGCGGGTCTTCGGAGCAAGTGCGGTCATCGAGTACGGCGCCGCGGAGACCGGCCTGGTGGCAATGTCCCGTGATCAGGCACGACCCATCCAGGTGATCTGGGACAGCTTCATCTGCCTCGTCGCCGATGACAGTTCGCTCGCGGTCACCACCCTCGACGACCGCTTGTTTCCGCTGGTCAACTACTCCATCGGGGATCGGGTCGAGTCAGCTGATGCCGTCGACGGCAACGCCCTCGAGTTCCGCTCGGTCCTCGGCCGACGGCAGGAGATCGTCCAAGTCGCCTCGGCGCACGGGACGCTCGACCTATCACCGATCCTGCCGGTGCACATCCTCAAGACCTACCCGGGAATCGTCGGCGTCCAGTTCCGCCAGGAGCGACCTGACGCGCTGCACATCTATGTACAGGCCGACCACGAGCTTGATCTGGGCGCGGTGAGCCTGTACTTCGCGCGGGAGTTGAGGAAGGACCATCCCGATCTTCGCGCCGACTCGATCACGTTCCACCAGGTCGCCGACCAGGCCCGCACCCGTGCCGGTAAGCACGCCCTGTTCGTGTCCTGATCCGAGGGAGCACCTTCCAGCACGACCGCCACGACAACGCCGACGAACCCGAGCGGCACCGAACGCACCGTGGGCGACGGAGCCCCTCGTTCCTGCCGCCATGGTGTCCGCTCGATTTCCTGCCTGCCGACCTCACCTGTCGATCAGATGGGCGGGCGGTGCCGGCTGACGTTGCTGATCCGAAGTGACCGCCCTGGGCCGGTGGGACCCACGCCTGCGGTATCGACGCGTCACCGCGGCCAGCAGGAGGACCCCGGCGACCAGCATCTCCGCGACGGCCGTCGCGCCAGCGGCGCCAGTCGGGCCGAGCGTCGCCGCCTGGATGAGCAGTGCGCCGCCCAGGAGTAGACCGATCAAGAGAGCTAGACGGGTCGCGGCGCCGTATTTCCCGTCGCCGATGCGGTTGAGCGTGAAGGCGCGGTTCATGGTGGTGAACGGGAGGGCGAGCGCCAGCAGTTGCAGCCAGAGTGCCGACCCGGGGATCGGCAGCGCAAGCAGACTCGTCGTGAGCCATGGCGCGGTGGCGATGACACCAGCGGCGATGACGGTCGCACCGATGACGGCGATTGTCTCGCTCTCGCGGCCAACCGCTTCGGTGGGCCCGAGGTTGTGTCGTCGTCGGGTCCGAATCGCCATGGGCACCCGGAGTCCGCTGAATGTGACGGCGACCAGCGCCTGGTAGATATTGACCAGGGCACCGAAACAGCCCACGACCTGAGGGCTCGCGACCAGGGAGAGAGCGACCGTGCTGGCTCGGCCGTTGAACGCCTCGGCGAGGCTGTAGGTGAACAGTGGCCGGCTCAACCGGAAGGCGCGTCCGGCGGCCCGCAACGACAGTCCACTCCACATGGGAGGTGCGGCGGTCGGCCCCCGGCAGGCCAGGATCTCCGTGGTGAGCAGGTAGGTGGCGGCGCCAACCAGCAGCGCGGTGGTCAGCGGCGTGCCGGCGACCAGCAGCACCATGGAAAGGAGTCGGGTGGCGGTTATCGCTGCGGAAGCCGCGATGAAGCGCATCTGCCGCGCGAGGTCACCGAAGCGCAGGTCGGCGAGGCTGTTGAAGATCATTACTCCGCCAGCGCTGATCAGGGCCGACAAGCCGTATCCCTCGTCGACATAGAACGCGGCGATCAGCAGGGTGGCGGTGGCCATAGCCGGTACCGCCACCAATAGCCGCTGGCTGTGGGCCGCGCGACGTTCCTCGTCATTTCCGGACACGTACAGCAAGGATGATCCGCCCATGACCAGGTTCGCCACCCAGGTCAGCGCGGCCGTCATGACGCTGTAGGCCGCGATCTCGGCGGTCTGGCCCTGCCGCGCGCTGTACGCGAGTATTCCGGCGTTCAACAGCCCGCTCACCAGGCTGGACACCGACGCCACGATGGTGTTGGACCGTACCCCCGCCCGGCGGCTTCCATGGGACCGGACAGACTCGGTGGGCTCGGAGAGCCCCTGATCCGGAGTCAACCGTTCCTTCAATCGTGGTCCTTTCACGGCGGCGCGGCACCGGCCGCCGTTCAGCGATCGTCGACGACGGTCAACCTGATCCGGTCGAGGATGTTCGGCCCCGCGGACTCGGCCCGCCAGGACCGATAGGCCTGCCCCGCCGCGCGGCGAGCCTCGATTCGTTCCCCCGGCGTATGCCGGGCGAACTGGTCTATCTGGCGGGCCAGGGTCGCCGCCGTGACATCGCTCAGGACGGCTCCACCGCCCTCTTGGAGCACCGGGCTCCAGGGTGTCTGGTCTGAGCAGATGACCGGGCACGACGCGGAGAGGCTCTCGGCGATGACGTGGCCGAAGTTCTCTCCCTGGGTCGGGAAGACGAACAGGTCGTACCGCGCGAAGGTGGACCGAACCTCGTGGGGTGCGAGTTCCCCCCGGTAGGAGAACGTCACGGATTCTGGCAACCGCTGGGCAAGACGCTGGCATTCGGCCCAGTACGATGTGTCCTCAAGCGGACCGTAGACATCGAACACGACCGGCCGCGTCACCAGTGCGAGCGCCTCGATCACCGTCGACAGGTTTTTGATCGGGCTGATGCGACCGATGAATACGAGCCGTGGGGGCCCGTCGATATCGTTCGGTGGGATGGGCTCCGGCGGAAGTGACACCTCGTTGCGGCGGATCTCGACCCGGGCCCACGGGAAGACGTTTCGGATCAGCTGCGCTTCGTGCGGGCTGGTTGCGTGCCAACGCACTCCGAGTCGTTTGAGAATGGGTCGCCAAACGCGCAGGAACAATTTCTTCTTCCGGCTCTTGACGCCGAGCGCGCTCGCCGCCACTTCGCCTCTCGGAGCGACGACTATCCGTTGGACCCGGATGATGCGCGCGTGCGCCGCCAGAATCGGCAGAATCGACGACGTCGCCCAGAGGCTGTTGACGTAGAGAAGGTCGAATCTGGTCGACCGGAGCATCTTCAGCAACCCGTACCACTGGCGGAGACGACGTGTGTCGAGGTAGTAGATCCGTGCCTGGCCCCGTTGCGTCCAGCGACCAGAGAGCCCGGGATACGCCTCTGTCGAGCCGAGGTCGCGATCCCTCGTCACCATGGTCACCTTGATCGCCGGCGATACGACGTCGAGTAGTTGGGCGACGGATCGAACTGGGCCTCCGGCGCGGAATCCCGGTTCGAAGAAGTCGCATGTCAGCAGCACGGAGTAGGGCCGTACGGGGGTCGATTCCGCGGGCTGTGCGATGTCTCGCCGGTCGTGCACCGTCGGGAGGAGATCATGAATTCCATTCGCGGCTGCTGGGGTGCTGGTTTCGCGCAGCACGTCGAAGGTTTCAGCCACGCTCGGCTAACGATGGTGGTGTGAATCGGTGACGCCGGGGGGATCAGCGCGAAGTGGCGTCGCGAAGACCGGCCCGAAATTCGTGAGAGAAGCGCCCGAGTTAGATGTCCGAATATATGCTCCGCTCTCATGGACTCATTGGCAGGGGCGCGGGCGATGGCAGACGGGGATCGAGGCGCAC
This sequence comes from Micromonospora sp. NPDC093243, assembly GCF_044753725.1. NCBI lineage: Bacteria > Bacillati > Actinomycetota > Actinomycetes > Micromonosporales > Micromonosporaceae > Micromonospora > Micromonospora sp. NPDC093243. The sequence continues at coordinate 166,228 of NZ_JBIVNT010000007.1, read as the reverse complement.
GGCCGCGTCATGCGCGCGGGGTGCCCGACGATCGCGCGCGGACTCCGACCAGCGGTCTCTGGCGCTGCTTCGCCGGGCTCGCCTGGCTCGGGTTGGGCGTGGCGTGCCTGCTCTTCGAGCGGAACATCCCGACCGACTGGGGCAGGGACGGAAATCTCGCGATGAGCCTGCTGGCGACCCTCTTCGGCGCGTGGGTCTTCTGGCGCGACGGTGGTCGCCGGATCACGGCGGTCGGGCTCTACAACCTCGCCTTCGCCTTCTTCGTCGGGTTCAGCGGGCTCTATCAAACGGTGAAGGCATGGACGGTCGATCCCGGCATCCCGCTCTTCACCGCCGTCGCCATCTGCTACTTCGCTCAGGTGGTGACATGGTTGTTGTTCTGGAGCGGCAGCGCGCCGCACCGGCTGACGACGAGTGCCGGGCAGGCGGACGGAAAGACGGCTGGGTGGGCGGTGAAGTGTGGCTTGCTCCTGCTGGTGCTCGCGGTGGCCACGGCGATGGTCGCACCCGATGCGCTGCCAGTGGCCAATCCGGTCGGCTTTGTCGGTGTCGTCCTCCTGGCCGTGGGGCTGTTGCGGGGGCCGTTGGCCCGCCACACGTTCCTCTGGGGAGTGGTTCTCCTCATCGCCTTCGCGCTCTACTTCACCTACCTCTTCAACGGCTTCGGACGGATCGTGGTCGGTACGCTGGCGCTCGCGCTGCTGGTGATATCGGCCCACCGTGATCAGCGGCCGTACACGAAGCTCCTCATCCTTGGTGGAGCGGCACCGGCGCTGCTGTTCCTCGCCGGACTCCGTGCCACCGGTTCACAGGGCTCACCGTTGATGGCCGACCAGGATGGATTCGGGTCCGCGATCAGTCCGCTTCACTCGTTCGCCCAGCTCCTGCGTTTGAACGAGGTAGGGCTGCTGCCGCGGGGCTGGGGGGAGACGTTTGCCAACGCGGCCGTCGGCCTGGTGCCCCGCGCGCTGTGGGAGGGCAAGCCGGTCGGCTTCGGTGCGGACCTCGTCACGTTTCTGTCGCCCGAACTGGTCGGCACGGGGCACTCCGCGGCAGCGCTTGCGCACGGTGAGTGGTTGTACAACTTCGGCCTGCTGGGGCTCGGGTTGATGATCCCGGCGATCGGCCTCGCTGTCAGGTTCATCGACAGGCTTCTGGCCTGGGCGTCGTCGAGTCCGTTGACGACGCCGTATGCCGTGGGCGCTTACGCCGGTGCGATCGTCACCGCGGTCGGTCTGTTCGATTTCTTGTGGGTAGGCAGCTTCACCTACGTCGTCCGTGGCGGTGGCCGTCTGCTGGTGCTCGCCGCGGTGATCCTGCTGATCGGCTGGCGGGTTTCCGGGCCGGCGGCGCCGAGCCACCTGGTTGGCCGCAACCGGCCGCACGCCGCCCGACGTTCGCGGCCGTTCACGGCGGTGTCCGGTCCGATCGGCCGGCCGACTGGGCGCACGTTGGCGAAGTCGGGATCCGGACCAAACAACTTATTCCGTTAAGCCCGTTCTGGGCGTTTCTCCACCTGGGTACCGCTCGTTGCGGCAGTTGTGGCCGCATCACGGCCCCGACCAGCAGGGCCTACGCGAGCCACCATGAACGAACGGAGCGTCAGTGAGTTACTTGACCACCGGACGCCGGGTGCTCATCACCGGCGGTACGGGTTCCTTCGGCCAGACCATGGTGCGCCGCCTCCTCGACCGGGGGGTCGGTGAAGTACGGGTGCTCAGCCGGGACGAGGCCAAGCAGGACGCCATGCGTCGGCTGCTCGGCGACGAGCGGGTCCGCTACTACGTCGGCGACGTGCGGGACTACGACTCGGTGCTCAAGGCCAGCCGAGGCATCGACTACATCTTCCACGCCGCCGCTCTCAAGCAGGTGCCCTCGTGCGAGTTCTTTCCGCTCGAGGCGGTCCGGACGAACGTGCTGGGCAGCAGCAATGTCGTCGAGGCCGCGGAGCGAAACGGGGTCGGCTCGGTGGTGGTGCTCAGCACCGACAAGGCCGTCTATCCGGTGAACGCGATGGGCATGAGCAAGGCGATGATGGAGAAGGTCGCCCAGGCGCACGCCCGGAACAACCCGAACAGCGCCACCACGGTCTCCTGCGTCCGGTACGGCAACGTCATGTACTCGCGCGGTTCGGTGATCCCGCTCTTCATCGAGCAGATCAAGGCGGGTCGGGCGCCCACGGTGACCGACCCGGGGATGACCCGTTTCCTGATGTCGCTGGCCGACTCGGTCGAGCTGGTCGAGCACGCCTTCCAGCACGCCCGACCCGGTGACATCTTCATCCGCAAGGCCGCCGCCTGCACCGTCGGTGACCTGGCCGAGGCGGTCTGCCAGCTCTTCGACGTGCCCGCCAAGCTCGACGTGATCGGCGTACGGCACGGCGAGAAGCAGGACGAGACGCTGGCCAGCCGGGAGGAACTCGCCCAGGCCGAGGACTTCGGCGACTTCCTCCGGGTGCCACTCGACGGCCGCAACCTCAACTACGCGCTCTACGTCTCCGAGGGTGACCTCGGCGGCGGGCCGGCCGAGGACTTCAACTCGGCGAACGCGCCGCGGCTCGGCGTACCCGAGATCATCGAGCTGTTGAAGACGCTGCCCGAGGTCCGCGCTGAGCTGGCCCTGCGGGACCCGGTGCTGGCGTGCTGAAGCTGGCCGTCACAGGGGCCGGCGGGTTCCTCGGCTGGCACGTCCGGGTGCTGCTGCGTGCGCTCGGCTGGCCGGAGCCGACCGTGCTCACGCGCGCCGACCTCGCCGACCCCGGCATGATCGCCGCGAAGGTGGCCGGGGTCGACCGGGTGCTGCACCTGGCCGGTGTGAACCGGGGGGAGCCGGCGGACGTAGCCGCCGGAAACGTGCAGCTCGCCGCGCAGCTCGCCGCCGGGCTCAAGCACTGCGCGAACCCGCCGGCTCGGGTGGTCTACGCCAACTCGGTGCAGGCCGGCAACGGCACCTCGTACGGCGACGCCAAGGCCACCGCCGCCCGGGTGCTGGCGGACACCGGCGTCGACCTCGACGACGTGTTGCTGCCGAACCTGTACGGCGAACACGGTCGGCCCTACTACAACTCGGCGGTGGCGACCTTCTGTCGGTTGCTGGCCGAGGGTGGGCGGCCAGAGGTGCACGCCGACCGGGAGCTGAGCCTGGTGCACGTGACCGACGCCGCCGCCCGGCTCATCGGCATGCCCTTGGGCGGGTCGTGGGACCCGGCCATGCCGGCGCTGCGGATCGGTGTCCAGGCCCTGGCCGACCGGCTCGCCGGGATGGCCGCTACGTACCGGACGGGGGAGATCCCGCCCCTGCTGGAGCGGCACGACGTGCGGCTGTTCAACACCTACCGGTCGCACTGCTTTCCGGCGCACTATCCGCTGGCGTTGCCCCGCCGGGCGGACGCCCGCGGTGAGCTGGTCGAGACGGTCAAGGCGCACGGCGGCGCCGGCCAGACCTTCTGCTCCAGCACGGTTCCCGGGATCACCCGCGGCGAGCACTTCCACCTGGCGAAGGTGGAGCGGTTCGTGGTGTTGCGCGGCTCGGCCGAGATCAGCCTGCGCCGGGTGGGCGATGCCGAGGTGGTGCGCTTTCCGGTGAACGGCGACGAGCCGGTGCTGGTGGACATGCCCACGATGTGGGTGCACAAGCTGGTGAACACCGGGCCGGACGAGCTGGTGACGATGTTCTGGACCAACGAGCTCTTCGACCCGGATCGGCCGGACACCTGGCCTGAGCCGGTGGAGGCGGCCCGGCCGGCGCCGGTGGCGGTCGGCGCGTGAAGATCGGTCTGGTCAGCCAGTGGTATCCCCCGGAGGGGGTCTTCATTCCGGGCAACCTCGCCGACCAACTGGCCGACCGCGGTCACGAGGTCCGGGTGCTCACCACCTTCCCCAGCTACCCGCACGGCCGGATCTTTCCCGGCTGGCGGCAACGCTGGCGGCACCAGGAGAGCGACGGGCCGGTCGAGATCCGGCGGGTGCCCGCCTATCCCAGTCATGACACCTCGGCCGCGCGGCGGGCCGTGAGCCACCTCTCCTTCGGCGCCAGCAGCGCGGCCGGGGTGCGGTGGCTCGCCGGCGTCGACGTCACGTACGTCTACCACCCGCCACCCACCTCCATCGCCGCCGCGGCGCTGCTGCACGCCGTCCGGCGGACGCCGATCGTGCTGCACGTCCAGGACCTGTGGCCCGAGTCGGTGGTGCACTCGGGCATGGCGCCCCCGGGACGCAAGGGGCGCGCCCTGGCGAGTGCGCTCGGCGAGCTGATGCGCCGCACGTACCGGATGGCGGACGCGGTTGTGGCGATCTCGCCCGCGATGGCCGAGCAGGTCGTGGCGCGCGGCGCCGACCCGGCCCGGGTACGGGTGGTCTGGAACTGGACCGACGACGCGCTGTTCCGTCCGGTGCCGGCCACCGCAGCGGCCCGCGCGGTGCTCGGTCATCGCGGGCGCCCCACCGTGATGTTCGCCGGCAACATCGGTCTGCTGCAGGGCATCGAGACGGCCGTACGGGCCGCGGCTGCGGTCCGGGATCAGGTCGACGTCGTGCTGGTCGGCTCGGGCGCCGGCGAGGACGCTGCCCGCCGGCTCGCCGCCGAGCTGGGCGCCGACAATGTACGGTTCGTCGGCCGGCGTCCGGCCGAGCAGATGGCCGATCTGTACGCCGCCGCGGAGTGGCAACTGATCTGCCTGCGCGACGTGCCGGCCCTGCGCGCCGCTGTCCCGTCGAAGCTGCAGGCCGCGCTGGCCTGTGGCGTGCCGGTGATCGCGTCGGTGGCGGGCGACACCGCGAGCCTGGTCCGGTCGACCGGAGTCGGCCTCGTCTGCCCGCCCGAGGACTGGCAGGCCCTCGCCGACCGGTTCGCGGAGGCGGCCGCCCAGCCGACCTTCGCCCGGGAGGAGATGGGCCGCCGGGCTCGACAGGTCTATCAGGAGCGGATGTCGCTGCGCGCGGGCGTCGACCAGTTCGAGGACATCTTGGCCAAGGTGGCAGCAGAGAGAGGACGGGCATGACCCGGATCATGACGGTGGTCGGCACCCGACCCGAGATCATCCGGCTCTCCCGGGTGATCGCCCGGCTCGATGACACGCTGGACCACGTCCTGGTGCACACGGGACAGAACTGGGACAGCACCCTTTCCGACGTCTTCTTCACCGAGCTGCGGCTGCGCCAGCCGGACCGCTTCCTGCGGGTCGACACCTCCTCGCTCGGCCGGGTGTTGGGCGGCGTGCTGGTCGGCATGGAGGCGGCGATCGCCGAGCTGCGGCCGGACGCGCTGCTGGTGCTCGGCGACACCAACAGCTGTATCGCGGCTCTGATGGCCCGGCGGATGCGCGTGCCGGTCTACCACATGGAGGCCGGCAACCGGTGTTTCGACCTCAACGTGCCGGAGGAGACCAACCGCCGGCTGGTCGACCACGTCGCCGACTTCAACCTGGTCTACACCGAGCATGCCCGGCGCAACCTGCTGGCCGAAGGGCTGCACCCCCGCCGGATCCTGCACACCGGCTCGCCGATGCGGGAGGTGCTGGAGCACTACCGTGCCGAGATAACCGCGTCGCCGATCCTGCGGCAGCTCGAACTCGAACCGGGGCGCTACTTCATGGTCAGCGCGCACCGCGAGGAGAACGTGGACCAGCCGGCCCGGCTGCGGCAGCTGCTGGACTGCCTCCGGGCGGTCCACGACCGCTGGGGCTACCCGGTGCTGGTCTCCACCCACCCCCGCACGCGTAAGCGGCTGGAGGCGTTGGCACCGGACGCCGCCGCTCTGGAGGGGATCGCCTTCCACGAGCCGTTTGGCCTGATCGACTACGTCCACCTGCAGACGAAGGCGTACTGCACGCTGTCGGACAGCGGGACGATCAGCGAAGAAGCGGCCATCCTCGGTTTCCCCGCGGTCACCCTGCGGGAGTCGATCGAGCGGCCGGAGGCGCTGGACGCCGGCGGCATCATCATGACCGGGCTGGACCCGGCGGGCGTGGTCGAGGCCGTCCAGGTCACCGTGGACCAGGTCGCCGCGCAGGGCGTGCCCTGTCCGGTCGACTACCAGGTCCCGGACACCTCCCGACGGGTGGTCGACTTCATCCTCTCCACCGTCCGCCGGCACCACGACTGGGCGGGCATCCGCCGCTGATCCGCGTCGAACGAGGCCGGCGACCGCAACCGCGATCGTCGGCCTCGGCGTCTCTCCGACGCCGGTCCCGCTCATCGGTCGGGAACGGGATGACTGCCTGGCTCCCGGGCCGAGCAGCACGGCGTAAGGGGGCACCGCATGCGATGCCCCCTTGCCGAATGCTCCGCCCCTGCGGGGAGCGGGTGGGTCAGCGCGACGACAGTGGCACGCCCAGGGGACCGTGCAGCATCGGCCCGATCGGCTGGGCGGAGAGCAGCGCGAGCTGTTCGACGACCTTCGCCGGATCCTCGTACGGGTCGAGCCCGCTGGCCTCCATCGGGTCGAGCGCCGGCACGGCCACGTGGGACACCAGGGGGTGGAACGGCCGGGTGTCGATCTCACCGGTGCCGAGCAGGTCCTCGTGCAGCTTCTCGCCGGGCCGTAGGCCGGTGTAGACGATCGGCACGGAGCTGGACGCGTGCTCGGCCATCTGGCGGGCCAGGTCGGCGATGCGGACGGGCTCGCCCATGTCGAGCACCAGAGCCTCTCCGTCGCGCCCGATCTCGGCGGCCTGGAGCACCAGGTGGACGGCCTCCTGGACGGTCATCAGGTAGCGGGTGACCTCCGGATGGGTGACGGTCAGCGGCTTGCCGTCCTCGATCTGACGCTGGAACGCCGTCACCACCGAGCCGCGGCTGCTCAGCACGTTGCCGAACCGGACACTGAGGAAGGTCCCGGGGAACCGGGATGCGGCGTGCGCGGTCAACCGTTCGGTGATCCGCTTCGAGTAGCCGAGAACGCTGATCGGGTCGGCTGCCTTGTCGGTGGAGATGTTGACGAACTTGGCCACGTCCTGGCAGGCGTCCAGCACCGACAGGGTGCCCCAGACGTTCGTCTTGACCGCCTCGCCCGGGTGTCGTTGCAGCAGGGTCAGGTGCTTCAGCGCCGCGGCGTGGAAAATGATCTCCGGGCGGCGCTCCCGGATGATCCGGCGGATCTCCTCGTCGTCTCGTAGGTCGGCGAGGATCAGCTCGGGACCGTCCAGCAGGGCCCGTCCGGCGAGCGACATCTGCAGGCTGTGCAGGGCGGACTCGTCCCGGTCCAGCATCATCAGCTCACCCGGGTCCGCCTTCATCACCTGGCGGCAGAGTTCGGAGCCGATGGAGCCGCCGGCGCCGGTGATGAGGATCCGTCGGCCGGTCAGGCTGTTCGTGCTCAGCGGCAGGTCGCCGACCACCTGGCGACGGCCGAGCAGGTCGCTGATCTGCACGTCACGGACGTCGGTGACGGTGATCCGATGATCGACGAGGTCCCGGACCGGGGGCAGCACCTTGAACGCCGCGCCGGCCTGGAGCGTCGCCTCGCGGATCTCGCGGATCAGCGCGGCGTCGGCGTTCGCCACCGAGAAGATGACCGTGCTCGCGGCGGTGCGACGGACCGAGGCGGCCACGTCGTGCCGTCCGCCGAGCACGCGTACCCTGCCGATGCGCAGGTCACGCTTGTCCGGGTCGTCGTCGAGCGCGCCGACCGGCAGGTACCGGCCGCGCGGGTCGCTCAGCATGGCGCGCAGCAGCCCCTGGCCGGCGTCACCCATCCCGAACAGCAGCACGGGCGTGGACGACCGGACGTCGGGCCGCATGGCGAGATCGTGCCGGTGCCGGTACGCGAACCGGGCGCCGAGCATGAACAGCAGGGCCAGCGCGCCGCCGACCAGTGGGGTGCTTGCCGGTACCGGCCGGTCGCCGGAGGGCAGCAGGCCGAGCAGGACGATCGCCGCCGTCATGATGGTGGTACCGGCGACGCCCTGGACCTCCTGCAGGCTGCCCAGTGGGTGCCGCCCGGAGTAGAGGCGACGCAGCGCCGCCACCGCCACGTGCACGATCGCCGCGACCGCGCCGATCGCCGCGGCCCGGCCCAACTGGCCGGGGGGAAGCTGGAACTCGAACCGGGTCCACACGGCGGCGACGAAACCGCCGATCCAGGCGGTGGTGTCGGTGGCGAGGAAGCCGGTGGTGCGGCGACGGGCCCTGGCCCGTCGCGTCCGCCGGTCCGCGTGTGCCGTCATCTCGGGGTGCTGCGGCATGTATTGGCTCCCTGTTCCGTCTTTCGACCACTCCCGCCGCACGGCAGAAGGAGCTCTACGCTCTTTGTCCTTGTTACAGGCTCTTACGGCATCGTTGGGCGTTTTCGGGTTGGATGAGTCGAATATCCTGCCTGTCCCGGTTGGTGCGGACGGGCTGCCCGGCGTCCGTCAACGGGCCGGTACGCCCTTGACGACCACCTGATCGGGCACATCCCGAACGACGCAGGCACCGGCGCCGACGGTGCTGTCGCGCCCGATCCGCAAGCCCTGGAGGACGGCCGCGGTGGTGCCGATGAGGACACCCTCGGCGAGGTGACAGTCACCGGAGACGGCGGCGAGCGGATTGACCGAGACGTAGTCGGCGAGGGTGCTGTCGTGGCCGACCGTGGCGTTCTGGTTGAGATGTACGTGCCGGCCGAGGGTGACGTTCGTGGTGACCCGGGCCCCCGCGAAGGCCACGAACCCCGGCCCGTGCTCCGTGTCCGGCCCGATCGTGGCGTCCGGGTGGACCAGGCTCGCCGCCGGGACGCCGTACCCGTCGGTTCGCCGCCCGACCGCTCGACGAATCCGCGGGTCTCCGATGCCGACGACGTGGTGCACGCCCGGCGGGGCGTCGCGCAACCAGGCCACGTCGCCGAGGTACGGCACGTCGAGTCGCTGCAGCCGCTTGAGGTTCTCCTCGGTGGGTCGGTCGTCGACGACACCGAGCAGCTGCCAGAGCGGCTGTGGCGCGGCCCCGTTGACCGCCCGGGCGATGGTCAGCACCTCCCGGCCGTGTCCACCGCAGCCGACCACCACAAGCCCCGTGGTCACGCTGCCGGGCCCCCCGCCCGGAGGGTGAGGAACTCGTCGATCGCGGCGAGCACCCGGCCGACCTGGGGCTCGCTCAGCGCGCTTCCGCTGGGCAGGGTGAGCCCGTCGGCGAACAGCCGCTCCGCGGCGCCGGTGAGCAGGCTCTCGGCTCCGGCGTGGACGGGTTGCAGGTGCATCGGTTTCCACACCGGTCTGGTCTCGATGTCCCGCTCGGTCAGGTGGGCTGCGAGGTCGTCCGCCCGCCAGCCGCACCGCTCCGGCTCGACGGTGATGACGGTGAGCCAACAGTTCGACCCGGTGTCCTCCGCGCCGAGCAGCCGCACACCCGGCACCGGAGCGAAGAGCTTGGCGTAGCGGTCGCGCAACTGGCGGCGTCGGGCGATCATGCCGTCCAGCCGTACCAGCTGGGCCCGGCCCAGTGCGGCCAGCAGGTTGCTGAGCCGGTAGTTGTAGCCGGTCTCGCGGTGTTCGTAGTGCGGCGTCGGCTCCCGGGCCTGGGTGGAGAGGTGGCGGGCCCGAGCCAGCAGAGCGACGTCGTCCGAGACGAGCATCCCGCCACCGGAGGTGGTCATGATCTTGTTGCCGTTGAAGGAGAGCGCGGCGACGCGCCCGAAGGAGCCGGCGGCGCGTCCCCGGTAGCTGGCACCGAGTGCCTCCGCGGCATCCTCCACCAACGGAACTTCGGCGTCGACGCAGACCGGTACCAGGGCGTCGTAGTCGGCGCAGCTGCCGAACATGTCTACCGGGACGACCGCGCCGACCCGCTCGCCGCGCGCTCGCAGCCGCTGGATCAGCGCGGCCACGAGCTGCACGTCCACGTTGCCGGTCTGGGGGTCGCAGTCGACGAAGACCGGTCGCGCGCCGATGTAGCGGACCGCGTTGGCGGTGGCGACGAAGGTGAGTGTGGGCACGAGGACCACGTCGCCGGGTCCGACCCCGACGCCGAGCAGAGCGAGGTGCAGGGCGGCGGTGCCGGAGCTGACCGCCAAAGCCCCCGTGGTGCCGACCCGCTCCGCTATCTCGCGTTCGAACGCCTGCAGGTCCGGGCCGGCTGGCGCCACCCAGCCCGAGCGGAGCGCGGCGATCAGGTACGACTCCTCGAGCGGACCGACGTCGGGCGGGGAGAGCAGGACTCGCCGACTCGCCGCTCCGGCCCCCTGCAAGGTCGTCACGCCGGGGTCCGATCCCGCTGCGGCAGTGCCGGGCGGTGCGGCGTACCCAGGAACTCCGGAGCGGTGGCCGACCCCGTCGCGTTGATCCCGTCGCGGCGCAGCACGGTACGCACGGTCGCGAGGAGGATCGACAGGTCGAGGCGGGGGCTGCAGCTGTCCACGTACCGCACGTCGAGGTCCAGCTTCTCCTCCCAGCTCAGACTGTTGCGCCCGCGCACCTGGGCCAGCCCGGTGACGCCGGGTCGTACCTCGTGCCTGCGGGCCTGCCAGGGCGAGTAGCGATCGAGGTACTCGGGCAGCAGCGGGCGGGGGCCCACCAGGCTCATGTCGCCGCGCAGCACGTTCCAGAGCGTGGGCAGCTCGTCGAGGCTGGTGGCGCGCAGCCAGCGCCCGAGTGGAGTCAGTCGAGCGTCGTCGCCGACCAGGCCCCGGCTGGGGTTGGGCGGCCGCATGGTGCGGAACTTGACCACCTCGAAGGGCTGGCCGTGCAGGCCGATGCGGCACTGGCGGAACAGCACCGGGCGGCCGAGGCCCACGGCGACCAGGACCGCGACCACCGCCAGCACCGGCGAGACGAGCACCAGCAGTACGACCGCCACCGTGACGTCGACGATCCGCTTACCCCGATCGGGGCGGATCGGCCGTGGGGGGCGACCGGGGGTGTTCACGAGACCACCAGGCAGCGGCACCTTCCGACCTCCGAGGTAATGCGACAAAAAGTTCTTTAAGTGTTTTAGCAGGCATAGACGCCGCAGCGACTCCGAATGCTCACAGTCGGGCTGCTTCCTCCCGATCAACCACGAAACTCCGCGCACGGACACGGCTCTACCGCCGGACCTTGTGCGGTCCGCGCAGATCAGCGCCCGAGCGGTACAGTCGCGACGGCCGGACGGGCAAGGGGAGAACCGCCGGCCGGGCGAGGGGGACGTGTGCTGCACCTGAGGGTGATCGCTCCGCCGGACCAGTCGGCGGCGGTGACCGACCTGTTGACCGCCGAGCCCGGGGTCACCCACCTGGTGGTGCTGCCCGGCGCCGCCCGTCAGCCCCCGGGCGACCTCATCCAGTGCGATGTCGTCCGGGAGAGCGCCGACAGCGTGCTGCACGGCCTGCAACAGCTCGGCGTGGAGGCGCGCGGGGGTGTCGCCGCCGACGACGTCGAGCTGACCATCTCCGCGGCAGCCGACCGGGCGGCGGAGGAGGCGCCCGGCAGCGGCGCCGACGCGGTGGTGTGGGACGAGATCGCGGCCAAGACCGGCGAGCAGACCGAGCTCTCCGGCACCTACCTGGTGCTGATCATCGTCGCCACCATGATCGCTGGCATCGGCGTCCTGCTCGACCAGCCGATTCTCATCGTCGGCGCGATGGTGGTCGGTCCCGAGTTCGGCCCGCTGGCGGCGCTCTGCGTCGGGCTGCTACGCCGGCGGCTGGGCACCGTCGTCCGGTCGGTGCAGGCCCTGGTGGTGGGCTTCCTGGCCGCCATGGTGGCCACCGCGCTGAGCACCTGGGCGCTGACCGCGGCCGGCCTCGTCAACCGGGAGATGCTGCTGGCGGAGCGGCCACTGACCGACTTCATCTGGCGGCCGGACGCGCTCTCCTGGGTGGTCGGCCTGCTGGCCGGGGTCGCCGGCATGCTCTCGCTGACCTCGAAGAAGTCCGGCAGCCTGGTCGGGGTGCTGATCTCGGTCACCACCGTGCCGGCCGCCGCGAACGTCGCCGTCGCCGGCGCCTACGGGGTCTGGGACGAAGCGGGCGGTTCGGCGCTCCAACTCGTGATCAACATCGCCGCGATCGTGCTCGCCGGGCTGCTCACCCTGCTCGTGCAGCAGTTCTGGTGGTGGAACGTCAGCCGTCGGAACCGGCGTCGAGCCGGCGGGTGAGCAGGGCCCGCAGCGGGATCGACTCCCCGTCCCGGCCGCCCTCACCGACGATCAGTGGCGGTGGGCTCGGTTCGGCCTCCGCGCCGAACAGCCGGGCTCGCAGGCTGCCCGGCACCGTCAGCAGGAAGAACCGGCCGTCCACGTCGACCGCCCGGCTGCGGGCCTGGTCCACGTACCAGCCGGTGAGCCTGGTCCGGTACCGACCGCGACCGTCGTAGGAGCGCGCGACCAGCCGGGTCGGGCGCAGCCCCCGCCGGTTGGCCTCGGCCACGAACCAGGTCACGATCTCCGCAGCCTGCGCGTGCGCGGCCGCCCGCCGTCGGGCGTCGGCCTCCGCATGGGCCCGCACCGCCCGCCGCTGCCGCTCCGGCCAGTCCAGGCCGTCGTCCTCACCCACGCCCCGACGGTACGCCGCTCAGCCCGCCCCCGGTGATCCACCCACCCCCGCCCCCGCCCCCGCCGGTGCGCCGCTCTCGTGACGGCCGGCTCGCCCCGCGTCGGGGGATCTCGTGCTGCTGGGGCAGTCAGAAACGGACGGTCGGCGTCGGCCTACGGTGCGGCTCGGAAGGCCGGCCTGGTGGGTGTCCATATCTGGGGCAGGTCGACAGCACGCGACCCGACCCGTCGGGCAGCCTCGGCGGCCGGCCGACGGGTCGGGTCGGTTGGTCGGAGCGGGTTACCCGAGGGTCAGGCCAGGCCGGCGCGGCGCAGTGCCTCGGCCATCGCGTCGTTGGCCGGCGGCGTCGCGCCGCCACGGCCCTGTCGGGCCCCGCCCCGGTCACCCTGACCGCCGCGTCCGGCGCCGCGCTGACCCGCGCGCCCGCCGCGGTCCTGACCGCCGCCGCGAGGGCCGGCGTCGCCGCCGGGCTCCTCCTCGAGCCGCAGGGTCAGCGAGATCCGCTTACGCGGTACGTCGACGTCGAGCACCTTGACCTTGACCACGTCACCGGACTTCACCACCTCGCGCGGGTCCTTGACGAAGGTCCGCGACATCGCCGACACGTGCACCAGGCCGTCCTGGTGCACCCCGACGTCGACGAAGGCGCCGAAGGCGGCCACGTTGGTCACCACGCCTTCCAGCACCATGCCCTGAATCAGGTCGCTGATCTTCTCCACGCCCTCGACGAAGGTCGCGGTGCGGAACTCGGGCCGCGGGTCCCGGCCCGGCTTCTCCAGCTCGCCGATGATGTCGGTGACGGTGGGCAGGCCGAACGTGTCGTCGACGAAGTCGGTCGCCCGCAGCCCGCGCAGGATCGCCGACCTGCCGATCAGTGAGCGCAGGTCCTGCCCGGTGCTGGCCAGGATGCGCCGCACCACCGGGTACGCCTCGGGGTGCACGCTTGAGGAGTCCAGCGGGTCGTCGCCGCCGGGGATGCGCAGGAAGCCCGCGCACTGCTCGAACGCCTTCGGGCCGAGCCGGGCCACCTTCTTCAGCTCTGCGCGGGTGCGGAACGGGCCGTTGGCGTCGCGGTGCAGCACGATGTTCTCGGCCAGCCCGGCTCCGATGCCGGAGACCCGGGTCAGCAGCGGTGCCGACGCGGTGTTGACGTCCACCCCGACCCCGTTGACGCAGTCCTCGACCACCGCGTCGAGCGAGCGGGAGAGCTTCACCTCGGACAGGTCGTGCTGGTACTGCCCGACGCCGATCGACCTCGGGTCGATCTTGACCAGCTCGGCGAGCGGGTCCTGGAGCCGGCGGGCGATGGACACCGCGCCGCGCAGCGACACGTCCAGCCCGGGCAGCTCCTGCGAGGCGTACGCGGAGGCGGAGTAGACCGACGCGCCGGCCTCGGAGACCACCACCTTGGTCAGGTTCAGCTGCGGGTGCCGCTTGATCAGTTCACCGGCGAGCTTGTCGGTCTCCCGGGAGGCGGTGCCGTTGCCGATGGCGATCAGCTCCACCCCGTGCGCCCCGGCCAACCGGGCCAGGGTCTCGATCGAGGCGTCCCACTGCCGGCGCGGCTCGTGCGGATAGATGGTGTCGGTGGCGACCACCTTGCCGGTGCCGTCCACCACGGCCACCTTCACGCCGGTACGCAGACCGGGGTCGAGCCCCATCGTCGGCCGGGCGCCGGCCGGAGCGGCGAGCAGCAGGTCGCGCAGGTTGGTGGCGAAGACCCGCACCGCCTCCTCCTCGGCCGCCTGCCAGAGCCGCATCCGCAGGTCCGCGCCGAGGTGGATGAGGATCCGGGTACGCCAGGCCCAGCGCACCGTGTCGGCCAGCCACCGGTCACCCGGCCGGCCCTGGTCGCTGATTCCGAACCGGCCGGCGATCACCGCCTCGTACCGGCTCGGGCCGGTCGGCGCCGCGTCGGCCTCGCCGCTCTCCTCCGGCTCCATGGTCAGGTCGAGCACGCCCTCCTTCTCGCCCCGGAACATCGCCAGGATCCGGTGCGACGGCAGCTTGGCGTACGGCTCGGCGAAGTCGAAGTAGTCGGCGAACTTCGCCCCGGTCGACTCCTGCCCGTCGCGTACCCGGGACACCAACCGGCCCCGCGACCACATCTGCTCGCGCAGCGTGCCGATCAGGTCGGCGTCCTCGGCGAAGCGCTCGATGAGGATGGCCCGGGCGCCGTCCAGCGCGGCGGCCGGGTCGGCGACCCCCTTCTCCTCCTCGACGTAGCCGGCGGCCACGGCCCGCGGGTCCTGGGCCGGATCGTCGAGCAGCGACTCGGCCAGCGGCGCCAGCCCGGCCTCGCGGGCGATCTGCGCCCGGGTCCGCCGCTTCGGCTTGTACGGCAGGTAGATGTCCTCCAGCCGGGACTTCGAGTCGGCCGCCATGATCTGGGCTTCCAGCGCCTCGTCGAGCTTGCCCTGGCCACGGATCGACTCCAGCACCGCCGCCCGCCGCTCGTCCAGCTCGCGCAGATAGCGCAGCCGCTCCTCGAGGGTACGAAGCTGGGTGTCGTCGAGCAGGCCGGTGGCCTCCTTGCGGTAGCGGGCGATGAACGGCACGGTCGCGCCGCCGTCGAGCAGCTCCACGGCCGCCCGCACCTGACGCTCGGCCACGCCGAGCTCCTCGGCGATCCGCTGATGAACAGAGAGGGTCACGATCTCGATCCGCCTTCGGGAGTGGTTTCCGCCCAGCATTCTGCCGCGCTAGCGTGGCGATCATGGAACCACCTGTGGAGCCGCGCGCTCGGCGGCTCTTCGGCGGCAGCGCCCGGGCCCTCGGTGACCTCGCCGCCAGCCCGTTCCGGGCCGACCGGGACCGGATCGTCGGCTCGCCGTTCTTCGCCCGACTCGGCGGGGTCACCCAGGTGATCAGCCCGGTCGGATCCGGCCTGCTGGTGCACAACCGGCTCACCCACAGCCTGAAGGTAGCCCAGGTCGCCCGGGCCATCGCCGAACGGCTCACCGCCGACGAGCGCCAACGTGACCTGCTGGAGAAGCTCGGCGGCTGCGACCCGGACGTGGTGGAGGCGGCGGCGCTCGCCCACGACCTCGGACACCCGCCCTTCGGGCACCTCGGCGAACGGGTGCTGGACCGGCTGGCCCGGCAGCGGCTCGGGCTCACCGACGGCTTCGAGGGCAACGCCCAGTCGTACCGGATCGTCACCAGCACCGAGATCCGCGGCGCGGCCACCACCGGGCTGGACCTCACCGCGGCGGTGCGTGCCGCGATGCTGAAGTACCCGTGGACCCGGCTCGACCATCCGGATCCGCATCCCCGGCTGCTCGACCCGCCGCCGCGCGGGGCCACCCCGCCGCCGGACGACCCGGAGAGCGGCTCGTCGAAGTTCGGCGCGTACCGGACCGAGGTCGACGACCTGCGCCAGGCCCGCGAGCCCTTCGTCGGCCGGATCGCGGACTGGCAGCAGACCGTCGAGGCCTCCGTGATGGACACCGCCGACGACATCGCGTACGCCATCCACGACGTGGAGGACTTCTACCGGGTCGGGGTGCTCCAGCAGGGGGCGGTGGCCGCCGAGCTGATGGCCTGGCAGCGGGAGGGCGGGCACTTCCGGGCGATCACCGACGCCGCGCTGGGCACCTCGGCCCGCCGGCCCGGCGCGGCGATCGAACGGCTGCGCCGGCAACTGCACCGCAAGGACGCCTGGGTGGCCGACGACGAGGCGTTCGCCGCCGCCGTCGAGCACGTCCGGGAGGAGCTGGTGGACGGCCTGCTCGCCATGCCGTTCGACGGTTCGATCGAGGCCGAGCAGTACGTGGCCCGCTTCTCCGCGCGCTGGTCGACCCGGTTCGTCGAGGCGATCACGGTCACCGACCAGCCATCGGTGCGCTCCGGCCACGTGCTGCTCGCGCCGGCGCAGTGGCACGAGGTGCAGGTGCTCAAGTTCGTCCACCACCGGTTCGTGCTGGCCCGCCCCGACCTGGCCCTGCACCAGCGTGGGCAGGCCCGGCTGCTGGGCACCCTGGTGGAGGCGCTCTGGGAGTGGCTGCTCGACCCGGAGGAGGAGTCGCGGCTGCCGCGGCGGCTGCACGACCTGGTCGAGCTGGCCGAGGCGGAGCTGCACCCGCGCACCCCGGACCGGATCGGCCGGGCGCGTGGGCGGGCCATCATCGACTTCGTCGCGCAGCTCACCGACAACCAGGCGGTGGCGTTGCTGGATGCGCTCTCCGGCCGCGGCGGCGCGCTCTGGACCGACGCGTTCGTGCTCTGATCGCCGCTGCCGCCCGGGTCAGGCGACCGACTGCCACCAGCCGTCGACCGCCGGCGGGTCGTCCACCACCACCCGCTCGCCGGGCCGCGGCACGGCCAGCCGGACGTCGCGCGCCTTCGTCTCGGTCCAGAGCCGGTCCACCGGCTCCGACCAGTCGTGCAGGGCGAGGTTGAACGTCGCCCAGTGCACCGGGATCAGCAACCCGCCGCGCAGGTCGAGGTGGGCGGTGACCGCCTCCTCCGGGTACATGTGGATGCTCGGCCAGGCCCGGTCGTACGCGCCGATCTGCACCAGCGTCGCGTCGAACGGGCCGTGCTCGGCGCCGATGGCGGCGTAGCCGGCGAAGTAGCCGGAGTCGCCGGTGTAGAAGACCTTCCGGTGCGTCCCGGCGACCACCCACGAACTCCAGAGCGTGCCGTCGCGGCGCAGCCCCCGGCCGGAGAAGTGCTGCGCCGCGGTCGCGGTGATCTCCAGGCCGCCCACCCGGTGGCTCTCCGACCAGTCCAGCTCGATGATGCGCTCGGCCGGCACGCCCCACCGGTCGAGGTGCGCGCCGACGCCCAGCGGCACCACGAACGGGGCGGACTGGCTGGCCAGCAGCTCCCGCACGGTGGGCAGGTCGAGGTGGTCGTAGTGGTCGTGGGAGATCAGGATCGCGTCCAGCGCGGGCAGTTCGTCGAGGCGGACCGGCGGCTCGTGCAGCCGGCGGGGGCCGACCAGCGCGGACGGTGAGCAGCGCTCGCTCCACACCGGGTCGAGCAGCACCCGGCGGCCCTCGATCTCGATCAGCGCGGAGGCGTGGCCGTACCAGATGATGTTGAGTTCCCGGCTCTGGTCGGCCCCGCCGGGCGCGTCGGCCGGCCGCAGCAGCGGCACGGCCGCGCTCGGGCGGCGCTTCTGCTTGCCGAAGACCAGCTCCCAGAGCAGGTTGCGGCCCGGCTCGGGGACCATCGTCCGGGTGCTGGCCGGGTTGTGGAAGGCGCCGTCCCGGAACCGCGGCGACCGGGCCGCCCGCTCAGCCCGGGCACCGGCCAGCCGGCCACCCAACGCCAGCGGCACATCCCGGGCCACCCAGGCCAACCCGGCCAGCGCGGCCACGCCGACGAGCCCTCCCAGCCGCCGGCCGAGGGCCCGCTCGAACTGCGGTCGTTCCGCTGGTGCGCCCATGGTTGTCCCTTCCAGCCGTCTCCCGCAGTACACCGTAGCCACCGAGCGCCGCCGCGCTCCAGGGAACCCGGTGCGCGGCGGCGCTCGGCCGCGGGACGCGGCTGCTCAGCCGCCGTTGCTCGGTCGCTGAGTGGTCAACCGCAGGCGCGGGCCGACGCCGGCGAGCCGGGAGGTCGCGGTCAGGAAGAACCGGCCGAGCCGGGCCCGGGCCTGCACGGCCGGGTGGGTGGCGCCGAAGTCGTCGGCGTCGGCCTGCCCGTCGGCGAAGAGCGCGTAGGTGAGCAGTGGGGCGCCCGCCGGGTCGAAGATCACCCCGGCCTCGTGCCGCGCGCTGTCGAACCAGCCCGCCTTGGTGGCGACCCGGGCCCGCTCGGCCGACGACATGACCCGCCGGATGCCGTCGGTGTAGGCGATGGGGGAGCGCAACAGGTTGAGCAGGAACGTCGTGGAGGTGGGGGAGAGCAGGGCGCCGGCGACGAGCGCCCGCAGCAGGTCGTGGGTCTCCCGGGGGGTGCTGGTGCCGAGGAAGAACCGGTTCGGGTTGGCGACCGGCTGGACCTGGGTGTTCGGGAAGCCCTTCGCCACCAGGATGGCGTTCAGCTCGAGGGCCGGGCAGACCAGGCCGCAGAGCCGGACGGCGGTGTCGTCGGAGACGGTGAGCAGGGCGGCCAGCGCGTGCCCGAGGGTGACCGAGCTGGGGTAGGCGCCGTCGAGGCTGAAGATGCCGTCGCCGCCGGGCACCACGATCGACTCGGTCACCTCGAGCCGCTGGTCGAGGGCGAGCAGACCCCGGTCGACCTTGTCGAGCACGGCCACGGCCACCGCGATCTTGTTGACGCTGTAGGCCTCGAGGCGCTGGTCGGGGGAGTCCGCCACGGCCACGACCGGCGCGCCGGCGGCGTCGCTGACGCTGACGTACGCCTGCCAGTTGCCGCCGGCCTGCGTCGTCGCCCGCTGGTAGGCCCGGGCCACCCGGGCGGCCACCAGCTGGGCGGTGGCGGCCAGAGCGGCGTCGGTGTCCACCGCGTCGGCGTCCACCGCGGCGGCGGCCGGCGAGGTGGTGCCCAGTACGGTGCCGGCGGTGGCCACCGTGCCGAAACCGAGCGCGGTCCTGCGGTTCACCCGGATAGTCAATCGTCTCTCCCGTCGTGGTGCGCCGGAGTTCTCTCCGACCCACCACCCTAGGCGAACCGATAGATCCCGGTGATCCCGTGGACGCCTCACCCCAGGCGTCGCCGCAACCGGGAACCGAGCGTTGCGGGCAGCGCGACGGCGACCCGCAGCAGGTGGGCGGGGTCGGGCAGCCAGCCCCCGCTCAGCGCCTCGCTGGCCGGGTCGGGGGCGAAGAGCACCCCGTCGTGCGGGGCCACCGGCCGGTTGCTCAGCCCGAGCCGGCGCATCAACGGCCCGACCAGGGCGTCGTAGAGCCCCGGCAGCACGGTGAAGCCGACCCGCATCAGCGGATTGAGCCGGCCCACCGAGACCTCCCGGCGGGGCCGGTCGGCGCAGCCCACGATTGCTCGGGCCACCCGCTGCGGGGTGGTGATCGGCGGCGGTGGCCGGCCGACATGGCCCAGGTGGTTCGCCGCGCGCTGGTACACCGGGGTGTCCACGCTGCCCGGGTTGACCAGGCAGAGGTGGATGTCCGGGGCGTCCCGCAGCTCCTGCTGGAGCACCCGGGTCAGCCCGGCCAGCCCCCACTTCGCCGCCACGTAGGCGCTCAGGTAGGGCGCGGTGATGTGCCCGAGCACCGACCCGGTGAGGATCAGGGTGCCCGCCCCGGTGGCCCGGAAGTGCCGCAACGCGACCCTCGCGGCCTCGGCGGCGGCCAGCAGGTCGGTCCGGACCACCTGCTCGAAGAGCCGTCCGGGCAGCTCGTCGAAGCGCCCGTACGCGGTGACCGCGGCGGCGTGCACCCAGACGTCGATCCGGCCGAAGCGGTCGACGGCCGCGTCGGCCAGCGCCTCCAACGCGCCGGGGGTGGTGACGTCGGTCGGCACGGTGAGCACCTCGGCGGCGGCCGCGCACTCCGTTCGTACCTCGGCGAGGGTCTGCGGGGCGCGGGCGGCGAGGACCAGACGGTCGCCGCGCCCGGCGAAGGCCCGGGCCGCCGCCCGCCCGATGCCGCTGGTGGCGCCGACGACCACCACCACCCGGCTCACGGCGCGAGCACGACCTTCACACACCCGTCCCGCTTCTGCTGGAACATCTCGTACGCCTCCGGCGCCCGCTGCAACGGCAGCCGGTGGGTGTGCAGGTCCTCGACGCCCAGCGGGTCGTCGTCGCCGCTGAGCAGCGGCATGATCTCGTCGACCCAGCGGCGCACGTGGCACTGGCCCATCCGCAGCTGGATGCCCCGGTCGAACATCTCCATCAGCGGCATCGGATTCTGCTCACCGCCGTAGACCCCGGAGATCGACACGGTGCCGCCCCGGCGGACGGCCTTCACCGCGGCGTGCAGCACGCTGAGCCGGTCCACCCCGCCCCGGTCGATCACCGGCCGGGCCAGCCGGTCCGGCAGCAGCCCGGCGGCGGTGTGGGCGAGCTTGCCGGCGGGCGCGCCGTGCGCCTCCATGCCGACCGCGTCGATCACCGCGTCCGGGCCGCGCCCGTCCACCAGGTCGATCAGGGCGCCCGGCACGTCGTCGAGTTCCCGGACGTCGAGTACCTCCACGCCGTAGCGGCGGGCCAGCTCGAGCCGCTCCGGGACGAGGTCCAGGCCGATCACCCGGCCGGCGCCGAGGTGCCGGCCGACCCGGGCGCAGAGCTGCCCGACCGGGCCGAGCCCGAAGACGGCGAGGGTACCGCCGGGCGGGGTGTCCGCGTACTTCACCGCCTGCCAGGCGGTGGGCAGGATGTCGGAGAGGTAGAGCCAGCGCTCGTCCGGGCCGTTCTGCGGGACGGTGATCGGGCCGAAGTCGGCGTGGGGCACCCGCAGGAACTCGGCCTGCCCGCCGGGGACCGAGCCGTAGAGGGAGGTGTAGCCGAAGAGCGCCGCGCCCTTGCCCTCGCTGCGCACCTGGGTGGTCTCGCACTGGGCGTAGAGCTGCCGGCGGCACATCCAGCAGTTTCCGCAGGCGATGTTGAACGGCACCACCACCCGGTCGCCCGGCTTCAGCCGGCTCACTCCGGAGCCGACCTCCTCGACGATGCCCATCGGCTCGTGCCCGAGCACCTCGCCCGGCTTCAGGTACGGCCCGAGCACCTCGTAGAGGTGCAGGTCGGAGCCGCAGATGGCGGTCGAGGTGATGCGGACGACGGCGTCGGTCGGCTCCTCGATCCGAGGGTCGGGCACCTCCTCCACCCGCACGTCCCGTTTGCCCTGCCACGTCAAAGCCTTCATGCCCGCGTCCTCCCCTGGAAGTCCTCCTCGGGGCTGCTACCCCGGTGGAGGGACTTGAACCGGAAGTACCCGCAGGTGCTGCCGACCGGCCCCGGGTGGGGGCAGGTCGACAGGGCGCCGGCGGGGATCCTCGCCGGGCGGGCGGCCCGGGGGCCGTCGGGTCGGCGCGGGGGAGGCGTCTCGCGTCGGGCCCGCAGACGGGCACGGGCCGCCGCCTCCCGGGCGGGAGAGCGGCGGCCCGTGGTGCGCGGTGGCCGTCAGGAGCCGGGGGTGTTGTCGCCCCGCTTGGTGGTGGTGGCCGCGAGGAAGTCCCGGTTGAGCCGGCCGATGGTGTTCAGCGGGATGCCCTTCGGGCAGGCCACCGTGCACTCACCGGCGTTGGTGCAACCGCCGAAGCCGGACTCGTCGTGCGCGTCGACCATGCCGATCACCCGGGTGTACCGCTCGGGCTGGCCCTGCGGCAGCAGCGAGAGCTGGGTGAGCTTGGCGGCGGTGAAGAGCATGCCGGAGCCGTTCGGGCAGGCCGCCACGCAGGCGCCGCAGCCGATGCAGGCCGCCGACTCGAAGGCGGCGTCCGCGTTGGCCTTGGCGACCGGGGTGGAGTGCGCCTCGGGCGCGCTGCCGGTCGGCGCGGTGATGTAGCCGCCCGCAGCGATGATCTTGTCGAAGGCGCCCCGGTTGACCACCAGGTCCTTGATGACCGGGAAGGCCCGGGCCCGCCACGGCTCGATGTCGATCGTGTCGCCGTCGGAGAACTGCCGCATGTGCAGCTGGCAGGCGGTGGTGCCGCGCTGCGGCCCGTGCGCGTTGCCGTTGATCATCATGCCGCACATGCCGCAGATGCCCTCGCGGCAGTCGTGGTCGAACGCCACCGGGTCCTCGCCGGCGAGGATCAGCCGCTCGTTGAGCACGTCGAGCATCTCCAGGAACGACATGTCCGGGGAGACGTCGTCGACCTGGTAGGTCACCATCCGACCCTTGTCCTCGGGGCCGGTCTGGCGCCAGATGCGCAGGGTCAGGTTCACTTGTAACTCCGCTGCGTGGGGTGGACGTATTCGAACTTCAGGTCTTCCTTGTGCAGCACCGAGGGCTCACCCGTGGCGGTGAACTCCCACGCGGCGACGTACGCGAACCGGTCGTCGTCGCGCTGGGCCTCACCGTCGGAGGTCTGGTGCTCGGCCCGGAAGTGGCCGCCGCAGGACTCCTCGCGGTGCAGGGCGTCGATGCACATCAGCTCGGCCAGCTCGAAGAAGTCGGCCACCCGGCCGGCCTTCTCCAGCGACTGGTTGAGCCCCTCGCCGTCGCCGACCACCCGGACCCGCTGCCAGAACTGCTCGCGCAGCGCCCGGATCTCGGCGATCGCCTTGCGCAGCCCGGCGTCACTGCGCTCCATGCCGCAGTGCTCCCACATGATCTGGCCCAGCTCGCGGTGGAACGAGTCCACCGTCCGGTCGCCGTTGACCGCGAGCAGCCGCTGGATGCGGTCCTCGACGTCGGCGCGCGCCTCGACCGCCGCCGGGTGGCTGGCGTCGACCTTCTCCAACGGTCCCGAGGCCAGGTAGTTGGCGATGGTGGTGGGCAGCACGAAGTAGCCGTCGGCCAGGCCCTGCATCAGCGCGGACGCGCCGAGCCGGTTGGCGCCGTGGTCGGAGAAGTTGGCCTCGCCGATCACGAACAGACCCGGGATGCTCGACTGGAGGTCGTAGTCGACCCAGAGCCCACCCATCGTGTAGTGCACCGCGGGGTAGATCCGCATCGGCACCTCGTACGGGTCCTCGCCGGTGATCCGCTCGTACATCTCGAAGAGGTTGCCGTACTTGGCCTCGATCGCCTTGCGGCCCAGCCGGTCGATCGCGTCGGCGAAGTCGAGGTACACGCCGAGCTTGGTCGGGCCGACGCCCCGGCCCTCGTCGCAGACGTTCTTCGCGGCTCGGGAGGCGATGTCGCGGGGGACCAGGTTGCCGAAGGAGGGGTAGATCCGCTCCAGGTAGTAGTCCCGCTCGTCCTCGGGGATGTCCCGCGGCGCGCGGTCGTCGCCCTTGGTCTTCGGCACCCAGACCCGGCCGTCGTTGCGCAGCGACTCGCTCATCAGGGTCAGCTTCGACTGGTGGTCGCCGGAGACCGGGATGCAGGTCGGGTGGATCTGCGTGTAGCAGGGGTTGGCGAAGTACGCGCCCTTGCGGTGCGCCCGCCAGGTGGCGGTGACGTTGCAGCCCTTGGCGTTGGTGGAGAGGTAGAAGACGTTGCCGTAGCCGCCGGAGGCGAGCACCACGGCATCGGCCATCTCGGTGCTGATCTCGCCGGTGACCAGGTCGCGGACCACGATGCCCCGGGCCTTGCCGTCCACCACGACCAGCTCGAGCATCTCGTGCCGGGCGTTCATCTCCACGTTGCCGAGGCCGATCTGCCGCTCCAGCGCCTGGTACGCGCCGAGCAGCAGCTGCTGTCCCGTCTGGCCCCGGGCGTAGAAGGTGCGCTGCACCTGGGCGCCACCGAAGGAGCGGGTGTCGAGCAGGCCGCCGTACTCGCGGGCGAACGGCACGCCCTGCGCCACGCACTGGTCGATGATGTTGACCGAGACCTCGGCGAGCCGGTGCACGTTCGACTCGCGGGAGCGGAAGTCACCGCCCTTGACGGTGTCGTAGAAGAGCCGGTGCACCGAGTCGCCGTCGTTGCGGTAGTTCTTCGCCGCGTTGATGCCGCCCTGCGCCGCGATCGAGTGCGCCCGGCGCGGGCTGTCCTGGTAGCAGTAGGACTTGACGTGGTAGCCCTGCTCGGCCAGCGTGGCCGCGGCCGAGCCGCCGGCCAGACCGGTGCCGACCACGATCACCGTCATCTTCCGGCGGTTGGCCGGGTTGACCAGCTTGGCCTCGAAGCGCCGGGTGGACCAGCGCTGCTCGATCGGGCCGTCGGGAGCCTTGGCGTCGGCGATCGGGTCGCCCTCGGTGTAGAGATCCATGTTCAGGCCACCAATCCGGTGAGTACGGCGAACGGGACCACCAGGAAGCCGGCGCAGAGCGCGACGGCGAAGACCAACGCGGCGGTGCGGGCCCGGCGCTCACCCTGCGGGGTCTGCTGCCCCAGGCTGCGGAACGCGCTGAACGCCCCGTGCCGCAGGTGGAAGCCCAGCGCGACGATCGCCAGGGTGTAGAAGAGCGTGACGTACCAGCGCTCCGGCGCGAAGTCGGCGACGACGTTGGCGTACGGCTTGGTCGGGTCGCCGACCGGGTTCAGGTGACCGGTGGTCAGGTCCAGCAGGTGGTAGATGACGAAGAGCAGGATGATCACCCCACCCCAGCGCATCGTGCGGGCCGCGTAGCTGCCCCGGACCTTCGCGCGGTGGGCGTACCGGACCGGTCGGGCGGCCCGGGCCCGCAGGGCCAGGGCGGTGGCGGCGGCGATGTGCCCCAGCACGGCGACGGTCAGCACGCCACGCTGGATCCAGAGGAACCAGACGCCCGGCAGCAGCGGCTTGCCGATGTCGCGCAGCCAGTGCGCGTAGTGGTCGAACGAGGTCTCCCCCGTGAACACCTTCAGGTTGCCGAGCATGTGCAGGATGAGGAACAGCACCAGGATGATGCCCGTCACCGCCATGACGGCTTTCAGGCCGACGTTGGAGCGGATGGGCGACCGGGTTTTCGTGACTACCACGCGTTCGACGCTAAAAGCACTTTGATCAGTCGTCCAATGCATCGAACCCGCAGTCTTGATAGCCGTAGGCTATTTAGATGCAGCTCCATCAGCTCAGGTACTTCGTTGCGGTGGCCGAAGTACGACATTTCACCCAGGCGGCCGACATCGTCGGCATAACCCAGCCGTCGTTGAGTAAGCAAATTCACGCCCTGGAGACCGACCTCGGAGCCCCACTCTTCGAACGGCTAAGGGGCAACATCGCGCTCACCGCGGCCGGCGAGGTGCTGCTGCCGTTGGCCAAGCGGATCCTCGCCGACGTCGACACCGCCACCCGCGAGGTGCAGGAACTGGTCGGCCTGCGCCGGGGCCGGGTACGCCTCGGCGCCACGCCCAGCCTGGCCACCTCGCTCGCCCCGCCGGTGCTGCGCCGCTTCCGCGACGCGCACCCCACCGTGGACCTGCGGGTGGAGGAGGGCGGCTCACAGGACCTCGTCCGTGACCTGCTCCGCGGCGACCTTGACCTGGCGCTGATCATCATGCCGGCCCAGGGCGCCGACCCCGGGCTGCGCGTCGACCCGATCCTGCGGGAGAGCCTGGTGGTCGCCTCGGTGGCCGGGCTGCCCGCAGCCACGACCGGCGAGCTGCGCATCACCGATCTGCGGGACCAGCCGATGGTGATGTTCCGCGAGGGCTACGACCTGCGCGACGCCACCATCCAGGCCTGCCGGGAGGCCGGTTTCGAGCCGACCTTCGCCGTCGACGGCGGAGAGATGGACGCGGTGCTCAGCTTCGTCGAGGCCGGCCTGGGCATCGCGCTGGTGCCGGGCATCGTGGTCGCCCGCCGCCCAGGGGTGCGGATCACCCGGCTGGCCCCACCCGGGGTGACCCGGACCATCGCCGTCGCCCGGCGCCGCGACGTGGTGCCCACCCACGCCGGCCGGGAGTTGCGCCGCATCCTGCTCGACTACGTCCGCGACGCCACCTCCACCGGCGAGCTCCCGCCCGGCGTCGAGCCGCTGTAGGGGGTCGCCCCGGCCGTCCGACCGGTCGCGTCGTCCCAGCTGCGCGACGAGCAGCAGCAGGCAGACCTCGCCGAGGCAGACGAGGCGTTCGATCAGACCCACGAACGGGCGCAGTGGGGAGCCCACCAGGTAGGCGGCCACGAAGGGGGCCATCGCGACCAGGCAGGCGATCGCACCCAGGCCCACCGCGCGGGCGAGCCGCCCCGGATGCCGTACGGCGGTCAGCAGCGCGCCGACCGGCAGCCCCGACAGGGCGGCGACCGCGGCCCAACGGTGGATGTCCCCGGTCGTCGTCACCGCGGCGCCGACCGGATCGCGTGGGAAGACGACCAGGACCACGAGCCCCAAGCACCAGGCGCCCAGCCCGGCCGGTCCCACCGCCGACAGGAGCCGAACCCGGCCGCCGGCGGCCCGCCCGACGGACCGGGCGACCGGGGCGAGCAGCAGCGCCGAACCCACGGCCAGCGCGACGATCGCCACGTTGAACAGCCACCCGTGGCGCGACAGCGCATAGTCGCTGACCGTTTCCCGGACCGGATCGACCGGGCTGCCGGGCAGGTGCAGGACGCCGATCAGCAGCAGCGCCAGCCCGGCGACGAGCAACCCCACGAGGCGGGTGACGGCCGCGGTGCGGGCCGGCCGGGGGCGGGCGGCGATGGCGCTGCCGGGGACAGCTCCGGGGACCACAGGGGCAGTGGGCACGGATCGGGCTCCTCACCGCGGTGGCGCGCCCGGTCGGCACGCGAGGGCGAGGCGTCTTCCCGATCTGCCCCGCGCCACACCACCCGACCGGGACCGGCGGGGTCGGGCGCGGATCCGCCGGATCCGCCCCGGTCCCGTCGGCTCAGCGCCCCTCGGCCTCGTCCATCGCCCGGTAGATGCGCTGCTCCGACACCGGGTACGGGGTGCCGAGCGCCTGTGCGAAGACGTTCACCCGCAACTCCTCGATCATCCAGCGGATCTCCCGCACCGCGGCCTCCTGCCGGCGGGCCGGTGACAGCGCGGCGAGCATGTCCTCGTACTCCTTGCGCACCGTGGCGACGCGGTCCTGCTGCTGCCGGTCCCGCTGCGGGTTCTGCGGCAGCCGCTCCAGCCGCCGCTCGATCGCGGTCAGGTAGCGCAGCAGGTCGGGCAGGCGGGCGTACCCGGTCTCGGTGAGGAAGCCGGCGTGCACCAGCCCGGAGAGTTGGGCGCGGATGTCGGCCAGCGCGGCCACCACCGCCAGGTTCTGCGTCCGGCCGAGCCGCTGCTCGACCGCGTACCCCGCCGCGAGCACCCGGCGGGCCCGCTCCATCACCTCGACCACGGTGTCCACCAGGTCGGCCCGGACCCGCTCGCGCAGCGCGGCGAAGCCGTCGGCGTCCCAGGCCGGGCCGCCCGCGTCGGCGATCAGCTTGTCGATCGCCGCGCCGGCCGCGTCCTCGATCAGCGCCGGCACGCTGCCGTGCGGGTTGCGGCTGAGCGCCAGCTTCGCCTCGTTCGACAGCCGCCCCTGCAGGAACTTCGCCGGCGACGGCACGGTCAGCCGCAGCAGTCGCCGGGTGCCGGCCCAGTGCGCCGCCTCCGCCTCGGCGGCCGAGTCGAAGACCCGTACGCCGACCGTGCCGCCCTCGTCCACCAGCGCCGGGTACGCGGTCACCGCGTAGCCGGCGCGCACCTGCTCGATGCTGCGCGGCAGGGTGCCGATGCTCCACTCACGCAGCCCGGTGCGGGCCACGTCCGGGGCGGCGGCCGCCACCACCTGGCGTACCTCCCGGGTGAGCTGGCGCTGCAACGCCGGCAGGTCCTTGCCCTCGGCGACCGGCTGGTCGTCCTCGCCGAGCACCCGGAACGTCACCCGCAGGTGCGGTGGCAGCTTCGGCACGTCCCAGGCCTCCCGGGGCACGGTCACCCCGGTCATCCGGCGCAGCTGCCGGGTGAGCGCGTCCAGCAGCGGCTCCTCGCCGGCCGGCATCGCCGCGAGCGCGGCCCGGGCGTAGTCCGGCACCGGGACGAAGTTGCGGCGCAGCGCCTTGGGCAGCGAGCGGATCAGCGCGATCACCAGCTCCTCGCGCAGCCCGGGCACCTGCCAGTCGAAGCTCTCCGCCGGCACCTGGTTGAGCAGCGGTAGCGGGATGTCCACGGTGACGCCGTCGGTCGGGGTGCCCGGCTCGAACCGGTAGGTCAGCGGCAGGGCCACCGCGTCGGCGCGCCACTCGTCCGGGTAGTCGGCCTCCTCGACCCCGCTCCGGCCGGCGTTCACCAGCAGCTCACGGGTGAAGGTGAGCAGGTCGGGCCGCTCCCGGCGGGTCTTCTTCCACCAGGCGTCGAAGTGCCGGCCGGAGACCACGTCGGCGGGGATCCGCTCGTCGTAGAAGCGGAACACCGTCTCGTCGTCGACGAGGATGTCCCGCCGGCGGGCCCGGTGCTCCAGCTCCTCGATCTCGGTCAGCAGCCGCTGGTTGTCCTGCCAGAACTGGTGGTGGGTCTGCCAGTCGCCCTCTACCAGCGCGTGCCGGACGAACAGCTCCCGGCTCAGCGCCGGGTCGATCCGGCCGAAGTTGACCTTCCGGGAGGTGACGAGCGGAATGCCGTAGAGGGTCACCTTCTCGTACGCCATCACCGCCGCCTGCTTCTTCTCCCAGTGCGGCTCGCTGTAGCTGCGCTTGACCAGGTGCTGGGCGAGCGGCTCGACCCACTCCGGCTCGACCCGGCCGGCGATGCGGCCCCACAACCGGGACGTCTCCACCAGCTCGGCGGCCATCACCCAGCGCGGCGGCTTGCGGAACAGCGCCGAGCCGGGGAAGAGCCCGAACTTCGCCCCCCGGGCGCCCAGGTACTCGTTCTTCTGCGGATCCTTGAGCCCGACGTGCGACAGCAGCCCGGCCAGCAGTGACTGGTGAACCTTCGGGGTGTCGATCTCCTCCGGCAGGTCCGCACCGACCCCGCGCCGCTGCCCGGCGTCCGGGCCGCCGTCGGCGTCGCGCGCCGCTCGCCCGCCGCGCCCCCCGCCGCCCGACTCGGGGGTACGCAGCACCTGGCGCAGCTGGCTGACGATGTCCTGCCACTCGCGGACCCGCAGGTAGTTGAGGTACTCGGCCTTGCACATCCGGCGGAAGGCGCTGGAGGAGAGGGCCCGTTGCTGCTCCCGCAGGTAGCGCCAGAGGTTGAGCAGCGCGACGAAGTCCGACTCCCGGTCGGTGAACCGGGCGTGCGCCTGGTCGGCCTGGGCCTGCTTGTCGACCGGCCGTTCCCGGGGATCCTGAATGGAGAGCGCGGCGGCGATCACCATCACCTCGGTGGCGCAGCCGTTGCGCTCGCCCTCCACCACCATCCTGGCCAGCCGGGGGTCGACCGGCAGCTGCGCCAGCCGCCGCCCCAGCGAGGTGAGGCGCTTCGTCAGGTCGGTCTCGGTGGGGTCCAACGCGCCCAGCTCGTGCAGCAGGTTGACGCCGTCGGTGACGTTGCGCCGGTCCGGCGGGTCGATGAACGGGAAGGCGGCGATGTCGCCGAGCCCGATCGCGGTCATCTGGAGGATGACCGAGGCCAGGTTGGTCCGCAGGATCTCCGGGTCGGTGAACTCGGGGCGGGAGAGGAAGTCCTGCTCGTCGTAGAGGCGGATGCAGATGCCGTCCGAGGTGCGTCCGCAGCGCCCCTTGCGCTGGTTCGCCGACGCCTGGGAGACCGGCTCGATCGGCAGCCGCTGCACCTTGAGCCGGCTGGAGTAGCGGGAGATCCGGGCGGTGCCCGGGTCGACCACGTACTTGATGCCGGGCACGGTCAGCGAGGTCTCCGCGACGTTGGTGGCGAGCACCACCCGGCGCCCGGTGTGCGCGGCGAAGACCCGGTGCTGCTCGGCGGCGGAGAGCCGGGCGTACAGCGGCAGGATCTCGGTGCCGAGCAGCGCGCGCTTCTTCTGCACCAGCTTGCCCAGCGCGTCGGCGGTGTCCCGGATCTCCCGTTCACCGCTGAGGAAGACCAGGATGTCGCCGGGGCCCTCCGCGGCCAGCTCCTCGACCGCGTCGCCGATCGCCTGGATCTGGTCCCGGACGTTCTCCCCCTCGCCGTCGTCCTCCTCTTCCTCCGCCTCGTTGACCTCGACCAGCGGCCGGTAGCGCACCTCGACGGGGTAGGTCCGGCCGGACACCTCGACGATCGGGGCGGGCTTGCCCTCGGCGTCGGCGAAGTGCCGCGCGAAACGGCCGGTCTCGATGGTCGCCGAGGTGATGATCACCTTGAGGTCGGGTCGGCGGGCGAGCAGTTGCTTCAGGTACCCGAGGATGAAGTCGACGTTGAGGCTGCGTTCGTGCGCCTCGTCGATGATCAGGGTGTCGTACTGGCGGAGCATCCGATCGGTCTGCAGCTCGGCCAGGAGGATGCCGTCGGTCATCAGCTTGACCAGGCTGCGGTCGCTGACCTGGTCGGTGAAGCGGACCTTGTAGCCCACCACGTCGCCCAGCTCGGTGCCGAGCTCCTCGGCGATCCGGTCGGCGACGGTGCGGGCGGCCAGCCGCCGGGGCTGGGTGTGCCCGATCAGCCCGTGCACCCCGCGCCCCAGCTCCAGGCAGATCTTCGGCAACTGGGTGGTCTTGCCGGAGCCGGTCTCGCCGGCCACGATCACCACCTGGTGGTCCCGGATCGCGGTGGCGATGTCGTCCTTGCGGTCGCTCACCGGCAGGCCGGCCGGGTACGTGATCACCGGTACCGCGGCCCGCCGGTCGGCCAGCCGCTGCTCGGCCCGGGCGACCTCGGCGGTGATCTCGGTCAGCGCCGACTCCCGCCGCTCCGGGTCGCGCAGCTTCCGGACGCCGTCCAGCCGTCGCTGGAGACGGCGCTGATCGCGGAACATCAGGGGGGAGAGGCGGCGGTGCAGCTCACGGAGCGAGTCGGGCGCGGCCGGTGCGGCTGGATTCTGCATGTCGTCGCCAAGAATAGGCAGGCGCGGGCGGCGCCGCCCCTGGGTTACCGGCGGCCGGCCCGCCACCGCGTCCGCGAACGCGAGTGCCGATGCCGCGCCGTCCGTCAACGCCCGACCCGCCGCATCCCACCACCCACGCACGGCCCCTTTGCTCTGCTTCACCCGCGGCACCGCTGGGAGCGCTCCGGTGTTGCCGTCGCTGAAGCAGAGCAAAGGGCGTGGTCGGGGCGCCCCACCGGGGACGCAGCCATCGACGCGTCGCCGCCCGCGGTCGCGCGACCAGTGGAGGAATCCGACCGGGCTAGAGTTGCCGCCGACCGAGCTCGACGAGGGGACGCCGATGACGATGCGGGACACCGACCGGGCGCTGGTGCAGGCCGCCACGGCGGTCGCCAAGCTGCGCTGCCGTGGTGAGAACCACACCGTCGCCGCCGCGGCCCGCAGCGCGGACGGCCGGGTCTTCACCGCCGTGAACGTCTACCACTTCACCGGCGGGCCCTGCGCCGAGCTGGTCGCCATCGGCGCGGCCGCCACCCAGGGCGTCGGTGAGCTGGAGACCATCGTCGCGGTCGGCGACCGGGGGCGCGGGGTGATCCCGCCGTGCGGCCGGTGCCGGCAGGTGCTGCGGGACTACTACCCGTCGATCCGGGTGATCGTCGGGCCGATGGACGCGCTGCGCGTCGTGCCGGTCGGCGACCTGCTGCCCGAGACGTACGTCTGGGCCGACCAGCAGACCGACGCCGCGACCCCGGCACCCGCCCCGCGCAGCGGCGCGCAGGGCTGACGGGCGCGCCGGGTCAGTCGCCCGCAGCCGCCTCCAGCATCGAGCGCGGCATCGGCACGCTCTCGAACCGGACGTTCCCCTCGGGTACCATCCAGTTCATCACCTGCACCACGAGCCGTCCGGCCCGTACCGCCGGGTCGTTGCGGTAGAGCTCCCGTGCCCGGTCGCGGTGGACGGCGAGCACCACGAACCCGCGCAGCTGGTCGTCGTCCGCGTCGACGAACGGCCCGGCCGCGAGGACGAGGCCCTGTTCCACCAGGCCCGCCTGGTGGGCCAGGTGGGCGTCCTGCAACCGGTCGGCCGCCTCCGGCGGCAGCTCCGGGGCGTCCGGCGGGCGGACCAGCAGGACGACCGTGTGCTGGTCGAATCGCATGCCCTCACCCTAGGGGCGCACGACGCCCACCGTCGCCGGTCCGCCGGGCTGTCCGCCCAGCTCAACGAGGTTCGATGGACGACCGCCGGTGGGGCCGGTCGCGCGAGGTCGGCTAAGGTAAGGCGAACCTAAGCGCGTACCCGCAGGAGACTCGTGACCACCCTCGCCAGCCGGCCGGTTGCCGCCGGCCGCCGCAGCAGCGCCCGTAACGGGCGTCGACTCGCGGTCACCCTCGCGGCCGGGCTGTTGTTGCTGCTCGCCGTGCTGGCCAGCTTCGCCCTCGGCAGCCGGCCGCTCGCGGTGGACCAGGTCTGGCACGCGCTGGTCGCACCCGACGGCGGCGAGGCGAGCACCATCGTCCGCGAGCTGCGGATGCCGCGTACCGCCCTCGGCCTCGCCGTCGGTCTCGCGCTCGCGGTGGCCGGGGTGCTCTTCCAGGCGCTCACCCGCAACCCGCTCGCCGAGCCGCGGATCCTCGGCATCAGTGCCGGCGCCTCGTTCGGCGTGGTGCTGGCCATCTCCGTCTTCGGCGTCGGCACGCTTGCCGGGTACGTCTGGTTCGGCATCGGCGGCGCGCTGCTGGCCGGGCTACTGGTCTTCGCCGTGGCCTCCCGAGCCCGCGAGGGCGCCAGCCCGGTCACCCTCGCGCTGGTCGGCGCTGCGCTCGACGCCAGTCTCGCCTCCGGGGTGTACGCGCTGCTCAGCATCGACGCCCGCACCTTCGAGGAGTACCGGTTCTGGGTGGTCGGCGGGCTCACCGGTCGGGACCTGTCGGTCTCCGCGCAGGTGCTGCCCTTCGTGCTCGCCGGGCTGGTCCTGGCCGCCCTGGTCGCCCGGGGACTGGACGCGCTCGCCCTCGGCGACGACGTGGCCCGCGGGCTCGGCCACCGGATCGGTCTGGTGCGTCTCGGCGGGGGCATCGCCGCCGTGCTGCTCACCGGTGCCGCCGTGGCCGCCGCCGGGCCCATCGCCTTCGTCGGGCTGGCCGTGCCGCACCTGGCCCGGGCGCTGGTCGGCGCCGACCACCGGTGGACGCTCGCGGTCTCCGCGCTGCTCGGGCCGGCGCTGCTGCTCGGTGCCGACGTCGTCGGCCGGCTGGTCGCCCCGCCCGGCGAGATACCGGCCGGCATCGTCACCGCGCTGATCGGCGCGCCGCTGCTGGCCATCCTGGTCCGTCGCGCCCGGGTGGTGACCGCGTGACCGCCACCACCGACGCTTCGCCGACGTCCGGCACGGCCCGGCTGCCCGGCCGCTCGCTGCTACGGGTCGGCCCGGTCAGCGTCCAGATCCGGCGCCGCTCGGTGCTGGTCGCCGCCGTGCTGATCGTGCTGTTGGCGGCGGCCGTCGTGCTGAGCCTCTCGCTCGGCACCCCGTACGTCGCCCCGCGCGACGTGCTGCGCTCGCTCTCCGGCGTCGGCACCCCGTACGACCTGGTCGTTCTCGACCTGCGGTTGCCGCGCATCGTGCTGGCGGCGGTGGCCGGCGCGGCGTTCGGGGTGGCCGGGACGATGATCCAGAGCGTGGCGCGCAACCCGCTCGCCAGTCCGGACGTCATCGGCATCACCCAGGGCGCCGGGCTCGCCGCGACGGTGGCGCTGACCAGCGGCGCCGCGGCGGTGCTGGTCGCGCCGGCGGCGCTCGTCGGTGGGCTGGCCGCCGCGGTCCTGCTGCTCGCCCTCGGCGCCCGGCACGGGCTGGCCGCGCAGCGGTTCGTGCTCGCCGGGGTGGCGGTGGCGTTCGCGCTGCGGGCCCTCACCGAGGTGGTCATGCTCACCGCCGACCCGATCGACGGGCTGCGCGCGCAGATCTGGCTGATCGGCACCCTCGCGGGCAAGGGCTGGACGGAGACCCTCTGGATCGCCGGCACCCTGCTCGTCCTGCTGCCGGTGCTGGCCTGGGCGGGCTGGGCGTTGAACAGCACCGCGCTCGACGACGACACGGCCCGTGGCATCGGGTTGCGCCCGGTGGCCCGTCGGATCGGGCTCGCCGGCACCGGCGTGTTCGTCGCGGCCATGGTCACCGCCCAGGTCGGCGCGGTCGACTTCGTCGCCCTGGTCGCGCCGCAGGTGGCCCGGCGGCTGGTCCGGGCCGAACGGCCGCCGGTGTTCTGCGCCGCGCTGCTCGGCGCCCTGCTGCTCGTGCTGGCCGATCTGGCCGGCCGCCGGCTCTTCGCGCCCACCCAGCTGCCGGCCGGCGTGCTGACCGCCGCGATCGGCGGCCCGTACCTGATGTACCTGCTGCTGCGCGGCCGCCGGCGGACCTCGTGACCACCGCCGCCACCCGCTTCTCCCTCCACCCCTACGAGGAGGCGTGATGCTCTCCACCCGCGACCTGGTCGCCGGCTACGACGAGCGGACCGTGCTGGACGGGCTGGACCTGGACCTGCCCGCCGACGCGTTCACCGTGATCGTCGGGCCGAACGCCTGCGGCAAGTCGACGTTGCTGCGGACCATGGCCCGGCTGCTCACCCCGCGGCGCGGGACCGTGCTGCTGGACGGCGCCGCCATCCGGGAACTGCCCACCCGGGAGGTGGCCCGCCGCCTCGGCGTGCTGCCGCAGAGCCCGCTGGTGCCCGAAGGCGTCACCGTCGCCGACCTGGTCGGCCGGGGCCGGCAGCCGTACCAGCGCTGGTGGCGGCAGTGGTCGGAGGAGGACAGCGCCGCGGTGGACCAGGCCATGGCGCTGGCGGACGTCACCGGCCTCGCCGACCGGCCGGTGGACACCCTCTCCGGTGGCCAGCGGCAGCGGGTGTGGATCGCGATGACCCTCGCCCAGGACACCGACGCGCTGCTGCTGGACGAGCCGACCACCTTCCTCGACCTGGCACACCAGGTGGAGGTGCTGGACCTGCTGCACCGGCTCCGCGCCGAGCGGGGCCGCACCGTGGTGGCCGTGCTGCACGACCTCAACCAGGCCGCCCGGTATGCCGACCACCTGGTCGCGATGCGCGCCGGAGCCGTGGTGGCCGCCGGACCGCCTCGCGAGATCCTCACCGCGGACCTGGTCCGTGAGGTGTTCGGGCTCGACTGCGTGGTGGTGCCGTGCCCGGTCACCGGCGCGCCGCTGGTGGTGCCCGCGCTCACCAGCCCCACCCTGGCCGGCGGATCGTCCGCCGTCGCCACCCCCGTCGGCACCGACCCGACCAGCGCCGGTTCCCCGGCCGCCGGTCCGTCCGGTGCCCCGGCTGCCGGATCGTCCGGCGCCACCCCTGCCGCCGGCGCACTCGCCGGCTCGTACCCCTCGGAAGGAATCTGATGCGTCGTCTCGTCGCCGCTCTCGCCGCGGCCGCCGCCCTCGGCGTCGGACTCACCGCCTGTGGTGAGAGCGACCCGGTTGCCGGCACCACCGGCGGGGAGACCCGGGAGATCACCCACGCCATGGGCACCACCAAGGTGCCGGCCGAGCCCAAGCGGGTCGTCGTCCTCGACA
The DNA here is from genome assembly GCF_044753725.1 of Micromonospora sp. NPDC093243. Taxonomy (NCBI): domain Bacteria; kingdom Bacillati; phylum Actinomycetota; class Actinomycetes; order Micromonosporales; family Micromonosporaceae; genus Micromonospora; species Micromonospora sp. NPDC093243. The sequence continues at coordinate 130,911 of NZ_JBIVNT010000007.1, read as the reverse complement.
CAGACAAGATCGACACCGCGCTCTCGCTCGGCATCACCCCGATCGGCGCCGCCACCGCGGGCGAGGCGAGGAGCTGGCCGACGTACTTCGGCGAGGAGAAGCTCGCCAGCATCAAGGAGGTCGGCGTGCTCACCGAGCCCGACCTCGAGGCGATCAACGCGCTCAAGCCCGACCTGATCCTGGGCAGCAAGTTCCGCCAGGAGAAGTTCTACGACGAGCTGGCCGCCATCGCGCCGACCGTCTTCACCGACAAGGTCGGCATCACCTGGAAGGAGAACTTCCTCCTCGACGGCAAGGCGCTCGGCAAGGAGCAGCAGGCCAAGGACCTGCTGACCGCCTACGAGACCAAGGCCAAGGAATTCGGCGCCAAGCTCGGCGACGCCGCCAGCCGCAAGATCTCCATCGTGCGCTTCCTCCCCGGCGCCATCCGGGTCTACGGCCCCGACTCGTTCTCCGGCATCGTGGTGGGCGACACCGGCCTGGGCCGGCCCGAGCGGCAGCAGCTCGCCGCCAAGGAGGACAAGCGCTTCGACGTGGTCAGCCCCGAGCGGATCAACGAGGTCGACGGCGACGTCATCTTCGTGACCGCGTACGGCGACAAGGCCGCGGCCGAGCAGGCCAAGGTCACCGGCGGCACGCTCTGGAAGGGCCTCTCCGCCGTCAAGGCGAACAAGGCGTACGTGGTCGCCGACGAGGTCTGGATGACCGGCATCGGGGTCGGCGCCGCCAACAAGATCCTCGACGACCTCCAGAAGTACCTCGCCGCCTGATCCGTCCGCGCCCACCCTGGTGTGCGCCGTCAAATTCAGCTACATCGACGCAGGTAGTGGCCTCTCTTGCCATGGGGAGGCCACTACTTCCGTTTCGGGCACGAACTTGCCGATATTGGTCGTAACCCCCCACGCCGTTGCCCAGTTGCTTCAGTGACGCGGATGGCATGGGATGGGAAACGAATGACTCGAGTGGCCGTGCGGCCAGAGGCCAGTCCCCGAGCCGGATTCCGAGGCGATGTGGAGGGGCTTCGTGCCCTCGCCGTGGTCTTGGTGCTCGTGGGGCATGCCGGTCAGCAACTGGTGCCAGGTGGCTTCGTCGGCGTTGACGTCTTCTTCGTCATCTCCGGATTCCTGATCACCGGCCTGCTGGTGGACGAGGTGAATCGGACGGGCCGGCTCTCGTTGACCGGGTTCTACGCCCGGCGCGCCAAGCGGCTGCTGCCGGCCGCGGTGGTGGTGCTCATCGCGAGCCTGCTGCTCACGTTCGCCTTTCTACCGCGCACCCGCTGGTCGGCCACCGGCTGGGACGTGGTGTTCAGCGGGCTGTACAGCATGAACTGGCGGCTCGCCGAACAGTCGGTCGACTACCTGGCGAGCAACCGCGCGCCAAGCATCCTCCAGCACTTCTGGTCACTCGGCGTCGAGGAGCAGTTCTACCTGGTCTGGCCATTACTGCTGGCCGCCGCTGTGTGGGTTGGCCGGCGCCGCCACGCTCGCACCGGATACCTTCTCCTCGCTCTCGCGCTGGTCGCGGTGCCGTCCTTCGCCTGGTCCGTCTGGCTGACCAGTGACAATCCCGCCCGCGCCTATTTCGTGACGACCACCCGGATGTGGGAGTTGGCTCTTGGCGGCTTCCTAGCCCTGCTCGCCGGCAACCTGCGGCGCCTGCCCCGGCTGGCCGCGGCCGTGCTCGCCTGGTGCGGCCTGGCAGCGATCGTGGCATCGGCCTTTCTTCTGACCGAGGACTCCGCGTTCCCCGGGTATCTGGCGTTGGCCCCCACCCTGGGCACGGCAGCGGTGATCGCCGGCGGTCTCGCCGCAGGCGGCGTCGGACCTGCCACGCTGCTGGCGGTGCGGCCGGTACGCGCCATCGGAGCAATTTCCTACTCCCTCTACCTCTGGCACTGGCCTCTCCTGGTCGTCGCCGAGGCCCGATTTGGGGAGCTCACGACCGCCGCTGGCCTCGCCGTTGCCGCGTTCTCGGTGGTGCCGGCCGCTCTCACCTACCGGTTCATTGAGAACCCGATCCGGATGTCGGCGACGCTGGCGTGGGAGCCTGCGCGCTCACTGCAGCTCGGGGCGGTCTGCACCGGATTGTCCCTACTGGCTGGACTGGCCTTCCAACTCACCGTGTGGCCACCGGCGAGCCCGCCGGCGCCGCCTGTCTTGGCCGCGCCGATCACCGGCACTGGCGCGCCCGTGGCGGCGGCGTCACCGACGGTGCTTGGTGCCGCCGCTCTGGGTAGCTCGCCGGCCAGCAGTGACGCCGGAGTTCCGGCCGACAGGGTGGGGCCGTTCGTGCCGGATCCGCTGGTGGCGAGCAAGGACGGCCCTGATGCGTGGCAGGGAGGCTGTCACGCCGACCAGCGCAGCAGTGCGGTGAGGTCGTGTCAGTACGGGGACCCGAATGCGTCCTTCACCGTCGCTCTCGCCGGGGACTCCCACGCCGCCCAGTGGCTGCCGGCGCTGCAGCGGGTAGCCGTGTCGAACAAGTGGCGCCTCAAGAGCTACACGAAGTCATCCTGCCCGTTCGTCGAAGGCGTGGTCGCCCTCGACAACCGGCCGTATCCCAGCTGCACGGAGTGGAACGAGAAGCTCCGGACCGCGCTGACTGGCGCTGAGCGACCCAACGTGCTGGTGGTGAGCACGTCCTTCTACGTGATGGTCCGTGACGGCGAGCCGGTCACCAGCCAGGCGCAGGCCGCGTTCGCGGACGTGCTCCGGCGGACGTGGGCCGCCACCGCGGCAGCCGGGATTCCAGTGATCGTGCTTCGCGACACCCCCTACCACGACATGGACATCGCGGAGTGTGTATCGGCGAACCCGCGGAAGTTGACCCGATGCGCCTCGCCCCGTGACAAGGTCCTTGCGGCTGGCGGCGGCCCGGCCCACGAAACCGCCGCCCGTGACAACGACAAGGTGCACCTGGTCGACCTCAACGCCGCCATCTGCCCCCGTGCGCGGTGCGCGCCGGTAATCGGGGGCGTGCTCGTCTATCGCGACAACAATCACATCACCGCGACCTACGCTGCGACTCTCGCACCACGATTGGCCGCGGCGCTCGATCGCATAGTCGGCTGAGGACCGCGGGCGGGGCCGTCGTGTATGGCGGTCCGCAGGCGAAGCAGCGACTTTGGCCGACGCGATCGTCAAGCCACTGTCAGCCTGGGCCGAGCGCCTTGCCAGCCGGAACCGGCAGCCGCCCGAGCGCCGAGCCGACGGGTTAGCGGCAGCAGTGCGCTCGGGCGGTGCGGGGAGGGTCAGGCGGCGGTTGTCCAGAGGGAGCGGAAGGCGGCGGCCTCGCCGGCGAGCCAGCGTTCGACCTGGTCGGCCTTGACCCCGTCGGGCATCCGGTGCGCCTGGCCGCGCCGGACGTCGACCAGGACCGGCTCGGCGTGCGGGAGTACCGCGTCCATGTGCCGGGCCATCAGGTGGAGTGTGGCGAGCGCCGTCTCCTCGCTCGGCGGGGCCTCGTCGAAGTGCAGCCGAACGGCCTCGACGCGTCCGTCGTCGTGGCGTAGACCGAAGTGCGGGTTGATCTTGACGGGCAGGTCACCGAGCATGGCGAGCGCGTCGCGGGTCTGGGCCAGGTCGACCGAGGCGGGCTCGCCGAGGGAGTGCAGCCAGGTGGTCGCGCCGGGCACCAGCGCCTGGTAGAGCGGGCGCCAGCGCGGCTTGACCAGGTCGACCACCTGGTCGAGGTGGGTGCCGCCGGTGTGGAAGGCGATGTCGGCCTTGAGCGCCTTGACGAACTGGCCGTGCGGATTGAAGCCGTGCCGACTGGCCCGCTGCTTGCGCAGCCCACCGACGAAGGTCGCCTTGGTCGGGCCGGTGCGGTCGACGTAGCGGGTGAAGCCGAGCAGCGTGGCGTAGGGGGTGAGCGGGGCGGAGGCGGGCGCGGTCACGGTCGTCCTCCCAGGTCAGGAACCGGTTTAGTACATACATTCTAATCGACGGTCCTGACATCGCCCAGCGAACGAAAGGGGCCGTCCGGGCATCCCGGACGGCCCCTGAAAAAGAAGTTCTAGAGCTGGCCGACGGAGGTGATCCGCACGACCGCGGCGCCCACCTCGTCCGAGGCGACCAGGTCGATCTCGGCGCTGATCCCCCAGTCGTGGTCGCCGTCCGGGTCGTCCAGGATCTGCCGGACCGTCCACCGCTCCCGGCCCTGTTCGATCATGAGCAGCGCCGGTCCGCGGGCGTCCGGCCCGGTCCCGATCGAGTCGTACGACTCGAAGTAGGGCGCCAGCGCGTCGGCCCAGGCGTCGTAGTCCCAGCCGTCCGCGGCGTCGAGTTCGGCCAGCAGGTCCCAGCGGCGTAGCGCGGCCAGCTCCACCCGGCGGAACAGGGCGTTGCGCACCAGCACCCGGAACGCGCGGGCGTTGCGGGTGACCGCCGGCGGTCGATCGTCGAGGGCGGCGTGCGCCTCGGCCACCTCGGCTACGTCGGACGGGTTGCGCAGCCGCTCCCACTCGTCGATCAGGCTGGAGTCCACCTGCCGGACCAGCTCGCCCAGCCACTCGATGAGGTCGACCAGCTCCTCGGTCTTCGCGTCCTCGGGGACGGTCTGCCGCAGCGTCTTGTACGCGTCGGCGAGGTAGCGCAGCACCAGCCCCTCGGAGCGGGACAGCCCGTAGAACTGCACGTACTCGGTGAAGGTCATCGCCCGCTCGTACATGTCCCGGACGACGGACTTGGGGGAGAGCTGGTGGTCGGCCACCCACGGGTGCCCCTGCCGGTACATCTCGTAGGCCGCGTCGAGCAGCTCCGCGAGCGGCTTGGGCCAGGTCACCTCGTCGAGAAGTTCGAGCCGGGCCTCGTACTCGATGCCCTCGGCCTTCATCGCGGCGACCGCCTCGCCGCGGGCCTTGAACTGCTGGGCGGAGAGCACCTGCCGCGGGTCGTCGAGGATCGACTCGATCACCGAGAGCACGTCGAGGGGGTACGCCGGGGATTCCCGGTCCAGCAGCTCGATGGCGGCCAGGGCCAGCGGCGACAGCGGCTGGTTGAGCGCGAAGTCGAGCTGGAGGTCGACGGTGAGCCGCACCCGGCGCCCGGTCTCGTCCGGCTCGGGCAGCTCCTCGACCACGCCGCCGGCGCGCAGCGCCCGGTAGATGGCGATCGCCCGGCGGATGTGCCGGCGCTGGGCGGCCCGCTCCTCGTGGTTGTCGGTCAGCAGGTGCCGCATGGCGGCGAACGCGTCGCCGGGGCGGCCGATGACGTTGAGCAGCATCGAGTGGCTGACCTGGAAGCTCGAGGTGAGCGGCTCCGGCTCGGCCGCCACCAGCCGGTCGAAGGTGGGCTGCCCCCAGCCGACCGACCCCTCCGGCGGCTTCTTCTTGACCACCTTGCGCCGCTTCTTCGGGTCGTCGCCCGCCTTGGCCAGCGCCTTCTCGTTCTCGATCACGTGCTCGGGCGCCTGCACCACCACCCGGCCGATCGTGTCGAAGCCGGCCCGGCCGGCCCGCCCGGCGATCTGGTGGAACTCGCGGGCCTTGAGCAGCCGGGTACGCGTCCCGTCGTACTTCGAGAGGCCGGTGAAGAGCACGGTGCGGATCGGCACGTTGATGCCGACGCCGAGGGTGTCGGTGCCGCAGATGACCTTGAGCAGCCCGGCCTGGGCGAGGGTCTCCACCAGGCGGCGGTACTTGGGCAGCATGCCCGCGTGGTGCACGCCGATGCCGTGCCGGACCAGCCGGGACAGCGTCTTGCCGAAGCTGGAGGTGAACCGGAACCGGCCGATCGCGGCGGCGATCATGTCCTTCTCGGCCCGGGTGCAGACGTTGACGCTCATCAGCGCCTGGGCGCGCTCCAGCGCGGCGGCCTGGGTGAAGTGCACGACGTAGACCGGGGCCTGCTTCGTCTCCAGCAGTTCCTCGAGGGTCTCGTGCATCGGCGTCATCGCGTACGAGAAGAGCAGCGGGACCGGCCGCTCGGCCGACCGGACGACGGCGGTCGGCCGCCCGGTACGCCGGGTCAGGTCGTCGACGAACCGGGTGGTGTCGCCGAGGGTCGCCGACATCAGGATGAACTGCGCCTGGGGCAGCTCGATGAGCGGCACCTGCCACGCCCAGCCCCGGTCGGGCTCGGCGTAGAAGTGGAACTCGTCCATGATCACCTGGCCGACGTCGGCCCGGGCGCCCTCCCGCAGCGCCAGGTTGGCCAGGATCTCGGCGGTGCAGCAGATGATCGGGGCGTCGGCGTTGACGCTGGCGTCCCCGGTGAGCATGCCGACGTTCTCCGCGCCGAAGATCTCGCAGAGGGCGAAGAACTTCTCCGACACCAGCGCCTTGATCGGCGCGGTGTAGAACGTGGTCCGGTCGTCCGCCAGGGCCGTGAAGTGCGCCGCCACCGCGACCAGGCTCTTGCCGGAGCCGGTCGGAGTATTCATGATCACGTTCGCGCCGGAGACGATCTCGATGACCGCCTCCTCCTGGTGGGGGTAGAGGTCGAGGCCGCGCTCCTTCGCCCAGCCGGCGAACGCGTCATAGAGGGTGTCGGGGTCTGCGCTTGCGGGCAGCGCGGCGGTGAGCGTCATATCCCGTCCATGGTGCCTGGATCATGCCCCTCCGCGCCAACCGGCCGCGGCCCGCCGGTCAGCGGCGGTGACGGATCAGGTCGAAGATCGGGCGTCCGGCCGTGAGCGCCCGCCGTTCGAACTTCGTCACCGGCCGGTGCGCCGGCCGCGGGGCGAACCCGCCGTGCGGGTCGACCAACTCCGGGTCGGCGTCGAGGGTGGCCCGCATCACCTCGGCGTACTCGGCCCAGTCGGTGGCGCAGTGCAGGGTGCCGCCGAGGGCCAGCCGGCTGCGCAGCAGTGCCACGTGCGCCGGCTGGACGAGCCGCCGCTTGTGGTGCCGGGCCTTCGGCCACGGGTCCGGAAAGAAGATGTGCACCGCGTCGAGCGAGTCGACCGGCAACCGGCGGACCAGCTCCAGGGCGTCGCCCCGGGCCACCCGGACGTTGCCCAGCCCGCGCCGCTCCACCAGGTCGAGCAGGTTGGCGATTCCCGGCGTGTGCACCTCGACCGCCAGGTAATCCCGACCCGGGTCGGCGCCGGCCATCGCGGCGGTGGTCTCGCCCATGCCCGAGCCGATCTCCAGCACCACCGGCGCGTGGCGACCGAACATCCCGGCGAGGTCGACCGGGCCGCCGGGGCCGTCCGGGACCGCCAGGCCGTACGCGGGAAAGAGCCGGCCCAGCGCGTCGGTCTGCCGGTCGGACATCCGCCCCCGGCGGGGGTGGAAGGTGCGGATGGTCCGGGGCGCCGCCGGGTGCTCCGCGGCGGCGCTGAGGTCGTGGTCGGTGAAGGTCACAGCGCTGCGAGCGTACGCGACGGTCCTGCCGGATCGGATGTGATGTACGCCCGGGGATGAGAGGATCCATCTCGTACGGCAGACCGGGCGGTCCGCTGCCCGGCACGTCCGCGACGGCGTCGGGAGGGGGTTGGTTCAGTGACCCGCGCTGGCTTCGTGCTGTCGGCTCTCGTCGCCGGTGTGCTGCTTGCCGCCGGGCCGAATCTCGGCGAGAGTCAGCCGTTCGCCACCGGGCCGTCGGCCGGTGGTGCGGCGATCACCGACGATTCCGCGCTCACCGTGGACCCGGTGGCGGCCGCCGAACCGACCCTCGGGGATGATGCCCCGTCGTCCGACGACCCGGCGCTGATCGTTGATCCGGCGTTGGCTGACGGCTCCGCGCCCGCCGGTGACCCGTTGCTGGTCGGCGACGCCGCCCTGGCCGGCGGGTCGGCGCTGGCCGGTGCGCCGGCGCCCGGTGAGCCGGCCAGCTCGCAGCCGCCACCGAACCCGGTCGTCGACGTCTTCGTGGAGGTCAGCCCGAGCACCGTCCAGCCGGGCTACCTGGTCGGCATCAAGGCCAGCTGCCGGGACAACTCGATCCCGGCCATCGTGGTGTCGGACGCCTTCGGCCGGGTGCAGGTGCAGCCGCAGCGCGGCCTGCTGACCGCGTCGCCGATGGTGCGGGAGCGCACCCGCCCCGGCAACTACCGGGTCAAGCTGGAGTGCCGTGACGGGGAGACCGCCTCGACCATGCTCCAGGTGGTGAAGGCGGTGAAGCCCAGCCGCGGCCCGGCCACCGGATTCGGCGGCGGCGCCGGCGGCTTCACCGGGGGGCTGCTGCTGCCCGGTGGGGTCGCGCTGACCATCGCCGGCATCGTCGTCGCCGTCGTCGCGCTGCGCCGGCCGCGCACGGTACGCGGCAGCAACCGAGGCTGAGCCCGCGATGCCGGCCCCCCGCCCCAGCCGCCCGCCCGTCGGATCGCCGGCCGACCGCTCGGCGCTCGCCCAGCGGGTCTCCATCACCCACGCGATCACCGCGCAGCCAGCCCCGCCGGTACGCCCCGCCGCCGGCCGGGGCACCGGCGTCCGGAACCGGCGACCGGGGCGCTCGCCCTGGACGGTGCCGCTCGCCGTGGTGCTCGTGTTGGCCGGGGTCTTCGCCACCGGTGTCGGGCTGGGCCGCTCGGCCGGGCCGCTGGAGTGGGCCACCAGCGGCGCAGACCGGCCGGCCCGCAGCGACAGCGCCGCCGTGCGGGCCAGCCGTCCGGTGAGCCTCTCGGTGCCGACGATCAAGGTGTCCGCACCCGTCGCGCCGGTCGGGCAGGCCCGGGACGGCTCGATCGCCGTGCCGCCGCTGGAGCGGCACAACGAGACCGGCTGGTACGACCGGGGCCCCACTCCGGGCGAGCCGGGCCCGGCGGTGATCGTCGGGCACGTGGACACCAAGAGCGGCCCGTCGGTCTTCTACGACCTGGGCAAGCTGAAGCCGGGGGACACCATCGAGGTGGCCCGGGCCGACAGGTCGGTGGTGGTGTTCCGGGTCGACACGGTGGAGCACTTCCCGAAGGACCGGCTGCCGGCCGAGCGGATCTACGGCCACGAGGGCCCACCGGGGCTGCGGTTGATCACCTGCGGCGGCGAGTTCGTCGGCGGTCGCACCGGCTACACGGACAACATCATCGCCTTCGCCTCGCTGCAGTCCACCCGGAAGCCGTAGCCCCGGTCAGGGGACCTGTTGGATCACCTCGAACTCGAGGAGGGTGGCACCGGAGGCGACCGGGCGCTGCTGCTGCCCGGCGTGCGCGGCGCGGGACGGGCCAGCCGCCCAGGCCTGGTAGGCCTCCTCGGACTCCCACTTCGTGTACACGAAGTAGCGGCTCTCCCCGGCGACCGGGCGGAGCAGCTCGAACCCGAGGAAGCCGGGGGAGTTCTCCACCGCGCCGGCGCGGGCGGCGAACCGCTTCTCCAGCTCCTCGCCGGCACCGGGCGGGACGTCGATCGCGTTGATCTTCACGACTGCCATGCCCCCACCCTAACCAGCGCCGGCCGGCTCAGAACGTCTCGACCGCCGGCACCAGGGCGGCGTCCACCACGATCGGCGCGTGGTCCGAGGGGCCCTTGCCCTTGCGCGCCTCCCGGTCCACGTACGCCGAGCTGACCACCCGGACGAACGGTGCGGAGGCGTACACCAGGTCGATCCGCATGCCCTTGTTCTGATGGAACATCCCGGCCCGGTAGTCCCAGTAGGTGAACGGGTGCGGCCCCTTCATCGGGGTGGGCACCACGTCGCTGAGCCCCAGGTCGCGCAGCGCCGCCAGCGCGGCCCGCTCGGGCCGGGTGACGTGGGTGGAGTGGGCGAAGACCGCCGGGTCCCAGACGTCCGCGTCGGTCGGCGCGACGTTGAAGTCACCGCAGACCGCGAGCGGCAGCTCCCGGGTCAGCTCCTCCTCCAGCGCGTCGCGCAGCGCGGCGAACCAGGCGAGCTTGTACGCGTAGTGCGGGTCGTCGGGCGCCCGGCCGTTCGGCACGTACACCGACCAGACGCGCAGCCCGCCGCAGGTGGCCGAGATGGCCCGCGCCTCGGGCTCGGGGAAGCCCGGTTCGCCGGGGAACCCGACCGTCACGTCGGTCAGGCCGACCCGGGACAGCAGGGCCACCCCGTTCCACCTGCCGTCGCTGTGGCTGGCCACCGTGTAGCCCAGCTCGCCCACCTCGGCCACCGGGAAGGCGCCGTCCGGGCACTTGGTCTCCTGGAGGCAGACCACGTCCGGGGCGGTGCCGGCGAGCCAGTCGAGCAGCCGGGGCAGGCGGGCCTTCACCGAGTTCACGTTCCAGGTCGCCAGGCGCATGGTCCCAGCCTGCCGCATCGCTGCCCGGGGCGCCGGCCGGCGCCCCGGGATGTCGCGCCATCGCGGGTCAGCCCCGGGGGTGTCGCGCCTTCGCGGGTCAGCTCCCGGGAGTGTCGTTCGGGCGGGTCTGCTCGGCCAGGAACCGCTCCAGCTCGGCGCCGAGCTCCTCGGCGGTGGGCAGTGGCCCGGCGTCCGGGGCGAGCAGGTTCTTCTCGCCCCGTCCCCGGGCGAACGCGTCGTACTGCTCCTCGAGGGCCTGGACCAGCGCCGCGGCGTCCTCGGTCTGGGCGACCTGCCGGTCGATCTCGACCCGGACCACCTCGGCGGCGGAGCGCAGCCCGTCGCGGGGCAGCAGCAGCCCGGTGCTGCGCGAGATCGAGGAGAGCAGGACCTCCGCGGCGGCCGGGTACTCGGTCTGCGCCACGTAGTGCGGCACGTGGGCGGCGAAGCCGAGCGCGTCGCGGCCCAGCTCGCCGAGCCGGAACTCGAGCAGGTGACCGACGCTCGCCGGCACCTGCACCTGCTGCAACCACGGCTCGTAGCCGGCGATCAGGTCGCGCCGGGTGGCGTGTGCGGTCACCCCGGTGGGCCGGGTGTGCGGCACCGCCATCGGGATCGAGTTGAGCCCGACGGTGAGCCGGACGTCCAGCCGGGCGGCGAGACCGGCGACGGCCGCGACGAACCGCTCCCACTGCAGATCGGGTTCGGGGCCGGTGAGCAGCAGGAAGGGCGTCTCGTCGTCGTCGCGCAGCAGGTGCAGCTCGAGCTTCGGCGTGTCGTACGACTCCCAGTGGTCCTCGACGAAGGTCATCACGGGGCGCCGGGACCGGTAGTCGAAGAGCTGGTCGACGTCGAAGGTGGCGACGGGGCGCGCCTCCAGCGAGGTGAGCAGCTGCTCGCGGGCCAACCGACTGGCGTTGCCGGCGTCGACGAAGCCGGTGAGGGCCTGGATCAGGACCGGCTGACCGAGGTCGGGCAGATCGTCGGTGAGCTCGTAGAGCTCGTGTGGGTCGAGCACCGGTGCGGACCTCCCTGGGATGTGCCTGCGGGGCGCCACCGCGTGCCGTGACGCCCGGTTCGGGCAACGTACCCGCCATCCTGGCGCATTCCTTCCCCGGGCGGTCCGTTCTCTGGACCGGGATCAGGATCGGGCAAATCGCCTCATTCCACCGGTCGGCCCGCCGATGGTACCCGTTCGGAGGATGCCGGCATGGGACGGACGGACGAGTTTGATGATCACTCCGCCGGTCGCGTCCGGATGGTGGGTTTCCTCCCGGTCCTGCGCGGTCGAGTGGGGCGGGAGGTTTCTCCGGTCCGCGAGGTCCGTCCGCTGGTGGCCCCGGCCCGGCCCGACCGTCCCCCACCCGGCCCGAATAGTGTGGCCAGGGCCACGAGATCACCGAGGGTAATCACCGGGGGCACCTGCCTAGCCTCGGCTGATGCGTGCCGACGACACCCCCGACGCCCCGAACGCCCTCACCGACCCGTATGTCCAAGCGGATGACCAGCCATCAGCCGAACGGCCGATCCGGTGGAGTCGCCTGCGGGCCGCCGGTGGCGTCCGGGAGTTGAGCAGCGCGCCGGGTCGAGTGCGGGTCGCGCTCGCCGCCGGCGTGGTCTGCTGCCTCGGTCTGGCGGCGTTCGCCCAGGCCGGCGAGCGGACCGCCCAGGCGGACCCGCTGGCCGCCCGTGCCGACCTGGTCCAGCGTGCCGAGCAGGAGCAGCGGGCCTCCCGCGGCCTCGACCGCACACCGACCGCCGAGCCCACCGCCTCCGCCACGACGCCGGCGGCGGAGTCGGCCGCTCCCGCCCCGACCCACCGCGACCCGGACACCGAGCCGGACCGGCCCACGAAGCGGGTCGCGCCGGTGGCTGGCCTGAGCAGGGCGCAGATGGCGAACGCCGAGACGATCGTGCGTACCGGCCGGGAGATGGGCGTGCCCCGCCGGGGTCTGGTGATCGCGGTGGCGACCGCGATGCAGGAGAGCAACCTCTACAACTACGCCAGCGGCGTGCTGCCCGAGTCGCAGGACTACCCGCACCAGGCGATCGGCTGGGACCACGACTCCGTGGGGCTCTTCCAGCAGCGCCCCAGCAGCGGCTGGGGCCCGGTCGGCCGGCTGATGGACCCGGCGTTCGCCACCCGGCAGTTCCTCACCGCACTTGAGCAGGTGCCGGGTTGGCGGCAGATGCGGCTGACCGAAGCGGCCCAGGCGGTGCAGGTGTCGGCCTATCCGGACCTCTACGCCCAGCACGAGTGGCGGGCCACCGAGGTCGTCGACGCCGTCGCTCCCGCCGGGCGGTAGCCGGCCCCGGCCGGGCGCTGGACCGCCCCGGCCGGACGGTACTCTCCGACCACTGTGGACGGTTGCGAGTCGGCCATCCCGGGTACATCCGTTGTCGGTTCCAGGTACACATGAGAGACGGCACACCGACTGGAGGACCGAGATGTCTCTGTTGCAGCGAATCAGCACCTTCCTGCGCTCCCCGAAGGGGCAGCAGCTCGTCGCGCGCGGGCGCCAGGAGCTGGCCAAGCCGGCCAACCAGCAGAAGCTGCGCGGGCTCGCCGCGCGGCTGAACAAGCGCCGCTGAGCGTCGCCGGACCGTCGTACCCCCTGTGCCGACCCCCCGGGAGTTCCTGTGACCGATTCCGTGCCCGCCGACGGCCAGCCGCCCACCTCCCTGCCGCAGCCGCCGGCGGTGCCGCCGGCCGCACCACAGGACGTCCCGGAGGCGCCGCCGGCCACCCTCTGGGACCGGATGCGCGACGATCCCCAGTACGCCCCGGAGCACCTCGCCCTGGAGGCGGTGCGCCGTCTCGGACCTGAGGCGGCGCAGTGGGCCCGCCGGGCCCGGGCGGAGCAGCCCGGCGCCTCCGCCGACGTGCTGGCCGAGCAGGCGGTCCGCAAGTTCGTCAACCGGGCGCGGCTCTCCGGTGCCGTCTCCGGTGCCGCCGGGCTGCCCGGCGCGGTGATCGACGTGGGCGTGCTGGCCTGGACCCAGGCCCGGATGGTGCTGCACGTCGCCGCCGCCTACGACGTCGATCCGCTGCACCCCGACCGCGCCACCGACCTGCTCGTCCTGCAGCGGGTGCACAAGGTGGCCGAGAGCGCGCGGCTGGCGCTCGGAGTGGCCGCCGGCCGGGAACGCGCCGGCGCGCTGTTCGGCACGGGCGGGCAGCGTCCGCTGGGCAAGGTGATGCTGCGCCTCGGCGTCCGGCTGGCCCAGATGGCCGGGGTCCGGGCCGCCAAGCGGGTCTTCGCCAAACTCGTCCCCGGCGCCGCGATCATCCTCGGCACCTGGGCCAACTCCACGGCCACCACGGATCTCGGCGAGCGTTCCCGGGCGCTGTTCCGTCAGCGGGGCAACGCGGTACCCGGTCCGCGCCGGTCCTGACCCGCGGCAGGGGTGTCGGGTTAGTCGGCGAAGCCGGAGGCGCGCCAGGTCACCTCCGCGAGGCGGTCCTGCCCGGCCGCGTTCGGGTGGAACCAGTCCAGCGGGTTGACCAGGTCCAGGGTGAACCGCACCCGGTGCACCGCACCGCCGTCGTGCCGGCACCGCGACCCGTAAGCCCGGCACGCGGCGACGAGCTGGGCGTTGTAGGCCGCGATCCGCTCCCGGAAGGCGGTCCGGCGGGCCCGGTCGGCGGGGGCGGTCGAGGTCGCCTCAGCCAGCAGGGCCGGGCAGACGCCGCGCCGCCAGGCCCGGACCGCCCGGGAGTCGGTGTGCCCGACCTCCCAGAGCCGGTACAGGTCGGGGATGCTGACCACCAGCACCCGCACCTTCGGCCGGCCGGCGCGCAGCGCACGTAGCCCCCGGTCCACGCCGGTGCGGAACTCGGCCACCGGGGTCATCTCCTCGATCCCGCCGCGACAGGCGTCGTTCGCGCCGATCAGCACGGTCACCTGGTCGGGCCGGTCCCGGGCCGCGGCCCGGGCCTGCGCCTCGAGCGCCGCCGCCCGGGCGCCCGGCCGGGCGTGGTTGTACGCCCGGCCGCGGATCGCCGGATCGCGGTCGAGCAGCCGCCGGTAGAGGCTCTCCACCCGCAGGCCGTCCCCCGTCGAGAAGGAGTTGCGCTGGCACGAGGTGAGCACCAGGCAGGAGCCGAAGCCGGTGGTGATCGAGTCGCCCAGGGCGGCGATGCCGCCGGACGAGCCCGGTGGCGGGGATTCCCGGGGCGGGCGGGTCGCGCCCTCACCGCCGCCTTCGCAGGCGAGCGCGACCAACGCCAGCAGGCAGGCGACGGCGGTGACCCAGCGTCGAGGCATGACGTTCCCCGTCCGGCAGCGCAGAGCAACGGCGCGGTCACTCTATGCGCGTGTCGGGCGCTGGCGGACGGCTGATGTCGGGTATGCGGCAGATCGGTGCCGCCGCCGACGCCCGCGTGGTACCGGCGCGCCACCGCCGTCCGGGTGACCTCGCGCCGAGGATTGACTTCGCGCGTTCTCGAAGTGGAACGCTTGGCCGAGTCGTCGCCGACATCCGCGCGCCGCGAGGAGGCTGTGGGACATGAAACTCGGTCTGCACTACTGGAGCTTCACCACCCCGCCGGAGCCGGGGCTGATCACACCCACCCTGGCCCGGACCGCGCAGATCGCCGACGAGACCGGGTTCGCCGCCTTCACCGTGATGGACCACTACTTCCAGATGGAGGCCGTGACGCGGGCCGAGGAGCCGATGCTGGAGGCCTACACCACGCTCGGCTACGTCGCCGCCAAGACCGAGCGGATGGCGCTGGGCGTGCTGGTCACCGGCGTGATGTACCGCTATCCGGGGCTGCTGGCGAAGATCGTCACCACCCTGGACGTGCTCTCCAACGGTCGCGCCCGCCTGGGCATCGGCGCCTCCTGGTACGAGCGCGAGCAGAGCGGCCTCGGCGTGCCGGTGGTACCCGTGGGCGAGCGGTTCGAGCGGTTGGAGGAGACGCTGCAGATTTGCCTGCAGATGTGGAGCGAGGACAACGGTCCGTTCGAGGGCAGGCACTACCGGCTGGCCGAGACGCTCTGCGTGCCCGCCCCGATCCGCCGGCCCCGCCCGCCGATCATGATCGGCGGCAGCGGTGAGAAGAAGACGCTCCTCCTGGTCGCCCGGTACGCCGACTCGTGCAACCTCTTCGGCGGCAACACCGACGAGTTGCGCCACAAGCTCGACGTGCTCCGGTCGCACTGCGAGGCCGAGGGGCGCGACTACGACAGCATCGAGAAGACCGTGGTGATGCGCGTGTCACCCCTGGACGAGCCGGACGCCTTCCTCGCCGCCGCCGAGGAGTACGCCGCGCTCGGGGCGACCGAGCTCCAGGTCACCCCGGACCGGCACCCGGTGGAGTTCGCCGAGCAGGTCGGCGAGCGGCTCCTGCCGAAGCTCGCCGACATCGGCTGACCGGGCCGGCGGTTCGCGGGCCGGGCGAGGCGGCGCTACCTCGCCCCGCCGTTCCGGTTAACCCCGCCGATCCGGGGTAGGTCGGAAGAATGACGAGATCGCAGCCCCGGCGCGCCCGTGGCACGGTCGGGCACGCGTACAGCGCGCTGAACCTCCGGCTCGCGCTCGCCAGCTTCGGGCTGGTGATCATGGCCATCTTCGCGGTGCTGGCGTTCCTGGCCGGCGTGCTGTGGCTGGGCGTGATCTGCGTGTTCTTCGCGGTCGTCGCCGTGGTCGACCTGGTCATCATCCAGCGTCGCCGCGCCGCCCGCCGCCGGGAGGAACCGGGCGCACAGCACTCACTGTTCGAGTGACAGGAGGACGAGATGTCCATCGCCACCACCAACCCCGCCACCGGACAGGTGCTCAAGTCGTACGACCCGATGTCCGCCGAGCAGATCGACGCCGCGATCGAGCGGGCCGACCTGGCGTACCGGCAGTTGCGCGGCACCACGATCGAGCAGCGGGCCGGATGGATGAACGCGGCGGCCGACCTGCTCGACGCCGAGCGCGACGAGATCGCGCGGATCATGACCACCGAGATGGGCAAGACGTACGCCGCGGCCAAGGCCGAGGTGACCAAGTGCGCCGCCGCCTGCCGGTTCTACGCCGGGCACGCCACCGCGTACCTGGCCGACGAGCCGGCCGACGCGGCGGCGGTGAAGGCCCGCCAGGCGTTCATCCGCTACCAGCCGATCGGGCCGGTGCTCGCCGTGATGCCGTGGAACTTCCCGCTGTGGCAGGTGATGCGGTTCGCCGCGCCGGCGTTGATGGCCGGCAACACCGGCCTGCTCAAGCACGCCTCGAACGTGCCGCAGACGGCGCTGCTGCTGGAGGACCTGTTCCGCCGGGCCGGCTTCGCGGAGGGGGCGTTCACCACCCTGCTGGTCGGTTCGGACGCGGTCGACACGATCCTCTCCGACCCCCGGGTGCGTGCCGCGACGCTGACCGGCAGCGAGGGCGCCGGCCGCTCGATCGCCCAGATCGCCGGCCGGGAACTGAAGAAGACCGTGCTGGAGCTGGGCGGCAGCGACCCGTTCGTGGTGATGCCGTCGGCCGACCTGGACCGGGCCGCCCAGGTGGCCACCACCGCGCGCTGCCAGAACAACGGGCAGTCCTGCATCGCCGCGAAGCGGTTCATCGTGCACACCGACGTCTTCGACGCCTTCGCCGAGAAGTTCGCCGCGGCCATGGCCGCCCTGCGCGTCGGCGACCCGATGGACGACGGGACCGACGTGGGCCCCCTTGCCACCGAGCGGGGCCGCGAAGAGGTGAACGGCCAGGTCCGGGACGCGGTCGAGAACGGCGCCACGGTGCTCGTCGGCGGTGAGCAGCCCGACCAGGACGGCTGGTGGTACCCGCCGACCGTGGTCACCGACCTGACGCCGGAGATGCGGATGTGGCGCGAGGAGGTGTTCGGCCCGGTCGCCGGCCTCTTCCGGGTCTCCTCCTACGAGGAGGCGATCGAGGTGGCCAACGGGACCAGCTTCGGCCTCGGCTCGAACGCCTGGACCCAGGATCCGGACGAGCAGCGGGGCTTCGCCACCGACCTCGACGCCGGCAACGTCTTCATCAACGGGATGACCACGTCCTTCCCCGAGCTGCCCTTCGGCGGGGTGAAGAACTCCGGCTACGGGCGGGAACTCTCCGCGCTGGGCATGCGCGAGTTCTGCAACACCAAGACGGTCTGGGTCGGCGGCGACGACACCGGCCCGGTGGGGCCGGCCGGGGCGCACGCCGAGTAGCGATGCTTTAGCCGGGCGCCGTCCTGGGTACGGAACGCAGCCATGACGGTGTTCGGCTTCCACGCGTCCCACGAGCAGATCCATCCCCGCGCCCTGCTGGAAGCGGTGATCCACGCCGAGCGGGTCGGTTTCGACGCCGCCATGTCCTCGGACCACTTCTCGCCGTGGAGCACCCGCCAGGGCCACTCCGGCTTCGCCTGGTCCTGGCTCGGCTCGGCGCTGCAGGCCACCGGGCTGCCCTTCGGGGTGGTGAACGCGCCGGGGCAGCGATACCACCCGGCGGTCATCGCCCAGGCGATCGGCACCCTCGCCGCGATGTACCCGGGCCGGTTCTGGGCCGCGCTCGGCACGGGCGAGGCGAGCAACGAGCACATCACCGGTGACGGCTGGCCGCGCAAGGACGTCCGCGCCGCCCGGCTGCGCGAGTGCGTGGACGTGATCCGGGCGCTGCTGGCCGGCGAGGAGGTCAGCCACGACGGGCTGGTCCGGGTGGACCGGGCCCGACTCTGGACCCGGCCCGAGCAGCCGCCGGCGCTGATCGGCGCGGCGGTCAGCGTGGCCACCGCCCGCTGGTGCGCCGAGTGGGCGGACGGGCTGATCACGGTCAACGCGCCCGTCGAGCACCTGCGCCGGATGATCGACGCGTACCGCGACGCCGGCGGCCGGGGCCCGCTTCACCTGCAGGCGCACCTCAGCTGGGCGCCCGACCAGGCCGAGGCCGAGGCCGTCGCCCACGACCAGTGGCGCAGCAACGTCTTCGCCCCGCCGGTCTGCTGGGACCTGGAGACCGCCGAGCACTTCGACGCGGTCTCCGCCGACGTTCCCATGGAGCGGGTGACCCGGGTGGTGAACGTCTCGGCAGACCTGGGCCGGCACGTCGGCTGGCTGGAGGAGTACCAGGCGCTCGGCTTCGACCAGATCGCCCTGCACCACGTGGGCCAGCAACAACGGCCCTTCCTGGACACCTTCGGCGCCGAGGTGCTGCCGAAGCTGCGCGCCGCCCACTGATCGTCCGCGCCGGACGTGCCGCCTAGGCTCCTACCCCATGGAGGGACTCTTCGAGGTCGTCGTCTTCCTGGCGGTCGCGACACTCGGCGCGGCGCTGGCCCGCAAGCTCGGCCTGCTGGCGCCGATCGTCCTGGTGGTGGCGGGTCTCGTGCTCTCCTTCGTGCCCGGCTTCCCGCACGTCCGGCTCGAACCCGAGCTGGTGCTGGTCGGGATCCTGCCGCCGCTGCTCTATGTGGCGGCGCTGGAGACCTCCGTGCCGGCGTTCCGGCACAACCTGCGCCCGATCCTGCTGCTCGCCGTCGGGCTGGTGCTCTTCACCGCGGTCGCGGTCGGGCTGGTGCTGCATCTGCTGCTGCCCGCGGTGCCCTTCGCCGCCTGCCTCGCCCTTGGCGCGGTGGTCGCCCCGCCGGACGCGGTCGCCGCGACGGCGGTGGCCCGCCGGATCGGGCTGCCCCGCCGGGTGGTCACCATCCTGGAGGGCGAGAGCCTGCTCAACGACGCCACCGCGCTGGTGCTGTTCCGGGTCGCCGTCCTGGCCGCTGTCGGTTCGGCGGTCGGGGTGGCCGAGGTGACCAGGGAGGTGCTCGTGTCGGCCGGCGGTGGCGTGCTGATCGGCGCGCTCGGCGCGCTGGTCTTCGGTTTCGTGCACAAGCGGATCAGCGATCCGCTGCTGGACAACGCGCTGTCGCTGATCATCCCGTTCGCGGTGGTCTTCACCGCCGAGGAGATCCACGCCTCCGGAGTGGTCGCGGTGGTGGTCACCGGGCTCGCCCTGGGCCACAAGCTGCCACGACTGCTGTCGGCCGCGTCCCGGCTTCAGGTGGGCGCGGTCTGGCGGCTGGTCCGGTTCCTCCTGGAGGGGCTGGTCTTCCTGCTGGTCGGGCTTCAACTGCCGGACGTGCTGCAGGATCTGGACGAGCCGGCCGGTCGGGTGGTCGGGGTCACCGCGGCGGTGCTCGGCGTCGTCATCGTGGCCCGCTTCGTCTGGCTCTTCCCGGTGACCTACCTCACCCGGCTGGTGCCCCGGCTGCGGCGCGGCGAGGCGAAGCTGGCCAAGCCCGCGAAGTATCCGGCGGTGGTCGGCTGGGCGGGGATGCGCGGCGTGGTGACCCTGGCCGCCGCGCTCGCGCTGCCGCTCACCCTGGCCGACGGGGCGCCGTACCCCCGGGCGCTCTTCATCTGGTTGGCCTTCGCGGTGATCGTGGTGACCCTGGTCGGTCAGGGGGCCACCCTGCCGGCGGTGGCCCGGCGCCTCAAGCTGCCCCCGGACGACGCGGTCCAGGACGCGCTCTCCGCCGCCGGGGTGCAGCAGCAGGCCAGCCGGGCGGCCCGGGAACGCCTCGACGAGCTGGCCGACACCGCGCCGGAGCCGGTGGTGAACCGGCTGCGCCGGGCGGTGGACGACCGGACCAACATGGCCTGGGAGCGTCTCGGCAGCGCCGAACGGGAGACCCCCTCCCAGGCGTACGGGCGACTGCGGCAGGAGATGATCGACGCCGAGCGGGAGGTGTTCCGGGTCGCCCGGGACACCGGCCGGATCCCCGAGGAGGTGCTCGTGCGGGCCTATCGTGATCTGGACCTGGAGGAATCGTTGTTGAAGCAGGAGGGTGGCGAATGAGCTGCCAGCATCTGACCGAGGCCGGCACGGTCGAGCCACGGGCCACCGGGGAGTGCCCGGACTGCGTGGCGATCGGCAACGCCGACTGGGTGCACCTGCGGGCGTGCCTCAGCTGCGGGCACGTCGGCTGCTGCGACTCCTCGCCCAACCGGCACGCGACCAAGCACTTCGAGCAGACCGGGCACCCGGTGATGCGCTCGGTCGAGCCGGGGGAGTCCTGGCGCTGGTGTTTCGTCGACGAGGAGATCGGCTGAGCCGTCGCCGCGGGTGGACGGGGACGCAAGTCAGGGCAGGCGGCGGGCGAGCACCTGGCCGGGCCACGGCTCCCGGCCGGGGCGCCGGACGGTGAACGGGTCGGTGCGGGTGAAGCCCTGCCGCTCGTACCACCGCACGAGCGCGCCGTCGCCGCCGGCGTAGCAGTCCACCCGGAGCAGCCCGACGCCACGGTCGCGGGCCAGCTCGGCGGCGTGCGCCAGCAACCGGCCCCCGATCGCCTGGCCGGCGTACGCGCGGTCGGTGACCAGCAGGTTCACGTACACCTCCGGCTCCGCGGCGGCCGGCACGTACTCGGTGGCCGCGCCCACCACCAGGGCGCCGACCGGGTGTTCGTCGAGCACTGCCAGCCACAGCCCACCCGACCCGGCCCACGCGTCCGCCTGGGCGATCCGGCGGGGATCCGCCGAGGCCGGCTCGGTGCCCCACTGGCCGGCCCGGCCCCGCGCCACCAGCCAGGCGGTCGCGTCGTCGAGCAGGCGCAGGACGGCGGGCGCATCCGTGGGGTCGCCGGGCCGGACGGTCAGGTGCTGCGCAGCGGTCATGGCTGACATGCTCCTACAACGACGACCGTGGATGGTCGGCGTCATCCTGCCCGGCCGTCGCCGTGGCGAGCCCGGCCGACCGCATCGCGTCACGACCGGGCGCGACGGCGGGCCGCGTGCGCAGCGCCCACCGGGTGAGCCCCGGCACGAGCAGGCCCACCAGGGCGAAGAGGGCGACCAGCCCGATCCAACCGGCGCCGCCGCCGTCGAGGACCGCCCAGGTCAGCAGGGCGGGGCCGGCCGCCCGGATCAGGCCGGCGAGCAGGCCGTCCACCCCCTGGTAGGCGCCGATCGCGGCCGGATCGGCCAGCTCGTAGGCGAGCCCGGCGCCGGCCGTGCCGTGCCACAGGTCGCCCACCGTGTAGACGGCCGTGCCGAGTAGCAGCAACCCGATCGCCAACCCGGGTGGCGCGCTGCCGGCGGCGGCGTAGAGCAGCATGGCCGCCGCGAGCACCAGCCCGGCGCGGCGCATGGTGCGGGCGGCCGGCAGGGCACTGCGGGCGCCGCGGCTCAGCCGGACCGCGAGCAGCACGGTGAGCACCGTGTTGACCAGCAGGACCGCCGACACCGTCACCGGTGGCGCCCCGGCCCGGTTCACCGCCCAGAGCGGCAGCACCAGGGTGAGCACCACCCAGTGCAGCGAGAGCAGCGCCGACGCGCCGCTCACCGCCAGGAACGGCCCGTCCCGCAGCGCGCGGCCGACCCGGGGCGGCCCGCCGGCGACGCGGGCCGGCGGAAACGCCGGCAGCCGCATGATCAGCGCTGCGGAGACCAGATAACTCGCCACGTTCCCGAGCACCAGCAGGTGGTAGGCGACGGGAGTGTCCGCAGCGAGCGCGAAGGCGGCCAGCCCGGCGCCGAGCGCGATGCCGAGGTTGGCCACCGCGCGCAGGGTGGCGAAGGCGTGCACACGCCCCTGTGGACCGCCCACCGCGGCGACCAGCGCCGCCCGGACGGTGAGGTTGCCCGAGACCAGCAGCGCGTCCAGCACCGCCACCGCGAGGAACACCGGAAACGAGCCCACCAGCAGGTACGACGCGGCGACGGCGGCCTGTAGCAGCTGGAGTGCGGCCCGCAGGGTACGCGGGTCGTACCGGTCGGCGAGCGCGCCCAGCGGCACGCTCGCGGTGAGCCCGACCAGCCCGGCGACGGTCAGGCCCGCGCCCACCGCGGCCGGGCTCAGCCCGACGATCCGGGTGAGATAGAGCGCGGAGCCGGTGAGCCAGAGCCCGAGCCCGACCGTGTTCGCCAGGGTGGCCAACGCCAGGGTGCGCAGGTGTCCGGGCGGCGGTAGCGGCGAGGCCATCAGCGTCGCCTACGGACGGCGGCGCGCGCGGGACCGGGCATGGCTCGACCGTATGTCCGCACCGTCGGCTGTGGAGTGCCCGACGGGCGCGACGCCGGTCACAGCCGTCCGGCGCCCCGCCGGGTCACTGCCGCCGGCGTCATCCCGTGTCCGGGCCGCGTGGGCGGCCGTGCCGGGCCGATCGTCAGGGGGCGCCGCCGGGTTCGCTGTTGATGGCGGCGTCGGTGGCCAGACCGTCATTGCCGCCGTAGCCCTTGCCCCGGGTGCTGCCACGGGAGCGGCGGCTCACGTCCCGCCGGGTCTGCCGGATCGCCTGGCGCGCGACCCGCAGCGTCTCCTCCCGGTCGACCGGGGTACGCCGTCGTCGCCGTCGCACCAACATCATCATCATCACCACCACTGCGGCGAGGGCGAGCGCCGCGCCGGTCGCGAGCCACAGATGGGTGTCCATGACCGGAACGGTAGGCCGGGCCTGCCAGCACGGGTCCGCCCCGGCGCGACCGGGGTCGCGCCGGGGCGGGGGATGCTCAGGACGACGTGCACCTGGCCCCGTTCAGCGTGACCAGACCGGGGGGTGGGTTCGCGCCGCCGCCGGTGGTCGCGTTGAACCCGAAGGCCACCGTGCCGCCGGGGTTGATCCGGGCGTTGTACGACTCGTTGCGGGCGGTCACCGTGGCGCCGGCCTGGGTCACCTTTGCCAGCCACGCCTCGCGCACCTTCTGGTCGCCGGTGAACGCGAACCGGACGGTCCAGCCGTTCACCACCGTCGCGCCGGTGTTACGGACGGTCAACTGGGCGGTGAACCCGGTGCCGCCCTGCCAGGTGCCGTGGTTGGTGTACGCGACCGCGCAGGTGGCCGCCGGCACCGCACCCGCCTCGCCCTGGTCGGCGAGGAACGACGCGATCCAGGCCAGCGCCGAGTTCCAGTTGATCGCCACCTCGTTGGTCGCGTACGAGTTGATGTCGTCGACGTAGCAGAACATCGGCGCACAGCCGGCGAGCAGCTGCGCGGCGAACGGATCCTGGAGGGCGGCGTTCGCCCCGCCGGCCAACGAACCGGCGGGCGGGTTCGGCGAGGCGGGGTCGAGCTGGTGGGCGAAGATCCGGCTGTGCTGGTTCTGCGCGGCGTGCTCGCCCCACCCGGTCACGTACGAGATGTTGAGCGCGTTGCGGCCGAAGAGGTAGTCCGCCGCCTGCACCGCCCCGTCCCGGTAGCGCGCGTCCCCGGTCAGGTCGAAGGCGGTGGCCAGCACGACGGCGTTGTTGATGATGTTGCTGTTGCCACCCCAGACGTAGCTCCCGGCGTCGCCCGGCAGCGGCAGCCCGTACGCCTGCCGGTTCAGCTCGGTGAGGTACTCGTCGGCGGCGGCGGTGACCGAGGCGCGCACCCGGGCCAGCTCGGCCGCGGGCAGCGCGTTCGGCACGGTGGCCAGGTCGAGCCGGCCCAGCGCGGCGACGCCCTGCCAGCCGAAGCCGCGTGGGTCGAAGACGTCCGCGGTGTGCTGCGGCGATGCGCTCAGGTCGGCCAGGTAGGCCGGTGCGCCGGTGGTCAGCCACAGCTCCACCGCCGCCCAGTAGAACTCGTCGGTGACGTTGGAGTCGTCGTACGCCCCGCCGCCGGTGCTGTCGGTCGCGCTCGCGTACCGGGTGGGGTTGGCCTTGGCCGCCGCGTAGGCGGTGGTGGCCGCGGCGCGGCAGCGGCCGGCGAACGCCGCGTCGTAGGGGGCGTAGAGCCGGGCGCACTGGGCCGCGGTGGCGGCCAGGTTGAGGGTGGCGGCGGTGGACGGCGGATGCAGCTCGCGTGGCTGCGGGTCGTCCTGCGGCGCCAGCGGCAGGCCGGTCCAGTTCCGGTCGTGGATCTTGTGGTGGGCCATGCCGGCGAGCGGCCGTCCGGCGGGCACCTGCATTCGCAGCAGGAACTCCAGCTCCCAGCGGGCCTCGTCGAGGATGTCCGGCACCCCGTTGCCGCGTTCGGGCACCCGCAGGGTGCCGTCGCCGAGCGCGGTTCCGCCGTCCGCGGTGGCCGCCGTCTTGGTCCGCTCGAACGCGTTCAGCAGCTGGTAGGTGGCGATGCCGCCGTTGACCACGTACTTGCCGTGATCGCCGGCGTCGTACCAGCCGCCGCGCACGTCGAGCCGGTAGTCGCAGACGCCGGGTTGGCAGGGCACGTCGGTGTCGCCCTGGTTGGGCGCGACGCCGAGGTGCCCGGCCGGGCGGGCGTACTCCGGGCCGAGCAGTTCGCCGTCGATGGCGATGCCGCTGCGCTGGGCGTAGAAGAACTGGAGCGAGTCGGCGCGCAGCCGGTCGTAGAGGGTGCCGGAGATGTCGAACGGGTGGCTGGTTTCGCCGTCGGCCACCAGGGTCAGCCCGGCACCGGGTGTGCGGTACGCGGAGAAGTCGATGCTCTGCACGTTCTGGCCGGAGGCGAGGTCCACCCCGCGCGGGTCGGTGCTGCCGCTGGCCAGCACCGCGCCGGTGGCGGAGCGCAGCTGCCAGGGCAGCGGCTCGGTCGCCTCGGTGACCACGGTGGCGTTCTTCGGCCCGCCGGGAAGGTAGCCGACCTGGTTCACCCGCACCCGCGGCCCGGTGTCCGGCTCGTACGGCTCGGGCGGCTCGCCGCCGCGTAGCGAGACGTTGTCCAGGCAGGCAACCTGCTCGTCGGCGCTCCCGCCCACCTGGAAGATCAGCTGCGCGGAGGGGTTGTCGTCCGGAACGGTGAAGGTCCGCTCGACGCGCTGGGCGGTGCCGCCGGCGGTGACGGTGACGCTGGCGTAGCCGGTGTAGGGCGCGCTGCCCAGTTGCAGCACCGCGGTGACCGGGGCGCCGGGGCTGGCGGAGACGTCGAAGGCAAGGGTGTATTCGGCGCCGGCGGTCAGCGCCACGCCGTCCTGGCCGATGCCGGCGTCCCACGGGTTGGCCAGCCCGCCGGGGACGGTCGCGCAGAGCCGGCCGTCGGTGATCCCGAGCGGGCCGGTGCCGTAGGAGAACCAGGGGGCGATGCCGGCGCTGAAGTCGCCGTTGTCGATCTGTTCCGGTGCGTCCGGTGGCGGCTCGGCCTGGGCCGGGCCGGCGCCGACGCCGGTGAGGGCCAGGATGGTCGCCGCGGCGAGCAGCGCGCGGCGGCGTCGGGATGGCTTCACGGGGGGTCCTTCCGGGACGGTGGGCGGATCGTGGTGGCGGCCGCACTTGAACTGGGAGCGCTCCCAGCCTGTCCGGTCGATGTTTCCAGTGGTCGGCGGCCCTGTCAATCGATCCTGCTTGATGAACTGCGGCGATCCGTGACCCGTCGGAAGTCGGCGGAGGACAGTGAGATTCGCCGCGCCACGCGGCGTCGGCGTGATCTCCTAGAGACAACTGCGCCCTTCGCCTGGCAGGCTGCCTCCCATGACCCTGAAGCTGCGTTCCGTGGGAACGAGCGACCGTGGGCTGATCCGCAGCGGAAACCAGGACGCCCTGCACGCCGGCACCTGGCTGGTCGCCGTCGCCGACGGCATGGGCGGCATGGCGGCCGGCGACCTGGCCAGCGCGATCACCATCGACGCGGTGGCGCCGCTGGACGTCGAGACCCCGGAGGACGCACTGGTGGCCGCCCTGCAGAGCGGCATCGAGCTGGCCACCGCGCGGATCCGCCAGGCGGTCAGCGAGGATCCGGAGCGGCAGGGCATGGGCACCACGCTGACCGCCCTGCTCTTCGCTCGGACCGGCAGCTGCCTGGCGCTGGCCCACATCGGTGACTCCCGCGCCTACCTCTACCGCGAGGGCGTGCTCAAGCAGATCACCCGGGACGACACCTTCGTGCAGATGCTGGTCGACCAGGGCCTCATCACTCCCGACCAGGCCAGCAGCCACCCGCGGCGGGCCGTGGTGACCCAGGCGCTGCAGGGCGACGAGGTCTCCCCGTCGTACGCGACGATGGTGCCCCGGGACGGCGACCGGTGGCTGCTGTGCAGTGACGGCCTCTCCAACGTGGTCCGTCCGGACACCCTGGCCGAGGTGCTGGCGGAGCATCCGGACCGGGCCGAGTGCGCCCGCCGGCTGATCGACCTGGCGCTGCGCGCCGGCGGCCCGGACAACATCACGGTGGTCGTCGCCGACGTCGTCGAGGAGTGACGGGCGCTCAGCGTCGACGCGGGGTGGCGTGCCGGGTCGGCGTCGCGGTGCTCGGATCCTCCGGCCAGGGATGCCGGGGATAGCGACCCCGCAGCTCGGCCCGGACCTGCGGATAGCCCACCCGCCAGAAGGAGGCCAGGTCCGCGGTGACCGCGACCGGGCGGCCGGCCGGTGAGAGCAGGTGCAACAGCACGGGCACCCGCCCGCCCGCGATCCGGGGTGCGTCCCGCCAGCCGAAGGTCTCCTGCAACTTCACCGCCAACACCGGCGCGGCCGGGTCCGCGTAGTCCACCCGGATCCGGGAGCCGGTCGGCACGGTGAGCCGCTCCGGCGCGACCTCGTCCAGGCGGGCCGCCAGGGACCAGGGCAGCAGCCGGCGAAGGGCGGCCGTCACGTCCACCCGGGCCAGGTCCGCCCGGCGTCGCGCGCGGGCCAACTCCGGACCAAGCCAGACCGGTGCGGCGGCGAGCAGCGCGGCGTCGTCGACGTCCGGCCACTCGTCGCCGAGCGCGTGCCGGCAGAACGCCAGCCGTTCGCGCAGCGCCCGGGCAGCCGGGGTCCAGTCCAGCAGGCCCAGCCCCGTGCGGCGCAGCCCGGTCAGCAGGGCCTCGCCGACCTCTGCCGGGTCGGGGCGGGTCAACGGGCGCTCGACCAGCTCGACCGCGCCCAGCCGGACCACCTCCCGGGCCACCACGTCGGCGCCGGACCAGCCGACCTCCCGTTCGGTGCGCAGCAGCGGCCCGCCCGCCTCCCGGGCGGTGGCCTCGTCGAGCGCGGTGGCGAGCCGGATCCGCGCGCTCGGCGCGCCGGGGGAGCGGTCGGCCACGGCCACCGCCAGCCACTGCGACCCGGCCAGCCCCGACCCGGGCCTCAGCTCCGCCTCGGTGCCGCCGGTCATCAGGTACGACGACCCACCGGCGCGGCGCACCCGGGCCAGCCGCTCAGGGTGGGCCAGCCCGACCAGCAGCCCGGCGGCGAGGTCGTCCGGCAGCCACTGCGAGCCGGACCGTCGCTGGCCGCCGGCACCGGCCGATCCCGATGGGCGCGCCGGTCGGGCGCCGCCCCGGGGCTGCTCGGTGTCGCGGCTCGCCTCCGCGGTGGACCCCGCTCCGGGGCCGCCGGTCGCCGCGGGCAGGCTGGCGCGCAGCCGGCGTACCTCGGAGCGCCAGCGTGCGGTGGCCGCCGGGTCGACGCCGTCGCGCAGCCGGCGCCAGGCGGCGGTCAGGTCGTCGCCCGGGCCGGCGACCGTGTCCTCGGCGAGCAGTGCGACCACCTCGGCCGCCCGGTCGGCGCCGACCCGGTCGGCGCCGTCGAGCAGCGCCCGGGCCAGCCGGGGGTGCGCCCCTGCGCCGGCGATCGCCCGACCCCGTCCGGTGATCCGGCCCGCCGCGTCGACCGCGCCGAGAGTGGTGAGGGTGTCCCGGGCGACCGTCATCGCCGCCGCCGGCGGCGGGTCGGGCAATGCCAGCCCGGTCCCGTCCGGGCGGCCCCAGGCGGCCAGGTCCAGGGCGAAGCCGGTGAGGTCCGCCGTGGCGATCTCCGGTTCCGGCTGCGCGGGCAGCCGCTCATGGATCGCCGCCGACCAGCAGCGGTAGACGTATCCGGGTGCCTCGCGGCCGGCCCGGCCGGCGCGCTGGGTGGCCGCTGCCCGGGACACCGGCACGGTCACCAGCGCGCCGAGGCCGCGGGCCAGGTCCATCCGGGCCACCCGGCTCAGCCCGGCGTCCACCACCATCCGCACCCCGGGGACGGTCAGGCTGCTCTCGGCGACCGCGGTGGCCAGCACCACCCGGCGGCTGCCGGCGGCGTCCGAACCTTCTCGCGCCGCCCCGTCAGACCTGCCGGGCCGGGATGGTCGTGGGCGCAGCGCCGCGTCCTGCTCGGCGGCGCGCTGGCGGCCGTGCAGCGTCAGCACCTCGACGGTCTCCGGCAGGTCGGCCAGTCGGCGGGCGACCGCGGCGATCTCACCCGCCCCGGGCAGGAAGACCAGCACGTCGCCCTCGTGTTCGCGCAACGCCCGGCGGACGGTCGCCGCCACGTGGTCGAGCAGGGCGCGGTCCACCGGGCCGGCCCCCGGCGCGAGCACAGGCCGGGGCGGTGGCGCCCAGATCCGGGTCACCGGGTGCAGCGCGGCCTCCGCCCGGACGATCGGGGCGGGGGTGGCCGCACCGCCGAGCAGCGCGGCGAACCGGTCCGCCTGCGGGGTGGCCGACATGGCCAGCAGCCACAGGTCTGGGCGGAGCGCGCCGCGCGCCTCCACCGCGAAGGCGAGCGCGAGGTCGGCGTCGAGCTGCCGCTCGTGGCACTCGTCCAGCAGCACCGCGCCGGTGCCGGGCAGATCGGGGTCGTGCTGCAGCCGGCGGACCAGCAGCCCGGTGGTGACCACCTCGACGCGGGTGTCCGGGCCGACCCGCCGCTCGCCGCGGACCGCGTAGCCGATCCGGCCGCCGACCCGCTCACCGAGCAGGTCGGCCATCCGCCGGGCCGCCGCACGCGCGGCCACCCGACGGGGCTGAGCGATCAGGACCCGCCCGTCGACCTGGTCGGCGACGGCCAGCGGCGCGAGCGTGGTCTTGCCGGTGCCCGGCGGGGCCACCAGGACGGCGGCGCCGCCCGCGCGCAGGGCCGCGACCGTCGCCGGCAGCGCCGCCCGCACGGGCAGGTCCAGGCGTACGTCGGAGAGCACGGCCCAGTCTCGCACCGGCCCCGCGGGGTCAGTCGGGGCGTACCCCGTCGACGCCGGCGACGAAGGCGCGCCACGCCACCGGCGGGAAGACCAGCACCGGGCCGGACGGGTCCTTGCTGTCCCGCACCGCGACCCGGCCGGCGATCGGGCCGACCTCCACGCAGTTGCCGTTACCGCTGCTGCGGGAGCTGGTGCGCCAGGGCACCGGGTTCTTCTCGAGCACGTTCATTCGCGGTACCCCCGTCTGGGCTGGCGTGCCGCGTCAGGCGGGTCACGCAAAGTAACGAGCAGCCTCCGCCAGGCGGGTCAACGACGCCGCCGGATCCAGTGCCATCCGGCACAGCTCCTCGTGCACCAGGCTATACCCGCGCACATGATCGGCTTCCTCCAAGGCCAGCCCTAACGTGAGGTTATCCAGGTAAACCACGGACGCGTCGGCGGCGTCGGGGAAGTTCAGGACGACGTACGGAGTGCTCATGGCCGGGTGCCCGCCAGCGCTGAATGGAAGTACCTGGATTGTCACGTTGGGTAACTGTGCGACCCGACCCATGTGGACCAACTGCTCGGCCATCACGACCGGGCCGCCGACCGGGCGCAGCAGCACCGCCTCGTTCAGCACCACCGACAGCCGCACCGGGTCGTCCCGGCGCAGCACGTTCTGCCGGTGCAGCCGGGCGGCCACCTTGCGCTCCAGGCCCTCCTCGCCGGCGGTGCGCCGGTAGATCTCCCGGGCGTACGCCTCGGTCTGCAGCAGGCCGGGCACCGACTCGGCCTCGTACGTGCGCAGCTGCGCCGCCTCGGCCTCCAGTCCGACGTAGAACTCGAACCACTCGGGCAGCACGTCGCTGTAGGTCTGCCACCAGCCGCGCTGCTGCGCGCCGCGGGCGATCTCGATCAACGCCTCCGCGTCGGCCCCGGTCACCTGGTACAGCGCGAGGGCGGCCCGCACGTCGCGTGGCTTGATGCCGATCTGCGCGTTCTCGATCCGGGACAGGTTGCTCTTCGACATGTCCAGTTGGCGGGCGGCGACATCGAGGGTCATGCCCGCCCGTTCGCGGAGCTGACGGAGTTCGCGGGCGATGCGGCGGCGGCGCACGGTAGGGCTGGCGGTCACCGTGCGAGTCTGCCACGGCAAGATCCGCAGGTCGCATGAGCACGCAGTGCAACTTTCAAAAGTGGGAGTTGCATTGCGAAAGCGGCGGGTGCATCCTTTCCCGGTCGCGGATCACTGTGGACACCCCTGCTCAGGAGGACCGTTGCTCATCGCCGACGAGTTCTTCCTGATCGCCCACAACGACAGCCGGGGCAAGGCGAAACTCCACCCGGCCGCGAACGGGCTCGGTCTCGCCGCCGGCCTGCTCGGTGAACTGCTCCTCTATGGACATGTGATGGTCACCGACGGGCTGGTCACCGTGCTCGACCGGCGCCCGCCGGCAGACGCGCTCGCGCACACCGTGCTCGACCAACTGGTCGGCGAACCGCAACACCGGGCGGTCCGCACCTGGCTGAGCTTCCTCGCCCAGACCTCGGTCGCCTCCGTTGGCGAGCGGCTGGCCCGGGCCGGCGTACTGCGCCGCCAGGAGACCCGCCGGCTGCTGCGGACGTCGGTCAGCTACCTGCCGGTCGACCTCAACGCGGTGGCCTGGCCGGCGACCCGACTGCGTGCCCTGCTCGACCGCCCCGAGCCGCCGAGTGTCCCGGACGCGCTGCTGCTCGGCCTGATCGTGGCCGCGGGGCTCTCCCGCGAGGTGCTGTGGAGCGCGGGGCCGCGTGCCCACCACCGGCTCAACGTCCTCATCCCGGCGCTGCCCGCGCCGCTGAAGGAACTCGTCGCGCACACCGAGGCCGCGGTCGGCGCCGCGGTGCTGCGCCGCGTCACCTGACCCCCGGCACCCCTACCTCTCCCTCGCGAATCGGAGCAGCCGATGCCCCCGACAGCTACCGTCGAACGACCGAGCAACGTGTCCGAGTCACTGGCCCGGGGGCGTCTCGGCGTCCCCTCCGTGATCTTCTTCGTGCTGTCCGCCGCCGCGCCGCTGACCGTGGTCGCCGGCGTGGTCACCACCGGCTACGGCGTCATCGGGGTGACCGGCATTCCGCTGGCCTTCCTGGTGATCGCCGCGGTGCTGGCGCTCTTCTCGGTGGGCTACGTCGCGATGTCCCGACGGGTGGCCAACGCGGGCGCCTTCTACGCCTACATCTCCCGCGGTCTCGGCCGGCCGGCCGGGGTCGGGGCCGCCTGGGTGGCGCTGATCGCTTACAACGCCCTCCAGGTCGGGCTCTACGGCACGATCGGCATCGCCGCCGAGCCGGTCCTGGACCGGTTCTTCGGCATCACCCCTGCCTGGTGGGCGGTGGCACTGGTCGCCTGGGCGATGGTGGCGGTCCTGGGCATGCTCCGGGTGGACATCAACGGCATGGTGCTGGCCGCGCTGCTCATCGCCGAGATCGCGGTGATCCTCGTCTTCGACCTGGGGCAGCTCAGCCACCCGGCCGAGGGCGGAGTCAGCCTGGCCGCGCTCTCGCCGGAGAACCTGTTCGTGCCGGGCGTCGGCGCGCTGCTGGTGCTCGCCACCACCGGCTTCGTCGGTTTCGAGTCCTCGGTGGTATTCAGCGAGGAGACCAAGGATCCGAAGCGGACCGTGCCGCTGGCCACGTACCTCTCGGTCGTCATCATCGCCGCGCTCTACGCGCTGTCGTCCTGGTCGATGACAGTGGCCACCGGGCCGGACCGGATCGTCGCCGAGGCGGGCGAGCAGAGCGTCGGGCTGATCTTCAACCTGGCCGGCGCGCACCTCGGCGACACCGCCGTCGCCATCGGTCAGGCGCTCTTCCTCACCTCGGTGCTGGCCGCCATGATCTCGTTCCACAACACCACCGCCCGGTACGCGTTCGCGCTGGGCCGGGAGCGGGTGCTGCCGGCGGTGTTCGGACGGACCTCACCGCGCTCCGGCGCGCCGCGGGCCGCCTCGCTCGCGCAGACCGTGCTGGGCCTCGTGGTGATCCTGCTCTATGCGGCCAACGGCTGGGACCCGGTGGTCAAGCTCTTCTTCTGGGGCGGGACGGCGGGTGGGTTCGGGGTGCTGCTGCTGATCGCCACCACCTCGATCGCGGTGATCGCCTTCTTCGCCCGGGGCGCCGCCACCGAGACGCTCTGGCGGCGGGTCATCGCTCCGGGACTGGCCACCGTCGCGCTTCTGGTGATCGTCTGGCTGGCCGTGGCGAACTTCGCCGACCTGCTCGGCGTGGCCCCGGACTCGCCGCTGCGGTGGGCGATTCCGGCCGCGTACCCGGTCGCGGCGCTGCTCGGTGTGCTCTGGGCGCTGGTGCTGCGCGGCAGTCGCCCGGACACGTACGCCCGGATCGGGCTGGGCGCGGAGAGCGCGGCGACGGCGGCGCTGCCGGTACCGCGTACGGGTGGAGACACCCCGACCGAGGCGGAGGCGCGGCGATGACCGAGGCGCGGATCGAGCGGCTCGGGCCGGCGGAGACCGCGCTGGTCGCCGGGCGGATCGCCGAGGCCTTCAGCGTGCTCGACGCCACCGCCTGGCTGGTGCCCGACGCGGCCAAACGGGAGGCGGTCCTGGCCGGCAACTTCGAGATCCTGGTCGAGCACGCGATGCGACACGGCCTGGTCCACGCCACCGTGGACCGGGCGGCGGTGGCCGTCTGGTTCCCGTCGGTCGGCGAGCCGGCCCCGCCACCGGAGGCGTACGACGCCCGACTCGCCGCCGCCTGCGGCGAGTGGACCGAGCGCTTCCAGCACCTCGACGAGCTCTTCGCCGCCCATCATCCCCATCCGGACCATCACCACCTGGCCTTCCTGGCGGTGCGACCGGAGCGGCAGCGGCAGGGGCTGGGCACCGCCCTGCTCCGCCACCACCACGCCTGGCTGGACGCCCACCGGATGCCGGGTTACCTGGAGGCGAGCAGCGAGAGCAGCCGCGACCTGTACGCGCGGCACGGCTACCGGGTCGCCGAGCCGTTCCGACTGCCCGACGGCACGCCGTTCTGGCCCATGTGGCGGGAGCCCGCGGGCTGACGTCACGTCACCCCCGCTGACGGCGCGAGCCGGGCCGCCCCGAAGGAGCGATCCGGCTCGCGCATTGTCACGTGTGCGTGACGGTGGGTCAGGGGTCCCGCCCCGGACGTGACCGGTGGCCGGGCCGCCAGGCCCGGCCACCGGTGAACCGTCAGTAGGCGCCGTCGAGCTGCCCCCGCAGCTTGGTCAGCGCGCGGGCCAGCAGCCGGGAGACGTGCATCTGCGAGACGCCGATCTGCTCGGCGATCTGCGACTGGGTCAGGTTGCCGTAGAACCGCAGGGTGAGGATCTTCTGCTCGCGCTCGTCGAGGGTGGCCAGCGCCGGGCCGAGGGCGACGCGCAGCTCGGCCAGCTCGAACTCGCTGTCCTCGCCGCCGAGCATGTCGCCCAGTTCGGTGGCCCGCTCGCCGTCACCGGTGGGGGTGGAGAGAGAGACGGCGTTGTAGGCCCGGGCGCCCTCCAGGCCCTCCAGCACCTCTTCCTCGGTGAGCTTGAGGTGGGCGGCGATGTCGGCGACCGTCGGCGAGCGGCCGAGGGTCTGCAGCAGCGTGCTGTTGGCGTCGGAGATCTGCAGGCGCAGCTCCTGGAGGCGACGGGGCACCCGGATGTCCCAGGTGCGGTCGCGGAAGTGCCGCTTGAGCTCACCCACGATGGTGGGGATCGCGTAGCCGGCGAAGTCGACGCCACGGGACGGGTCGAACTTGTCGATCGCCTTGATCAGACCGATCGCGGCGGTCTGCGCCAGGTCGTCGCTGGGCTCGCCCCGGCCGCTGTAGCGGTGGGCGAGGTGGTTGGCGAGCGGCAGCCAGGCCTCGATCGCCTTGTCGCGCATCGCGGCGCGCGACGGGTGGTTGGTGGGCAGTGCGGCCATCGCGTTGAGCAGGTCGGTGGCGCTGTCGGAGAGCGACCGTGGGTCGAGCTTCCTGGTGCCGCTCGTCGTCTGCTCGCTGATCGTTGGCGCGGTCATGGGTGGTCCTCCCTGCACCTCGTCCGCGGATAAAAGACGTGACGCTTTGGTTTAGCTTCGGATGGGCCGTTCGGGACTCACCTTAGCCTGATCGTCTTGCCGAAATCTAGCCGAACGGCTGATGTACTTAAGTGATTTTCTGTCATGTTTGCGAACGAATCCGACATAATCGCGATGGCCTGTGAGGCTGATTACGGGTTCGATCGGCCCAGCCGCCGCCACCTGCACATCGCCCGGTGTCACCCGTACGGGTGAGGAGATCCCGCCGAGCGGTCAACGTGAAATCCGACATGAGGCGCGCACTGTCTACTTTCCGTCCTTGTCCCGTGTACGGGACCACCCGTAGGTTCGGCGCATACCCATTGGGATGGAGGCGCCGTGCTCGACCCTGCCGCTCCCCAGCTCGTCGTGAACAGCCGCACCCTCTACTTCAGCTGGCTGCCGGCGGACCCGGGCGCGGTCGCTGCGCTGGTACCGGCCGGGTTGCGTCCTCGCCCGGACCGGCAGGTCTTCCTCAACCAGTACGTGGTCGATGACGAATCCCAGACCTCGGGCTTCGGCGCCTACAGCCTGACCTACCTCGGCGTGTCCCTCAGCGGGGTCGACGCTCCAGGTGGCATCAGCCCGGGCGGCTGGTGGACGAACTACGTCGCCTCCAGCCCCCAGGTGCTCGACTACGCCCAGGCCCGCGGCGCGCCCGCGCTGCTCGGCGGGACCGTCATCGACGTACACGACGGCACCCTGGTCGCCGAGACCGAGCTGGACGGTGTCCCGGTGATCCGGGCCCGTTGCCGGGTCGGGGACACCGGCCACGTGATCAGCAGCGGCCACCACCGCTACTTCACCCGACGCAACGGGCGGCTGGTCAGCTCCGTCTACCCCTACCTCGCCGAACCGGTGACCCCGTTCGAGATCGAGTCGGTGGAGTTCCTCGAGCCGGAGCACCCGGTCTACGCGCTCCGCCCGGCCAACCCGCTCGTCATCTCCTGGGGCTTCTACTCGCCGCGCGCGTCGTTCGCCTACCCCGGCGGGCTGACCGTGCACGCCGGCGACGCCGCACTGCCGAGCGAGCGGCTCGCCGGCTTACCGGTTCCGGCGGCCTGACCGTCCCGGCCCCCGAGGTTCACCAGGTGCCGGCCCGGCGGGCGTGCAACGGTCGCCCGTCCGGGTCGTAGAGCAGCCGGTACATCGGTAGCGCCCACGCCCGGGTGAACCAGCCCAGCCGCTCCGGGCGGTGCGGTCGCAACCGGCCGGGCGGCCGGGGGCCGGCCTGCCCGCCGTCGTACCACCCCTGCAGGGCGTCGGCGGCCGCGGACAGCGTGGCGACGGCCTCGGCCGGGTCGAGCAGGTCGGCGTCCTGCCCGCCGGCCGGATCCCGGTCCAGGTGCTCGCGCCAGAGCCGCAACCGCAGCTCCCGGGCGAAGACCCGGGCGCCGTCGCCCCGCCCGGCCGGGTCGATCGGCGCCCGGTCGTCCCGCGTGTCGTCCAGCACCGCGCAGGAGAGCTCGCTGTCGTGGGTCCACGAGCGGCGGTTGAAGTTGTCGCTGCCCACGCTGGCCCAGACGTCGTCGACCACGCAGACCTTCGCGTGCACGTAGACCGGGTCGCCGGACGGGTTCTCCAGGTCGAAGACGTGCACCCGGTCGGGCGCGGCCCGTTCGCAGAGCGAGAGCGCCTGCTCCCGGCCGACCATGTTGGGCGGCAGCGCCAGCCGGCCGTCCACGTCCGGGTAGCGCGGCACCACCGCGACCAGGTGCAGCTCCGGGTTCTCCCGCAGCGCGCGGGCGAAGAGATCGGCCACCTCCGCGGACCAGAGGTACTGGTCCTCCAGGTAGATCAGCCGGCGAGCCCGGCGCACCGCCTTGGTGTAACCCCGGGCCACCGTCCGCTCCCCGTCCGGGGCGAAGGAGTAGCGCGGCCGCACGGCCGGATAGGTGCGCAGCACCTGGATCTGGTGCGGCCCGCACGGCGGCGGATCGGCCGGCTGTTCCGGCAGCGGATCCGGGCTCAGATCGGCCCCGCGCAGTCGGTCCCGCAGGAATGCCAGCGGGTTCTCCGAGTCCAGCGGCATCGGGTCGGTCCACCGCTCCCGGAAGAGCGTGTCCAGCGCGCCGACCACCGGCCCGCGTACCGCCAACTGCACGTCGTGCCAAGGTGGATGCGGACCGTACCGGCCCGACATCTGCACCGCCTGCGGGTCGCCCTGGTGACCGGCGTCGTCCCGCCGGCTGTGGCAGAGGTCGATCCCACCAGCGAAGGCGATGTCCCGCTCCGGCTCCGCCGGATGCCGCAGCACCACCAGCTTCTGGTGGTGCGAGCCGCCGCGGCGTACCCGCTGGTCGAGCAGGACCTCGCCGCCGGCCGCGGAGATCGCCTCGCTGAGGTCGCGGTTCTCCGCTTCGCTGTAGGCCAGGGCGTCTAGGTGCGAGCGCCAAATCAGGCCCTTCACCACCACGCCACGCTGGGCCGCCTGGGCGAAGAGTTGGGCAACCGTGGGGCCCTCGGGGCGCATGAGCTGGTCGGGGTCCCCGCGCCAGTCGGTGAAGAACAGGTGGTCACCAGCGGCCAGCGCCTCGACCTCGGTGACCAGCCGGTCGAAGTAGGCCGCGCCGTGAATTAACGGCTCGGCCAGGTTTCCACCGGTCCAGACGGGTAACTCAGAGACCGGGTTGGCGCGTTCGGCTGCGGTGAGGAACCAGTCCTGCAGCGGCAACGTTCCGTCCCTCCCGAGGTCAACCACGTCCTCACGGTAGGACCCCCGCCGTGGGTCCGCACCCCGGCCGGCGACACCTGTGCCCTGGCCGGCGTCCACCCCGAGTCAGACGCGAACAGCCGAGGAGGCCACACCATGCCCAGCGAGACGACGAATCCCATGACCGAGCACCGCGAGCCGGCGGTGGAGGGCGAACGGGGAGCGCTGGTCGCCGTGTTCCTCATGGTCATCCTCGGAGTGGCTGGGATCTTCGCCGTCTCCTGACCGGTGACACGCGCGGGCGGCGGGGTCGACCCCCGCCGCCCTGGGCCGTGGGTCAGGGGCGAGGACCCTGACCGTCGGTGTGCGGCAGCCGCTCGGCCGGGATGACGCCGAGCTTGCCGGCCTGGAAGTCCTCGAACGCCTGGAGCAGCTCGTCGCGGGTGTTCATGACGAACGGACCGTAGTGCGCGACGGGCTCCCGGATCGGCTGCCCACCCATGATGTAGAGGTCCAGCGCCGGCGTGTGCGCGTCCTGGCTGGCGTCCGCGGTGAACCGGAGCGCGTCGCCCGGGCCGTGCACGGCGAGCTGACCGGTGTGCACCGGCCGCCGGTCGGTGCCGACCGTGCCGCGCCCGCCCAGCACGTAGGCCAGGGCGTTGA
Organism: Micromonospora sp. NPDC093243; assembly: GCF_044753725.1. Classification (NCBI taxonomy): domain Bacteria; kingdom Bacillati; phylum Actinomycetota; class Actinomycetes; order Micromonosporales; family Micromonosporaceae; genus Micromonospora; species Micromonospora sp. NPDC093243. The sequence continues at coordinate 93,698 of NZ_JBIVNT010000007.1, read as the reverse complement.
ACTCGGGCCGCCAGGGCAGGTCCACCTGCGCGCCCGGCTGAACGGTGACGTGGGTGATGGTGATCGGGGTGTGCGTCGAGCCCGGGCCGTGGTGCCCGGCGACCTCGCCGGCGATCACCCGGATCAGCGCCCCGCCGTCGGGCGTGGTGAGCAGCGCCGACTCCTTGCCGCGGATGTCCTGGTAGCGCGGCGGGTTCATCTTGGCGACCTTGGGCAGGTTGACCCAGAGCTGGGTGCCGTGGAACAGCCCACCGCTCATCACCAGGTGCTCCGGCGGGGCCTCGATGTGCAGCAGCCCGCTGCCGGCGGTCATCCACTGGGTGTCGCCGTCGGTGATGGTGCCGCCGCCGCCGTGCGAGTCCTGGTGGTCGAAGACGCCGTCGATGATGTACGTGACGGTCTCGAAACCCCGGTGCGGGTGCCACGGGGTGCCCTTCGGCTCACCCGGCGCGTAGTCCACCTCGCCCATCTGGTCGAGGTGGATGAACGGGTCCAGGTCGGTCATCGGCACTCCGGCGAAGGCCCGGCGCACCGGGAAGCCCTCGCCCTCGAAGCCGCTCGGGGCGGTGGTGAGCCGACGGACCGGCCGGAAGGCGGTGGACTCGTCGAGCCGCGGCAGGCGCGGCAGGACGAGGACGTTGTCGACGGTGATCGCGGGCATCGGTGGCTCCTAGTTCTCGGCGTGGGTGACCGACGCGTCCCGGGCCGCCCGAAGGCGGTGACCGAGGCGTTCGAAGATCCGGGTGAGGCAGGCGACCTCGTCGTCGTCGAGGTCGTCCATGAGGTGGGTCCGCACCGACGCCAGATGGTGGGGCGCGGCGTCCCGCAGGGTCAGCAGACCGGCGGCGGTGAGCACCGCCTCGCTGCCGCGCCGGTCGTCGGGACAGGGCTGACGGGTGACCAGGCCCCGTCGCTGCATGGTGGAGATCTGGTAGGTCAGCCGGCTGGGGGAGAAGACCAGCCGGCTGGCCAGCTCGCCCATCCGCAACCGCTGGCCCGGCGCCTCGGAGAGCAGCACCAGCACGTGGTAGTCGGCGAAGCTCAGCTCGCTGTCGGCGCGCAGGTCCTCCTCCAGCTGCGTGAACAGCCGTTGGCTGGACTCGATGTACGCGCGCCAGGCGGCGAGTCGGGCGCTGTCCAGGCTCTCGGTCACGGCACCAGGTTAGCACTCTTTCAAAATTTAACTAGTTGCCCGACTGTCGCGTGGCTCACGCTGATTTCGAGCGCCGGAAGACTGGTGCAGGTTTGAATGAACCCGGTCTGATATCCAGCGGTGCCGGGCGAGCGGGTGTGCCAGACTGCGCGGCGTGGAGCACCTGGAACTGACCGCCGACGACCTGCTGCTGCGCCCCTGGCGGGAGGCGGACGCGCCGGCGGTCCGCAACGCCCTGCGCGATGCGGAGATTGCCCAATGGAACCCGCAGGGCGGGCCGGTCGACGACGAGTCGGCGCTGCGGTGGGTTCGTCGCCGGGCGGACTGGTCGGCCGGCGACCACGTCTCGCTGGCGGTCACCGCCGCGGCGGACGGCGTTCTGCTGGGCTCGGTGTCGTTGCACCACATCAGCGGCGACAACGCCGCGATCGGCTACTGGACGGTGCCCGAGGCGCGCGGCCGGGGGGTCGCGTCGCGCGCGGTCGACCGGCTCACCCGCTGGGGCTTCGAGCGGCTCGGGCTGCACCGCATCGAGCTCTGCCACGCCAGCGTGAACCCGGCCTCCTGCCGGGTCGCCGAGCGCGCCGGCTACCCCGCCGAGGGGACGCTGCGCGAATCCTTCCGGTACGGCGACGGGCGCCGCTACGACGAGCACCTGCACGCCCGGCTGGCGACCGACCGTTGATCGGCCCGCCTCGCCGGCCCGCCTGCGCGGACTAGGCTCGCGGGGTGGACGACCTCGACCTGCTCGACTGGCGGGAACGAACCGCGCGGCTCTACCTCTCCGACGTCGACCTGGCGGGGTTCCGGGCGGAACGTGACCGGCTCTTCGCGAGCCACTCGCAGAGCCCGATCCCGCCGCCGGACCGCGCCGCTTTCACCGGGCTGCGCTATCACCCGCCGGATCCCACCGCAGCGGTCGAGGCGCCGCTGCGCCCCGCCGAGGGTGGACTCGACATCGACACCGGAGGCCCGGACGGCGTGATCCACTACCGACGGGTCGCCATCGCCGACACCCCGTGGGGTCCGCTGACCCTCTGGTGGATCGCCGCGTACGGCGGGGGGCTCTTCGTGCCCCTGCGCGACGCGACCTGCGGCCAGGGGAGCTACGGCGGCGGTCGCTACCTCACCGACACGGTGAAGGGCACCTACGGGCGCGGGCTGACCGTGCTTCCCGGCGCGCGGGTGCGGCTCGACCCCAACTACCTCTACAACCCCTCCTGCGCCTACGACGACCGGTGGGCCTGCCCGCTCGCCCCGGCGGAGAACCGGGTCGAGGTGGCGCTGCGCGCCGGCGAGCTGGCCTACTCCGGATGAGCTGCCCGGGGTGAACCGGTCCACCCCGGCGCCGGGCGGGCGCCGGGGTGGACTCACGACGTCCGGTCTCAGCGCGTGCTCGGGTTCGGCGCCGTCATGTGCAGCCGGCCGAGCAGCTGCCGGGCCTGGTCGGCCAGGTTCGCGGTGACGATGACGGCGTACTGGCCGGCCCGTAGCGAGCTGGCCGAGGTGAAGTCGCGTTGGCCACCCGTCATGGCGTGCGCCACCGCGCCGAAGATCGCACCCCAGATCGCGCCGATCACCAGCCCGATAACGATCACGGCGAGCCAGTTGCCGACCGTGAAGATGCCGAAGAGCAGGCCGATGAAGAGCCCGAACCACGCCCCGGTGCCGCCGCCGACCAGCGCCGCCCGGCCGGTGGTCATCCGGCCGAGCACCGTCTCCACCAGCGTGAGGTTCGTGCCGACAATGGCGGTGTGCTCGACTGGAAAGCGGTTGTCCGCCAGATAGTCGACGACACGCTGTGCCGACGGGTAGTCCGGATACGACCCGATCGTCACGGTCGGCGGCCCACTCTCCGGGCCGTGGCCGTCGCCGGGTGTCGCCGGCCGTCCCGCCGGACCTGACGGAAGCAGGTCACCGCCCGGCATGGCCGATCGCCAGCCACCGGTCGAACCCGAAGAACTGGTCATGAGCTTCCTCCCTCGTCCAGCCGACCGGGTTCCCGCCCGCGCCGCCCGGTAACGCCCCGCGCGGCGCGGATGCGCCGCGCGGTCAGCGGACGGGCCGGCGCAGGTGGGCGGCGGTGGCCTCGTCGGCGGGGAAGAACGACTCGATGGAGAGTTCCTGGACGGTGACGTCCAGCGGCGTGCCGAACGTCGAGACGGTGCTGAGCAGCCGTAGCTCGCCGTCGTCGTGGCGCAGCCGCAGCGGCACCACCACATCGCCGGGACCGGGCAACTCGACCTCCGGCGTGCCGCCGGGATAGCCGCGCAACTCGTCGTACAGCGAGGCGAGGTCTGCGTCCGCGGTCAGCCCGAGCTGGCGTCGCAACCGGCCGAGCAGGTGCCCGCGCCACTCGGCGAGGTTGACGATCCGGCGCGCCAGACCGTCCGGGTGCAGGGTCAGCCGCAGCGCGTTGGCCGGCGGGCGGAGCAGGTGGTCGGCGACGCCGGCCGTGAGCAGGGGCAGCGTGGCGTTGCCCGCGACCAGGTTCCAGAGCCGGTCGACCGCGACCGCCGGATATGGCTCGTGCGCCCGCAGCACGGTACGCACGGCGTCCAGCACGCGGCGCAGCTCCGGGCTGTCCAGCCGCGCCTGCGAGAAGACCGGCGCGTATCCGGCCGCGAGCAGCAGCTGGTTACGGTCCCGCAGCGGCACCTCGAGGTGCTCGGCCAGCCGGAGCACCATCTCCCGGCTCGGCGTCGACCGGCCGGTCTCCACGAAGCTGAGATGCCGGGCGGAGATCTCCGCCTCGATCGCCAGCGCGAGCTGGCTGAGTCGACGGCGCTCCCGCCACTGTTTCAGCAGCCGACCGACCGGCGGCTGCCGCCGCTCGGCGGCCGTCTGCTCCACCGGCCCATCACAGCACACCGTCCGGCGGGCACGGGTTGCCCGTCCCCGCCGGACGGCCGCCGCCGGGCGGGAGAGCGCTGCCCGGCCCGCCCGGCGGGTCAGGAACAGGTGACGTCGTCGAGTGCGAAGCCGGTCGGTGCGGGCAACGTGCCTCCGGAGTAGGTGCCCTGGAAGCCGAGGGTCAGCGTCCCGCCGGCGGGCAGGGCGGCGTTCCACGCGGTGTTGCGGACGGTGATCCGGTCGCCGGACTGGCTCCACTCGCCGTTCCAGCCGGTGCTGAGCCGGACGCCGGCGCCGGCCACGAAGGTGAGTGTCCAGCCGGTGCGCGCCGCGCCGTGGTTGGTCACCCGAAGCTCGGCGGTGAAGCCACCGGGCCAGGAGTTCGGTGTGTACGTCACCGCGCACCCGCCGGTCGGCGGGGGAGTGGTCGGCGGGACGGTCGTGGGCGGGGTGGTGGTCGGCGGCGGGCCGGCCGCCACCGCGAGGTCGTACGCCCGTTGCGGAACGAACTGGCCGGCCGGGGCGAGGCAGCCGTCCGCCTCGCCGGGCAGCTTCACCCAGAGGAACGCGTCGATCGCCGGGTCGCCGGTGGCGGTGGTGCTCGGCGTGCCGATCGCCCGGCCCGGCGGGTCGCACCACTCGGAGCCGGCCGGGCCGTTGCCGTTGCGGCTGGTATCGATGACCGCGGTCAGCCGGGAGATCCCGGTCGCCGCGATGACCGCCTTGGCGTACGGGATCGTCTCGGCGGTGCTGCGGTAGTTCGAGACGTTCAACGAGATGCCGTCGGCGCTGTTGGCGATGTCCGCGCCGACCAGCCGGGCGGCCGCCTCGGCGGGGCTGAGCCACGCCGAGTGCCCGATGTCGAGATAGACCTTCGCCAGCGTGGAGCCGGCCTTGAGCCGCTTGCCGGCGTACCCGATCGAGGCTTTCGTCTCGGCCTGCTGGGCGGCGCTCTGGCAGTTGCTCATCAGCGGCAGCACGTCCGGCTCCAGGACGATGGTGGCCGGACGTCCGGCCAGCCCCGCGGCGACCTGGTCGACCCACTGCCGGTAGCTGGCGTGGTCCGGGGCGCCACCGCCGCTCGCCCCGCCGCAGTCCCGGTTCGGGATGTTGTAGACCACCAGGATCGGCACCTTGCCGACGGTGGCGGCCGACCCGACCAGGGCGTCGACCTCGGCGCGTACGGTCGAGGTGTTGGTCCGGGTGAACCAGCGGGCCTGCGGGACGGCGGCGATCCGGTCCCGGATCACCGGGGTCCGCGGGTCGTCCGGATTGGCCGCCACCCAGGCCGCCGCGGCGGTGGCCGGGTCGACGTAGAACGTCGAGTCGGCGGCGACCGCGGCCGGGGCGCGCAGGCCGACCGTTGCGGTGGCGACGGCGAGCGCGGCGGCGACGGCCGCGGCGAGCGTGGATCTGCTTCGCATGGCTCTCCTCTCATCGATGAGCGCCGCTGGAAGCGCCCCCATGTACGCCGTCAAACTACGTCCTGTTCGCCGCGCTGGAAAGACCCCGGACCGGCGCGGCCCCGGAAACCGCGGTACGGCGGAGAATGGGCGGATGCGCCTGGTGATCACCGCGGACACCCACGTGCCGAAGCGGGCTCGGGACCTGCCCGCGCCGCTCTGGGCGGCGATCGAGCAGGCGGACGTGGTGCTGCACGCGGGAGACTGGGTGGACGAGTCGCTGCTCGACGCGATGCTGGCCCGGTCCCGCCGCCTGGTCGGCGTCTACGGCAACAACGACGGGCCGCCCCTGCGGGCCCGGCTGCCCGAGGTCGCTCGGGTGGAACTCGACGGGCTGCGCGTCGCCGTGGTGCACGAGACCGGGCCCCGTACCCGCCGGGAAGAGCGCTGCGCCGCCCGGTTCCCCGATGTCGACCTGCTGGTCTTCGGCCACTCGCACATCCCCTGGGACACCCGGGCGCCCGGCGGGCTGCGACTGCTCAATCCGGGCTCGCCGACGGACCGCCGGGCGCAGCCGCAGGCCACCTACCTGACCGCCCGGGTCGCGGCGGGGCGGCTCGACCAGGTCGAGTTGCACCGCCTCCCGCCGCGCTGACCGGGTCGGGGTTCACTGGCCCCGGCCGGTCTCCTCCTGGAGCTCGTCGATCCGCTTGGACGCCTCCGCCTTGGTCAGCCCCTCCGGCACCTCGGCGTCGGCCTCCCGGGCGAGCGTGGCCAGGTAGGACTCCTGGGCCGCGGTCGGCGGCTCCGCGCCGGTCACCCACTCGTCCGGATCCTTGACGGCGCCCTGCGGGTTGCTCTGATCGCTGGTCTGGTCGGTCATCATCTCCACCTCTCTTCGAACAGGCGTGCCAATACCCCGATCGGCCCCGGTTCATGCCGGTTCCCGGCGCGTGGCGGCGGACCCCGATCCGCCGGTGCGCCGCTTACCATCAGCGGCGTGAACGCGGACCGGTCGGGCGTGGTGGTCGTCGGCGCCGGTATCGCCGGCGTGGCGTGCGCGGTGGAGCTGGCCCGGGCCGGCCTGCCGGTGCGGATCCGCGAGCGGGCCCATGTGCCCGGCGGCCGGATGGCCAGCAAACGCTTCGACGGCCGGCCCGCCGACCTCGGCGCCGCCTACTTCACGGTCAGTGACCCGGACTTCGCCGCCGTCGCCGAGAGCTGGCGAACGGCCGGCCTGGCCCGGGAGTGGACCGACACGTTCGTGGCGTACGACCGGGACGGCCGGCGCGCGGTGCCCGGACCGATGCGCTGGGCCGCACCGCGCGGCCTGCGCTCGCTGGTCGAGCACCTGGCCCGCGACCTGCCGGTGACGGTCGACCGGCTGGTGCTCGGCGTCGATCCGGGACCGAACGTGGACGGCGACCCGTGCGAGGCGGTCGTGCTGGCCATGCCCGGCCCGCAGGCCGCGCTGCTGCTGGCCCCGGCGCTGGCCGCCGCCACGGTGGCCGCGCAGGCGCAACGATGGTCGCCGTCGCTCGCCGGGGCGCTGCGGTTCCCGTCGCGGTGTTGGGAGGACTTCCGGGGCGCCTTCGTCAACGACCACCCGCTGCTGACGGTGGTCTGCGACGACGGCGACCGGCGTGGCGACGGCGCGCCGGTCCTGGTGGCGCACACCACGCCGGAGTTCGCCGCCGGCCATCTGGCCCAGCCGACCGGCGCCGCACCGGCGATCGAGGAGGCGGTCCGCGACCTGCTGGCGCTGCCCGAGCCGGCAGAGCACGTACACGTGCACCGCTGGACGTACGCGAAGCCGACCGTCGCCGGCGCCGGCACCTTCCACCTCGACGCGGACGGCATCGGGCTGGCCGGGGACGCCTACGGCACGCCCCGGGTGCAGAGCGCCTGGCGCTCCGGCCGGGACCTCGGCCGCGCCCTGGTCGACCGGCTGCGCTGAGCCGCCCAGGGGCTCCGAGCGGTCAGCTCGCGGCGGTGGCGACGCTGGGCTCGGCGGGTCTTCCCTCGGCCGGGTCGCCGGTGCGTTCCCCGGCCCGGTCCAGCAGTTGCATCACCGGCGTCGCCGCGACACCGTGCACCACCACCGAGACGACCACCACCAGCCCGACGGTGGCCCAGATCAGCTCGGCCTGCGGGAAGTCGGCCTTCGTGGTGGCGTACGCGAGGTAGTAGAACGAGCCGACGCCGCGGATGCCGAAGAACGCGATGACCCAGTGCTCAGTCGGTCGGCCGGGAGCGCCGCGCAACGACAGCCAACCGACCAGCGGCCGGACCACGAAGACCAGCGCCAGCCCGACCGCCGCCGCCGGCCAGGTCAGCGGGCCGAGCAGCCCGCCCACCACCGCGCCGCCGAAGAGCAGCAGCAGCAGGACCGTGAGCAGCCGCTCGACCTGCTCGGCGAAGTCGTGCAGCACCGAGTGGAACTCGTGGGTCCGCTCGGCCGCCCGGATCGCCCGGGCGGCCACGAAGACGGCCAGGAAACCGTAGCCGCCGGCCACCTCGACCAGCCCGTACGCCAGGAACGTGGCGGCCAGCGCGAGGAAGCCCTCGGCGTGCCGGGCGAGTCGCAGCGTGCTCGGCGCCCGGAAGAAGAGCTTGCCGAGCAGCCAGCCGATCAGCAGACCGCCACCGACGCCCACCCCGACCTTCCACACCACGTCCACGGTGAACCAGCCGGCCAGCCAGTCACCCGGGGCCAGGCTGGTGGTCGCGATGGCGATCGCCGCGTAGACGAACGGGAACGCCAGCCCGTCGTTCAACCCGGCCTCCGAGGTGAGCGCGAAGCGGACCTCGTCCTCCGAGTCCTCCACGTCGGTCGGCTCGCCGACCTGCACGTCGGAGGCGAGCACCGGGTCGGTCGGGGCGAGCGCGCTGCCGAGCAGCAGCGCGGCAGCCGGCACCAGGCCGGCCCACCACCAGCCGAGCAGGGCCACCGCGGCGATGCAGACCGGCATCGCGATGGCCAGCAGCCGCCAGGTGGCCGACCACCGCGACCAGCTCAGCGGCCGATCGATCTTCAGCCCGGCGCCCATCAGGGCGACGATCACCCCGATCTCGGTCAGGTGGGTGGCCAGCTCGGGATGGGCCAGCGGATCCGGCGTCGGCAGCCCGGTGGGCAGCAGGAACACCGCCATGCCGAGGCCGAGGAAGGCGATCGGCATGGAGAGCGGCCGGCGCTCCAACACCCTGGGCAGGATCCCGGCGAGCAGGGCGCCGACGCCCACCAGCGCGAAAGCCACGTCTACCGGTTCCACCCGCACCACCCTCCGACCGTGCCCGCGAGGGGCGGGCAGGTGGTGACACACCTTGCCCCGGCGGACCGCCGGCTATGCCTGCCCGGCGCGGCCAACCCCCGGCGGCGTCACCGTGGCCGGGTCAGCGGCGAGTCGTCCAAGGTCGCCAGCAGCGCGGCCGGGTCGTCGTAGACCGCCACCGCGCCCGCCCCGGCCAGCTCGCCCCGGCTGGTGCCGCCGCAGGTCAGACCGACGCAGGGGATGTCGAGCTTCCCGGCGGCGGCGACGTCCCAGACCGAGTCGCCGACGAAGACCACCCGCTCGGCGGCCAGTCCGGACTGGTCCAGCGCGGCGATCAGGATGTCCGGCGCCGGCTTGCTCTGCTTCGCGTCGGCCGACGAGGTGACCGCGTCGATGACGTCGTCCGCGTCCAGCGCGCGGCGCAGCGCGCTGACCTCGTGCTCGGCGGTGCCGAGGTGGCGAGCACCACCCGCAGCCCCCGTTCGGCGCAGGCACGCAGCAGGTCGGCCGCGCCGGGCAGCGGTGTCAGCCGCGCCCAGTACTCGGCGTAGAGGGTGTCGTGCGCGTCGCGCAGCTTCGGGTCGGCGTCCCGGTCCCGTTCCGGGCCGAGCAGGTGGTCGAGCAGCTTGTCCGAGCCCATCCCGATGGCCCGGTGCACGTCCGCCATCGGCACCGGTCGTTCGGTCTGGCGCAGCGCCTCCCACCAGCTCACGGTGTGCAGGTACGTGGTGTCGACCAGGGTGCCGTCGACGTCGAACAGGACACCTGCCGGATTGTCGGTAGACATGGCCGTCCTCCTACCCGTTGCGGGCCCGCCTGACGCCCCCGGGCTCAGTCACCCGGGAGGAGGATCTCGAACCACACGGTCGAGCCGCGCACCGTCGGGTCCGTTCCCCAGGCGTCACTGAGTTCCTCGATCAGCCCCAGGCCTCGGCCGCGGCTGCTCAGCGTGTCGGTCTGCGCCCGGGTGACCGTGCCCCGGGTGCCCGAGTCGGCGACCGAGACCAGCAGCCGTTCGGCGCTGAGGTCGATCTCCACCCGGGCCGCGGTGCCCGCGTGCAGCAGCGCGTTGGTGGTCAGCTCGCTGGTGCAGAGCACGGCCGCGCCGATCACCGAATCCGGCACCTGCCACTCGCCCAGCTGGGCGCTCATCCAGTGCCGGACCCGGCTCGGGGCGGTCGGCTCGGCCGGCACCTCCATGCCCGCCGAGCGGCTCGCCTTCAACGCGTGCTCGACGGCGAGCACGGCGACGTCGTCCTCGGTGGTGCCGGCGACCGCGCCGGTGGCCACCGCGCAGAGCGCCCGCGGGTCGCTGCTGGTGGCGGCGGAGACCGCGTCGGCGAGCGCGCCGAGGCCGGCGGTGAGACTCTGCCGTCGCCGCTCCACCACGCCGTCGCTGTAGAGCAGCAGGGTGTCGCCCGGCGCGAAGCGGACGGTGCCGGTGGCCGGTTGGGAGCCGAGGCCCAGCGGCGCGCCCACCGGCACGTCGAGGAACTCGGCGTAGGGGCGGTCGTCGGGGGTGCCACGGCGGATCAGTGGCGCTGGGTGCCCGGCGCTGGCCAGGGTGATCTCCTGCCGTTCGGCGTCGACCACGCCGAAGACCACGGTGACGAAGAGTTCGTGCGTGCCGGCCTCGGCGCCGAGGCTGGCGACCAGCCGGTCCAGCCCGGCCAGCACCGCGTCCGGGCCGGGGTCGGCCAGCGCCAGCGCACGCAGCGCGGCCCGCACCTGCCCCATCCGGGCGGCGGCCTGCACGTCGTGCCCGGCGACGTCGCCGAGCACGATGCCGAGCCGGCCGTCGGGCAGCAGGAAGGCGTCGTAGAAGTCCCCGCCGGCGGCGTTGCCGTCGACGCCGGGGTCGTAGCGGGCGGCGATGCGCAGCTGGGGGAGATCCGGCAGGTGCTCCGGGAGCATGCTGCGTTGCAGCAGCTGGGCGGTGCCGTGCTGGGTCTCGAACCGGCGTGCCCGCTCGGCCGCCTGGCCGATCAGCTCGGCCGAGGCGGCCAGCAGCGCCCGCTCCGCGGCCGACCAGAGACGTGCGGCCTGGTGGCCGACCGACAGCCCGCCGCGTATCACCGTGGCCCGCAGCGGCACCGCGGCCAGCGAGACGATCTTCTGGTCGTGCCGGTCGGCGGCGGCCGCCCGCAGCGGCTGACCGTCGCCGGTGAACAGCGGCGCCCCGGTCGCCGCGGCCTGCACCACCGGGTCCGGCCAGTCGACGGAGGTGCGCCGCCACAGCGGGGGAAGCCGCTCATCGGCCTCGTCCATCAGCTCGCCCCGGATCCGCCGGACCATCCGCCAGCCGCCGCCACCCTCGTCCACCGCGAACGCGACCCGGTCGGCGTCGAACGTGGTGATCGCGTAGCGCAGCGCCACCCGGGCGACGTCGTCGAGGGTGAGCGTGCCGGCGAGTGCGGCGGCCACCTCGCTCAGGCTCTGCAACTGTTGGGTGGCGTGGGTGGTCTCGGCGGCCACGTTCAGCACACCGACGATCCGGCCGGTGCTGTCGCGCACCGGCGAGTAGCCCCGGGTGAAGACCGCCCGCTCGACCACGCCGCTGCGGCTGCGGACCAACGGAAGGCTGGTCTCCCGCTCGAGGAAGGACCCCCCGTCGCGGTGGATCCGATCGATCACGTCCCCGACGCCGGGCAGCTGCCACAGCTCGGCGAACACGTCGCCGGCCGGCCGGCCGACCGCCGCGGGGTGCCGGTCGCCCATCAGCTCGGCGTAGCCGTCGTTGTAGAGCAGGACGCGGTCGGCACCGTGCGCGAGCGCCATCGGCACCGGTGAGGCGAGGATGAGGTCGACGACCGCGCGCACCGCCGGATCCCACGCCTGCCGCGGGCCGAGCGAGGTGCCGGCCCAGTCGTGGCCGAGGACGACGCCCGCCGCGCCGGTCCCGCCGGGTGCACCGGAGACCGGAGCTGGTGGCGTGGGGACTCGCCCGACCGTTCCTGGCATGCCCGCAGCCTAGCCCGAGCGTCCGCCGACTGTTTCCGATCATGTGCGGTGCGTCGCGAGCGTCGTTCCGGGTTCCGGACGGGCACCTGGTGCGGGCCGCGGTTACGTCGCGGCGGCATTGGCCACGCGACGATGCCCTCGCGGGCGTTCCGGCAGGTCAGGGTGGTGTGATCCGACTTGTCGGAAAAATCCTGCGGATTCGCCCGGCGTGCCGCTCGGGGGACTGGGTAAGCCGCGGCGCAGAGCAGGTGACAGGGAGGGACAAGATGCGGGAAACCCTGGCGGTGCAGCAGGTCGATATCGGAAATGCCGTCTCCGACGCGTGGCGGGAGGTGCTGCTCTTCGTACCGAAGGCCGTCGCCTTCATCGTGATCCTGGTCATCGGGTGGATCATCGCCCGGGTCGTCCTGAAGGTCGTGGACACGGTGCTGGAGCGGCTGGGCTTCGACAGGGCGGTCGAGCGGGGCGGGATCAAACGCGCGCTGGAGCGCAGCAAGTACGACGCCAGCGACATCCTGGCAAGGCTCGCGTACTACGCGGTGCTGCTGTTCACCCTGCAGTTCGCCTTCGGAGTGTGGGGTCCGAACGCGATCAGTGACCTGATCCGGGGCGTGGTGGCCTGGCTGCCACGGGCCTTCGTGGCGATCATCATCGTGGTGGTGGCAGCCGCGATCGCGAACGCCGTACGCGATCTGGTCAGCGGTGCGCTCGGTGGACTGTCGTACGGCCGGGTCCTGGCCGACCTGACCGCGATCTTCGTCATCGCGCTCGGCATCATCGCGGCGCTGAACCAGGTGGGCATCGCCACCACGGTGACCACGCCGGTGCTGATCGCGTTCCTGGCCACGGTGGCCGGCATCCTGATCATCGGTGTCGGTGGTGGTCTGGTGCGACCGATGCAGTCCCGCTGGGACCGCTGGCTGGACCGGGCGGCGGAGGAGTCCCGGGCGGTGCAGGCGCACCGGCAGGCCAGGGCGGCCGGACGCGGCGACGTCGAGCGGCAGATGGCCGACCGGACCGGCGCCGAGCGTACCCAGGCCGCCCGGGAGGCGCAGCAGTCGACGATGGCCGGCGGACAGGGCACGTACCAGTCCGGCAACGTCACCGACGAGACCCAGCAGTTCCGGCCCTAGGGCCGCAACGGGTGACACCGGGGAGGGGGTCCGCGCGCGGCGCGGGCGCCCTCCCCGGATCCGGCGCCCGGGCGTCAGCCGTGGCCGAGCGGGCGGGCCAGTGCGCAGACCGCGAGCAGCCGGGTGAGCAGCCAGTCGGGGGCGGACCAGTCGACCGGGCCGGCCGGCGGTTGCCAGCCGTGCTCGAGCGCGGCGGCGCGGACGCCCTCCGCGTAGCCGGCCAGCGCCGCCGCGGTCAGTGGCAGCCGGTCGGAGTCGAGGCTGTCCCGGACGGCCGCCGCATGCTGGTCGACCAGGGCGAGCAGGCCGGGCCGCTCCGCCGCCGCGGCGAGCCCCGCGGCGCCGACGGCGACGGTCAGGGCGGCAAGGGTGGACCGCGCCGAGTCGACAGCGGTACGGGAAACGACCCGGTTGAACGGCACACGCATGGGGAACGAGGCTAACCGACCCGAATCCCGGTCGACCTCGGCCGCCCGGTCGGTGTGCGCTCGGCCACCGGCTCGCCGAACTGGCCGACCGGACCAGCCCGGGACGGGGTGGAACCCGCCGGACGGGCCCGGCACGGAGCAGGGAGGCACGGATGCGGCAGCAGGACGGACCCGACGAACAGCATCGTCGGCCAGCCGGGGTCGGCGACGAGACGGTGGCCGCGCTGGGCAAGCTCAGCGAAGCTCTGGAGTGCGTGGAGCGGGTCCGTGGACACCTCTACTCGCTGCACCAGCTGATCGGGCACGCCGATCTCATGCTGGACGACGCGGTCGAGCGGTTTCGCTCCGCCGGGCACCCGGAGATCGCCGAGCGGATCTCCGACGAGCTGCTGGGGCGCAACGTCATCGCCGGCCGGTGGACGTTCCAGATCGTCGAGGACTTCGACGACGGCTACTACGCACTCTTCCGAGAGCTGGACCGGCAAGCCCGCGAGCAGCTGGTCGACGGCCGGCGTCACCTCTACGAGGCGGAGATGAAGGAGCGGCGGCGCACCCGGGGCCGTCCCGGGCACGAGGCGCGCCCGAGTGCCGCCGGCTAGTCGCCGGAGCCGGCGCCGGCCGGGCGCCGGCGGGCGGCGTCGTCGGCGATGATCACTGTGGCCACCATCAGCGCGACGCAGAGGCTGAACAGCCAGGAGTCGTCGGAGACGAGCCAGGCCGAGACGGGCGCCTGGAGCGCGGCCAGCAGGAAGCCGAGCCACGCCAGGCGGCGCTGACGCGGGGAGAGAATGCCGGAGCCCTGTTGCATCCCGAAAGTCTTACGCGACACGGCCGCATTGCCGTCCTCCGTTCGGCCGATTCTGGATGAGCTGTCCGTTTTCCCGACCGTCCGGACGTCATTTCTTGTCGCGACGGGGGACCCGGCCGTCACCGGTCACCGTGCCGGGCGGAGGATGGTCGTCCGTGTCCTCCACCCCCGCGCCGCCCCGGGCATCCCTGCTGCTGCTCGCCTACCTCGCCTTCGTCAGCCTCGGTCTGCCGGACGGGCTGATCGGCGTCGGCTGGCCGTCGATCCGGGCCGACTTCGGCGTGCCGACCGAGGCGGTCGGTCTCGTACTCACCGCCGGCACCGCCGGATACCTCACCTCGAGCGTGCTGGCCGGCTTCACGCTGGCCCGGCTCGGGGTGGGCTGGCTGCTCGCCGGCAGCACCCTGCTGGCCAGCCTGGCGCTGACCGGCTACACGGTCAGCCCCGGCCTGGCTCTGATGATCGGCTGCGCGCTCGTGCTCGGGCTGGGCTCCGGCGCGATCGACTCCGGGCTCAACGCGTACGCGGCCGGCGCGTTCGGGCCGCGACACATGAACTGGATGCACGCGTTCTTCGGGCTCGGTGTGGCGATCGGTCCACTGATCATGACCAGTGCGCTCAGCCTGGGGCTGGCCTGGCGGTGGGGGTACGGCATCGTGGCCGTGGCGCAGCTCGCCCTCGCCGCCGCCTTCGCGCTCAGCGTTCGGGCCTGGCGGGACAGGTCCCGCCGGGCGATTCCGGACGCGCCCGCAGCGGTGGCCGATGCGGCCTCCGGGCCGGTGGGGTCGGTCGGCGTGACGCCGACCGCCGGCACCACCGACGCCGACCGTGCGGCCGTCGGCACCGCCGGGCCGCCGATCGCCCGGCCCGTGCCGGTACGGGAGACGCTGCGGCTGCCGGCCGTCTGGCTGGGCGCGGTCGCGTTCGCGCTGTACGTGGCGATCGAGGTCGCCGCTGGGCTCTGGGCCTTCCTGCTGCTCACCGAGGGACGGGGACTGGCCGACGCCACGGCCGGTCTCTGTGTCTCCGCGTACTGGGGCAGCCTCTTCCTCGGGCGCGTGGTGCAGGGGGTGGTGGCCGAGCGGCTGGGCGCGGCCCAGGTCCTGCGGGGCAGCCTGCTCGGCATGGCCGCCGGTGCCGCGCTGATCGCGTTGCCCGCCCCGGCCTGGGTGGCGGTGGCCGGACTCGTCGTGGTCGGCTTCGCCGCGGCCCCGGTCTTCCCGCTGCTGACCCTCACCACCGCCGAGCGGGTCGGTGCGGTGCACGCGGACCGGACCATCGGGCTGCAGATCGGCGCGGCCGGGCTCGGCGGGGCACTGGTCCCGGCCGGGGTCGGAGTACTGCTCGGCAACGTCTCGGTGCAGGCGCTGGGGCCGGCGCTGTTCGTGCTCGCCGTCGGGCTGATCGCCCTGCACGCGGCCGCTTCGCGCCGGCCCGGGGTCACGAGCTAGCCGATCGTTCCCGGGGTCGCGCGCCAGCCGAAGGTCCCCGAGGTCGCGCGCCGGGCGACGTCCGGAAACCGCAACGCGGGTGCGCGTCCGGCCGGGCCGGCTCGCGTCCGGCCCGGCGAGACCACGTCCAGGCTGTCGGTGGGTCAGCCGTTGTCCGGGCCGGTGCGTCCGGTGGTCGACGGCCGGTAGGCGCGGTCCGGGTCGGTCGGCTCACGGCCGGCGCCGGCGGCCTGCCCACCCCGGTCCGCCGCCTCCGGCCCGTGCCCGAACGCGGCCTCCTCACCGGCGTCGTTGCCGGTGACGTCGTCGGCCTGCCCGTCGATGCTCGAGCCTGCGACGGCCCGCTCCAGTTCCTCCAGCGGAGTCCGTTCCTCGTCCCGCCACACCCTGCCGTCGTCCGTCATGCCTTCGCGGTACCCCCGGGCCGTGATGGCAAACGGCGCAGGCGCGGAACGACGCACCCGCACAGACGGCTCAGGCGCGCGGACGGCTCCGGGGCGCGGACGGCGATGGCCGCCGGAGAGATTCCGGCGGCCATCGGAGGTTCGTCTTCCCCGGGGGATGGGGGTCACGGCTGCGGGCGGTCGACCTTCCCGCGCCAGGCGCCCGTCTCCTGACGGCGGCGCTCGATGAACTGCTTGAACCGCTCCAGGTCGCCCTTGGCACGCCGGTCCACGATGCCGAGCTTGTCACCGGCCTTCTCGACCACGCCGTGCGGCTCGAACTCGAGCTGCAGGGTGACCCGGGTGTTTCCCTCGTCCAGCCGGTGGAAGGTCACCACGCCGGCCTGCTGGGTGCCGCCGGTGGAGCGCCAGGCGACCCGCTCGTCGGGAAGCTGTTCGGTGATCTCGGCGTCGAACTCGCGCTTCACCCCGGCGATCTCGACGGTCCAGTGGGTCATCGTGTCCGACAGCTGCCGGACCTCCTGCACCCCCTCCATGAAGTGGGGGAACTCCTCGAACTGGGTCCACTGGTCGTACGCGGTCCGTACCGGAACGGAGACGTCCACATGTTCGGTCACGCCACTCATCAGCATCCTCCTCAGTTCGCCGGGGCCGGCCGGGTCGGGTCCCGGCCGGTCACCAGCGAGTCGTCTCGTTCTTGTTGCCGAGCGCGGCCCAGACCTCGGAGATCGTCTGGTACCGGGTCCCCTCCGGCAGGCGCTCCAGGTCGGCGATGATGTCGTCCGGCGCTTCGTTGTTCCGCGCGTTGGCGATCAGCGCCTCGCGGTCGCCAGGCAGGGCGGTCATCGTGATGAACCGTCCGAACCGGCTGCGCCGCTCGACGTCCTGCGAGCTCATACCCTTGGGCGCGCCGCTGCGCAGCTCACCCGCGGGCGCCGTGGTCGCCTCCGGCTGGTCCTCGCCCGCCGGCTCCGGCACGCGCGACTCGTCGACTCGCGAGCCGCCGGTTCCCGGCCCCTGGACGAGGCCGGCCACCTCCTGGCTCATCTGCTCGTCGATCCTCGGTCCGTGCTTGCTGTTGCCACGCTCCATGCCTTCTGCGCTACCCGGCGAGACCGGCGCTAAACCGGCAAGCGGTCACGAACCGGCCGGTGCTCGGGGCGGCAGCACGGGCTCCTCGGGCGCTGATTCGCCGGCCTGCAACCGCCGTCCCCGCTGCAGCTCGGCGTTGATCTGCACACCCAGCATCAGCGCCGAGTTGGACAGGTAGAGCCAGACCAGGAACGCGATGACCGCACCGAGGCTGCCGTAGGTGGCGTCGTACGAGCCGAAGTTGGCCACGTAGAGGCCGAAGCCGAAGGAGGCCACCGCCCAGGCGACCAGCGCTACCGCTCCGCCCGGCGTCAGCCAGCGGAACCGGGGCTGACGCACGTTCGGCGCGATCCAGAACAGCAGCGACAGCAGCACCATCATGATCAGGGCGAGCACCGGCCACTTGGCCACGCCCCACACCGTGCGGGCCAGGCCGCCGGCGTTGACCAGGTCGCCCACCGCGTCGGCGACCGGCCCGCTCACGATCAGCCCGACGGCCACCACGGCGAGCAGCACCAGCGTGACCGCGGCCAGCCCGATCTGCATCGGGCGCAGCTTCCAGACCGGACGCCCCTCGGTCACCCCGTAGATCGCGTTCGAGGCGCGGGTGAACGCGCCGATGAACCCGGACGCGGACCAGAGCGCGCCGAGCAGACCGAAGCTCAGCAGCACCTTCGCCGAACTCTCCTGGTCGACCACGTCGCGGACCACGCCGACGAACCCCTCGTTCGCCACCACCGAGCCGGCGCCCATCTGCCGCGCCAGGTCCAGCACCGTGTCCACCGTGCGCTCGCCCTCGGAAACCAGCCCGACCAGCGAGACCACCACGACGGCGGACGGGAAGAGCGCGAGCACCCCGTAGTAGGTGAGCGCGGCGGCCCAGTCGGCACAGTTGTCCGAGAAGAAGTTCCGTACGCTGCGGACCAGCACACCGCGCCAGGTCCGCCAGCTCAGTTGCCGGATCCGCCGAGGCAGGCGCAGTCCCCGCTGGTCACCGAGCGTCGTGCCGGGGTCCGTCGTCGTCATCTGCCGCTCCCTGTGCCCCCGACCGCCGGATGGTCCGGTCCGTCCGGCTGAGCCTGGCCCGGCCGGTACCCAGGGCGGAAAGCCCGCAAACGGGCGGGCCCGGGTGGACGTACCGGCGGTTTGCGGGGCCCGGTCGGGGGAACGGTCAGATGAGGATCGTGAGCACCCGTCGACGCGGAGGAGGACGAGATGCCCGGGCGCGAGGTACTGCCCAGCACGCTGCGGCGCTCCCCGGACAAGGCGCAGCGCACCTGGGAGAAGACACACGACTCGGCGGTGGAGACGTACGGCGAGGGCGAGCGGTCGCACCGCGCCGCCTTCGCCGCCGTGAAGCACGAGTTCGAGAAGGTCGGCGACCACTGGGAGCCGAAGGGGCGTAAGGGCCCCAGCGACCGGCAGGCGGCCGGCGGTGGCCCGGCGCGCCGCGCGCCCACCGCGGGCGGCGTGGACGCCAACGCCACCAAGGACCATCTGATGGAGGTGGCCCGCAAGCTGGACGTGCCGGGCCGGTCCCGGATGAACAAGCCGGAACTGGTCAAGGCGATCGAGAAGGCCAACAACCGGCAGACCGCCAAGGCGCGGGGCCGCTGACGCCGATCGAGAAGTGCCGTACGGGGTGGCTGTCCGGAGACGGGCGGCCACCCCGCGTTCGCGTCACCAGTGCCCGCCGCCCGGCGCCTCGATGTGCACGGCCTTGGTGGCGGTGAACTCGTCGAGCAGCTCCGGGCCGTACCCGAAGCCCTGGCCGCTGCCGCGCCGTGGGTGTGCGGCGCCGCCCGGCGCGCCGCCGAAGACCGCGTTGACCTTCACGGTGCCCACCGGCAGCTCCTTCCAGGCCCGCTGCGCATGGCTCATCGAGCCGGTCAGCACCGTGGCGCCCAACCCGTACGGCGAGTCGGCCGCGCACCGCAGCGCCTCGCTGAACGAGTCGACGACCACCACCGGGGCGACCGGGCCGAATGTCTCCTCGCGCACCAGCGGCATGTCGTGGCGGCAGTCGGTGACCACGGTCGCCGGGTAGAACGCGCCCGGCCCTTCCGGCAGCGTGCCGCCGGTGCGGATCCGCGCCCCCTGTGCCACCGCCGCCGTCACCTGGCCGTGCACCCGGTCGCGGTGCTGCCGGTCGACCAGCGGGCCCAGCTCGGTCGCCGGGTCGCGGCCCGATCCCATCCGCAGCGCCTTGGCCCGGTCGACCAGCGCGGCCACGAAGTCCTCAGCCACGTCCCGGTGGGCGTAGATCCGCTCCACCGCGACGCAGATCTGGCCGGCGTTGGCGAACGCGCCCAGCGCGGCCTCCCCGGCCGCCCAGACCGGGTCCACCCCGGCGTCGACGATCAGCGGGTCACTGCCGCCGTTCTCCAGCAGCACCTTCGCGCCGGTGCGCGCGGCGGCAGCGGCGATCGCCCGGCCGGTCTCGGTGGAGCCCACGTGCGCCACCAGGTCCACCTCCTGGGCGGCCAACGCGGCACCGGTCTCCGCCCCGCCGGTGAGCAGGGAGAGCACCCCGGGCGGCAGCGCCTGGTCCAGCGCCCGGGCCAGCAGCCAGCCGGTGGCGGGGGTGCGCTCGCTCGGCTTGTAGAGCACCACGTTGCCGGTGACCAGGGCCGCGCCGAGCAGCCCGCAGGAGACCGCCACCGGGTCGTTCCACGGGGTGATCGCGGCGACGACGCCGCGGGGCTGCGGTGCCATGAAGTCGATGGCGTGGTGACCGCCGTGCAGGGTCCGCCCGCCGCGCATCGGCGCCAGTTCGGCGTACTGTCGCAGGGTGCCGATGCCCGCCTCGACGCCGCCGCGGGCGTCCGCCAACGGTTTGCCCATCTCCGCGGTGACCGCCGCGGTCAGCTCCTCGGTCATCGCCTCGACCGCGTCCGCGGCGCGGTGCAGGGCCGCCGCCCGTTCCGCCGGCGCGGTGCCCGCCCACTCCGCCGCGACCTCACGGGCCGCCTCCACCGCCTTGCCGACCACGTCGGCCGTCGCCACCGGCGCGGAGCTGACCGGCGAGCCGTCGGTCGGGTCGTGCACGACCAGCTCGCTCTCCTCGCCGCCCGCTCCCCAGACCCCACCGATGAGCTGCGCAACCGTGTACATGCGGCGCTGGATGCCCCGGTCTTGCCGAGACAAACGCGTTTCGCCTGGTTGCGCCCGGGGTAGGCGGGTCGGATGACTCCCACCGGCGCGGAGAGCGCGGACGCCGTCGTCGTCGGGGCCGGGCACAACGGTCTGGTGGCGGCCAACATGCTGGCCGACGCGGGCTGGGACGTGGTGGTGCTGGAGGCGACCGGGACGCCCGGCGGCGCGGTGCGTTCGGCCGAGGTGACCGCCCCGGGCTACCTGAGCGACCTGTACAGCTCGTTCTACCCGCTCGGCTACGCCTCGCCGGTGCTGCGACGCCTCGACCTGGGCCGTTACGGGCTGACCTGGCGGCACGCCCCGGACGTGCTGGCCCACCTGATGCCCGACGACCGGGCCGCCGTGATCAACCGGGATCCCGAGGTCACCGCGGCGTCGCTGGAGGCGTTCGCGCCCGGCGACGGTCAGCGCTGGCTGACCGCGTACGGCGACTGGATCAAGGTCGCCGAGCCGATGCTGGAGGCGATCACCACCCCGTTCCCGCCGGTGCGCGGTGGGCTGACCCTGCTGCGCCGGCTGCGGATCTCCGGCGCGCTGCGGCTGGCCCGGAGGTTGGTGGTGCCGGTCCGCAAGCTGGGCGAGGAGGTCTTCGACGGTCCCGGCGGGCCCGCGCTGCTGGCGGGCTGCGCCCTGCACACCGACCTCTCACCGGAGGAGGCCGGCTCCGGGGTGTACGGGTGGCTGCTCGCCATGCTCGGCCAGCAGGTGGGCTGGCCGGTGCCGGACGGCGGCTCGCGGCGGATCACTGACGCGCTGGTGGCCCGGCTCAGCGAGCGGGGTGGCCGGATCCTCTACGGCGCCCGGGTGGACCGGGTGCTCACCGCCCGGGGCCGGGCGATGGGGGTACGCACCGACGGGGGAGCGCTCTGGCGGGCTCGCCGGGCGGTGCTCGCCGACGTCCCCGCCCCGGCGCTCTACCTCGACCTGGTCGGCGCGGCGGCGCTGCCGCCCCGGTTGGTGGAGGACCTGGCGCACTTCCGGTGGGACGGCTCCACGCTCAAAATGGACTGGGCGCTCTCCGCGCCGGTGCCGTGGCGCAACCGGGCGGTGGCGACCGCCGGCACCGTGCACCTCGGCGCGGACGTGGACGGGTTGACCCTCTACTCCGCAGCGCTGGCCCGCGGGGAGCTGCCGCGGGACCCGTTCATGCTGGTCGGCCAGATGACCGTCGCCGACCCGAGCCACTCCCCGCCGGGCACCGAGTCGCTCTGGTCGTACACCCACCTGCCGTTCCGCCGGGAGTGGCGGGCGGAGGAGATCGCCGAGCACGTCGAGCGGATGGAGCGGGTGCTGGAGGAGGCCGCGCCCGGCTTCCGCAGCCTGATCGTCGGACGGCACGTGGCCGGCCCGGTCGAGTTGGAGCAGGGCGACCCGAGCCTGGTCGGCGGCGCGGTCGGCGGCGGCACCTCGGCCGCGTACCAGCAGCTGTTCCTGCGCCCGATCCCCGGCCTCGGCCGGGCGGACACCCCGGTCGACCGGCTCTTCCTGGCCAGCGCGTCCGCGCATCCCGGCGGTGGGGTGCACGGCGCGCCCGGCGCGAACGCCGCCCGGGCCGCACTGGCTCGCGACGGCGCCCTGACCGGCGCCCTCTACGCGAGCACGATCGGCGCGGCAAACCGCGCGATCTACAGCTGACCGCTGACCGCCGGGTGCCGGGTGCCGGTGACGGCTACCCGGTGTGAGGCAGGCTCCGCCCGAGGACACCACCTCCGACGCCTTTGCTCTGCTTCAACCGAGGAAACAGCCACCCTGGGTGACAGCTTGGTCGACCGTGCCCGTCCCACCATTCGCGACCGGCCAGCTCAGCGTGGTGTTGCCTCCGCTGAAGCAGAGCAAAGCGCGGAGCGCGCAGCGCCCTGGTCGGGCGCGCTAGCTACCGAGGGTGATCTGACGCTGAGTGATGGCACCGTTGACGGTCCGGCCCGCCCGGCAGTCCGGGCGGCCCCGGCCGATGCGCTCAGCGCTCGATGTTGCGGTGCTTGCTGCGCAGCTTGAACGGCATCAGCGCACTCTCGATCTTCGTGGCGGTGGTCATCTTCGAGTCACCGTCCCGGCGCTCCTCGAAGCGGATCGGTACCTCCAGGATGGTGTGCCCGAGCCGGGTGGCGAGGTAGTGCATCTCCACCTGGAAGCTGTAGCCGTTGGACTGCACCCGCTCCAGGCCGATGTCCCGGAGCGCGTCCGCCCGCCAGATCTTGAAGCCGGCGGTGAGGTCGCGGATCCGCACCCGCAGCAGGGTGTGCACGTAGAGGTTCGCCCAGCCGCTGAGCGCGCGCCGGTACAGCGGCCAGTTCTCGTCCAGCTCACCGCCGGGCACGTACCGCGAGCCGATCACCACGCCCGCCTGCGTCGACAGCAGCGCGCCCAGCATGCCCGGCAGCGCCGCCGGCGGGTGGGAGAGGTCGGCGTCCATCTGCGCCACGTACTCGGCGCCGCCGTCGAGGGCGCGGCTGATCCCGTCCACGTACGCCCGGCCGAGGCCCTCCTTGCCCGGGCGGTGCACCACCTCCACCCGGTCCGGGTGCTCGATGGCCAGCTTGTCCGCCACCTCGCCGGTGCCGTCCGGCGAGTTGTCGTCGGCGACCAGGATCTTCAGGCCCGGCAGCGGCAGGGCGAGGAGCCGCTCGACCAGCACCGGGAGGTTCCCCGCCTCGTTGTAGGTGGGGACCACGACGGTCAGGCGTGCGTCCCGCCACGGGGCGGGCAACTGCACGGGTTCGATCATGACGGACATCCTCGGTTTGCGGACAGGGATTCACTGAGAGGGTATCCAGTTGCCGCTTCGTCGTCGTAAAGGCTCCCCATCCGGTGGATGTGCGAATGCCGACGAGCGCTCTCGCGGGGGCATCGGGGAGCGGAATCAGCGGCGGTGCCGAGCCACGCCGGCGAGGGCGAGAGCCGTGGCGGCCAGGGCGAATCCGGAGAGCGCAGGTTTGTGGGTGCCCACCCAGAGCGCCGCCGACCTGGTACGCGCCTGGTCGCCGAAGACGCCGTCGGCGCCCCGGTCCTGGCCGTCGTCGCCGGGACGGTCGAGGTTGTCCCGCCAGGTGGCCGGGTCGATCGGGGTGTCGGTCTGCTGGCTGTCGTACCCGTCCCGGGCGAGCTTGCGGTCGAGCAGGCCGGGCAGCAGAATGTCGCCGAGTCGGGCCCGCCAGGTCGGCCCACCCACGTTCAGCTCCCGTGTCCCGCGGTCGGCGGCCCAGAGGATGGCCCGGGCGGCCACCTCGGGCGCGAAGATCGGTGGCACCGGCTGCGGGTGCCGGGGAAGCCGGGTGCGGACCCAGGAGAACTGCGGCGTGTTCACCGCCGGCAGCTGCACCATCGACAGCCGCACCCCCGGGCAGTCACGCAACAGCTCCGCCCGCAGCGAGTCGTTGAAGCCCTGGATGGCGTGCTTGCTCGCGCAGTACGCCGACTGCAGGGGAATGCCCCGGTAGGCGAGGGCCGAGCCGACCTGCACGATCGCGCCCCGGCCGTGCGCCCGCATGTGCCGCAGCGCGGCCAGCGTGCCGTGCACGGTGCCCAGGTAGTTGACCTCGGTGACCCGACGGAACTCCGCGGCGGGGATCTCCCACGACGGGGCGAAGACCGAGACCATCGCGTTGTTGACCCAGACGTCGATCCGCCCCCAGTGGTGCACCACGTCGTCGGCGGCCTGCTGCACCGCGCCCGCGTCGGCCACGTCGACCCGGTAGCTGCGCACCTCGGCCGCGCCGCGCTCGCGGCAGTCCCGTTCGGCCGCGGCCAGTCCCGCCTCGCCCCGGGCGATCAGGGCCAGCCGGGCGCCCCGACCGGCGTACGCCCGGGCGACCGCGCGGCCCACCCCCGCGCTCGCCCCGGTGACCACCACGACCTGGGTCATCGCTGGGTCTTCTGCCGGGTGGCGATGTCCGAGAGCCGGTTGAGCGTCTCCCGGTTGCGCAGGTGCAGCACCAGGTCGTTGAGCTTGTTGCGGACCCAGCGCAGTGGCCCCGCGGCGAAGTCCTCCCCGATCCGCACCCGGGTGGCGTGCTCGCCGACCGGTTCCAGCGTGAACGTCACGATCGCCTCACCGGCCGGCCAGAGCCCGGCGCGCAGCACCAGCCGGTGCGGCGGCTCGGAGTGCAGCACCGTCGAGGCGTCCTGCAACGAGACCGGCCACGGTCCGGCTCGGTGGTGCAACTGGCTGCCGACCCGAGGCCAGTCGTCGTCCACGTCCCGGACGTGCGTGGTGCCGACCACCCAGTCGCTGTACGTCCACCCGTCGGCGAGCACGTCGAAAACCTGCTGCGGGGGAGCCTCGATAACTTTCTCCACAATCGCCACAACGCCCCCGTACCCGTCCACCGACCGGGGCTAACGGTGCCGGCGGGTTAGCTTCTCAGGGGCGACGGGTAACGCCAGCGCGGGCGGCCGTGTGTGGGCGCCGGCGCGCGCGGTGGTCCTGCCGCGTCGAAGATGATGTTTACTCCCTGGGGCGCCGGGAACCCGCCGGCTGTGCGACAGGACCAGGTGAAGCCGGATCAGCGCAGGTCAGCCGGGGTTTTGGCCGGTGCTGGCCGGGCTGGTTCCGGCTCGGTTCTGTACGACGCGGTGCTGCTCGACCGGGACGGCACGTTGGTGGAGGACGTGCCTTTCAACGGTGACCCGGAGAAGGTGCGGCCGGTGCCGGGGGCGCGGGCGGCCCTGGACCGGTTGCGGGCCGCGGGGCTGCGGCTGGGCGTGGTGACGAACCAGTCGGGGCTGGCGCGGGGGTACTTCACCGAGGCGCAGATGCACGCGGTGCACGCCCGGATCGAGCAGCTGCTCGGGCCGTTCGACACGTGGCAGGTCTGCCCGCACGACGACAGCGACGGGTGCGGGTGCCGCAAGCCCGCGCCGGGGCTGGTGCACGCGGCGGCGGCGGATCTGGGCACGGTCGCCACCCGCTGCGTCATGGTGGGGGACATCGGCCGCGACGTGTCCGCGGCGCTGGCGGCGGGCGCGACCGCAGTGCTGGTGCCCACGCCGGTGACCCGGCCGCAGGAGGTCGCGGCCGCGCCGTGGCTGGCCGCGGACCTGCCGGGCGCGGTGGAGGAGATCCTGCGCCGGCGGCACGCCGTCATCCCGGCCGCCGAGCCGAGCCGCAACCGGGGGACCGTGCTGGTGGTGCGGGCCGACTCGGCCGGGGACGTGCTGGTCACCGGCCCGGCGATCCGGGCCGTCGCCGCCGGTGCCGACCGGGTCGTCATGCTCTGCGGGCCGCGCGGCCGCGCCGCCGCGGAGCTGCTTCCCGGCGTCGACGCGATCGTCGAGCACCGGCTGCCCTGGATCGATCCCACCCCCGAACCGGTCGATCCGGCCGACATGCACGACCTCACCGGCCGCCTCGCCGCCCTGCGCATCGACGAGGCGGTCATCTTCACCTCGTACCACCAGTCGCCGCTGCCGCTGGCGCTGCTGCTGCGCCTCGCCGGCGTGCCCCGGGTGGCCGCGATCAGCGACGACTACCCGGGCAGCCTCCTCGACCTTCGCCACCGGGTCCCGCCCGGCGTACCCGAGCCGGAGCGCGCGCTCTCTCTCGCGGCCGCCGCCGGTTACGGCCTGCCCACCGGCGACGAACCCGGTCTGCGGCTGCGCCCGGAGGTTCACCGGCCCCCGGCCCGGCTCGGGGCGCCCGGCTACGTCGTGCTGCACCCCGGCTCGTCGGTGCCCAGCCGGGCGTGCCCGCCCGAGCTGGCCGTGCGGATCGCGCGGTCGCTGGCCGACGCCGGGCACCGGGTGGTGGTCACCGGTACGCCGGACGAGCGGCGGTTGACCGCCGCGGTGGCCGGCTCGGTCGGACTGGACCTGGGCGGCCGCACCGGGCTCGCCGAACTGGCCGCGGTGATCGCGGGCGCGGGGGCGGTGGTGGTCGGCAACACCGGCCCGGCCCACCTGGCCGCCGCGTTCGGCGTGCCGGTGGTGAGCCTCTTCGCCCCCACCGTCCCGTTCGGACAGTGGGGCCCCTACCGGGTGCCCACCGTCCGGCTGGGCGACGCCACCGCCGGCTGCCGGGACACCCGGGCTGCCGCCTGCCCGGTCCCCGGGCACCCCTGCCTGGCCGGGATCGACCCGGCAGAGGTGGTCGAGGCGCTGCGGCTGCTCGGCGTACCCGCTGATCCGGTTCGGACGGTGAGCGCCGGCGCGGGCCCGGCCGGCGCGACGGTGGTGTCCGCCAGCGGCGGGAGCGGGCGATGAATCTCCTGCTCTGGCACGTGCACGGCTCGTGGACCACCGCGTTCGTGCACGGCCGGCACCGGTATCTGGTCCCGGTCACTCCCGACCGAGGGCCCTACGGCCTCGGCCGCGCCCGTACCTATTCGTGGCCGGAGACCGCCGTCGAGGTGACCCCGGCCGACCTCGCCGACGTCGACGTCGACCTGGTCATCCTGCAACGCCCCGAGGAGATCGACCTCGCCGAGCAGTGGTTGGGTCGCCGCCCCGGGCGGGACGTGCCCGCCGTCTACGTCGAGCACAACACCCCGAAGGACGGCGACGTGCCGAACAGCCGGCATCCGATGGCGGACCGCGACGACCTGCTCGTCGCTCACGTCACCGGGTTCAACCAGCTCTTCTGGGACACCGGCGGCACCCGCACGACCGTGATCGACCACGGCGTCGTTCCGCCGACGGTGGAGTACACCGGTGAGCTGGACCGGCTCGCCGTGGTGATCAACGAGCCGGTGCGCCGCTGGCGGGTCACCGGCACCGACCTGCTGCCCCGCTTCGCCGAGATCGCCCCGTTGGACGTCTTCGGCATGAAGGTGGCCGGCCTGGCAGCCGAGCTGGGCCTACCACCCGAGCGGGTGACCAGCTACGACGACGTGCCGCAGGCCCGGATGCACGCCGAGCTGGCCCGGCGGCGGGCGTACCTGCACCTGTGCCGGTGGACATCGCTCGGGCTGAGCCTGATCGAGGCGATGACGATGGGCATGCCGGTCGTCGCGCTCGCCACCACCGAGGCGGTGATGGCGGTGCCACCGGGCGCCGGCGCCCTCGCCACCCGGATCGACACCCTGCTGGACGCCGCCCGCCGGTTCGTGGCCGAACCGGAGTTCGCGCGGCAGGCCGGCGCGACGGCCCGGACCGCGGCCCGCGACCGGTACGGCCTCGACCGTTTCCTCGCCGACTGGGACCGGCTGCTGGAGGAGGAAGTATGCGCATCGCGATGATCTCGGAACACGCCAGCCCGCTCGCCATCCTCGGCGGCGAGGACGCAGGCGGCCAGAACACGCATGTCGCGGAGCTCTCCGCCGCGCTCGCGGCCGCCGGGCACGACGTACGGGTGTACACCCGGCGCGACGCGGTGGACCTGCCGGTGACGGTCCGCGCCCCGGACGGATACGACGTCGTGCACGTACCGGCCGGGCCGGCCGAGCCGGTGGCCAAGGACGCGCTGCTGCCGCACATGCGGGACTTCAGCGACTGGCTGGTGGAGCGGTGGCGGGGCGGCGACTGGATGCCCGACGTGATCCACGCGCACTTCTGGATGAGCGGGTTGGCCGCGCTCGCGGCCAGCCGGCAGACCGGGGTGCCGGTGGTGCAGACGTACCACGCGCTCGGCACGGTGAAGCGGCGTTACCAGGGCGTGCAGGACACCAGCCCGGCCCGGCGGGTGGCGTACGAGCGGGAGCTGGGCCAGTCGGTGGACCGGGTCGTCGCCCAGTGCCAGGACGAGGTGGGGGAACTGGTCCGGATGGGCGTGCCCCGGTCCCGGATGACGATCATCCCGTCCGGGGTCAACCTCAGCTCCTTCGCCCCGCTCGGGCCGGCCGCCGACCGGGAGCCGGGACGGGCCCGGATCCTGACCGTCGGCCGGCTGGTGGAGCGCAAGGGCTTCCAGACCGTGATCCGGGCGATGGCGCTGGTCCCCGACGCCGAATGCGTCGTGGTCGGCGGCCCGCCGGCCGGGCTGCTGGAGAGCGACCCGTACGCCCGGCGGCTGCGGGCGCTCGCCGGCACCTGCGGGGTGGCCGACCGGGTGCGCCTCGTCGGCGCGGTGCCGCGCGAGGAGATGGGCCGCTGGTATCGCTCGGCCGACATCCTGGTCGCCGCCCCCTGGTACGAGCCGTTCGGGCTCACCCCGTTGGAGGCGATGGCCTGCGGCGTGCCGGTGGTCGGCACCGCGGTGGGCGGGATCAAGGACACCGTGGTCGAGGGGGTCACCGGCGATCTCGTTCCGGCCCGCGACCCGCGCGCCCTGGGCAACGCGATCCAGGGTCTGCTCGACGACCGGATCCGCCGCTTCGCGTACGCCACCGCGGCCCAGGAGCGGGCCCGGCTGCGCTACTCCTGGGCGGCGACCGCGGAGCGGCTGGTGGAGATCTACGGCGAGGTGGCCGCGGTGCGTCGGCCGACCCGGGTGGTGGCCTGATGGCGGCGGGCTCGCTGCTCGAGACCCACCTGGCGAACCTGGCCGCGGCCCTGCTGCCGTTCCGCGACTACGAGCGGATGCTCACCGGGTGGGGTGAGACGCTGGCCCGGCGGCTGGCCGGTGGTGGTCGGCTGCTGGTGGCGGGCAACGGCGGCAGCGCGGCCGAGGCCCAGCACCTCACCGCCGAACTCGTCGGCAAGCTCCGAGACGACCGGCAACCGCTCTCCGCGATCGCCCTGCACGCGGAGACCTCCGCGATGACCGCCATCGGCAACGACTACGGCTACGACGAGGTCTTCGCCCGTCAGGTCCGCGCCCACGGTCGCACCGGGGACCTCCTGCTCCTGCTCTCCACCAGCGGGACCAGCCGCAACCTGCTCACCGCGGCCCAGGCCGGTCGCGATGCCGGGCTCAGCTGCTGGGCCTTCACCGGCCCGGCGCCCAACCCGCTCGCCGACGCCTGCCACGAGGCGCTCGCCATCGCCTCGCCGGACAGCCAGGTGGTGCAGGAGCTGCACCTGGTGGCCACCCACCTGCTCTGTGAGTACGTGGACCAGGCCCTGCCCGCCGTGCTCGGCGCGTCGGTCGGTGTCACCCCGCCCTCGGTCGAGCCGGTCCGCTCCGGCGGCGTGCGTACCGGGGTGGAGGTGGTGCTGGACGGCGGGGCGGGGCAGGGGGTGCAGGCGCGAGGATGAGGGGGGAAGCGTGACGGGACCCGTGGTGGTGGTCGGTGACACCCTGCTCGACCGGGATGTCGAGGGGGTGGTCAACCGACTCTGTCCGGACTCTCCGGTGCCGGTTCTCGACGAGACCGAGTACGTCGACCGGCCGGGCGGCGCCGGCCTGGCCGCGGTCTTCGCGGCCGCCCAGGGCGCCGAGGTGGTGCTGGTGACGGCGCTCGCCGACGACGCCGGGGGCGCCCGGCTGAGCGCGCTGCTCAACGCGGCCGGCGTGCAGGTGTACGCGCTGCCGCTGGCCGGGTCCACGGCGGAGAAGATCCGGCTGCGGGCGCGTGGCCGGGTGCTGCTGCGCCACGACCGGGGCGGTCCGGCCGGCGACCCGGGTGAGCCGAGCGAGGCGGTGCTCCGGGTGATCGCGAACGCCTCCGCCGTGCTGGTGAGCGACTACGGCCGGGGGGTGGCCCGGCATCCGGCGCTGCGCGCGGCGCTCGCCGCGACCCGGGCGCCGGTGGTCTGGGATCCGCACCCGCGGGGACCGGCGGCGGTGCCCGGCGTGCACCTGGCGACGCCGAACGAGTCCGAGGCCCGCGAGCTGATTCCCGCGCTGCCCGGGGCGACTCGGCTGGCGACCGCCTCCCGGGGCGCGCAGGGGCTGCGCAGGCGGTGGCGAGCCGGCGCGGTCGCGGTCACCCTGGGCGGCGACGGCGCGCTGCTCTGCCACGCGGGGTCGACTCCGCTGGTGGTGCCCGCCCCGAACAGCGCCGAGGGGGACACCTGCGGCGCCGGCGACCGGTTCGCGGCCGCCGCGAGCCTGGCCCTGGCCCGGGGCGCGCTGGTCTCCGAGGCGGTGCAGGCGGCGGTCGCCGAGGCGTCCGCGTACGTGGCCGGTGGGGGAGTGGCGACGGCGCTGCCGCCTCCGGTGCGGCCGGCGGTCAGCACCGCGGCCGCCGTGGGCGGTGAGCGGGTCGGCGTCGCCGCGGTGGCCGGGGTGCTCGCCGAGGTACGCGCCGCCGGCGGCACGGTGGTGGCCACCGGAGGCTGCTTCGACCTGCTGCACGCCGGTCACGTGGCGACGTTGCAGGCCGCCCGGCGGCTCGGTGACTGCCTGATCGTCTGCATGAACTCGGACGCCAGCGTCGCCGGCCTGAAGGGCCCGGAGCGCCCGGTCGTCCCGCAGGGTGACCGCAGTCGGCTGCTGGCGGCACTGGGCTGTGTGGACGCGGTGATGATCTTCGACGAGCCGACACCACACGCCGCACTGTCCTGGCTGCGCCCGGACATCTGGGTGAAGGGCGGCGACTACGCGAGCGGCGCGGGCGACGCCCCGGCCCTGCCCGAGGCGGAGATCCTGGGTCGCTGGGGCGGGCACACGGTGGTGGTGCCGTACCTGGACGGCCGCTCCACCACCGACATGATCGCCGCGGCCCGCGCGGGCGGGCAGCTGGCCGGGGCGTGCTGCGCCGAGAGCGCGCACCTGGCGGCCTGGTCGGCGACGGCGCCGAAGCCGGCCGGTTGGCCCGGCGGCACGTCGGCGACGACGGAGCGGGCCCGGTGACCGGCAGCCCGCCCGTGACCGGGCGCACCGTGCTGGTGACCGGCGGGTCGAGCGGCCTGGGCGCGGCGGTGGTCACCGCGGTGGCCCGCGCCGGCGGCCGGCCGCTGGTGATCGACCGGCAGCCGCCCGGCGACGGTGTGCCGTGGGTCGAGTGCGACCTGGCCGACACCCGGGCCGCCGAGGTGGCCACCCGCCAGCTCGCCGAGCGCTCCGGCGGCCTGGACGCGGTGGTCACCGCGGCCGGGATGGACGTGCCGGGCCGGCTGGTCGACGTCCCGGCCGACACCTG
This sequence comes from Micromonospora sp. NPDC093243, assembly GCF_044753725.1. Lineage (NCBI taxonomy): Bacteria > Bacillati > Actinomycetota > Actinomycetes > Micromonosporales > Micromonosporaceae > Micromonospora > Micromonospora sp. NPDC093243. The sequence goes on along the minus strand of NZ_JBIVNT010000007.1, from coordinate 62,686 downwards.
GGAGCGGATCGTGACGGTGGACCTGCTCGCCACGGTGGCGGTGGTCCGGGCCGCGCTGCCCTTCCTGGAGAGTTCCCGGGGCAGCATCGTCACGGTCGCCTCGACGCTCGGTGTCAAGGCGGTCAGCGACGCCACCGCGTACTGCGCGGCGAAGTTCGGGGTGGTCGGCTTCACCCGCTCCCTCGCCGCCGAGCTGGCCGGGCAGGTCAACGTCACCCTGCTCATCCCCGGTGGCATGCGGACCGCGTTCTTCGACGAGCGGGACGAGCAGTACCGGCCAGGGCCGGACGCGAGCCTCAACGACCCGGCCGACAGCGCCGCCGCGGTGATGTTCGCGCTCGCCCAGCCGCCCGGCTGCGCGGTCCGCGAGATGGTGGTCTGCGCCGAGCAGGAGACGTCCTACCCGTGATCCTCGTGCTGCGCGCGCTGGGCGTCGGCGACCTGGCCACGGCCGTGCCGGCGCTGCGCGCGCTGCGTGCGGCGTACCCGGACCGGCAGTTGGCGCTCGCCACGCCGGCCTGGCTGGCGCCGCTGGTCGAGCTGGTCGGCGGCGTCGACCAGGTGCTCGACACGCCCGGGCTGGGGGCAGCCCGCTGGCCCGCCCCGGCACCGCGACTCGCGGTGAACCTGCACGGCAGCGGCCCGCAGTCGCACCGGATGCTCGCCGCCGCCGAGCCGGGACGGCTGCTCGCCTTCGCGAACCCGGCGGCCGGTTTCACCGACGGGCCGGCGTGGGACGAGACCGAACACGAGGTGGACCGCTGGTGCCGGCTGCTGGCCTGGCACGGGATTCCGGCCGACCGGGCCGACCTGGCGCTGCGCCGGCCGCCGGCGACCGGCCTGCCGGCCGGGGTCACCGTGCTGCACGCGGGTTCGAAGATCGCCGCGAAACGGTGGCCCGCCGACCGGTTCGCCGCGTTGGCCCGCCGACTGGCCGCTCGGGGGCACCGGGTGGTGCTGACCGGGTCCGCCGACGAGCGACCGCTGGCGACCCGGGTGGCCGCGGTCGCCGGGTTGCCCGCCGAGGCCGTGCTGGCCGGGCGCACCGACCTCGGCGAGCTGGCCGGGGTGGTCGCGTACGCCCGGGTGGTGGTCAGCGGGGACACCGGGGTGGCGCACCTGGCGACCGGCTTCGGCACCCCGTCGGTGGTGCTCTTCGGGCCGGTGCCGCCGACCCGCTGGGGTCCGCCGCCGGAGCGTCCCCGGCATCGGGTGCTCTGGGCCGGTGAGGGTGATTGGCCCAGTTGGGACGGGGTAGGTAGCCATCCGACATTGGCGGCGCTCGGGGTCGATGAGGTCTCCGCCGCGGTGGACGAGGTGGAACGGGTGGTGCGGGTCTCCGGTGCGGTTGCGGCGTAGTGATCCGGGCGGGCCGGGGTACCGGCGCCGCCGGCGTGGAAGTGGCTGGCTCTTCCTGGGTGCGGAGGGCGATCCGGTCCGGGACCCGGACGAGTTGGCCCGGCTGCGCGCCCTGGTCATCCCGCCGGCCTGGCGGGACGTGTGGATCTCGCCGTATCCGAACGGGCACATCCAGGCCACCGGGATCGACGCGGCCGGCCGTAAGCAGTACCTGTACCACCCGGCCTGGCGGCAGAAGCGGGACGAGGCGAAGTTCGACCACGTGCTGGAGGTGGCGCGCCGGCTACCGACGCTGCGCGAGCAGGTGGAGCAGGATCTCGACGGGCGTGGACTGAACCGGGACCGGGTGCTCGCCACCGTCGCCCGGCTGCTGGACATGGGGATGTTCCGGGTCGGCAGTGACCAGTACGCCGCCGGCGACGACCCGACGTTCGGGGTGGCCACCCTGCGCCCCGAGCACGCCCGGTCCCGGGGTGGCTGTGTGGTCTTCGAGTTTCCGGCCAAGGGCGGGATCGAGCAGGTGCGCCGGATCGAGGACCCGGAGCTGTGCCGGGTGCTGCTCGACCTGCGTCGGCGTCGCCGGCAGGCGGACCGGCTCTTCGGCTACTGGGACGGCCACGACTGGCGCGACGTGCGGGCCGACGAGGTCAACGAGTACCTGCGCGACGCCAGTGGCGGGGAGATGACCGCCAAGGACTTCCGGACCTGGCACGCCACCGTGCTGGCCGCGATCGAACTGGCCACGGCGGGGCCGGCCCGGTCGGTGACCGCCCGTCGCCGGGCCGTGTCGGGGGTGATGCGAGAGGTGGCGGAGCTGCTCGGCAACACCGCGACCGTGGCTCGGACCTCCTACGTGGACCCGCGGGTGGTCGACCTCTACCACGACGGGGTGGTGGCCGAGGTGGACCCGGCGGCTCCCCGGGAGGAGGCCGAGCGGGTGGTGCTGGAGCTGCTCGAGGAGGCCTGAGCGGTCGCCGGCCCGCAGCCCGCAGCCCGGCCCGGTCGGCGGCTCAGCCCGTGGCCCGGCCGCGGCGGGTGGCGGGGCGGCCTCGGTCCGCGGCCCGGCTCGTCACCAGCGCCTCCACGCCGTCGAGCAGCCGCTCGAGACCGAAGTCGAACTCCTCGTCCGGGTCGTCGTCCCGTTCCAGTACGCCGGCGGCGATCACGGCGTGCAGCGCCGGGAAACGGGCCGGGTCGGCCACCCGGGCGACCAGCCGCGAGTACTCCGGCATGATCTCGTCCATCCGCCGGCCCGACGCGGCGCTCGCCTCCTGGACCTGCGCCATGAGCTGCGCCTCGTTGCGTACGTAGCCGGTGAGCAGCAGCATCACCGACATCTTCTCGGAGCCGGTCAGCCCGGTGCCGTCGAGGCAGCGCAGCCCGTCCTCCAGCCAGCCGAGCGTGTGCGGGGTGAGCGGCGGGCCGCTGACCGGGACCCGGACCACCCACGGATGCCGTTGCAGCGCCGCGCGTTCGGCCCAGGACCACCGGGCCAGCCCGGCTCGCCAGTCGGGCCCGGTCCCACCCGGGCCGGGCGGCTCGCCGTACGCGGCGTCCACCATCAGGGTGAGCAGCTCCTCCTTGGCGCCGACGTAACGGTAGAGGGCCATGGTCCCGGCGCCCAGCTCCTTGGCGACCCGGCTCATCGAGACGGCACCGAGCCCTTCGGCGTCGGCCACGGCGACGGCGGCGGCCACGATCCCGGCCAGCGTCAGCCCTGGTCGCGGCCCCTTGGGTGCGCGCTCGCGCAGCCCCCAGGCGGCCTCGATGACCGGCGGCAGCGGCGGGTCGGTCTCGTCATTTGTCGGCTCCACGATTCCTCCTTGCCGACACATCCTAGATCTGCGTATGGTCTACGCAATTAAGCGTACGCCATACGCAGAAGGAGCTCCCCTCATGACTTCGACCCCGCGCGCCGGACGCCGGGAGTGGATCGGGTTCAGCGTGCTGATGCTGCCCCTGCTCCTGGTCTCCATGGACGTCTCGGTGCTCTACTTCGCCGTACCGTTCATCAGCGCCGAACTGCGCCCGACCGGCACCGAACAGCTCTGGATCTTCGACATCTACGGCTTCGTCCTCGCTGGGCTGCTGATCACCATGGGCTCGCTGGGCGACCGGATCGGGCGACGCCGGCTGCTGCTCTGCGGCGCGCTGGCCTTCGGCGCGGCGTCGCTGCTCGCCGCGTACGCCGACAGCGCCGGCACGCTGATCGCCGCCCGCGCGCTGCTCGGCGTCGGTGGCGCCACCCTGATGCCGGCCACCCTCGCGCTGGTCCGCAACCTGTTCCACGACGAGAAGCAGCGCGGCACCGCCATCGCCATCTGGACCGCCACGCTCACCGGCGGCATCGCCATCGGCCCGGTGCTCAGCGGGATCCTGCTCGAGCACTTCTGGTGGGGCTCGATCTTCCTGATCAACCTGCCGGCGATGCTGATGCTGCTCCTGCTCGCCCCGGCGCTGGTGCCGGAGTTCCGGGATCCGGCCGCCGGCCGGTTCGACGTGCTCAGCTCGGTGCTCTCGCTCGGCGCGCTGCTGCCGGTCATCTACGGCGTCAAGGAACTCGCTCGCGCCGGCTGGGCGGCCGGCCCGGCCCTGGCCATCGTCGCCGGGCTGCTGGTCGGCGTGGTCTTCCTGCGCCGGCAGCGGCGGCTCACCCATCCGATGGTCGACCTCGCGCTGGTCCGCCGCCGGGCGGTCGGCGGGGCGCTCGCGGTCAACCTGGTCGCCATGTTCGCCATGGTCGGCTTCGCCATCTTCACCACCCAGCACCTGCAGTCGGTGCTCGGTTTCAGCCCGCTGCGCGCGGCACTGTGGAGCCTGCTGCCGTCCCTCGTGGTCGGTGGGGTCGCGCCGGTCGCCGCGGCGCTGGCCCGGCGGATCGACCGGGCGTACCTGATCGGGGCGGGCTTCGTCATCGCGGCCGGCGGCTTCGTACTGCTGACCCGGGTGCCGGTCGACGACGGCCTGGTCACCCTGCTGCTCGGCGCCAGCGTCTACGCCGCCGGCCTGGTGATGGTGATGTCGCTGGTCACCGAGCTGGTGCTCGGCGCGGCGCCGCCGGAGCGCGCCGGGGTGGCCTCGGCGCTGACCGAGTCGGGCAGCGAGCTGGGCGGCGCGCTGGGCATGGCCGTGCTGGGCAGCGTCGGCAACGCCGTCTACCGGCGGGAGGTGGTCGACGGGCTGCCGGGTGGCCTGCCGGCCGACGCGGTGGGCGCGGCCCAGGAGACCCTGGGCGGGGCGCTCGCGGTCGCCGGGAACCTGCCCGCCGACGCGGCTGCGGTGGTGCGGCACGCCGCAACGGCCGCGTTCACCGACGGCCTGCACCTGGCCGCCGGCGTCGCCGGCGCGCTGATGCTGCTCGCCGCCGCCCTGACCGTGGCAACGCTACGCGGAGTAACCCCCCATACCAAAGCCCCAGCCCCAACCCCGACCCCAACCCCAACCCCAACCCCCACGCGCTGACCGCACGCGCAGTCGATCATGCAGTTGTGGTGCCTCGCGAAAGGGGCGAAGGCGAAGACATCGCCCACCACAACTGCATGATCGACCGCGATGGGGAGGGGGTCAGTCGTTGAGGACGTGCGAGAGGCGGTCGCGGAAGCGGCGCTCGGAGTCGCTGACCACGTCGCCGCCGAGGCCGAGGATTCCTCCGGTGGAGGCCGCGCCGACCACCTGCTCGGCGATCTCCACCAGCCAGTGCTTGTACGCCCCCGCCTCGCCCTCGTCGACCCGGGCGGCCAGCAGCGCGGCGGCCTCGCCGGCCCGGCCGAGCACGTCGTCGATCATCGCCTTCGGGTCGGCGGGGGAGATGGCCGGCAGCTCCTCGCCCGCCTCCGGGTCGCCCACCCGGGTCACGATCTCGCCGGCCACCGCGGCGACCAGCGGGCTCGCCGACTCTCGGCCGGCGGCGATGGTCTCCAGGCCGGCCGCGTTCTCGGCCATGGTGCGCCGCGCGCCGTCGGACTCGGCCGCGCTCGCCGCGGTCAGCACCGACTGGGGTAGGCCGACGAGCAGCCCCCACTCCCCGTCGGAGAAACCGAACCCCGTGTACGCCGGCTGTTCGATCACGGCAACGCCCCTTCCAGCTGTCTGTCGCGGTACGTCCTCGGCGCGCTCCGGCAGCGGCGCGGCGCCCGGCTCAGGCTAGTCCAGCGTCAGCAGGCCCTGTTCGGACACCACGCGCACGGACAGCGTCTTGTACCCCACCTCGTCGAAGAGAACCGTCATCCGGTCCTCCTCGTAGTTGAGCACCAGCCCGGCGCCCCACTCGGGGTGGCGGACCTGGCTGTGCACCGGGAACGGCCCGACCGCGCCGTTGCCGGCGGTGCTGGTGCCAGCGTGGCAGTTGTCGCAGTGCCCGCAGACTGCGGTCATCTGCTCGCCGAAGTACGCCAGCAGGGCCTGCATCCGGCAGCCCGTGGTCTCGGCGAAGGCGCGCATCATGTCGGTCCGGGACCGTGTCACGCTCTGCTGCCGCTCCGCCTCCGCGAGCGCCGCCGCCGCGGCGTCCACCGGATCGGGGGAGTAGCGCGGGGCGCCGATGCGTCCCTTCGAGCGGGGCTCGGCGGCGCCGACGTGCTCCAGCAGCGACAGGTACTGGCCGAGCTTGCGCGGGCCGAGCCCGGTCAGCTCGCGCAGCTCCTTCTTGGTGCCCGGCTTCTTGCGCAGCAGCGCCGCCAGGTCGCGCAGCTCGCCCACGTCGGGCAGTCCGCCGGTGAAGAACCGTTGCAGGCCCACGTCCTCGGCCTGCCAGAGCAGCAGCAGCCGGGCCGGGTCGCCGTTGCGGCCGGCGCGGCCGATCTCCTGGAAGTAGCTGTCCGGTGAGTCGGGCAGGGCCATGTGGACCACCCAGGCGATGTTCGGCTTGTCGATGCCCATGCCGAACGCCGAGGTGGCCACCATGATCGGCACCTGGTCGGCGAGGAACGCCTCGTGCAGCTCGCCGCGCGCCCCGGCCGGCATCCCGCCGTGGTAGTACTGGGACGGGTAGCCGGCATCGGTGAGCTTCGCGGCCAGCTCCTCGGCGGCGCGCCGGGTGGGCACGTAGATGATGCCGGGCCGGGTGTCGTCGCGGAGCAGGGCGATGAGCCGCCGCCACCGGTAGTCCTCGGTGGGGCAGTAGGCGACCTCGAGGAAGAGGTTGGGCCGGTCCAGCCCGGAGACCACCACCTCGGGGTCGCGCAGCCGTAGCCGGGCGATGATGTCGTCGCGGACCGGCGGCGAGGCGGTGGCGGTCAGCGCCACCACTGGCGGCCGGCCGATCCCCTCGATCAGATGGCCGAGCGCCAGGTAGTCGGGCCGGAAGTCGTGCCCCCACGCCGAGATGCAGTGCGCCTCGTCGATCGCCACCAGGGCCGGCTTCAGCGACCGGACCTCGGCCATCCGGTCCGGGTTGCTGAGCTGCTCCGGGGTGATGAAGAGGAACTCGGCCCGGCCGGCCCGGATCTCCTCGATCGCCTCGGCCTGCTGGTTCGGGGTCTCGTCGGAGCTGATCCGCACCGCGCGCAGCTCCGGGCGCTGCCGCTCGTTGAGCGCCGCGATCTGGTCCTGCTGGAGGGCGAGCAGCGGCGAGATCACCACGGTCGGACCGGGGATCAGGCTGGCCGGGATCTGGTAGATCGCCGACTTGCCGGCGCCGGTGGGCAGCACCACCAGGGCGTCGCGGCGCTTCATGACCGCGCGCATGGCGGCCAACTGGTTGGGCCGCAGCGCGTTCCAGCCGAAGAGGCTCCGCGCCGCGCGGCGCAACGTCATCGAGTGCGTGGACAGCTTCATCGAGGGCCGGAGGTACCCGAGCTGATCAGCGCCGAAACACGTCCTTCCGCGTCGACAGCAGGGGTGTTCCACACCACTCTCACGGAAGCGTCGGCCACGGTGTCAGTAACCGTAGCGGGCGCGCAGATAGACGGCGAGATCCTCATCCTTCTCGCTCGCGACCACGTCGGCGGTCACCGGGTTGCCCGCCCTTCTGAACACCAGGTAGGAGTCCGCGTCGAGGCGCCATCCGAAGGTGTCCGGCACGGACGAGGCGGGGAACGGGAAGGCGGCGTCCGCCGGAGCCATGACGGCGGGCTGCGCCGGCGCGGCGGCGAATCCGCCCAGAATGCGGTCCAGACACTCCGGCGACGCGGTGAAGTGCAGGTAGAGCTCGCCCATCGGCCCGGTCATGTCCTCGACGTTGGCGTAGCGGAGACCGTCGACGTCGCACGGGAGGCTCAGCTGGTAGTGCGGCAGGATGTCGTCCTCGAAGTCACCCCGCGTCACCCCGAAGATCCCGTCCGGATGCCGGTAGGTAGGGCCGCGGCCCCCAGAAGTGGGCCGGGGGATAGAGCCACACCGCCAGCCCGACGGCCGCCAGCGCGGCCGCACCCCACCGCCACAATCGAGCCCGGTGCCACCAAGGGATCCCCGTCATGTCGAGCGACCCTATCCCCGAGGCGCAAACCTCGCGGCCTCACCAGAACCGTCGCCCAAACCTGTGTCAAACTCCGGCAATGCTCCGATCCGTAGAGATCAACACGGTCGTCGCCCTGCCGGAGTCGCCCTTCCACAACATCCATTGGCGCGACACACTGGAACTGAGTCTGGACTGCTTCATCTGCCAACGCAGTGGCCGCACCACCATCTTCGTCATGGGGGCGGAACGGGCCGTCTGTTCCGGCGACGACCAGACCGAGGAGCACTACACCGCCGGGCGGATCGCCGCGTTCGACCATACGCAGGAAGCCCGCCGAACCAGCCTTCGAGCCGTGGTCGACTACTGGTGGGCGCCCTTCCAGGATGCGAAGCGGGATGAGCCTGCCACCGCTCTCACCCGGAGACCGTGGGTCCGGCATCACCTCGGCTATTACTGCCCGGAGCAGAACAAGTCGGGCCAGCTCGCCATCCAGACGAACGAGATTCGGCCGGTCTCCGGCTCCTGTGAACACTGCTCCGCGCTCCTCGTCCAGAGCCGGGAGGCGCCGCACATTCGGCTGTTGACGTAGCTCGCCACAATCTGGCGGGCCGGTGATGTAGCTGTGGCAACCGAAGGCGTGAAGGGCGGGGACTGTGGGCGCCGATGCCGAGATATTCCTGTTCGACTACGAGCGCTACCGCGACAAGGTGGTGCCGGCGCTGACCGAGCTGCTGCGTACCGGAACGGTGGTGCCGTGGCTCGGCGACGTCTTCGAGTCCGCGACACCGATGGGTGAGTACGGCTACGACGTGACCTGGCCGCGGTTGGCCGCGCAGCTGCGTGAGCGGCCCGTGGACCTCGCCCGACACCGCACCTGGCTGGGTTCCGACCTGCGCTACATCGGCGAGCAACGGCCTGACCGATCCCTCGGGCACCAACGCAGCTGCCCGTCAGCCGGGCGCCCGGAGGGCGAGTGGTGTCGGTTACATCCGGACGACGGGCCGCATGCCATCGAGGAGCTGAACGCGCTCCACGAGGCGCTCGTGGCGCTGCACTGCCTCGGGCCCGCGCAGTTCCTCGGCCGTTCCGTCACCCCGGATTTCTACCTGCCGGTGCTCGAAGTCAGCGGGTTCCAGCCGAAGACCCGCTGCGGAGCCTGCTCACCGGGCTGGCCACCCGCGGTGCGGTGCTGGGTTACCAGTTCGGGGTGACGGAGGGCATCCACGGATGGCTGGACCTCCCCGAGACCGCCGAGCTGGCCGTACGCCTCGACCGACTGGACCTGCCCCGCTACGAGCCGACTCTCACCGCGATGACCGACCATGCGAAGCGCGATGGGTTCACGGCCGACGAATGGCGAGAAATGAGCCTGTCATTCGTACGCACCATGGCGACGATCGCCGCCGGCGAGGGTCGGGCGGTGCTGTGGGGCAACGACGTGTCACCCGGCACCTGGCGCGAGACCCTCGGCGCGGTCACGTCACCGTAGGCCGAGCCACTGCCGATTCCACGTCGGCGATCAGGTCCGGACGTCAGTCCGCTGTCGTCGTGCCGGCGGCGCTCCTAGGACCGGTGCGGTGGTCAGGCTCGGGTGGCGAGGTGGCCGACGAACCCCCGCCTGGCGACCCTTCAGGTCGAGGCGGCCGAACAGCTCGCAGAGGTGAACGAGACCGCCACCCCCGCTGCCCTCGGCCGACGCTTCATCGGCTGGGCCCGCGCCCGCTAGCCTCGCCCTGTTCCAGGGCGCGGCTCACCGGAAGCGGGGCAGGATCTCCCGCTGGTAGAGGTCGAACAGGCCCGTCCAGTTGGGCCCGGTGTTGGCCACGTAGATCTCGTCGAACCCGGCCTTGGCGTACTGGTCGATCATCTCCAGGTGCGCGTCGACGCTGTTGCCGCAGACGAACGTCTCCTTCATCATCTCCGGCTTGACCAGCTGCGCGGCCTGCTCGAAGTGGCGCGGTGAGGGGAGCACCTGGGACAGCTCACCGGGCACCCCGGAGTTCGGCCACCGCTCGTACGCGATCCGCATCCCCTCCTCCTCGCTGTCGGCGTACGCCGCCTTGAAGCCGGCCTGGCACGGCTTGTCGCCGCCCCCGCCGTCGCGGAAGCGCTGGACCAGCTCGGCGTCCGGGATGGTGCTGACGTAGCCGTCGCCGAGCCGGGCGGCGAAGTCGACGGCCTTCGGGCCGAAGCCGGAGATGTAGATCGGCGGCGGGGTGTCCGGCAGGGTGTAGATCCGGGCCTGCTCGACCGTGTAGTGCTTGCCGTGGTGGTTGACGAAGCCGCCGGCCCACAGATCACGCAGCACGCCGATCGCCTCCTCCAGCATCTCCAGCCGGACGTCGGTCTGCGGCCAGGCGTCGCCGAAGATGTGCTCGTTGAGCGCCTCGCCGGTGCCGACGCCGAGGACGAACCGGCCGGAGTGCAGCACCGCGCTGGTGGCCGCCGCCTGGGCGATGACCGCCGGGTGGATCCGGACGGTCGGGCAGGTGACCGCGGTCGTCACCGGGAGCCGGCAGACCTGGCTGAGTGCGCCGATCATCGACCAGACGAACGGGCTCTGCCCCTGGGCGTCGACCCAGGGGTGGTAGTGGTCGGAGATCCACAGCGCCTGGAAGCCGGCCTGTTCGGCGCCGCGAGCCTGCTCCAGCAGCTCGGCCGGCCCGTACTCCTCACTGGACAGGAAGTAACCGATCTTCATCGTGCCTCCTCGCACCGTCTACCCGGTCAACGAGGAAGGCGGTACCCCGGCTCAGCGCCGCCGGAACATCGCGCGGATCGCGGCCAGCAGCAACAGGCCGCCCACCACCAGCCCGAGCAGGCGTACGCCGGGGATCTCGGCCGGGCTGGTCGCGTCGGCCAGCAACGTCGGTTCCATCCCCGCACTCTGCCCACCGGAGGCCCCGGCCGGCAACTGTAAGGTTTATTGACTATTCGAACCCGCAGTGTGACCATGGCAGCACCGCCCGCCCGGGCGGACCGCCAGGCGCGGAAGAGTGGGGGTACGGGGGCCGCATGAGCGAGCGCGTGCAGCGGACGGTCGGGCGGGGCGCCGGGGCGCCCGCGAACGCCGACCGGCGGGAGGCGTCAGCATGAGCCTTCCGGCCGGCAACCTGGCCGCGCTCGCGGCCGCCGTCCTGCAACCCGGATTCGTCGGCGTCACGCCACCGCCCTGGGTCTGCCGGTGGCTCGGCGAAGGGCTCGGGTCGGTGGTGCTCTTCGCCCGCAACGTGGTCGACCCGGAGCAGGTCGCCGCGCTCACCGCCGCCTTGCGCGCGGAGCGTCCCGACATCATCGTCGCGATCGACGAGGAGGCCGGCGACGTCACCCGGATCGAATCCGGCCGGGGCAGCTCACGGCCGGGCAACTTCGCCCTCGGCGCGGTGGACGACCCGGAGCTGACCGAGGCGGTCGCCCGGGACCTCGGTGCCGATCTGGCCGGCCTCGGCATCACCCTGAACTACGCCCCGGACGCCGACGTGAACTCGAACCCGGCCAACCCGGTGATCGGGGTCCGCTCCTTCGGCGCGGACCCGGAGCTGGTCGCCCGGCACACGGCCGCCTGGGTGCGCGGGCTGCAGACCGGCGGGGTGGCGGCCTGCGCCAAGCACTTTCCCGGCCACGGCGACACCCGGGTGGACTCACACCATGACCTGCCGCTGATCGCCGGCGGCCGGGACCGACTGGACGGCACCGAGCTGGCCCCGTTCCGGGCCGCCGTGGCGGCCGGGGTGCAGGCGGTGATGACCGGCCATCTGCTGGTGCCGGCGCTGGATCCGGAGCTGCCGGCCACGTTGAGCCCGCGCATCCTCGGCGGGCTGCTCCGCGACGAACTCGGCTTCTGCGGCGTGGTGGTCACCGACGCCGTGGAGATGCGGGCGGTCGCCGACCGGTACGGCTTCGCCGGCGCCACGGTCCGGGCCCTCGCGGCCGGTGCGGACGCGATCTGCATCGGTGGCGAGCGGGCCGACGAGGCCGCCGCTTCGGAGTTGCGGGACGCCATCGTCGCCGCGGTGATCGCCGGCGAACTGCCGGAGGAGCGGCTCGCCGAGGCGGCCAAGCGGGTCGGGCAGCTCGCCGCCTGGAGCGTCGCCGCCCGCGCCGAGTTGCCCGGCCGGGCCGGCCACCGGGCCGACGGCTCGCACGTGGGGCTGGTCGCCGCCCGCCGCGCCCTGCGGATCACCGCGACGCCGGCCGCCGCCCGGCGGATCCCGCTGACCACCCCGGCCTACGTGGTGGAGTTCGAACCGCCGCGCAACATCGCGATCGGGGCCGAGACGCCGTGGGGGATCGGCGCGCCGCTCACCGACCTGCTCCCCGGCACCGTCACCCACCGCTATGCCGAGGCGGAGGTGCCGGCCGACCCGATCACCGGGGCGGGCGCGCGGCCGGTGGTGCTGGTGGTCCGCGACCTGCACCGGCACGACTGGATGCGCGACGCGGTCGGCCGGGCGCTGGCCGCCCGACCGGACGCGGTGGTGGTCGAGCTGGGCGTGCCCGAGCTGGTCACCGGCACCGTGCACGTGGCGACGCACGGGGCCACCCGGGCCAGCGCGCGAGCGGCCGCCGAGCTGCTCGTCGGCGCCGCCTGAGGCGGCCGTCCCGGCCGCCGGCAACGGCCTCAGGCGCTCAGCGGTCAGGGCTGGACGGCCACCATGGTCGCGTACTCGGGGTGCCGGTCGATGAAGGCGGCCATGAACCGGCACACCGGGACGATCTTGCCACCGCGCTCACGCACCTCATCGAGGGTCTGGCGGACCAGCGCCGCTCCGACGCCCATGTTCTGGAACCGGGGATCCACCTCGGTGTGGGTGAAGACCAGCAGTTCGCCCCGCGGCTCGTACGCGGTGAACCCGGCCAGCGCGTCGTCGACCAGGATCTCGAACCGGTGCTTGGCGGGGTTGTCCTCGACCAGGGTGCTCACCCCGCCATTGTCCCCGCCCCGCCGGCCAGCCGGTCCAGTTCGCCGAGCAACCGGTCGACCTCGTCGGCCGTGTTGTAGTGGTAGATGCTGGCCCGCACCGCGCCGCCGCTGTCCCGCAGCCCCATCGCGGTGAAGTACTCGTAGGCGTAGTAGTCGCCGGCGGAGAGGCAGACGCCGACGGCGCCGAGCGCCGCCTGGGTCTGCGCCGGGGACATCCCGGCGAGCCGGAACGAGACGGTGGGCCAGCGCCGGGCCGGTGAGCCGTAGACGGTGACCGCGGGCCGCGCGGCGAGCCCGGCGAGGAGTCGGTCCAGCAGCGCCTCCTCGTGCGCCTGCGCGGCGGTCAGCCCGGCCCGGACCCGGGCCCGCCGGTCGCCGGTCGCCGCCGGATCCAGCCCGGCCAGGTGGTCCACCGCGGCGGCCACCCCGGCGAGCAGCGGAAAGCTCGGTGTGCCGTACTCGAAGCGCTCCGGAACCGCGTCGGAGGAGGGGATCAGCTTCGCCGGGCGCAGCGCCGCCCAGAACGCCGGGTCGGCCACCATCGCGGCGAGGTGCGGCCCCGACCACTTGTAGGCGCTGGTGACCAGCACGTCCGCGCCGAGCGTCGCCAGGTCGGTCGGCGCGTGCGGCACCGCGTGCACGCCGTCCGCGACGACCAGCGCGCCGACCGCGTGCGCGGTCTTGGCGATCGCCGGCACGTCCGGGACGGTGCCGATCGCGTTGCAGCCGGCGGTCACCGCGACCAGCCGGGTCCGCTCGGTGACCAGGTCGGCGTACTGGTCGGCGGGCAGCTCGCCGGTGGCCCGGTCGAACTCCGCCCACCGCACGGTCGCCCCGGCGGCCTCGGCGGCCTGCACCCAGGGCCGTACGTTCGCGTCGTGGTCGAGCCGGGAGAGGACCACCTCGTCGCCGGGGCGCCAGCCGGCGCCGAGGGTGCGGGCCAGGGTGTAGAGCAGCGCGGTCGCGCTCGGCCCGAGCACCACCCCGGCCGGGTCGCCGCCGACCAGGTCGGCCACCGCCGACCGCGCCCCGGCCACCAGGTCCAGCGATCGCTGGCCGGGGCGGAAGGCGGTGCTGCGGTTGCCGGTCGCGGCGCGCATCGCCGCGGTGACGGCGTCGATCACCGACCCGGCGGCCTGGGTGCCACCGGCACCGTCGAGGTGGACGAAGCCCTCGGCCAGGGCGGGGTAACCGGCCCGGACCCGGGTGATGTCGAACGGCATGTCGCCGACCCTATCCGCCGTCGCCGCCCGGCCCGTTCGCGGGCGTCTCGTACCCTTGGCCGGGTGACGAATCGACTCGGCAACTCCCCGCTGACCCCCACCCGCCGCGCCGCCGGCCTGTTGGCCGGCCTGGCGCTCGGCGTCGCCGTGCTGGCCGGCTGCAGCTCAGAGGGCGCCTCCACCGACTGCAGTCTCGCCGGCTCCTGCACGGTCACCTTCCAGCGTGGCGTCGACGCGAGCGCCAACATCCTCGGCGTCGAGGCCAAGCTGGTCGGCGCGCAGGACGACCAGGTGACCGTCGAGGTCGCCGGCGAGCAGGTCACCCTGATCACGGGCCAGCAGGCGGCCGAGGTCGCGGGCCTCGCGGTCACCCTCGACAGCGTCAGCGACCAAGAGGTCAAGATCCGCGTTTCGCAGAATTCCGGCAGCTGACAGCGCCGCGGGCGGCGGTGGCCGACGTTTGGGGATCTTCGCATTCGGAGATTGAGGGCGGCATGTCTCTCACCCGGAACGCCGAAGCCACCGCCGCCCGTACGGCGAACAGCAGGTGGCTGGAACTCCTCGCCCGGGCCGGATTCATCGGCTACGGCATCGTGCACCTTCTGTTCGCCTGGCTGGCACTGCAGATCGCGTTCGGCAAGTCCGCCGACGACGGCGACCAGTCCGGCGCCCTGCGTACCCTCGCCGAGCAGCCGCTGGGCAAGTTCCTGGTCATCGCGACCGCCGTCGGCCTGCTCGCGATGGCGATCTGGCAGGCCCTGGAGGCCGCGGTCGGGCACCGTGCCGAGCGCGGCAAGGAACGCGTGTGGGAGCGGCTCGCCTCGGCCGGCCGCACGCTGGTCTACCTCTACTTCGCCTGGACGGCCTACAAGGTCTTCTCGGACGCCGGCTCGAACTCCGCCGACAAGCAGGAGGCGCTCACCGGGCAGGCGATGCACTCCACCGGCGGTCGCTGGCTGGTCGGGCTCGCCGGGCTGATGCTCGCCGGGATCGGCGTCGGTCTGGTGATCTACGGCCTGGTCAAGCGCTTCGAGAAGCACCTGAAGACCGGCGAGATGAGCCCGCGGACCCGCAAGACCGCCCGCCGGCTGGGCATCGCCGGCTACGTGGCCAAGGGCATCGCGTACGGCATCGCCGGGGTGCTCGTCGTCGTGGCCGCGGTGACCTACGACCCGGAGAAGGCCCGCGGCCTGGACGCCGCGCTGCGTACGCTGCGCGAGCAGTCCTACGGCACCCTGCTGCTGACCCTGGTCGCCCTCGGCATCGCGGCCTTCGGCGTCTTCTGCTTCCTCCAGTCCCGCTACCGCAAGGTCTGAACTGGTCGATACCGGTGATGCCGGGCACGATAGGGGTTTTGCCCGAGGCCCCTCGCGCCCGGCCCGGAGGGAGAGAGTCTGTGCAGAGTTACCTCGGGACGGTCGTCGTCGCGCTCGCCGCGGCGGCGATCGCCCTTCTCGTGGTGGCGGTGGTGCACGGGATGACCCGGCGCTTCGGTCGCCGGTCGCGGCTGATGACCGAGCTCACCGACCACGCCCACCGCCCGTTCCAGGTGGCCGCCACCGTGCTGGCGGTCCAGTTCGCCGTCCGGTTCAGCACCGGCTACGCGGTCGGCACCTCGTGGCGGCGCACGCTGCTGCACCTGCTGGTGCTGGCCGTCATCGCCAGCGCCGCCTGGCTGGTCGCCGCGCTGCTGGTGGTGGTCGAGGACACCGCGCTGGCCCGTTTCCGGGTCGACGTGCCCGACAACCGGCACGCCCGCCGGGTGCGTACCCAGGTGGTGATGCTGCGCCGGCTGACCATCGCGGTGATCGTGATCCTGGCGGTCGGCGTGATGCTGATGACCTTCCCCAGCGTGCGAGGCATCGGCGCCGGCGTGCTCACCAGCGCCGGTGTGGTCGGTGTGGTCGCCGCGCTGGCCGCGCAGAGCCTGCTCGGCAACGTCTTCGCCGGGCTCCAGCTGGCCTTCAGCGACGCGGTACGGCTCGACGACGTGGTGGTCGTCGAGGGGGAGTGGGGACGGATCGAGGAGCTGACCCTCAGCTACGTGGTGGTGCAGATCTGGGACGACCGCCGGCTGATCCTGCCCACCTCGTACTTCACCAGCAAGCCGTTCCAGAACTGGACCCGGACCGAGGCGGCGGTGCTCGGCACGGCCGAGTTCGACGTCGACTGGGCGATCCCGGTGCAGGCGATGCGCGAGGAGCTGCGCCGCCTGGTCGAGAGCACCGAGCTCTGGGACGGCCGGGTCTGCGTCCTGCAGGTGACCGACGCGACCGGTGGCACGATCCGGGTCCGGGCGCTGGTGAGCGCCGCCGACGCCGGCAGCCTCTGGGATCTGCGCTGCCTGGTCCGCGAGCACCTGGTCGCCTGGGTGCGCGACCAGCGTCCGATGGCGATGCCCCGGATCCGCACCGAGGTCGGCGACGCCGGCAGCCAGTTGCCGTGGCAGTGGGTGCAGCCTCGCCGCCCGGCCCGGCGGCTCGCCGACGGCGACGTGCCCGACGACGCCCGGCTCTTCGGCGGCAGCGATGACGGGGACGCCCGCAGCGAGGCCTTCGTCGGCCCGGACGAGCCCGCCGAGTCCCGCCGCTGACCCGACGGTCTCCGACGCCCCCGGCCCGACGGCCGGGGGCGTCCACGTTTCCTGCCGAAGGGTGACGGCGTTTTCCGTGACGGGGGGACTGAGCCGGCCCGCGAGGAGTCGCCCGATCCGGGAGGTTTGACCGCGCGGTGACGGGGGACGTGCTGCCGGACGTCTAGCTCCGAATCCGGCGGTCCACGCACAGGATTGGCGCGCGGCGACTCCGGGCATACAGCGCGGTGACGACGAAAGGAGGACAGCATGGCTGACGTGGCGAACGCCCGCACATCCCGCAACGGGAGCGAGCCCTCCACCGCCGAGCTGGTGCAGCGGGCGACCGAGCAGGTCTCCCGGCTGGTGCGGGACGAGCTGGCGCTGGCCAAGGCGGAGTTGACCAAGAAGGGCAAGCACGCCGGCATCGGCCTCGGCCTCCTTGGCGGCGGCGGTGCGCTGGCGTTCTACGGCCTGGGTGCGCTCTGCATCGCCGTGGGGCTGCTGCTGGATCTGGTGCTGCCAGGCTGGGCCGCCGCGCTGATCGTCGCGGCCGGCCTCTTCTTCGTCGCCGGCATCATGGCCCTGGTCGGCGCGCTGCAGGTCCGCCGGGCGGTCCCGCCGGTACCGGCGGCGACGGTCCGCAGCCTGCGGGCAGACGTGGACACGGTCGCCGCCGCGGTGAAGGACAGGGGACGGTCATGACAGGTAACGGGCGGGGTGACACCGAGGCGCTCCGCGAGGAGATCCGGCGGACCCGGGTGGAGCTGGGCGAGACGATGGAGGCGCTGGCCGCGAAGGCCGACGTCAAGGCCCGGCTGCGGGAGTCGGCCGACCACGCGAAGCAGCGGATGCGGGAACAGGCCGCGGAGACCGTGGCCCGGGTACGCGGGCAGGCGGCGCAGAAGGCCCAGGTGGCCCGCGCCCAGGCGCATGAGAAGAGTGGCAGCCTCCGGGACAGCCCGGTGCCGTGGGCCGCGGTCGCGGCCGGCGCGGTGGCCACCATGATCGTGCTGTTGATCATCCAAGGGAGGCGCAGGTGAGCAAGGCCATCGGCAGGGCCGCGTACCGGCCGGTCGGCGTGCTGCTGGGCATCGCGGCCGGCACGGTAGCCGGCGCGATCTTCCGCCAGGTCTGGAAGATGACCGCGGGCGACGGCGAGGCGCCCAGCGCCACCGACGAGGACCGGCGCTGGGGCGAGATCCTCGCCGCCGCGGCGTTGCAGGGCGCCATCTTCGCGGTCGTCCGGGCGGCGGTGGACCGGGGCGGCGCGGTGGGCGTCCGGCGGCTCACCGGGCGCTGGCCGGACTGACCGGACATCGAGCGGGGCCCCCTCTCCGGACAGCCGTGGAGGGGGCCTTTCGCATGCCGTGCACCGCCACCCAGCGGGTCTCAGACATCCGTCAGGTCACATGTCGGAGAAATTCGTCGCTTAGGTCGTGCAGAGTTTTTGCGTACGTGATTTGCTGTCTCGGCTGTTGCGAGATGGCGTGGGTTGAGAGAAGTCTCCTTCGTGGGGGCCGCCTCAGGCGCCGCTGCTCGAAAACGGCCAATCGGCCGCACGGCGTGCAAGGCCGCCAGTTTTAGAAGGAGATACACATGGCGCAGGGAACCGTGAAGTGGTTCAACGCTGACAAGGGCTTCGGCTTCATCACCGTCGACGGCGGGGGTGCTGACGTGTTCGTCCACTTCTCGGCCATCCAGACCAGCGGCTACCGCACGCTGGAGGAGAACCAGCGGGTGGAGTTCGAGATCGCTCAGGGTCAGAAGGGCCCGCAGGCTGAGCAGGTCCGCCCCATCTGAGCACTACCGGCCGGCCCCCGCCGGCCAACGGGCCGATCCACTTTCGGATCGACAGTGGAGCCCCGCATCCCGGCCCCGGGATGCGGGGTTTTCCCGTTGACCCACATCGTCTCCCGGCGCTACTCCGGTGACGGTCGGGTCAGGACCGGCGGCGGGCCCGCAGGCCGAGCCAGAGCACCACCAACCCGGCCAGCGCCACCACCGGCCCGATCACCACCCAGATCCGCTCACCGGTCATCACGCTCCCGCTGACGAAGCCGAGACCCTGGACCGTCCAGACCGCACCGATCACCACCGCCAGCACGCCGAGCGTGAGCGGGAACCAACCCCTCATCGCGTCCCCCTCTCCCCGCACCCCGGGCCTCCAGCATCCCCGGCCGGCGCGCCCGCGGCGAGCACCCGCGGTGGGCGGGTCACCACCGGTCGTGCACTTGGGGGCGGATCAGCTCGTCGTAGACCTCGCGGACGCCGGTCAGTTGCTCCTCGGTGAGCGGCGGCAACTCGGCCGCGGCCACGTTGCGCCGGGCCTGCCCGGAGTCGCGGGCGCCCGGGATGACCACCGTGACCCCGGGCTGGTCCAGCACCCATCGCAGCGCGAACTGCGCCATGGTGCGCTCCGCGCCGACCAGCGGCGTCAGCCGCCGCACCGCGGCCAGCCCCAGGTCGAAGTCGACCCCGGAGAACGTCTCGCCCACGTCGAACGCCGCACCGTGCCGGTTGTAGCTGCGGTGGTCGTCCGCCGGGAAGGTGGTGTGCTCGTCGTACCGGCCGGAGAGCAGGCCGCTGGCGAGCGGCACCCGGGCGATGATGCCGACTCCGGCCGCGGCGGCCGCCGGCAGGACCTGCTCCAGCGGCTTGTGCCGCAGCGCGTTGAGGATGATCTGGACGCTCGCCACGCCGGGCCGGGCGATCGCGGTGAGCGCCTGGTCGCAGGTCTCCACGCTCACTCCGTAGCCGGCGATCGCCTTCTCGGCCACGAGCGTGTCCAGGGCGTCGAATACCGCGTCGTCGGCGAACACGGCGGTGGGCGGGCAGTGCAGCTGGACCAGGTCCAGGGTGTCCACCCCGAGGTTGCGCCGGGACCGGTCGGTCCACTCCCGGAAGTGCGCCAGGGTGTACGCCTCCGGCCGCTGCTCGACCCGGCGGCCCATCTTGGTGGCCACGGTGAGCGCGGCGTCCGGCCGGGTGCGCAGGAAGCGACCGATCAGCCGTTCGCTGCGACCGTCGCCGTAGACGTCGGCGGTGTCCAGGAAGGTGACCCCGGCGTCAACGGCGGTGGCGAGGATCGCCATCGCGTCGTCTTCACTCACCGTGCCCCAGTCGGCGCCGAGCTGCCAGGCGCCGAGGCCGACGATGCCGACGGTCCGGCCGAGCCGGTCGAAGGTGCGCTGCTCCATGCACTGAGCCTAGTGATCGCCTTGCCCGGCCGCCCACCGGGCCGTACGGTCAACAAGACGGACGTACGGTTTGGGAGGCGGCCATGTGGGATCCGGCGACGTACCTGCGCTACGGCGACGAGCGGTCCCGGCCGTTCCACGACCTCCTCGCCCGGATTCCCACCGAGCGGCCGCGGACGGTGGTCGACCTCGGCTGTGGTCCCGGCCAGCTAACCGCGACCCTGGCGACCCGCTGGCCGGGCAGCCGGGTGCTCGGGCTGGACTCCTCACCCGAGATGATCGAGAAGGCCCGCGAGCTGGGCGCACCGGTCGAGTTCGCCGTCGGCGACGTGCGTGACTGGCGGCCCGGGCCCGACGCCGACGTGGTGATGAGCAACGCGGTCCTCCAGTGGGTCCCCGGTCACCAGGAGCTGCTGGGCCGCTGGGCGCGGGAGTTGCCCGTCGGAGCCTGGCTGGCGGCGCAGGTGCCGGGCAACTTCGACGCGCCCTCGCACCGGGCGCTGCGCGAGGTCGCCGGTCGGCCGGCCTGGCGGGCCGAGCTGCTTCCGCTGCTGCGTGCGGCCCCGGTCGACGACCCGGCCGACTACGCCGCGCTGCTGACCGGTGCCGGCTGCGCGGTCGACGCCTGGGAGACTACCTACGTGCACCTGCTCCCCGCCGGCGCCGACGCCGCGCACCCCGTGCTCGCCTGGATGGAGGGCACCGCGCTGCGCCCCGTCCGCGCGGCGCTGGACGCCGCGCGGTGGGCCGACTTCCGGGCCGAGCTCGAGGTACGCCTCGCCGAGGCGTACCCGGCGCGCCAGGGCCAGGTGTACTTCCCGTTCCGCCGAGTCTTCGTCGTCGCCCGTACCGGCGCCCGTGCCGAGGAGAACCTGTGACCGATCTGTCCACCTTCATCGCCGGACTGCCCAAGGTGGAGCTGCACGTGCACCACGTGGGCTCCGCCTCACCCCGGATCGTCGCCGAACTGGCCGCCCGCCACGAGGGGCGCAGCCCGGTGCCGGCGGATCCGGCGGCGCTGGCCGACTACTTCGCGTTCCGGGACTTCGCCCATTTCATCGAGGTCTACCTCAGCGTCGTCGACCTGATCCGCGATCAGGAGGACGTCTGGATCCTCACCCACGAGGTGGCTCGTGAGCTGGCCCGCCAGCAGGTCCGCTACGCGGAGCTGACCATCACCCCGTACTCGCACGTGCACCGGGGCATCCCCGCGCCGGCGTTCTGCGAGGCGATCGAGGACGCCCGCAAGCGGGCCGAGGCCGACTTCGGCATCGAGCTGCGGTGGTGCTTCGACATCCCGGGCGAGGCGGGGCTGCCGGCGGCCGAGGAGACCCTGCGCATCGCGCTGGAGGAGCGCCCGGACGGGCTGATCAGCTTCGGCCTGGGCGGGCCGGAGATCGGCGTGCCCCGGCCGCAGTTCAAGCCGTACTTCGACCAGGCCCGGGCGGCCGGGCTGCGGTCGGTGCCGCACGCCGGCGAGACCACCGGCCCGCAGACCGTCTGGGACGCGCTGCGCGAGCTCGGCGCGGAGCGGATCGGGCACGGCATCTCCGCCGCCGACGACCCGGAGCTGCTGACCTACCTCGCCGAGCGGCGCATCGCCCTGGAGGTCTGCCCCACCTCCAACGTACGCACCCGCGCCGTGACCGGCCTCGACGCGCACCCGCTGCCCCGGCTGGTCGACGCAGGGGTGCTGGTCACCATCAACTCCGACGACCCGCCGATGTTCGGCACCACCCTCAACGACGAGTACGCGGTGGCGGCCCAGCTGCTGCGGGTCGGACCGGAGGGGATCGCCGCGCTGGCCCGCGACGCCGTCACGGCCTCGTTCCTGGACCCGGCCGGCAAGCAGCGGATCACCGCCGAGATCGACGCGTACCTGGCCACGGCCGGGCGCTGACCACGGCGGGCGGAACGGCGAGGAGGAGGGCGCGCGGCGGGAGCTGGTGTGGGGGGACCTGTCTCCCGCCGCGCGCGCGGCTCCACCGACCGGTGGGTGCGCGAGGCGCTGGCCGGTGGAACTGATGGGTTCGTACCGGAATCCTGTCAGCCGCCGGCCCGGTCCGCGCCGTCGTTAACCCGGATCTAAGGAAGACTTGCGCCAGCCCACAACCCGGGCCGTGGCCGGTGCCGGAACGCGGGCCGTGGCCGGTGCCGGATCAGGGCTGGTTGGGCCGCTGCCGGGGCCAGCGGCGACCGGCGGACTTCTGCTCGCGGGCCTCCCGCGCCATCCGGCCGACCAGCCCGAACCGGTTGACCTGCCGGGGCGTCGCCTCCGGATCGGCGAGCAGCATCACCACGCTGGCCCCACCCAGCCGGGCCCGGTCGATGCTCACCGAGCCGTTGGCCTGCAACGAGACCCGCTTGGCGATGTCCAGGCCGAGGCCGGTGGAGCCCTGGTCGCTGGCGCCCCGGCGCAGCGCCCGATCCGGATTGGCGATGCCGGGGCCGGCGTCGTCGACGCGGATCGCCACATAGCCGTCCCGCCGGGAGACCGCCACCTCGAACGCGGTGCCCTGCGGGGTGTAGCGGAAGACGTTGCCGATAACCGCGTCCAGCGCGGCCGCCAGCTCGGCGCGCGGCACCGGCGCGGGGGTGCGCAGCTGCGCCCCGATCACCCGGTGCGGCCGGTTCTGGTCGCCGGCGAGCGCCGCCCAGAACACCATCCGGTCCCGGACCACCTCGCTGACGTCACACATCGCCGGCCCGGTCTCGTGGGCGACCGCCTTGCGAGTGGTCTTGATCAGTACGTCGATCTCGCCCTCGAGCGTCACGATGGCCTGCCGGATCCGCCGGATCCCGCGCCGGCGGTCCAACTCGGCCTCGCTGAACGTGCCCACGCTGGTGTCGTCGGACTCCAGCGCCTCGGCGTCCAGCCGGAGCACCGTCAGCGGGGTACGCAGTCGGTGCGACAGGTCGGCGACCAGCTCACGCTCGTCGGTGTGGGCCGCGACCAACCGCTCGGCCATCCGGTTGAACGCCAACCCGGCCTCGGCCAGCTCACGCGGGCCGTTCGGCTCGACGCGGGCCCCCAGGTCACCGTCGCCGACCGCGAGCGCGGCCTCGACCAGCCCTCGGGTGGCGTCCACGGTGCGCGTGGCGACCCGGTCGACCACCACGACGGCCGCGCCCACCAGGACTGCGGCGACCCCGAGGAGCAGCAGCCAGCGTCCCTCACCGCCCAGCGCGTCGTCGGGCACGAACACCTCGACCACCGCGACCCGGTCACCGAGCACCACCGGGTCGAGCCGGACGACACCGCCGGCCACCTCCACCACCACCGAGCGCCGCTGCGCGCGAGCCTCGTCGAGCTGCGCAGGGTCGGCCCGGCCGGCGGAGGCGTCCACGTCGAGGCCGTGCACCACCGGACGGGTGGCCTGGTCGCCGCCGGTGGCCGCCACCGCGCGCTCGATCACCGCCGCGTCGGTGCTGACC
The DNA here is from genome assembly GCF_044753725.1 of Micromonospora sp. NPDC093243. Classification (NCBI taxonomy): domain Bacteria; kingdom Bacillati; phylum Actinomycetota; class Actinomycetes; order Micromonosporales; family Micromonosporaceae; genus Micromonospora; species Micromonospora sp. NPDC093243. Next base: position 39,576 of record NZ_JBIVNT010000007.1, on the reverse strand, counting down.
GCCAGTGCCCCGGTGACCAGGGCGCTGCGCCGAGCGGCGTCGGCGATGGCCTCCTCCCGGGCCCGGTCGCTGAGACCGAAGCCCAGCGGAACGAGGAAGGCGAGCGCCGCGAGGGCGCACATGCCGGCCGTGACGAGGGCCAGCGTCGTCCTCAGTCCGGCGCCACCAGGCGAAAGCCGACCCCCCGCACGGTGCGCAGGTAGCGCGGCTTCGCCGCGGACTCGCCCATTTTGCGGCGCAGCCAGTAAAGGTGAACGTCGATGGTCTGATCCTCGCCGACCGATGGCTGCCGCCATACCTCCTCCAAGAGCTCCCGGCGGGACACTACCCGCCCGGGACGTGCGGCGAGATACGCCAGCAGGTCGAATTCCTTGCGGGTCAGCGCCAGCGGCTCGCCGTCGAGCTGGGCGCTGCGCTCACCGACGTCGACCCGCAGCCCGCCGACGACGTGCACGGCGGGCTGGACGACCCGGCTGGCCCGGCCGGCCCGGCGCAGCACGGTGGTGATCCGAGCATCCAGGTGGGCGCCGGTGAACGGCTTGACCATGTAGTCGTCGGCGCCGGCGCGCAGCAGCTTCACCACGGACTGCTCGTCGTCGCGGGCGGTGGCGATGATGATCGGCACGTCGGTGATGCCGCGCAGCATCCGCAGCGCGTCCGAGCCGTCCAGATCGGGCAGGCCCAGGTCGAGTACGACCAGGTCGGGCGTCTCGGCGGCGACCCGGCGCAGCGCGTCCAGCGCCGTGCCGACGGCGTGCACCGCATGCCCCCGATCGGCGAGGGAACGCAACATCGCGCCGCGTACGACGTGATCGTCTTCGACCAGGAGGACGGTGGCCACCCCAAGACGGTACTTGGCCTGGCAAGTTGATCGCGTTGCGGCGCACCTCGGAACCCGGCAAGCTGGTACAACGATGTCCTTCACGCTCTTCGACGACGCGCGCCTGGCGCTCGCCCGGGACAGCCTCGCCGGTCTCTCCGTCGGCGACGCGCTCGGCTCGCAGTTCTTCGTCCCCGGCCGGCATCCGGGCGACCTGGCCGCCGGCCGGCTCCCGCCGCCGCCCTGGGAGTGGACCGACGACACCGAGATGGCGTGCTCGGTAGTGGCGGAGCTGGCCGAGTCCGGCCGAGTCGACCGGGACCGGCTGGCCCTCGCCTTCGCCCAGCGCGCCGAGCCCTACCGGGGGTACGGGCCGGGCGCGGTGACCATCCTGCGGCTGATCCGCACCGGCACGCCCTGGCCGATCGCCGCCGCCTCGGCGTTCGACGGGCAGGGCTCCTGCGGCAACGGCGCGGCGATGCGGGTCGGTCCGCTCGGCGCGTACTTCGCCGACTCGACCGCCCGGGCCGCGGCCCAGGCCACCGCCACGGCCGAGGTGACCCACGCGCACCCGGAGGGGATCGCCGGCGCGGTGGCCGTGGCGGTGGCGGCCGCGTTGGCTGCCCGCGGCCGGCTGGACGGCAGCCGCCCCGCCGCCGACCGGCTGCTCGCCGGGGTCGGCGCCGCCCTGAACCCGGGCACCGAGGTGCACCGCCGGGTACGCCGCGCGGCCGACCTGCTGGGCCGGCCGCTGTCCCAGGCGGTGGCGACGCTCGGCAACGGCTCGCGGGTGACCGCGCAGGACACCGTGGGCTTCACCCTCTGGGTGGCCGCCACCCACCTGGACGACTATCCGGCCGCGATCCGGGCGTGCGTCGAGGCGGGCGGGGACGTGGACACCACCGCCGCCATCGTGGGCGCGGTGGTGGCCGCGTACGCCGGCGTCGGCACACCAGGTGGTGTCCCGACCGACTGGCTGGCCGCCCGGGAACCCCTGCCCGACTGGCTCCCCTGACCAACCCCGCCCTGACCGACTCCGAGCTGGCCGATCTGGGCGTGGCCGATCCCGGCGGCCTGACCGGCCTGGCCGACTCCGGCCCGGTCGAGCCGGGCCTGGCCGCCGTGGGCCTGCCGGATTGCGGCCCGGCCAACGTGGGCCTGGCGGACTCCGGCCTGGCCGACTCCGGCCCGGTCGGCCTGGGCCTGGCCTGCCTCGGGCGGGTGATCAACACCAGTTCGCCGACGTGGGGGTATCCGGTGGGGTCGGAGACCGCGATATCGGCGACATGGAGTGGATCACGCCGGTCATCGGGTCTTGATCGACTCGGATTCCGGGAAACGGGGGTATCCGGGTCGCCCGGTCACCCCGACTTCCCAGAACCCGAGTGGATCAGGGTGGGATTGGTGTCGGGCTGCACCCGCGCGGACCCCTGCCCGGCACGCACGACCGGGTCGGTGGGCTCGGCGTGGCCGGCACCTGTGGCAGGGCCGTTGACCTCGGCGTGGTCGCCACCCGCGGCGAGACCGGGGCGCTCGGCGGAGTCGGTGCTTTCGGCGGGGTCGGTCGTGGCGGGGTCGGTCATGGCGGGGGCGGCACCCGAGGCGAGGCCGGTGGGCTCGGTGGGTTCGGCGCTTTCGGCGGGCTCGGTCGTGGCTGGGTCGGCGGTCGGGGAGCGGCGGCGCCAGCGGCTGGCCAGCCAACCGATCGCCGCGCCGCCACCGAGCCCGGCGAGCAGGCCCGCGGCGAGGAGCGCGTCGGCGTTCCCACCGGCCGCGTTCCCAGCGGCCTCGTTCGCGGCGCGCGCGCCGGCCGCGCCGTCCACCGCGCCCCGGGCGCCGGCCGGGTCGGGGCCGGCCGGACCCGCTACGCCGCCCTCGCCGTTCGCCGCGCCGCCGTTCGCCGCGCCGCCGTTCGCCGCGCCGCCGTGGCCGGTGTGCCCGGCCGGGGCGCCGGCGGCTGCGGGCAGCAGGGTGAGTACCGGGGCACGGTGCGCGCCGGTCGGGTCCGCCCAGCGCACCACCGTGCCGTCGGCGTAGGTCTGGATCACCGGGAAGGTGAGCCGGTCGGTGCGGGGGAGCGGGCCCATCGAGAGCGCCAGCCGTGCCGGGCCGGCCGGGGCTCCGTCGACCCGGATCCAGGTCACCGCCGTGGTGACCGTGGTCACCCCGGTCGAGTGGATGCCGGCCACCGGCTGATCGAGCGTGCGGGAGCTGATCCGGGGCGCCCAGCCGGGCACCGACATCGGGTAGACCTCGGCGATCGGGGCGTCCGCCGGCAGCCGGACCTCGATCTGGCGGGTACGGGTGCCGGGCCGCTCCTCGGGCACCACGAACTCCAGCCGGACCGCGTCACCCTGCCGGGCCTGGCCAGGGTTGGTCGTCACCTCCGCCGCGTGCGCCGTACCGGGCCAGCCGAGCACCGTGGCCGCGGCCAGGGCGGCCAGCGCCGCGGGCCGGTGCCAGCGGCGGTTGCCATCCGTCATCGCCATCTCGTGTCCCCATCCCTGTCCGCGCGACCGGCGCCGGTCTCCGGCCACACCGGGTAGTTCGGCTCCGAGCCGCGAAAGGTTCAATCGCCGGCACGCCGGCTGCACGGAAGCGGCCCGTCGGCCGGGCGGCACCAGCACGGGACGGGCAAGACCGGCCCGTCGGCGGCGCGAAACCGGGCACCCGGGCCGGCGGGACCGGCACGTCGGCCGGGCGGCAGCGGCCCGTCGACCGGACGGACGGGCACTTCGGCGGGTCGGCCTGCCGGCCAGGCGAGGCGGAGTCGGGCGGGCAGGCGGTGCCGCCGGTGCCGGCGGTCGGCGCCCCGGCGCGTGCCTGCGGCGTCGGCGGTCGGGTCGGGCGGGGCGACCGATAGCATCGGCAGGGGCCGGACGCCGGCCCGATCCGTACCGTCTGCTGCGAGGAGTCACCGTGTCCGCACCCCGTACCCCCGCCGTGGCCGACCCCGTCGTCGTCACCGCCGGGACCACGGCGGCCGACGCGGTGGCCGCGGCCGGGCTGCCCGCCGCCGGTCCGAAGGCGATCGTGGTGGTCCGCGATCCGGAGGGCCAGCTGCACGACCTGGACTGGCGGCCGGCGGCCGACACCGAGGTCGAGCCGGTCAGCCTCGAATCGCCGGACGGGCTGAACGTGCTGCGCCACTCCACCGCGCACGTGCTCGCCCAGGCCGTGCAGGACGTCTACCCCGAGGCCAAGCTCGGCATCGGCCCGCCGATCGACAACGGCTTCTACTACGACTTCAAGGTCGACAAGCCGTTCCAGCCGGACGACCTGGCCAAGATCGAGAAGCGGATGCAGGAGATCGTCAAGTCCGGACAGCGGTTCCGCCGCCGCCGCTTCGGCAGCCTGGACGAGGCGCGCGCCGAGCTGGCCGCCGAGCCGTTCAAGCTGGAGCTGATCGACGTCAAGGGCGAGGGCCTGGACTCCTCCGAGGTGATGGAGGTCGGCGGTGGCGAGCTGACCATCTACGACAACCTCGCCGCGAACGAGGAGAAGGTCTGCTGGTCGGACCTCTGCCGGGGGCCGCACCTGCCGAACACCCGGCTGATCGGGGCGTTCAAGCTGATGCGCTCGGCGGCGGCATACTGGCGCGGGTCGGAGAAGAACCCGCAGCTGCAGCGGGTGTACGGCACCGCGTGGCCGACCCGCGACGAGCTCAAGGCGTACCTGAAGCTGCTGGAGGAGGCCGCCCGGCGCGACCACCGCAAGCTCGGCGCGGACCTCGACCTGTTCAGCTTCCCCGACGAGATCGGCTCGGGCCTGGCGGTCTTCCACCCCAAGGGCGGCATCATCCGCCGGGAGATGGAGAACTACTCCCGCCGTCGGCACGAGGACGCGGGCTACGAGTTCGTCAACACCCCGCACATCACCAAGGCGCAGCTCTTCGAGACCTCCGGCCACCTGCCCTACTACGCCGACACCATGTTCCCGCCCATGCAGCTGGAGGGCGCGGACTACTACCTCAAGGCCATGAACTGCCCGATGCACAACCTGATCTTCGGGGCGCGCGGGCGGTCCTACCGGGAGCTGCCGCTGCGGCTCTTCGAGTTCGGCACGGTCTACCGGTACGAGAAGTCCGGCGTGGTGCACGGCCTGACCCGGGTGCGCGGCCTGACCCAGGACGACTCGCACATCTACTGCACCCGGGAGCAGATGGCCGGCGAGCTGTCCACGCTGCTCACCTTCGTGCTCGACCTGCTGCGCGACTACGGCCTGGACGACTTCTACCTGGAGCTGTCCACCCGGGACGATTCGCCGAAGTTCATCGGCTCGGACGAGGACTGGGCGGAGGCCACCGAGGCGCTGCGTACCGCCGCCGAGCAGTCCGGGCTGGACCTGGTGCCCGACCCGGGCGGCGCGGCCTTCTACGGGCCGAAGATCTCGGTGCAGGCCAAGGACGCCATCGGGCGGACCTGGCAGATGTCCACCATCCAGGTCGACTTCAACCAGCCGGAGCGGTTCGGGCTGGAGTACCAGGCGGCCGACGGCACCCGGCAGCGGCCGGTGATGATCCACCGGGCGCTCTTCGGCTCGATCGAGCGGTTCTTCGGGGTGCTCACCGAGCACTACGCGGGCGCGTTCCCGGCCTGGCTGGCCCCGGTACAGGTGGTCGGCATCCCGATCCGCGAGGACCACACCGACTACCTGCACGGCTTCGTCGCCGCGCTGCGCGCCGAGGGGATCCGCGCCCAGGTCGACGCGGGCGACGACCGGATGCAGAAGAAGATCCGCACGGCGCAGCAGCAGAAGATCCCGTTCATGGTGATCGCCGGTGACGACGACGTGGCGGCCGGCACGGTGTCGTTCCGCTACCGGGACGGCTCGCAGCGCAACGGGGTGCCGATGGCCGAGGCGGTGACGCACGTGCTCGACGTGGTCACCTCGCGTACCAACAGCGGTCCGTCCGCCGAGATGTGACGTCGACGGCCCCCCGTCCCGACCGGCCGGTCGGGACGGGGAGCCGTCGAGCCGGGGCGTCAGATGCCGCAGTTCGGCGCCGACCAGGTGCGGGTCGACTTGTGCGCGACGTGGGTGTGGTCGTTGTGCCCGGGGTAGCCGGGGCCGAGGATCTCGTTGAACCCGTGGTTGCGGGCCTGCTGGGCGAGCCGGCACAGCGAGTGCGGCCCGGCGCCCAGATCGACGGCGTCGCCGTAGAGGTGCCGGCTCGTCGACGACCCGCCCACCGCGCTGTTGCAGGCGTAGCTGCGGAACGCGCTGGTCACCACGATCTGCTGGTCGCCGAGGGCGTGCCGCATCGCCTGGAGCTTCCACATCGAGACCCGGGCGTTGAACCGGGCCGTGCTGGCCGAGACCGCCCCGCCGGACCAGTCGCTGTTGCAGTCGTTGAACTCGGCGTAGCTGAAGTTCACCGGGGTGCAGTCGTCGTCCTGCAACGCGTAGATCCGGTTGAAGGTCTGCGGGCCGGCGATGCCGTCGGCGGACAATCCGTACGCCTGCTGGAAGCGGCTGACCGCCGACCGGGTGGCCGGGCCGTACGCCCCGTCGAGGGTGAGCACCGCGCCGTTGCCGGGGTAGCCGGCGACGCGGATCTGGAGTTGCCGGACGTCTTCGCCGGACATCCCCTCGGACAGGGTGCGTCCCCAGGTGTAGCAACCGTCGGCGTGGGCCGCGCCGGCGGTGGCGGTGACACCGACCACCGTGCTGACGGCGGTCAGCGCGAGGGCTGCGAGGAAGGTGCCGATTCGTCGGATCACAGGAGTCCTCCATCAGTCCATGCAAGTACATGAATGTATGGAAGTTTCAGCTGCGGGCTTTGGTTCGTCAACAACTTCCATTTGACGCGTTCCTGAACAGACGACATTCCGGTCGGAGAGCGCTGCCCTGTGCCGGCCGTCGCCGCCGGCCGGGATGGTCCGTAGGATCGCCCCTGTGACTGGGGTGGAACGGCACGCGAACAGTGGCGGGATGGCCGACGGCCTGGAGCGGCTCTGGACGCCGCACCGGATGACCTACATCTCGGGCGAGGACCGCCCCGCCGAGGGCTACGAGAAGCCGAGCGGCTGCCCGTTCTGCCGAGGGCCGCAGCTGCCCCCGGAGGAGAACCTGCTCGTGGCGCGGGGGCAGCACGTCTTCGCGGTGCTCAACCTCTACCCGTACAACCCGGGGCACCTGCTGGTCTGCCCCTACCGGCACGTCGCCGACTACACCGAGCTGGACGAGTCGGAGACCGTGGAGCTGGCGTCCTTCACCCAGACCGCGATGCGTGTCATCCGCAAGGTGAGCAACGCCCACGGCTTCAACCTGGGCATGAACCAGGGCGGAGTGGCCGGCGCGGGCATCGCCGCGCACCTGCACCAGCACGTGGTGCCCCGCTGGGGCGGCGACGCCAACTTCATGCCGGTGATCGGTCGGACCAAGGTCCTGCCGCAACTCCTCGGCGACACCCGCGACCTGCTCGCCCGCGCCTGGCCGTCCTGACCGCGCCGGCCGGCCCGCCGCCAGCGCGGCCCGCCCGCGATCGCGGCCCGGCCCGGCGCCGCGCCGGTCGGCCGCCGCGGGCCGACGCCGCGCCGGTCAGCCGCCGCGCAGCGCGCTGACCAGCTCGGGCCAGCTCTCCACCCGGTGTACGAGCGGCAGGTGGGCGTCGTGCCGGGACACCTCCGCCGCCCGGGGGCGGAAGAGGAAGCGGTGCGGCACCGAGTCGAGGTAACCCAGCACCTCGAGCTTGTCGTCGACGAAGTGGGTCAGCCCGAGCCGGCGGGCGATCGGGGCCTTCGCCGGTCGGGTACGGCAGAAGTGCACCCGCTGCGCAGGTATCCCCGTGCGGGTGTGGAAGTCGTGATGGACCAGCCACTCCCGGGTCCGCCGCTCGGTGTCCTCGCCGCACTTGCTGACCAGGTGCACCTCGTCGAACGGCTCGGCGGCCAGCGTGGCCAGCGCCTCGAACGCCCCGGCGACGACCGGCGTGCGCAGGTAGTGCTCCCCGAAGAACGAGGTGTCGGCGTCGTCGTCGGCCGGTTCGATGATCACGCCGCCGATGTCCACTCCCAGCCGCATACGGTCGATCATGCCGTACGGGTCGGTGTGCCGCCGTCCGCCGGGTTGGGTCAGATGTTGCCGTCGAGCGGACTCGAGGTGGCAGGATCGGCCGATGGCAGTCACGACGCGCATTCTGGGGCGCAGCGGTATCGAGGTCAGCGCCCTGGGCATGGGGTGCTGGGCGATCGGCGGCCCCTGGGCCGAGGGCAGCCAGCCGCTGGGCTGGGGGACTGTCGACGACGAGGAGTCGGTCCGTGCGGTGCGCCGGGCGCTCGACCTGGGCGTCACCCTCTTCGACACCGCCGACACGTACGGGGCGGGCCACAGTGAGCGGATCCTCGGTCGGGCGCTGGCCGGCCGGCGCGACGCGGCGGTGATCGCCACCAAGTGGGGTTACACCTTCGACGAGGCGACCCGGCAGGCCACCGGGCAGGACGCCTCCCCGGCCTACCTGCGCCGGGCGGTCACCGACTCGCTGCGCCGGCTCGGCACCGACCGGATCGACCTGTACCAGCTGCACCTCGCCGACCTGCCGGTGTCCCGCGCCGAGGCGCTGATCGGCACGCTCGAGGAGCTGGTCGCCGACGGGCTGATCCGGGCCTACGGCTGGAGCACCGACCGCCCGGACCGGGCCGCCGCGTTCGGTCCCGGCGCCGCCGGCGCGACCGCCGTGCAGCACAACCTCTCCGTGCTCCGCGACGCTCCCGAGCTGCTCGCCATCTGCGACAAGTACGACCTGGCCAGCGTCAACCGGGGGCCGCTCGGGATGGGACTGCTCACCGGCAAGTACACCGCCACCTCGACGCTGCCTCGCGACGACGTACGCGGGCTCGCGCCCGGCTGGCTGGAGTGGTTCCGCGGCGGCCGGCCGGCGCCGGAGTGGCTACGCCGGGTCGCCGCGGTGCGGGCGGCGCTGACCGGCGACGGACGCACTCTGGCCCAGGGCGCGCTCGGCTGGATCTGGGCGCGCAGCGGTCGGACGATCCCGATCCCCGGCTGCCGGACCGTCGCCCAGGTGGTGGAGAACGCCGCGGCGCTCGACCGCGGCCCACTCGCCCCCGACCAGTTCGCCGAGGTGGAGCGGCAGCTGGCCGCCCTGCGCTCGGCGGCTCTGCGGGGGGCCGACCACGCCCACTGGCCCGCCCCCGCCCTCCCCGCCGTCCACCCCTGACCGGGCTCTGCCGACGCGGGGTCAGGGGTGGGAGTTCTGTTCCTTGCGGATCTGGTCGGCCAGGTGGGCGGGCATGGGGTCGTGGCGGACGAAGCCGCGGCGGAAGGTGCCGGTGCCGGCGGTCATCGAACGCAGCTCCACCGCGTAGCGCAGCAGCTCGGTGGCGGGCACCTCGGCGCGCACCAGGGTGCGGCCCTCGCCGTCGGGATCCGGCTCGGTGCCGAGCACCCGGCCACGCCGGCCGGAGAGGTCGCCCATCACCGCGCCGACCGAGCCGTCCGGCACCCGGATGGTCACCTCGTCGACCGGCTCCAGCAGGGTCGGCTGGCCCTTCTCGGCCGCGTCCCGCAGCGCCAGCGCGCCGGCGGTCTGGAACGCCGCGTCGGAGGAGTCGACGCTGTGCGCCTTGCCGTCGACCAGCGTGACCCGCAGGTCGACCATCGGGTGGCCGGCGAGCACGCCCCGCTCCATCTGGGCCCGGACCCCCTTCTCCACGGAGGGGATGTAGTTGTGCGGTACCGCGCCGCCGACCACCCGGTCGACGAACTCGAAGCCGCTACCGCGGGGCAGCGGCTCGACCTCGATGTCGCAGACGGCGTACTGGCCGTGGCCGCCGGACTGCTTGACGTGCCGGCCGTGCCCCCGCGCCGGGGCGGTGAACGTCTCCCGCAGCGCCACCCGCACCGGCTCGGTCTCCAGCTCGACGCCGCCGGCGCGCAGCCGGTCCAGCACGACGTCGGCGTGCGCCTCACCCATGCACCAGAGCACCAGTTGGTGGGTCTCCGGGTTGCGCTCCAGCCGCATGGTCGGGTCGCCGGCCACCAGCCGGGCCAGGTTGCGGGCCAGGGCGTCCTCGTCGGACCGGCTCTTGGCCACGATCGCCACCGGCAGCAGCGGCTCGGGCATCTCCCACGGGGCGATCAGCAGCGGGTCGTCCTTGGCGGAGACCGTGTCGCCGGTCTCCGCGCTGCCCGACTTGGTGATCGCGCAGATGTCGCCGGCGACGCAGGCCGACACCTCGCGCAGCGCGACGCCGAGCGGGGTGTAGACGTGCCCGACCCGCTCGTCTGCGTCGTGGTCGGGGTGTCCGCGCTCGGCCAGGCCGTGCCCGGAGACGTGCACGGTCTGCTCGGGGCGCAGCGTGCCGGAGAAGACCCGGACCAGGGAGACCCGCCCCACGTGCCGGTCGATCGTCGTCTTGACCACCTCGGCCACCAGCGGGCCGTCGGGGTCGCAGGTCAGCGGCGGCCGGGGGGAGCCGTCCACCCCGGCGACCGCGGGCAGCTCGTGCTCCAACGGCGACGGGAAGGCGGCGGTGAGCACCTCGAGCAGCGCGTCCAGACCGACGCCGGTCTCCGCGCAGACCGGCACCACCGGGTAGAAGTGCCCGCGCGCGACGGCCTTCTCCAGGTCGTCGATCAGCACATCGGTGCCGATCTCCTCGCCCTCGAGGTAGCGGTCCATGAGCGACTCGTCCTCGCTCTCCGCGATGATCCCCTCGATCAGCTCGTCGCGGGACTCGGTGATCGCCGGCAGGTGCTCCGGATCCGGCTCGCGGACGTCGGCGGGCAGCCCGCCGGTGTAGTCGAAGACCCGGCGGGTGATCAGGCCGAGCAGGCCGACCGTGGAGACCCCGTCGTCGCCGAGCATCGGCAGGTAGAGCGGCATCACGTTGTCGCCGAAGACGCGCTGGCAGAGCGCCACCGCCTCGTCGAAGTCGGCGCGCGGGTGGTCCAGTCGGGCGACGGCGACCGCCCGGGGCATGTCCACCGCCGCGCACTCCTCCCACAGCGCCGCGGTGGCCGCGTCCATGCCGTCGGCCGCGGAGACGACGAAGAGCGCGGCGTCGGCGGCCCGCAGCCCGGCGCGCAGCTCACCGACGAAGTCGGCGTAGCCGGGCGTGTCCAGCAGGTTGACCTTGATGCCGTTGTGCAGCAGGGGTGCGCAGGCCAGGCTCACCGAGCGCTGCTGGCGCACGGCGGCCGGGTCGTGATCGCAGACCGTGGTGCCGTCGGTGACCGTGCCGGCGCGGCTGATCGTGCCGCTCGCGGTGAGCAGCGCCTCGACCAGGGTCGTCTTGCCCGCGCCGGAGTGCCCGACGAGCACCACGTTGCGAACCCTGGCGGGGTCGGTCACCACCGGCGCGCCGCCGGTGACACCCTTCTCCTGACTCTTCTGCGCCATCGGGCGCACCTCCCTCAGCCGGTGGTTGGTGGCGAACGCCGCGCGTGACGGGAAGCGGCCCGGGGCGAGTGCGCGGCGATATCCTCCGGTGTCCGCTGCACAGCGGGTTTTCAGACGGTCAGGAGGGTGAGCTGGCTCACCTCCCTGGCTCGATCAGACACCCGTTACGGGGTGCGCACAAGCCTCCGCACCGAGGCTCCACTGACCGGCCGTATCGCCGGACCTGCGGGGACCGTTATCGTGGGGACCGCCATGGCGAAGATCTTCCAAGTGTCGGCCCGCGCGGGGATGACCCGCGTCATTGAGCCGCTTGCCCGCGCCCTGCTCCGTGCGGGCGTCACCCCCAACGCGGTCACCGTGACCGGGACCGTCGGCGTGCTGGTCGGCGCGCTCGGCTTCGGCGCCCGCGGTCACCTGGTCGCCGGCGCGCTGATCGTCACGGTCTTCGCGCTCACCGATCTGCTCGACGGCACGATGGCCCGGATGAGCGGCGGCTCCACCCGGTTCGGCGCGTTCCTCGACTCGAGCATGGACCGGGTCGCCGACAGCGCCGTGTTCGGCGCGGTGGCGTACTGGCTGGCCACTCAGCACCAGTTCTCCGGTGTGGCCGCCGCGCTGCTCTGTCTGGCCGCCGGCGCCCTCGTCTCGTACGTCAAGGCCCGGGCCGAAGGGCTCGGCATGACCTGCAACGTGGGCATCGCCGAGCGCACCGAGCGGCTGCTGATCGTCGGCGTCGGTGGCCTGCTCACCGGCTTCGGCGTCGACCCGGCGCTGGAGATCGCGCTCTGGCTGCTCGCCGCCGTGTCGATCTTCACGGTCGGTCAGCGGATGACGCACGTGTACCGGCAGGCCCAGCGGGTGCACACGCCGGGTGGAAACGGGTGAATCTCACCGAGCTCGGCTACGTCGCCGGCTGGCGGGTGATCCGCGCGTTGCCGCGGCCCGTCGTGGCCGCGGCGTTCCGGGCCGGCGCCGACCGCACCCACCGGCGCGGCGGCGGGGGTACGGACCGGCTGCGCGCGAACCTGCGCCGGGTGGTCGGGCCCGAGCTGCCCGAGGCCGAGTTCGACGCGCTGGTCCGGCGGGCCCTGCGGTCGTACGCCCGGTACTGGATGGAGGCGTTCCGGCTGCCCGCGCTGAGCCGCGAGCAGATCCTGGCCGGGTTCCGCCTCGACGGCGAGGAACTGCTCGCCGCCGACGTGGCCGCCGGCCGAGGCGCGGTGGTGGCGTTGCCGCACGCCGGCAACTGGGACGCCGCGGGCGCCTGGGTGGCCGCCACCGGCTGGCCGATCACCACGGTGGCCGAGCGGCTCAAGCCGGAGGGCGTCTACAAGCGCTTCCTCGCCTTCCGGCAGAGCCTGGGCATGGAGATCCTGCCCACCCACGGCGGTGCGCGTCCCGCGTTCGACGTGCTGGTCGACCGGCTGCGAGCCGGCGCGGTGGTGCCGCTGCTGGCCGACCGGGACCTCTCCGCGCGGGGCATCGAGGTCGACTTCTTCGGGGCCCGGACCCGGATGCCGGCCGGGCCGGCGCTGCTGGCCCTGCGCACCGGAGCGCCGCTCTACGTGGCCTCCATGTGGTACGAACCGGACGCGGCGCACGCGGCGCTCGAGGGGCCGCTGCCGGTGCCCGGTCCGGAGGAGGGGCCGCTCGACGAGCGGGTCCGGACGCTGACCCAGCGGGTCGCCGACTCCTTCGCCGCGGGCATCGCCCGGCATCCGGAAGACTGGCACATGCTCCAGCGGATGTGGCTGGACCAGCGGAGCCCGACGGTCGCGAACAAGGGTCGTTGACGTGCGGGTCGGCATCGTGTGCCCGTACTCCTTCGACGTGCCGGGCGGGGTGCAGAACCACGTCATGGACCTCGCCGAGGCGCTGATCGCGCTCGGTCACGAGGTCAGCGTCCTCGCCCCGGCCGACGAGGACTCCCCGGTGCCGCCGTACGTGGTGTCCGCCGGCCGGGCGGTGCCGCTGCCCTACAACGGCTCGGTCGCCCGGATCGCGTTCGGCCCGGTCTCCACCGCCCGGGTACGCCGTTGGCTCACCCGGGGCGACTTCGACGTGCTGCACGTGCACGAGCCGTTGACGCTGAGCCTGTCCCTGCTTGCGGTGCTCTCCGCCCGGGGGCCGGTGGTGGCCACCTTCCACACCGCGATCACCCGGTCCCGGGCGCTGGCCGCGGCCCAGGGCGTGCTCCAGATCGTGCTGGAACGCATCACCGCCCGGATCGCGGTCAGCGCGCTGGCCCGCAAGGTGCAGGTCGAGCACCTGGACGGTGGCGCGGTGGAGATCCCGAACGGGGTGGCGGTCGCCAAGTTCGCCGACGCGGAACCGCTGCCCGGCTGGCCGGGGGAGTGCGGGCCGGGCACCGGGGGCACGATCGGCTTCCTGGGCCGGTTCACCGAGGCGCGCAAGGGCTTCCCGGTGCTGCGCGACGCCTTCGTCGAGCTGGCTCCGCACCGCCCCGGCCTGCGGCTGCTGGTGGCCGGGCCGGGCGACCCGGACGATCTGTTCGACCAGTTTCCGGCCGCGCTGCGGGACCGGGTCACCTTCCTCGGCCTGGTGTCCGAGGCGGACAAGGCGCGCATGCTGCGCAGCGTGCACCTCTACGTGGCGCCGAACATCGGCGGCGAGTCGTTCGGCATGATCCTCACCGAGGCGCTGGCCGCCGGGACCACGGTCGTCGCCAGCGACCTCGACGCGTTCCGTCGGGTGCTCGACGGCGGCCGGGCCGGGCGGCTCTTCCCGACCGGGAACCCGGCGGCGCTGCGTGACGCGCTGGTCGAGCTGCTCGACGATCCGCCGGCCCGGGCGGAGTTGACCGCCTGCGGCGACCAGGTGGTGGCGCACTTCGACTGGCCCACGGTGGCGAAGCGGGTCGTCGAGGTGTACGCGGCGGCGATCGAGGCCACCGACGGGCGGGTCATCGACCAGGAGTGGGTGGGGCTGGGCTGAGCCGGATGCCGGACGGCGCCGGCGTGACCTTGTCCCCCGTGCCGGCCGGGCCGGCGGAACCGGAAGTGGAGCAGCACTACGATGCCGGGCATGTGGTGGGTGACGGGAGCGATCGTGGCCGTCGGGCTGCTCTCGACGTACCTGATCTGGACCGCCGGCCGGGTCGAGCGGCTGCACGCCCGCGCGGAGTCGGCCGCCCGCGCCCTCGACGCCCACCTGTTGCGCCGTGCGGCGGCCGCTGCGGTGCTCGCCGAACGGCGCTACGGCGTCGAGCTGTACGCGGCGGCGCGGATCGCGCTCGACGCCCGCCCGGACGAGCGCGAGGCCGCCGAGAACGACCTCACCCGGCAACTGCGGGTGGTGCAGCTCGACCCGGCCGACCCGGACTGCGAGGCGGTCATCGCGGCCAGCCGCCGGCTCGCCCTGGCCCGGCAGGTGCACACCGATCTGGTCCGCGACGCCCGGTCGGCGCGCGGTCGCCCACTGGTCCGCCTGCTGCGGATGGGACGCGGCCGGGAGTGGCCGCGCTACTTCGACATCGACGACCCGACGCTCACCGTCCCCGCCGACGTCCCCACCGGCTGACCGCCCCGGCGGCATTTGATCCACTCCGTTTCGCCGATAGGGCGGTGTCCCGGCCGCCCGGATACCGCCACATCGGCGACCTGGAGTGGATCAGGCGTGGCGAGCGGCGGGGCCGGTGACGGGCGACACATTGCAGGCCACCGGGGGTCTGATTGGCTGTCGGACCGGCGTTGACCCCGGCGTAGCATTTTCGCTTGCCACCCCCCCGAGCACGTTCGAGGAGCGATAACCCGTGCCCGAAGCCACCGCCCAGAACAGCAGCGCCAGCCCGGTCGTCGGCACCGCCCGCGTGAAGCGCGGCATGGCCGAGATGCTCAAGGGTGGCGTGATCATGGATGTGGTCACCGCCGAGCAGGCCAAGATCGCTGAGGACGCCGGCGCGGTCGCGGTGATGGCGCTGGAGCGGGTACCCGCCGACATCCGCGCCCAGGGTGGCGTGTCCCGGATGAGCGACCCGGACATGATCGACGGCATCATCAACGCCGTCTCGATCCCGGTGATGGCCAAGGCCCGCATCGGTCACTTCGTGGAGGCGCAGATCCTCCAGTCGCTCGGCGTCGACTACGTCGACGAGTCCGAGGTGCTGACCCCGGCCGACTACGCCAACCACATCGACAAGTGGGCGTTCACCGTCCCGTTCGTGTGCGGCGCGACCAACCTGGGCGAGGCGCTGCGTCGGATCACCGAGGGCGCGGCCATGATCCGCTCCAAGGGCGAGGCCGGCACCGGTGACGTCTCCAACGCCACCACCCACATGCGCAAGATCCGCCAGGAGATTCGCCGGCTCAGCTCGCTGCCCACCGACGAGCTCTTCGTCGCGGCCAAGGAGCTGCAGGCCCCGTACGAGCTGGTCAAGGAGGTCGCCGAGACCGGCAAGCTGCCGGTGGTGCTCTTCACCGCCGGCGGGATCGCCACCCCGGCCGACGCCGCGATGATGATGCAGCTCGGCGCCGAGGGCGTCTTCGTCGGCTCGGGCATCTTCAAGTCCGGCAACCCGGCGCAGCGCGCCGCGGCGATCGTCAAGGCGACCACCTTCCACGACGACCCGGACGTGCTGGCGAAGGTCTCCCGCGGCCTCGGTGAGGCGATGGTCGGCATCAACGTCGACGAGATCCCGCAGCCGCACCGGCTGGCCGAGCGCGGCTGGTGACCGCCGCGTGAGCGCCGTACCCGTCATCGGGGTGCTCGCCCTGCAGGGTGACGTCCGCGAGCACCTCGCGGCCCTGGCCGCGGCGGGCGCGGACGCCCGCCCGGTGCGTCGCCGGCACGAGCTGGACGCCGTCGACGGGCTGGTCATTCCCGGCGGCGAGTCCACCACGATCAGCAAGCTGGTCGACGTCTTCGAGCTGCGCGAGCCGATCGACAAGCGCATCGCCGCCGGCATGCCGGTCTACGGCTCGTGCGCTGGGATGATCATGCTGGCGACCGAGGTGCTGGACGGCCGGGCCGACCAGCGCGGGTTCGACGGCATCGCGATGACCGTCCGCCGCAACGCGTTCGGCCGGCAGGTCGACTCGTTCGAGGCGTCCGTGGAGATCGCCGGGGTCGACGGGGAACCGTTCCACGCGGTGTTCATCCGGGCCCCCTGGGTCGAGCGGGTCGGCGCCGACGTCGAGGTGCTGGGCCGGGTCAGCGAGGGCCCGGCGGCCGGGCGGGTCGTGGCGGTGCGGCAGGGCAACCTGGTGGCCACCTCGTTCCACCCCGAGCTGACCGGCGACCGCCGGCTGCACCGCTACTTCGTGGACCTGGTCCGCGCCGCCTGAGCCCCCGCCCGGCCCGCCCGTCCTCGGCCCCGCGCCGGTGGCCCAGGCGGCCGGCGGGCATGATTTGCGGCCCCCGGTCGTTGTGTCTGGGGTGCGCCCGGGTGCCCGGCGCCGTCCCCGGTGGTAGCCGGGTGTGACATGCAGGGGCATGACCTCGGTAGGATTGCCGCGGTTCGGCAGGGCCATCACCCGCGTGGCGTTTCCCGCGGGGGCCGACGGCCACCGGATCGGCCCGATGCGGCGTGAATCGGCGTGCCAGTCGACGCAGGCGTGGAATGACAGACGGAGGTAGCAGATGTCCGGCCACTCAAAGTGGGCGACCACCAAGCACAAGAAGGCCGTCATCGACGCCAAGCGCGGCAAGATGTTCGCCAAGCTGATCAAGAACGTCGAGGTCGCCGCGCGGACCGGCGGCGGTGACCCGGCCGGTAACCCGACCCTCTACGACGCCATCCAGAAGGCGAAGAAGAACTCGGTCCCGAACGACAACATCGACCGCGCGGTCAAGCGCGGCTCCGGCCTGGAGGCCGGCGGCGCCGACTGGCAGACGATCATGTACGAGGGGTACGGCCCCAGCGGCGTGGCGATGCTGATCGAGTGCCTGACCGACAACCGCAACCGGGCGGCGACCGAGGTGCGTACCGCGCTGACCCGCAACGGCGGTTCGCTGGCCGACGCCGGCTCGGTGTCGTACATGTTCTCCCGCAAGGGCGTGGTGATCGTCCCCAAGACGGGGACGACCGAGGACGACGTGATGATGGCCGTGCTCGACGCCGGCGCCGAGGAGGTCAACGACCTCGGTGAGGCGTTCGAGGTGGTCTCCGAGCCGACCGACCTGATCGCGGTGCGCACCGCGCTGCAGGACGCCGGCATCGAGTACGAGTCGGCCGAGTCCTCGCTGATCCCGAGCGTCAACGTCCCGCTGGACGAGGAGGGCGCTCGCAAGATCTTCAAGCTGATCGACGTCCTGGAGGACTGCGACGACGTGCAGAACGTCTACGCGAACTTCGACGTCAGCGACGAGATCATGGCGGCGGTCGGCTGACCCGGCCGTGACGGCACGACGTTTCGCGCCGGGCGACGTGGTCGTCCGGCGCGAAGTGCTGCTCGGCGAGGTCTGGTTCGGTTGCCCGACCATCTGCGTCGAGGACTCGCCCGACCTGCTCGCCCTCTACCTGCCGCCGGGCGCCGAATTCGGCTTCCCGGAATCCGGCACGTTTCCGTGTGGCCGGCACCCGTGGCAGACCGCCGGGCATCGGGCCTGGAGCGGCCACGGCAAGCTGATGCTGCAACGCCCCGGCGAGGCGCACTCGGTGGACGTCTTCTGGTCGGGGCCGGAGCGCGCCTTCGCCGGCTGGTACTTCAACCTCCAGGACCCGCTGCGGCGCACCCCCGTCGGGGTGGACACCCTCGACCACGAGTTGGACCTCTGGTGGGGCGCGGACGCCGAGCGCTACGTCTGGAAGGACGTGGAGATGTTCGCGCAGCGCCTCGAGGAGGGGCGCTACCCGGGGATGGCCGACGCGATCCGCGACGAGGGCGACCGGATCGCCGCGCTGCTCGACGCGGGCCGACGCTGGTGGGACGAGAGCTGGGCCTCCTGGCAGCCCGACCCGGCCTGGCCGGTGCCCCGCCTGCCCGCCGGCTGGGACACCGTCCCCTGCTGACCGGCGCGACCCCCGCGCCGGACCGGCCAACCCCGCCGGGCCTGCCAGCCGGAACCCGCCGGACGGCCCGCCCGGCGGGGTGATCCACTCCAGATCGCCGACGTGGCGGTGTCCGCGTGACCGGGACACCGCCACGTCGGCGACGTGGAGTCGATCGTGTCGCTGCGCCGGGCTCGGCCGGTTCAGCCGAGCGTCTCGCGGGTCCGCCAGGCCGTCCGCACCGAGGTGCGCCCGTTGGTACGCAGCAGCGCGCCCTCGTACACCCGGGCGCCGGCCAGCAGGAACGCGGCGGCCGTGGCCAGCAGCAGGATCAGCGACAGCACCGGCTCCCAGCCGGCCGCGTCCCCGGTGAACAGCCGCAGCGGCATCGCGGTCGGCGCGGAGAACGGCAGGTAGGACAGCACCCGCATGGCGGTGGCGTTGTCGTTCAGGAAGATGACCGCGAAGAACGGCAGCATCACCGCGAGCTGCACCGGCATCGACACGCCACCGATGTCCTCCAAGCGGTTGACCAGCGCCCCCGCCGCCGCCCACATCGCCGCGATCAGCACGAAGCCGAGCAGGAAGAACGGCACGAACCAGCCGATCGCCGGCCCCAGCAGGGTCAGCAGCCCGGTGTCGCCGCCGAACGCCATGCCGGCCACCGCGACCAGGGCGACCAGGGCGATCTGGCCGAGGGCGAGCAGGGTGCCGGCGACCATCTTGCCGGCCAGCAGAGCCCGTACCGGCACCGCGGCGACCAGGATCTCCACGATCCGGGTCTGCTTCTCCTCGATGATGCTCTGCGCGATCTGCACGCCGAAGGTCTGCGACGTCACGAAGAAGACGAACGCGAAGACGAACGGCACCAGGAAGGCCACCACCGGGTCCACCGCGTCCGGGTCCAGCAGCCGGACCGGCGGCTCGCTGCTCAGCGCGGCCACCACGTCGTCGGGGGCCTCGTCCATGGCGAGCACCGCCGGGCCGGCGACGACCGCGGCGTCCACGTCGCCGTCGCGTACGGCCTGCTCGGCGGCGCGGTCGTCGGGCACCGTCCGCACCTCCAGCCCGGCCGCGCGCAGCGGCCCGGCCGCCTGCTCGGTCACCGCCACAGTGGACGGCCCGCCGGAGAACAGCGGCGGCAGGATGGTCGCCGCCGCGGCGATGAGCAGGAAGAACAGCGTGCTGATCAGGAACGTGCGGTCGCGTAGCTTGACCCGGATCTCCCGGGCGGCGACCAGGCGGGTGGCCTCGAAGGTGTTCACTGGGCGACCTCTCGGAAGATCTCGGCGAGGGAGGGGCTGACCGGCCGGAAGGCGCGGACCGGACCGCGGGCCAGCGCCGCGTGCAGCACCGGCTGCTCGTCGGCGCCGGGGGCGAGGTCGAAGACCGCGCGGGCGCCGTCCAGGTCGACCAGGGTCACCCCGGGCTGATCGCGCAGCCAGCCGGCGTCGGCCTCCACCACCAGCTCGAAGCGGGGCGAGGTGTACGAGGCGCGCAGCTGCTCACGGCTGCCGGCGGCCCGGATCACCCCGTCCCCGATGATCACAAGGTCGTCGCAGAGCCGCTCCACCACGTCCAGCTGGTGGCTGGAGAAGAGCACCGGCACCCCGGTGGCGGCCCGCTCGCGCAGCACCGCGACGACCGTGTCCACGGCCAGCGGATCGAGACCGGAGAAGGGCTCGTCGAGCACCAGCACCGCCGGGTCGTGCACCAGCGCGGCGGCGATCTGGGCCCGCTGCTGGTTGCCCAGCGACAGCGTCTCCAGCAGATCGTCGCCGCGCTCGCCGAGACCGACCCGCTCCAGCAGCGCGTCCGTGCCGCGGCGGGCGGCCTCGGCGGTCATGCCGTGCAGCCGGCCCAGGTAGGTCACCTGTTCCCGGACGCTCATCTTCGGATAGAGGCCGCGCTCCTCCGGCATGTAGCCGAAGCGCCGACGGATCTCCCGGGTCAGCGGCGCGCCCTGCCAGCTCACCCGCCCGGCGTCGGCGGCGAGCACGCCGAGGATGATCCGCATGGTGGTGGTCTTGCCGGCGCCGTTGCCGCCGACGAAGCCGGTCATCCGACCGGCGACCACGTCGAAGGACACGTTCTTGAGCACCTGGCGGTCGCCGAAGCTCCGGTCGATGCCGTCGAGGCTTAGCACACTGGTCACGGCGTCCACGCTAGATCCGCGGCTGCCGGCCGCCGTCCGCCCGCCGGTGGAGATCCGGGGTCCACCGCGCGGGGGAGGCCCGTCACCCGCCCGGCCGGACCACCCCGTGCTCGTAGGCGAAGACCACCGCCTGGACCCGGTCGCGCAGGCCGAGCTTGGCCAGCACCCGACTGACGTGTGTCTTCACCGTCGCCTCGCCGAGGTGCAGCTCGGCGGCGATCTCCGCGTTGCTGGCGCCCCGGGCGAGCCGGGCCAGGACGTCACGTTCGCGCGGGGTCAGTTCGTCCAGCGCCGCCTCGCCGGTCCGGGGGTCGGCGGCGGCGCCGGGCCGGGCGAAGGTGGCGATCACCCGTCGGGTGATTTCCGGGGCGAGCAGGCCGTCGCCCCTGGCCAACACCCGGATCGCCTCGACCAGCGCCTCCGGGGTGCCGTTCTTGAGCAGGAAGCCGCTCGCTCCGGCGCGCAGCGCGGCGAAGAGGTAGTCGTCCCGATCGAAGGTGGTGAGGATCAGCACGGCCGGCCCGTCGGGGTCGTCCGTGCCGGTGATCCGCCGGGTCGCCTCCAGGCCGTCGACGCCGGGCATCTGCACGTCCATCAGCACCACGTCGGGGCGTACGGCGCGGGTCATGCTCACGGCCCGCTCCCCGTCGGCGGCCTCGCCGACCACCTCGATGTCCTCCTCCACCTCGAGGATGACCCGGAACCCGGTACGGACGAGGTGCTGGTCGTCGGCGAGCAGCACCCGGATCGGCCGGTCGACGCCCGGTGCGCTCACGCCGACTCCCGTACGGTGGCCGGCACCGGGAACCGGGCGCGTACCCGCCAACCGCCGCCGGCGCGCGGGCCCACCTCCAGCTCGCCGTCGTGCGTGGTGACCCGCTCCCGCATCCCGACCAGGCCCAGCCCGTCGGCGTTGGGCGGGCGGGTGGCCCGTCCGTCGTCGGTCACGTCGACCTCCACCTCGGTGGCCAGGTACCGGATCCGGACGTCGAGCACGCCGGCGCCGGTGGCGTGTCTGAGCACGTTGGTCACCGCCTCCTGGACGACCCGGTACACCGCCTGGGAGAGCGACTCCGGCAACGGCGCCGGGTCCCCGTACACCCCGAGGGTCGCCCGGAGCCCGGCGTCGCGGGCCCGCTGCACCACCGCGTCGACCTGGTCGATGCCGGCGGGCGGCTCGGCGCCCGCCGGGCCGACCTCCGAGGCGCGCAGCACGCCGAGCATCCGGCGCAGCTCGTCGACGGCGTTGCGGGCGGACTCCTCGATCGCGGTCAACGCCGTGCGGGCCTTGTCCGGGCTCCGGTCGATGACCCGCCGGGCCGCTGACGCCTGCACGCCCATCACCGACACGTGGTGGGCCACCACGTCGTGCAGCTCCCGGGCGATCCGGACCCGCTCGCCGATCACCGCCCGCCCGCGCGCCTCGGCCTGCGAGCGGCGCAGCTCCTCCGCCTGCGCCGCCAGCTCGTGCTGACGGCGGGCGGCCAACCACGCGGTCTCCCCGAAGAAGTACGCGAGACCGAAGTAGAGCACGTTCACCAGCACGCCGCTGACGATCGCGGCGAGCACGGGAGGCACCGGCCCGACGGCGTGGGCGAACGCGTCCTCGGGGATGCCGCCGATGGAGATCGCGTAGTACACCCCCAGCCAGACGAACATGGTGGCGATGACGCCGATCCGCAGCCGCCGGGCCAGCCGGCGGTCCTGCCCCCACGCGCCCAGGGTGTAGAGGGCGGCGAACAACGCCCACGAGGAGAGCTGCGTCTCCGGGGCGGAGCGCGCCTGCGCGGCGATGAACGCCGCCGACACGACCAGCGTGGTGGTCGCGGGGAACCGCCGCCGCCAGATGAGCGGCAGGGTCACCGCGACGGTCCAGAGGATCTGCTCCGGCCAGGACGGCGGCGGGCCGAGCAGGAACGCTCCGGTGCTGCGGGTCAGGGTGAGGCTGAACAGGGCAAGCACGGTGATGGCCAGCCCGCCGTAGAGGTCCAGGCGCCGCTGCTCCGGGGTCGGCCCGCGCCGACGCCAGTCGTCGCCCGTGTCGATGTTCACCTGGTCAACGATCTCATCCCGCCGGCCGGCGCCGTCCGGGTGCCCGGCCCGGCCGAAGAATCCCGCTCGGGTGGCGGGTGCCGCGCTGCGGCGCGGGTGATGTGGCGGCCACCCGGTCGAGCAACCGGTCCACCCGGCCGCGCTCGGCGTCCGACCCTGTCGGTCGGGTCCATGCGACGAAGCGCGTGAACAGTTCCGCCGGGTCCGGCGGGTGTGGCCATAGCCGCAGCCAGTCTCCGGCGGCCTCGTGCAGCAGCACGCAGAGGTAGACCGAGAGCCCCACCGGGTCGTGCGCGTACTCGACACGCAGCGCCAGCTTCGCCGGCTGGCACGGCCACGGTGCGGCGCAGGCCCGGCACCGCCAGGCCGGCCGAGCGGCGACGTGCCGGTCCCGGCCGGTCACCGTTCATCCCGGCGTACGAACTCCGCCCAGTCACGCATGTCGCTCCTCCTCGTCGTGCCTTGTTCACACTCTGCTGCCGAGCCGACTACGGTCGGAAGGCGTCGACGGTCCACCGCCCGGTGGTGCCGCCGGCGCGGCCATCGGTGGTTGGCAGTGGCGGACGGTGGCGCGGTTGTGGTGGAGGCGTGATGGGCGAGGGGCAGCTGTCGACGTTGGAGTTTCTCGGTGGCGAGCTACGCCGAAGTCGTCGTGATCGCGGGCTGAGTCAGGAGGAATTGGCCCAGCAGATCAACTACTCGTCGTCGCTGATCGGCATGGTGGAGATCGGCCACCGGACCCCGTCGCAGGATTTCGTCGGTCGGGTGGACGCGGCGCTGGAGTCCGGCGGCTTCTTCGAACGCCTGCTGACGCTGGTCCGGGCGGACGCCGCTCCGCCGTGGCTACGGGAATGGATCTCCGTCGAGGCGGAGGCCACCCTGATCCGCTGGTTCGAGCCGTCCCTGATCCCCGGCTTGCTCCAGAGCGAGGCGTACGCCCGCGCGGTGCTCACCGGCGGCGGCATGCTGCGCGAGGCCGAGGTCGAGCAGCGGGTAACCTCGCGGCTGGCCCGCCAGGCCGTGCTGACCCGGGAGAGCCCGCCCGAGGTGGTCTTCGTCGTCGACGAGACGGTGCTGCGCCGGCAGATCGGAAGCTCGGCGGTGATGGCCGATCAGTTCGGGCGCCTGCTGGACGTCACCGCGCTGCCGCACGTCGACCTGCTGGTGGTGCCCGCCGACGCCGGCATGCACGCCGGGCTGGCCGGCGCGTTCATCCTGGCCCGGACTCCGGAGGGGGGCGAGGTGGCGCATGTCGACACCCCGCTGCGCGCGCACGTGAGCGACCGTTCAAATGACGTTGATAGCCTTCAACGCAGGTGGGAGAGCCTGCGCGGCGAGGCGTTGCCCCGCCGGGCGTCGCGGGAGCTTATTGCGGAGGTGGCGCAGTCATGGACCTGATCGGTGCGATCTGGCACAAGTCCACCCGGAGCGACAACGGCGGGTCCACCTGCGTCGAGGTGGCGACGAACCTGGCCGGCGTGGTCGGCGTACGGGACAGCAAGGACCGGGGCGGGCCGGTGCTGGCCTTCGCCCCCGCCGCCTGGACCGGCTTCCTCGCCGCAGCCACATCCGGGGAACTGCGGGCCGGCGAAGGCCGGTAGCCGACCCGAACGCGCCGCGGCCCGGCACCCCTCGGGGGTGCCGGGCCGCGGCGTGATCCGTCGGTCAGTGCCGGTTGCGGTAGGCCTTGATCGTGCTGTCGACGACGTCCCAGAGCGTGATCAGGATCGTGCTGACCACCACCACGGTGGCGACGGTGTTCAGGTTCTCCTCCCGCCCGAGCCACTCCCAGCGGGCCACGAAGTCCGGGTTGAGCAGCCGGTCGGTCGACATCAGCCAGATCACCGGCACCGCGAACGCCAGGTCGAGCAGCGCGTTCACCGCCACCAGCGGCCAGGTCCAGCGCCCGGCCCGGTACTTGGCGAACTCCAGCCCGACGGTGGCGACCAGCACGGCGATCAGGAACGGCAGCCAGAAGCTCCACAGGGCCGGGTCGAGGATCGGCAGGTTGCCGCCGTTCGGGTTGGGGACGAACGAGTGGAAGTGCTGCACCGGCAGGTACGCGATGACCAGGACGAGCCAGCCGATGCCGGCGGCGGTGTCGGTCAGGGTGATCTGCCGGTCGGCGCGGTATTCGGGGAGCTGGTCGACGGTCCAGTCCGGCAGGTTGAGCGGAGTGTTGGTCCGCTCGAGGATCGCGAAGACCAGGGTGACCCAGAAGGCGATCTGGATCGCGACCTCGATGGCGCTGCCGATCCCCGCGCCGACCGCCCCGCCCGTCTTGTCGCCGTCGGTCGCCTCCAGCAGGCCGACCACGATGCCTACCAGGGCCGGTATGAAGGAGAGCAGCAGCTTGAGCAGGCGTTCCCAGGCCAGGTAGTAGGTCGGCCCGATGAGCTGCAGCCGGCGGTCGGCGTAGCGGGCGGCGAGCTGCGCCGGGTTGCCCAGCTCGGTGAGCACCTCCCGCTCGGCGGTGGCGGTGTCGTGTCCGTCGGCCGTCCGGCCCTCGATCATGTCGTCGATCGACGCGCGCAGCTCGGTGGCGATCTCTTCGCGGCGCGCGGCCGGGACCGAGCGCAGGGTGGCGGCGAGGTAGCGGTCGGTCAGGGAGGTCATCGGTCCACTCCTTGGATCAGGCCGGTCAGGGAGGTCTGTACGGCGGCGAGGTCGTCGAGGAGTCGGCCCAGCAGCGCCTCGCCCGAGTCGCTGGTCCGGTAGAACTTGCGCGGTCGGCTCTCTTCGGTGTTCCACTCGCTGGTCAGCAGCCCCTGCTCTTCGAGGCGCCGCAGCAGCGGGTAGAGCGTGTTGGCGTCGACCGGGAAGCCGTGGCCGGTGAGCCGTTGTAGCAGCGCGTAGCCGTAGCCGGGTTGGCGCAGGGCGACCAGGCTCGCCACCACGACCGTGCCCCGCCTCAGCTCCTGAAGATGGGTCCGGAGGATCTCGTCGCTGACCATGCGTCACACGATACTGTGTGCCACACAGCATTGTCTACCCCCATAACATCGTGGCAGCTCACGATGATGTGAGCGAGCCGCGCCTGGGCGGGGGTGGCACGCCGACGGCCCGGTCCGCGAGTGCGGACCTGGCCGTCGCGTCGCTCGGGTCAGCAGGACGGCGCGTGCCGGAAGTTCCGCTCGACGAAGGAGGCCGGCCCGACCTGGAAGTAGCCGACCCCCGGACGGATCGGGTGACCGGTGAAGAGCTCCACCCGGGATCCGTACCGGACGAGGTAGGCCGAGGCGGTTCCGGCGTCGTTCCAGACCAGCGCGCCGCGCCGGCCGTAGATCGCCTCCAACTCGGCGAAGGACATGCCGACGGTCGCGCCGGCGGGAGAGTGCGGCGGCGCGGTGGCCGTACCCACCTCGATCAGCCGACCGGCCGAGAAGGCCAGCAGGATCACGCCGGCCCAGGCGCCGGTGACCCCGGCGTGCTGGACGCCGGCGCACCCCGGCGCCACCCAGTCGATCAGGCCGGCCGCGGTGAGCCGATCCAGGCGCGCGCCGATGCGGAACGGGCCGGCACCCCGGACGCTCAGCACGGCGGTCTGCGCGGGCCGGACGGCGGTGGCTGTCCGGCCGCTCGCCGAGCCGGCGGAGGCCGCCACGGTCGCCGGCACCACCGCCCGGACGGGCGCGGGCGAGGCGTCGGCGAGGGCGGCGGCGTGGGGCGCCGCGACGGCCGGGGCGGCGACGGCCACCGGCGCGACGGCGGTGAGCGCCAGCAGGCCGGTGAGGACGGTGGACGGGAGACGGTTCATGGTGGATCTCCTTCCGG
Organism: Micromonospora sp. NPDC093243; assembly: GCF_044753725.1. Lineage (NCBI taxonomy): Bacteria > Bacillati > Actinomycetota > Actinomycetes > Micromonosporales > Micromonosporaceae > Micromonospora > Micromonospora sp. NPDC093243. The sequence goes on along the minus strand of NZ_JBIVNT010000007.1, from coordinate 13,463 downwards.
AATTCGAGCTCCTGTCCTGTTGGTCTCCGCCACGGCCGCTCCGGTTCGTCGGGTACCCGACCCAGCCGGCGGACGTCTACCGTCGAGGGATACGGCGGCCCGGTGCCGATCGGCGGGGGTGATGTGGTTGACCGCGCCGAGCTGGATCGGGCCCTACCGGGTCGAGCGGCTGCTCGGCGCGGGGTCGTTCGCGACGGTGTGGCTCGGCCACGATCCGGTCCTCGACTGTCGAATGGCGATCAAGGTGCTGGCCGAGAACTGGAGCCACGACCTGCGGGTCCGGGAGCGGTTCCTCGACGAGGCCCGGCTGCTGCGGCGGCTGGAGCACGAGCGGCTGGTCCGGGTGCACGCCGTCGGCGAGCTGACCGACGGCCGCCCGTACGCCGTGCTGGCCTGGGCCGACGGCGGCAGCCTGCGGGACCGGCTGGCGCGCGGGCCGCTGCCGGTGCCGGACGCGCTGGCCCTGCTGGACCAGATCGCCGCGGGCGTCGCCGTTCTGCACCGGCACGACGTGGTGCACCGCGACCTGACCCCGGGCAACATCCTCTTCCGCAGCGGACCGCGGGCCGGGTCCGGGCCGCCCGGCGAGCACGGATCGGGGCCCGAGCGGGTGCTCATCGCCGACCTCGGGCTGGCCAAGGCGCTCGCCGCCGCGTCCGGGCTGACCGCCCGGGCGGGCACCCCCGGCTACATGGCGCCCGAGCAGGACGACCCGCTGGCCGTGGTGGACACCCGCGCGGACGTGTTCGGGCTGGGCCGGCTCGGCCTGCGCCTGCTCGGTGCCGCCGCCGTACCGCCCAACCCGCCGGCCCGGCCGCCCGACCGGGATTCCGGCGCGCCGGTCCGGCTGCGCGACGGCGTACCGCCGGCGGTCGCCGCCGTGCTGACCCGGGCCACCGCCTCCCGCCCCGCCGAGCGCTACCTGGACGCGGCCGCGTTCCGGGCGGCGCTCGCCCGGGCCGTCGGCGGCGGCTCGGAGCGGGCGGCGGTCGCAAAGAGGCGGCCGGTCCGCCGTCGAACCGCCAGCGCCGGCTCGGACCGGGCGACGGGTCGAGGGAGGGGGCCGGTACGCCGCCGGCTCGCCACCGCCGGCGCGGGCCTGCTGGCGCTCGCCGCGCTCGGCCTGCCGGCCGGCGACGCGGGCACCCGCCGCCACACCGCCGGCACCGCCGCCAGCGGGCCGGTGAGCGTGGCACTGCCGGCCGGGTGGCGGGCCACCGGCACCGGCTGGTCCGGCCAGTACGGCGACGACGGCCTCCTGGAACCCGCGCTGGTGATCTCGCCCGAGCCGGCGCGGTGGGCGGCGGACCCGAGCGTGCCGGGCGCCTTCGTCGGCCTCTCCGCCAGCACCGCCCGGCGCACCACCGTCGAGGGCTGGTTGGCGGAGCGTCCGCACGCGGACTGCGTGCCGCAGCCGGTGCGGCGGACCCGGCAGGGCGGGATCGACTGGGTGGTGGCGGGCTTCACCTGCCCGGCGGGGCGGTCGGTCATCGTGGAGGCGGCCGGGCTCGCCGCCGGGTCGGCCGGCCTGCTCTACGTGCAGGTCACGCCGCCGCCCGGACGCGGCGCGGACTTCGTCGACGCGCTGCTCGCCGGGGTGCGGGTCGGTTGACCCGGCCGGTCAGACCACCACCACGCTGATGGTGTGCGCCGCGTCGGCCTGCGGGATGGTCACCGCGACCGTGCCGGCGCGCAGGAACCGGATGTCCACCACCCCGGCCTCGTAGCTGCGGGAGACCAGGTCCTGCCGGTCCACGGTGACCTCGCCCGGGCCGATGCCGATGATGCGCAGCACCGCGCCGGGGGCGAAGCAGAGCGACCGGATCAGGGTCAGCTCGGTCTCGGCGAGCACCAGGTCGTAGCGGACCGCGCCGAGGCAGGCGCTCGGCAGCGCGGTCGGCGAGGCCGACGGCGTCCGCGTGGCCGGAGTGCGAGTCGGTGCGGGCAGGGCGGCCGGCGGCCGGCGTACGGTCGGCGCGCCGGTGCTCGGCGGCGGGGATGCCGCCGCGGTGGTCGGCCCGGCGGCGGTGGTGGGGCTGGTCGGCGCCGGCGGCCGCACCGGCAGCGGCGCGACCGGGGTGGCGTCGCCGCAGGCCGCCACACTCACGGCCAGCGCGGCGGCGATGGTCGCCACCGCGCCGGGCCGGCGGGCCGGGCGGCCGGGCTCAACCACCGGACATCCGCTGCCGGACCTGCTGCCGGGCCTGGTGCAGGCGGGACTTCACGGTGCCCTCCGGCACGTCGAGCAGGGCGGCTATCTCCCGGTAGTCCAACCCGAGCACGTCGCGCAGGGTGACCGCCTCGGCCAGTTCGGGCCGGACCGCGTCGAGCGCGTCGAGCAGGTCGAGCCGGGTGCCGGCCACCACGCTGGTCCGCCGGGGATCCGGCGCCTCGGGCAGCGGCACGCCGCCGGCCTCCACCAGCCAGCGCCGGCGCAGCACCCGGTAGGTGGAACGGGCCCGGTTGGCGGTGAGCCGGTACAGCCAGGTGTGGAACGCCGAGCGCTGCTCGAACCGGCTGATTCCCCGGGCCACCGCCAGCAGCGCGTCCTGGCAGGCCTCCTCGGCGTCCTCGCGGTGCGGCAGCAGGCGGGCGCAGAGTCGCAGCACCTCGGGCCGTATCGCCGCCAGCAGCGCGTCGAGGGCGGCCGGGTCGCCGCGCGCGGCTGACCGGGCCAGCTCGTCGGTACCCTCCGGGAGGGGCATCGGCGCCTCCAGTCGTTCGCCGGAGTGCGGGCCCATCCAGGCTATGGCCGCCGCGGCCCGGGCGCGCGGGGGAGTCCGGCAGCCGACTGCCGGCGTCCGGAGAGATCCACACCACCCGGCCCGTGGATCCTCCGCGCGGCTGCTGGAGAGGGCCCCGGCAGCGGGGATAGGGTAGGCCGACCGACCTCGACCATCCCATGATCCGACCCGGGGGGGCGCTCTGCATGGGCGATTCGTTCGCGCATCTGCACGTGCACACGGAGTACTCGATGCTCGACGGAGCGGCCCGGCTCAAGGATCTGTTCGCCGAGGTCAGCCGGCAGGGAATGCCGGCGGTGGCGATGACCGACCACGGCAACATGCACGGCGCGTACGACTTCTACAAGCAGGCGACGGCGGCCGGTGTCACCCCCATCCTCGGCATCGAGGCGTACGTGGCGCCGGAGTCGCGGTTCCACAAGCAGCGGGTGAAGTGGGGCCGCCCGGAGCAGAAGAGCGACGACGTCTCCGGCAGCGGCGGCTACACGCACAAGACGATCTGGGCGCGGAACAAGACCGGCCTGCACAACCTCTTCGCGCTGACCTCCCGCGCGTACACCGAGGGTTTCTTCGTCAAGTGGCCGCGGATGGACGCCGAGCTGATCGCGGAGTACTCCGACGGCCTGATGGCGACCACCGGCTGCCCCTCGGGTGAGGTGCAGACCCGGCTGCGGCTGGGCCAGGACGCGCAGGCGTTGGAGGCCGCGGCGAAGTACCAGGAGATCTTCGGCCGGGAGAACTACTTCCTGGAGCTGATGGACCACGGCCTGGACATCGAGAAGCGGGTCCGGGACGGTCTGGTCGAGATCGGCCGCAAGCTCGGCATCCCGCCGGTCGTCACCAACGACTCGCACTACACCCACGAGGTGCAGTCCGAGTCGCACGACGTGCTGCTCTGCGTGCAGACCGGCAGCAACATCGCCGACCCCAACCGGTTCAAGTTCGGCGGCAGCGGCTACTTCATCAAGTCGGCCGACGAGATGCGCGGCGTCGACGGCTCCGACGTGTGGCTGGAGGGCTGCCGCAACACTTTGCTGGTGGCCGAGAAGGTCGACCCGGCCGGGATGTTCGAGTTCCACAACCTGATGCCGCGCTTCCCGGTACCGGAGGGCGAGACCGAGGAGTCCTGGTTCCGCAAGGAGACCTTCGCCGGGCTGGTCCGCCGCTACCCGGGCGGCATCCCGGAGGGGCACGTCGTCCAGGCGGAGTACGAGCTGGGCGTCATCAACCAGATGGGCTTCCCCTCCTACTTCCTCGTGGTCGCCGACTTCATCCAGTGGGCCAAGAAGCAGGGCATCGCGGTCGGTCCGGGCCGTGGCTCGGCCGCCGGCTCGCTCGTCGCGTACGCCCTGGGCATCACCGACCTCGACCCGATCCCGCACGGCCTGATCTTCGAGCGGTTCCTCAACCCCGAGCGCGTCTCCATGCCGGATGTCGACATCGACTTCGACGAGCGTCGGCGCGGCGAGGTCATCCGGTATGTGACCGAGAAGTGGGGCGAGGACAAGGTCGCCCAGATCGCCACCTTCGGCACCATCAAGGCGAAGGCCGCGATCAAGGACTCGGCCCGGGTGCTCGGCTTCCCGTACGCGGTGGGCGACCGGATCACCAAGGCGATGCCCCCGGCCGTGATGGGCAAGGACATCCCGCTCACCGGCATCTTCGATCCGAAGCACCCGCGTTACGCCGAGGCCGGTGAGATCCGTGGTCTCTACGAGTCCGACCCGGACGTGCGCAAGGTCATCGACACCGCGAAGGGCATCGAGGGGCTGATCCGGCAGACGGGCGTGCACGCCGCCGGCGTCATCATGTCCGCCGAGCCGATCATCGACCACATCCCGCTGATGCGCCGGGACGCCGACGGGGCGATCATCACCCAGTTCGACTACCCGAACTGCGAGTCGCTCGGGCTGTTGAAGATGGACTTCCTCGGCCTGCGAAACCTGACGATCATCGACGACGCGGTCAAGAACATCCAGCTCAACCACGGCAAGCAGCTCGACCTGCTGGCGTTGCCGCTGGACGACAAGGCCGCGTACGAACTGCTCGCCCGGGGCGACACCCTCGGCGTGTTCCAGCTCGACGGCGGGCCGATGCGCTCACTGCTGCGGCTGATGAAGCCGGACAACTTCGAGGACATCTCGGCCGTCCTGGCGCTCTACCGGCCCGGCCCGATGGGCGTCGACTCGCACACCAACTACGCGCTGCGCAAGAACGGCCTCCAGGAGATCACCCCGATCCACCCGGAGCTGGAGGAGCCGCTGCGGGAGATCCTGGAGCCGACCTACGGCCTGATCGTCTACCAGGAGCAGGTGCAGCGCGCCGCGCAGATCCTCGCCGGCTACACCCTCGGCCAGGCCGACCTGCTGCGCCGGGCGATGGGCAAGAAGAAGAAGGAGATCCTCGACAAGGAGTTCATCCCGTTCCGGGACGGCTGCCGCGAGCGCGGCTACTCCGACGAGGCGATCCAGGCGGTGTGGGACGTCCTGGTGCCCTTCGCCGGCTACGCGTTCAACAAGGCGCACTCCGCCGCGTACGGGCTGGTCTCCTACTGGACGGCGTACCTGAAGGCGCACTACCCGGCCGAGTACATGGCCGGGCTGCTCACCTCGGTCGGTGACGACAAGGACAAGATGGCGCTCTACCTGTCCGAGTGTCGCCGGATGCGCATCCAGGTGCTGCCGCCGGACGTGAACACCTCCGCCGGGCCGTTCACCCCGGTCGGCAAGGACATCCGGTTCGGCCTGGCGGCGGTGCGCAACGTCGGCGCGAACGTGGTCGCCTCGATCATGCGCTGCCGCGACGAGAAGGGCGAGTACGGCGACTTCTACGACTTCCTGTCGAAGGTCGACGCGGTGGTCTGCAACAAGAAGACCATCGAATCGCTGATCAAGGCCGGTGCGTTCGACTCGCTCGGGCACACCCGCAAGGCGTTGCTCCAGGTGCACGCGGACGCCATCGACGCGTACGCCGACGTGAAGCGCAAGGAGGCCACCGGCCAGTACGACCTCTTCGGCGCCGGCTTCGGCGATGTGGAGACCTCCGGCAGCAGCACGGTCATGCCGGTGATCGGCGACGGCGAGTGGGACAAGCGCGACAAGCTCGCCTTCGAGCGGGAAATGCTCGGCCTCTACGTCTCCGACCATCCGCTGTTCGGCCTGGAGCACATCCTCAACGCCGCCGCGGACACCACCATCGCCGCGCTCGCCGAGGACGGCGCGGTGCCGGACGGCGCGGTGGTCACCCTCGCCGGCATCCTCTCCGGCGTGCAGCGCCGGGTCACCAAGCAGGGCCGGGCCTGGGCCTCGGCCACCCTGGAGGACCTCGCCGGCGGGGTGGAGACCCTCTTCTTCCCCAACACCTACGAGGTGATCGGGCAGTACATCGCCGAGGACGCGATCGTGGTGGTCAAGGGGCGGGTCGACCGCCGCGACGACACCCCGCGCATCATGGCGATGGACATGTCCATGCCGGACGTCAGCACCAGCGCGACGAACAAGCCGGTGACCCTGACCATCCCGGTGCACCGGTGCACCCCGCCGCTGGTCGAGCGGCTCAAGGAGACCCTGGTGCTGCACCCGGGCGACACCGAGGTGCACGTCAAGCTGCTCAACGGCGGCAAGACCACCACCCTGCGGCTGGGTCCGTTCCGGGTCGCGGCCACCACCGCGCTGATGGGCGACCTGAAGAGCGTCCTCGGCCCGGCCAACGTCAGCTGACCCCGCCCGGCGACCCGTCTGACCAGCAGATATAACGCTGAGTACACCTCCGCGCCAGGTAGCGGCCCTACGGTCGTCCGGGGCGCACCGGGGTGGTGCGCACGACCCTCGACCCTGGGAGCCACCATGGAGCAGGTGCTCATCGCCATCGCGGTGAACGTCCTCAGCGCCGCGCTGATCGCGCTCGTCACCGCCGCCGTCCGACGCTTCGCGGCGCCCGCGACCTGACCCGTTCGGTCTCGCCCCGATCCTCGACCGCGTCGCCGCGGCGATCCGGGCCGCCCGGGCAGGGCGACTGACGCCGGATTCCGGCGCGCGGCGAAGGCCGCCGACCTCGCATTGGCCGTCCGCCGAAACGACGGGCGGCGTTAGCGTCGGCCCATGGAACTCGACGAGGCGCAGAAGTTGTGGCAGCCGGAGCCCGGCTGGTTGAACACCGCCAGCTACGGGCTGCCGCCCGAGCCGGCCTGGGCGGCGTTGCAGGAGGCGCTGGCCGACTGGCGGATCGGCCGGACGTCCTGGGAGGGGTGGGGCGAGGCGGTCAACCGGTCCCGCGCCGCCTTCGCCCGGCTGATCGGCGGCGTACCGGCCGAGGACGTGGCGGTCGGCAGTACGGTCTCCCAGCTGCTCGCCCCGGTCGCGGCGGCGCTGCCCGCCGGCTCGACCGTGGTGGTGCCCGAGGTCGAGTTCACCTCCAACCTCTTCCCCTGGCTGGCGCAGGCCGAGCGGGGCGTGCAGGTGCGCACCGTTCCGCTCGCCGGGCTGGTCGACGCGATCGACGCGGACACCGACCTGGTCGCGTTCAGCCTGGTGCAGTCCGCCGACGGCGCGCTCGCCGCGTACGACGAGATCGTGGCGGCGGCCCGCGCGCACGGCGCCCTGGTCGCGGTCGATGCCACCCAGGCCTGCGGTTGGCTGCCGTTCGACGGCGGCCTGGCCGACGTGGTCGCGGTGGCCGCCTACAAGTGGGTGATGGGGCCGCGGGGCGCGGCGCTGGCCTACCTGGCTCCGACGCTGCGCGAGCGGCTGCGGCCGGACGCCGCCGGCTGGTACGCGGGCCGTGACCCGCACGCCTCCTACTACGGCCCGCCGTTGCGGCTGGCCGAGGACGCCCGCCGCTTCGACATCTCGCCGGCCTGGTTCAGCTGGGTCGGCCTGGCGCCCGCCCTCGACCTGCTCCTCGACGTCGGGCTGCCGGCGATCCGGGAACACGACGTCGCGCTGGCCAACCGCCTGCTCACCGGGCTCGGCCAGCCGCCGGGGGAGAGCGCGATCGTCACCGTCGAGGTGCCGGACGCGCAGCACCGGCTGGAGCGGGCCGGCGTCCGCGCGGCGGTACGCGCGGGCCGGGTCCGCGCCTCCTTCCACCTCTACTCCACGGTGGACGACGTGGATCTGGCCCTGGACGCGCTCACCTCCTGACCGACCAGCGCGCCGCCCGGACGCCGGGCGGCGCGCGGCCCCGGCGGCGTCGCAATCACCGGATGCCCGCGCGGTCGAGGTGGGGCCGCCACATGCCCGGTGGTCGCATCCCGGGCACTGACCACCCTCGATGGCTGTCGAGCCGGGCCGTAACGGGTGGCGGTGGTGACCGGGTACGGGTCGACGCATAGGAATATGTGGCTGATCGACATGGCTCGACTCCGGCACCCCGCCGTAGGTTTCCTGCACGCGACGGCCATGTGACCACGGTCACCGTTCCGACCGTCGCCGGAGACCTCGGAGGACATGGCGATGGCCGGGCAAGCGATCCTGTCGGCTCGCGGGCTGACCCGCGATTTCCGGGGCTTCCGGGCGGTCGACGGGGTCGACCTCGACATCGCGCCGGAGAGTGTGCACGCGCTGGTCGGCCCGAACGGCGCCGGCAAGACCACCCTGTTCAACATGCTCACCGGGTTCCTGCGGCCCAGCAGTGGGCGGATCGAGCTGGCCGGCCGGGACGTCACCGGGCTGCCCCCGGAGCAGGTCGCCCGGCTCGGCGTGGCCCGCTCCTTCCAGATCACCAGCCTCTTCCCGCAACTCTCCGCGCAGGAGCACGTCGAGCTGGCGTTGCAGTCGCCCAGCGGGCTGGGCTGGCGGTTCTGGCGCTCGGCGAAGCTGATGGGCCGCTACCGCGACCGGGCCGCCGAACTGCTCGACATGGTCGGGCTCACCGAGCTGGCCCTGGCGCCCGCCGAGGCGCTGGCGTACGGGCGCAAGCGCGCGTTGGAGCTGGCCATCGCCCTCGCGCTGGACCCGAAGGTGCTGCTGCTCGACGAGCCGACCGCGGGCATGGGCCTGGAGGACGTCGACCGCACCGTCGAGCTGATCGGGCGGGTCCGCCAGGGCCGGACCGTGGTGATGGTGGAGCACAACATGAGCGTGGTCGGCCGGCTCGCCGACACGGTCACCGTGCTCCAGGCCGGCAAGGTCCTCCTCGAAGGCCCGTACGACGAGGTCCGCGCCGACGAGCGCGTGATCACCGCCTACCTGGGAGCCGCTGATGCTGCGCATTGAGAACCTCTCCGCCGCCTACGGCGAGGCGCAGGTCCTGCGGGACGTCAGCCTCGACGTCGCCGCCGGCGAGGTGGTCACCCTGGTCGGGCGCAACGGGGCCGGCAAGTCGACGCTGCTGCGCTGCGTGATGGGCCTGCACCAGGGTCAGAAGGGCACGGTGGAGTTCGACGGGCGGGACATCGGCCGACTGCCGGCCTACCGGCGGGCCCGGCTCGGGCTCGGCTGGGTGCCGGACGACCGGGGCAGCTACGCCACCCTGAGCGTCACCGAGAACCTCACCCTCCCGCCGACCGTCGGCCCCGACCCCTGGTCGCTGGAGCGGGTGTACGAGGCGTTCCCCGCCCTCTACGACCGACGCGACTCGGCCGCCACCATGCTCTCCGGCGGCGAGCAGCAGATGCTCGCCCTGGCCCGGGTGCTGCGGATGGGCGCCCGGCTGCTGCTCTGCGACGAACCGACCGAGGGGCTCTCCCCACTGCTGGTGCAGCAGGTCGGCGACCTGCTGCGCGAGGCCAAGCGGCACGGCGTCACCGTGCTGCTGGTCGAGCAGAACCTGCACTTCGCCACCGGCGTCGCCGACCGGCACTACCTGCTGGCCGAGGGGCGTGTGGTGGAGGCGATGGACAACTCCGAGGTGCGCTCGCGGGAACGCGAGCTGCTGTCGTACCTCGGCATCTGATCTGGACTGCTGACCCGCGCGTCACGCGCGGATGGAGGGAATGGCATGCGTAGGACCGTGGGTGTGGCCGCGGCGTCGGCCGCGGTGGTGCTGGTGGCCGGCTGCGGCGGAGGCGGGCCCCAGTCGGGCGGCGACCAGAAGCTGACCGGCGACAAGATCGTGCTGGGCGTGCTCAACGACCAGTCCGGGGCGTACTCCGAGCTGTCCGGCAAGAACTCGGTCAAGGCCGTCGAGATGGCCATCGCCGACTTCAAGGCCAAGCACGGCGACCAGGCGGTGACCAAGAACATCACCGTCGAGACCGCCGACCACCAGAACAAGCCGGACATCGCCAACAGCAAGGCCGCCGAGATGTACGACCGCAAGGGCGTCGACCTCATCCTTGACGTGCCCACCTCCTCGGCCGCGCTGAAGGTCGCCGACGTGGCGAAGGAGAAGAAGAAGCTCTACTTCAACATCGGCGCCGCGACGACCGACCTGACCGGCAAGAGCTGCAACAAGTACACGTTCCACTACGCGTACGACACGTACATGCTGGCCAACGGCACCGGCAAGGTCACCACCGAGCAGGTGGGCAAGAACTGGTACATCCTCTACCCGAACTACGCCTTCGGGCAGGACATGGAGAAGAGCTTCTCCGCCGCCATCACCGCCGCCGGTGGGCAGGTGGTCGGCAAGGACGGCGCGCCGTTCCCGAACACCAGCGGCGACTACTCCACCTACCTGCTCAAGGCCCCGACCCTGAACCCGAAGCCGCAGGTGCTCGGCACCATGCAGGCCGGCGCCGAGCTGGTGAACGTGGTGAAGCAGTACAACGAGTTCAAGCTGCGGGACAAGGGCGTCGGCCTCGCGGTCGGCCTGATGTTCATCACCGACATCCACTCGCTCACCCCGGCGGCGCTCGCCGGCACCACCTACACCGACGCCTGGTACTGGAACTTCGACCAGGAGAACCGGGCGTTCGCCGACCGGTTCCAGAAGGAGACAAGCACCCGGCCGTCCTTCGCCCACGCGGCCAACTACTCCGCGGCCATGCAGTACCTGGAGGCTGTGCAGGCCGCCGGCACCGACGACGCGGACACCGTGGTCAAGGGGCTGGAGGGCAAGGAGGTCAACGACGTCTTCCTGCGCAACGGCAAGATCCGCGCCGAGGACCACCGGGTCGTGCACGACGCGTACCTGGCCCAGGTGAAGCCGCAGTCCGAGGTCACCGAGCCCTGGGACTACGTCAAGGTGCTCAAGACCATCCCCGCCGCGGAGGCGTTCGCCGCCCCGTCGGCGGACTGCAAGATGTGACCAGGGCATGACCGGTTTCCTGCAGAACACGTTCAACGGGTTGGTGAGCGGGGCGTTCTACGCCCTGCTCGCCCTCGGGCTCGCGGTCATCTTCGGCATGCTGCGGGTGGTCAACTTCGCCCACGGCGCCTTCTACATGCTCGGCGCGTTCGGCGCCTACGTCCTGCTCGCCGAGGCGGGCGTGCCGTTCTGGGCGGCGCTGGTGATCATGCCGGTGGGGCTGGGCCTGCTCGGCATGGCGCTGGAACGGGCGGTCATCCACCGGCTCACCCGGCTCGACCCGCTCTACAACTTCCTGCTCACCTTCGGCCTGACGCTGATCCTCCAGGACCTGGTCAAGTCCCGGTACGGCGTGCAGTCCAGCCCGTACGCCACCCCGTCGGCGCTCAGCGGCTCGGTGAACTTCGGGCTCTTCGACTTCCCCACCTACCGGGTCTTCATCCTCGGCTTCGCCGTCCTGCTCTGCGTGGCCGTCTGGTGGGTGCTGACCCGCACCCGGATCGGGATGGTGGTCCGGGCGTCCACCGAGCGACCCGAACTTACCCAGGCGTTCGGTATCAACGTCGGACGCTGGGTCACCCCGGTCTTCGGCTTCGGCATCGGCCTGGCCGGTCTCGCCGGAGTGCTGGCCGCGCCGATGCGGGCGGTGAACCCGCTGATGGGCGCCGACCTGATCATCGTGGTCTTCGCGGTGGTGGTGATCGGCGGGCTGGGCTCGATCTTCGGGTCGGTCGCCGCGGGCTTCGGCATCGGCCTGGTCCAGGCGTGGGGCGAGGCGTACCTCTCGGACTTCCCGATCGTGTCCCAGACGATCGTCTTCATCGTGATGGCCGTCGTGCTGCTCTGGCGCCCGGCCGGGCTCTTCGGCCGTGAGGAGGCACCGGCATGACCAGCACCGTCGACACCCCGGAGAAGGCCGGCCGCCCGGCGCCGCCGTCCGGCCTGGTCGCGGTGGCCCGCGCCCCCGGCTGGGTCCGGTACGCGCTGCTCGGCGTCGGGCTCGCCGCCGCGCTGTGGCTGCCGAACGGGCTCTACCCCGCGGTGGCCGTGGACATCCTCTGCTGGGCGCTCTTCGCCGTCGCGGTGGACCTGCTGCTCGGCTTCACCGGGCTGATGTCCTTCGGGCACGCCGCGTTCTGGGGCACCTCCGCGTACGTCACCGGGCTGGTCGCGATCCACGCCGGCCTGCCGTTCCCGGCGGCCGTGCTGGCCGGGGCGCTCGCCGCCGCGGCGCTCGCCGTGCCGATCGGCTACCTGGCGGTGAAGCGGACCGGCATCTACTTCGCGATGGTGACCCTCGCCTTCGCGCAGATGGTCTACTACGTGGCGAACGAGTGGCGTTCGGTCACCCGGGGCGAGAACGGCCTGCAGGGCGTGCCCCGGTCGTTCTTCGGGATCGACCTGACCGACGACTTCTACTTCTACTACGCGATCCTGCCGATCGTGCTGCTCGGCCTCGCCGCCGCGTGGCGGATCGTGAACTCGCCCTTCGGTCGGGTGCTGGTCGGCATCCGTGACAACCCGGCCCGGGCCCGGGCACTGGGCTACCCGGTGCACCGGTACAAGCTGACCGCGTTCGTGCTCTCCGGATTCATCGCCGGGCTCGGCGGGGGTCTCTTCGCCGTCGGGCACCGCTTCGTCTCCCTCGACACGCTGCACTGGACCACGTCCGGCAAGGCGGTCATCGTCGTGGTACTGGGCGGCATCGGCACGCTCTGGGGCGGGGTGCTCGGCGCGGCCATCGTGGTCCGCTTGGAGGACTGGCTGTCGTTCTCCGGCTTCGAGGCGATCGGGCTGGTCACCGGCGGCATCTTCGTCCTGGTCGTACTGCTGTTCCGGCGCGGCATCTGGGGCAGCGCCGCCGCCCTGGCCCGACGCTGGATGGCCCGCCGCCAGCGCTAACCCCACCCGCCCGGGCGGCGCGAACGGAGACTCGGTGGCTGCCGGACGGCAACCGACGCCGCCGGACCCGTTCCGACTGCGTGCCGGCGGTGGCGGCTTGTGACGCCATCAGCTACCGGCGCGTGGTTGTGCGGCGCGCCTGACCGGTTCGCCGGCGCAGAGGAGATTGGAGATCTTGGACAGTTTCCGTTCGCGGCTGACGGTAACTGTCCAAGATTGGCGCCGAAGACGCCGCTGGCCGGCACCCGTGTCGGGTGCCGGCCAGCGGTCAGATCGTGCGGTGTCAGCTGTTCCAGTGCTGGGCGACGAGGTCGGCGGCCTGCTGCTCCCACTGGGCGTAGGCGTCCGGGTAAGCCGACACCTGCACCGTCTGGGCGGCTTCGGTCAGCGGCATGTCCTGCCACCCGTCGACCTGCTTGAGACCCTTCTGGAACGCCATCGTCGAGTAGATGGGGTCGGTGATCTGCTCCGGGGTGCCCCAACCACTGGAGGGGCGCTGCTGGAACAGACCCAGCGAGTCATGGTCGTTGGCGTCGCCGAGGTGGCCGAGGTTCTCCAGCTTCGACTCCTGCAGGCTGGTGGCGATCGAGATGACCGCGGCCCGCTCGTCCAGACCCGACTTCTTCG
>NZ_JBIVNT010000006.1:0-579736 GCF_044753725.1 Micromonospora sp. NPDC093243 | reverse complement strand
ACGGTTCACTCCCGCGCTGATCACCAGTCACGGTCATCTGTGTACTCCTTCAGCTCACGCTGATCTCGTTACACAGACCATCTGACACGCCCCACGCCACCGCGCACCAGGCCAGCGTGATCTATGTCGAGGACCTCGCCACCCTCGAGGACCCGTGGCCGCTCCCGCAGCCTCAACCGACGCCTGTCCGGCGCGGTCCGCGGCACCGTGTTCACCGCCATCGCCCACCTCGCCGCGAAAGCCGGCATCGCCGTCGTGACCGTTCCGGCGCGTGGTACGTCGTCGGGCTGTCCGCGTTGCGGCGGCCCGGTGACGCATGTCAAGGCACCGGACCGGAGCGCGGCCGGGTACCGGTGGGCCACCTGCTCGTGTGGCCTGTCACTGGACCGTGACCACGCCGCCGCGCAACGCATCACCGCCCGGGGCCTGACCAACCAGACCAAAACCCGCCGCGACCGCAACGGCCGGGCCGCGATCCGGACAGCCACCGACACACCCGTCCGACGCCGCACGCGTCAACCAGCCCGCGCCGCGACGACCGGGCCGGCGCGGGAGCGACGCAAAAACGCACCCACCCCCAAACAGACCCGGCCCGCGAGGGCCACGACTTCACCCCTGCTGCCCCTGCGACGGCAGGTTCCCGCCCCGACACACCCCCCAACGGGGTCTGCCGGCAAGCGTCCGGCGGGACGGACACCTCAGGCAACCAGCCCCTCAGGGCCGGTCCGCCAGGTGCCGCACACGGCTTCCACCACCACCCCGCGACAACCCCACCAGGTCCGCGGGGCGATCCTCGGCCGCGGCTTCCACCGCCACGTGCACGCCACCCCCATCACCCACGGGACAACGGCACAGGCGAGATGCCCGGATCATGAGGATCAAACAGGAAACCAGAGACGCTCTCGAAGCTGAACAGCGCTTCGGCCTGGTCGCTGGCTCCCTCGGCGGGCAGGAAGTAGCCGTGGTGCACACCGCCGTGCTTGGCCACCAGCCGCATCCACGCGTGGGCGAAGCGCTCAAACGCCTCGATCTCCGCGGGGTCGATGGTGTAGTGGACGACGCAGGTGATCACGGCCCCACGATACGGGTCGGTGGTCGCACAACGCCGTGCCGCCGCTCGTGGTGGGCAGCCGGTACGCGGCCGCCCACCACGCGTGAGCAGGGCGGATATGAGCCGTCCGGCGTCAGTTGCCGGCGCCCAGAGAGCCCATCATCTCGGTCGGATAGCGGTCCCCGCGAGCGGCGCCGGGCGGAACGGCCCGCTCGATCACGGCCAGGTCGTCGGCGGTCAGGGTGACGTCCGCCGCGCCCAGGGCCTCGGCGAGGCGTTCCCGGGTACGCGCGCCGACCAGCGGCACGATGTCCTCGCCCCGAGCGGCCACCCAGGCGATGGCCAACTGCGCGACCGAGCAGCCCTTCTCGGCGGCGATCCCGCGCAGGGCCTGTACCAGGCCGAGATTGTGGTCGAGGTTGTCGCCGTGGAAGCGGGGACTGTGCGAGCGGAAATCGCCGGGGCCGGCACCCCGACCGGGGGCCCAGTGCCCGGAGATCAGGCCGCGGGAGAGCACACCGTAGGCGGTCAGCCCGATACCGAGCTCCCGCAGGACCGGCAGGATCTCCCCCTCGACGGCCCGGGAGATCAACGAGTACTCGATCTGCAGGTCGGCGATCGGATGGACCGCGTGCGCCCGGCGGATCGTGTCCGGACCGACCTCGGACAGGCCGATGTGCCGGACGTATCCGGCCTTGACCAGCTCGGCGATCGCGCCCACGGTCTCCTCGATCGGCACGTCCGGGTCGAGCCGGGCCGGGCGGTAGATGTCGACGTGGTCGGTACCGAGCCGGGTGAGTGAGTACGCCAGGAAGTTGCGCACCGCCACCGGCCGGCTGTCGTGCCCGCCCCACGACTTGTCCGGCCCGCGCAGCCCGCCGAACTTGACGCTGAGCTGGTAGCTGTCGCGGGGACGGCCGCGCAGCGCCTCGCCGAGCAGCAGCTCGTTGTGGCCCATGCCGTAGAAGTCGCCCGTGTCGATCAGCGTGATCCCCGCGTCGAGCGCGGCGTGGACCGTGGCGATGCTCTCCGTGCGGTCGGACGGCCCGTACAGGTCCGACATGCCCATGGCGCCGAGGCCAAGGACGGAGGTGGTCGGTCCGGTGCGGCCGAGGGTTCGGGTCTGCATGTCCGTTCTCCTTCGTTCGATCTCCTCCACCATCCGTCGCCGACGCGGCCACGGAAACGGAGCGCTTGTCGTAGGAGCGGCGATCTCTGGATGGCGGCCCCGCCCCGGAGAGACGATGGGGTCATGCAGCGCGCCGAACTCGCCGACTTCCTGCGCCGCCGGCGGCAGGCCATCCGTCCCGGGGACGTCGGGGTGGCCGCCGGCCCGCGCCGCCGCACCGCGGGTCTTCGCCGGGAAGAAGTCGCGCTGCTCGCCGGCATGTCGACGGACTACGTCGTCCGCCTGGAGCAGGGACGCAGCCCACAGCCGTCGCCGCAGCTGCTCGGCGCGCTCGCCCGCGCGCTGCGGCTCAGCGACGACGAGCGGGCGCACCTCTTCCACCTGGCCGGGCACCAGCCGCCGCCGGGCGACGGGCCGGCGCGCTTCGCCCGTGCCGGCCTGGTACGCATGCTGGACCTGCTCGGCACGACGCCGGCCAGCGTCCTCTCCGACCTCGGCGAGACGCTCGCGCAGAACCGGACGGGCATGCTGATCTTCGGCGATCCGAGCGGCTTCCGGGGGGACCGGCGATATCACGCGTACCGGTGGTTCACCGACCCCGAAGCGCGCCGGATCCACCCGCCGGAGGAGCACGAGCACCACTCCCGCGTCATCGTCGCCGACCTGCGCGCCGCCGCCGGCCGGCGCCACGGTGACCCCGAGGTGGCCGGGCTGGTCTCCCGGCTGCGAGCGGCCAGCGCGGAGTTCCGCCGGCGGTGGGACGAGCATGAGGTCAGCGTTCGGCGCGCGGACCGGAAGACCGTCGTGCACCCGCGGGTGGGACAGCTACTGATGGACTGCGAAACGCTGACGACGCCGGACCAGGGGCAGGTGCTGCTGGTGTTGACGCCCGCGAACACGGACGCGGCGGAGAAGCTCGCGCTGCTGTCGGTGGTCGGGCTGGAGGAGTTCCCGGCCAGCACGCCCTGAGCGGCGCCACCGGGGCTCGTACCGGTGCCCGGCGTGATACGCCCACGACCTGGAAGGACCAGCACCATGACCAAGCTCGCACTCGTCACCGGCGCCACCTCCGGCATCGGCAAGGCCTTCGCCGAGCGGCTGGCCGCTGACGGCTACGACCTGGTGATCGCGGGACGGCGCAAGGACCGCCTGGACGAGTTCGTCGCCGCCCACCCCACAGCCGACGTTCAAACGGTGGCTGCCGACCTGTCCACCGATGCCGGGGTGGACGCGATCGCCGAGGTCTGCGCGTCGCAGCCGCTGACGATGCTGGTGAACAACGCTGGCGTGTCGCACTACATGCCGCTCGCGGAGCTTCCCGCCGACAAGGCCAGGGAACTCGTGCACGTCAAGGTCGTCGCCCCGACGATGCTCACCCGCGCCGCCGTCGCCGGCATGCAGCAGCGCGGCGAAGGCGCCATCATCAACGTGGCCGGCATGATCGCCTTCAGCGGTCCGGCACCGAGCTCGATGATGCCCCGCCGGGCCGTCTACGCCGGCACTCTGGCCCACCTCGTCGCGATGTCCCAGACGTTGAGCGCCGAGCTGGCCGGCACGGGCGTCAAGGTCCAGGTCGTGTGCCCCGGCGTGGTGGCCACCGAGTTCCACGAGCGGCAGGGTCTCGACATGAGCGTGATCCCGCGGATGAGCGCCGACGACGTGGTCACCGCCAGCCTGCGCGGCCTCGAACTGGGCGAGGTCGTCGTCGCCCCGGGCGTGGAGGACGCCGGGCTCCTGGACGCGGTCTTCCAGGCCGACCTCGCCGCATTCGGCGGACAGAGCACCGAACTGGCCACCCGTTACCGGGCCGGCTGAGGCGAACTCAGCGAGTGGCCCGGTAGCGGGTGGCTGCCGGGTCGGCCACACCCTCCGGAGCGGCACCGTGCGTCAGGGCTTGAGGAGAACCTTGACGGCCCGGCGCTCGTCCATCGCCCGGTAGCCCTCGGCGGCCTGCTCGAGCGGCAGCGTGAGGTCGAAGACCCGGCCCGGGTCGATCTGCCGGTTCCAGACCAGGTTGATCAGCTCGGGCAGGAAACGGCGCACCGGGGCGGGACCGCCATGCAGATGCACGTGGGAGAAGAACAACTCCTCGCCGGGCAACTGAACCCCGTGGGCGACACCGACGTAGCCCACGTGACCTCCGGCGCGGGTCGAGCGGATCGCCTGCATCATCGACTCCTGGGTGCCGACCGCCTCGATGACCGAGTGCGCGCCGAGCCCCTCGGTGAGGTCCTTGATCCGGGCCACGCCCTCGTCGCCGCGCTCGGTGACGATGTCGGTCGCGCCGTAGTGGATCGCGAGTTTCTGGCGGGACTCGTGTCGGCTGACCGCGATGATGCGTTCCGCGCCGAAGTGCTTCGCCGCCAGCACGGCGAGGAGGCCGACGGCGCCGTCACCGACGACAGCGACGGTCCTGCCCGGTTCGACCTCGGCCGCCACGGCGCCGAACCAGCCGGTGCCGAGCACGTCGGAGGCCGCCAGCAGGTCCGGAACCAGATCCTCCGAGGGTACGTCCGGGGTGGCGACCAGCGTGCCGTCGGCCAGGGGAATGCGAAGGTACTCGGCCTGGGCGCCGAGTCCGCCGATGGGCTCGCGGTGGACGCAGGAGCTCTGGTAACCCGCGCGGCAGATGGGGCAGGTGTTGTCGGACGCGAAGAAGGATCCGACGACGAACTGGCCCGGTTTGATGTTCCTGACCTCGCCGCCGACCTCCTCGACGACGCCGACGTACTCGTGGCCCATCGGCGACGGCCCGTTCACCGCCTCGACGCCTCGGTACGGCCACAGGTCCGAACCGCAGACGCAGGCGGCGGAGACGCGGATGATCGCGTCGGTCGGCAGGAGAATCCGCGGATCCTCGCGCTCCTCCACCCGGACGTCGGCAGGGGCGTGCAGAACAGCACCACGCATCAGGTTCTTCCTCTCACCTTGACGGGCCGGCCGCGACACCGCCGGTCACCCTTCTGGGCGTACCCGGACAGGGCATGGGAGATACCACCATCCGGCGAGTAACCGTCGAAAGCGACAGCGATCCCAGCCCGGGTCCGTCGGCCGGGTCCCGTTGTTCGTTTACCCAACAAAGCCCGACACACCCATCCAAGGAGGCACCACCAGCATGTCCGAACCCGCGCGACAATCAACCGCCCGGCAGAATCTCGGCAGCTTCGCGCCGAAGCTGGTGTCGCTCACCGACGACGTCCTCTTCGGCGACGTCTGGGAACGCGCCGAACTCGCTCCCCGCGACCGCAGTCTGATCACGATCGCTGCCCTCGTCGCCGGCGGCAACAGCGAGCAGTTGCCGTACCACCTCAACCTCGGCAGACAGAACGGCCTCACCGAGACCGAGATCGTCGAGGCCATCACCCATCTGGCCTTCTACACCGGATGGCCGAGGGCCGTGTCCGCCCTCGGAGTCGCCAAGCAGACCTTCAAGGCCTGACGCCGACAGCAGTGAACCGCTCCGCTGACGCGTCAGGTGCACCGCACCACACGCCGTCGTTCGCGGGGCCCGGTTCGGCATGGGCGCGCTCAGGCGGCGGGTCGGAGGTGTGACCGTCTCCTAGCGGAACTCGAGCCTGGGTCCGGATAGTCGACCGTCGCCGAGAGAGGAGAGCCGCTGCAGCTCCCGGCGCAACTGTTCGATCTCGTGGTTGTCGAGGCGGAGCCTCACCCGGTACGTCGCCGAGCGCGTTTCCCAGGTTCGGGCCGCTTCGGCAGTCAGTTGTAGGCGCAGTGTCCGCTGGGACAGCCGGAGCGCGGCCAGCCCTTGGAAGACCGGTAGGCCGCGCTCAGTGATGAGGCAGTAGCCGTCGTCGTCGCCGGGGTCGTAGTCGTCGTGCGCTGGATTGAATGTCTGAAACTCCAGCATGCGGGGCCGGTAGTCGAGGTCGCGGCCGGACAGCGCCACGCATAGGACACCGCCCTCGTCGCGGATCGACAGTTCCGACGCGGTGAAGCCGGCCCGGGCCTGGCGTGACAACGCCCCGGTGAGCCGACGTATCGGCCCGGGGGCTCCTCCCGGGCCGTACGGCTGACCGCTGTCGACCTCGATGATGCGCTGGACGTGTTCGACGGCCAGATCCGGCACGCTATAGGTCAGCTCGGTAACCCCGTTCGGCCCGACGAACCGTAGGGCCACGTCGCCAGCCACGGTCGGTTCATGCCGTTGCCACCAGCCCGCCAGCGGCGCCGCCAGGACCGACAGATCACGTAGCTCGTCGGCGGTGAACCTCACGACGTCACCAACGCGATCGACCTCGATACCGTTGACAGTGGCAGCCCTGGCCACGACCACCAGCATTTCCCCGGGGTCCACGGTTTGACCACGCACGACCAGGCTTACTCCAAATCCGCTCGGCACGCGCCGAAGCGTAGACCCGGTCACGTACCGCACACCTGGGCCAGCAGCGCCAGTCGAGAACAGCAGTGGGGGCACGGCGGCGGGCGGTAATCGGGGTCTGGAAACCGTACGATGACTCGGCGTGACCCCCGACGAGATTTCCGCCGCATTGACGTTCGTTCCCGAGGTACGAGCGACTGCGTTGCAGAACCGGATGACGGTCCACGTCCCCGCGCTCGGCGACAGCGTCCACTTCGTCGCCGACGACGTGCGACGGGTCAGACCGATCTACGCACCCGACGGCGCACCGGCACTCGAATTCGCGGTCGGCGCCGGCGCGGAGTTGTGGCCGCTCATCATCACCGGGACCGACGTGGTGTTCCAGCCCGCGAGCCCGGACACGGTGCTGGACACCCGGATGCGGTACTCCGTCGCCGAGATGCCGCCGCTCGTCGCCTACACGGAGATGCTCCGCGAGGCCGAGGCGCACGGCCGTCGGGCGCAGTCGGGGCACATCGACTACGACAGGCTCGCGGGCACGTTCCTGCTCGTGCGCTGTTTCATTCTGGGCGCGGCCCGCTTCGGGCTGCGGCCGGCGGCCGCGGTGGGCTGGTGGGACCGGGCCTGGCGGCAGACAGGTGACAACGTCCTTCTGCCGCCGTGGCGCCCGGATCCACTGTGGGACGGCCTGCTGGCCGAGGCGACACAACTACCGGATCTGCCCTCGACCCTGAGCGCGGTACGCGACGAGCGCCCCGACGCGGCCCGCGTCGAGGTGGTCGACTTCCGGCGCCTCGCGCCCGGCATGAGCGTGGTGGGCCTGGACGACGAGTTCGTCGCGGCGTGGCGGCGCTGGGTGCCGATCACTCCGGCGACCTTCCACGCCACGCTCACCCGCGGCGTGCCCGACGCGACCGCCGACGTGGCCCTCTACCCCGACGGCGGTGGCAACATCGACCTGTGGATCCCGTTGAGCGACGGCCGTCGGGCGTTCCTGCAGGCCTCGTTCGTCTTCGCCGATCGCGACCTTGCCATCGACGAGATCCGAATTCCGGACCGGGTGGGCAATGGCCTGTTCCAGCGCCTGATGTTCAACACCGAGCAGTTGGCTGCCCTGCTCGGCCTCCAGCGGGTCACCCTGCGCGCCACCGGCATCGGGGCGTACGCGCTGGCCCGGGTCGGCGTCTACCCGCGCGACCCGGAGCTCTACCAGGCCACCCGTGACCTCACCTGACGCCGCCGGTGTCGACACACGGGCTGGAGATCGTCACTGCGCATGCCGGGCTTTCTCCGCACCGCGCAGCAACGACCGGCGCAGATTGGCCATCGCATCGGCGCCGACGGTCTGCTCCACCGACGACGCCACCTGCGCACACAGTTCGCGCGCGCAGGCCAGCTCGGCCCGGGCGCCGTCGATGTCGCTGCGCAGCCGCTGTGCCTGCTCCGGGTCGACCCGGCGGATGTCCCGCACCTCGCCCGTACGCGTTTCCCGCAGCGTCTCGGCCAGGATCATGACGTAGTCGGCCCGGTCCGACGACAGCACGGCGAGGGTGTCGCCCTCCTTCCCCGCGCTCGCCACCCGGTCCACCGCCGCCGACGGCAGGAAGAACAGCGTGGTGGTCGAGAACGTGCTCGTCCGTCGCTGCTGCTCCCACCGGGTCAGCAGGCCGGACTTGACGTCCAGGAAGGGTGCCAGCTCGAGGTACAGACCCGCGTCGACGGTGTTGAGCAGCATGCGCGAGTCACCGATCGCCTGGCGCAGCTTCCCGACGGACTCGACCTGCTCGGCCATCACCTGGCCGAATTCGGCCTCTGTCGCCGCGTCGGCGACGCCGTCGCCGAACTGCGCTGCCAGGGCGAGCACGCGGTCGCCGCGCAGACACAGGTCCTGCAACAGCAGCACGATGCCGAGAAGGTGGCGCGCCACGTCCGAGTCTCGCCCCGTCCTGCGGCGATCCAGCAGCCGTGCACCGTAGTTGGCGAAGATCTCCGCCAGCTTCTCGACGAGGGTGAACACGCGCAGAGCCTAGTGGACGGCGTCCACCTGCCCACTCCCCCGCGCACGGCCGGTCCGCGAGTTCGCGGTGACGCGCCAGGGGTCGCGGTAGGTTGCAAAGTCATGGCCCCTTCCGCCGACGTCCGTGAGGAACTCGCCAGCCTCGCCGATCCGCGTCGTGCGCAGGGACTGAGCCGGTTTCTGCAGATGTTTCCGGGCGGGTACGGCGAGGGCGACCGGGCCATCGGCGTCTCCGTGCCGGAACAGCGCAAAGTGGCCGCCCGGCACTGGCGTGACCTCTCCCTGGCCGACACGGCGGAGCTGCTGACCAGCGGCGTGCACGAGGAGCGGCTGACGTCCCTGTTCGTCCTGGTGCGGAAGTTCGCCAAGGGAGACGAGAGGGAACGGGGCCAGATTTTCGACGTCCTGCTGGCCAACACCGACCGCATCGACAACTGGGATCTGGTCGACTCGTCCGCGCCGTACATCGTCGGCCCCTGGCTGATCGACAAGGACCGCAGCGTACTGGACCGGCTGGCCGGGTCCGACCTGGTCTGGGACCGGCGCATCGCCATCATGGCGACCTTCGCCTTCATCAGAGCCGGCGACTTCCACTGGACCTTCCGCCTCAGCGAACGGCTCCTGCACGACCCGCACGACCTCGTCCACAAGGCGGTGGGCTGGATGCTGCGTGAGGTCGGCAATCGTGACAGAGCGGCGGAGGAAGAGTTCCTCGCCCGGCGGTACCGGGCCATGCCGCGGGTCATGCTGCGGTACGCGATCGAGAAGTTCGAACCGCAGCGCCGTAGGGACTACCTCTCCGGCGCGGCCTAGGGATCGGCGTCACACCCGTACGTCTTGACTTGCCAGCCCTCCCGGCCTAATTTGCTTACATCGTAAGCTTACGTTGTACGCAAACTAAGGAGGTTCGATGAAGAAGCTCGCCCTCACCGCTCCACTCGCCTGGCTCGCCTGGCTCGCGCTCACCGACTGGGTACCGATGTTTCCGCTCAACGACCTCGCCGCCATCCCGGCCGGGGACCGCGCCATCGCGGCCGTCGCGAACTACCCCTTCCCGCTGCTGATCGCGGCGGGTGTCGCGCTCGATCGGCACTGGTCCCGCATCACTGCGGTCGCGCTGAGCGCGCTCTGTCTCATCGGGCACGTCACCAGCTGGTGGATCCCGTACTTCGGCAGCGCCAGCCCCACCCAGCGGGTGGAGTTCCAGGAGTACTACGCCCAGACTCTGCGGTTCTGGCCCACCGCCGGCCATGACGTCGTCGTCGATCTGCAACACGCCGTCGTCGGCCTGCTCACCCTGGCGATGCTGACCGCCACCGTTCTTGTCACGATGAGGAGATGGCCACGACAGGAGAACCCCGGCCGGCCCGCCGCAGCAGCGGTCGCCCGCCACAGCTGAGCCGCGACGACATCGTCTCCGCGGCTCTCGCGGTGATCGACGCCGATGGCCTGGAGGCGCTGACCATGCGTCGCCTCGGCGCCGAGCTGGGAGTCGCGGCGATGTCGCTCTACCGCCACCTGCCCAACCGGGAAGCCGTCCTCGCCGCCGTCGTCAACCACCTGGCGACCGAGGCGATCACCGATCTCGACCCGGGCGGGTCCTGGGCCGAGAGCCTCACGGCCTTCGCGACCGCCTACCGCCAGATGCTGCTCAGCCACCCTCGCGCGGTACCACTGCTGGCAACCCATCCGATGGACGTCCACACCGGACTCGCACTCATCCAGGTCGTCCTCGACCGCGCCGACACGGAAGGCGTACCCCGGGCGCGCGCGCTGACCGCGGTCCAGTCGGTGGCCGTCTTCGTGCTCGGCCACGCCCTCGCCCAGGTCGGCACACCACCGGGGACCTCGGCCACCGCGGTCGAGACGCCGGAGGCCACCGAATACTACGACCGCTGGTTCGCCGAAGGGCTCGCCGCCATGGTGACCGGATTCGTACGGCCGGCTGTCTGACGGTCCGGGCGGCTCGCTGAGTACCCGTACTCAGCCGGGACCGGGTATGCGGCGGGCTATGCGATGGCGGCCGGCTGGGCAGGATTGCAGGGTGCTCCAGTTGAAGGCGTCGAAGCCGGTGGTTGTCGCGATCCAACTCGGCGCGGTCTGGGCGGTGGGAGCGGTCGCACTGCCGATGATGTGGCAGGCGCTGCTGGTCGCGGCGCTCGCCGGCGCGGCGGGCCTGATTGGCGTCATGGCCCTTGTGGCCGGGGTGGCCGTCCTGGCCTACCTGATCGTGGTGATCGCGGCCACCCGTGAGGTGTCGGTCCTGGGCGCGACCGGCGGTCGTCGAGTGCTGTGGGCGCTGCTCGTCACGGGTCTGGGCACGATCGGGTGGGCCGCCGGGTGGGCCGTCACCGACGTCGTCGGACTCGGGGTGAGCAGCAACCCGCCGGTGAGGTTCCTGCTCGGCGGCGTTCCGTTCGTCCTGGTGGCCGGGTTGTTCCTGCGCGGCTGGCAGTTCAGCGCCACCGCGCTCGGGCTGAGCGTGGTGCTGGTCGGCGCCGCCGTGGCGGGGCTGCGCCAGGAGTCGCCGGACGAGTTCGAGCGACGGCTGGTCGTCGCCGGCGTTCAGCGGGAAACCGCCTACGCGGTCGTCATCCCCGGCTACCTGCCCACAGACGATCGTGACTACGGCAACCGGCTGGGCGGCTCGCGCTTCCGCCCCGAGAACCCGGACACGGTCCCGCCGGACCGGTTCATCAGCATCAACGCGTACGACCGGGTCAGCCCGGGCGAGCAGATGTGTGCGCAGCCGACCGCCCAGGACTCGCGACTGACCTGGGGGTCCTGCACGGTCGAGAAGGACGGTCTGGTCTACCGGCACAACGAGATCCAGCACGGCTACCAGGTGTCCGTCGGCCGCCGGTACGTCACGGTGGTCGGAACCCCGGCGGTCGACCATGACCTGTTGCGGGCCGCGGCGCTGAGCCTGCACCTGGCCACCGCCGAAGAGCTTGGCGATGCCCAGACGCAGACCGGCGGGTACTACGCCGCCACGGTGCCCGGGTACGTCGGGCAGGTCACCGGGATCCCACCCGGCATGCTCTACACACCCGCCGACCGAACCGGCAGCGGAGCGCAGAGCGTCTCCATCTCGCTGGAGGTGACCTATGCGGGCAGCGACAGCATCTGCTTCCGCACCACCGAGTGCACTCCGGACGGCGGCGGGCTCACCTACGTCCGCAACGAGGACAGCCACGGGTATGTCATGCGGCGCGAGGAGGTGAACGTGCGGATCATGGGCGGGCTGCGGGTTGACCACGCGCTGCTGCGGCAGGCCGCGCTGAATGCCCGCCCCGCCACCGACGAGGAACTGCGCCGGGCCGTCCCGCCGCTCGAGGCGCGTGAGCCGCTCGACCGCCTCCGCCAGTGGCTACGCACGTTCTAGCCAGACGTCGCAGGTCGGATCCGAGCCGCCGTGCCGCTACGGTGCGTCGGCGCTGTCATATGCGGTCTGGTGGCGGCGGATCTCGGTGTGATGCTCGGCCGACCAGGCGGCCAGCGCCAGGACGGTGGACAGGAGCGAGGTCCCGAGTTCGGTGAGGGCGTACTCGACGCGGGGCGGCACCTCGGGGTAGGCGGTCCGCGTGACGAGTCCGGTGCGCTGCAGGTGCTTCAAGGTCAGCGTGAGCATGCGCTGGGAGATGCCGGGGATCGCGTCGGCCAGATCCGAGTAGCGGATGGGGCGGTCGGCGAGCGTACCGATGATCAGCACGCTCCACTTGTCGCCGACAAGATCCAGGACCTCGCGGATGAAGTCGGCGTCCTCGTCGTTCCAGTGCGCACAGGGCCCCGGCGCGGCCCGGACGTTCGCCCGGACGTTGGTCCGTCTCCGTCGAAGATCCTCCGCGCTCATGACCGCCGCCTCTCCGCCAACCGATCGCTACGCACATGGATGTGCCTTTTGTGGCGCTCCGATTCTAATGCACGATGGGGTTACGAACAGCGAGTAAGAAATGAGAGGACCCCATGAAGATCGAGTTCTGGTCGGACGTCGTCTGCCCGTACTGCGGGCTGATGGACCACCGCCTGCACCAGGCGCTGAACCGGTTCGAGCACGGCGGGCGGGTGCAGGTGATCCACCGGTCGTTCCAGCTACACCCGGACCTGCCGCGCGAGGGTGTCAGCCAGATCGAGCTGATCGAGATGGCTGGGGCCCCGGCGTCGACCGTTGACCGGGTCCTGCGCCCGATCGAGCGAGCCGCCGAGGCGGAGGGCCTGACGCCCTATCACGCGGTCGATCGCACGCTGGGCCCGACCGACCTGGCTCACGAGTTGCTCGCCTACGCCACCGACCAGGGCCGTGGCAACGAGATCTGGACGGCCATGTTCCGGGCGCACTTCGGGCAGGCCCGCAAACTGTGGACCACCGAGGAGGTCCTCGGCTTCGCCGCCGAAATGGGCCTGGACCCGGCCGGTGCCGCCGAGGCTCTGCGCAGCCGCCGCTATCGGGCCCGCGTCGCCGCCGACCAGCGGGAGGCCGAGCGCCTCGGCGCCCGCGGCGCGCCCTTCCTCGTCTTCGACCGCCGCTTCGCCGTCCCCGGCGCTATCGGCAGCGAAGACCTGCTCGCCGCGATCACGAAGGCATGGGCCGAAGCTCACCCCACGCCGCAGTCGCTGCCCGTCGTCTCCGGAGCCGACGGCATCTGCACCCCGGACGGCTGTGCGGTGCCCGAGCCCGGCGCCGCCTGACGCTTGGCGAGATGGACGCGGCCCCCAGCGGGCCCGACGGCAGCCTGCGCACAGGCCACGCCGGGCCCGCTTCCGGGGAGGCGGCAACTCGGGGCCGTGGCCCGGATCAGGCGGTGGCGAAGCGCGCCTGGTGGTCGCGGACGAACTCGGCGATGCTCCGCGGCGGCCGGCCGGTGACGCTGGCAACATGGTCGTTGGTGAAGTCGCCCCACCCGGAGCCGTAGGCGACCCGGTACTCGGTGAGCGCCTCCGCCGTCCACTCGTCGAGCCCGGCCTGAAGCAGGCCGCCGCGGGTCTGTTCCGGGCTCTGCGGTACGTACCGCACCGGGCGTCCGAGCGTACGGGTGAACTCCTCCGCCACCCGATGCAGCGAGACGCTCTCCGGGCCGGTGGGCGTGTAGATCCTGCCCTCGTGTCGTTCAGGCGCGGCGAGGATCTCGGCCGCGACCGCGGCGATGTCCCGTACGTCGACGACACCGACCCGCCCCTCGCCGAAGACCCCGTAGAGCTGGTCCCCGGCCAGGGATCCGAACAGGTTCTGCATGAAGTTGCTCGGTCGCAGGATCGTCCACCCCATGCCCGAGTGCTGTAGTTCGGCGTCGGAGAGCGCGTGCAGCCGACCGTTGCGGGTGGGAGCGTCGTGCGCCGCGCCGATCGCGGAGAGCCGGACGACGTGCCGCACGCCGGCGTGGCGAGCCGCCCACAGCACGTTCATGCTCTGGCTCGGCGCGAGCGGGCCCATCGCGGTCAGCAGCCACAGCTTCGTCACGCCATCGAACGCTGCTGCCAGCGTGGCGGGACGGTCCAGGTCACCGACGACGTAGTCGACGCCGTCGACGTCAGGTACGCGCGACCTGTCGCGGACGAGGGCCCGCACCGGCTGCTTGCCGGCAAGCTCCCGCAGCACCTCCCCGGACACAGTTCCGGTCGTTCCGGTGATCAGAATGGTCATGGCTGTCCTCCCGTCAGGCCGGCCGTGATTCGGCCGCTGTGGCGCCGCCGACGATATAGTCCAAGTAATGGACCGTCCAATGATTGGACTAAGCATGAGACGCAGCACACGTAAGGAACAGGATCCCGACCTCGGGATTTTGGCCGTCCAGCTCTCCGCACGGGTCCAGCGGGAGATCTTCACGCGCGCGGCCGAGCACGGGTTCGGAGACGTCAGGCCCCGCCACGGCGCGGTCCTCGCGTACCTGGACGCCGAGGGCACCCGACCCGGCGAACTGGCCCGGCTCGCCGGGCGAAACAAGCAGACGATGGGCGCGATCCTCGACGAGCTGGAGCGGCTCGGTTACGTCCGGCGCGCACCGGACCCGGCCGACCGTCGGGCAAAGCTCATCATCCCGACGGACCGTGGCCTCGAGTTCATGGAGGTCTCCGACGGCCTGGTCAACCTGATCGAGCAGCACCTCTCCGACGCGCTCGGCCCGGACCTCTACCGGGAGTTCAGGACCGCGCTGGGCCGGAGCGTGGCGAGCCTGCCGGCGATCGGCCACGACACCGAGGGCTGAGACCGCCGGTATCGCGGAACTCCGGCGTCCGGCTGCTCACCGCCCAGATAATGCGGGGTGTCAAGCTGGAGCCGGCTCCGTCTGGGGCGCCGCACGCGGGCTGACCCGGATGCGGGTCGGGAAGGAGACGTCGTCGGATGAGCACGATGTACGCCGTGCGAGCTCACACCAGAGGCGGCCCGGAACAGCTCGTGTACGAGCAGGCGCCGCGGCCCGAGCCGGGGCCCGGTGAGGTGCTGGTGGCCGTCAAGGCAGCTTCCATGACCCCGCACGAGCTCACCTGGCCGGCAACCTGGACGAACAGCTCCGACGGCTCAGGGCCCGAACGCACGCCGATCATCCCGTCGCACGAGTTCTCCGGAGTCGTCGCGGCATCCCGGGCGGGGTTGGAGAGCCCCACCGAGGGGGAGGCGGTCTACGGGTTGATCCCCTTCACCCGCGATGGCGCCGCCGCCGAGTACGTCATCCTGCCCGCGGCCGTCGTGGCGGCCAAACCCGCCGCCGTCGACCACGACCATGCCGCGGCGCTTCCACTGTCCGCGCTGACTGCCTGGCAGGCGTTGGTGGACCACGCCGGTCTGCAGGCCGGCCAACACGTGCTGGTGCATGGCGGCGCCGGTGGCGTGGGCAGCCAGGCGGTGCAGATCGCGGCCGGTCTCGGTGCTCGGGTGAGCGCCACGGCAGCGGCGGCCGACCTGGAGTTCGTCAGAGGCCTGGGCGCCGAGCAGGCAATCGACTACGCGCACGACCGCTTCGAGGATCACGTCCGCGACGTGGACGTCGTCATCGATCTCGTCGGCGGGGCGACGCAGTCGCGGTCCTGGTCGGTTCTGAAGGCAGGCGGCGTCCTGGTCAGCCCCGCCACGCCTCCCGACCAGCAGGAGGCAGCCCGGCACGACGCCCGCGGGGTGTACTTCATCGTCTCGCCCGACCAGAACGCGTTGCGTTCCATCGCCGAACTCGTCGACAACGGCCGGCTGAAGCCGGTGGTGGATCGCGTGCTGCCCCTCACGGAGACCCGCTCGGGTTATGAGGCGCTCGAGACGGGCAAGCGCCGCGGGAAGATCGTCATTCACGTCGCGGACTAGCGCGTCGGTCCCGGGGCAGGTGCCCACGGCTCAGCGGCATGCCCCCGTCGCCGTCAGCGAGATCGTCGGGCCTGCGTCGGTTGTGGAGTGATGCCTAGAATCCGCGTCGTGACCGACGCGGGTACGCACGCAGACGAGGACGTGGCCGACGCCTGGGCGCGGATCGAGGCCAGCCTGGGCCGGGTCCTGCCGGCTTCGCTGGGGCGGCTCGGGGCGCCGGCCGAGGCGCACGCGATCGATGCGGTGGAGACCGCCTTGGCGGTGGTGCTGCCACCGGACGTCCGCGCCAGTCTGCGCGTTCACGGCGGCACGACGTGGGGTTGGCCCAGCCCGGTGCCGCTGGATTACCTATACGACACCGACGAGATCGTCGAGGCGACGCGGATGTGGCGCACGACGTTCGACCCCGACCCGGTCTTCGACGATCCTCGAGTCTGGGCCTACCTGGTCGACCGGGGCATGATCCAGGTGAGCGGACCGGTGCGGCCGACTCTGAGCGGGGCCGACCGGGTGTTCGTGGGCACGATGAACGGCGACGTGCACTGGTTCCTCGACCTTGATCCGCCACCGGGGGGCACGCCGGGCCAGGTGGTTCGGGTTGATCCCGAGGCAACCACCTGGCACGTCCTGGCCCCGTCGTGGCGGCAGCTGCTGGTCCGCTACGCCGAGGATCTGGAGCTGTTCGCGACCGCACCTGACGACTCGGGGCTGGAGATCGACCAGGAGGCCGGCCCGGCGTGCGAATGGGGCGCGACAGCCGACTCCGGAAGAACACGTCCGGCGTGGCTTCGGGACGTCGAGCCCCTCAACCCGTACCCGTGGAGAGACTGATTCCGGCAACTGAGCCGAACCACGGCGCAGCAGTGGCGCTGCGCGATGCGAACTGTCCTGTCGGTCCCGACGCGTAGCGTGCGGACGTGTCCACGACTGAGGAGAGACCAATGATCGACAGTAAGGACACAGTTGATTTCGAGCCGGCGGCCCGCGCGCTGGCGGCGCTGCTGGGCGGGGTGACCGACGACCAACTCGGCCGCCCCACCCCGTGCGGGAAATGGACGGTCGCCGACCTGCTCCACCACCTCATGGGGCTGACGGTCGCGTTCCGGATCGCCGCCGAGAAGGGGCCCGACCCCGCGCCGGCTGGCCCGGACGATCCCGCCGCAGCGGAGCACGACCCGCGGTGGCGCACCCGGCTGCCGGCGCAGCTCGACGAGCTGGTCTCCGCGTGGCGTGAGCCGGCCGCCTGGACGGGCGACGTCGCGGTCGCCGGGGTGGTGCTGCCGGCCGGGATCATGGGTGTCGTCGCGCTGAACGAGCTGGTCATCCACGGATGGGATCTCGCCAGCTCGACCGGGCAGCGATACGACGTCGACGACCGTACCGTCGAGACGGTCCACGGCCTGGTGTCGCAGCAGGCGAGCAGCGACGGCACCCCCGGCCTGTTCGGGCCGGCGGTCTCCCTGCCCGCCGACGCTCCCCTGTTCGACCGGGTCCTCGGGCTCACCGGCCGCGATCCCGGGTGGAAGTCCTAGCACGACCGCCGCTCGGCTCGGCACCGAGCGGGCGGCCACCGGGCGGGCGCGCCGAGGCGCCCGCCCGGTCAGCGGAAACTCAGGGTGTCTGACCGACCCGGTCGACGACGGCGAGGGCCAGCACGGCCGACGACCCCGCCGACCCGCCCGCGCCGAGGAAGGCGTAGGTCTCGGGGTGGAAGACGAGCACGACCTGGCCCGAGCCGCCCGTCGACGGCCAGGTGATCCCGATGCCTGATCGGCCCGCGCCATCCTTGACGTGCTCCACAGCCTGCAGGTCCGGCGTCGTCGCCGCCGCCTCGTAGAGCGCCGCACGGGATCGAGGGCGCAGGTAGCTGTCGGTGAGGTAGTAGAGGACGTCCTTGCCGGCTGCATTGGCGTCGCCTGGTTCACCGCTGCGATGCTCGGTCAGGAAGGCCCGCATGGCGGCGGCGTCGGTGGGCATGTCGGCGCGGTAGGCGGGTGCGGGGATGCACCGCTCGGTCCTGCCCGGCACCACCTGGTCGCCCTTGACCACCGCGGCTCGCCCGTTCCGGCAGCCGGGCACGACCATTTCCGTGCGGCCGGCGGCAGAGGTCTCGATGACCAGACCGTCCCGGGTTCCGTCCACCGACTGCCAACTCTCCCGGATTCCCGGACCCTCCTGGCTGCGTGAATAGACGAACTGGCCCGGCCGGGGACTGACGTCCGGCACTTCCAGCGCGGCGGCCGCCGCGTTCCGGAGAACCTGGGCGGCATCCGCCCGGGCGGCCGGCGTGCTGCCACCGAGCGGGTCCGGCGCAAGCACGAGTACCGAAGCCAGCGACGCCGCCACGCCCGCCGCCGCCACCCCGGTGAGCACGAGTCGCCAGACCGGTCGCCGCGAACGAGGAGGCGTCGGGGGGACGGTCGAGGTCGTGAGTGCGGGAGACGGCGCGGCCATCGCGGTCATCACGGTCGTCAGCCGCGTGCGGGCCGGCGCCAACCGCTCGGCCGTCGGCAGCACGGTCTCGTCGCCGACCTGCTGGAGCAGTCGCATCTCATCCATTGCTCAGTGCCTCCTCGATCGTGCTGGCCGGTTCGCCGCCCAACTGCTCACGGAGCAACCGGCGGGCTCGGTTGAGTCGTGATCGCACGGTGCCGACCGGGATCGCCAGGGCGGCGGCGACCTCGTCGTACGTCAACTCCTCCCAGGCGATCAGCAGCAACACGTCGCGGTCTCCGTCGGAGAGCAGGGCCAACGCGTCGAGGAGGAGTCGGCGTAGCGATTGCGCCGTCACCGCGGTGGCGACCCGGTCGGCGTGTGACGCCTCGCTCGTCAGGGGGACGTACGCCTGCCGCAGTCGGTACTCCCGCTCCTCGTTCCGCCGGTGCTGGCCGACGATGTTGGTGGCGATCCCGTACAGCCACGGCCGGGCGTTCGGATGGGTGACGTCGAATCGATCCCGACGACGGAACGCCGCGAGGAACGTCTCGGCGACCAGGTCGTCCGCGGCCGGCACGCCGAGACGCCGGGCGAGGTAGCGATGGATGTGCGGCGCGTGCCGGTCGAAGATCGCCGAGAAGATCTCCGGTTCCTGCACGGACCGCGCGATGATCGTTGCGTCCGCCACCGCACCGACATCGACATCCTTTGCTCGCCGCAGGTGTTTCATGTAGGGCCTTTCGCGGAGTCGGGAAGCATCACCTGTTATCCGCGTCCGGCGGCCAAACGGTTCACGGGCGCAACGGTAGATGTGCGCCCGCCTCGTCGATCGCGTGGATGAGGTCCGTGTCGCCGGCCAGGTCCGGCGCGAGCAGCGCCAGCACGTCTCGCGCCGACCCCGCTCGTTGCTGGTACGGGCCGGCGCCGGCGTCGTTCACCGGCGCGCCGGCCCCGCGCAGGTGCTGAATCCAGGCGGCCAGCATCCGCGCGCCCCCGGTGGGCATCCGGCCGGCGGTCCGCTCGCCGCGCAGCACCGGCAGCAGCCGGATCGGCAACTTCTGCGAGCCGTCCGCGGCGATCTGTGCCAGCGTGTGCCGGATCCGCGGGTTCGCGAAGCGCTGGAGCAGGGTCGTCCGGTAGTCGGCCAGCTCGACGGCGGGCAGCGGCACGTGCCGCGCGGCCTCGCCCCACCACTGGTCCAGCCAGCCGCGGCAGACCGGGTCGGCGACCGCGGCCGCGATGGTGTCGTGCCCGCGCGCGCTGCCGGCGTATGCCAGCAGGCTGTGCCCACCGTTGAGCAGCAGCAGCTTGCGCGTCTCGTAGGGGGTGATGTCGTCGGCGAACCGAGCGCCTGCCGCTTCCCACGCCGGGCGGCCGGCCGGGAAGTCGCCGCTGAGCACCCATTCGGAGAACGGCTCGGTGACCACCGGCACCGCGTCCTCGTACCCGGTCAGCTGGGCCACCGCGCGCACGTCCTCCGGCGTGGTCCGGGGCGTGATCCGGTCCACCATGGTGGTCACGAAGGAGACGTTCTCGGCGATCCACCCGCTCAGCCCCGGTTCAGCCGATGCGGCCAGGTCGTGCACCACCCGGGCGGTGGCCTCGCCGTTGCCCGGCAGGTTGTCGCAGGAGACCACGGCGAGAGGACCGGCCCCGGCGATACGCCGCGCGGCCAGACCGGCGACGAGACGGCCGGGCATGGTGGTCACCCCGGCGCCGCGACGTAGCGCGCTGACGTCGGCCCGGATGTCCGGAGCGTCGAGGTCGAGGCCGCCGTCGCGGTGCCGCCGGTACGCCGCCTCGGTGACCGTCAGTGTGACGACCGCGACGTCCGGCTCGGCCAGGTACGCGCACCACGAGCGCAGGTCGGTGCCCGGATGCGCGGCCGACACCGCGGTCTGCACGGCCATCTCGTCGCGGTCCGGCCCGCGGACCACGAGCGTGTAGAGCCCGTCCTGCTCGGTCAGCTGGTCCGCCAGCGCCCGCGACCGGCCGGTGAACGCGCCGATCCCCCATCGTGCCGAGTCCGGGGCGGCACCGGTGTACCAGGCCTGGTGCGCCCGGAAGAACCCGCCCAGCCCGAGGTGGACGATGCGGACCGGCGGTCTGGTGGTCCGGTGCGGCCTCACAGCTTGAAGACCTTGCGCGGCTGGTCGCTGACCAGGGCGGTGAGCGTGTTGAGCGCCTCGTCCTCGTCCAGCCGGTGCGCCGCGACCAGCCCGGCGAGGAACCCCGCGTCGAGGCGGCGGGACATGTCGTGCCGGGCCGGGATGGAGCAGAACGCGCGGGTGTCGTCGATGAACCCGGACAGCCGGGAGAACCCGGCGATCTCGGTGACCGCCGCCTGGTAGCAGCGGATCTCGGACGGGTTGTCCAGAAACCACCACGGCGCTCCGGCGTACACGGCCGGGTAGAAGCCGGCGAGCGGCGCGATCTCCCGGTTGTAGACCTCCGCGTCCACGGTGAACAGCACCAGATGGAATCCCGGGTGGGTGCCGAACCGGGCGAGCAGCGGTTGCAGCGCGTGGGTGAACTCGACGGCGGTCGGGATGTCGTGCCCGGTGTCCGGGCCGAACCGGTTCGCGGTGGCCGGGTGATGGTTGCGGTAGATGCCCGGGTGCAGCGTCATGACCAGGCCGTCGTCGCACGACATGCGCGCCATCTCGAAGGTCATGTGTCGGCGGAACGCGGTCGCCTCCGCCGGCGAGACCGTGCCGGCGCGGGCCGCGCGGTAGATGCGTTCCGCCTCGTGCCGCTCCAACGGCTCGGTGCCCGCGTCGGCGTGGCTGTGGTCGGCGGAGACCGCGCCGTGCGCGACGAAGTACCGACGGCGTTCCTCCAGCGCGGCGAGGTACCCGGCGTAGTCGCCGACGTCGCCGCCCAACTCCTTGACCTTCTCCGGCCACCCCGGCCGGCCGATCTCCAGGTACCTG
Organism: Micromonospora sp. NPDC093243; assembly: GCF_044753725.1. Classification (NCBI taxonomy): domain Bacteria; kingdom Bacillati; phylum Actinomycetota; class Actinomycetes; order Micromonosporales; family Micromonosporaceae; genus Micromonospora; species Micromonospora sp. NPDC093243. The sequence continues at coordinate 558,540 of NZ_JBIVNT010000006.1, read as the reverse complement.
TCGGGGCGGAAGGTGGGCGCCACGGTGGTGTCGACGTCCGGGGCGTCGCGCAGCGCCGCGTGCGCGGCGAGGTCGTCGGCCGGGTCGTCGGTGGTGGCCAGGAAGTCGATGCCGAAGCGGCGTAGCAGGGCGCGCGGACGATGGCTCGGCTGACTCAACTGCCCCGCGATCAGGTCGTACAACGCGTCCGCGTTCTGCGCGCACGGCCGCTCGGTCACGCCGAAGATCTCCACCAGTTCGCTGTCGAACCAGTAGCGCACGGGGGTGCCGCGGAACAGATCCCAGTGGGCGCACAGCGACCGCCAGGCCTCCCGCGCCCGGTCCTCGGGCAGCGGCTCCTCCCCCACCCCGAGCGCCTGAAGCGGCACACCGCCGGCGTGCAGCAGCCGGGTCACGTAGTGGTCCGGCTGGAGGAAAAGGCTGGTGGGGTCCGCGAACGGGGTGTCGTCGCGCAGCATCCGGGGATCGACGTGCCCGTGCGGCGAGACGATCGGGAGGTCGCGGACCGCCTCGTACAGGCGGCGGGCGATTGAGCGCACTTCCGCGTCGGTGGGCAACAACCGGTCGGGATGCAACGTCAGAGCGGCCATGAGCCCGAGCGTGGGCGGGCCGCTCGGCGTTCGCAAGCGGTTGCCACCTGTTGCCTCGGTCGGCGTGGCAACAACTGGCAACTCGTTGCGCCGATCGTCGGCATGCGGAAACCATCCGGTAACAGTGATGCGGCTCACTCCGCACCGGCACACCCCTAGGAGAGCAGCAGATGCCATACCGGAAGATGCGAGCGGCGGTGGCGGTGGCCGGTGCGACCGCGCTGGTCGCCGCGCTCGCCGCCTGCGGAGGCGGCGACGAGTCCAGCGGCTCCGGCAAGACGATCAATGTGCTGATCGGGGCTAACACCCAGTACCCCGCGGAACAGCAGGCGTGGCAGGAGTCGATCGCCCAGCGGTTCAAGTCGCAGACCGGCGCCGAGGTCAAGTGGGAGACGTTCGCCACCGCCAACGACGAGCTGACCAAGATCCAGACATCGGTGGTCTCCGGCAGCGGCCCGGACGTCTACGCGGTCGGTACCACGTTCACCCCGACCGCGTACTCCACCAAGGCGTTCGTCACCCTCGGCGACGAGGAGTGGAAGAAGATCGGCGGCAAGGACAAGTTCATCCCGTCGTCGCTGGGCATCTCCGGCCCGGACGAGCAGAACCAGGTCGGCATCCCGTGGGTGGGCCGCCCGTTCGTCATGGTCTACAACACCGAACTGCTCACCGCGGCCGGCATCGACAAGCCGGCGACCACCTGGGACGAGCTGACGCAGCACGCCAAGCGGCTCACCAAGGGTGACCAGCACGGGCTGGCCGTGGCGTACAAGGACAACTTCGACCCGTGGAAGTTCATCTGGGGCATGTCGATCCAGGCCGGCAACCCGCTCGTGGACGGCAAGACGGCGCGGATCCAGGACCCGGCGGTGCAGAAGGCCTATGAGACCTACTTCGGCTGGCTCGCCACCGACCGGGTGGTCAACCCGGCCGCGGTCGGCTGGTCCAACTCGCAGGCCATCGGCGAGTTCGCCAAGGGCAAGACCGGCTACATGGCGCTGACCTCCGCGCTCGCCGCGAAGGCGCTCGACGCCGGCGCGGTCAAGGGTAAGTGGAAGTTCGCCCTGCTACCCACCGTGCCGCCGGGCGCCACCACCCGGCCGGCGAACGGCGTGGAGGCCGCGAGCATCCTCTCCGGGGACAACCTGCTGGTGGCGGACTACTCCAAGAACAAGGACCTGGCCTTCCAGTTCGTCAAGCTGATCACCGACCAGGACGCACAGCTGGACCTCTACCAGCGGCTGGGCCAACTGCCGGCGAACGCCGCCGCGGCGCAGACGTTGCTGTCGGACCCGAAGTTGGAGGTGGTCGTCCAGGCGCAGCAGAAGTCCGTGTCCACCCCGTTCACCGGCGCCTGGGCGGACATCCAGCTGGCGCTCACCAACGCGGTGGTGCAGTCGATCCCGGACCTCTCCAAAGGCCCGATCAGCCCCGAGCAGATCGACAGCCGGCTGGCCACGGCGCAGAAGGCCGCACAGTCGGCACTCGACCGGGTCAAGTAGATGGGTGTCAACAGCACCCTCACGCCTGAGGTGCGGACGGCGAAGCCGACGCCCCAGCGGCGCCGCCGGGGCGTGACGGAGCGACAGCGTCCGCTGTGGCTCCTCACCCCCGGCGGGGTGCTGATGGTCCTGGTCATCCTGATCCCGCTGGTCCTGGCGCTGTGGATCTCGGCGATCGACCTCGACCAGTACACGCTGCGCCGGTGGATCGAGGCACCGTTCATCGGGCTGGACAACTACGTCGAGTCGGTCGGCTCCGGCCTGCTGCACTCGGTCTGGATCAGCGTCTCGTTCGCCGTGCTGGCCACCGTCGCCACCGTGCCGATCGGGATCGCCGCCGCGCTGGTCACCCAGAATCCCTACCGCGGCCGGGCGATCGTGCGGGCGGTGTTCCTGATCCCGTACGTGCTGCCGTCGTTCGTGGTCGCCACGGTGTGGCGCACGATGCTGCAACCGGACGGCATCGTCAACGCGACGCTCGCGAAGGCCGGCGTGGACGGCGGGCTCTGGCTCAGCGGCCCGAAGTCGTACTGGACGCTGGTGCTGGTGGAGATCTGGGCGGCGTGGCCGTTCATCTACCTGATGGCGCTGGCCGCCCTGCAGTCGGTGGACATCGAGGTGCACGAGGCGTCCGCGGTCGACGGGGTCACCTGGTGGTCGAAGCTGCGCCGGGTCATCCTGCCGTACCTGCGCGGGCCGGTGCTGCTCGCCTGCCTGCTGGCCACGCTGAACCACATCAACAACTTCACGCTGCCGTTCGTGCTGTTCGGCGCGCCCGCGCCGGACGACGTCAACGTGATGCCGATGCTGGTGTACGTCACCAGCTTCCAGAGCCTGCGGTTCGGGCTCAGCGCGGCCATGGCCGTGGTCTCGCTGATCCTGATCGCCATCCCGTTGTTCGCCTATCTGCGGGCGGTGCGGCTGGACGTGCACGAGGAAGGAGCCCGGCGATGACCGCCTCGGCCGAGGCCCAACGGCTGCTCCCCCGGCCGTTGCTGATCACCCTGACGGTGCTGCTCTGCGCCATGGTGCTGGCGCCGATCCTCTACATCGTGCTGGCGTCGCTCAACACCGACGTGGGCGTGGCCGGCGGCGAGTTCTGGCCGAGCACCTTCTCCGGCGAGAGCTACACCCAGATCTGGACCACCGCCGACCTGTCCACCGGCATCGTCAACAGCCTCGTCGTCTGCGCGCTCACCGCGGTGGCCTCCGCCCTGCTCGGCACCACCACCGCGTACGTGCTGGTCCGCTACGCGTTCTTCGGGCGTCTGACCATCCTGCGCGGGCTGGTGGGCCTGCAGAGCATCCCGGGCACGCTGATGCTGCTGCCGGTGTTCGTGCTGTTCTCCTCGGCCGGCAACTACCTCGGCCTCACGGTGATCGGCACGCGATGGGGCCTGTTCGTCGCGTACCTCACCTTCGCCCTGCCGTTCTCGACCTGGGTGATGGTCACCTACCTGCGCGGCATGCCGCGCGAGCTGGAGGAGGCCGCCCGCACCGAGGGCGCGTCGACCCTGGTCATCCTGTGGCGCATCGTCTTTCCGCTGAGCCTGCCGGCGATCGTCGTCTCGGGCATCTTCGCCTTCCTGCTCGGCTGGAACGACGTGCTGTTCGCCTCGGTGCTGACCCGGCCCGAGACGCAGACCGCGGCGGTGGCGCTGCAGATCTTCGGCTCGACCCAGGAGGGCGGCGCGCTGCCGGTGTACTCGCAGATGATGGCGGCCTCGCTGATCTGCGCGGCCCCGGTCGTGCTGCTGTACCTGGCCTTCCAGCGCTACCTGGTCGGGGGCCTGACCGCCGGCGGGGTGAAGTAGTGGCCACCGCGGCGGTGATCGGTTGCGGCGACGTGTCGGTGGTGCACCTCGCCGCGATCGAGCGGCTCGGCATCGAGCTCGTCGGTGTCTGCGACCCAGAGCCGGGCCGGGCCGCGACGGGGTACGTCAACCACCGCGATCTGCTCGACGACCTGCGCCCCGACGTGGTGCACATCTGCACTCCGCACGACCAGCACGTGCCGATCGCGATCGAGGCCCTGGAGCGCGGCGTACACGTGCTGCTGGAGAAGCCGGTGGCCCACACCGTCGCGCAGGCCGAGCGGCTGATCGCCGCCGCCAAGGATCACCCCGAGGTCAAGGTCGGCGTCTGCCTGCAGAACCGGTACAACCTGACCGCCCAGGCCGCCCGTACGCTGCTCGCGTCGGGCGAGCTGGGCGCCGTGCGCGGCGGCTCGGCCACGGTGCTGTGGCACCGCGACCGGGAGTACTACCGCGCCCGACCCTGGCGCGGCCGGACCGCGCGCAGCGGCGGCGGGGTGCTCATCAACCAGGCCATCCACACGCTGGACCTGATGGAGTGGCTGCTCGGCGACGTGGTCGAGGTGCGCGGCCACACCGGCCGGTACGGCTTCGGCGGTGAGATCGACGTCGAGGACACCGCCCATCTGCTGCTCGAGCACGCCGGCGGGGCGCGCAGCGTGCTCTTCGCGACCGTGACCAACGTCCACGACGCGCCGGTGAGCATCGAGATCGTCACCGAGCGGGCGACCCTGCTGATCCGCGGGGACCTGACGGTCAGCTACCCGGACGGGCGTACCGAGGTGGTCGCCGAGCGGCGGAGCGGCCCCGGTGGCCGCGCGTACTGGGGCGCGTCGCACGAGCTGCTCATCGCCGACTTCTACCGACAGCTGCCCGAGCCGGCTCCGTTCTGGCTCGGCGTCGAGGAGGGCACCAGGTCTCTGCGCCTGATCGATCAGGTCTATCGACAGCACACCTAAGCAAGGAAGGGCCACCGCCGATGTGGACGCTGTCCGGATTCTCCGACGAGATCTCCCCCGACTTCACCGAGCAGTGCGCGGTGGCGGCGGCGCTGGGGTTGAAGTACGTCGAAATACGCAGCGCCTGGGACGTCAACATCCTGGACCTGGCGCCAGAGCAGCTCACCCGGATGAAGGAGACCCTGGCGGCGCACGAGCTGAAGGTGTCCAGCATCGGCTCGCCGATCGGCAAGATCTCCATCGACGAGGACTTTCCGCCGCACCTGGAGCGGATGCGCCACGCCGCCGAGGTGGCCCGCTTCTTCGACGCGCCGTACGTCCGGATCTTCTCGTTCTTCCTGCGTCCCGACGCGGATCCGGCCGAGCACCGGGCCGAGGTGATCGACCGGATGCGGGCCCTCGCCCGGGTCGCCGAGAACGCCGACCTTATCCTGCTGCACGAGAACGAGAAGGCGATCTACGGCGACATCCCGGAGCGGTGCCTCGACCTGGTGCGGTCGGTCGGCTCGCCGCACCTGCGGCTCGCCTGGGATCCGGCGAACTTCGTCCAGGTCGGCGTCCGGCCGTACACCGACGGGTACGCCATCCTGCGCAAGCACCTGGAGTACGTGCAGATCAAGGACGCCCTGGCGGCGGACGGCACGGTGGTGCCCGCAGGCCACGGTGACGGAGAGGTGGCCCGCACCCTCCGCGCGCTGCGCCACGACGGCTTCGACGGGTTCTTCTCCCTCGAACCGCATTTGGCGGCCGGGCACGCCACCGGCGGATTCTCCGGGCCCGAGCAGTTCCGCCGGGCGTGGCAGGCGTTCACGGACCTTCTGACAACCGAGGGGATTGAGTACGCGTGAGCACACGGACGAAGTTCGCCCTGGTGGGCGCCGGCGTGATCGGCAACCACCACGGCCTGGTGATGAGCCAGCTCGCGGAGCAGGTGGAGCTGGTCGCGGTGGCCGACGTCGAGCGGCAGCGCGCGGAGCAGCTCGCCGCGTCGCGCGGCGGCCGAGCGTACGGCTCGCTGACCGCGGCGCTGGCCGCCGAGGAGATCGACGTCGTGGTGGTCTGCACGCCGACCGGCCGGCACGGCGAAGTCGCCGTCGAGGCCCTCGACGCCGGCAAGCACGTCATCGTGGAGAAGCCGGCCGAGATCACCGTGGCGAAGACCGACGAGATCATCGCCGCGCGGCAGAAGGCCGGCACCCTCGTGACGGTGATCTCGCAGCACCGCTTCGACCCGGCCACCGAGACGACGCTCGCGGCGATCGGCCGGGGCGAGCTCGGCCGGCTCACCTCCGGCATCGCCTCGATCGACTGGTGGCGCGGGCAGAGCTACTACGACTCCGGCGACTGGCGGGGCACCTGGGAGCTGGACGGTGGTGGCGCGCTGATGAACCAGGGCGTGCACACGGTCGACCTGCTCGTCGCCGCGTTGGGCCGGCCGGTCGAGGTGTTCGCGTACGCCGGCACGCTGGCGCACGAGCGGATCGAGGTGGAGGACGTCGCGGTCGGCGTGGTGCGTTTCGACAGCGGCGCGCTCGGCGTGCTGCACGCGAGCACCGCGGCGTACCCGGGACTGAGCGCGCGGATGCAGGTGCACGGCGATCGGGGCTCGGCGGTCATCGACAACGACCAGCTCGCCTTTTTCCAGGTCACCGCCGGCGGCGCGGACCGGGAGGAGAAGCTGATGGGTGCGACGGAGAACCGGGCCGTGCCGACCGCCGGCAGCGATCCGGGGCAGCTGTCCGACGCGCACCGGTTGCAGTACCTCAACTTCCTCGGCGCCCTGAACGGCACCGAGAAGCTCCGCGTCGACCTGGAGACCAACCGCCAGTCGATCGCCGTCATCACCGGGGCGTACGAGTCGGCCCGGACCGGACGGCCGGTGAGCCTCTCGTGAACCGGATCGCCGCCAACCCCATCCCCTACTGGAGCCGGGCCGGCAAGACGCGGGACGTCTTCGACGCGGCCTTCCGCGACTTCCAGGAGATCGGCTTCACCGCGGTCAAGGCCGACGTGCCCGACGACATGGGTCCGGCCGAATACCTGGACTGGATCGGCGGGTACGGCCTGGCGCCGTCACTCAGCCTGTTCAATTCCGCCTTCGACGAGACCGTGGACATGGCCGAGGAGGTGGAGCGGGCCAAGCGGTTCGCCGCCACCCAGACAGCGCTGGGTCTCGACCGTACGATGATCTCCTCGATGTCGGTCCCGGCCCGGATCGCGCAACCGGCCGTCGGCGCCGGCTTCGACGCGGGCCGGCTGGCCCGGGCCATCGACAACTGCGGCGCGATCTGCCGGGTGCTGCAGACCGAGGGCCTGCGCCCGCTGCACCACTCGCACGTCGGCGGCGTCTTCGAGACCGCGGACGAGATCATCCGACTGCTCGACGATCTCGGGCCGGACGTGATCGGGTTCGGCCCGGACACCGGCCACCTGACCTGGGCCGGCGTCGACCCCGCGGCGTTCATCGCGCGGTACGCGGACCGCATCGGCGGCATCCACATCAAGGACTGCTTCCCCGACCTGCTCTCCCCGTCGGCGCGCAGCGGCATGGCCTACCACGAGGTGCAGGCGACGAAGCGACTCTGGGCCGAACCCGGCCTGGGCGTGGTCGACTTCGACGCCGTGCTGGCCGCCATTCCGGACGACTACGACGGCGACTTCATGATCGAGGTGGACGAGCCGAGCGTGGCGTCGAAACTGGAGTCGCACCGCATGTCGTACCGCTGGGCTCAGCACGCCATGGCCGCGCGGGTCGGGTGATGCGCCCAGGTCGGCACCAACCTGCCGTGCGCTGATCCGGGGCTACCGCGACCCGACCCCGAGCGGCGCCGCGGCCGGCGCGGCCGGCCCGGACACCCTGGTCGTCCCCCGCGCCGCGGAGGCGCCCCCGCGCCTGCGCCGCGCGGTCGACTGGCGCACGACCAGGCGGACGGGCAGGACCAGCGGCTGGCCGCTGGTCCGGGCGCCCTGCGCGACCGCGATGCAGTTCTGCACGCCGGTGAGGCCCATCCGGTACAGCGGCGACGCGATCGTGGTCAGCTGCGGCTCGACCAGCTCGTCGAGGATGATGTTGTCGAAGCCCACCACGCTGACGTCCTCGGGCACGCCGATGTCCAGCTTGCGCAGCCCCTTCATGATGCCGATGGCGAGCTGATCGTTGTACGCGAGCACGGCCGTCGCGTCGAGTTCGGCCAGCCGCCGGGCCGCGCCGAAGCCGGCGAGAACGGTGGGCTCGTGCGGGCCGATCCGCTTCGTCTCGAGCTCCCGCTCGGCCGTGGCCTCCCGCAACGCCCGCCAGCGGACCCCGTCGGACCAGCTGGTCTCCGGCCCGGCGACGTAGGTGATCCGGTCGTGGCCGAGCGCCGCGAGGTGCTCCACGGCTCGGTGGATGCCGCGCTCGGCGTCGCTCAGCACGCAGTTCGCCTCGGGGATGATGCGGTTCAGCAGGACGACCGCCTTCTGCTTGGCCACCATCCGCAACGCCGAGTCGGTCATCCGGGAACTGGCGATGACGATGCCGTCGACCTGGGCCAGTTCGTGCTCGATGGTCGTGCGCTCCACCTCCGGCGACTCGTTGGTGTGGGTGAGGATCAGCTGGTAGCCGGCCTCGCGGGCGGCTTCGTACGCGCCCTTGATGATGTCGCCGTAGAACGGGTTGGTGACGTCGGCGATCACCAGACCGATCGCCTTCTGCGGCGGACGCCCGGCCGGCTGCTGGCCGTCGAGCTGGCCGGACCGGTAACCGAGCTGCTCCGCCGCCCGGAACACCTTGCGGGCCGTGTCCGCGTTGACCCGCCCCGGCCGGGAGTAGGCCCGGGACACGGTGGACGCGGCCACGCCCGCCTCGCGCGCGACGTCGTAGATCGTCGGACGCCGATCCATGACCCGCATCCTAGACCCGCGCCGGGTGCGGTGGAGCCCGCCGTCGACGCCCGCGACAAGACAGGACTCCGTAACACGGCGTAGTACCGGATCCGTGCACCGTCCAACATGATCGTCATTTGCCGCGCTGATGCACTACCCCGTTCCGCGAGAAAAGGAATGCGAGGCATTCGAGTGCCGCACGCGGCGCTTCGCCGCTACGGGCGACACCAGCGGCGACGAACACGGCGCAAGCGATGCGGGGCGTCGAAAGGCTCACTGACAGCGTCAGCACGTACGGGAAATGGGCAAACAGCCCGTGCGGACGCCCCTGATTCGTGGTTGCAGCGCGCACTCGTCGCCACCTTCCGGCAGTGCGTTTCACGTCTGGTTTGTCCGCGCCCGGGGCCGTCGACCGAGCTGAGTCGCGACTCCGATGCGTCACCGTGCCGCGCTTTCTGTAATCGGGCCGCACCGGCCGCGCCGACGATTACCGTTCGTTAACGTGACCACCTCAAGGGTTACCGCCGTAACGCTCAGCGTCATTCTGTCCGCAGCCGTGGTGGGCGTCGGGCCACCGACGCGGGCGACGGCCGCGCCGCAGCTGCGGTGCCCGGCCGTGAAAGCGCCCGAGCCGCCGCCGGCTCTTCCGTCGCCGCCACCGGTCGACCCCGCGGCGGCGGCGGTCGGCGGGCCGGCGCTGGCGACGGCGGGGTTGGCCATTCCGCCGGGTGCGCCGATGGCGCCGGCGGTGACCGCCACCTCCTGGCTGGTGGCGGACCTCGACAGCGGCGAGGTGCTCGGTGGCTGCGGGCCGCACGAGCACCGGACGCCGGCCAGCGTGCAGAAGCTGCTGCTGGCGGCGGCGCTGATGCCCCGCCTCGACCCGACCCAGATGGTGGAGGTGTCCCGGGCGGATCTGCGCGACCTCGACCCGGCCAGCTCGCTGATGGGGGTGAGCGCCGGCGGCCGTTACTCGGTCGAGAGCCTGTGGCTGGGGCTCCTGCTCAAATCAGGCAACGACGCGGCCAACGTGCTCGCCCGCGTCGGCGGCGGAGCCGACGGACGGCCGGGCGGCGTGCGGGCGATGAACGACGAGGCCCATCGGCTGCGGGCCAACCAGACCCACGCGGCCACACCCTCCGGGCTGGACGGACCCGGTCAGTACACCAGCGCGTACGACCTCGCGCTGATCGCGCGGGCCACCTTCGCCCGGGAGGACTTCCGGCGCTACATCGCCACCACCGTGGCCCAGATACCGGCGCAGCCGGGCACGCCCGGGTTCGCGATCACCCACGACACCACGCTGCTCGGTCGCTACCCGGGCACGCTCGGCGGGAAGACCGGGTTCACCGACCTCGCCCGGCAGACGTACGTCGGGGTGGCCGAACGCGACGGTCGACGCCTGGCAGTGACGCTGCTCGGCGCGGAGACCGCGCCGCTGGGCAGCCTGGGCGAGGCGAGCGCCCTGCTCAACTGGGGATTCGCGCTGCGCCCCGGCGCGTCGGTCGGCCACCTGGTCGCGCCCGAGGAGAAGAAGTACGACCGTCCGGTGGTGCCGGTCAAGGGCGAGCGTTCGGAGCCGGCCGAGGAGTCCGCCTCATTGGTGCTGCCCGTCGGGCTCGGCCTCGGCGCCGTCCTGGTCCTCGTCGTCCTGGTCCTCCTGACCCCCTTCTGGCGTCGCGGTACCCGGCGCGGTCCCGGCCGGTCCCACGACGGGAAGCCCTGAGGCGAGCCCAGATCGGCGTCCGGGGCGATGGTCAGGGCCGACCGGCGCGGTCGAACGCGCGCGCCAGCGAGGCGGTGGAAGCCGGTGTCGGTTCGGCTGCGAATCCGAGACCCTCCACGCCGAGCGGGCGGTCCTCGGGCTGGGTGACCTCGAGGTCGGGCTCCGCCTCGGCGACCGCGGGCGCCGGCCACCGCCGCCACCTGCCGACGCTAGCGATACCGACCAGCAGCAACGCGCCGAGCAGCAGCGCCCCGCCGGTACGCAGCGGCATCGTCGGGTCGACGCTGCGACCGGCGAGGGACAGGCTCTTCGGGAAGAGGCCCAGGACCGCGTCCGGGTCCACCAGCAGGGCCAGGTAGCTGGCCGTGTAGGCCAGCCCGGTGAGCACGGCGCCGAGCGGAGACACCCGCAGTGTGGCGATCAGGCCCAGCAGCAGCCCCGCGGCGGCCAGGCACACCGCCGGCCAGACGAACGCCGCGGTGGCGAGCGTTCCCGTGCTCTCCCCGGTGGCGAAGGCCTGCAGGGTCCGGTCCTGCCCGTACGCGAGCAACAACCACGCCAGCGGCGCGACGACAATGGCAGTGATCATGGTCCAGACGTGACGCATGCGGGACACCGTAGCCAGGGCGGCGCCGGGCAGCACCGGGCGAATGCCTGCTGAACGGCGGAAATTCGCGAAACATGAGGAAACTACCCCGGCCGCGAAACGGATCGGCAGTGCCGAGCGCTGGATCATTCGGGCCGGCGTGCAAGCCGGGCCCGGTCGCCGACGGGGTAGGCCCACCCAGGTGGCGTATGTGAGGATCGCGCGCATGCGAGCGGTGATCTTCGACGAGTTCGGTGTCCGACCCGAGGTCCGCGATGTTCCGGAGCCGGTGCCGCCGCCCGGGGGCGCGGTCATCCGCGTCGACGCGACCGGGTTGTGCCGCAGCGACTGGCACGGCTGGCAGGGACACGACCCGGACATCCGCCCGCCCCACGTCCCGGGTCACGAGTTCGCCGGCGTCGTCACGGCGGTCGGCGCCGACGTACGCGGCTGGCGGCCCGGAGACCGGGTCACCGCGCCCTTCGTCTGCGCGTGCGGCCGGTGCCCCGCCTGCCTCGCGGGCGACCAGCAGGTGTGCGAGCGGCAGACGCAGCCGGGCTTCACCGGATGGGGATCCTTCGCGGAGTACGTGGCGGTGCGGAACGCGGACGTCAACCTGGTCCGGCTCCCCGACGAACTGGACTACCCGGCGGCGGCGGCGCTCGGCTGCCGCTTCGCCACGGCGTTCCGGGCGGTGGTCACCCAGGGGCGGGTGGCCGCCGGCGAGTGGGTCGCGGTGCACGGCTGCGGCGGGGTCGGGCTCTCCGCGGTGATGATCGCGGCGGCGTGCGGCGCGCGGGTGGTCGCGGTCGACGTCGCCCCCGGCGCGCTCGCGCTCGCGCGGCGCTTCGGCGCCACGGTCTGCCTGGACGGCCGCGCCCTTGCCGCACCGGGCGCGGTCGCCGCGGCCGTCCGGGAGGCGACCGCCGGTGGCGCTCACCTCTCCCTCGACGCGTTGGGCAGTCCGGCCACCTGCGCCGCCTCCATCGAGAGCCTGCGGCGGCGCGGCCGGCACGTGCAGGTCGGGCTGCTCCCCGCCGCCCAGGGCCGCCCGGCGCTGCCGATGGAGCTCGTCATCGCGTACGAGTTGGAGCTGCGGGGCAGTCACGGCATGGCCGCGCACGCCTACCCGGAGCTGCTCGGGCTGGTCGCTGCGGGCGTCCTGCGCCCAGCCGAGCTGGTCACCAGAACCATCGACCTCGCCGAGACGCCCGACGCCCTGGCCACGATGGACCGGCCCGGGCCGGGCGGCATGTGCCTCATCCGGCCCGGCGGCGCCTAGGGCGACGCGGGTGGGATCTCGCCGGATCCGCGCAGGATCGTCGTCGTCGGCAGCACCATCCGCCGGGGCGCGTCGCGGTCGCCGTCGAGCCGCTGGAAGAGCAGCTCCGCGGCCACCCGGCCCATCTGGAACGGGTCCTGGGCGATGACGCTCACCCGCGGCTTGAGCAGGTCGGCCATCGGGAAGTCGTCGAAGCCGACGAGCGCCACGGTGTCCTCGAGGCCGAGCTGTTGCAGCGCGGTGATGGCGCCGATGGTCACCAGGTTCTGACTGGCGAAGAGCGCCGTGGGTGGCTCGTCGGAGCGCAGCAGCCTGGTCGTCGCCGTCGCCGCCTCGTCGATGGTGTGCAGGTCGTGCACGTGGTGGGCCGGGTTCCACGGCAGGCCGCGCTCGAGGCTGGCGCGTTGGTAGCCGGCGAACCGCTGCTGCGCGGTGGGGACGATCTGCAGGTCGCCGAGGTAGGCGATCCGGCGGTGGCCGGTGTCGGCGAGGTGGTGCACGGCCGCCCGGGCGCCGCCCTCGTTGTCGGAGAGGACGCAGTCCGCGGGCAGGCCCTGGGGCAGGCGGTCGACGAAGACGAGCGGCGTGCCGGCCTCCAGCTCGGCACGCAGGTATCCCTGGTCCTCGCCGACCGGCGCGATGATCAGCCCGTCGACCCGTCGCTCGCTGAACGCGCGGACCAGGCTGCGCTCGCGCTCCTGGTCCTCGTCGACGCTTCCGGCGAGGATCAGCACCTGCCGGCTGTTGGCGGCATCCTCGACCGCGCGCAGCAGGGCGCTGGAGAACGGGTTGGCGAGATCTTCGAGCACCATGCCGATGGCCGCCGTCCGGCCGCTGGCCCGCCGCAGCGCGCTGGCCGAGACGTTCGGCCGGTAGTCCAGCTGAAGGACCGCTCGGCGGACCGCCGCGACCTTGGCCGGCGTCACACCGTTCTCGCCGTTGACCACGCGGGAGGCGGTCTTGATGCTGACGCCGGCCATGGCGGCGACGTCGTGCAGGGTCGGCCGCGGTCGGTAGGGCGTGGCGACCGGATCGCCGTTTCGGCTCATCTTCCCTCTGTTTCGGCAGCGTGCGGCCCGCCTCGGACTACGTCGTCGGCACGAGGTGACAGCGTACCCGGTGCCGGCCCACGGCTTTGACAACCTTGTCGTGACGGCGGTGCAGGTGAGGGCGCACTGGCTTAACAATGCTGAATGGAAGTATTGACACGCATTTAACGGCCGCCCAGACTCTCTCGACAAGGTTGTCAAGGCGCGACTCCGGCGCCGGGACCGACCTGCTCCGTTCTGACCACCACCGACTGGGAGCTGGGACGTATGCGTGTGAGAGTTCGGTACGCGGCGATGACGATGACGGCGGTCCTGGCGGCCGCCGTGGGCCTCGCCGGCGTGATGGCCCCGGGGGCGTCCGCCGGAACCCAACAGGACTACCCGGAGTTCCCCTACCCCGCCACCAACTACCAGGAGGACAACCGGGGGCAGTACCACTTCAGCGCCCGCGGCGGGTGGATCAACGACGTCAACGCGCCGCTCTACTACGACGGCGTCTACCACCTGTACTACCAGCACAATCCGCACGGCCTGCAGTGGGACACCATGCACTGGGGACACGCGACCAGCACGGACCTGGTGCACTGGAAGCAGAAGCCGATCGCGCTCGAGCCGGGCGTGCACCCCGGCGACCTCTTCTCCGGCGGCGGCGTCGTCGACGCGAAGAACGTCAGCGGCCTCAAGGCCGGCGACGAGGACCCGATCATCGTCTACTCGGGCACCAACGGCGTGACGGTCTTCTACTCCAACGACGGCGGGAACACCTTCAAGACGTACGACGGCGGTCGGCGGGTGGCGGTGCCGCAGGGCACCAGCCGTGACCCGAAGGTCTTCTGGGACGAGGCGTCCGGGCACTGGGGCATGGTGGTCTGGTCCGACCACGGCGGCAACGGCGTCGACTTCTACACCTCCGACAACCTGCTCGACTGGACCTTCGCGTCGCGCTACCAGGCCGACTGGCTCTTCGAGTGCCCGGACATGGTGGCGATGCCGCTCGACGGCAACCGGTCGAAGATGAGGTGGGTGCTCAGCGACGCCAGCGGCGAGTACGTGGTCGGCGCCTTCGACGGCACCACGTTCCGCACCGACTGGACGTCTCCGCAGCGGGTCAACCACGGTGGAACCCACGCCGGTGGCAGCTACTACGCCGGTCTGACCTTCGGCAACATGCCGGACAACCGGATCGTGTCCATGGCGTGGCAGGGCGAGAACTCCGGCCCCAGCTGGACCGGCAACCTCACCTTCCCGGTGGAGATGCGCCTGAGCACGGTGGGCGGCGCGCCGCGGGTGCTCAGCACCCCGATCGCCGAGATCGACCGGCTGCGCACCTCCACCCGCACGTGGAAGGGCCGCACGCTCAACAGCGGCCAGGCCGGCGCGCTGCTCGACGGGATCGAGGCCGACACCTACGAGATCGAGGCCGAGTTCCGGGTCGCCGACCGCAAGCAGTCCCGCTTCGGCTTCCGGATCGGGACCGGCGAGAACGGCTGGTACGACCACGAGGTCGGCTACGACACCGCGGCGAGGACACTCGGCGGTGTGCCGATGTCGCCGGTCGGCGACCGGGTGAAGGTGCGGTTGCTGGTCGACCGCGGCCAGCTGGAGATCTTCGGCAACGACGGACGCGTCTACCAGAGCCTCAACGTCAACTTCGACAGCCTGCCCGGCAGGGACGACGTCGAACTCTTCGTCGACGGCCAGGTCCGGCTGGAACGGCTGACCTACCACGACCTCGGATCGATCTGGGGCGGGGAATCCATGCTCGTGGACAACCTGGGCGGGCAGTGGTACGCGGACTCGGGGGTCTGGTCCGACGCCTCGGGCGGCAAGAAGGGCAGCAGCGGCGGCGACGCCTTCTACCTGAACACCCGCTCCGGCGAGAACTTCACCTACGAGGCCGACGTGCGGCTGGACTCCGGCATCGCCGCAGCGCTCACCTTCCGCGCCAACCGCGACGCCACCCGGCACTACACCGCTAACATCGACTCGGCGGCGAAGGTCGTCAAGCTCTGGCGGCCCGGTCGCGACATCGCCAGCGCCCCGCTCGACGTCAAGCTGGGCCACACGTACCACCTGAAGGTGGTCGCCGACGGGCCCCGACTGCGCGTCTACCTCGACGGCGGTACCACCCCGGTGATCGACGCGGTGGACGACACCATCTCCAGCGGCCAGTTCGGACTGAACGTCTTCAACGGTGTCGGCGTTCTCCAGAACGTCCGGGTCGGGCCGGTGAGCTGACCCCGGTCCCGCGGTAACCGGTCCGCACCACGTCGGCCCGTCGCCCACCGCGACGGGCCGACGTGGTGTCAGCATCCCGCCACAGTTGACCCACCGTCGTAACAGTCACCTCGTGCGATATTCGGCGGGCCCGGGTCGAGCACCCGACCCACCGACGGGATTGGCCGCACCCGCATGACGACCGAGAAGCTCGCGCCACCAACACAGACCGGCGTACGTATCGCGGCGAACGGCCTGGGCCAGCGGGTCCGCGACGGCCGCCGGATCCTGGACGACATCTCACTGACGATCGACCCCGGCGAGGTCGTCGCCATTCTGGGCGCCAGCGGCGCCGGGAAGACGACGCTGCTGGAGGCCCTGGCCGGCGTCCGGCGTCCCGCCACCGGCACGGTGCGGCACGACGGCGGCAGTCCGGCGGAGGCGATCGGCTTCGTACCGCAGGACGACATCATCCACCGCGAGCTGCCCCTGGAGCGGACCCTGCGCTACGCGGCCCGGCTGCGCCTGCCACCGGAAACCACGCCGGTGGAAGTGACCCGGCGGGTCGGCGAGGTGCTCGGCGAGCTGGGATTGAGCGACCGGGCCGGCGTGCCGGTCGGCCGGCTCAGCGGCGGGGAGCGCAAGCGGGCGAGCATCGCGGTGGAGCTGCTGACCCGGCCGGGTGTCTTCTTCCTCGACGAACCCACGTCCGGGCTGGATCCGGCGATCGCCGTGGACCTGCTGCGGGTGCTGCGCACGCTCGCCGACGCGGGGGCGACGGTCGTGCTCACCACCCACCAGATCACCGACGTGCAGCTGTGCGACCGGGTCGTCGTGCTCACCCGTGCGGGCCGGCTGGCCTTCGCCGGCCCGCCGGCCGCCGCCCGCGAGTTCTTCGACGTGCGGTCGCTCGCCGAGATCTACCTGCGGCTGGACGAGGCCGACGATCCGGCGACCTGGCCGGACCGGTTCGCCGCCCGACGGGACACCGGTGCGGCCCCGCCGCACAGCGATCCCAACCCGCCGGACCCGCGTCCGCACCGGCGGGGCAGCGATCCGGAGCAGCCGGCCGGTGCGGCGGCCCGGGGCGTCGCCGGGGCGGGGCGGTCGCGGCGCCTCGGCCGGCCACGGCAGTGGGGGGTGCTCACCGCCCGCAACACCGAGATCGTCGCCCGCAACCGGCTCACCCTGGCGATCCTGCTCGGCTCGCCGCTGCTGGTGCTCGGCATGTTCGCCCTGCTCTTCCGCCCCGGCGCGTTCGACCCGGCGCGGCCCAGCCCCAACGTGACCGTGATGATCCTGTTCTGGATCGCTTTCGGCGGGTTCTTCTTCGGGCTGACGTACGGGCTGCTGCAGATCTGCACGGAGCTGCCGATCCTGCGCCGCGAGCGGCTGGCCGGGGTGCGGTTCGGGCCGTACCTGCTGGCGAAGGTCGCGGTGCTGCTTCCGCTGCTGGCCCTGGTGGATCTGGCCCTGCTCGGGGTGCTGCGCGGCATCGACCGGTTGCCGCCGGTCGGCGGCGCCGACTTCGCGGCGCTGTACGCGACGCTGCTGCTCTCCTCCGCCGCCGCGCTCGCCCTCGGGCTGCTCTGCTCCGCCGCCGTCTCCGACGCCGCCCAGGCGACGCTCATGCTGCCCATGCTCTGCTTCCCGCAGGTCCTCTTCGTCGGTGCGATCCTGCCGGTGCCGGCGATGGCCACCGGCGGCCAGTGGCTCAGCTACGCGATGTCCAATCGGTGGGCGTTCGAAGGACTCGGCCACACCGCCGGCGTGCAGCAGCTCTGGCGCGACGGCGGATCCCCGCTCGGCCCACCGCTGCTCGCCACGTACGGCGACAGCTTCTCCCGCCCGGTCTGGCTGAACTGGCTGATCCTCGGCGGGTTCGTGCTGCTCTTCCTCGGCGCGACCTGGGCGGTGCTGGTCCGGGCCGAGTCCCGCCGTGCGGTCTGACCCGCGCCGCGACCCGGCGCGTCCGGTCCCGACCGGCGGCCCGAGCACGGCCCCCGGGTACGCCGGCACCGCCCGGATCGACGAGCTGCGCGCCACCGAGTACCAGCACCTCGACCGGGACGGTCACGTCTACCTCGACTACGCCGGCGCCGGAGTGGCCGCGCGGGCGCAGCTCACCGCCCACCACGAGCGGCTGCTCTCAGGCCTGTACGGCAATCCGCACTCGGAGAACCCCACCTCGGCGGCGGCCGGCGCGCTGGTCGACTCGGCCCGCCGGGCGGTGCTCGACTTCTTCCGCGCCGACCCGTCCGAGTACGCGGTCATCTTCACCCCGAACGCCAGTGGCGCCTGCCGGCTGGTCGGCGAGGCGTACGCCTTCGGCCCGGCCAGCCCGCTGGTGCTGACCTGGGACAACCACAACTCGGTCAACGGCATCCGGGAGTACGCCCGGGCCGCCGGCGCACCGGTCCGCTACGTGCCGCTGACCGGGCCGCAGCTGCGGGTCGCCGAGTCCGACCTGCTCGCCACGCTGGCCGCTGCCCGGTCCCGACGGTGGCGACGGTCCACCGGTCCGGGGCTCTTCGCCTACCCCGCGCAGAGCAACTTCACCGGAGTGCAGCACCCGCTGGGCTGGGTGAAGCTAGCCCAGCGACACGGCTACGACGTGCTGCTCGACGCCGCGGCGTTCGCCCCGACGAACCGGCTGGACCTCAGCGCCGTACGGCCTCAGTTCGTCTGCCTCAGCTGGTACAAGCTCTTCGGCTACCCCACCGGCGTCGGCGCGCTGCTGGCCCGACGCGACGCGCTGGCCCGGCTCCGGCGACCCTGGTTCGCCGGCGGCACCATCCGGGCGGTCAGCGTGCAGGGCGACTGGCACCGGCCGCTGGACGACGAGTCGGGGTTCGAGGACGGCACCCTCAACTTCCTCAGCATCCCGGATGTGGAGTTCGGCGTGCGCTGGCTCGACTCGATCGGCGTCGACCTGGTGCACACCCGGGTCGGCCTGCTCACCGGCTGGCTGCTGGAGCGGCTGACCGCGCTGCGGCACCGCACCGGCCGGCCGCTGGTCCAGGTCTACGGCCCGCCGACGGGCGAGGGCCGGGGCGGCACCCTGGCGTTCAACTTCCGCCACCCGGACGGCGCCCTCGTCGACGAGCGGCTCGTCGCGCGGGAGTCGTCGGCCGCCGGCTTCTCCCTGCGTACCGGCTGCTTCTGCAATCCGGGGGCGGGCGAGGGCGCGTTCGGGATCACCCCGGACGCGCTGCGTCGTACGCTGCCGCGCCAGGTCGAGTCCATCGACCAGTACCTCGACGCGCTGCGGCTGCCGACCGGCGGCGCGGTACGCGTCTCCTTCGGGCTGGCCTCCAACGCGGCCGACGCGCAACGCTTCCTCGACTTCGCCGAGTCGACCTATCTGGACCGCGCCGCCCCGGCCGATACCCGGCTGGCTCCCCGCGACCGCTGCTGAGCGGTGAACGCGAACGCCGCCCGGGCCGGTTCCCCGCCGATTCGCCCGAAGAGGCCGTACCGGACACATTGCGCACGATCGCCGCCGGCTGCAAAGCTGGTTCGATGGGCTGGTGGAATCCGTTCCGACGCCGATCGCGTCACCCGCTGCGCCGGCCGTCGCGGGGCGAGCTGCCGGCACCCTGGCCACCCGGCCTGCTGGGCCTGATCGGGGACCAGTCATCGGCCGGATCGGAGGGCCAGGCCGAGCTGCTGGCCCTGCTGCGGCGACTGGCGTCGGCGACGTCCACGCACACACCCGAACCGGTTCAGGCCGTCGGCGAGATAGTTCGGCGGCACGCGCCGCTGACCGACGACGCGACACCCGCAGCCTGGGCAGTCTGGCGCGCTGTGCCGGAGCTGGAACTGATGGCGAACGCCCGTCAACGCTGCCAACACGCCGAAAGTCTGCTCCGCACGCTGCGCGACAGGGTGCTGGACGGCCCCACGGACCCGACGTTGGAGATCGGTGACCCGGACACCACCATCGCCGACGCGCTCCGGCTCGAGGCGGAGCGCATCGGCCACGCGCCGGTGACCGGCGAGGGCGAACACCAGGTCGGCTACCGGGCCGCGTACGCCGGGTTCGTCAAGCAGATGGCGCAGCGGGCGAGAGATCTCGAGGGAACGCCGGAGCGCAACCCCCGCCGAGGCGTCATGGCCGCGGTTGCTCCGTCCTCAGAGCCGGCCGACCGGCCCACCCCGGTACTGGCCGCGCTACGCGACAGCGTGGCAGCGCTCCCCCGCCAGCGGGACGCTCGGCACGAGCAGTGGACGGCGCGGGTGACCGGCGCCCTCGAGCCGTTCCACTCCACCGGTCCGGGCCTGGACCGCGCCGCCCTCGGGCGGGCGATCGTGACCGACCTGCCCGAGCTCGACCGTCTCGACGAGACTTTGGACCGTCTCGAACGGAGGGAGGAGCAACTGGCCGAGGCGCAGCGCCGGGTGGCGACTCAGCGGGCGCACCTGACCAAGGAGGTGATCCGCTGGCGCAACACGCTCGCCCGAGAGCTGCGCCAGCAGGCGGATCACCACGTGGCCGCCACCGGCATCTCCCTCGACGCCGACTTCACGGCCGGCTTCACCCTGGCCAGTGACCAGATCGCCGGGCACCTGCGCGAGCGAGCCGACCGGCTCGCCGTGCCGGACCTACCCGAACCCGCCTTCCCGCTGACCCGAGCCAGAAACGACACCTGACCGCGGACCACCGTCAGATCAGTGGCGACGGGGACTCGGCACCGGGCACCAGCAGCCTCGGCGCGCCTGTCGCGTCCGCCGGGACCGCCCACACGTCCGGCCGGCCGTCGCTCTGGCGCAGCGTGTACGCCAGCGTCGCGTCGTCGAGCCACGCCGGCTGGTCGTCGACGCTGGCGGTCTCGGCGGTCGCGGTAACCCGCATCGTGGCCAGGTCGAGCACCGACAGGCGCCAACCCTTCGCCGGGTCGGCGTCGATCGCCTCCTTGAACGCGATCCGCCGGCCGTCCGGTGACAGCGACGGACACTCGACGTTCTCCTTCACCGTCTCGACCGTCCGGGCGGCGAAGTCCCCCCGCACCAGGTAGCGCTTTCCACCGGTCGACATGGTCGCGTAGAAGAGGTTGTCGTCGGCGGCGAAGGTGACGCCCCAGTAGTTGACGTCGGAGCTGCGGTAGGCCCTGCCGTCGCGGGTGACGGCGAAGTGCTCCAGCGACATCACCGGTTTCCCGCCGCGGCTGTCGAGGATGCCGGTACGGGTGGAGAAGCCGCTGGAGGTGTAGGAGTCGCCACCGACGAACGTGGTCCAGGAGACCATCCGGCCGGAGGCCGAGACGCGGGCCCGGTTGGGCAGACCGGGAATGGCGAAGGTGCGGGTGGCGCCGAGCGCGGCGTCGAGCACCACGAGCTGGTACGACCAGGCGGTCTCCGGCCCCAGGCAGACGCCGGTGCCGGCCGCGGCGTACACCCGCAGGCACTCCCGGGTCGAGACGGTGCGCGGCCCGGACGGGTCGCTCAGGGAGACCGAGGAGACGCGCCGGTCGGTGACGGTGAGCAGGCGCGGGCCCGGTTCCAGGGTGACCGCGGCGGCCCCGGCCGCGGTGGTCGGCGCCGGGGCCGGTTCGGCGGCGACGGCGGCGTAGCCGGCCGCCACGGCCCCCAGCAGCACGGCCGAGGCGGTCGCCACGACGAGCTTGGCTCGGGTCGACAGCGCGGTCATCAGGACACCCTCCGGGTGACGAGGCGGAAACCAGGGGCCAGCAGGACCACGGTGACGAGCAGGATGACCGCGACGGTCGCGGCCGCGACCCGGATCGCGGTCTGCGGCCCCCACGCCTGCCAGGCCAGCCCGAACAGGACCGACGAACCGAGATACGCCAGCGCCTGCCCGGTCTGGACCAGGGCGATGCCCGTGGTACGCAGCCGGGCCGGAAGCACCGGTCCGGCGAGGGCGATGAGCACGCCGTCGGTGGCGGCGTAGAAGAGGCCGTACAGGCCGAGCGCCAGCGCGAGCAGTGGCCAGCCGCCGACCGGGCCGGCGAGCAGCAGGTACGTGACGCCGAGGGCGGCGTATCCGCCCACCACCACCGGCAGCCGTCCGACCCGGTCGGCGAGCACGCCGATCGGGGCCGCCAGCACCAGGTACGCGAGGCTGGTCCCGACCGCCAGCAGCGGAAACCATCTGAGATCCAGGTCTTCCCGGCGTTGCAGCAGCAGGTAGACGAAGCCGTCGCCGATGGTGGCCAGCCCGAGCAGGCCGGCGGCGAGCACGATCCGGCGGGTCGACTGCTCGCGCAGCAGGCCGAGCGCCTCGCGGACGCTCACCCGCACCTGGTCGCTGTCGTCGGTCGCCGTGCCCGGTGGACGCTCGCGGACGAAGAGCACGAGCACGACGACGGCCAGGGCGGCGATGCAGAAGCTGGCGACGAAGACCGCGTCGTAGGACTGGCCGACGGCCAGCAGGACCGCGAGCGCCACCAGCGGCCCGAGGAACGCGCCGACGCTGTCCATCATCCGGTGCACCCCGAACGCCCGGCCCAGCGACTCCGGCGGCGTCGACAGGGTGATGAGGGCGTCTCGCGGCGCGCTGCGTACACCCTTGCCGAGCCGGTCGATCGCGATGACGGCACCGATCGCCGGCACCGACCGGCCGGCGAGCAGCAGGCCGAGCTTGGCGACCGCGGAGAGCGCGTAGCCGACGCCGGCGACCAGTTTGCGGCGCCGGAACCGGTCGGCGACGAAGCCGCCCACGACCCGCAGCAGCGCCGTCGCGCCGGTGTAGACGCCGTCGATGACCCCGAAGGCCAGCGGGCTGAGCTGCAGGCCCAGCACCAGGTAGAGCGGCAGGATCGCGGTGACCATCTCGGCGGAGACGTCGGTGATCAGGCTGACCGTGCCCAGGGCGATGACGTTGCCGCTGACCAGGGCGATCCGCCGTCCGGGCCGGGCCGGGCCGGGATCGGGCGGATCCGTCGCCGGACGGGAGACGGTCGACAGGTACACAAGCGTGCCCTTCGGTTCGCGGTTGACGGTCAGCCATCGTGCGCCCTGGCCGGATCGGCCACAACGGACCGCGCGTGCCGCTTGGGCGTGCGCCAGTTGAACATCTCGGCAACTCCGAGCTGTTCTCCTATCTGGACTCCGTGTTCACCCGACCGTCGCCGTCCGGCCCATCGACCTCCCTACATTCCATCCGCTCTCTACACACCCCCAGAGAAGGGCCCTTGGATGGGTATTCGATTCCCCCGTCCGCCGGTGACGTTGGGGACGGTCGCGGTGCTGCTCGCCGCCACCGCCGCCGTCGTCGTGACCGGCGCGACCTCGGCCTCGGCGGCCACCGTCACCGTCAAGCCGGTCGCCGACACCTACGTCCAGGCTGATGCCGCGTCCACCAACTACGGCACGTCGAGCCAGATCACGGTCGACAACTCGCCGGTGCGGCGGATGTTCCTGCGCTTCACCGTGAGCGGGGTCAGCGGCACGGTCACCAGCGCCAAGCTGCGGCTGCGCACGATCAGCGGCAACGACGGCAGCAACAACGGCGGCACGTTCCGGGCGATGTCGAACACGACCTGGTCGGAGACCGGCACGACCTGGAACAACCAGCCGACGATCGACGGCGCGACGCTGGGCTCGATCGGCGCGGTCACCGCCGACGGCTGGTACGAGGTCGACGTGACGTCGCAGGTCAAGGGCAACGGCACGGTCAGCTTCGGTGCGAGCTCGTCCAGCACCGACGGCGCCTACTACGACTCGCGGGAGAGCGGTGCCGACGCGCCGCAGCTGGTCGTCACGACCGGGACCACGACGCCGCCGTCGGGCGACCCGGTCCTCGTCGGCGCCGGTGACATCTCCGACTCCGGCTCCGGTGACACCGCCACCGCGGCGTTGCTCGACAACATCTCCGGCACGGTCTTCACCACCGGCGACAACGTCTACAGCAACGGCACCGCGTCCGAGTTCAACAGCTACTACGCCCCGACCTGGGGGCGGCACAAGGCGCGTACCCGCCCGTCGCCGGGCAACCACGACTACAACACGTCGGGGGCGACCGGCTACTACAACTACTTCGGGACGCAGGCCGGCCCGAGTGGGCGGGGCTACTACTCCTTCGACCTCGGCAACTGGCACGTGGTGTCGCTGAACTCGAACGTCAGCATGTCCGCCGGGTCGGCGCAGGAGCAGTGGCTGCGGTCGGACCTGGCGGCCAGCACGAAGCCGTGCACGCTGGCCTACTGGCACCACCCGCTCTTCACGTCCAGCTCCAACCACGCGCCGTCCACCTCGACGCGCCCGCTCTACCAGGCGCTCTACGACTACAACGCCGATGTCGCCGTGTGGGGTCACAACCACGTCTACGAGCGGTTCGGCCCGATGAACCCGAACGGTGGCGCCGACGCCGCGCGCGGTCTGCGCAGCTTCGTCGCCGGGATGGGCGGTGCCGGGCACTACAGCTTCGGCACCATCCAGCCCAACAGCGAGGCCCGCAACAGCTCGGCGTACGGGGTACTGAAGTTCACCCTGCACGCCAACAGCTACGACTGGCAGTTCGTGCCGGTGGCCGGTCAGAGCTACAGCGACAGCGGCACCGGCAACTGCCACTGACCGCCGCGCGACGCTCGCCTGATCCGGTGCTGTCAGCCGGGTCGTGAGGTCTCCGGTGCCGGTTGTCGCCAACCGGCACCGGAGGCTCTCCTCGTCAGTGCACCGCCACGGCGACCGCGCCCGGCTCGATGTCCCCGAGCTGGCCGGGCCGGACCACCAGGACCAGGACGATCATCGACGCCACCATGCCGCCGGCCACCACCACGGCCATCGCCACACTTCCGGTGCCGAGCACGCCCACCAGCGGCGCGGCGAGCGCGCCGACGGCGAACTGCACCGCACCGAGCAGCGCCGCGGCGGTGCCCGCCGCCTCGCCGTGCCGGGACAACGCCAGCGCGGGAGCGTTCGGCAGGGCGAGCCCCACCGCGGCGAGCACGGCCCAGAGCGACACGAGGACGCTCGCCAGGCCACCCGCTCCGGTGGCGGCGAACACGAGCAGGGCGAGCCCGGCCACGGTGCCCGCGCCGAGCGCGTTGACCAGGATCCGCTGCGGCGAGTACCGCCGCAGCAGCCGTACGTTGAGCTGGGTGGCCGTGATCAGACCGACGGCGCCGGCGCCGAAGACGATGCCGAACTCCTGCTCGTCGAGTCCGTAGTGCTCCTGGAAGACGAACGACGACCCGGACACGTACGCGAAGAGCGCGGCCATCGCCAGGCCGGCGACCAGCACGAGGCCGACGAAGATGCGGTCGCGCAGCAACCCGCCGTAGACGCGCAGGGTGGCGCCGACGCCGCCGCGCTGACGCCGAGCCGCCGGCAGGGTCTCGGGAAGCCCGACGGCCGCGACGACGAGCAGCACCAGGCCGAGCACGGCGAGGGCCACGAAGACGCCCCGCCACTGCGACCAGCGCAGCAGCTGGCTGCCGAGGGTGGGCGCGAGGATCGGCGCCACGCCCATCACCAGCATCAGGCGGGAGAAGAGCTTGGCGAAGGCCGCGCCGCTGAACAGGTCGCGTACGACCGCCATGGCCACCACCGACGCGGCGGCGGCGCCCAGACCCTGCAACACCCGCAGCGTCCCGATCAGCCCGATGTTCGGCGCGACGACGCAGAGCACCGACGCCACGATGTGCAGCGCGGTGCCGACGAGCAACGGCTTGCGCCGCCCCACCGCGTCGGAGAGGGGGCCGATGAGCAGTTGCCCGAAGGCGAGCCCCGCCAGCGTCCCGGTGAGCGTCAGCTGCACGGCCGCCGACGTGGTGTGCAGGTCGGCGGCGATGGTCGGCAGCGCCGGCAGGTACATGTCGATGGTCAGCGGCCCGATCGCGATCAGGGAGCCGAGCACGAGGACGAGTCGCAGCCGTTGGCGGGAGGTCATGAGGTCGCCGAGCATCCGCGGCGACGCGTCCGCCTCGGTCGTTTCGGCGGTGGCGGTCATCGGGCCGCCTCCGGTCGGTCGGGGTGAGCCCCGGTAAGGGGCGGTGCTGCGATCACACCTGGCTGCAAATCTCCACCGGCCGATCTCATTCCCGCCCGGGCCGGAGGTAAGCCAGCTCACACCCGCCCGACCGGGGCGTTGTTCACCCCGGGACCGTACCGACCCGGATCCGGTTGCCGTCGGGGTCGGTCAGCTCGAACTCGCGTCCCCAGTCCTGCTGCCGTACGTCGGCGACGCCGCACGCCGCCGCGACCGCGTCGACGTCGTCGACGTAGAGGTACAGCAGGATCCCCGGCCGCGCGTCCCCGGAATGCTCGGAGAGGTGGACCTCGATGTCACCCCGGGCGATGCTCAGATAGAGCGGCAATTCGGGCGCGAAGCGGTGCTCCCACTGCGTGCCGAAGCCCAGCCGGGCGTACCAGGCCGCGGCGGCGCTCGCGTCGGTGACCCGCAGCACAGGAGCAAGGCGTTCTCTCATCCGGGCATTGTCCACCGGCCAGCCGGTCGGGCGCGCTGGCCGCCGTCGGTCACGGCCAGCGCCCACACCTTGCGTCAGCAGCAGCTCGATGTGGCTCCACTGCTCACCGGCGTCTTCTCGCCGTCCGGGGTGCCGCAGACGCACTCCCCTTCCACGGCTTTGTTCAGCTGCCCGGAGTCGGCCTTGACGGTGTAGACCTCCCACGGCTCGTTGCCGGGACCGTGCACCCAGACCTTGTCCTGCAGGGCGTAGCAGCACTCGGTGTCGTTCTCCTCCAGGGTGATCAGGCCGGCGTCGGTGAGCCGCCTGGTGGCGGCGTTGACCTCGTCGGTGTCGAACACCTCGACGCCCAGGTGGTCCATGACCGTGGGCTGGTCGGGCTCGCCTTCGAGCAGGACGAGCTTCAGCGGCGGGTTCTCGACGGCGAAGTTGGCGTAACCGGGGCGGCGCTTGGCCGGCTCGACGCCGAAGAGCTTGGCGTAGAAGGCGACGGAGCCTTCGAGGTCGGACACGCGCAGGGCGAGCTGGACACGGGACATCGGGCTTCCTCCGGTCAGGAGCGGTTCAGCGGACGGCGGCGAGGTGATCGCCAAGTCGCTTGCCTAGATGACCATCTAAGCAAGCCCACTGTTGCAGGTTGTTTCGAGATCTGTCAAGGTAGAGAAATGTCAAAGCAAGACCTTGCGGTGGTGGACCTGCGAGCGGTCGCCTGCTGCACCCCGATCGCGGTCCGCCCGATGGACGCCGAGCAGGCAGTGCTGGTCGCGCCGATGTTCAAGGCCCTCGGTGACCCGGTCCGACTGCGGTTGATGTCGATGATCGCCTCGGTCCCGGAGATCTGTGTCTGCGACCTGACGCCCGCGTTCGACCTCTCCGGGCCGACCATCTCCCACCACCTGAAGGTGCTGCGCGAGGCCGGCCTGGTCGACTCTGACCGCCGGGGCACCTGGGTCTGGTACAGAGTCAGGCCGGAGGCGTTCCAACAGCTCGGCGCGCTGCTCGAGTTCTCCCCCGCTAACGCGCCGGCCGACCCGGCGACCCGGTGAGCCGCACCCTGGCGCAGCGGGCGTCCGCCGAGTTCGCCGGCACAGCCATGCTGGTCGCCGCGGTCGTCGGCTCAGGGATCGCCGCCGCCCGGCTCTCCCCGAACGACGTCGGGCTCCAGCTGCTGGAGAACGCGATCGCCACCGCGCTGGCCCTGGGCGCGCTGATCCTGACGTTCGGGCCGGTCTCCGGCGCGCACTTCAACCCGGTGGTCTCCGCGGTGGACTGGTGGCTCGGTCGCCGTGCCGCGACCGGCCTGACCGGCCGCGAGCTAGCCGGCTACGTGCCGGCCCAGATCGGCGGCGCGGTCACCGGCGCCGTCCTGGCCGACCTCATGTTCGGGCTACCGGCCGTCGCCTGGTCCCGGACCGACCGCACCGGGGGCAACCTGTGGCTGGCCGAGGTGGTGGCCACCGCCGGCCTGATCGTCCTCATCTTCGCGCTCGCCCGCAGCGGGCGGGGCACCGCGGCGCCAGCTGCCGTCGGCGCCTACATCGGCGCCGCCTACTGGTTCACCTCGTCGACCTCGTTCGCCAACCCCGCCGTGACCATCGGGCGAGCGTTCACCGACACGTTCGCCGGCATCGCCCCGACGTCTGTGCCCGGCTTCGTCGCCGCCCAGCTCATCGGTGCGCTGGTCGCGGTCGCCGGGCTCGCCGCCTGGTATCCCCACGCCGAGAACACCGCTGGCACCGTCGTCGTGCCCCAGCTGGCAGCGGAGGCGAGCCGCCGATGAACCCGGAGAGCAACCCGGCCGCCGTCACCGTCGTGCCGATGGACGACCAGCACGCTGACGCGGTCCTGGACATCTACCGGCTCGGCATCGCCACCGGCCACGCCACCTTCGAGACCGAGCCGCCCAGCTGGGCGAGCTTCACCGCCGGCCGGTTGGCCGGTCATCGATGGGTGGCCGTCGACCGGCTCGGCCGCGCGCTCGGTTGGATCGCCTGCTCGGCGGTGTCCGACCGGTGTGTCTACGCCGGAGTCGTCGAGCACTCGGTCTACGTCCACCCCGAGGCGAGCGGCCGGGGAGTCGGACGAGCCCTGCTCCACGCTCTGATCGACTCTACCGAGCAGGCGGGCATCTGGACGATCCAGTCCGGCGTCTTCCCCGAGAACGCCGCCAGCCTCGCCCTGCACGCCGCCTGCGGCTTTCGCACCGTCGGCACCCGGCAGCGGGTCGGACGCCACCGTGGCGTCTGGCGCGACGTCATCCTCATCGAACGCCGCAGTCCCACCATCGTCTGACAGGAAAGACCACGATGCGCGACAAGCCCACCGTTCTCTTCGTCTGCGTCCACAACGCCGGCCGCTCCCAGATGGCCGCCGGCTGGCTACGCCACCTCGCCGGCGACAGCGTCGAGGTCCGCTCCGCCGGCTCCGAGCCCGCGGACCAGATCAACCCGGTCGCCGTGCAGGCCATGCGGGAGGCCGGCATCGACATCACCGACCAGACGCCGGCCCGGCTCAGCTGGGACGCCGCCGAGGCCAGCGACGTCATCGTCACCATGGGCTGCGGGGACGCCTGCCCCGTCTTCCCCGGCAAGCGCTACGAGGACTGGCAGCTCACCGACCCCGCCGGCCAGCCCATCGACGTCGTACGCGAGGTCCGCGACGAGATCCGGTCCCGAGTGCAGACGCTGCTCGACGAGCTTCGCCAATGAGCACCCGAATGACGGCGGCCTGACGGGGGCGGTCAGGACGACAGCCGGCGCAGGGCGGCGGCGATCGTGGCGATGCCGTCCTCGATGTCGGTCGGGGTGTTCGCCGCGTAGCCGAGGACCAGGCCGGGCCGGTAGGGCCGCTGGCAGTGCCAGGAGAGCGGCTGCACCTTCACCCCGCCGGCCAACGTCGCCGCCGCCAGCTCGGTGTCCCGTACGTCGCCGTCGAAGGTGACCATGAGGTGCAGCCCGGCCGCCGCGCCGTGCACGGTCGCGGCGGGCAGTTGACGCCGCAGCGCGGCGACCATCGCGTCGCGGCGGCGGACGTGCCGGCGGCGGAGCAGCCGTAGCTGCCGCTCCAGCGCACCGGAGGTCATCAGTTCGGCGAGCACCAGCTGCGGCAGCACCGAGTTGCCGAGGTCGGCGTTGCGTTTGGCGGCGACCACGGCGTCCCGGTGCCGTGCCGGGACCAGCAGCCAACCGACCCGCAGCGCGGGGGCGAGCAGTTTGGAGACGCTGCCGGCGTAGCAGACCTGGTCGGGCAGGAGGGCACGCAGCGCGGGCACGGGCGGCCGGTCGTAGCGGTGTTCGGCGTCGTAGTCGTCCTCGATGATCAGCCCGCCGGCTCGCGCCCAGGCGACGAGCCGGCGACGGCGCTCGCCGTCGAGCACCACGCCGGTCGGGAACTGGTGGGCCGGGGTGAGCATCACCGCGCCCGCCCCGCTGGCCGCCAGCTCGTCGACCCGCAGGCCGGCGGCGTCCACGGCGACCGGCGGGGTGGCGAGGCCCCAGTTGTTCAGGTGCTGCCGGACGCCGAGCGAACCCGGCTCCTCCACCGCCACCCGGTCGATCCCGTGCGGGCGCAGCACCTGGGCGAGCAGGCCGAGCGCCTGGGAGACCCCGGCGGTGACGAGCACGTCGGCGGGGTCGACGGCGATGCCCCGGTTGCGGGCCAGCCAGCCGGCGACGGCCCGCCGTAGTGTGGGCGCCCCGCGCGGGTCGCCGTAGCCGAAGTCGGCCGCGGCGAGGTGGCGCAGCACGTTCCGTTCGGCGCGCAGCCAGTCCGCGCGGGGAAAGGCGGCCAGATCCGGTACGCCCGGGGTCAGATCGATCCGCGCGGGTGCGGTGCGTACCGCGTCGAAGATGTCGCTGCTCGGCGCGGACGGGAAGAGGGTGGCCGGCGCGGGCGCGGCGGCCGGGCCGGGCGGCGGGGCGGGCGGGGTCGGCGGGGCGGCGACGACCACGGTGCCGGCGCGCCCGCGGCCGGCCACCCGGCCCTCCTCCACCAGCCGCTGGTACGCCTCGGTGACCACGCCCCGGGAGACGCCGAGGTCGTCGGCGAGCACCCGGGACGAGGGCAGCCGCTGCCCCACCGGGATCCGACCGTCGGCGATGGCCGCGCGCAGCCGGGCGGCGAGCCAGTCGGCGCGGCCACCGGGCGGCGCGTCGGCGACGTCCAGGTGCAGGAAGTCCGACCCGGCAGTTATGGACCTCTCGGAAGACCCAGGTTTGGCCCTGCTCATCGGACCATCCTGCCACCAGAGTGGAGTGGGCGCACCCGCCAGGGTGTCGCCGCCGTCGCACCGGAGGGTCATCGTGAGTATCGCGTTCCTGATCACCACGCTCGTCGTGGTCGTCACCCCGGGCACCGGGGTGGTCTACACACTCTCGGCCGGGTTGTCCCGAGGCGCCCGGGCCGGCGTGGTCGCCGCCGTCGGCTGCACGCTGGGCACCGTCCCGCACCTCCTCGCGTCGGTCACCGGGCTCGCCGCCCTGCTCTCGACCAGCGCCACCGCCTTCCGGGCGGTCACCTACGTCGGCGTCGGCTACCTGCTCTACCTGGCCTGGTCGACCATCCGGGACCGCAGCGCGTTCACCCCGTCGGCCGACGCGACGCCGCACTCAGCGCTGCGGGTGATCGTCAAGGCGGTGCTGATCAACCTGCTCAACCCGAAGCCGACGCTCTTCTTCGTCGCGTTCCTGCCGCAGTTCGTCGACCCGGCCGGCGCCGACGCCACCCGGGGCATGCTCGCGGCCGGTGCGGTGTTCATGCTGCTCACCCTCGTGGTGTTCAGCGGCTACGGGATGGCCGCCGCCCTGGTCCGGGACCGGGTGCTGGCTCGACCCCGGGTCACCTCCTGGCTGCGCCGCAGCGTCGCCGGCACGTTCGTCGCACTCGGCATCTCGCTCGCCCTCTCCGGCCGTTAGGAGCATCCCGTGCGGTTCCAGCATTCCGCCCCGGTCCGGGCGGCGCACCCGGACCTCGTCGCCGGGGTCGTGGCCGTCGCCGGCATCACCCCGCACGTCGACGTGTCGGCCCGGATCGAGGAGTTCACCGCTCGCGCGCGGGCCCGACTGGCCACCGGCCCGGAGGGCGGGTTTCCGGAGATCCAGGCCTGGCGGCGCGCCTTCGCCACGATGGGTCTGAAGCCCACCCAGTACCGGTGCGCGGCCGAGGCCCTGCTGCGGCGACAGCGGCTCGACGGCACCCTGCCCCGGCTGCACCCGCTGGTCGACCTCTGCAACGCGATCTCCGTCGGGTACGCCATCCCGGTCGCCGTGCTGGACACCGACCGGATCGTCGGCGACCTGACGGTGCGGCCCGCCCGCGGTGACGAGGAGTACGTCACCTTCGCCGGCGGCACCGAGCGGCCGGAGCCCGGCGAGGTGATCTTCGCCGACTCGGCGGGGCGGGCGCACTCGCGGCGCTGGACCAACCGACAGAGCGGCCTGTCGGCGGTCCGGGCGGAGACCGCGAGCGTGCTGATCGTGGCGGAGGCGCTGCACGCCACGGCCGCCGCGGACATCGCCCACCTGCTCGACGAACTGCTGGCCGAGTTGGCCGGGACCTGGTCCGTGCCGACCGGGCACGCGGTGCTGACCGGGCCGGCGCCGGCGTACGACGTGCCGGGCGCTCCGGCCGGGGCGGCCGAGCCGTCGCCGCGCGGGTGAGTCAGGCGGTCTCGCCCGGGGTGAGGTGGCGGTAGCCGGGGATGGTCTCCTCGAACCACCCGGCCACGCTGGCCAGGCCGCGCTCGTTGATCTGCGCGTCGTGGATGGTGTACGCCCGGCTCGGGCCGATCCGCCGGGCGAAGTCGATCGCCTCACCGAGCCGCATCCAGGAGCCCTGACCCGGGATCAGCAGGGTCTGCACCGGCTCGTCCGGCACGTGCAGCGCGTCGCCCGGGTGGTAGAGGCCGTCGCCGACCAGGTAGCCGAGGTTGGCGCAGTCCGGCTGGCCATCGTGGATGACCGCGTGCCGGCCGCCCACCGCGGTCACCGGGAACCCGGCGGCGGTGAACCGCTGCCCCGCCCGGACCGGCGTCACCGGCAGCGGGGCCAGGTCGGGCAGGCGGGCGCCCTGCGGGGCGTACACCGGCACGCCGAGGGCGGCCAGCCGCAGCACGTCGACGTGGTCGGCGTGCTCGTGGGTGACCAGCACGGCGTCCGCGCCGGCCAGCGCGCTCGGCTCGCTCCACGTTCCCGGGTCGATGACGAGCACCCCGCCGTCGTGCTCCACCCGCACGCAGGAGTGGGTGAACTTGGTGATTCGCATTCGACGACCGTAGACCAGCCACCCGGCGACTCCGCCGTGGCGGATGATCGGGGCATGGAGCAGCCAGCGCGGCGCGGGCACCGGCGAGTACCCCACACCGCCGACGTGCGGATCGAGGCGTGGGCGCCGACCCGGGCGGCGTGCGTGGCCGAGGCCGTGACCGGGCTGGTCGAGACCTTCGCCGACACCGCCGGGGCGCGGCCCGGGCCCGAACGGGACCACCAGGTGCCCGCCGCGGACGACGAGGACCTGCTGGTGAGCGTCCTCGATGAAATGATCTACCGAATGGAGACGGCGGACGAGCTGCCGGTCACCACCGAGGTGGCCGACGACCCGGCGGGCGGTCTGCTGGTGCGCTGGCGGATGACGCAGACCGACGCGGTGGAACTCATCGGCGCGGTGCCGAAGGCGGTCGCCCTGCACGAGCTGCGCTTCGGCCCGGACGACGCCGGCTGGTCGTGCGCGGTGACGGTGGACGTCTGACCGGGCCCGATCAGCCCTTGACCACGCCGATCGGCACCAGCCGGGCGACCTTCCGGCACAGCCCGGCGCCCTCGGCCGACTCGACCACGGCCGAGACGTCCTTGTACGCCGCCGGCATCTCCTCGGCCAGGCCACGGCGGGACGCGCCCCGTACGGCGATGTCCTGCGCCTCCAGTTGCTGGCGCGGATCGGCGCCCCGCTCGGCCCTGACCGCCTGCTTGCGGCTATGC
Organism: Micromonospora sp. NPDC093243; assembly: GCF_044753725.1. Classification (NCBI taxonomy): domain Bacteria; kingdom Bacillati; phylum Actinomycetota; class Actinomycetes; order Micromonosporales; family Micromonosporaceae; genus Micromonospora; species Micromonospora sp. NPDC093243. The sequence goes on along the minus strand of NZ_JBIVNT010000006.1, from coordinate 525,586 downwards.
ACCCGGCCGGCGCCGTGACAGGTGGAGGCGAAGGCGGGTGAGCCGGGAACGCCGGTGAGCACGTACGAGCCGGTGCCCATCGAACCGGGGATCAGCACCGGCTGCCCCACCGGACGCAGGTCGGCGGGGAGGTCCTCGTGTCCCGGCGCCAGCGCCCGGGTGGCGCCCTTGCGGTGCACGCAGAGGGTGCGCCGAACGCCGTCGACGTCATGGCTCTCGATCTTCGCGAGGTTGTGCGAGATGTCGTACACCAGGTCGAGGCCGCGCCCGGTCTGGCGGGTGAAGACCTTGCGGGCGGCGTCGGTCAGCAGTTGCCGGTTGGCCCGCGCGTAGTTGGCCGCGGCGGCCATCGCGCCGAGGTACGCGCGGCCCTCGTGGGACGAGACCGGCGCGCAGGCCAGCTGCCGGTCCGGCACCTCAATGCCGTAGCGCGACATCACCTTCTCCATGCCCCGCACGTAGTCGGTGCAGATCTGGTGGCCCAGCCCGCGCGAGCCGCAGTGGATCATCACGCAGAGCTGGCCGGGGTGCAGCCCGAACGCGGCGGCGACGCTGTCGTCGTAGACCTCCGCGACGGCCTGCACCTCCAGGAAGTGGTTGCCGGAGCCGAGGCTGCCGACCTGGCGGGCGCCCCGCTCCACCGCCCGCTCGCTGACCTGCGCGGGGTTGGCGTCGTCCACCGCGCCGTAGTCCTCGCAGCGCTCCAGGTCCCGCTCGACGCCGAAGCCGCGCTGCACCGCGTACCGCGAGCCGCCGCGCAGCACGCCGTCGAGCTCCGCCCGATCCGACAGGTGCCAGACCGCGCCCTTGCCCATCCCGCGCGGGGTCGACTCGGCCAGCCCGTCCATCAGCGCGTCCAGCCGGGGTCCCAGCTCGTCGCGGTCCAGGTCGGCGGCGAGCAGGCGTACGCCGCAGGAGATGTCGAAGCCCACCCCGCCCGGGGACACCACGCCGCCGTGCTCGACGTCGGTGGCGGCGACGCCGCCGATCGGGAACCCGTAGCCCCAGTGCACGTCGGGCATGGCGTAGGAGGCGTCGACGATGCCGGGCAGGGTGGCCACGTTCGCCACCTGCTCCAGGGACTTGTCCGCGCCCGCGTCGGGCAGCAGGTCCCGGGTCGCGAAGACCACGCCCGGCACCCGCATCGGGTCGTGCCGGTCGATCCGGAACCGGTACGGCGACTCCTCCACCAGCTGCATCCCCGGCGGCTACCCGGCAGACCCGCGCCTACACCTGCCTCCCCGCGTGTTCACCCGCGACCGAAGGTCTCACCGGACGCCGCTCGCGGGGAGATCCGGTGTCAGGCCGGTTCGACGCGGTTGACGGCCACCGCCCGGGGCAGAGCCTGCTCGCCGCAGGCCGCCGATCGGGTGGATGGATTGCCGTGCACGGTGACCCGATCACCGGGCCGCAGCTCGGCCGCCACCGCACCGGTCAGCGCCCAGCGATCCTCTCCGACCAGCAGCATCGTGCACCCGCCGACGCGTTCGACCGTGCCGGTCAGGGTCCGCCCACCCCAGGGCAGGGCCCCGGGCACGTCCCCGCCCGAGGACGGCGGTGGCGTGGCCGACCGACTCGGCGCGGACCGATCGGTCGTCGGGGGCGGCGTCGACCGGGCCGGCGGTGACGGGCTCGCGGCCGGCGGCGGCGTGGTCTCGCCCGGTGCCGTGGACCCGGCCGGCGGTTGGCCCGCCGCGGGCGGGTTCGACGAGGCGCAGGCGGTCACCCCGCACACCAGACCGACGGCGGTCAGCAGGAGCCCGGCTCGACGCATCGCACGACACCTCCACGAGTTGGACGATCGCCCTGGTCCGACGGTTCCGCGGGCGACGGTCAGGCGTGTGGGCCGACGCTGACCGTACCGACAGTCAACGACGGCCTGCCTTCCAGGATTTCGCCGATCCGCTCGACCTGCTCGTCCAACGCCCGGCGCCGGCGGGCGTTCAGGGCCGCGAACGGCTCCACCGTCACGTTGATCGTGCGGCCGGAGCGCCGTTGGTGCCACACCCCGCTCACCGTCCCGTCCACGAGCAGCACCGGGTAGTTGCCGGCCTGGCCACGGGCGAGGGCCCGCTCGGTGGCCTTGCCGGGGAAGAGCAGCTCCCGCGGGTGGCACCCGACGGTGTACGCGTCGAAGTAGGGCAGCAGCCGCAGTCCCGACGACCCCTCATCGGGAAAGTCGGTGTCGCCGGCGGCCACCCACGCCTGAACACCCTCGACCGTGACGGGCGCCAGGTCGAGCGACGCGAAGAGCTTCGTCGCCCACGGCTTGGGCACGGCGAGCCACTGGGCGAAGTGTGCCGGGGTGGCCGGCCCGTACGCGTGCAGGTAGCGCCGGACGATCTCGGCCAGGGCCTCCGGGCCGCTCATCGGCGTGAAGCCCGGCAACCAGCGCGCCGGGCTGGTGTAGGTGGTGTGGCGACCCCGGTTCGGGCCGAAGCACATGACACCGCCCCGCATCGCGGCCGCCATCGCGACGATCCAGCGCGGCCACTTGTCCTGGAAGGCCTCCATGACCCGGTCCCCCGCCCAGGGACCGGTACGGGCGACGACCTGCTCGGTCAGCTCCGCAGTGGTCAGCTCGTCATCGCGCAGCGCGTCGGCGATGGCCGCCAGCACCTGCCTGGTCTGCTCGGCGGTGAGCAGACCGTGGCCCTGCTCGTTCGGCGGAGGTGGTGTCGCGGCCAGCGCGCCGGTCCACATCGGCAGGTCCGCCGCCGCGAGCAGGTGCACGGTGCCTCGGGGCCCCCGGGACTTGACCAGCGTCCGATCCGTCCAGAGCGCCTGACGCACGTGGGCGCGGGTGGCGGCCGGGACGCGTAGCCCGACGGACAGCTCGGCGGCGGAGGCGATCTGGGCGTGCGCGCCGCACATCGCGGACACCACGGCAGCGAGCGAGTCGGTGTCCGGCTCAGAACCCACCGGGTCGGCACCCGGCCCAGGGTCGGGCGCCGGCGCCGAGAGCGCATGCCGCTCGAGGCGCCGGGCGCACACCTGTGCCCAGGTCAGCCGGGTCACCGCACGGTCCCGAAGAAGGCGCGCAGGTCGTCGAGGTCCGTCTGAGCGATGTCGATGCGGAATGGCTGCATGCCCAGCACGCTACGACCGATGTAGGTCGGCTCCTGGCACACATCGGTGGCATCCTGAACTCCGTGTCCGACACCGCCGCCCGATTGCTGAGCCTGCTGTCGCTGTTGCAGACCCCACGCGAGTGGCCCGGCAGCGAACTGGCCGGCCGCCTAGGCGTGAGCCTGCGCACCGTCCGACGGGACGTGGAACGCCTGCGCGACCTCGGCTACCCGGTGCAGGCGACGATGGGCGCACTCGGCGGCTACCGCCTCGTCGCCGGCAAGGCCATGCCGCCGCTGCTGCTCGACGACGAGGAGGCGGTGGCGATCACCGTGGGGCTGCGCACCGCGGCCCGGCACGCGGTCGCCGGAATCGAGGACGCCTCCGTACGGGCGCTGGCGAAGGTCGAGCAGGTGCTGCCGTCCCGGCTGCGCCACCGGGTCGGCGCGCTGGGCGGGGCCACCGTGCCGCTGCTCACCTGGGAGCAGCCGACGGTGGAGCCCGAACACCTGACCTCGCTGGCAGCCGCCGTCACCGGCCGCGAACAACTGCGGTTCAACTACCGGCGGCAGGACGGCGCCGACAGCGAGCGGCTGGTCGAGCCGCACAAGCTGGTGTCGGCGGGCCGCCGCTGGTACCTGGTCGGCTACGACAACGACCGCGCCGACTGGCGGATCTTCCGGGTGGATCGGATCACCGGGCAGCGGCCGACCGGGCGACGCGGCACGCCCCGTACGCTCCCGGCCCCGGACGCCGCCGAGTACGTGGCCGGCAGGCTGGTCGAACGGACCCCCGTCTACCGCGCGGTCGCGACCCTGCACGCGCCGGTCAAGCGGATCGCCGGACGGCTCGGCGACGCGCCCACCGACCTGGAGCCGATCGACGCGGACAGCTGCCGGCTGCACAGCCACAGCGACACCCTGGAGTGGTTGGCGTGGCGCCTGCTGACGCTGGGCTGCGCGTTCGAGGTGCACGAGCCGCCGGAACTGGTCAGCCACCTCCGCGAGCTCGGCGCCCGGGCCAGCGGCGCGGCAGGCCCGCCGCCCGGGCAGACCGCGACGGTTTCTCACAGCCGGTAGAAGGCACGGTAGCGCCGGATCAGCCGCCACTGCACCAGCACCGCCGCCACGGTCAACAGGATCATCAGCAGGGTCGCCGCCGCCGCGTAGCCGTAGCGCAGGTACTCGAACGCGTTGCGGTAGACGAAGAGCGACAGGTAGGTGGTGGCGTACGGCGGTGGGCCCCCGTCGGTCACCACGAACGCCGGCACGAAGGTGAAGTGCAGGCTCTGGATGGCGTCGCGTACCGCCAGCAGCCCGAGCACCGGCGCCATCAGCGGAAGGGTGACCCGGCGGAACACGTCCCAGCCGGTGGCGTCCTCCAGGGCGGCCATCTCGTACACGTCCCGCGGCAGCGCCCGCCGCGCCGCCAGCAGCACGACGAAGGTCTCCCCCACGGTGAACAGGCTCATCGCGATGATCGCCGCCCGGGCGTCGGTGGGATCGGTGAGCCACTGCGGCGGGGTCCGGCCCAGCGCGGTCAGCCCGTTCTGCCCGCCGGTGCGCAGCAGCTGGTTGATCGGGCCGTAGAGCGGGTTGAGCAGCCAGAGCCAGAGCAGCCCGTAGGCGATCTCCGGCACGGCGGTGGGCAGCACCGCCGCGGTGCGGGCGGTGCCGACGCCGGGTGCCCGGCGGTACAGCAGCAGCGCCAGACCGAGCGCGATGAGCAGTCGCAGCGGTACGGCGACCACCGCGAAGACCAGCGAGTTGATCGCCGCGACCCGGAACACCGGGTCGTCGAGCAGGGCGGTGACGTTGGCCAGGCCCACCCAGGTCGGCGGGCGCAGCAGGTCGTACTCGGTGAAGGCGAGCGCCAGGGTGATCAGCGCGGGCAGCAGGACCAGCCCGACCAGGCCGACCAGGTACGGCGCCAGCATCAACGTCAACTGCCGGCGGGAGCGGGTGTCCGGCCTCATGCGGGCCGGTACCGGCGTCCCGAGCCGACGTGGAAGAGGTGCACGTCGGCCCAGCGCACGCCGACGCGTACCGGCGCGCCCCGGGCCGGCCGGCGGGCGGCCGGCACCCGCGCGACCACCGCGCCGCCGTTGGCGAGGGTGAGGTACGCGTAGGCGTCCTCGCCGACCACCTCGACCCGATCCACGCTGGCCGCCGCCCCCTCGACGTCGTCGAGCCGGGTCGCCTCCGGCCGGAACCCGACGTGCAGGTCCTCGTCGGCGGGCAGCGGGGGCGCGTCGCCGCTGGGCAGCACCGACCCGGCGGGCAGCAGGTTCATCGCCGGGGAGCCGACGAAGCGGGCCACGAAGGTGCTCGCCGGGGCGTGCCAGATCTCCTCCGGCGTGCCGACCTGCTCGATCCGCCCGGCGCGCAGCACCGCGATCCGGTCGGCCAGCACCAGCGCCTCGGTCTGGTCATGGGTGACATGCACCATCGTGGCGCCCAGCCGGTCGTGCAGCGTACGCAGCTCGGCACGCATCTCCACGCGCAGCCCGAGGTCCAGATTGGAGAGGGGTTCGTCGAGCAGGAAGACGTCCGGTTCGCGGACCAGCGCCCGGGCCAGGGCGACCCGCTGCCGCTCACCGCCGGAGAGCTGCCCGGGCCGACGGTCGAGCAGGGTGGCGCAGCCGACCGTCTCGGCGGCCGCCCGGGCCCGCTCCCCGGCGACCGCCCGGGGAGTGTCCCGCACCTCCAGGCCGAAGGCGATGTTCTCGGCGACCGTCAGGTGCGGAAAGAGCGCGTAGGACTGGAACACCATCGACACGTTGCGCAGGCCGGGCCGGGCGGCGGTGACGTCCCGACCGGCGATGTGTACCCGGCCGGCGGTGACCGGCTCCAGGCCGGCCACCACCCGCAGCACTGTCGACTTGCCGGCCCCGGACGGGCCGAGCACCACCAGCAGCTCACCACGGGCCACGCTCAGCTCGACCTCGTGCAGCACCGTCGCGCCCCGGTAGGCCGCGCTCACCCCGTCCAGGAGGAGTCCGGGCCCGCTCACCCGTGCTCGCCCCGGGCGAAGAGGGGCCGCGTCTGCTGGTCGAGGTCCCGGATCACGTCGTCGAGGCGGTCGCCCCGGTGCATGGCGTTCTCCAGGATCCCGTACGTGACGTCCTCGATCTCCGGCCAGGTGGAGACGGTGGGCAGCGCCCGGACCGTGGGGATCGCGTCGAGGAAGACCTTCGCGCTGCGCGGCGGCTGGGCCGGGCCGAGGAACGCCGGGGACTGCGACACCGCGATGTGCGAGGGCACGGTACGCCCGGTGGCGGCGATGATCTCCTGCCCCTCACGGGCCACGGCGAACTCCAGGAACCGCCAGGCCGCGTCCTTGTTCCGCGCGCCCCGCGTCATGCAGTACGCGTCGGAGTGCAGCACCCCGACCTGCTGGCGGTAGACGGGCAACGGGGCGACGTCCCACTCGAAGCCGGTGATCGTGCGGAAGGTGGTGGTGGAGCGCCGGGAGCTCATCAGCATGGCAAGGCGGCCGTTGGCGAACCGCGACTCGTCGTCCTCGGCCTCCACCTCCTCGTCGGTCGGCACCACCCCGTACGCCAGCCGCAGGTCGACCAGGTTCTTCAGCGCCTCCCGGGCGGCCGGGTTGTCCAGGGTGAGCCGGGTCGGCCGAGTCGGGTCGTCGACGATCTCGCCACCGGCTGACCAGACGAACGGGGCGAGCCGGATGATCGACGGCTCGACGCCGAGGCCGTGTACGGCGGGACGCAACGCTGCGCCCTCGCTCTCGGTGGCCTTGACCACCTGGCCGCGGGAGTCGCGGGTCATCACGGTGGCGGTGCCGACCAGGTCGTTCCAGGTCCAGCCGGCCTTCGGTTCGGCCACGCCGTACTTCTGGAAGAGCGTGCGGTTGTAGTAGACGGCCAGGCTGGAGACGTTCTGCGGCAGGCAGAGCTGCTTGCCGCCCCACTTGAAGGCGTCCATCGCGACGGGGTAGTAGTCGGCCGGTTCGATGGCGTCGGAGGCCGCGATCCGGTCGTCCAGCGGCTCGACCACGTCCTTGGCGGCGAACTGGCCGTAGAAGCGGTAGTTCATCAGGAACAGGTCCGGTGGCGCGCCGCCGGCCACCGAGGTGGCCAGTCGGGCGAGCAGGTCCTTGCGGTCGCTGGCTTCGATCAGCTGCACCTCGGCGCCGGGTCGCGCCTTCTCGTACGCCTCGATGAGGGTGCGGTAGGCAGCCAGTTCCTCGGGGGCGCCGAAGACCAGCAGCCGGACCGGACCGTTGGGTGACGAGCCGGAGCCGCATCCGGCGGCCAGCAGCACGGCGGTCAACAGCAGGGCGAGCAGCGCCTTGGTCTTCATCGTTCCCGTCCCGTCGGGTCGTCGTGGTGAAGGAAGCGGCGTTGGGCCAGCACGAACACCAGCAGCGCCGGGACCGTGGCCAGCGCCGCCCCGGCCAGGAACACCGGGAAGTTCGTCGGGTCGAGCACGGACAGCGAGCGCAGCGCCAGCGGCAGGGTGAACAGGTCACGGTCGTAGACGTAGATCAGCGGGTCGAGGAAGTTCGACCAGGTGAGCACGAAGGTGAGCGCGGTGAGCGCGGCGGTGACCGGGCGGACCAGCGGCATTGCCATCCGCCACCAGGTGCGCACCGGCGAGAGGTCGGCCACCAGGCAGGCGTCGTAGAGATCGGCGGGCAGCGCCCGGAAGGCCAGGTAGTAGACCAGGACGTAGAGCGGCGAGGTGCCCAGCAACGCCGGGGCGATCAACGGCACCAGGGTGTCGGTGAGCCCGAGGGCACGGAAGATCGCGAACCGGGGCACCAGCAGCGCGGTCGCCGGCACCATCAGCGCGAGCAGCGACGCCGCCACGACGACCCCGGTGGTGCGCGGCGCGAGCCGGGCCAGCGCGAAGCCGGCGAGCGAGGCGACGAGCACGCTCAGCGGCACGGCGACGACCGCGACCAGCACCGAGTTGAGGCTGGCACGCAGCAGCCCACCGATCTCGACGGCCTGTTGGTAGCCGGTGGTGGAGACCGGGTCGGGCACCAGCTGCGGCGTCGGTGGCGGCGGCAGCCCTGGCTCGGTGAACGAGCCGGAGACCAGCAGCAGCAGCGGTGGCACGAAGACCACGAGAACGAAGACCGCGCCGAGGGTGCGCCAGACTCGTCCGGCCGCCTCGGGCAGCGGTGAGGGGCCGCGGGAGCGGCCCCTCACCCGGGTGATGTCGATGCTCGCCTACCTATTTCAGGGTGAGCTGCCAGGCGCTGAGGCCGTGCGAGGCGGCGTAGAGGATCCGCTTGCCCGGGACGATGGTGAGCCCGGCGACCTCCACGTTCGGCATGCCGCCACCCGCCTTGACCCAGCTCGTGGTGCCCTTGGCCAGCCGCAGGACGCCGAAGTCGGTGGCCGCGTAGAGGTCACCGGTGACGTCGTCGCGGACCAGGTCGGTGATCGGTTGGTCGCCGAAGTCGTACGACCGGTCGGCCCAGGTCGCGCCGGCGCCGGCCAGCCTCACCTCGAACGCGTGCCCCAGCGTGGTCGGGGTGTTCGAGTTGAACCCGCTGTAGGAGATCCACGCCCGGGCCGGGTCGGCCGGGTCGACGTGGATGCTGGTGACGAAGCGGTTCGGGGTGCTGGCGTTGTCGATCCGGGTCCAGGTCACCGCGGCGGCCGGCTCGGCGTCGACGTTGCGGGTGACGAAGACCCGGCCGGTGCTGGTCGCCGCCCAGGCGGTGGACGAGTCGGTGCCGACCCGCTGGACCACCGAGACGGCGCCGCCGGCCCGGTCGCCCCAGGCGGCGTCGGTCAACGGGACCGCCCCGAGCTGCGCCCAGTCGCCGCACTGGGCCTCGAAGGTGCCGGTCCAGCTGTTGCAGATCCGGTTGGCCTCGGCCAGCGTCCGATCACCCAGGCCGAAGGTCTTGGTCCGGTAGACGGATCGGCCGGTGCCGGCGAACATCGTGCCGCTGACCTTGGGATCGGTGATCACCGGGGCGTAGAAGAGGTTGCCGGCCTGGCCGAACACCCCGTCGTAGACGGAGATCCAGCTGCCGATGTCGCCGCCCGAGAAGTTCACCTCAGGGGTCACGTCGTAGAAGGTGTGGAACCGGAACTCCGGCTTGCCGACGTCGAAGCCGGAGGCGCCGCCGTCACCGATCATCGTGTTGACCCAGCGCGAGCGCTGGCCCTTGTTCTCCCAGGTGCCGTTGTCCTGGGTGCCGCCCTGGAGCAGGTTGTGGTCGTGCGGGCTCACCGACAGGCTGATGAACTGCAGGGTGTTCATGCCCTTGTTGATCCCCTCCAGCCTGGACGGGATCTTCGACAGCATCTGCCTGCAGCGGTCCTTCTGCGCCGCGGTGCTCAGGTTGCGGTCCGGGTTGTCGCACCAGGCGGAGCGGTCCACGAACTGGCCGCTGGAGCGCATCAGGCCACCGTCGCTGGCCTCGAAGAACTGGAACGGGTTGCGGGGGTTGGTGACCAGCGCGTGCTGGTCCGGGTGCAGGCCGTTGGGATGCAACTCGTCGGTGCCGTCGTAGGTCATGTCGGTGCCGCTGACCCCGGCGTCGGTGGAGAGGACCACCGCGCGCTTGTGCGCGATCGTCTCGCCGTAGACGTAGGAGCCGCCGGTGTAGACGATGTCCGGATGCCCGGCGGGGGTGTGCACGAACACGTCGTACCAGCACTGGCCGGTGCACTGGTTGTAGGTGGCGAAGCCCGGGTCCGCCGGATTGGCGCTGGTCAGGTCGGCGAAGGTCGGAGCCCCGGCGGCCACGTCGTCACTGCGGAACAGCCGCGAGTACGGGGTGCCGGTGTTGCCCTCGTAGACGTACATCCGGGTCTTGCCGCCGGGCAGGGCGGTGACGTCGATCGCGGCGCGGGTCTGCGGCATCGTCGCGTTCAGCGACGCCTTGATCTGCGTCCAGGTCGCGCCCGAGTCGGCGGAGCGCCACACCCCCCGAGCGTACGAGGAGGCGTAGAGGACGCTCGTGTTCCTCGGATCGATCTTGACGTAACGGACGCCGCGCGGCGAGCACGCCGCGGTGTTGTTGTACTCGGCGGTGCTGCCGGTGCACTCGGTGGCGTCGGCCGAGCCGTTGTGGATGAACTTCCAGCTCCTACCGGCGTCGGTGGACTTGTACAGGCCCCACTTCGCGGCGTCCGGCACCGGGCGGGTGACGCCGGTGCAGCACGAGCTGGACATGCCACGCAACGCGGTGGTGGTGGCGACGTAGAGCGTCCTCGGGTCGCCCGGCTTGACGGTGATCTCGCCGATCCCCTTGCCGGCCAGCACGTCCTTGCCGAGCGGACCCTGCCAGGTCAGTCCCCCGTTGGTGGACCTGTAGAGGCCGACGCCCGCCACGCAGCCGGAGGCGCAGGTGTTCGCCTCGCCGGTGCCGACGTAGATGGTCAGGCCCCTCCGGTCGTTGCGGTCGATGCGCACCGAGCCGGCGGCGTTGATGCCGAGTGGGCCGCCCAGGTAGAACCACTTCGGCTGGGCCGCGAGCGCGTTGAGGGTGCCCCAGACGCCGCCGCCGGCCGGGGTGGCGTACGCCCGGCAGAGCAGCGGGTTGCAGTCCGGGCTGATGTCGATCGACGTGACCCGGCCGCCGGCCACGTACTCGTTGGGCACGTAGTTGTAGGCGTCGCGGAACTCGGTGAACGGGTAGAGCGCCTCGCTCGGACCGACGTTGGTCCAGCGCTGGGCGCCTCGGAAGCGCTTGTCCGCGGCGGCGTAGGCGGCCTTGGACCGGTCGGTCTGCGCGATCGTGATGGCGTTCGCCGGGTAGGCCCGTTCCAGGAACTCCTGCTGAGCCGCGCCGCCCGGGCCCTCGGGCGACATGCCGTCGCTGCCCGGCACCGTCTGCCAGAGCCGTTCGAGGTGCGCGCCGGTGGCGCCCGGCATCTCGCCGTCGCCCACCGCCGCTGTGGCCGGCACCTCGGCGCCGGTGAGATGGATGCCCGCGGCACCCGTCGTCGCCACGAGGGCGCCGACCGCTAGTCCTACGAGGAGATGGCGACGTCTGCGCTTCACGAGGGTCCCTCCCGGAATGAAGGCGTCGCCGCAGCGCGGCACCCACGGATTGGCGACCGTCGCTGGCAGCGTCCAGCAGGACCATCGCAGAGCGAACCGGTGCCGACAATCCCCCGCATGGACGGATGTCAACGTATGGTTGCATTCGCATGGAACGGGTAACGGGCCGGCATGCCTGATCGATTTGAGCGTTATCCGCGCATCGCGATCGTCACCGGCGCGGACTCCGGTATCGGCAAGGCCTGTGCGGTGGCGCTCGCCCAGGCCGGCTTCGACATCGGCATCACCTGGTACGGCGACGCCCCGGGCGCGCAACGTACCGCGGGCGAGGTGCGCGCCGCCGGGCGGCGCTGCGAGCTGGCCGAGATGGACCTGACCCGGCTGCCGGCGGCCGCCGCCGTGGTCGATGAGTTGGCGGACCGGCTGGGCGGTCTCGGGGTCCTGGTCAACAACGCCGGGATCGGTGCGGCGGTGCCCTTCGTCGACACCGACTGGGAGCGGTGGCGGGAGGTGCTCGCGGTCGACCTGGACGGGCCGTTCCTCTGCGGGCAGCGCGCCGCCCGGCGGATGCGGGCCGCCGGGGCGGGCGGGCGGATCATCAACATCACCAGCGTGCACGAGCACGCCCCCCGGGTGGGGTCGGCCGCGTACTGCGCGGCGAAGGGCGGGCTCGGGCTGCTGACCAAGGTGATGGCGCAGGAGTTGGCCCCGGACGGGATCACCGTCAACGCGGTCGCCCCCGGCGAGATCTCCACCCCGATGACCGGGCAGGAGGACGTCGACCCGTTCGACCAGGAGCGGCCGGGCATACCGGTCGGGCGGCCGGGCGACGCGCGGGAGGTGGCCGCTGTCGTCGCGCTGCTCGCCTCCCCCGCCGCAAGCTACGTCACCGGGGCCTCCTGGCCGGTCGACGGCGGCATGCTGCTGATGGGCCCGCAGGCGGCGGCGCTGACCTCGAACGACTGGCGACGGGTCGAGCCGACGTAACAGGCGGTGACGCTGGACGTTCACAGTGTCTACTTAGGGTGGTCGATGGCCCGGCCGCACGACGGCCGGGCCGCCGACCGGCCCCACACCCGGGGCCCCCGACGGAAGGACACACCATGCCCTTCGCCCAGCGGATCGTCGCGCTCGTCGCGGCCATCCTCCTCGCCGCCGGCGGGCTGACCGCCGAAGCGGCGGCGCACCCCCGCGCCGCGCACGCCGCCGACCTCGACCATCCGACCTCGGTGCTGCTGCTGACCGTGCAGCCGCACAGCGCGACGCCCCGGTCCCGGGTGCTGCTCTGCGGCCCGAGCGGCGGCGACCACCCGGCGGCCGCGACCGCCTGCCGCACCGTCGCCGGCGTCGACGGTGACCTCGCCACGCTCACGCTCGACCCCGACCCGCTCTGCACCCTGGAGTACGCGCCGGTCACCGTCCGCGCCTTCGGCTTCTGGGGCGAGCGGCCGGTGACGCACACCAGGACGTTCGACAACCGCTGCGCGATGCTGCGCGAGACCGGCGACCTGTTCGCCTTCTGACCCCGCCCGCACGGCGCCCGCGCAGCCGCGGGCGCCGTGCCCGGGTGGCGGGCCGATGGCCCGAGGTCCGGCTACTGCCCGGGCTCGGCGATCGACTGACGGTTGATGTAGACGACCTCGACGGCGAAGGTGAACAACGCCACCACGGCGCCGAGGCCGATCGCGAGTCCGGGCGACAGCCCGGCGAGCCCGATCAGCAGTGTCACGCTGAGCCCCACCAGCAGCGCGTTCACCGCGCCCACCAACGCGGCCGCGGTGAGCAGCAGCTGCACCCGCCCGGGGGTGTTACCGACGGCCGACCAGGTCGACCGCTTGGTGCCCTCGCCCAGCACCGCGTCGGCGAAGAAGTCGTGCTCTTCGGCCAGTTGGTGGTGGTAGTACGCCCGGATGCGCTGGATCCGCTCGAGATCCAGCTCGTTCTCCACCATGTTCTGCACCAGTCGCAGGAAGGTGAGCGTTCCGGTGATCACCAGCGTCGGCAGCACCGCGGCGAGATACGGCTTGACCAGGGCGGCGGTGCTCGACACGAAACCGAGGCCGATCAGCGCGGCGGACAGCAGGGACAGGAAGACGGTCGCCCGACCGACCGACTCGGCGACCGTCGCGCTGCGCGAGGTCTGCAGCACGAAGTGCTCGGTGGTCAGCGCGGTGAGCAGCGCCTGCTCGCGTTCGCCGTCGTCCATGCACCTCACCCTCCGTGGTCGATCGGCGCGGTCACCGTCACCATACGAGGGGCGGGGGTGCGCGGATCGGCGAACGCGGGGGTCGCGAACGGGACAGCGGCCGGCAAAGCGGGCACGTATCCTCGTCTGCCGGGATGATCACTGGCCGCCGGGCGGGCCGGTCGAGGCCGGGAGGGGACCGGGATGCGGCGGTCGGGCAGCTGGCGACGGGGTCGTACGGCTCGGCAGCGCCGGGCGTTCGTGGTCGGCGGGGCGCTGCTCGGCGTGGCCACCGCCATGCTGCTGGCCGCGTGGCGCAGCACCGGGTTCCTCAGCGACCTGCTGCTCAACCTGGGCGCCAGCGTGGTGCTCGCGGCGATCTCGTACGTCATCTTCGACCCGCTCTTCGAAGAGGCCCGCAAGGCCCGGGTGCAGGAGCACCTGAGCTTCGACCAGCAGGCGTTCGTGGCCCGGCTGCACCGCAGCGGCCGGCGGGTGCGCATCCTCGACACCTGGACGATCCTGCTGGAGCAGCAGCACCGGGCGGCGACCCTGGCAGCGGTGGAGGCGGCGCTGCGCAGCGGCGCGCAGGTGCAGCTGCTCCTGCTCGACCCGGACTGCACCGCCGCCCAGCAGCGCTCCGAGGAGCTGGAGCGGCAGCGGGTGAACGTGCCCAAGCAGATCCGGGCCAACCTGCGGCACCTCGCCGCCCTTCAGGAGAAGCTGGACCGGGAGGACAAGGGGCTGCGGCCCCGGTTGCAGGTCCGCATCTACGACGCCTCGCCCTCGATCCAGCTGTACCAGTGGGACGGGCAGGCGCTGATCTCGTTCTTCCCGATCGGCAAGCTCTCGTTCAACGTCCCCCAGCTCGAGGTGGACATGGACAGCCCGTGGGGTGGCTTCGTACACGCCCGCTTCGAGGAGCTGTGGGAGCACGAGCAGGCCACCCTCTCGCTGGAGCGGTACTGGTCGGCCGCCGTGACACTGAGCCACGACGGCTTCGACGCGGTCGAGGTGCAGGTGCCCTACGTCACGGTGGACGGGCAGCACTACATCGACTGCCGGCAGTTCCGGTTGAACCCGCTGCTGACCGTCCGGGCCCAGCTGCCGCCGCGTACCACCGGCTCGGCGGCGGGGGTGTTCGCGCTGGCCGAACCGGTCGACGGCGACCGCACCGCGGCGACGGCGGTGGCCCGGCTGTTCGACCAGAAGTACGGACCGGGCGGCGGCCAGCGGACCATCGTGCGACTGGTGCCGCAGCACTCCGTCGACGGCCGTACGCCCAACCCGCGCTCCCCCACCGGCGCCGACCCGCACGGACGGTGACCCCGCCGGGCCGCCGGGCCACGACCGGCGGACAATGGTGGGGGCGCCCGGCCCGGGCACACCTCGGAATCGGCGGGAGAACGGTAGGCGTGTCGCACAGCCCACGATCGGCGACGCCGACGTCACCGCGCCGGGACGACCTGCGCGCCGACTGCACCCGCTGCTTCGCACTCTGCTGCGTGGCACCGGCCTTCGCCGCCTCTGCCGACTTCGCCATCGACAAGCCCGCCCGGCAGCCCTGCCCCAACCTGCGCCCGGACCACCGCTGCGGGATCCACACAGAGCTACGCGAGCGGGGCTTTCCCGGCTGCACGGTCTTCGACTGCTTCGGCGCCGGGCAGCAGGTCGCGCAGGTGACCTTCGGCGGACGGGACTGGCGGACGGCGCCGGAGACCGCGGCCGTCATGTTCGACACGTTCACGGTGATGCGCCCCCTGCACGAGCTGCTCTGGTATCTGACCGAGGCGCTGGCGCTGCACCCACCGGCCGCGCTGCGCGGCGAGCTGGACCGGGCCCGCGACGAGACCGCGCGACTGACCGCGGGCAGCGCCGAGGAGTTGCGGGCCCTCGACGTGCCCGCCCACCGGGAGCGGGTCAACGTGCTGCTCTCCCGCGCCGGCGCGGCGGCCCGCGGGCAGGATGGCGCCGATCGCCGGGGCGCGCAGCTCTTCGGCGCGGACCTGCGCAACGTCGACCTGCGCCGGGCCAATCTGCGCGGGGCGCTGCTGATCGGGGCCGACCTGCGGGGGGTCGATCTGCACCTGGCCGACCTCACGGGGGCCGACCTGCGCGGCGCCGACCTGCGCGGGGCGGATCTCACCGGCAGCCTCTTCCTGCACCAGTCCCAGCTCGACGCCGCCCGTGGCGACGCCCGCACCGGTCTGCCGGCCCGGCTCACCCGGCCGGCGCACTGGACGTCGCTGCCGCTGACCCCGGTGCGCCGAGCGTCCGGGTCGGCCCCGGCGGCGAGGCGCGGCCGCCGCCGGTGAGGGCGGTACGACGCCGGTCAGCCGCCGGTCGCCTGATGTCCGGCGTACACCGGGCAGGCCGGGCAGCGCGCGCGGTCGCAGAGCCGGCACAGGTACGCCAGGGTGCGCTCGTCGGACACCTCGTCGCGGAGCAGGGTCCGGGCGATCTCGGCCAGTTGACCGCGCTGCTCGGCGGTGAGTGGCGCCAGCAGCGCGGTCAGCGCCTCCTCGCGGGCTTGCAGGACGCGGGCGGCCGCGTCGGCGCCCTGGGGGGTCAGGTGCAGCGCCCGACTGCGCGCGTCCGCGCCCGGCCGGCGCTCCACCCAGCCCTGATCGCGCAGACGGCGGACCAGGTGGGCGGCCCCCGGCTGGGTCAGACCGAGGACCTGGCGAAGCCACTCGGCGGTCACCCCGGGCTGGTCCTTCAGCACGACGAGCGACTCGGCCAGTACTCCACCGGCCCCGGCCGGCCCGGTGACCGCCGCCCGCATCCGGGACCCGACCAGCAGGGCCAGCGCGCCGACCAGGTTCGTGGCGCCACCTTCGGGTAGATACATAAGTCATGAATGTACCTGGCCGGGCGGTCGGCCTCATCACTCTGATGAACCTCGCCTACCTGCCGATCGCGATGCGGCAACTGCTCATCGTGCTGCTCGGGCACCACAGCACCGGAAGCTTCGCCACCGCCGGGGTGGCCAGCGCGGCCTGCGGGATCGGCCTCGCCAGCACCGCGCCGCTCACCGGTCGCCTGCTGTCCCGGCTCGGCGACCGGCCGGTTCTGCTCGTCACCGGACTCGGTCACCTGCTCTGCCTGCTCGGCCTCGCGGTCGTGACCGAGCCGGCTGCCTTCGTGGCCCTGGCCGCCGCGGCCGGGCTCAGCACCCCGCCCGTGCTGGGCAGCGGACGGGCCCGGCTCGCCGTGCTCGTCCCCGCACCCGCCCTGGCCCGCGCCTACGCGGTCAACGCGGTCGGGCAGGAGCTGATCTACGTGGGCGGTCCGCTGACGGTGACCCTGAGCCTGATGCTGACCGGCCCCAGCGGAGCGCTGCTGGCCTTCGCCGCGCTCGGCAGCGCCGCGCTGGTCGGCACCGCGCTGGTGATGCCCCGTCAGGTCCCGGACGGGCGCCCCACGGCGGGGCCGGCGTTCCGGTCGGGTCGCGCCACCGTCGCGACGCTGCTCGGGACTCACCTCGGCTACACCGCCAGCATCGGCGCGATGTGGGTGCTCGTGCCGGCGTTCGCCACCGCTGTCGGGCAGCCCGACCAGGCCGGGCTGCTGGTCGCCGTCTGGTCCGCCGGCAGCCTGGTCGGAGGTCTGCTCCTCGCCCGCCGGGGTCGGCCGGGCAGCCCCGGCGGGGCCTATCTGGCCTTCCTCGGCACACTGACAATCACGTCGCTCGCGCTGCCGCTGCCGCGCACCGTGCCGCAGATGGCCGTCGCCCTGGCTGTCTTCGGGCTCGGGCTCGCGCCCTGGCTGGCGGTCACCGACGAGATCCTGGCCCGGGCCATCCCCGCGCCGCGCCTGGCCGAGGCGTACGGCTGGCTGCTGACCGCCGGGCAGCTCGGCATCGCCCTGGGCTCGGCGACCAGCGGCGCGGTCAACGAACGGCTCGGCAACGCCGCCGCGTTCCTGGTGGTGGGCGCGGCGCTGGTACTCGCCCTGGCCACGGCGCTCCTGCGACGCCGCACCCTGCGGGTGAGCGCTGCGGCGCCCCGCCCGGTGGACCCGACGCCCGCCCCCAGCCAAACGCCGGGTCCGGTTGCCCGGAGTGGACCGGTGGGTTGACGTTTCGCCGGTTTGCCCGCCGGGTAGCCAGCGCCGACCGGAGACGGCACGGACGGGAGGCGACCGTGGGGTACAGAGCGCGGCAAGGTAAGCAGCCGGCCGACCCGGAGCACGCCGAGGACGAAGCCGGCCAGGCCAGGCTGGTCCAGGTCGAGGCGGACACCGAAGTCCCCGCCCCGGACGACACCGACGTACGACCGGACCTGGTCACCGAGGACAACGGCTCGGGCGTGGCGGGCGGTTCGTCCGGCAGCAGCGGCGGTGGTTCCAGCATGCCGGGGCACCCCGACGCGACCCGCTGAGGAGCGGCTGGCGCGGTCAGCTCACCGCGCGGCGACAGTTGCGGTGCGGGCCTCGGTCATGCCGCGGTTGGCCAGCGCGTCGGCGCGCTCGTTCTCCGGGTGCCCGTTGTGCCCCTTGACCCACAGCCAGGTGACCTCGTGCCGGGCGCACGCGGCCTCCAGCCGCTGCCACAGGTCCGCGTTCTTCACCGGCTGCTTCGCCGCCGTGCGCCAGCCGTTGCGCTTCCACGACGCCAACCAGCTGGTGATGCCGTTGCGCACGTAGGTGCTGTCGGTGGTCAGCTCGACCCCGACCGGCCGGGTGAGGCTCTCCAGCGCCTGGATGGCGGCCATCAGCTCCATCCGGTTGTTGGTGGTCGGGCTCGCCTCACCGCCGCAGAGCTCCCGCTCGTGGTCGCCGTAGCGCAGCAGCGCGCCCCAGCCACCCGGGCCCGGGTTGCCGCTGCACGCACCGTCGGTCCAGATCCGCACCACCCTGCCGGCGTCCACCATGCCGGCAACCTACCCGGCCGCCTGGCGCGTCGGTGCGACCACCTCCGCCAGCCGGAAGCGTTGGGTCAGCACCAGGGTGTCGTCGTCCACGGTGAAGTCGGGGTCGCCGAGCTCGTCGCGGACCTCCGGACTGTGCCAGAACTCCTCGTGCCCGGCCCGCCACTGGGCGACCGACTCGTCGCCCTCGCCCTCGTCCAGAACGTGCGGCAGGTTGACCTCCGCGAGCCGGAGCACCCGCACCTCGGTCGTCTCGATCACCGCCACCGGCCGGCCCGCCGAATCCACCACCACCGACCGCCTACCCACACGCGGCAGCGGCTCGCCCAGGACCTCGTAGCCGATCACCAGCGCGCTGGTCGAGGTCTTCGTCCCGGCGAGGATCGCGGTGACCAGCCGATCCCGCAGGGGGCCGGGAAACCCGAACTGGGCCAACGGGAGATCATCAAGGTCCACCCGGCCGAGGATACCGGCGGTGGCGGGTCGGTTAGGGTCGGCCGGTGGAGCGGCACATCGCCTTCGAACACCTGTACAACTTCCGGGACCTGGGCGGCTACCGCACCGGGGACGGTCGCGAAGTCCACTGGGGACTGCTCTACCGGTCGGACTCGCTGGGCAAGCTCGCCGGCGCCGACCTGGCGCGCTTCCGCGCGCTGGGCGTGCGTACGGTGATCGACCTGCGCTACCCGTGGGAGATCGCCGCCCGCGGCCGGGCGCCTGAGCTGGACGGGTTGGCCTGGCACAACCTGAGCGTCGAGCACCGCCCCTACGACCAGGCCACCATCGACCCCCAGCTGGACCCGTGGCGCTACCTCGCCGACCGCTATGCCGAGGTGGCCGCGGACGGCGTGCCGGAGCTGCGCCGGGCGCTGGAGGTGATCGCGGCGGCGGACGGTCCGCTGGTGTTCCACTGCGCGTCGGGCAAGGACCGCACCGGTCTGCTGGCCGCGCTGCTGCTGGCCCTGCTCGGCGTCGACGACGACCAGATCGCTGCCGACTTCGCGTTGACCGAGCTGGCCACCGAACAGCTGATCGCGCACTGGCACGCCCTGCACCCGGACCAGACGTTGGTCTGGCCCGGCTACGGCCGGGCGCCGGAGAAGATCATCCGGCTCTTCCTGGCCGACCTGGTGGCCGCGCACGGCTCCGTTCGCGGCTACGCGGTCGACCGGCTCGGGGTGGACGACGACCTCGTCGGGCGACTGCGCGACCGGCTGCTGACCCGGTAGCTGATCCGCGAGCGGTCGTGGCGGACCGGACGACCGGGTGATCGACGAGGGGCGGAGCGCGGCCGGCCGGCGCTGACCGGGCCGGCACGTTCAGGCCTCGGCGTCCTGCGCGGCCGCGGGCAGGCCGTCGCGCACCGCGGCCGGCACCGGGAGCGCCGGGCGGCGCGGACGGAGCCGGTCGCGGAGGCGGTGCGCCGCGTCCCCGGCCGTGGCCGCCGCCATCGGCAGCAGCCGGGTGGAGCTCATCACCGCGAACTCCTCGGCCGGCGTGGTCGTGCCGTCGAGGAATCGCAGCACCCGCTCGGGCGGATTGCGGTCGAAGAGCCGGTCGAAGAACTCCGGCCCACCGACCGAGCCGCGGTCCAGCGCGCGCAGGGCGACCGCGTCCATCCAGCGGTGCCGGCGGGGGTACGCGGGCTCGGGCACCGGCGGGCGGCCGGCGGCCAGGGCGCGGGCCACCTGGTCGGCCTGGCGGTACATGGCGGAGAAGGTGAACCCGGTGGAGGGACGGGTCGCGCCGCCGGCGGTGCCGAGACGCACCACGCGCGGCGACGGGCGGGCGACGAACGGGCCGTCGGTCATCGGGATCACCCCGTTCTCCACCTCCCGCACCGTCAGCCGGGCCGGGTCGAGCCCGAGCCGGTCCCGGTAACCGGCCAGCGCGGCGTCGTAGCCGGCGCCGGTGAGCAGGGCCGGTGAGAACTCGGTGTACTCGACCAGGGCGTACCGGTCGCTGACCGGCAGCAGGTAGCCGAAGGAGACGCCTCGGGTCGGCTGCGGGGTGCGGAAGTCCATCAGCACCGCCCGGTCGGGGTCGAAGACGGCGGTCTCCGCCGCGAGCCACCAGCCGCGGAAGTGTTGCAACCAGTTGGTGCGGCCGGTACGCGCCGGCGGGCGCGGGCGGGAGTCGAGCACCCAGCCGGCCCGCACAGCCGGGCCTTCGTCGGCGGTGCGGATCAGCACCCGGTCGCCGTCGTCGTGCACGGCGTCGACGGCGGCGAGAACCCGGGTCACGCCGAGACGCTTCTCGGCCTCGGCCGCCTGGTCGTAGACCGGGCCGGAGCGGAGCATCGCGTAGCGCAGCGGGGCGAGGTCGAGCACCCGCCGCGCGGCGGGAGTGACCACCTCGACCTGCCGCCAGCTCGCGCTGAGCAGCGGGTCGAGGTCGCCGCCGGGGTGGCCCCAGAACGCCCAGGTGCGGTCCTGGCCGCGCCGGTGGACCGGGTCGACGACGGCGACCCGCAGACCACGCACGCCGTGCCGGTCGAGCGCGGCCAGCACGAGGGAGGCCGCGCCGCCACCACCGACCAGGGCGAGGTCCACGTCGACCGGTGCGGAGCTGGGCATCCGTCCACGCTGTCACATCCGGCCGGCCGCCGTCGCGCCGGCCACCTCGCCGCCAATCAGGAGATCCAGCAGATGACCGCGTCGCCGTTCTTGGCCGCGGCGGTGAAGTAGTCGCGCACGCCGGGCAGGAAGTGCGCCACCCAGGCCAGCTCCCCCGGCCGATCCCACACCTCCGGATAGACCTCGGCCCGCTGCAGCTCCGCCTGGTCGACCCCGCCGATCAGGTCCTCCTCGGTGAGGTCGGCGAGCGCCGCGGCGGCCTCGGCCACCTGCTCCGGAGTCAGGTAGCCGGGCGGGCCGTAGCCCCAGTCGGCCCCCGACGCCTCGATGACCTCCAGCGCTGCCTCCCGGTCGTCGGGCAGCTCCACGAACCACTCCTCGCCAGAGACGATCGAGATCGGGAAGTCGCACCGGTCAAGCAGGAAGTGCAGCGCGTGCCAGGCCTTGTCGGTGCCGGAACAGCGGGGATCAGCCGGCGGATCGTCGTCTTCGGCCTCGCTGATCCGCCTGGCCAGGCCGTAGGCCCAGTCGAGATCGTTTTTGGCCTGTGCCAACTCCGCCGCGGTGACTCGCAACCAGCTCCCGTACATGCCCATGGCGGGTCCATAGCCAGCCGGTCCGACATCTCGCGGGGGCGCCGCACAGGGCGCGGCTCGCGGCGCCACCAACGCAGTACCAGCGCCACGAAAGGTTCTCCTATTCGGAATGATCTTCCAGGCGTAGCGTCTCGTCTGGTCCTCCGACAGACACGCGTTGATCCACGGTCCCACCTTCCGGGCCGGCGTCCGAGGACGCTGCCGGCACCCGTCGCCGGCGGCTGGCGAGCAGACGAGACAAGGGACGGCATCACTTGAACCTCTCGCGTACCCGTGGAGCGTGGCTAGCCGCCACGGTCTCCGCGGTCCTGGCGGCGGTCGGCGGCTCACCAGCCGTGGCCGCCGAGCCTGGGCCGACCACCACCCCGGGCTCGACCACCGGGACACCGACCGGCCTGCCCACCCCGCCCGGTACCCACTCGGTCACTCTGATCACCGGCGACGTGGTCACCACCCGCCAGACCGCGAACGGCGGCACCGTCGAGGTACGACGCTCAGGCGGCGCCCCGGCGCAGGTGCGGGTGGTGGAGTCCGGCACCGAGCTGTACGTCTACCCGCTGTCCGTGCTGCCCTACCTGGCCGCCGACACGGTGGACAAGCGGCTGTTCAACGTCACCCGCCTGATCGCCGACGGATACGACGACGCGTCGGTGGACCACCTGCCGCTGATCGTGTCGTACACCGACGCGGCGGCCGGCCTGCGCGCCAGGACCGCGCCCGCCGGTGCGACCCGCACCCGCACCCTGAGCAGCATCAACGGCGCGGCGCTGACCGAGGACCGCGACCGGGCCGCCGACTTCTGGGCGGCGATCACCGCCGCGCCGCCCGCCGCGAAGTCAGCCGCCGGCGCCACGAGCGCCGACGCGGCGGGACGCTTCGGCGGCGGGATCGCCAAGATCTGGTTGGACGGGCGGGTCCGGGCCGACCTCGCCGACACCACCGCGCAGATCGGGGCCCCGGAGGTGTGGGCCGGTGGCGACACCGGCGCGGGCGTACGGGTGGCCGTGCTGGACACCGGCATCGACGCCGCCCACCCGGACCTGGCCGACCGGATCGCCGAGTCGGCCGTCTTCGTGCCCGGCGAGGAGATCACCGACCGGGTCGGGCACGGCACCCACGTCGCCTCCACCATCGCCGGCACCGGCGCCGCCTCGGGCGGACGCGAGCGGGGCGTCGCACCGGACGCCCAACTCGCCATCGGCAAGGTGCTCAGCGACCAGGGTTCCGGGATGGACTCCTGGATCCTCGCCGGCATGGAGTGGGCGGCCCGGGAGGCCGACGCCACGGTCATCAACATGAGCCTGGGCTCGAACCAGCCGAGCGACGGGACCGACCCGATCAGCCAGTCGGTCAACTCGCTCAGTGCCGAGACCGGTGCGCTGTTCGTCGTCTCCGCCGGCAACGCCGGCGCCCCGGGCACCGTCGCCGCCCCGGGGGCGGCGGACGCGGCGTTGACCGTCGGCGCGGTCGACGGTGACGACCAGCTCGCCTCCTTCTCCAGCCAGGGGCCACGGATCAGCGACGAGGCCATCAAGCCGGAGCTGACCGCGCCCGGCGTGGGCGTGCTCGCGGCCCGGTCGCAGTACGCGCCCGGCGAAGGCGCCTACCAGAGCATGGACGGCACCTCGATGGCCGCGCCGCATGTGGCCGGCGCCGCTGCCCTGCTCGCGGTGAAGCACCCGGACTGGACCGGCCAGCAACTCAAGGACGCCCTGGTCAGCACGGTCAAGGCCACCCCGCAGTACGACGCGTACCAGGCCGGCACCGGCCGGGTCGACGCCGCCGCGGCGGTACGGGCCCCGATCGTGGCGACCGGCACCGTCTACACCAGCGTGCGCCGCGAGACCGCGGCTACGCCCGGCGGCAAGCCGCTGACGTACACCAACACCACTGGCCAGCCGATCACGCTGGACCTGGCGGTGGACGCCACGACCGCCCCGGCCGGCCTGTTCACCCTGTCCGCGAAGCGGGTGACCGTGCCCGCGCACGGCACCGCCACGGTCACCCTGACCACGGACGCCGCACGGGCCACCGTCGGCAGCCGGTACACCGGGCAGGTCGTCGCCACCGGTGCGGACCAGGCCGTGCTGACCCGCACCGCGATCGGCATCGGCACCTTCACCCCGTACCACCGGCTCACGCTGAAGATGACCGACCGGGCCGGCAGGCCGGCAGCCGGCATGATCGAGCTGGGTCGGCCGGGCAGTTACGGGCCGGACTTCGTCGAGACCGACCCGGACGGCCTGGCGCAGGTGTACCTGCCCGAGG
This sequence comes from Micromonospora sp. NPDC093243, assembly GCF_044753725.1. Lineage (NCBI taxonomy): Bacteria > Bacillati > Actinomycetota > Actinomycetes > Micromonosporales > Micromonosporaceae > Micromonospora > Micromonospora sp. NPDC093243. The sequence continues at coordinate 502,024 of NZ_JBIVNT010000006.1, read as the reverse complement.
GCGTCTACTCGGCGATGAGCTTCCTCAACGTCGCCGGCAGCCACGGGCCGAACTCGAACGGCCTGGCGTTGCTCGGCGACCCGGACATCGACCTGCGCGCGGACACCACGGTCCGGTTGGACGGCGCGGCGGCGCGCCGGGTCCAGTCGCTGGCGCCGCAGCGGACCGCCGACACGTACTCCCGGCTGGACTACTACCGGTCGCAGGGCGAGGGCCGGTGGCGCTCCTTCATCGAGGGTGGCGTCTTCTACGACAGCTTCTGGGCCCAGCCGACCAGCCACGACGTCGAGCACGGTGACTTCTACCTCAACGCCCGCTGGCGTAAGGAGCAGCCGGTGCTCACCGTCGGCACCGCGAAGGTCGACTTCGACGACGTGGTCCGCCAGCAGGGCACGACCCAGCTGCCGAAGGGCCGGTGGACGCTGCCCGCCGTCCACGCCGGCAACGGCGCGGCGAGCGACTACGCCGGCCTGGACGCCCGGGGCAGGGCGGTCGTGGTCCGGCACAACTGGGAGGTCAGCGACTCCGAGCAGGCCGCCGCGGCGACCGCGGCCGGGGCGAAGCTGCTGCTGGTGGTGAACGACCACCCCTGGCGCGAGGTGCGGGACTACTCGGTCGACTGGTCCACCCCCACCCCGATCGAGGTGGCCCTGCTCAGCATGGACGAGGGCGAGGCGCTGATCCAGCAGATCCAGCGTGGTGCGACGAAGGTCGAGGTGGCTTCGCAGCCGGTCGCCGACTACGTCTACGACCTGATGCAGGCCTACCACAACGAGATCCCCCGCACGCTGACCCGGACCGAGACTCCGAAGACGCTCGCCCGCATCGACGTGGGCTTCACCTTCCCGACTCCGCAGACCCGGGGCGGCGAGTTCCGGTTCGACTGGCCGACGTACTCGGACTGGGGCATCGGGCAGAGCAGCAACCGGCCGCTCGCGCCGGTCCGCGCCGACTGGGTCTCCACCGGCAAGCTATACGGGTGGGGCCAGGAGGCGTACATCGACTCCGACACGTACCAGATCGACACCCGGACGAGCTACCGGGCCGGTAGCCGGGGTGAGGAGCAGTTCTTCCAGCCGATCGAGCGGCCGCACCTGAACAACAACTTCAAGCTGCCCACCCGCTCCGGTGACGCCCTCAACCTGGACGTGCCCGGCTGGGGCGGCGACGACCACGTCGGCATGGCGATGAACGCGGCCACCCAGGCCAACCAGCTGTTCCAGGGCGACACGCTGCTCGGCCAGAGCAGCAGCACCTGGATCAGCGGCACCGCGCCGGGCGCGGGTGACCTGCCGTACCGGCTGCTGGTGCGGACCAGCCAGGACCCGACCGCCGGCCCGTACTCGACCAGCACCTCCACGGAGTGGACGTTCCGGTCGAAGGCGCCGGCCGCCGGCGTGGAGTCGAGCGTGCTGCCGCTGCTCCAGCTCGACTACGCGGTCGACACCGACGCCGCCGGCACCGCGGCGGGCCGGACCGACCTGACCGTCGCGGCCGCGCACCTGCCCGGAGTGACCGGCTGCGGCAGCATCGGGCCGGTCCGGCTGGAGATCTCGTACGACGACGGCGCGCACTGGCAGCGGCAGTCGTCGGAGCGCGCGAAGGACGGCTCCTGGACGGCGACGCTGCGGGCGCCGAAGGGCGCGGCGTACGTGTCGTTGCGGGCCAGCGCCACCGACGGCGCGGGCAACGCGGTCAGCCAGACCGTGATCCGCGCCTTCGGGGTGCGCTGACCCTGATCCCCTGATCAGGTGTGGTCCGGCCGGCTCGCACCGGCCGGACCACAGGTGTTTCCGGGCCAGTTGACACGCAGCCGTTCGGTTGCCTATTGTCACAGGCAGCCGGGCGGTTGCATGAGGGGGTGCGGGTGGACGAGGTCTTCCGGGCGCTGGCCGACGCCAGCCGACGCCGGTTGCTCGACAGCCTCAACGCCCGCAACGGGCAGAGCCTGCGCGACCTCTGCGCGGGGCTCGACATGACCCGACAGTCGGTCAGCAAGCACCTGGCGGTGCTCGAGGCGGCCGACCTGGTCACCACCGTGCGGCGCGGCCGGGAGAAGCTGCACTTCCTCAACGCCGCGCCGGTCACCGCCATCGCCGACCGATGGATCAGCCGGTACGACCGTCAGCGGGCCGAGGCGCTCGCCGACCTGCGCGCAGCACTGGAGGGCGAGCCCGTGGAGAATCCGACTTTCGTCTACACCACCTACATCGACACCACCCCGCAGCGGCTCTGGGCGGCGCTGACCGAGCCCGCCTTCACCCGCCGCTACTGGGGCGGCGTCGCCCTGGAGTCCGACTGGCAGGTCGGCTCAACGGTGCTCTGGCAGGACGCGCCGGGCGCGGAGTTCCGGGACCTCGGCCAGCGGGTGCTCGTCGCCGAGCCGTACCGGCGGCTCAGTTACAGCTGGCACGGCTTCCAGCCGGAGCACGCCGCGCACTTCGGCTGGTCCGACGAGGAGCTGGCCGCCCGGCTCGGCGAACGCCGGTCCACGGTGACCTTCGAGATCGCCCCGTACGGCGACGCCGTCCGGTTGACCGTGATCCACGCCGACTTCTCCCTCGGCAGCGAGATGTACCGCGCGATCAGCGGTCAACTCGACGGCAGCGGCGGCTGGCCCGAGTTGCTGGCCAGCCTGAAGACGCTGCTGGAGACCGGCGAACCGCTGCCCGAGCCGACCCCCGCCGGGCAGGCGGGCTGAGCGCTCCGCCCCGGCATACCCGTCGGTGCCGGCGATACCTCGCCATCGGCCCAGGCGCGACTGTCCCGGCCGCACCCGACATCGACCGGAGCACCGGTGCCGGCCGGGCCCGCCGGGCATATTCGCAGCTCCCTTCGCCTGTCGGGTGACACGTGACGGCAACGAGGATTTCTCATTTTCACCGGATCGAGGTCCCAACCGCCCTAGTGTTGGGCACACCGGTGCTAGTCGCGGAGTTGGCCACCCGAACGACGTCCCACGTTGTCAGCGGACGAAAAGTGAGGGAAGACGCGTATGAAGGCGAAGACAATGCTCGTGTCGGCGGCAGTCGGCGTGGGCCTCGGCACGCTCCTGCTGCCGGGCGCCGCACTGGCCGAGACCATCGTGTCGCCGGCCAGCACACCGGTCGGCGGCACGGTCGTGCTCACCGCCACGACCTGCAACCCGAAGTCGGGTGACGCGATCTTCCGCGTCACCGGTCCGAACCGGGACCAGAACGTCCGCTCGACCACCGCCGCGGCCGGCGGCGGGTTGAGCGCCGAACTCTTCACCGCCGGGTTCACCCTGGGCACCTACACGGTCACCGCGACCTGTGGCGACGGCAGCGCCGCCGGCAGCGCGACGTTCACCGTCACCCCGATCGGCGGCGCCCCGGCCGGCGCCGGCAGCCACGCCGACGGCACCGGGGCGCTCGCTGCAGGCGGCACCCTGCTCGGCGCGGCCGCGGCCGGCACCGTCCTGCTGCTGCGCCGCCGGCGCCCCGCGTCCACCGTCGCCTGACCAGCGGCTCGCACCATCCCTGGGACGGGTGCCCGCACCGGCGACACACCGGGGCGGGCACCCCCACGATCGGCGTACGGAGGTGGGCGGATGTGGTGGCGTCGCGGGAACGGACGCCGGGCGGCGCCCGCCGTCGCGGCCGTCGCGCTGCTCGGGGTCACCGGCCTCGGGCTGGTCACCGTCGGGCTGACCACCGACCCGCCCCGCCCCCCACAGCCCAGCACGGCCGCGCCCCCCGCCAGCCGTCCCGCACCAGACCTACCGCCCCTGCCCCACGCCGTACCCACGCTGGTGCAGATCCCCGCCATCGACGTCCGGGCCGAGGTCGTGCCGGTCGGCGCGGACGCCGCGGGGGTGCTGGAGGTGCCGTCCCTGGACCGCCCCGGCCTCGCCGGCTGGTACCGCCACGGGGTCACCCCGGGCGAGAGCGGCAACGCCGTCCTGGTCGGGCACGTCGACTCACCGGCCGGTCCCGCCGTCTTCTTCGACCTCGGCCGGCTGCGCCCCGGTCACATCGTCCGGGTCACCCGCCTCGACGCGAGCGTGGCGACGTTCACGGTGGACGGTGTCGGCTCGTACCCGAAGGACCACTTCCCCACCGGCCTGGTCTACGGCCCGGCGACCGGATCCGCGCTGCGCCTGATCACCTGCGGCGGCCGGTTCGACGAACGCACCGGCAACTACGTCGACAACGTCGTCGTCTTCGCCACCCGGACCGGCTGAGCGCAACCCGACCGACGCCGCGATCACGTCCGCCCGCCGACTCCACGTACGGTATGCCGGCAGTCCCGGCGACGCGGAGGTATGAGCGGTGGATCAGCGACTGGTGCGGGCAGGTTCGGCCCTGCGGCTGCCCGACCTCGTCACCCGGCTGCTCGGTCGGCGGGGCGCCGAATCCGGCACCGACCGGCAACAGTCCAATCCGGACGCCGTGGTCGACTGCGCGCTCTACGTCAACGGCCGGCGCGAGCCCGGTCGCCCGCACTACGCCGACGCGTACGCCCGCAGCCGGCGCGGCCGCAACTCCTTCGTGTGGCTCGGTCTGCACGAGCCGGGCCCGGCGGTGATGGCCGCGGTCGGCCGGGTCTTCGGGCTCGACGAACTCGTCGTCGAGCAGGCGCTCGCCGACGGGCACCGGCCGACCGTGCAGCGGCACGGCGAGGTGACCCTGCTGGTGCTGCGCACCGCCGGCTACGTCGAGCACGTCGAACTCACCGACAGCTCCGAGGTGATCGACACCGGCGACGTGATGGTGTTCCTCGGCGACCGGTTCGTGCTCACCGTCCGGCACGGCGCGGCCGGGGCGCTGAGCACGGTACGCGCCGAGATCGAGCGCCGCCCCAGGCTGCTGGCCGAAGGCCCGTGGGCGGTGGGATACGCGGTCTGCGAACGGATGGTGGACCTGTACCTGGAGGTCGCCGGGCACGTCGAGCGCGACCTGGAGCGGGTCGAGGAGAGCGTCTTCGCGCGGGAGCGCGCCGCGGACATCCAGCACCTCTACCAGCTCAAGCGGGAGGTGGTGGAGTTCAAGCGGGCGGTGCTGCCGCTGCAGGCCCCGCTGCGCACGCTGCTGGAGCAGCACCCGGCCAACCCGCCCCGCGGCCTGCACCGCTGGTTCGTCGACGTGGACGCGCGGCTGGCCCGGGCGGTGGACCGGGTCGCCGCGTACGACGACCTGCTGACCTCGATCGTGCAGTCCCGGCTGGCCCAGCTCGCCGTCGAGCAGAACAACGACCTGCGCAAGATCGCCGCGTGGGCCGCCATCGCGGCCACCCAGACCGTCATCGCCGGCATCTACGGCATGAACTTCCCGAACCTGCCCGGGCTGGGCTGGCGCTACGGCTACTGGCTCGCGCTCGGCCTGATGGCTCTCGTGGCGTTCACCCTGCACCGGCTCTTCCGCCGCTCCGGCTGGCTCTGATCGGCCCGGTGCGGTCAGCGCTGCCGCCGCAGAAAGCCGCGCACCTGCTCGCGGGCGTTCTCGGTGAGCTCGGGGCCGTGAGTGAAGGCGGCGATGTCGTAATCCAGCTCGCCGAGGACGTGCGCGGTCCGCTGGGTCATCCGGAAATCGGTGCAGAGCAGCTTCACCGACCAGCGGATGCCGGCCACGTTGAACAGCGCGTCCCCCGTGATCAGCAGCCGGGTCGGCTCGTGCAGCAGCGAGACGTGGCCCGGGGAGTGCCCGGGAGTGTGCACCACCCGCAGGCCGCCGGCGACCGGCAGCACGTCGCCGTCGGAGAGGGGTTGCGCCACGTCGACGGCCGGGAACCGGCCGCCGTCGAGCCGGGCGAAGAGCCGCGCCCCACTGACCGTGGGATCCCGCGGCGGCGCCTGGCCCGCCCGCGCGTACTCGGTGTCGGCGGAGTGCGCGACGACCGGCGCCCCGGTGCGGCGGGCCAGCTCGGCTGCGCCACCGGCGTGGTCCGGGTGGGCGTGGGTGAGCACGATCCGGATGACGTCGGCCGGGGTCTTGCCGATCGCGGCGAGCCCGCGCACGATCCGGGCCGGCGCGCGCTTCAGGCCGCAGTCGACCAGCGTGACACTGCCGTCGTCGTCGACCAGGGCGTACGAGTTGACCAGCGCGCGGCCGGCGGTGGGGATGCGCCAGACGCCCGGGGCGAGCGCGACGGCGGGTGATCGCGACATGACCTCGAGCCTAGGAGTCATCGTCAACGATCGCTTCGAGGCCGGGCCGTGTGAGCTGCCGGGCCGCCCGCCGCTACCCTCGCCGTCGTGATGTGGCAGCGGTATGTGGCGATCGGCGACAGCACCACCGAGGGGCTGGACGACCCGGACGGCGCCGGCGGCTACCGGGGCTGGGCCGACCGGTTCGCCCTCGCCGTGGCCCGGGCGCAGGGCGGGTTGGAGTACGCCAACCTGGCGATCCGGGGGCGGACCACGGCCCGGATCCGGGCCGAGCAGTTGCCGACCGCGCTCGACCTCGCCCCGGACCTGGCGACCGTGGTGGCCGGAATGAACGACGTGCTCCGTCCGTCGTTCGACGTCGAGCGGGTCGCCGCGGACGTCGGCGCGATGCAGCAGGCGCTGGTCGACCAGGGCGCGACGGTGCTCACCTTCACCCTGCCCGACCCGGTGCCCGTGATGCCGATCGCCCGCCCGCTGCGCGGCCGGATGCTCGCGCTGAACGCCGCGCTGCGTGCGGTCACCGCCCGGACCGGGGCCACCCTGCTGGACCTCGGCGCCCACCCGGTCGCCTCCGACCCCCGGCTGTGGAGCGATGACCGGCTGCACGCCAACACCGCCGGGCACGAGCGGATCGCCGCGGCGCTGGCGTACACCGCGGGGCTGCCCGGCACGGACGACTCCTGGTCCCGCCCGCTGGCCGCCGCGCCGCGCCGCCGCCGGCCGGAGGCGATCCGCGCCGAGCTGGCGTGGACCCGCCGGCACCTGCTCCCCTGGCTGGCCCGGCACCTGAACGGCCACTCGTCCGGCGACGACCGGGTGGCGAAGCGCCCCGTGCCGCTGCCGGTCGACCTGGGCTAGCAGGCCGACCGGCAACGGCTGTCCGGCTCAGTCCAGGTCGGTGCAGACGTCGTGCGTCGTGCCGTACACCATGGTGACCGTCTTCTCCAGGGTCGGGGAGAACTCGACCACGTACACCCCGTCGATGACCCAGATCCCGCGCGGCAGCGTGCCGCCGTTCTCCCGGAAGCCGAACAGCACCGGCCCGGTGACGTACCAGGTCATCGAGCCGTCTGTGCCGTACTCGATGAGCGAGGTGCCGCTGGCGTCCACCTTGGTGGTCGCCCCGGTCTCCAGGTTGGTCACGTCGTTGATCAGCGCACCCGTATAGAGCTCCCGACGCGGGGAGCCGTCCGGGTACTCCGAGATCACCAGCTTGCGAACCTCGTCCACCACCGGCTGGACGCGGACCGCGAAGTCGCACCGCGCCCCGGCGGGCTGCTCGAAGGGCTCCTGCGGGGCGGGCTCCCAGGCACCGGGCCCGTCTCCCCGGTCGCCCGTCGTGGCGGACGCGGTGGTGGGCACGGCCACCGTGAGCAGGGCCGTTGCCAGAGCCGTTCCGACAATCCTTCTCCAACGCATGGTCTCTCCATCTGTCTCCGATGATCGGAAGCACCAGGATCACCACCCCCACTCACCACGGCCTCACCACGCGACGGCGGTCCGAGCGGTCGATCGCCGGGGCACCAGGGCGTCCACGGTGTCGGTCTCACCACCGGCTGACCGGGTCCGACGCGCGCACCGACCATCCGGGACGGTTTGACAACCTTCGGCGGATGCCGGACGGTCAGAGCTGACATGGAGTTCCGACTACTCGGCCCGTTCGAGGCGTGCCAGGACGGCCACCGGGTCCAGTTGGGCAGCCGGCGGCAGGAGCGCAGCGTCCTCGCCGTCCTGCTGCTCGACATGGGTCACCTGGTCAGCACCGATCGCCTCATCGACCTGCTCTGGAACGGCCACCCGCCCGCCTCGGCGCGCGGCGCGGTGCACACCTACATCGGCCGGCTCCGCGCCTCGCTCGCGCCGTACGGGGCGCGGATCCGCACCAGCGGCGACGGCTACCTGGTGGAGCGGGGCGAGCACCACGTCGACGTCGACGAGTTCAGCCGGCTCGCGAACCAGGCGAGCGGCACCCTCGACCCGGCGGAGCGGGTGCGCCTGCTCGACCGGGCGCTGGCCCTCTGGCGGGGCCCGTTGCTCGCCGACGCCGCCGACGGGGAGCTGCGGGAACGGCTCGACGGCCCGATCGAGGAGCTGCGGCTGGCCAGCCTCGAACTGCGGGCCGAGGCGCAGCTGGCGCTCGGCCGGCACAGCCAGGTGATCAACGAGCTGACCCCGCTGGTCGCTGAACACCCCACCCGCGAACAGTTGGTCGGCACGCTGATGACCGCGCTGTACCGGGGCGGGCGGCAGGCCGACGCGCTGGCGCTCTACCGGACGACCCGGCAGGAGCTGGTCGAGGGGCTCGGCGTGGAGCCCGGGATGCGCCTGCGCGAGGTGCACCGCCGGATCCTCCGCGACGACCACCGCCTCGACCGGCCCGGCCTGCCGGTGTACGAGGTGCGGGTGCACGAGGAGAGCCTGCCGTGGACCGTCGGCGGGCATCCGGCGCTGGAGTTCTGCAACACTTTCGCCGGCTGGGGGCACGAACCGCCGCTGCCCGGCTCCGAGTGGCTGCGCGCGTACCGCACGCTGGTGGTGTGGACGGGCCATGTGGGGCTGGTCGACGACGCCGCGGTCAGTCGGCTGATCGAACTGGCCCGGCGGGCTCCCGACGAGGCCGCCACGCAGCTCGACGCGGCCCGTGACGTGCGCGCTCAGCTCTACGCCTGCCTGACCGGCGCGGATGACCGGCGAGCGTTCGACGCGGTGGCCCGGTACGCGGAGGCCGCCGCGAAGACGCTGGTGTTCCGTCGTGACGCGGACGGCCGCGGGCGGTGGTGGCCGGACCTGGCGGCCGGCCTCCGGCTACCGGTGCACGCCGCCGCCTGGAGCGCCGCCGAACTGCTGGCCGACCCGCGCCGCGTCACCATCCGGGCCTGCCCGGACTCCAGGTGCGGCTGGCTCTTCCTCGACGAGACCGGCATGCGCCGCTGGTGCAGCCTGGCCACCTGCGGCCGGTCCGCCGCCGAGGCGCCCTGCCGAGTCGCGTGAGCCAGCCCGGGTCCGACCGGCTCTGATCCGGGCCGACCCAACACGCGGGCGCCCGGGCGGCGCGGGCCGGTGCCGGGTCGCGGCCGACGGGCGGTACGGCAGGATGGACGGGTGGCGAAGCGTGGAGGCCGCCGAGGCGCGGCCGGCGGAGCGGAGCGGGCCTGCCCGTGCGGTACCGGCCGGCCCTACGGCGAGTGCTGCGGCCCGCTGCACCGGGGCGAGGCCGACGCACCGACCGCCGAGGCGCTGATGCGCTCCCGATTCAGCGCCTTCGCCGTCGGCGACGCCGGATACCTGCTCCGCAGCTGGCACGAGAGCACCCGCCCGGCGCGGCTCGACCTCGACGTCGCCCGACGGTGGACCCGCCTGGAGATCATCGACACCGCGCGCGGGGGCCTCTTCGACGGCACCGGCACGGTCGAGTTCCGCGCCCACTACCGGGACGGCGGGCGGCCCGGCACCCAGACCGAGCGGAGCCGGTTCGTCCGGGCCGACGGCCGCTGGGTCTACCTGGACGCGGAGCAGGGCTGACCGCGCGTCCGGCCTGCGCACGGCCCGGCCGGACGCTATGCTGACGGCGGCGTGGTCCTGCGCCTCACCTCCCTCCCGGTGCTCACGCCGCCGGCCTCGCGGAGGCAAAGGGGGCTTCGAGCCCTCGGGATGCGGTGCCACATGCCCCACTCCGGCGGGGTCGACGGGAGCGTGAGTCCCTGCGACCGTGCCGTTGACAGGGAGCATGTGATGACCAGCCAGAAGTCACTCAAGACCCGGGTACGTGCCCGGATGGAGAAGACCGGCGAAAGCTACACCACCGCCCGTCGGCAACTACTCGCCCGCACCCGGGCCACCACCCCCGAGGACACCGCCGGGGTGCCCGCCGCCGCCTCGGCGCCCGCGACCGTGCAGTCCCCGCCGCCCGCGGCGGCAGCGGTGCAGACCGATCGGATCGCCGACGCCCTGCTGCGCGAGCGCACCGGCCGCGGCTGGGACGAGTGGTTCGCCCTGCTCGACGCGTGGCACGGCACCGACCGTACGCACACCGAGATCGCCCGGTGGCTGGTCACCGAGCACGAGATGCCGGGTTGGTGGGCGCAGACCGTCACGGTCGGCTACGAGCAGAGCCGGGGGCTGCGGGCACCCGGGCAACGTCGCGGCGGCGGGTTCACGGCCGGCGGCAGCCGCACCGTCGCGGTACCGGTCGACCGGCTCTTCGCGGCGTTCGCCGACGGCGCGTTGCGCGTCCGCTGGCTGCCCGACGTCGAGGTACGGGTGCGGACGGCGACCGCACCGAAGACGTTCAGGGCGGACTGGGACGGCGGGCCGACCCGGATCGTGGTCGGTTTCACCGCCGTCGGCGAAACCAGGAGCAAGGTGGCCGTGCAACACGAGAAGCTGACCGGAGCGGAGCAGGCGGCGGAGTTGAAGGCGTACTGGCGGGACCGGCTCGCCACGCTGAAGCAGCTTCTCGAGGCGGACGGAGACCCGCGATGAGCATCACGACCTTCATCAACCTGCCGGTACGCGACCTCAGCACGGCGGCCGAGTTCTTCCGGTCCATCGGATTCACCGGTGAGCAGCCGGCGCCGGACGGCAGCAGCATGATGCTGAACCTGAACGAGACGACCCAGCTGATGCTGCACATCGCCTCGTCCTTCGCCGGCTACACCGGGGTCGCGGTCACCGACACCTCGACGAGCCGCGAGGTGATCGTCGGCCTCGCCGCCGAGAGCCGGGAGCAGGTCGACGAGCTGGTCGACCGGGCCGCCGCGGCCGGCGGCACGGCGCTCGGCCCGGGGCAGGACACCGGCCAGCTCTACATGCGCGGCTTCCGCGACCTCGACGGCCACCAGTGGTCGTTCCTGCACCTGGCCGGTTGACGGTGCGGCGCGGGTCAGCCGAAGCTGACCCGCGCCAGCCAGAAGTCGAGCAGCTCACCGTCGCCGAACACCTGCACCGTGCCGTCCTGCGGGCTGCGGCGGCCGTAGACGGTGAGCAGCAGCTCGGTGAGCGGGCCGCGTACGGCGACCGCGGCCTTCGCGTGCGCGCGTCGCCAGACGCCGACCTCACCGGTGAGGTCGACCAACCACTCGGCGTCGACCTCGGGCGCGACGTCGGTGGCGTGCAGGTGCACCGTGCGCCCGGGCCCGAACAGGGCCCGCCGCTCCGGCTTCAGATCGAGCATGACGGGCAGGCTGTCGAGTTCCATCCACTCGTCGAGCGCGTCGACCGCCACCGTCTCCCCAGCGGTGAACGGCACCCCCAGCGCCAGAGCCGCGTCGGCCCGGTGCACCAGCGTCTCGTGGGTAAAGCGGCGGGCGTAGAAGGCCGCGTCGGCCTGGCCCGGGAGCGGCGTCCAGACCTCGGCCTGCGGCCCGGCCGCGCGCAGCGTGTCGGCCAGCCGCACGCCGCCCTCGGCGAGCCACGGCCCGAGCACCGCCGGATCCCCATCCTCCTGCCCGCTGAGATCGCGGAGCGCGGTGTCGAGCAGCGGGGCGCTCGCCCGGGTGCGGACCGTCTCCTCGGCCCAGCGGTGCCCGGCGCCGACGTGTCGCACCAACTGGCCAACAGTCCAGTCGGGGCAGGACGGCACCGGCGCGCGCAGATCGGCCCCGGCGAGGTGCGCGGCCATCAGCTCGGCCTGGGTGGCGATCTCGTCGCACCACTGGGCGAAGGTCATCCCGGTCATCCGGCCACCCTAGCCAGTTGCCCCGACATCACCGGCGCGCCGAGCGCGGACGGCCACCAGCCCCAGGGCCACCAGCAGGTACGGCACCGCGGCCACCGCGAAGGCCACCGCGTTGCCGGCGGCCGTCGCGACGATGGCGTAGCCGGCGTACACGGCGATGAGGGTGACGTCGGTGGCCATCCCCGCCAGCGACGTCACGGTGGCCCGGCTCGGTCCGACGATCCGGACCTGCAAGCGGGCGTCGGCGAGCACGGTGGCGAGCTGAAAGGCGCAGAACGCCACGCCGATCAGCGCGAACCCGGCCGGGTGGTCGGCGAGCGCCCCGCCGGCCAGGGTCACCGCGGCGAGGCCGAGCAGGGCCGCGTACCCACGGTTGGTGAGCCGCTCGCCCAGCGGGGCGAGCAGCCCGCCGACGATCACTCCGGCCCAGACCACCAGGAGCAGCAGCGGCACCGTCCGCGCGGCGACGCCGGTGTCCCGGGCCAGCAGCGGGGCGTACTCGTCGAGAGCGCCCCAGACCGCGGTCACCGCCGCGACCAGCAGCACGGCCGCGCGTACCCGGGGAACGGCGCGGGCCTCGGCCACCCCGGCGCGCAGGCTCGCCCACCAGCCGAGGTCGTCGTCCTGGGTGTCGCCGTCGTGGTTGTCGCCGTCGGATCGCCCTGGCGTCCGGTGTTCCGGGAAACGGGTCGCGACGGCGGCGGCGAGCAGGCAGGCGAGCACGCTGGCCGCGCCGACCGCCGGATAGCCGCCGGCCGCGAGCACCGGGCCGGCCAGCACGATCGAGGCGAGCGCACCGAGCACGCCGGCGGTGTTCGCCCGGCCCAGGACCCGGGCGTACCGACCGGCCGCGCCCCGGCGGTCGAGTTCGGTGAAGACCAACGCCTCCAGCGCGCCGGAGCCGAGCGCCCCGCCGGCGCCCCAGAGCAGGAAGCCGACGGCGAACGCCGGATAGGACGGCAGCAGCACCCAGATGGCGTAGCCGACGGCGGTGACCAGCGGGGCGAGGCAGAGCAGCAGCCGCCGGGAGACCGCGTCCGCCCAGGCGCCGGAGGGCACCTCCAGCAGGATCGAGCTGGCCGACCAGATCACGAAGAGCGACGAGATCTGCCAGACCGACAGGCCGGTGTCGGCGAAGAGCAGCGCGTACACCGGATAGAGCAGGACGAGGTCGCTGAGGAACGAGTAGCCGTAGAGGGTCGCCGCCAGGCGGCGGACGTCGCGCTCTGGCGCGCGGGTGCGGGTGAGAGTCATGAGGCCTTCCCGTGGAAGCGAATCGGACGCCGGACGTACGGCGTCCGCGGCGGCCCACGGGGGCGGCCTCTAGTGGTGCATCAACATCGCCAGGTCATGCCGGCGATGCTAGTCGCCGACGACCCAGGTGGGCCAGGGATTGTCGCGGCCCGCGTCGGACAGACGCGCGACGGGGTGGGACCGGTGGTCCCACCCCGTCGCGGCGGTGCTGCGGCAGAGGGTGTCAGCGGCGCTCCGGCCCCGGCTCGACGGGCGGGATGACCATCGTGGCCTCGCTGTCCTCGGCGCTGCGCTGGGTGGGCAGGCCCGACGTGCTCACCTGCGAGCCCTCCGGCTCGCCGGGCCGGGTGACCACCTGGGTGGCGTCCGCGTCGGCGGGTCGAGGGACCACCTGGGTGGCGTCCGCGTCGGCGGGCCGGGTGACCACCTGCGTGGTGTCCGCCTCGGCGGGCCGGGTGACCACCTGGGTGCTCTCCGGGTCGGAGCCCTGGGCGACCACCTGGGTGACGTCCGGGTCCGCGGCGGCCGGCTGGGCGGGCGGGGTCTCCCGGTCGCGGCGGCTGGCCTGGTAGGCGCGGGCGTGCGTCGCGATCAGCTGCGACTCCTGCTCGGCCCGGGTCAGCCAGGACTCCCACCGGCGCTGCATCGGCCGGACCAGCCCGCCACCGACGCCGACCACCAGGATCCCGCCGACGGTGGCCAGCACGGCGATCAACACCGGGGTGGTCACCGAGGTGGCCACTCCGATCTGGTTGAGCGCGGCGATGACGCCCAGGCCGAGAAGGAAGACGTACGCGATGGTGGCCAGCACCCGGCCGTACGAGAGGCCGCCGAGCGCGCCGGCGATGATGTCCCGCACGGCGTTGGCGATCGCGGCGGCGACCACCACGATGACGATCGCGACGAAGGCGCGGGGCAGCCAGGCGATCACGCCGGCGATCAGGTCCGAGACCGGGTTCGGCCCCCAGATGCCGAACGCCAGCTGGAGGGTCACCAGCAGCAACCCGTAGTAGACGAGTTTGGCGACGATGTCGCTGGCGTCGTACCGGGAGCGGCTCAACGCCCGGCGGATCCCGCCGCGCTCGACGGCGCGGTCGAAGCCCACCCGCTCCAGGATCTTGTCCACCAGCTTCAGCGCGGCCTTGGCGATCAGCCATCCGACCACCAGGATCGCCACGAACGCGACGGCCTTGGGCAGGAAGAGCATCACCGAGCGGAGGGCGTCGCCCACCGCGTCGCTGACGTTGTCACTCATCTGGGGTCCTCCACACGGGGCAGCGGGATCTTCGGTCCCGACCTACCCGGGGCGCACCGGAGCTCAAACGCGACCCGGCCCGTCGCACCCCGACCCGAGCGCCCCCGGCTACGCCGCGGCCGGGGGCGGCCCGTCGTTCTCCGCGGCCTGCGCCACGCCCTCGGTGAGCGGCCCGAGGTCCGGCCCGGGCCCCTCGCCCGGCGCGGCTGCCGGCCGGCCGTCCGGCAGCCGCGCGAACTGGTCGAAGAAGCGCAGCAGCTCCACCGGGAACGGCATCACCAGGGTGCTGTTCTTCTCGGCCGCCACGTCCACCACCGTCTGGAGCAGCCGCAGCTGGTACGCCCCGGGGGTCGCCGCCATCGCCCGGGACGCGTCGGCGAGCCGGCGCGACGCCTGGAACTCACCGTCCGCGGCGATGACCCGGGCCCGGCGCTCCCGCTCGGCCTCGGCCTGCCGGGACATGGACCGTTTCATCCCCTCGGGCAGCGAGACGTCCTTGACCTCGACCCGCTCGATCAGCAGCCCCCACGGCTTCTCCGTCGGCGCGTCGATGACGGACTTCAGCTCGGCGTTGATCCGGTCCCGGTCGCCGAGCAGGGTGTCCAGGTCGGCCTTGCCGATCACCGAACGCAGCGCGGTCTGTGCCACCTGGAGCACGGCCGACGGGTAGTCGTGCACGTTGACCAGCGCCTTGACCGGGTCGACCACCCGGTAGTAGACGACGGCGTCGACGGTGAGCGTCACGTTGTCCCGGGTGATGGCGCCCTGCGCGGGCACCCCGATCACCGTGGTCTGCATGCTGACCCGGACCAGCCGGTCGGCGATCGGGACGATGAGCTGCAGGCCCGGCTGGCGGACGTGCTCAAGCACCCGGCCGAACCGGAAGACGATGCCGCGCTGGTACTGCTGGACCATCCGGACGCTGAGCGCCAGCACGAGCACCACGACGGCGAGCACGATGACCACGCCGATCACCACGGCTCCCATGGCACCCCCCGATCCCCGACTGCCCCGCATTCCCGGGGCCGGGCATACCCGGTTGTCCGGCCGGCAGTCCAGGTCGGCGCGATTGGATCTGGCCGTCCGCACGCCCGGCGTCCCTACGATGGCGGCCCGCTCGTTCGAGCGTCGAGGTCTGGAGGACGTCATGCTGGAGCGCTTCGCCGATCTGACCACACCGCTGGTGGCGGACGCCTGCGTGCGCCTGGGGGTGCCGTTGCGCGTCGCGCCGCCCGGCGTGGGCTCGGTGGTGCCGGGTCAGCGGATCGCCGGGCGGGTGCTGCCGGCGCGGCACTACGGCAGCGTGGACGTGTTCCTGGAGGCGTTCGGCCACGCCACGCCGGGCGACGTGCTGGTGGTCGACAACGGCGGTCGTACGGACGAGGCCTGCGTGGGCGACCTGGCGGTGCTGGAGGCCGCCGCGGCCGGGGTGGCCGGGGTGGTGGTGTGGGGGCTGCACCGGGACAGCGCGGAGCTGGCCGAGATCGGGCTGCCGGTGTTCAGCTACGGCAGGTGTCCACTCGGGCCGGTGCGGGTGGACGACCGGGAAGCGGAGGCGTTGACCACCGCCCGGGTGGGTGGGCATCTGGTCGGCCGCGACGACGTGGTGTTCGGCGACGACGACGGGGTGCTCTTCGTGCCCGGCGGGCGGGTCGAGGACGTGCTGGCGGTCGCGGTCGGCATCCGCCAGGTCGAGCGGGAGCAGGCCGACCGCATCCGCTCCGGCGAGACGCTGCGTCGGCAGACGGCCTTCGACGACTACCTGCTCCGGCGGGTTGCGGATCCGGCGTACACCTTCCGCCGCCATCTGCGGCGCATTGGTGGCGCGATCGAGGAGTGACCCGGCCGGCATCTAGCGCGCCGGCGAGTCTTGGCAATATCCTCCATCTCACGCGCGGCCCCTGGAGCTACTTTTCACCCTGCCGTCCTGGCCGCAGAGGAGATGTCATGCACCTCGACCATTCCGAACTGGACCGCCGTACCCTGCTGCGGGCCGGCCTCGGCGCCGCGACGGTCGCGGTCGTCGGGAGCGAACTCGCCTTCCCGGCCGCCGCCCAGGCGGACCCAGGCGCGGACCTGGACTGGATCTACAGCTGCGACGAGTGGGGGGCGCGACCGCCGGCCGACCCGCTGTCGGTGAGCGCCATCGCCACCAACAAGATCATCGTGCACCACATGGCCTTCCCGAACGTCACCGACTACTCCGAGGCGCAGGCCATCAAGCTGGCCCGCGACTGCCAGGACCTGCACATGGACGGCAACGGCTGGTCCGACACCGGGCAGCACTTCACCGTCAGCCGTGGTGGCTACGTTATGGAGGGCCGGCGAGGCAGTCTGGAACGGCTGCAGGCCGGCGACCGCCAGATGATTTCGGCGCACTGCCCCGGTGAGAACGGGCGGGCCATCGGGATCGAGAACGAGGGCACCTACGTCACCGAGACCCCGCCGCAGGCGCTGCTGGACTCGCTGGTCAAGCTCTGCGTCACGATCTGCCAGCAGTACGGTCTGCACGCGCACGACATCTTCGGCCACTGGGACTTCCGCAACACGCAGTGCCCGGGCGCCGCCTTCTACCGGCAGTTCCCGACCCTGCGCCGCCGGGTGTTCCAGGCCCTCGACACCGACCTCTCCGACGTGCCGGCCCGGCGCTGGCCGGACCTGTGGCGCTTCGTCAGCTCCCCGGCCGTACAGGTCGTGCAGTATCTGCTCGCGCACCGCGGCTACACCGTGCCGGTCAACAGCGTCTTCGACGCGGCGACGGTGGCCGCCGTGCAGGACTGGCAGTACCGCAACGGCATCCCGGTGGACGTCGACGCCACGCTCACCCCGCAGACCTGGGAGACCCTCGCGCCGGAGCTGGACAAGGACGCCACCGGGCTACCGGTCAGCGCGGTGCAGTTCATCCTCAACATCAAGGGCTACGCCGAGGTCACCGTCACCGGCGAGTACGACTACGTGACCATGAAGGCCGTCAAGGACCTGCAGGCCCTGCACGGTCTGCCCCGCAACGGCAAGGTCACCACCAGCACCTGGTGCGCGATCGTCGGCGGTGTGGTCCGGCAGTCCTTCAAGCGCCGCTGACCCGTGGGCGTACCCGGCGGGGGAAGCGCCGACGCCCGACGTCTCCCCCGCCGAAACGCGCCCCCGGTTCGTTGCCCCACCCCCGCTGCTCTGCGACGATGACGCAGGTCACGACCAAGGAGGGTGCTGTGGCTTCTCGACTCAACCCGTATCTCAACTTCCCCGGCAAGGCCCGCGCGGCGATGGAGTTCTACCACCGGGTCTTCGGTGGCGACCTGCGACTGAACACGTTCGGTGAGATCGGCGAGCAGGATCCGGCGCTGGCCGACCAGATCATGCACGCCCAGCTGGAGACCGAGCGCGGCTTCACGCTCATGGCCTCGGACCTCCCGCCCGGGATGGAGCACAGCCCGGGCAACAACATCAGCATCAGCCTCAGCGGCGACGACGCCGACGAGCTGCGCGGCTACTGGACGCAGCTCAGCGAGAGCGGCGCGGTGGTGATGCCGCTGGAGAAGCAGATGTGGGGCGACGAGTTCGGGATGTGCACCGACCCGTTCGGCATCGCGTGGATGGTCAACATCTCCCAGCCGCAGGGCTGACCCACGCCCCGCCCTCGGCGACGACCCGGACGCCGCCGGCGCCGCGGTCGCCGGCCGGCGCCTGTTTGCCCCACGCCGATCGCGGAAAGAGTGCGGGGATGAAATGGGCACGTCGAGCGGTACCCCTGGCCGCGGCCGCCGTGGCGGCGCTCGCCGCACGGGACCTGGTGCAGCGCGATCACGCGCTGCTGCGCAACTTTCCGGTCCTCGGCCGGGCGCGCTACCTGCTGGAGGCGATCGGGCCGGAGCTGCGGCAGTACATCGTGGCCGGCAACAACGAGGAGCGGCCGTTCACCCGGGACCAGCGCCGTTGGGTGTACGCCTCGGCGAAGCAGCAGAACAACTACTTCGGCTTCGGCACCGACAACGACATCGAGCACACCCCCGGCTATCCGATCATCAAGCACCGCACCTTCGGCCGGGCCGTACCGCCGTCCGCGCCCGGCGCCGGGCAGGAGGTGCGGCTGCCCTGCGCCAAGGTGCTCGGTGAGGCCCGCGGCCGGGCCCGCGCCTTCCGCCCGCAGTCGGTGGTGAACATCTCCGGGATGAGCTTCGGCTCCCTCTCGGGCAACGCCATCGAGGCGCTCAACCGGGGCGCGGCGCTCGCCGGCTGCCTGCAGAACACCGGCGAGGGCGGGCTGTCGCCGTACCACCGCAACGGCGGTGAGCTGGTGTTCCAGATCGGCACGGCCTACTTCGGCTGCCGGGACGAGCGGGGGCGCTTCAGCCTGAACCGGCTCAAGGAACTGGTCGCCGGCGCGCCGGTGCGGGCGTTGGAGATTAAGCTGAGCCAGGGGGCCAAGCCGAGCCTCGGCGGGCTGCTGCCGGCGGCGAAGGTCTCCGCCGAGATCGCCGCGACGCGGGGCATCCCGGCGGGGCGGGACTGCGTCAGCCCGTCCCGGCACGCGGAGTTCACCGACTGCGACAGCCTGCTGGACTGGGCGGAGCTGCTCGCCGCGGAAACCGGACTGCCGGTCGGCATCAAGTCGGCGGTCGGCGACCTCGGCTTCTGGCAGGAGCTGGCCGGGTTGATGCGGGACACCGGCCGCGGCGTCGACTTCGTCACCGTCGACGGCGGGGAAGGCGGTACGGGCGCCGCGCCACTGATCTTCACCGACTCCGTCTCGCTCCCCTTCCAGCAGGGCTTCCCCCGGATCTACCGGGTCTTCGCCGAGCACGGCCTGCACGAGCAGGTGGTCTTCGTCGGCTCGGGCAAACTCGGCCTGCCCGACAACGCGATGGTGGCGTTCGCGCTGGGTTGCGACATGGTCAACGTGGGCCGGGAGGCGATGCTCTCCATCGGCTGTATCCAGGCGCAGAAGTGCCACACCGACACCTGCCCCACCGGCGTCGCCACCCAGAACGCCTGGCTGGCCCGGGGCCTGGACCCGGCGCTGAAGTCGGTGCGGGCGGCGCACTACGTCCGGACCCTGCGCCGTGACCTGATGCGGGTCGCCGAGGCGTGCGGGGTCGAGCACCCCGGGCTGGTCGACACGACCGCGGTGGAGATCCTGGACGGTCGCGGCGGCACGATTCCGCTGCACGAGATGTACGGCTACCGCCCCGAGTGGGGGCTGCCCTCGCCGGCGGACCGCGCGGAGATCGTCCGACTGATGGCCGGGGAGGCGCCCCAGGGCGGCAGCGCCCCACCGTCGCCGACGGCGGTCGGCTGAGCCGCTTCCGATCCGCAGAAAATGGGGAGGCGCCGACGCGGCCGCGTCCCTATCGTGAGCCGGTGCTGATCAGACGCGAGACCGCAGCCGACGTCGACGCCATCCGGGCGGTGCACACCGCCGCCTTCGCCAAGCCGGACGCGCCGGACGCCGTCCCCGTCGAGGCCCCGCTGGTCGACGCGCTCCGCGCCGACGCCGGCTGGGTGCCGGCGCTGTCGCTGGTGGCGGTCGACCCCGACGGTCAGGTCGTCGGGCACGTGGTCTGCACCCGCGCGCTGGTGGCCGGACGGCCGGTCGCGCTGGGTCTCGGGCCGCTGGGCGTGCTGCCGCAGTGGCAGCGCCGCGGGGTCGGCTCGGCGCTGATGCACGCCGTGCTCGCTGCGGCGGACGCCCGGGACGAGCCGCTGGTGGTGCTGCTCGGGCACCCCGACTACTACCCGCGCTTCGGGTTCCGGCCCGCCGTCGAGCACGGCGTCACCCCGCCCGTGCCGCAGTGGGGGCCGCGCTACTTCATGGCCCGCCCGCTCAGCGCCTGGGATCCGACGATCCGCGGCGAGTTCGCGTACGCGTCGCCGTTCAACGACCTCTGACCTTCCGCCCGGTGACCGGAGTGTTGCATTCTGGTTGCATGGGAGAGGTGCTGCCGATGCCCAGCTTCGGTGACCTGTTCGCCGACAGCCGGGGCGAGGACCGGACGATGCGTGTCAGCTACCACCCGGACCGGGATGCCGTGGTGCTGTCGCTCTGGAGCGGCGCGGTGTGCCGGGGATCGTTCCGGATGGCCACCGGCGACCTGCCGCGACTGCTGTCGCTGCTCACCGAGATCAGCGGGGGCCGCGCGGCGGACGCAGCGCGCGACGCCACGCCGCCGGACCGGACCGACCCACGGGTGACGGTGGTGCGCCGCGCCGCGATCCCGCCGGCCCGGGCCGCCGACGGGCCCGGTGAGACCGCCGGGCCCGCGCACCGCACCGTGCTACCGATCGTGCCCGCACCCCGGGTCGCCTGACCGGCGCTACGCCGGGGGTCACCGGGCCCGGGCCGCCGGCGCCCTGACCGACCGGCGGGTGCGTGCGTTCCGGCAGGTCAGTGCCGGCTTCGCCGCGGCCGTGCGAACATATGTTCGTGTCGACCGGGGCCACCATCCTGCACGCCGACCTGGACGCGTTCTACGCCTCGGTCGAGCAGCGGGACTTTCCACGGCTGCGTGGCCGCCCGGTGATCGTCGGCGGCGGAGTGGTGCTGGCCGCCAGCTACGAGGCGAAGGCCCGCGGCGTACGCAGCGCGATGGGCGGTCACCAGGCGCGCCGGCTCTGCCCCGACGCGATCGTGGTGCCGCCGCGGATGTCGGCCTACACCGCGGCCAGCCGGGCGGTCTTCGAGATCTTCCGGCAGACCACCCCGCTGGTCGAGGGGCTCTCGGTCGACGAGGCGTTCCTCGACGTGGGCGGCCTGCGCCGGCTGGTCGGGCCGCCGGCCGACATCGCCGCCCGGCTGCGCCGCGAGGTCCGCGACCGGGTCGGGCTGCCCATCACGGTGGGGGTGGCCCGGACGAAGTTCCTGGCCAAGGTCGCCAGCGGGGTGGCCAAGCCGGACGGTCTGCTGCTCGTCCCGCCCGACGGCGAGCTGGCCTTCCTGCATCCGCTGCCGGTGGAGCGGCTCTGGGGGGTCGGCCCGGTGACGGCGGCGAAGCTGCGCGAGCGGCGGATCCGCACCGTCGGCGAGGTGGCCCGGCTCGGCGAGGCGGCGCTGGTCTCGATGCTCGGCAAGGGCGCGGGACGGCACCTGCACGCGCTGGCGCACAACCGCGATCCGCGGCCGGTGCAGGTGGGTCGGCGGCGTGGCTCGATGGGCGCGCAGCACGCGCTCGGCCGCGGCCCGCACGCGCCGGCCGAGCTGGACGCCATCCTCGCCGGGCTGGTGGACCGGTTGACCCGGCGGCTACGGGCGGCGGACCGCAGCGGCCGGACGGTGGTGCTGCGGCTGCGCTTCGCCGATTACAGCCGCGCGACCCGGTCGCACACGCTCGACAAGGCGACGGACGACACCGGCGTGGTGCTCGGCGCGGCCCGGGCGCTGCTGCGGACGGCAGGTCCGGAGATCGGGCGGCGGGGCGTCACGCTGCTCGGGGTGTCGGTGGGCAACCTGGACGACGCCCCGGTCCAGCCGCCGCTGCCGTTCGACCGCGACCCCGGTGCGGACCTGGACGCCGCCGTAGACGCGGTCCGGGACCGGTTCGGCACGGCGGCCCTCACCCGGGCGGTGCTGCTCGGCCGGGACGCCGGCCCGGAGATGCCCCGCTTGCCGGACTGACCGGGCGCTCCAAAGGACGTCCGGAAGCGATCAGACCGGCGCCGAGGCCGGCCGCCGGGTGGGCGGGGCCGGTGGTCCGAACCGGATCAGGGCGACCGAAAATGTGCGGTTCACAGGGGCGCGATGGGCACAGAAACCGGTTACAGTGCTCGGACCGGACCCCGTGACACCCCAGGAGGTACCCCCGGTGACGAGCACCAGCGACCACCAGCCGGCCGACGCCCGCACCGACTGGGAGGCGCGAATCGCGCTGCGCAGCGACGAGGAGGGCACGACGGACGGCGCTCCCGACCTCGCGCCGCCCGACGGACTGACCGCGCTCGCCGGGGTCGGTCACGTGCGCCTCACCTGGTCCCCGGTGCCCGGTGCGGTGGGCTACCTGGTGCACCGCGCGCCGCTGCGCGACGGCGCCCCGGCGGCCGAGTTGACCCCGGTCGACCACCTCGGCGGTGACGTTCTCTCGGTCCCCGACACCTGGTACGTCGACACCACCGGTGAACCCGGGCAGCCGTACGCGTACGCGGTGGCCGCCGTCCCCGAGGTCACCGTCACCGGCCCGCTCGGCACGCCGGTGACCTGCGCGTCCCGGCCCGGCACCGGCGTGACGCCGACGGTCGAGCTGACGGTGGACGCAGCCGCGACCGGCGCTCCGCTGCCCCGGCCCTGGCAGCCGATGATCGGTAGCGAGCGGCTCTCCCAGCTGCTCTGCACCGATCTCTCCGGCGGCCGGGAGATCGGCGGTGAGCTGCTCGCCGCGCTGCGCCGGGTACGCGACGAGATCGGGGTCGAGACGGTCCGGGCGCACGCGATCCTGCACGACGACCTCGGCGTCTACCGCGAGGTCGACGGCGTCCCGGTGATCGACTTCTCCGGCGTCGACCGAGTCTACGACCTGTTGCTCGCCACCGGGCTGCGACCGGTCGTCGAGATCGGCTTCATGCCGCGCGACCTGGCCAGCGATCCGGAGCGGACGGTCTTCCAGTACCGAGGTGTGATCTCCCCGCCGAAGGACTGGGACCGCTGGGCGGAGCTGGTCCGCGCACTGGTCAGCCACCTGCTCGACCGCTACGGCGAGGAGGTGCTCGGCTGGGACTTCGAGGTGTGGAACGAGGCCAACCTTGAGGTGTTCTGGTCCGGCACCCGCGACGAGTGGATGCGGCTGTACGACGTGACCGCCCGAGCGGTCAAGGACGTCGACCCGCGGATCCCGGTAGGCGGGCCGTCCTCCGCGGCCGCCGGGTGGGTCGACGCGCTGCTCGCCCACGCCCGCCGCTCCGGCGCGCCGGTCGACTTCGTCTCCACGCACACCTACGGCAGCCCGCCGCTGGACCTGCGCCCGACCCTGCGCCGGCTCGGCTTCCCGCACGCGCGGATCCTCTGGACCGAGTGGGGTGTCACCCCCACCCACTTCCACCCGGTCAACGACGGCACCTCGGCGGCCACCTTCCTGCTCACCGGCATGCGCTCGGCCGCCGGCCGGGTCGACGCCCTCTCCTACTGGGTGGCCAGCGACCACTTCGAGGAGCTGGGCCGGCCGCCGCGGTTGCTGCACGGCGGCTTCGGCCTGATCACCGTCGGCGGTCTCGCCAAGCCCCGCTACCACGCGCTGCGGATGCTCAGCCAGCTCGGCGAGACCGAGCTGCCGGTGCGGGCCACCGGCGACGGGGCCGACGGGCTGGTGCAGACCTGGGCCAGCCGGCGGGCCGACGGCAGCCTGGCCATCCTGCTCTGGGCCGCCACTCTCGACCAGTCCAAGCGGGACGGTGACCCCGCGCTGGCCCGGCAGATCCGCCTCGCCGTCGACGGCGCCGCCGGCCGCACGGTGACCGTGACCCGGCTCGACCGCGAGCACGGCGACATCACCACGCTCGCCGAGCGACTCGGCGTCGCCGAATGGCCGGTCGGGGAGCAGTGGGACGCGCTGCGCGCCGCCGACTCCCTGGCCATGGAGAAGGTGGACGCCGTCGCGGACGGCAGGGCCGCGGTGCTGGAGCTGCACCTGCCGCAGCCGGGCGCGGTCCTCGTCGAGGTGGCCGGGGTCTGACGTGGCGGCCACCGCGCCGTCGGCGGCGACCTCCGAGAGCGGCCCCACCGGGCCGGCCATGCCCCCGGTGTGGCCGGGACCGACCGCCGACGGCGGCGTGCGGGTGCGGGCCGGTCGGGGGCAGGTCGACGTCGACTGGGATCCGGTGCCCGGCGCCGCCGGCTACCTGGTGCACCGGGCCGACGGCGACGGCCCGTACCGGGTGGTCGACCACCGCGGCGGCGACCTGCTCGCGGTTCCCGGCCCGCCGTACGCCGACACC
This sequence comes from Micromonospora sp. NPDC093243, assembly GCF_044753725.1. Classification (NCBI taxonomy): domain Bacteria; kingdom Bacillati; phylum Actinomycetota; class Actinomycetes; order Micromonosporales; family Micromonosporaceae; genus Micromonospora; species Micromonospora sp. NPDC093243. The sequence continues at coordinate 477,796 of NZ_JBIVNT010000006.1, read as the reverse complement.
ACCGTCGAACCCGGACGGACGGTGCGGTACGCGGTGCGGCCGGTGCACGACCCGGACCGGCCCGACGACGGCCCGCTCGGGCCGGCGTCGGCGCCGATCGCGGCGCGGGCCGACGGCGACGCCCTGGTCGAGGTGGACGTCGACGCGCGCCGCCCGGTCGGGCCGGTGCACCGACCGTGGCGGGACCTGGTCGGCTCCGAGCACCTGAGCCTGCTGCTCTGCCGCGACCGGGTGGGCGGTGAGCCGATGGGCGACGGGCTGGCCGCCGCGCTCGGCCGGGTGCGCCGGGAGCTGGGTGTGCGGCGGGTCCGCGCGCACGGCATCCTCGGTGACGACCTGGGCGTCTACCGCGAGGTCGACGGCCGCCCGGTGCACGACTTCAGCGGCATCGACGCGGTGCTGGACGCGCTGGCACCGACCGGTCTGCGGCCGCTGCTGGAGCTGTCGTTCGTGCCCCGGGCGCTGGCCAGCGACCCGTCCCGGGAGGTGACCGCCGCCGGCGTGTCCAGCCCGCCCCGGGACTGGGACCGGTGGGCGGCCCTCGTCGGCGACCTGGTGCGGCACCTGCGGGCCCGGGTCGGCGACACCGAGCTGCGGCGGTGGGCGGTCGAGGTGTGGAACGAGCCGGACCTGGACTGCTTCTGGACCGGCAGCCGCGAGGACTACCTGCGGATGTACGACGTGACCGCCCGAGCGGTCCGCGAGGCGTGCCCCGGCCTGCCGGTCGGCGGGCCGGCGACCGCCGCGACGAAGTGGATCGAGCCGTTCCTCGACCACGTCGACGCCTCCGGCGCTCCGCTGGACTTCCTCTCCACCCACGTCTACGGCAGCCCGCCGCTGGACCTGCGCCCGGCCCTGGCCCGGCACGGCCGGGCCGACACCCCGCTGCACTGGACCGAGTGGGGCCCCTCCCCCACCCACTTCGCGCCGGTGAACGACTCGGTGCTGTCGGCAGCGTTCGTGGCCACCGGGATGTACGAGGCGGCCGGACGGGTGGCGGCGCTGGCCTGCTGGGTGGCGAGCGACCACTTCGAGGAGCTGGGCCGCCCACCCGCGCTGCTGCACGGCGGGTTCGGGCTGCTCTCGGTCGGCAACCTGGCCAAGCCCCGGTACTGGGCGCTGTGGATGCTGGAGCGGCTCGGGCCGGTGCGGTTGGCCGCGCGGCTCGACGGCGACGGCGCCGGCACGCTCGTGCGGGCCTGGCCGTCGGTCGACCCGCAGACCGGGCGGGTCGCGGTGCTGCTCTGGAACGGCACGCTGGACCAGGGCGTGCTGGACCGGCCCGAGCAGCGCCGCCGGCTGACCCGCACCGTCCGGCTGCGGATCGACGGGCTGACCGCCGGGGCATATCAGCTGCGGCACCGACGGCTGGACGAGCGCACCTCCAACCTGGCCGCCACGGCGCGCCGGCTCGGCGTCGACGGCTGGCCCACCGCTGAGCAGTGGGCCGGGCTGCGCGCCGCCGACCAGCTCGCCGACGCGGCACCGCCGACGACCCTGACGCCGGACGACGGTCACCTGGTGCTGCCGATGATCCTGCCCATGCCGGCGCTGTCCCTGGTGGAGCTGACCCCCCGATGACCGGACCATGGTGGCGCGAGGCCGTCACCTACGAGGTGTACCTGCGCTCCTTCGCCGACGCCGACGGCGACGGGCTCGGCGACCTGCCCGGCCTGCGCGCCCGGCTGCCCTACCTCGCCGCCCTCGGCGTGGACGCGGTGTGGGTGACCCCGTTCTATCCCAGCGCCGACCACGACGCCGGCTATGACGTGGTCGACCACCGGGACGTCGACCCCCGACTGGGTACCCTCGCCGACCTGGACCGGGTGGTCGCCGACGCGCACCGGCTCGGCCTGCGGGTACTGGTCGACCTGGTGCTCAACCACGTCTCCACCGCCCATCCGTGGTTCGTCGCCGCGCGGGCCGCCGGCCCGGGGTCGCCGGAGCGCGGCCGTTTCCACGTCCGACCCGGACGCGGGCCGGGCGGCGAGCAGCCGCCGAACAACTGGCCGTCGATCTTCGGCGGCCCGGCGTGGGCGCCGTTCGGCGACGGCGAGTGGTACCTGCATCTCTTCGACATCGAACAGCCCGACCTGCGCCACGAGCACCCGGAGGTGGCCGCCGACGCGCTGGCCACGCTGCGGTTCTGGCTGGACCGCGGAGTGGACGGGATCCGTTTCGACGCGGCGGGCTCGCTGTCGAAGGACCCCGCCTACCCGGCGCTGCCGGCCGGCTGGCAGCCCGGCGATCCCGCCCCGTACAGCGATCGCGACGAGGTGCACGAGATCTACCGCCGGTGGGCGCGCGAGCTGGCGTCGTACCCGGGCGATCGGCTCGGAGTGGCCGAGACCTGGGGCGGCCCGGAGGTGCTCGCGCCCTACCTGCGCCCGGACGAGCTGGGGCAGGCGTTCGCGATGGACCCGCTCTACTGGCCGCTGCGGGCACAGTCGTGGCGGGACGGTGTGCGGGCGCTGCTGGCCGCCACCTCCCGGCACGGCCGGCTACCGACCTGGGTGCACGGCAGCCACGACGTGCGGCGGGCAGCCGAGCGGTGGGGGCCGGACGGTGCGCGTGCGGTGCTGATGCTGATGCTGGCGCTGCCCGGCGCGGTCTACCTCTACGCGGGCGACGAGCTGGGCCTGCCCGAGGTGACGTTGGCCGACGAGGCGATCCGGGATCCGGTGTACCGGCGCTCCGGCGGCGCCGACCGGGGCCGCGACGGCGCCCGAGTGCCCCTGCCGTGGACGGAGGGACCGCCGCCGTACGGTTTCGGTCCGGCCGGTTCGACGCCCTGGCTGCCCCAGCCGGCCGGCTGGGGCGCCCGTTCGGTGGCCTGCCAGCGCCATGACCGAAACTCGGCGCTGGCCCTGACCCGCGCGGCGTTGTCGCTGCGCGGGACCTGGTGGCACGGGCGGCCGGCGGCGTTGACCTGGTGGGACGCCCCGGCCGGATGTCTCGCCTTCCGGCGCGGGCCGGACGGGCCGACCTGCCTGGTGAACCTGGGTGAGGCGCCGGTGGACTGGCGTCCGTACGGGGACCGGGTGCTGCTGGCCAGCGCGGCGGCGGCCGACGGCAAACTGCCGGCTCGGGCCACCGCCTGGCTGGCCTGACCAGCCCCGGCCGCCCCTCCCCCGTCGCGCGCGAGGGCCGGCCGGGGTGCCGCGTCACGCCGACGGGGTGGTCTCCCGGCCGGCGTTGTCGGCGAACGGGTTGGGGATCGAGTCGAGCAGCAGCCGGGTGTAGGGGTCGCGGGCCGATCCGATCACCTCCCGGGTCGGACCACGCTCCACCAGCACACCCTGGTTGAGCACCAGCACCTCGTCGGCGAGCAGCCGGGCGCTGAGCAGGTCGTGGGTGATGTAGAGCATCGCCAGCCGGCGGTCCTGGACCAGCGCGCCGAGCAGCTCCAGGATCTCGGCGCGGATCGACACGTCCAGCATGGAGATCGGCTCGTCGGCGATCAGCACCCGTGGCTCGGGCGCCAGGGCCCGGGCGGTGACCACCCGCTGCCGTTGGCCGCCGGAGAGCTGGTGCGGCAGCTTGTCGAGGAACTGCCCCGCCGGGGCGAGGCCCACGCTCTCCAGCAGTTGGGCGGCCCGTTCGCGCGCCGCGTCGCCGCGCAGCCCGGCGAAGTTGGCCAGCGGCCGGGACAGGGCGTACCCGACGGTGCGGGTCGGGTTCAGGGCGCTGAACGGGTCCTGGAAGACCATCTGCACGTGCCGGCGGTAGTCGCGCAGGGCCCGGCCGCGCAGCCGGTCGACCCGGAGTTCGCCGCCGCCGTCGCCGTCGCCGGTGAACCGGACCTCGCCGCTGCTCGGACGTTCCACCCCGGTGACGATCCGGGCGAGCGTCGACTTGCCGCTGCCGCTCTGCCCGACCAGGGCGGTCACCGCGCCGGGGCGCAGCGCGAGGGACACGTCCCGGACCGCCTCGACGGTGCTGCTGCGCAGCCCGTGCCGGCTGGTGTAGCGCTTGGTCACCCGCTCGACCCGCAGGACGGCGTCGTCGGGCGCGTCGGTGCGCGGGGTCGGCGTGCCGGTGGCCGGGAAGTGGCTGCCGAGGGTGGCCGCCGCGTCGGGGGTGCCGAGGGTGACCACCGGCAGCCGGTCGTCCTGGGCGACCAGGCAGCGGACCAGCCCGCCGTGGTCGGGAAGCAGCTCCGGGTGAGCCGTGTGGCAGGCGTCCTCGGCGTGCGGGCAGCGCGGGGTGAAGAGGCAGCCGGAGTGCGTACGGGACAGATCCGGCGGCCGGCCCGGGATGTAGGTGACCCGCACGTCGGGCAGTCGCGGGTCGGCGTACGAGCCGAGCAGGCCCCGGGTGTACGGGTGCCGTGGCTCTCGCAGCATGTCGGCGGCGGCGCGGTCCTCGACGACCTCGCCGCCGTACATCACCATCACCCGGTCGGCCATGTCGAGCACGGTGCCGAGGTCGTGGCTGATGAACAGCACGGCGAAGCCCAGCTCGCGGCGCAGCTCGGCCAGGCGGGTGAGGATGCCGCGCTGCACCACCACGTCGAGGCCGGTGGTCGGCTCGTCCAGCAGCACCAGCTTGGGGCGCAGGGCGAGGGCGAGGGCCAGCGCCACCCGCTGCTTCATCCCCCCGGAGAGCTCGTGCGGGTACGCGCGCAGCACCCGCCGGTCCAGGGCCACCAGTTCGAGCAGCTCGGTGGCCCGCCGGGTGACGTCGCCGGGCACCTTGTGCGCGGCGAAGGTGTCGGCGAACTGGGCCTGCACCCGGATCACCGGGTTGAGCGAGTTCATGCTGCTCTGGAAGACCGTGGAGAGGTCGACCCAGCGCAGCCGGCGCAGCTGCTCCTCGTCGGCGGCGGTCAGGTCGACGCCGTCGAAGGTGACCCGGCCGCCGGTGATCCGGGCGGGTGGGGAGAGCAGTCGCAGCACCGCGTTGCCGAGGGTGGACTTGCCGCAGCCGGATTCGCCGAGCAGGCCGACGAACTCGCCCTCGGCGATGCGGAACGAGACGTCGTGCACGGCCCGGTTCGGCGGCTGGTCGTGCGGGGAGTAGGTGACGGAGAGGTGGTCGACCTCGAGCAGGGTCATCTCAGTCCTCCCGCAGGTGGGGGTTGCTCAGCGCGTCGATGCCGAAATTGATCAGCGTGAACGAGGTGATCAGGAGGGAGAGCGCCAGGCCCGGGGCGATCAGCCAGGCCCACTGGCCGGTGAGCAGGGCGCCACCGAGGCTGGCCTGGTTGAGCATGGTCCCCCAGCTGACGGTCTGCGGGTCGCCGAGCCCGAGGAAGGCCAACCCGGCCTCGCCGCCGATCGCGCCGAGCGCCGCGCCCATGAAGCCGACCACGATCAGCGAGGTCATGTTGGGCACGATCTCCCGGGCGATGATCCGGAAGGTGCCGTCGCCGGCGAACCGGGCCGCGGTGATGTAGTCGCGGGTGCGCAGGGTGATGATCTGCGATCGCTTGATCCGGGCGCCGTACGCCCAGCCGGTCACGCTGATCACGAAGATGATCAGCCAGAGGCCGCGGACCGGGGCGTACGCGGCGAGGGTCACCATCAGCGGCAGCGCCGGCACGACCAGCCCGAGGTTGATCAGGAACGACAGCACCTCGTCGACCCAGCCGCCCAGGTAGCCCGCGGTCAGCCCGATCACCAGCCCGATCAGGGTGCAGAGCAGGCCGGCCGCGAGGCCGACGACCAGCGAGGTGCGGGCGCCGACGACCAGTTGGGAGAAGACGTCCTCGCCCTGGGCGGTGGTGCCCAGCCAGTGGCTGCCGGTCGGGCCGAGCGAGGTGGGAAAGGCGTCCTCGCGCGGGTCGTACGGCGCGATCAGTGGCGCGAGCGCGGCGACCAGGATGAACGCGGCGAGCATCAGCAGGCCGATGCGGCACTTGCGGTTGCGCCAGAGGATGACGAACCAGCCGGGCAGTCGGCTGCCGCGGGACAGCTCACGGGCGGTGGCCTGGACACCTTCGCTGTCCCGGCCGGGAGCCGGTACGGCGGGAGCGGGAGTGCTCACCCGACCTCACCCCGCTCGTCGTGGTCGTTGCTCATACCGACTCCGCCTTTCGCACCCGGGGGTCGAGGAAGCCGTACAGGAGGTCGGCGAGGAAGTTCGCCACCAGCACGCCGATCGTGGTGAACAGGAAGATCGCCTGCATCAGCGGATAGTCCCGGCTGGACACCGACTCCAGCAGCAGCCGCCCCATGCCCGGATAGTTGAAGACCGTCTCGACCAGCACCGTGCCGCCGAGGATGCTGCCCAGCGCGATGGCGAAGCCGGTGACGTTGGGCAGGATCGCGATGCGCGCGCCGTAGGTGATGGCGACCCGGCGGCGAGGCAGGCCGCGGGCGACGGCGAGCCGGGTGTGGTCCTCGCCCAGACTCTGCACCATGTTGTTGCGCATGCCGATGATCCAGCCGATCGGGCCGGTGATCAGCAGCGCGACCGCGGGCAGGACGCTGTGCTGGAAGGCGTCGGAGATGAAGATCCAGCTCCAACCGGGTGAGCTTCCGCCGCCGTAGCCGCCGCGTTCGGGGAACCAACGCAGGGTGATCGCGAAGACGTAGATGAGCAGCAGAGCGAGCCAGAAGAACGGCAGGGTGCCGAGGAACGTCGAGCCGAGCGTGATGACCGAGTCCACCCGGCTGTTGCGGCGGTACGCGGCCCAGGTGCCGAGCAGCGTGCCGACGATGAACGAGATGATCTGGGTGACCCCGACCAGGATCACCGTCCACGGCAGCGCCTGCCCGATCATGTGGGTCACGCTGTACGGGAAGTAGGTGTAGGACACCCCGAAGTCGCCCTGCACCACCGCGCCGAGGTACTGCACGTACTGCTCGAAGAGGTTGCCGTCGGGGGTGCCCAGCATGACCCGGATCGCCTGGAGCTGGGCCGGATCGATGCTCTCGCTCTGCCCGGCCAGCCGGGACACGATGGCTTCGGCGGGGTCGCCGGGCTGCAACCGGGGGATCAGGAAGTTGAGCGTCACGGCGGCCCACAGGGTGCCGAGGAAGAACAGGAGGCGTCGGGCGAAGTAGGCCACGGCGAGCCATCCCCTCTCCGGGACGGGCCGGCCGGCGCGCGGGGCGCCGGCCGGCCATCGGCTACTTGCCGGCGGGCTGCAGGTTGGTGATGATCAGCAGGTTGTCGCTGGGCGCGGCGTACGGGTTCTCCTCGTTCGGCCAGCCGACCGCCTTCGCGGTCCGGTACTGGAACCACTTGGCGCCGTACCAGAGCGGGATCACCGGCACCTGGTCGATCATGACCTTGGTCAGGTCGGCGACGGCGGCCTTCTGGGCGGCCTCGTCGGTCGCGGTGCGCAGGGTGTCGATCAGCTGGTCGGTGCGCGGGTCGTTCCAGCGCACGAAGTTGCTGACCGCCTTCTTGCCGATCGGCGCCGACTGGTCGCTGGCCAGCGGCTCCTGGAAGTTGCGGAACATGTTGCAGCTGCCGCCGTGCACGCCGAGCAGCATGTCGTAGTTGCCGATCGCGCGGTCATTCTCGTACGCCTCGGGGGTGGGCGTCTCGGCCCGGACGGTGAAACCGAGCGCGGTCAGGTTCGCCACGATGATCCGCTGCGCCTGCACCCAGTCGGTCCACGAGCCGGGCACCCGGAAGCTGAACCCGATCGGCTTGCCGTCCTTGCCGACCCGCTTGCCGTCACCGTTGCGCGGGTAGCCGGCGGCGGTGAGGTCGGCGTCGGCCTTGGCCGCGTCGTAGCCGACCACGCCCTGGTTGGGGATGTCCGTCGGCAACCACTTGGCCTGCCCGGGCACCACCAGTCCGCTCTGGCTCGCCGGCTTGACGTAGCCGAGCTGCGCCTTGTCGACGATCTCCTGGCGGTTGAAGGCGGGCACCAGGGCCTTACGGAAGGCGGTGTCGTCGAACGGCGCCCTGGTGAGGTTCATGTAGACGCTGATCGAGCCGCCGGAGGGGTACCAGTACTTGTTGTGCGCCGGGTCCCGGTCGACGTACGCCTTCTTGATGTCCGGCACGAACATCGCGTTGGTGTCGTACTCGCCGCGGCTGAGCTTCAGCTGGTCGATCTGCCCGCCGCCGTCGGCCTTGTGGAATCGAAGCTCGTCGACCTTTACCTTGTCGGCCTGCCAGTAGTCGGCATTGCGGCCCAGCGTCAGCTGCTGCGGGTTGAACGCTTTGACGATGAACGGACCGGTGCCGACCGGCTTGTCGGCGTTGGTGAACGTCACCGGGTCGCTCTGGGTGGACCAGACGTGCTTCGGCACGATCTTGATCTCGCTGAACAGGGTGAACGCGGCTGCGCCGGGCTGGGTGAACCGCATGGTGACGGTCTGCGGGTCGCTCGCCTCGACGGCGCTCAGGTAGCGCCAGATGCCCTTGACGTCCAACGCCTTGTGCTGCTTGAGCATGTCGAAGGTGAAGGTGACGTCGTCGGCGGTGAACGGCTTGCCGTCGTTCCACTTCACCCCGTCGCGCAGCTTCCAGACCAGCGTCTGCGGGTCGGACCACGTCCACTCGGTGGCCAGCCAGGGCTTGGCCTGGCAGCCGTAGTTGTCGTACGCGACCAACTGCTCGAAGAGGTACTCGGTGGCGCCGAGCCGGCTGGCGTCCAGGTACGGGTTGTAGTTGGCCTGGGGGTTGCTGCCGCCGCCGAAGTCACCGTAGTCGAGGAAGGCGATCCGCCCTGCGGTGCCGGGGCCGGAGGCCTGTTCGGTTCCGGTGCAGCCGCTGGCGGCGAGGGCGACGGCCGCCGCGATCGCGGCGATCCGGGCGAGCTTCGATCGTTTCACTTGCCGGTACCTCCAGTGGGGGCTTCCGCCGGGCAGCCGCAGCTGCGGCGCACGACGAAATCGGTGGGGAGGACGATGCTGTCGGGTGCCGGGGCGCCGGGGGCGTCGACGGCGGCGAGGATGAGTCGGGCGGCTTCTGCGGCCAGGTCGCGCACCGGCTGCCGCACGGTGGTGAGCGGGGGTGAGACGAGCGCGGCCATGGGCGCGTCGTCGAAGCCGGTGATGACGACGTCCTCCGGCACTCGCAGGCCACGGCCGAGCGCGCCGACCAGGGCGCCGAGAGCGATCTCGTCGTTGGCGCAGACCACCGCCTGCGGGGCGGTCGCCGGATCGCGGAACAGCTGCTCGGCGGCGAGTACGCCGTCCGGCTGCTGCATGGCGACCCGCAGGGGCTCGGCGGGCGGGGTGAGGTCCAGCTCCCGGTGCGCGGCCCGGAAGCCGGCCCACCGGTCGCTGATGTCGGGCGATCCGTCCGGGTTGCCGACGAAGCTCAGGCGGCGTAGGCCGTGGTCGACCAGCAGGTGCCGGGTCAGCCGGGTCATCGCCGGCTCGTTGTCGACGCTGACCGAGGGCACCGTCTCTGGGCCCCGGCCGGCGAGCACGACGACCGGCACCATCTCGGCGAGGCGGAGCAGCGCCGGGTCGGAGATGGTGCCGCCGATGACGGCGACGCCGTCGACCCGGCGGGCCATTTCCAGCACCTGGTCGTCGGAGTCCTCGCGCAGATGGGTGCAGAGGATGTGCACGCTGGCTCTTGCCGGCACGGCCTCCGACTCGAAGCCCTGGATCAGCTCGGTGAAGTAGGGGCCGGACAGACCCGGGAAGACCAGTCCGAGCGCGCCGTGCCGACGGGCGGCGAGCGCCCGCCCGAGGTGGTCCGGCCGGTAGCCGTGCTGCTCGATGGCTTCCAGGACGCGGCGGCGCATCTCCTCCGACACCTGACCGGTGCCGTTGGAGACCCGGGACACCGTGGCGACGGAGACTCCGGCCAGCCGGGCGATCTCCCGAACCGTGACCCGACTGTTGCCCATGGCTCCCTCGATCCGTAACGTGCGGTTAACAGAAACCGGTTTCAGGCACCATAAGCAGGCGTCCGCCAGATCACAAGAGGACCGCCTGAAGATCCGCCGAGAGGAAGAGTCGAACCGCATGTCGCGAGTGCTTCTCCACGACCGCAGGATCGTCGTCGACGGCCGGCCCCGGCTGCTGCTCGCCGGGGAGGTGCACTACTTCCGGCTGCCCCGCTCGGCCTGGGCCGACCGGCTCGACCGGCTCCGCGAGTGCGGCGGCGACACGGTGGCCACCTACGTGCCCTGGCTCTGGCACGAGCTGCCGGACGGCGACGTGGACCTCACCGGGCGTACCCACGAGCAGCGGGACCTGGCCGGCTTCCTGGACCTGGCCCACGAGCGCGGCCTCTACGCGGTGGTGCGGCCCGGCCCGTTCATCATGGCCGAGGTCAAGAACGAGGGCATCCCCTACCGGGTGTACGACGAGCACCCGCACCTGCTGCCGACCACCTGGGACAACCGAACGGTCGAGACCCGAACGATCGACTACCTGGCCCCGGAGTTCCTGGCCGCCACCGACGGCTGGTACGCCGAGGTGATGCCGGTGATCGCCGAGCGGCTGGCCGACCGGGGCGGGCCGGTCATCGCGGTCCAGTTGGACAACGAGATCGGCATGCTCTCCTGGGTGACCAACTCCCCCGACCTGACCGACGGGCTCTGCGAGGACCTGCGGCGCTGGGCCGTCGACCGGTACGGCAAGGACGGCGCGGCGCAGCGGATCGGCGCGGACCCCGGCGATCCGGTGGCCTGGGCGGCGGCGCTGCGCACGCCCGCCGAGCCGCGCTCCCTGCCGGTGCACGACGACCTCGGCCGCTACATGCGCGACCGCTACCGGCGGTACGTGGCCGAGCTGCGCGACCGCGCCGAGCGGCACGGCGTGACCGGGGTGCCGTTCCTGGTCAACGTGCACGGCACCGGGGGTGGGCGGGGCCGCACCTTCCCGATCGGGATCAGCCAGCTCTTCGAGGCCTACCGCGGGCAGCCGCAGGTCACCTCCGGCTCCGACTACTACCTCGGCGACCTGACCGTCACCAACGTCGCCGACCTGTACGTCGGCAACGCGTTCCTGGCCGCCGTGCACGACGCCGACCAGCCGCTGACCTCGCTGGAGTTCGAGGCCGGCAACGGCGACTACGGCCAGGATCTCGCCATGCTCTACCCGCCGGAGGCGGTCGAGCTCAAGGCACGGCTCTGCGTGGCACAGGGCAATCGGCTGCTCAACCTCTATCTCTTCGCCGGCGGCTACAACCCGCCGCTGGCCGAGCCGGTCGGCGACGGCAACGACCGGATCGCCTTCACCGGTGAGCGGCACGGCTTCGCCGCGCCGGTCGACCCGGAGGGGCGGCTCAACCCGACCTTCGACGCGGCCCGGCACGCGTTGCAAGCCCTCCGCGGCATCGCCGACCTGCTCGCCGACTCCGACGAGGAGGACGACGGACTGGCGCTCGGTTTCGTGCCGGACCACTACCTCACCGAGTACCACCACCCGGCGTCTGCGTCGCGAGCCGAGCAGATCGCCGATCTGGAACGGTTCCGCGGCATGGGCCCCCGCGACGTGCTGGCCCGGGCGCTGCTGCTCGCCGGCTTCTCCTTCCCGGCCGTCGACCTCTCCGCCGCCGGGGGCGACCTCTCCGCGGCCGGGGCGGCCGGCAGGCCACCGGTGATCGCCCTGGCCAGCGCCGCGACGCTGGGCCGGGACGTGCAGCGGCGACTGGTCGAGCACCTGCGCCGCGGCGGCGGCCTGCTGCTGCACGGGGTGCTGCCGGAGCGGGACCACGACGGCAGCCCCTGCACGGTGCTCGCCGACGCGCTCGGCCTCACCGTCACCGGACGGTCCGAGGGCGGGCCGCACCACTTCCCCTCCGTGGTCGGGCACGGCTGGGCGGCCGGTCGGGCGGAGGCCCGGGTCGGCTACGCACAGCGGCTGGCCGGCGCGACGGCCGAGCCGGTGCTCACCGAGGTCGCCTCCGGGGAGCCGTGCGCGGTGGAGGTCACCGTCGGCGCCGGCCGCGCCCTGGTGGTCGCCGCCGACGTGCCGTGCGACCTGGACTTCTGGCGGGCGGCGGCGGCCCGGCTCGGGGTACGCCCCCGGCTCGCCCCGGACGCCGACGGGCCGGGTCTGGTGCTCACCTCCACCGTGGACCGGGCCGGGCAGCGGCTGCTGCACCTGATCAACGTCGCACCGTCGCCGGTCAGCGTGGCGCTGGGCTGGCACGGCACGCCGGTACTCGCCGGCCGCCGGCTGCGGGTGCCCGCCCGCACCGGGCTGATCCTGCCGTACGGGGTCGAGGTCGGCGCCGCCACGCTCGTCGAGACGACCTGCGAGCTGGTCGCCCTCGACGGCGCCACGGTGCTGCTGCGCCCGACCCAGGGCGACGACGAGGTGGTGCTGGCCACCGACCGCCCGGTCAGCGCGAGCCGCGGCACCGTGCACGTCGGCGACGGCCGGGTGACCGTCCGGCTGCCCGGCGGGCCCGACGAGGAGCCGGTCCGGATCAGCGTGGGCTGACCGGCTTCAGCCGGCCCGGCTGATCTCGTCGAGGACCTGCCGCTGGACGGCCCGCGCCTGCGGGCCGCTCGGCGGCACGCCGCCGCCGCGGGCCGCGATGGAGCGTTCGATGACCGGGGCTCCGGGGTGGCCCTCGTCCAGCAGCAGTTGGCCGGCGGCCGTCTTGGAGAGCCACCGGCCGTGCCGGACGCGGACCAGGGACCGGCAGGCGCCGAGCACGGCGTCCTCGGTACCGGCCGCCGGCTCGTCGCCGGGCGGGGTCGGCAGGGCGAGCCACCAGCTCAACGCGTCGACCAGGAGTCGGCGCAGGTCGGCGGGGGTGACGTCGGCGAACACCTCGGCGGCCGGCGGGCCGAGCAGCGCCGTGCCGCACTGGTGCAGGATGCTGCGGTCCAGGGCGTACCAGAAGTGCCCGTCCGCGGCCGGCCGGTCCCCCGGGCTGTACGTGGCCCTGAACGACATCCGGGCGCCGGTGTTCAGCTCGACCTCGAACCCGGGATCCGCGATGCCCGCCCCGGCGACCGACCGGCGGTACGCGACCAGCTCCAGCCCCCGGGCCGGGCAGGGCAGGGCCTCGTGCCGCAGGCCCGCGACCAGGTCGCGCTTCGCCTGCTCGGGCAGCGCGTCGGCGCAGACCAGCGCGACGTCGACGTCGCTGCGCCCGGCCTGATAGGCGCCGAGGCCGACGGAGCCGGCGGCGTACGCGCCGACCAGGTTGTCGCCCAGCACCGCGCGGGCCACCGCCACCAGATCCCCGAGATAACGTCGAACGTCGGTGTCCATGCCCGCAATCTGACCCGATCGGCCGGCATCGACGTGATCCGGGCCGGGTGCGGTCACCGCACGATCCGGTGGTCTCGGATCATTGCCGGGCTGACCGGGCGGATTCGTTGCCAGGCTGGGCCGATGGGGCGGCGACTAGACCTACCGGCGCCCGGGCGGCTGCTCTCTGTCCGGCGGGCGTTGTGCTCCCTCGCCGTGGGGATCGTCGCCGGACTCGGCGTCGGCGCGGCCGGAGCGCCGGAGCTGGCACCGCTGGTCACCTGGACCGTGGCCGCCGGCATGGTCATGGCCTGGGTGTGGTGGGTCTGCTGGCCGATCGAGGCGGACGGCACCGAGCGGCTGGCCGAGGCGGAGGCCCGGTCCCGGTCGACGGACTCGGCGATCCTTATCGCCGCGGCGGTCAGTCTGGCCGCCGTCGTCCAGGCGCTGGTCCGATCGTCCGGCCAGCAGGACCCGGTGGCCGTCGCCGCCGTCATCCTGAGTGTGGTCGCCGTGGTGCTGTCCTGGGCGCTGGTCAACACGGTCTTCGCCTTCAAGTACGCCCGGCTGTACTACTTCGAGTCCGACGGCGGGATCGACTTCAAGCAGCCGCAGCCGCCGGCGTACAGCGACTTCGCCTACCTCGCCTTCACCATCGGCATGTCCTACGCGGTGTCCGAGAACGAACCCAGCAGCACCTCGATCCGGCGGGTCGCGCTCGGGCACGCGCTGCTCTCGTACACCTTCGGCACCGGCGTCCTGGCGGTGGCCATCAACCTGGTGACCAATCTCGGGCAGTCCTGACCGGTGTCGGTGACGCGGGAGGCGACGAGAGTGAGCCGTGAAGCGGTGAGCGGCGGCCGATGAGAGCAGCCCTGATCCTGCTGGCCGCGGCGGCGGTGGCCGTGGTGCTGGACCTGATGACCGGGGTGCTGGCCCGTCGGCTGGGCCGGGGTGGCTACGAGTGGCTGATGGCACCGCTGCGTCGGGCCTGCCGCCGCCCGGCCGCCGCGGTCCTGCTCTTCACCGCTCTCTACCTGGCCATGGCCGACTGGCCGGACCCGGCGCTGCGGGCCGCCCGGCACCTCGTCGTGCTGCTCCTGGTCGGTGCCGTCGCCTGGCTGGTGATCAAGGCACTGCACGTGGCCGAGGGCATCGTATTCAGCCGGCTGCCCGTACACGAGGTCCGCAGTCGACGGGTCCGGCGGGCCCGCACCCAGATCCGCCCGGTACGACGGTTCACCTCGGTGGTGGTCGTCATCGTGGCCATCGGTCTGATCCTGATCACCTTCCGACCGGTACGCGCCTTCGGGATCTCGGTGTTGACCTCGGCCGGCGTGATCGGCGCGCTGATCGGCCTCTCCGCCCGGACCGCGTTGGGCAACGCCTTCGCCGGCATCCAGGTCGCGTTCGCCGACGGCCTGCATGTCGGCGACGTGGTGGTCATCGAGGACCAGTGGGGGCGGGTCGAAGAGGTCAAGCTGACCAACGTCGTGATCCGGCTCTGGGACGACCGGATGCTCATCCTGCCCACCACCTACTTCACCGAGCGCCCCTTCCAGAACTGGACCCGGAACGAGACCCGGGTGGTCGGTGAGGTCCAGATCCACGTGGACCACACCGTCGACCTGGACGATCTCCGCGCCGAGGCGAGACGGCTGGTCGAGGCGTCCCCGCTCTGGGATCGGCACCAGTGGGTGCTGCAGATGGTCGACATGACCCCGCAGACCGTGGTGATCCAGGTGCAGGCCTCCGCGGCGGACGGGCCGAGCGCCTGGGACCTGCGCTGTGACCTCCGCGAGGGCCTGGTCCGCTACCTGCGCGAGCACCATCCGCAGTGGCTGCCGCGCACCCGCAGCGAGTACAAGCCCTGACGCTGGCCAGCACCTCGCCCCGGCCGACGCCAGCGGGGCCAGCATCGGGCGCTGATCACCCCGCCGAGGACGCCCACCTCCGGGGAGTAAGTGACGCCGCGGCCACCGCCACCGCGCTCGACCGCCTCACCGACCCGCGCCCCCAGGGTCTGCGCCTGGTGGCCGGCTGACTCGGGGCGCGGAGCTCGGGCTACTTCACCTTGCGGGTGGACCGGACGACGATGTCCTCGTAGTCGGGGTGCTTGCCCAGCCACTCGGCGAGGAACGGGCAGATCGGCACCACCGTCCGGCGCTTGGCCCGCGCGTCGTCCATCACCGCTCGGGCCAGGGTCGATCCCACGCCCCGCCCCTCGAACTCCGGGTCGACCTCGGTGTGGGTGTAGGCGATGATGCTGCCGGTCAGCTGGTAGGTGACGATGCCGGCGAGCGTGCCCGCCTCGTCGCGGGCCTCGAAGCGCTCCCGCTCGGGCACGTCTGTCACGGTGAACTGCATCCGGAAAGTGTCGCAGGCCCCGGCTAGCGTCGCCCGCGTGACCGGCCCCGCAGACGTTCCGACCACACTCCTCGACCGACTCCGGCCGGTCTGCCTCGGCCTGCCCGAGACCTACGAGGAGCCGGCGTGGGTGGGCATCCGCTGGCGGATCCGCAAGCGGACCTTCGCCCACGTGCTCACCGTCGGCCCCGACCACCAGGTGGCCCACGCGCGGGCCGCGGCGAGCGACCGCCCGGTCTGCGTGCTGACGTTCCGTGCGCCCGGCGACGAGATCGCCGGCCTGGTCGCCGCCGGGCATCCGTTCTACAAGCCGGACTGGGGCGCCGACGTGCTGGGCCTGATGCTCGACGACGAGACCGACTGGGCCGAGGTCGGCGAGCTGCTCACCGAGAGCTACCTGGTGCTGGCGCCGAAGCGGCTGGCCGCGCTGGTCGACGGCCCACCCGGCGGCTGACGCGCCTCAGGGCTGACCGGGCGGCCCGGCGTCGATCAGCACGTCCACCGGGCCGACCCGCAGGATGCCGTCGGTGAGCGGCGTGCAGCGCACCCCGCCCCGGCGGCGCATCGCCCGCCACGCGCCGGGGCCGACCGCCACGTCCATCCAGGCGCACGGATTCGCCGGCCGGTTCACCCGCAGCCGCACCGGGCCGTCGCCGGAGTCCAGGACCAGCACCGACCCGACCAGGTCGTCGACCGGGATGCCGCTGGTGAGCACGTTGCGCCGCACCTGCACCAGCTCGCCACCGGGGGGCAGGGACTCCTGCGCGATCACCGTCACGCTCGCCTCGCGGTGCGCCGGCCGGCCGAAGTAGCGGTCACCGACGATGCCGAGGCCGGCCCGGATCCGGATCTCCTCGACCAGCTCGCCGGGCGGGGCGGGCGCCGGACCGTCGGCGGGCCGGCCGACGTAGCGGTGCACGGGCGAGGCCAGCAGCTGCACGATCCGCGGCGCCGCCTGGTCGTCCGGTACGGGTACCCGGGTCACCCGCCCGACGGTAGTCGCCCGCCGGACCCGCCGGGTCGGAACCCCGACCGAACCGCGGCGGACGTGGGCCGCACCACACTGGACAGACGGCGATCGATGGTAGGAAGGACCCGAATCCTCACCTCAGGAGATCATCGTGACGCGTCCATCCCTCTCCCGCCGCTCGCTGCTGGCCACCGGCGGCGCAGCCGTCGTCGCCCTCGGCGCGGCCGCCGCCGCCCCGGCGGCCGCCGCCGCACCGGCCGAACCCGCCCCGGTCACGCCGGCCGAGGCGCTGCGCCGGCTGCTGCGCGGCAACCACCGCTTCGTCACCGGGCACAGCCGGCACCCCCACCAGAGCCTCGACGACCTGCACGAGCTGGCCGCCGGCCAGCACCCGTTCGCGGTCACCATCGGCTGCGCGGACTCCCGGGTGGCCCCCGAGCTCCTCTTCGACCAGGGGCTGGGCGACCTGTTCGACAACCGGGTGGCCGGCAACATCGTCGACGACCTGCTGCTCGGCAGCGTCGAGTTCGCCGTCGAGGAGTTCGGCAGCCCGCTGATCGTCGTCCTCGGGCACGAGCGCTGTGGCGCGATCACGGCCACCATCGACGCCATCCGCTCCGGCGGCACCGCACCGGGCCACATCGGCGTCATCGTCGACAGCCTGCGCCCGATCGTGGAGCCGGTGCTCGCCGGGCCCGGCGACCCGGTCGAGAAGGCGGTCCGGGCGAACGTCCAGGCGCAGGTACACACCCTGCTCGACCGCAGCCCGATCATCTCCGAGAAGGTGCACGAGGGCGCGCTGAGCGTGGTGGGCGCCCGCTACGACCTCGACAACGGCCGGGTCGCCCTGGTGGGCTGAGCACCCGATCACGCCGGTCGGCGGTTCGCCCGCCGGACCGTCGACCGGTGGCCCGAGATCAGCCGCCCTTCACGTGGGGGGCGCGCCGGGCGAGCAGGAACACCGCCAGCACCACCACGAGGAGGGAGCCCACCTGGCCGAAGATCGGCAGCGGCCCGCTCCGGATCGACTCGTCC
Organism: Micromonospora sp. NPDC093243; assembly: GCF_044753725.1. Lineage (NCBI taxonomy): Bacteria > Bacillati > Actinomycetota > Actinomycetes > Micromonosporales > Micromonosporaceae > Micromonospora > Micromonospora sp. NPDC093243. The sequence continues at coordinate 460,342 of NZ_JBIVNT010000006.1, read as the reverse complement.
AGCCAGACCAGACCGACGGAGATGGCCACCAACGGGTCGGTGACGGTGATGGCGGCCAGCGCGGGAGCTCCCAGCGGGCCGGCCTGGTACGCGTTCTGGCTGAGCAGCACCCCGAACGGGCCGAGCACCAGGATGGCGTACGCCTGCCAGTGCAGGAACACCTCGAGCGGGCTCTCGGTCAGGTGGAAGGCCAGACTGCTGATCAGGCCGGCGGTCACGCCGTAGCAGATGCCGGCCGCGATGGCGAGCGGCATCGGCCGCCAGCGCCGGTCGAGCTTCACCGTCGAGAGCACGCAGAGCCCCACCGAGACGACCACCGCCACCCCGAGCAGCAGGGCCGACCAGAAGGACTCGAGCCCCCGCCCCTGACCGCGGCCCGGCTCGGCGATGATCAGGAAGGCGGCGAGCCCGAACAGGCAGAGCGTCGACTCGAGCAGGATCTTGCGGTCCGGACGGTCGTGCTCGGCCGCGGCGAAGAGCAGGACGTACCAGACCAGCCCGGTGACCAGCAGCGGCTGCACCAGGATCAGCGGGATCAGGCTCAGCGCGGCCACCTGCAGGGCGAACGCCGCGATCGCGAGCACCACCGACCAGCGCCAGATCGGAATGCGGACCAGCCGGGCCAGCAGGCTCGGCCGGCCGGGCTGCTCCTCGGGCACCAGACGGCCCGCGCGGAACTGCAGCACGCCGGAGGCACCGAATGCCGCCGCGGCGGCCAGCGCGATCGGTACGCCGGCGAACAGCTCTCCCGCCGTGTTCACCGCATGCCAACCGGACCGGTCACCCTGGTTCCCCCTCCGTTGCCGTTCGCTCATCGACCCGCGGGCTCCGCCGCCGCGGGCGCTGCCCGCACGGTGGACGAGGCAGGTCGCCCGGCCGCGGCTTCCCGATCCGGCGGGGGCTAAACGGCCGTGCCCTCCCGGCCGCGGTTGCCCGAGAGACGGCCCGCACCGCCGGCAGTGCCGGCAATCTCCCCAAGAATACGCAAATTGGTCATTAGGCTGATGATTGTTCCGAAGGGGCAGCTAATCGGGCCCCTCCGCCGCGTCACCGCCTGGGAGCACCCGACATGTCAGCGATCGCCCCCGCGCGCTCGGCGTCAGCGCCGCTCGTCGGCAGGGCGCTGCGGCGCATGCGGCTGGGCGTGCCGGGCGAGAGCGACCGCACCGGCGACCGCGAACGCGAAACCCAGCACCGCGATCGGGGTGAATCCCGGCCGGACCCGGTCACCCAGCAGCAGCCAGCCGGTGAGCGCCGGCGCCACGGTCTGCCCGACGATGGCCGACGCCGAGGCCACCGTGACCGAGCCGCGCTGCAGCGCGGCCGCGTAGAGCAGCACCCCGGTCAGACCGGCGAGCACCACCGCGTACGTGGCCGGGCTGGCGAGCACCGAGCCGACGCTGTCGACCCGGCCGAGCAGCCGGGCGCCGAGCGCCGCCGAGCCGAACGACAGCCCGGCCAGCACGCCCGGCAGCGCGGGGCCACACATCCTGGGACTGCCGAAGTACGCGCCGACGGCCACCGAGACCACCGCCGCGAGCAGCCCCCAACCGGCCGCCGCGGAGACCTCGCCCGGCGGTCCGGAGTTCGCGGAGAGCACCAGCAGCACCAGCCCGGCGATCACCCCGGCGATCGCCGTCCAGTCCAGCACGGTCAGCCGGACCCGCAGCACGAGCATGGCGATGAGCGCCACCATGCCGAGGTTGGCCGCCCCCACCGCCTGCACCGCGAAGATCGGCAAGGTCCGCAGCGCGGTGAAGGTCAGCAGCGAGGACGCGCCGTCCAACACCAGTCCCATGGCGTACGGCCCGTTGCGCACCAGGCGCAACAGCAGCCGCGGGTCGAGGTGCGCGGTGGCGGACAGCCGGCGCGCACCGATCGACTGCAGGATCGCAGCGGTCGCACTGCACAGTGCGGCGATGATCGCCAGCACGAAACCCACAGCCATGTCAGGATCCCGGAGTCGACGGCGCCGGACTCGGCCGGCGAAGGCACCTGCGCATACCCGTCTTCGCCCAGGTATCGCACCGATCGGCCAACTCCGGCAGGCGGACCATGAGCGCACCTGACCGTCCGGGCGTCCCGGGCCCCGTCGAACCGATCGCCCGGCGGGTGCTGGTCGTCTCCGCCGACATCGGCGGTGGGCACGACGCCACCGGCCGGGCACTGGAGGAGCGGATCCACGCGATCTGGCCGGGCAGCCGGGTGGGCTGGGTGGACACCCTCGAGGTGATGGGCCCCGGGGTCGGCCGCGGGTTCCGGCGTACCTACGTGACCAATGTCGCGATGACGCCGTGGTTGTACGAATTCTTCTGGTCCTCGCTGTGGCGGCACCGGTGGTTCGCCACCGCCGCGAAGTGGTTCACCGGCGCCTGGGCCGGCTACCGGCTCGCCCCCGTGGTCGAGGAGTTCGACCCGGACCTGATCGTCTCGACCTACCCGCTGGGCAGCGCCGGCCTGGCCTGGCTGCGCCGCCGTCGTGGCCTCGGCGTGCCGATCGGCGCCTGGGTGTCGGACTTCGCCCCGCACCCGTTCTGGGTCTACCCCGACCTGGACCTGAACGTGGTGGTGCACCGGGCGGCGGTACCGGTGGCGGCTGCCGCCGCGCCGGGTGCCCCGCTGGGTGTCTGCGCGCCGCCGGTGCTCGACATGTTCCGTCCCGGCGACCGGGCGGACGCCGCCCGGCGCTGCGACCTCGACCCGGACCGGGCGGCCGTGGTGGTCGCCTGCGGCTCCTACGGCTTCGGCGCGGTGGAGGAGGCGATCCAGGCGCTGGTCGGCATCGGCGACGCGGTGCAGGTGGTGGCCGTCTGTGGTCGCAACGAGCAGCTGGCCGCTCGGCTCGCGGCGCTGGACGCCCCACCGGGGCGGCTGCTGGTGCGGGGATGGGTCGACGACATGCCCACCCTGCTGCAGGCCGCCCGGCTGCTGGTGACCAACGCCGGCGGAGCCACCGCGCTGGAGGCGCTGGCCACCGGCACACCGATCGTGATGTACCGCCCGATCGCCGCGCACGGCGCGGCGAACGCGGCGCTGATGGCCGCCGCCGGGCTCGCCGAGACGGCGCACACCCCGCAGGCACTCGTCGCCGGGGTGCGCACCCGGCTCGGCCAGCCGGCCCGGCCGGTCGAGGCCCCGGCGGAGGCGTGGCTGCCCGACCTCGGGCTGCCGGCGGTCGCGCAGGCCCGGCAACCGACCGGCACCAGCCCGGGCGCCGGTCCGCCCCGGCGGAGTTCGGCGGCGGGTCGGCGGGCCAGCTGGCCACTGCGCGCACAGGACGCCTTCTTCCTGCACGTCCAGACACCCCACGAGGCCCAGCAGATCGGCACCGTCCTGGAGCTGGACCCTCGTCCGGACGGCCGGCCACTCACCCGGGCGGAGCTGACCGCGCTGCTTGCCCGACGGCTGCCGGCGATCACCACGCTGCGCCGTCGCCTGGTCGACCGGGGCTGTTGGCGCCGGCCCGGCTGGGTGGTCGAACGGTCCGTCGATCCGGAAGCCCACGTCGAGGAGGTCCGCGTCCCCGCCGGGGGCGACGGCAGCGCCGAGGTCGACCGGTTCTGGTCGGAGCCGCTGCCGCTCGATCGTCCGCCCTGGCGGATACTGCTGGTCGGCGACCTACCGGAGGGGCGGACCCGAGTGGCGATCAAGCTGCATCACAGCCTCGGCGACGGGTTGTCCGCGATCGCCGTGCTGCAGCGACTGCTCGATTCGGGCGAGCCGGCGACCCGGGCGGGGCGCCCCGCGCCGGCCGGCGTCGGCCGCACGCCCGCGGCCGTCCGGCTGGGCACCGGCGACGACCGCGGCGGACGGGACCGGACCCGGGAGGCCGCCCGGCTGCTCGGGCGGACGGTACGCGGTCTGGCCCGGCTGGCCACGCAGGGGCCGACCCCGCGTACGCCGCTCAACCGGCCGATCGACTCGCCGCGCCGGCGTCTGGTGACAGCGTCGCTGCCGGCCGCCGACGTGCTACGCGCGGCGCGCGGCTGCCGGGCCCACTCCAGCGAGCTGATGCTGGCGCTCGCCGCCGGCGCGCTCGGCGCGGCCCACCCGGCCCCGACGCCGGACCGGCTGCGGGTGATGTTCGCGGTCTCCCGCGACCCGCGCCGGCGGGCACCCACCCACGGCAACTGGACCGGGGCGGTCACCCTCGACCTTCCGGTGGGCCGGATTCCGCCGCAGGAGCGGATCGCCGCCGTGCGCCGGGCGCTGCGGGCCGCGCTCAGCAGCGGCGAGGCCGAGGCGGCCGGCCTGGTGATGCGGGCGATGGGCGCGCTGCCCGCGCCGGTGCACGCCGCGCTGGCCCGGCGCGTCTACACCAGCCGCCGGCTCAACGTGGTCGTCTCCTACATGCCGGCGCTGTTCCACCCGCGGCTGCTCAGCGACGCACCGATCCGGTCGGCCACCCCGGTGGTCGCCCTCGCCCAGGGCGTGCACCTCGGCGTCGCGGTGCTGCGCAACGAACGCGCCTTCGAGGTCGGCGTACTGCTCAACGAGGGGTTGGCCGACACCGGTGACGCCGTCGTCGCTGCCATGGTTGCCGGCCTGGCCGAACTGCTCACCGAGATCGACGGCGGACGGTCCGAACGTGGTCGCGGCGACGGCACCCGGGGCGAGGGCGGCCTCGCGTCGGCCGGCGCGCGCGTCGAGCCGGCAGGCGTCGGCCTCGACCGTGTGGACCTGGGCGGCCCGGGCGGCGGCCGGTCCGAGCGGCGGGTGCCGGGTGCCGTGCCGCCCGGAGTGCCCCGATGCGCCTGACCGGCGCGGTGGCGCTGGTGACCGGCGCGTCGTCGGGGATCGGGGCGGCGGTGGTGCGACGCCTCGTCGAGGCCGGCAGCCATGTCGTCGCGGCCGGCCGGGATGCCGACCGGCTGGCCCGGCTCGCGGCGCAGACCGGCGCCACCGCACTGGTGAGCGACCTGAGCCGGCCGGGGGCCGGACGTGAGCTGGCCGAGTGCGCGCTCGCCCGGCACACCCGGGTCGACGTACTGGTCAACAACGCCGGCGTCGGCTGGGCCGGGCCGTTCGTCGGGATGGCGGACGCGCTCACCGACGAACTTCTCGCGGTCAACCTGCGGGCGCCGATCGAGCTGACTCGGGCGTTGCTGCCCGGCATGTGTCACCGCGGCGGGCACGTGGCGTTCGTCGGTTCGATCGCCGGTCGCCTGGGCGTGGGCAACGAGTCCGTCTACTCGGCCAGCAAGGCCGGCCTGGACGCCTTCGCGCAGAGCCTGCGGCTGGAACTCGCCGGCCGCCGGGTGGGCGTGAGCACGGTGGTGCCCGGCGTGGTGGACACCGAGTTCTTCACCCGCCGGGGCCAGCCGTACCGGCGACGCCGGCCTCGGCCGCTGGCGCCGGACCGGGTGGCCGAGGCGTTGGTCGACGCGATCGCCCGCGACCGCGCCGAGGTCTACGTGCCCGGCTGGCTGCGCCTGCCGGTGGCGGTACGCGGGCTGCTGCCGGGGATGTACCGCCGGATGGCCAACCGGTTCGGCTGAGCCCGCACCCGGTCACCGCGGCGACGGCCGGGCGGCTGACCTGCCGTGTCCCGGCCGGCGGTGCCCGGCCGGGTGGACCGCCGGCTCAGGTGGTGGCCCGCGCCGCCCGCAGCGACTCGCGCAGCGAGGACATGGTGGCCAGCACCGCGGTCGGCTCGTAGCCGCAGTGCGCCATGCAGTTGGCGCAGCGCGCGTCCCGGCCCCGGCCGTAGCTGTCCCAGTCGGTCTCCTCCACCAGCTCCCGGTAGCTGCCGGCGTAGCCGTCGGACATCAGGTAGCAGGGCTTCTGCCAACCCAGCAGCGAGTACGACGGGATGGCCCACGCGGTGCACGGGAAGTCCACCTTCCCCTCGAGGAAGTCCAGGAACAGCGGCGAGTGGTTGAGTCGCCAGCGTTTGCGCCGGCCACCGCCGAACGCCTTGCGGAACAGCTCGCGGGTCTCCGTGACACCGAGGAAGTGCTCCTGGTCCGGCGCCTTCTCGTAGGCGTACGCCGGGGAGAGCATCATCTCGTCCACGCCCAGGTCGTCGTTGAGGTAGTCGAGCACCTCGATGATCGTCTGCGGGGTGTCGGTGTTGAAGAACGTGGTGTTGGTGGTGACCCGGAAGCCGCGCCGCTGGGCGTCGCGTACCGCCTCCACGGCGGCGTCGAAGACGCCGTCCTTGCACACGGAGGCGTCGTGCCGCTCCCGCAGCCCGTCGATGTGCACGGTGAAGGCGAAGTACGGCGATGGCCGGAACTTCTCGATCTTCTTGGGCAGCAGCACCGCGTTGGTGCAGAGAAAGACGAACTTCTTGCGCCGCACCAGCTCCGCGACCAGCTTGTCGATGTCCGGGTGCATGAGCGGTTCGCCACCGGCGATCGAGATCATCGGCGCGCCGCACTCCTCCACCGCGGCGAGCGCCTGCTCCACCGGCATCCGCCGCTTGAGCAGGTCGGCCGGCTGCTGGATCTTGCCGCAGCCCGCACACTTCAGGTTGCACGCGAACAGCGGCTCCAGCTCCAGCAACAGCGGGAACCGCTTCCGTCGACGTATCTTCTGTTCGGCCAGGTACCTGGCGACCCGCAGGCTCTGGCGCAACGGCATACTCACGGCTGGCGTACCTCCTTCGGCAGGGTGAAAACCACGTCCTCCACGGCAGCGGTGTGCTCGCTCACCTCCTTCGCCCCGAGCGCGGTGAGCGCGGCGACGACCTCGTCGACCAGCCCGGGCGGCGCCGAGGCGCCGGCTGTGATTCCGACCGTCGACGCGCCGGCCAGCCAGCGCAGGTCGATGTCGCCGACGCCGTCCACCAGGTGGGCCCGCGCCCCGGCCCGTTCGGCGACCTCCACCAACCGGCGCGAGTTCGAGGAGTTGGCCGAGCCGACGACCAGGACCAGGTCGGACTGTGCGGCCACGGTGGTGATGGCGCGTTGCCGGTTCGTGGTGGCGTAACAGATGTCGTCCGATCCGGGCCCGGCCAGCGCCGGGAAGCGCCGGCGCAGGGTGTCCAGGATGCCGTCCGCCTCGTCCGCGGCGAGGGTGGTCTGGACCAGGTACGACACCCGGGCCGGGTCGTCCACCTGCACCGTCTCGGCGGCGGCCGGGTCGGGCACCAGCCGGATCCGCTCGGGCGCCTCCCCCAGCGTGCCGTCGGTCTCCTCGTGACCCGGATGCCCGATCAGCAGCACCGTGTCACCCCGGCCGGCGAACCGGCGCGCCTCGGCGTGCACCTTGGTCACCAGCGGGCAGGTGGCGTCGATGACCGGCAGTCGCCGCTCGGCGGCCTCCGCGCGTACCGCGGGCGCCACGCCGTGGGCGGAGAAGACGGTCAAGGCGCCGTCCGGCACCTCGTCGAGTTCCTCCACGAAGACCGCGCCCTGGGCGCGCAGGTCGGCCACCACCCGGGCGTTGTGCACGATCTGCTTGCGGACGTAGACCGGTGGGCCGTGCCGGCGCAGCGCCTGCTCCACCACCGCGATCGCCCGTTCCACCCCGGCACAGAAGGAGCGGGGCGAGGCCAGCAGCACCTGCCGCAGGCTGCCGGTCGCCGCGGCCCACTCGGTGAGCGCCTCCGCCACCACCGGCAGCACCCGCAGCGCGCTGCGGACCCGGCTGAGGGTGGCCGGCCGGTACAGCGACCCGGTCGCGGTGTCGGCGACCACCCGGACGCAGGCCGTCGGCCGGTCCGCGCAGCCGGCCAGCAACCAGGCCGACTCCTGGTCGGCGACGAGCGCGCCGTCCCCGGCCAGCCGGGCCCGGGCTGCGCCGTCGACCAGCCGGTCGGTGCTGACCACCGGGCCGACGTGCACCCGCAGTCCGCGGCGGCGCAGCGCGGCGGCGAGCAAATCGGCGTCGGGCATCGTCAGCTCGCCCGCCGGTGCGTCGGGAGCCAGCGGGTCCGCGCGTACCGTGCTGGCCACCACCACGTCGCCGGTGGCCAGGCCGGGAGCCAGTCCACCGCCGACGCCGGCGACGGCGACCGGGGCGGTGCCGCCCGGGCGGCGAGCGGCGGTCGAGCGGGCGCGGCGCGGCCCGACGCCGGTACGGCACAGCGTCAGCCGGCCGTACGGGTCGAGGTCGCCCAGCCCACGGCGCAGCGCCGCTGCCTCCGGCCGCATCGGCGCGTACAGCGTCCAGGCGGGAGCGTCCGGGAAGGCGGGCCGGATCACGCGGTCACCGTGGCCTCTAGACCGCCGGCGGTCGCCTCCAGGCCGCCGGTCGTGGCCTCCAGGCCGCCGGCCCGCGCGTCGAGGATCCGGCCGAGCGCGCTGATCGGGAAGACCAGCCGGTACAGCCCGTAGTTGATGTAGAAGTCGCCGGGAAAGCCGGTACCGGTGAACTGCGGCTCGTCCCACCCACCGTCCGGCCGCTGGGTGCCGACCAGCCAGCGCACCGCCCGGCCGGCCGGCTCGCCGGTGCCGTGCCCGGCCGCGTGCAGGGCGAGCAGCGCCCAGGCGGTCTGCGACGCCGTGGACTCACCCCGGCCGATCCAGGCCGGGTCACGGTAGGAGCGCAGGTCCTCGCCCCAACCGCCGTCGTCGTTCTGGTGCGCCAGCAGCCAGTCCACGGCCCGGCTGATCGCCGGGTGGTCGCGCCGGACGCCGGCCGCCACCAGGGCCGGGACCGCGGCGCCGGTGCCGTAGACGTGGTTGGCGCCCCACCGGCCGAACCAGGAGCCGTCCGGTTCCTGGGCGCGCAGCAGCCAGTGCACGCCGCGGCGCACCGGCACGGTTCCGGTGAAGTTCTCCGCCGCCAACGCCTCGACGATGTGCGCGGTCACGTCGGCGCTGGGCGGGTCGATGACCTCACCGAAGTCGCAGAACGGCAGGTCGCCGAGGATCGCCCGGGTGTTGTCGGCGTCGAACGCGGCCCAGCCGCCGTCGCGGCACTGCATGCCGAGCAGCCAGCGGCTGGCGCGCAGCACCGCGCCCTCGGCCGGTACGCCGGTCCGCCGCAACGCCATGATCACCTCGGCGGTGTCGTCGGTGTCGGCGTACCCGTCGTTGTCGAACTCGAAGGCCCAGCCGCCCACCGGGGTCTTCGGCCGGCGTACCGCCCAGTCGCCGCGGACCCGGATCTCCTCGTCGAGCAGCCATCGGCCGGCCCGGTCGAGCGCGGGATGCCCGGCCGGCAGCCCGGCGTCGGAGAGCGCGATGACGGCGAGCGCGGTGTCCCAGACCGGGGACTGGCACGCCTCCAGCCGGCGGACCGGGCCGTCCGGGGTCTCCTCGCGCACGGTGAACCGCTCCAGCCCGGCCAGGCCGGCGCGCAGCACCGGATGGTCCAGCGGATAGCCGAGCAGGTGCAGTGCCATCAGCGAGTAGACCCAGGGCGGCTGGATCCCGCCCCAGGACCCGTCGGCCTCCTGGCGGGCCACGATCCACTCGGCGGCCCGGCGCAGGGCGTGCCGGCGCACCGGCCCGCGGGCGACCCGCTCGTACGAGCTGGCCAGCCGGTCGAGGCGGTACAGCACGCCGGAGCGGGTGCGCAGCCGGGGCCGTCGCGACGGCGGCGTGGCGGTACGCAGCTCATCGACGGTGAAGCCGAGCGGACGCACCGGACGCAGCGCCCGGACGATGGAGAGCGGCACGATGGTCTGCCGGGCCCAGCAGGCGAAGTCGTAGACGTTGAACGGCACCCAGGACGGCAGCAGCACCAGCTCGGGCGGCACGGCGGGCAGCTCGGACCACGGCCAGTGGCCGAAGAGGGCCAACCAGAAGCGGGTGAACACCCGGCTGGCCGCCAGCCCACCGTGCGCGCGGACGAAGGCCGCGGCCCGCGCCATGTGCGGCGTCTCCAACTCGTCGCCGGCCAGCCGCAGCGCGAGGTACGCCTCGATGGTGGTGGAGAGGTCACCGGGGCCACCGTGGAACGTCGCCCAGGATCCGTCCGGACGCTGCTGGGAACGGATCCAGCGGGCCGTCTCGGCGGTCTGCTCGGCCGTCCGGATGCCGAGGAACTGCCGCAGCAGCAGGTCCTCGGCGTCCATGGTGACGTTGGTGGCCAGCTCACCCTTCCACCAGCCCGCGTCCTCCTGCAGGCCGAGCAGGTGGTCACGGGCACGGCGCAGTGCCTCCCGCGCCGCGGCGGGGTCCGGCGGGTCGGCGGCCCGGTCCACGCCGACGGACGTCGTGGTCTTCGGGGAGAGCAGCTCGGTCATCAGTGATCCCGCCCGGGAATGAAGTCGGCCACGTCGGCGAGTTCGGCGCGCACGTCGTCCGGCAGGTCCAGCGCCTCCAGCTCGGACCGGGCCAGCTCGGTCTCCTGCCACGCCCGCTGCTGCGTCCACTCGCGGGCCCCGCTCGCCTCGACGAGTCCGCTCGCCCGGGCCACGTCCTCGTCGGTCAGCGCCGCCGGCGAGCGGTACAGCTCGGCCAGGGCCTCGCCGGCGGCGTCGCCGCCGGTGAGCGCCCGGACGACCGGGATGCTGCGCTTGCGCGCGCGCAGGTCCGACCCGACGGGCTTGCCGGTGCGCCGCGGGTCGCCCCAGATGCCGAGCACGTCGTCGACGAGCTGGAAGGCCAGCCCCAGGTGGTGGCCGAACCGGGACAGCCCGTCGACCAGCCCGGGTGGACCGCCGCAGACCAGCGCCCCGAGCGCGCACGAGCCGGAGAGCAGGGCCGCGGTCTTGTTGCCGACCATGGTCAGGCACTCGTCGAGGGTCACGTCGTCGCGCTTCTCGAAGGTGAGGTCGGCCATCTGCCCGGCGATCAGCGCCCGCACGTCCTGGGCCAGCCGCAACGCCGCCGGGTTGCCGCCGGGCACCTCGACGAGCGCCTCGTAGGCGAGTCCGATGAGGGCGTCGCCGGCGAGGATCGCCGGGCCGACACCGAAGACCGTCCACGCGGTCGGCCGGTGCCGGCGCTCGGTGTCGCCGTCCATCACGTCGTCGTGCAGCAGCGAGAAGGTGTGTGCGAGCTCCACCGCGACGGCCGCCGGCACGCCCGCCTCGGGCTCGGCGCCCGTGGCCCGGGCCGACAGCAGCGCCAGCGCCGGCCGCAGGCCCTTGCCCTGGCTGGCGGCGGGTGAACCGTCGGCGTCGCAGTAGCCGAGCTGGTAGGCGGCGACCAGCCGATTGCCCGGGTCCAGACGGTCCAGCAGGGCCCGGATGGCCGGCTCGACATAGGTCTGGATCTGGTCGCTGCCGCGGCTGCGTACAACGGTCATCGTGCGGCCTCCGTGTGGTGTCGAGGCCGGGACACGAGCTGCCGGGCGAGGGTGTCGGCGGCCTCCTGGCCGCTGCGCACCGCGCCCTCCATCGTGTCCGGCCATCCGGTGTCGGTCCATGCGCCGGCCAGTACCAGCCCGGGCAGCCGGGTGGTCGGAGCCGGCCGGTACGCCCGGGTGCCGGGGTTCTGCCGGAAGGTGGCCCGCGGCTCCCGGCTGACGAACGCGTCCCGCACCGCAGTGGTCCGGGCCGCGGGTAAAAGCTCGGCCAGCGCCCGGCGCTGCGTCTGGACCAGCTCGGCGGCCGGCTGGTCGATCTCGGCGTCGGCCGCGGACAGCGACACCACCAGGTGCTGCTCGTCGCCGGCGTCCGGTGCCGACCGGTCGAAGATCCACTGTGCCGGGGACTCGACCGCGGCGGCCATCACCAACCGGGTGACCCGGCGGGCGTAGCGCAGGTGCACGTTGACGATCGGGGACGCGCCCAGCCGGTGCCACTCGCCGGCGCCCGGGGCCGCCGCCGGCGGGACCAGCGCGGCGGCCACCTGGTGCGGCACCGCCAGCACGACGCCCTCCGCGGCGAGTTCACCACCGTCCACCCCGACCCGGAAGCCGCCCGGTTCCGGATGGATCCACCGGACCCGGGCCCGGGTGCGCACCCGGGCGCCGAGCTGGTCCAGCACCCGCCGGGCGGCCACCGCGTGCAGGTCGACCAGGGGAACCACGGGGCGTCCGATGTCGCCGGCGTCGGCGGCCTCGAGCAGCCCGGTGCGGAACACCCGGGCGGCCAGCGCCAGCGATGCCTGCCCGCAGGGCACGTTCAACGCCGCCACGGTGATCAGATCCCAGAGCCGGCGCACCGCGCCGTCGCTCTGGCCGTGCGCGGCGAGCCAGTCGCCGAAGCTGTGCCGGTCGGTGTCCGGCAGGTCCGGGTCGACCTGGCGCAGCGCCGCGCAGGCGCGTACCGCGGCGAGCCGCTGCGCCGGGCTGAGCAGCCGGTAGCCGGCGAGCGCCGGCAGCAGGTGGGCCGGTGCGGGCAGCCGGCGTCGGGTCAGCCACTGCGGCGCCCGGCCGGGGAGCAGCACCGGCACCGCGAAGCGTGGTTGCACGACGGCGCCCGCGGTGGTGCCGAGCCGGTCCAGCAGGCCGCGGTAGGCGCGGTAGCAGCGCAGGAAGACGTGCTGACCGGTGTCCACGGTGAGCCCGTCGCGGCGAAACGAGTAGGTGGCCCCGCCCAGCTCGGGGCGGCTCTCCAGCAGTGTCACCGGCAGGCCGAACTCGGCGAGGCGGATCGCCGCGGCGATGCCGGCGAGACCGCCGCCGACGACGACCACCCCGCCGCCCGGCGGCGTCTGCGCCGACGCGCTCATCTGGTACGCCCGACGAGCGCGCGGGCGGCCACCCAGGCCTTCTCCCGCCCGGGCAGCGACACCCGGCTGTGGGTGACGGCCAGCGGGTCGGCCGCGATGCGGGCGAGCAACCTGCGGTAGATGCCGGCCATCGCGGCGGTGCAGGCGGCGCTGCGCCGGTCGAGCAACGGCAGCAGCCGCAGCCCGGTGTCGTACCAGCGGGCCGCCCGGGCGGCCTCGAAGCGGACCAGGTCGATCAGCCGCCGAGGCGGATCGGTGAACCCGGTGGCGCCCAACTCCAGCGTGCAGCCGAACCGCGCCAGGTCCTCGGCCGGCAGGTAGATCCGCCCGTCGGCGCGGTCCTCGACCAGGTCGCGCAGGATGTTGGTCAGTTGCAGCGCCACGCCGAGCGCGTCGGCCAGCGGGGCCGCCGGTCCCGGCTCGGCGGTGCCGAACACGCCGAGGGAGAGCCGGCCGATGGACCCGGCCACGCAGCGGCAGTACCAGTGCAGGTCGTCGAAGGTGTCGTAGCGGCGGCCGGTGACGTCCGCGGCGCAGCCGTCGATGAGTTCGTCGAAGGCGGCCAGCGGGATCGGCATCCGGGTCGCGGCGTGGCCGAGCGCGGTGAGCACCGGGTCGTCGCCGCCGTCGGCCGGCAGGCGGTGCAGCGCCGCCCGGGTCTGCGCCAGCCGGTCCAGCTTCTCCTCCGACGGCAGCTGACCGTCACCGATGTCGTCGATGCGCCGGGCGGTGGCGTAGATGGCCGAGAGGGCGCGGCGCTTGGCCCCCGGCAGCAGCCGGATGCCGTACGCGAAGTTGGCGGCCTGGCTGCGGGTGATGTCCTCGCAGCGACGGTAGGCCGCTTCGACGCCGACGGTCGCGGTCATCCGGCGCTCCGCACGGTGGCGCTGGCCCAGCGGCGCAGTACCCGCCGGCGCTGGGGGCGCACGGCGGTCCGCAACGGGTCGTGGTCGGCCGCCGCCAGCGCGTCCAGCGTCGCCCGGCCGCCGGCCAGGTAGCCGCTGACCGCGACCCGGGCCCAGCCGCGCAGCGCCGAGACCAGCGGGGCGCCGGAGTCGAGCCAGGCTCGGGCCCGCTCCGCCTCGAAGGCGATCAACTCCCGCAGCGGCCGGGTCGCGGCGGGTCGGGCCAGGTCGGCCTCGCCGACGCCGAACCTGTCCAGGTCCTCCGCCGGCAGGTAGATCCGCCCGCGCCGGTGGTCCTCGGCCACGTCCTGGAGATGTTCGATGAGTTGCAGCGCGGTGCAGACCCGGTCGGAGAGTTCCCCCTGCGTCGGCCCGGCCTGCCCGAAGACGTGCAGCACCAGCTCACCGACGGGGTTGGCGGAGAGGGTGCAGTACTCGACCAGCTGCGCGAAGGTCGCGTATCGGGTGACCCGCTGGTCGACCCGGTTGGCCTCGACGAGGCGGACCAGCGCGTCGAGCGGCAGCCCGCACTCGGCCACGGTGGGCGCGAGCGCGCGAACCACCGGATGGCTCACCGTCCGGCCGGTGTACAGCGCGCGCAGTTCGGCCTCGATCCGGTCCAGCTCGGCGATCCGGTCGACGCCGGGAGCCAGGGGTTCGTCGCCGACGTCGTCGACGTACCGCGCGTACCCGTAGACGGCGATGAGGTGGCGGCGGTACCGGGCGGGCAGCACCCGCAGCGCGACGGGGAAGTTCTCCTCCGCCCGGGCCTGGGCGAGCCGGTGCACCGCGGGGACAACGGTCTGTTGACTCATCCCAGGTTCCCTTCCTCTCGTGCGCGGGGTCGACGGTCGTGGTTCATCCGGGCAGCGGGCTCAACGGCTTTTGCGCCCGGTTCCGGTTCCGCACCCGCGCGTCCAGGTCGGCGGGGAGGGTGGACACCTGGTGCAGGACCGCGGCGCAGATGCCGGGCGGGTCCAGCCCGTGCTCGGCGAGCAGACCGGCCCGCTCCCCGTGGGCGATGAACGACGTCGGCAGGCCCAGCACCCGCACCGGGGTGCCGACGCTCTCGTCGGCGAGCGCCTGGGCGAGGGCGGAGCCGATCCCCCCGTCGCGGATGCCGTCCTCGACGGTGACCACCAGGGCGTGCTCGGCGGCCAGACCGGCCAGCGCCGGGTTGACCGGCCGGACCCAGCGGGGGTCCACGACGGTGCACTCCACACCGGCCTCGGCCAGCAGGTCGGCCGCGCGCAGCGCGGGTGCCGCCATCGCGCCCACCGCGACCAGCAGCACCGGCGCGGCCGTCGCGGTACGCAGCACGTCCACCCCGCCGGTCCGATAGAGCGCCGGGATCTCCTCGCCCACCCGGGCCTTGGGGAACCGCAGCGCGGTGGGGCCGTCCTGCTCGGCGACCGCCTCGCGCAACTCCTCGCGCAGCGTCGCCTCGTCGCGTGGCGCGGCCACCCGCAGGCCCGGCACCGCGCCGAGCAGCGACAGGTCCCACATGCCGTGGTGGCTGGGCCCGTCGGGGCCGGTGATGCCCGCGCGGTCGAGCACCAGGGTGACCGGCAGCCGGTGCAGGGCCACGTCGAGCAGGACCTGGTCCACCGCCCGGTTGAGGAAGGTGGCGTAGACCGCGACCACCGGGTGCTTCCCGCCGAAGGCGAGCCCCGCCGCCGAGGTGACGGCGTGCTGCTCGGCGATGCCGACGTCGACGGTCCGGTCGGGGTAACGCGCGCCGAAGCCGGTGAGACCGGTCGGGCCGAGCATCGCCGCGGAGACCGCGACCAGGTCGGGCCGGTCCTCCCCGATGGCGACCAGCTCGTCGGAGAAGGCGTCGGTCCAGGTCCGCCCCGGCGCGGTCGCCGGCAGCCCGGTGCCGGGGTCGACCACGCCGACGGCGTGCAGCCGATCGGCCTCGTCGGCCTCGCTGGGCGCGTGCCCGTACCCCTTGCGGGTGACGCAGTGCACCACGACCGACCGGTCGGCGGCGTCGGCGGCGCGCAGCGCCGCCTCGACCTGGTCGACGTCGTGGCCGTCGACGGGGCCCAGGTAGGTGAGGCCCAGCGCCTCGAAGAGGCTCGTCCGGCCGGCCGGGTCCGCCGCTGTTGCGGCCCGCAGGCCGGTGAGGTGCGTGGCCAGGCCACCGACGGTCGGGGCGTACGAGCGGCCGTTGTCGTTGAGCACGATCACCACCCGCCCCGGTGAGGTCGCCAGGTTGTTCAGCGCCTCCCAGGCGAGCCCGCCGGTGAGCGCGCCGTCGCCGATGACCGCCACCACCGCCCGGCGCGTCCCGTCGAGCGCGTACGCCCGGGACAGCCCGTCTGCGTAGGAGAGCGCGGTCGAGGCGTGCGAGTTCTCCACCAGGTCGTGTGCCGACTCGGCCCGCCGCGGGTATCCGGAGAGGCCGCTGCGCCCGCGCAGCGCGGCGAAGCCCTGCTGACGGCCGGTGAGCAGCTTGTGCACGTACGCCTGGTGGCCGGTGTCGAAGATGATCCGGTCGTCCGGAGAGCGGAACACCCGGTGCAGCGCCAGGGTCAGCTCGACCACGCCGAGGTTGGGCCCGAGGTGTCCGCCCCGCCGGCAGACCGTCTCCACCAGGAACGCCCGGATCTCGTTCGCGAGCAGCCGGAGCTGGTCGCCGGTGAGCCGGTTGAGGTCTGCGGGCTGGTTGACATCGTCAAGCAGGGACATCATCTCTCCGTCCGGGCACACGCAACTCCACGGCGACAACCGGGTGGATCGCCGACCGGCGGGGCGGCCGCCGGCGTGGGTCGTGCTGCGACGCTCGTCCACCGCACGCTGCGGGTGCGGTGGCCCGCGCCGCGAGTGCTACGGGTAGGGCCGGGGACAACGGGCCGCTTGGAACCTGCGCAAAATCACCTTAACCCTACTGATCACTCCTACCGCCTGAAATCGGTTCGAATACCTCGACCAGGACCGCGGCGAGAGCGGACCGAACAGGGGCGGAGCGAAGGGCCGGCCGGGCTCGGCCCCGTCAGTGTTCGAGGGCGCGGGTGACCACGGTGACGTCCTCGCCGCCGAGGCCGCGCTCCATCGCCCGCTGCCACTGCGCGGCGAGGCTGTGGGCCACGGCGAACCGGTCGGCCTCGACCTCGCGCAACGCGAGGTTCACGTCCTTGACGGCAAGGCTCAGCGGGTACTGCGCCGAGTAGTCGTTGCGGCCGATGCGCTCCAGCTTCTCCGCGGCCCACGGGCCGACCAGAGGGCTGCCCTGGAAGGCGCCGAGCACCGCCGCGTGGTCCAACCCGAGCGCGTGACCGAGCGCGATCGACTCGGCTAGCCCCTCGGCGAGGAACGCGAGCAGCAGGTTGTTGGCCAGTTTGAGCCGGGAGCCCGCGCCGGTCGGCCCGACCCACACGGTGCGTTGGCCGACCGCGTCGAAGACCGGTGCGACGCGCTCCTGGACCTCCGCCGGGCCGGACGCGAGGACGACCAGCTTCCCCTGCTCGGCCGGGCCCCGGCTGCCCGCCACCGGGGCGTCCACCAGGACGACGCCGGGTCGCTGCTCGGCGACGAGCCGGGCGAGGTGTTCGGTGCCGGTGACCCCGATGGTGCTCATCTGGGCCCAGATCGCCCCGTCCGGCAACGCGGACAGCATGCCCTGCCCGTCGGCGATCGCCAGCACGGCGTCCGCGTCGGTAACCATCGTGATCACCACGTCCGCGCGGCGGACCGCGTCGGCCGGGCTGTCGGCCACCTCCGCGCCCTGCTCGCCGAGGCGACGGGCCGGCTCCGGACGGCGGTTCCAGACGGTCGTGGGCAGACCGGCCCGCAGGATGTTGGCCGCCATCGGCTGGCCCATCCCGCCGAGCCCGAGCACCGCCACCCGCTGCGTTCGCGCCATCCGCACCACCCCTCGTCTCCGGCAGCGTAAGCTGCGCACCGGCCGGCGGTGGCGGGAACGACCAGGGTGGTACGCCTTCGTACCCGCGCTCCCGCGCCGAGTGGTAGTCCTGTCCTAGCCTCGGCGGCATGGCCGCCACCCCCGCTCGCCGTCGTCGCTCATCCCGGCTGTTCCAGGGCGCGGGCACGCTGCTGGTCGCGGCGCTGTCGGCGGCGTCGTGGTACGCATGGCTGGGCTGGAACGACAGCTACCGGCTGGACCCGGCGACCGGGTCGGTGAGCGGCCCCTACCAGACCCGGCAGGTCGTCGGGGCCGCACTGACGTTGCTGGTGGTGCTGGTCGCGGCGCTGCTGGCCGGCGTACGGCCGGTGCCCGCCGGAACCGCGCTCACCCTCTCGTTCACCGCCGCCTGGGCGTCGACCTGGGCGACCCGCTCGGGGCTGCTCGCGATCGGCGTCGTGCTGTCACTGGTCGGGCTCGCCGTGGGCAGCGCGATGGTGTCGGGCGTGGTGCATCTGGTGCACCGGGTCTGGGCGACAGACCCCCGGTCGGCCGGACCACCTCGCGGGCCTCACGGCGGGCGCGCCCACCGGTAGGTGCCGGCCACCAGGCGGCGGACCACAGAGGAGCCGGTGACGGGTCCTCCCCTGCCGACGCCGGCTGGCCCGGCTCGCGCCTCGGTGACCACCGACCGACCGGGCCGAGGGCGACGTCCATCCCGGACGCCGACTTGAGTACGCTGCCGCGCCGCCCTGGGACAGTTGCCGGGCGGCCCTAGAATCGACGCGGATCGCTCGCGGCGGCGGGGCCCGGGTGGCTACCGCGGAGGGCGGTGCGGACATGAGGCCGGAGCAGCGGGACGCGTTGTTCGAGCAGGCACGTGAGCGATCGATGCGGCAGCAGTCCTGGGCGGAGGCCGACCGACTGTGGGCCGAGGTGATCGACGCCTATCAGCGGGCCGTGCAGGCCCCCGGGCCGGGCGACCGTCGCGACCAACAGCAGTTGGCCCGGGCGCTGTGGCGCCGCGGGATGCTGTCGTCGGCGCGGGGCCGTCCCGCCGAGGGCGTGACCCTCGGTCGCGAGGCGGTCGGCATCTTCGAGCAGGTCAACGACGCGGCGGTGGCCGAGGATCGGAACGCCACCGGTCCGCGCCGGGACGAGGCGCTGGCCGAACTGATCACGGCCATGGTGGACCTGGCCGAGGCCGCCTTCGCCGCCGGTGAGCCGGCCACCCGCGTCGAGTTGTTGGAGCAGGCGCTCGCGACCGGGCTGCGGACGGCCGGGCCACCGCCGGGCGCCGGACCGAAGACCCGGGAGGCCATGGGCACGGCCTACCACAACCAGGCGACCGCGCTGCTGCACCGTGCGCTCACCGCCGCCTCGCCGGCCGCCGACGCGCGGGAGGCGGCGATGGCGGCCTCCCGGGCGAGCGAGCTGCGCCAGAACCTCGCCGATCCCGGCCGACCGCTCAGCCTCTGGGAGCTGGCGAACACGTACGCGGTCTACGCGCAGTGCCTTGCGCTGATTCACGACTTCGACCGGGCCCGGATGGTGCTGCAGCTGGGCAACGGGCTGGCCGGCTTCCTGGGGCCGGCCGGCGCGGAGATCGTGGCCAAGCTGCGGGTGGCGGCCGGGATGGTCGAGCGGGAACAGGCCTCGACCGCCGGCGCGGGCCAACGGCGCCGCTGGGGCTGGCGGCGGTGAGCCGGTCGGCCGGTCCGCGCTGACCGGCATCCACGGATCGCGCGGGCGAGCCCTCCACTGAGGATAAAGTCGGGGCTCATGCGGACGAAACAGGAGCTGAGCGCGGCCATCCGCCAGGACCGTCGTGCGGTCCTGGTCGTCAACGCCCACTCCCGTTGGGGACGCCACCTCTACGAGCGGGCCTGCGAGCTGCTGGCGACGGCGGGCTTCGACCTGCTCGCCCGGTATCCGGTCGAGCAGCCGGGTGAGCTTGAACGCGTCCTCGCGGCGGCGGCCGACCTCGGGCCGGACCTGCTGATCGCCGGCGGCGGCGACGGCACGCTCAGCGCGGCGGCGCGCCTGCTCGCGCACCGCGACATCGCGCTGGGCCTGCTGCCGCTGGGCACCACCAACAACTTCGCCCGCACGGTCGGCATCCCGCTGCAGCTCGACCAGGCCGTCGCGGTCCTCACCGGCGGCAAGGTGGTCGACGTCGATCTCGGCCTCGCCGGCGACATCCCGTTCACCAACCACGTCGGCGTCGGCCTCTCCGCCACCATCATGCTCCGGACCCCGCCGCGGCTGAAGCGCCTCACCGGGCGGGTCGCGTATCCGCTCACCGCGCTGGCCCTGCTCGCCCGGCAACGCCCGCTGCGCGTCAGGATCCGCGCCGCCGGGTCGGAGCACGCCTTCGTCACCCACCAGCTGTACGTGGCCAACGGCGGGTTCCACGCCGGGCGGCCGATCACCGCCGACGCCGACGCGGACGACCGGCTGCTGGTCGCGTACGCCGTCGGCGGCCCGACCCGGGGTGGCCTGCTGCGTGACACCCTCCGCAACGCCACCACCGGGCACCGCCGGACGTTGCACGAGGAGCCGTTCCTGGCCGTAAACGAGTTGTGGCTGGAGACCGACCAACCCGCTCGCGTCGAGGTCGACGGCGAGCTGCGCGGCCGGACGCCGATCCGGGTCGGCCTGGCCGCGAACGCGCTGCGCGTGATGGCTCCCGCCGACACCCGGGACCGCTGAGCCGGCTCCTTCGTCAGCGCGGTGCGGCTCGCGACGACCGGCCGAGGCTTTGGACTTGCCGGTCCATTTTTGTCGCGTCAGGGTGGTGGACCAGGTGGTCCTGTCCTGGGCCGCCGACGAACAGTCTGACGAGCATGCGGAGTTGTCTGGTCATGAACGACTACTACCTGCTGGGCCGGTCCGGGCTGCGGGTCAGCCGGCTGGCCCTGGGCACCATGAACTTCGGCACCGGCGGCTTCCACGCCGCGTACGGCAAGACGGAGGCGGCGGCGGAGCCGATCTTCCGGCGCTACGTGGAAGCCGGGGGGAACTTCATCGACACGGCTGATTTCTACACCGCCGGGGAGAGCGAGCAGATCCTCGGTCGGTTGATCGCTTCGGCGGGGCTGCGGGACCGGCTGGTGTTGACGAGCAAGTTCACCAACACCGTGGACCCGGCGGATCCCAATGCCGGCGGCAACGGCCGTAAGCACATGATCCGGGCGGTGGAGGCGTCGCTGCGGCGGCTCGGCACCGACTATCTCGACCTGTACCTGCTGCACACCTGGGACCGGATCACGCCGGTGGAGGAGGTGGTGCGTACGTTCGACGACCTGGTGCGGGCGGGGAAGATCCGCTATGCGGGGCTGTCCGACGTGCCGGCCTGGTACGCGGCGCGGGCGCAGAGCCTGGCCGAGGCGCACGCGATGGCACCCATGATCAGCCTGCAGTTGCCGTACTCGCTGATCAACCGTGGCATCGAGGCGGAGTACGCGCCGATGGCCCAGTCGTTGGGGATGGGACTGACCGCGTGGAGCCCGATCGGTGGTGGGCTGCTCAGCGGCAAGTACCGGCGGACCGCCGACGGCGTGGCCGGTGAGGGGCGCCTGAGTTCCGGCGGCGGGCAGCCGATCAGCGACCGCGACTGGCAGGTGATCGACGCGCTGCAGAGCGTGGCGGACGAGCTGGGCCGCAGCATGGCACAGGTGGCGATCAACTGGGTGGCCAACCAACCGGGCGTCGGGTCAGTGATCATCGGGGCGAGCAGCGCCGAGCAGGTCGACGGCAACATGGCCGCCCTCGACTTCGAGATCCCGGCGCCGGCGCGTCGGCGACTGGACGAGGCGAGCGCGCCCGCGTTGAGCGCGCCCTACATGATGTTCACCCCGGCGTACCAGTCCTGGATCGTCAGCCCGGGACTCGGCATCGGCGACAAGCCGGCCGGCTACGCGCCACCGGTGTTCAACGGCGCGGCCCAGCCGGTCGACTGACCCGGTCGGAACGGCCGTCGGGCGCCCGCACCGATCGACGCGCGAGCCGGGCGGAGTCCCGACTCCGCCCGGCTCCGTCAGCCGCGGCAGATCTTCGCGTCCGGTTGGACGTCCAGCTTGTTGAAGACGTTGTCCACCCGACCGATGCCCGCCTGCTCCTCGATCGGCCCGGCGTTGACCAGGTCCAGGAAGGCGTTGATCGCCTTCACCAGGCCGGCGGGAATGCGGTAACCGACGCCGTATTCCAGGAAGAGGCCGAGCTGGGTGCTGCGGCACAGCTCGATCGGCGCGCCCAGGGCGGAGCCGACGGTCAACCCCGCCGTGGCGGTGACCGTGCTGTACAGGCCGGCGGTGAACCCGAACGCGCCCAGGCCGACCCGGAACGCCGCCTGGTAGTGGACGATGATCCCGCTGACCCCGACGGACGGCCCGAAGATCGAGTCGGTGATGCTGTTTCGGACGGTGAGCTCCCACGGCTTGGTCACGCCGAAGGCGCCGTCGGCGTAGCCGAACCCGAGGGAGCCGCCCAGCGACCACTCGCCCGCCGCCTTGATGTTGCCGTCCTTGGCGCTGAACGCGGTCTGCACCCCGATGAGCTGGTTGGCGGTGACCGCGAACGGTACGCCGAGGATCTCGCCGATCGGCACGCTGAAGTCCAGCGGGATCGGGATGCGCTTGTTGATGTTGCGCCCCGCGTTCGTGGCGCCGGCGATCTCGATGCGCAGCCCGGCCAGACCGTCGATCCGCAGCTCCGCCCGACGCACGGCGCCACCGCGGATCTCCAGGTGGAACCGGGCCGACGGGCTCTTCATCAACAGGGTGACCGTGCCGGCGATGCGGATGCCGCCGCCGTCGTGGCTGAACCGTGCGCCGACCCCGTCGGCGCAGCAGATCGGCGTGACCGCGAAACCGCCGACCTGCTGCCGACCGGCGGCGGCAACCGAGGCCGGCGCGCCGTCGCGACGGGCGCCGGCGGGGTGGGCCGATCGGGCGGTGCCGGCCCCGGGGAGCGCCGCCGTCGTCACCGTCACCGGGGGCGTCCCCGGCT
This sequence comes from Micromonospora sp. NPDC093243, assembly GCF_044753725.1. Taxonomy (NCBI): domain Bacteria; kingdom Bacillati; phylum Actinomycetota; class Actinomycetes; order Micromonosporales; family Micromonosporaceae; genus Micromonospora; species Micromonospora sp. NPDC093243. The sequence continues at coordinate 438,041 of NZ_JBIVNT010000006.1, read as the reverse complement.
CCGTCCGGGCCGCCATGCTGGTCGCGGACGCCGCCGCCCCGCCTCCACCCGACTCGCCGTCGTACTCGGCCCAGAAGGGGGTGCCGGCGTCGTACCGGGTGGGCGAGTCGAGGGAGACCGGCCGCTGTCCGCCGAAGGTGCCGTCCCGGATCACCTCGGTGATGTCCACCGGCCCGAGGATGACCGCCAGGTCGCCGCCGTCCGGGCGGACGTCGAGCACCCGGCCGACCGCCCGTCCGGTCAGGAACATCACCCTGCCCCGGGCGAGCTGGTCGGCGCCGCTGGCGTCGGGGTCGATGCGCCAGGTGAGGGCGTCGTCGGAGACGCCGCGCACCGATCCGCTGCCACCGCCCACGAAGACCACCTCGGGCTGGTAGGTCACGTCCTCGGCGGGCCTTGGGGCCGCACCGTACCGCTGGTCGCCGCCGCTGGGCGCGTCCGGTGGCGTGCGACCCGGTTCCGCGCTGTCGCAGGCCGCGGGTACCAGCAGGGTCAGGGCGAGCAGCGCCGCGGTCGCGCGGCTTCGCCGGATCGCGAATGGCCGCACGTCGACTCCCCCGCCGCTGCTCAGAGCCGGCCCGCGACCGTACGGGCCAGCTCCGCCAGGGGCGCGCGGTAGGTGGCCGGGTCGTCGGTGCGGACCAGTCGGACGGCGACCCACACGCCGCCCTTGTTGACGAAGACCGCGCCGTCCTCGGCGTACGCCTCGTCGCCCGCCCCGGGGATCGGGGTCAGCTCGTGCCCGAGTTCCCGGTCGATGTCGAGGATCTTCTTCGCGCCGTCGCCGACGTACACCTCGAGCTGCGCGGTGGGTCCGCTCACCGGACCGGTGTACGAGCAGCTCTCCCGGGCGGGCACCGCGTCCTCGAGCGGGGTGCCGGCGACCTTCTCGGCCTCCTGTTTGGGCACCAGGGCGCAGGCGTCGACCGTCGGCGCGGTTGACGGTTCCGCCGGCGCGGCCTCGGTCGACGGATCGCCCGCCGCCGCCCTGCCCTGGTTGCCGCCGGCCGCCGTGGCGCCCGCGTCGGAGCCGTCGGTCATCGCGCAGCCACCGGTGGCGGCGGCCGTGAGCACGGCGGCGAGGGCGGCGATGGCGAGGCGGTTGCGGGTCATGACCCGAGGCTAGGGCGGGACAGCCGGCGAGGAATCGGGTGTTTCCCTATGCTTCGACGTCCCGAGGTGAATCCTTTCGCTGCGGATACTTGCGGTCGCAAACAACGTAGACCACGATCCAGAGGTATCCATCGATGCTCTGGAGGTACTCATGCTGCGAACGCGCGTACGGATCGGCGCGGGTCTGGTCGCGTCCACGGTCATGGCCGTCGGGCTCGGCGTCGCCGCGTCGCCCGCCTCGGCGCAGCCGTCCGGCCTCACCTTCTACAGCACGTCCTTGACTGTGGAGGTGTTGCACGTGGACACCCCGACCGGCGAGTGCACGCCGCTGCCCGCGACCGCGAGTGGCCACGTCGGCTGGAGCGGCTTCACCGACGTCGTGCTCTACCGGAGCACGGACTGCTCCGGGTACGCCACCAGCACCGGGACCCTCCGCACCTACCGGGCGGGCGAGTTCGCGAGCTTCCGGGCGCACTGACGGCAGCGCCCGCGGGCCGGTGAGGCCGGCGGCCCGGGAACGGACCTGGTGCGACCCGGTCCGGGCCCGGGTCACGCGGGGTCGGCGCGGCCGATCCGCCAGTAGCCCATGAAGGCCACCGCACGCCGGTCCAGCCCCCGCTCCCCCACCAGATGGCGGCGCAGCGACCGGATCACCCCTGCCTCCCCGGCGAGCCACGCGTAGAGCGGCGCCGCTGGCACCGGATCGGGCACGTCCCAGAGGATCTCCGTGTCCACGTCGATGTCGGCGACCGGCGCGACGGCCACCGGGTCCGGCGCGGCCAGCAACTCCCCCGCGGCCGCGGCGACGGCCGGAACGAGCTCGCTGCCGTGCGCGCCGACGCCACGGGCCAGCCAGGTCAGCGCGACGCCGGGCGGCGCCGTCAGCGCCAGCGCGTCCGCCGAGTCCGGCACCTCCAGCAGCACCCGGCCGCGCGCGTCGAGCGGCAGGCGTTCCAGGATGGCGGCGATCGCCGGTACCGCGGTCTCGTCCCCGGCCAGCAGCAGCTGCCCGGTCGAGGGCGGCCGGAACTCGACGCCGCCGTGGTCCCCGTCGAAGCCGGCGTCCGGGCCGAGGATGGCGATCTCGTCGCCGGGGCGGACCCGACGGGCCCACCGGGTGGCCGGGCCGCTGTCGCCGTGCACGACCAGGTCGACATCGACCTCGGCCGCGTGCGGTCGCACGGCGCGGACCGTGTAGGTACGGATCGGGTTGCGCTCCGGCTCCGGCAGGGCCCGCCACTGCGCGTACCAGTCGGGCCCGTCCGGCAGGCGCACCCCGTGCCGCCCGGGCAGCGGAAGCGCGAGTTTGATCCGCTGGTCGTAGCCGTTGTCGGCGAAGCGGTGCAGGTCGGGCCCGGTGAAGGTGACCCGGACGAAGGACGGGCTGAGCTGGCGTACCGCCCGGACCTCGACGGCGAACACGCGCCAGGGTGCGATGGGCAGGGTCTCGGTCATGGTGCCTCTCTTGGTCGACGCGGCGCTACCGAAGATGGGCTCGCCGCGGCGCGGGAGCGCCACAGCAGCCAGACGAAGTAGGGGGTGCCGATCAGTGCGGTGACCAGGCCGGCGGGGACCTGCGCGGGGGCGATCACGGTGCGGCCGAGCGTGTCGGCGATGCTGACCAGCGCCGCGCCGAGCAGCGCGGCGACCGGCAGCACCCGGGTGTGCCGGCCGCCGACGAGCGCCCGGGCCATGTGCGGCGCGACCAGGCCGACGAAGCCGATCACGCCGACGGCGGAGACCGCGGTGGAGGTGAGCAGCGCCGCGGCCCCGAGGGCGACCAGCCGGGTGCGCTCCAGCCGGACGCCGAGCACCCGTGGGGTGTCGTCGTCGAGGGCGAGCAGGTCGAGCTCCCGCCGGGCCGCGACCACCGCGGGGGTGAGCACCAACAGGGCGATCGCCACCGGCAGCACCTGGGTCGCGGTACGGCCGTAGGTGGAGCCGGAGAGCCAGGTGAGCGCCTTGCCGGTGTTCCACGGGTCGAAGGCGACGATCAGGAACGTGATGACGGCCATGCCGCCCTGCCAGGTGCCGAAGCCGATCAGGACCAGCCGGTCGGAGCTGAGCCCGCCGCGCCAAGCGGCGCCGTAGACGAGCGCGAAGGCGAGGATCGCGCCGAGCCCGGCGACACCGGAGACGGCCCACACGCCGGCGAGCGGAACGAAGGTGAGCAGGGAAACCGCGCCCAGGCCGGCGCCGGCGGTGATGCCCAGGATGCCCGGCTCGGCGAGCGGGTTGCGGCAGACCGCCTGCACGGTGGTGCCGGCGACCGCGAGCGCCGCCCCGGCCAGCACCGCCGCCGCGACCCGCGGCCACCGTTGGTCCAGCACGAAGGTGTACGCCGGCCCGGTGCTACCGCTCAGCCAGTTGACGATGTCGCCGAGCAGCACCCAGGTGTCGCCGGCGAGCATGCCGACGAGCACCGCCGAGACGGTGAGCACGGCGGCCGCGGCCACCACGGTGCGGTGGAACGTCGCGGAGCGGACCGCCGCGTGTCCGCCCGGCGGACGGCGGGTGGGGCCGGCGTCCCGGTGCCGCCGGGCGAGCCAGATCAGGACGGCCGCGCCGAGCAGGGTGGTGACCACGCCGGTGGGGATGTCGACGCCGGCCTGCCCGCCCATGACCGCGCGCAGCAGCACATCGGAGCCGAGGACGACGAGGACCCCGGCGATACCGGAGAGCGGCAGCAGGATGCGGTGCCGGTGCACGCCGGGCACCAGGGGGGCGAGCAGCCGTACGATCACCGGCGCGCAGAGTCCGACGAAGCCGACCGGGCCGGTGAGGGTGACCGCGGCGGCGGAGAGCAGCACGGCCAGCAGGGTCACGATCAGCCGGGTGCGCCGCACGTCGAGGCCGAGCACGGTCGCGGTGTCGTCGCCGAGGGCGAGGATGTCCAGCCGCTGCCCGAGCAGCAGCAACGCCACCACCGCGACGCCGATCACCGGGGCGAGCTGGGTGAGCGCGGTCAGGTCGCTCTGCACGAGCGAGCCGTTGCCCCAGGCGAAGAGGCCGATGGTGGCCTGCTCGAACAGCAGCAGGAGCAGGGTGGTGACCGAGCCGAGCGCCAGGGCGGTGGCCGAGCCGGCGAGGATGAGCCGGGTGGTGCTGGCCTGACCGCCACCGGACATGGCCAGCACCAGCGCCGCCGCCGCGAGGCCGCCGCCGAGGGCGAGGCCACCGGCGGGCAGCACGGGCAGGGAGATGCCGAACGCGGCGACGGTGACGATCGCCAGGTGGGCGCCGGCGTTGACCGCGAGGGTGTCCGGGGAGGCGAGCGGGTTGCGGGCGATCGACTGGAGGGCGGCGCCGGCGAAGCCGAGCGCGACGCCGATGGTCAGCCCGGCGAGCAGGCGTGGCAGCCGGGCGGCGACCAGGACCCGGGCCGCCTCGTCGTCGGTGCCGGTGACGAGCCGCACCAGGTCGAGGGCGCCGACCGTGGAGGTGCCCTGGGTGAGGTGCACGGCCGCGACGACGAGCACGAGCAGGGTCGCGGCCAGGAAGACCCCGAGCACGCGGGGAGTGACGAGGCGCCCGGCCGGGGCCGGCCCGACGGCCGGCCCCGGGCGCGGGGGTGCGGTCAGCGTGGTCACACCGTGTAGGTCTTCACGAGCTGGTCGATGTACTGCTTGCCGGAGAGCGGGCCGCCGAAGGTCCAGATGCCGTTCGGCAGCCGGTGCAGGTTGCCCTGCTTGACGAAGGGCAGGGACGTCCAGATGGCGTTGCCGGCGAGGCCGTCGGCGAAGACGTCGGTGCCGTCCGAGGCGTTGTAGAAGAAGTGCAGATTCGGATCCTTGAGCCCGGTGAGGCCCTCGACGTCGGTCTGACCCAGGCCCCACGCCGCGTCGGTCTTGCCGGTCCAGGCGTTGGTCAGGCCGAGCTGGATGCCGATCTGGGAGACGAGCGAGCCCTGCCCGAACATCCGGATGCTGACGGTGCTGCCCTCCTTCCAGCCGTCGGCGATGACGAACGGACGGCCGGCCGCACCCGCGTCGGCGATCTTCTTCTTGCCGTCGGCGAGCGCGGTGTCGAAGTCGGCGAGCAGCTTCTCGGCCTCGGCGGTCTTGCCGACCGCCTTGGCGATCATGTTGAGGTCCGCGCGCATCCGGCCGAGGTTGTCCGCGGCGTCGCTGCCCTTGGCGACCAGCACGGGGACGTACTTCTCGAGTTGGGTGACCAGGTTGGCGCCCCGGTCGTCCTCCATCACCACGAGATCCGGTTGGAGGGCGACGATGGAGTCGACACTGGGCTCGCCGCGGGTGCCGACGTCCTTGACGCTCGGGTCGAGCTTGGCGGCACTGACCCAGGTGGCGTAGCCCTTGGGGTCGGCGACGCCGACGGGCATGACGCCGAGACCGACGAGCATCTCGACCTCGCCCCACTCCAGGCCGACCACCTTGGTCGCCGGGGCCTTCAGGGAGATCTCCTTGCCGCGGCTGTCGGTGACGGTGACCGGTCCGGCCGGCGCGGCGGAGGTCTCGGGAGCGGCGGTGTTCTCGGTGGTGCCGCAGGCGCTGAGCAACAGCACGGCCGCCGCGGCGACGATGGCGGTGACACGGATACGGGTCATGGCAGTCTTTCTGGTGAGATGTGCGAGCGGTCGTTCAGACCGGGATGCGGGTGGCGTGCCGGCCCATCGGACGGGTGTTCACCACTCCGTTGACCGGATCGGTGCTCACCTCGATACGGATGCCGTACGTCTCGGTGAGGGCCTGTTCGGTGAAGACGTCGGCGGGGCTGCCCGCGGCGCGGACCCGGCCGTCGTGCAGCAGCACCACCTCGTCGGCGACCGCGGCGGCCTGATTGAGGTCGTGCAGCACCACGCCGACCGCGACGTCGTGGTCGTCGGCGAGATCCCGGACGAGGTCGAGGATCTCCACCTGGTAGCGCAGGTCGAGAAAGGTGGTGGGCTCGTCGAGCAGCAGCACCGGGGTGTCCTGGGCCAGGCAGGTGGCCAGCCACACGCGCTGCAGCTCGCCGCCGGACAACTCGTCCACCGGGCGGTCGGCCATCGCGGCGACGCCGGTGACGTCCATCGCGCGGGCGATGACGGCGGGGCCCTGCGGGTCGTCGGCCCGCCAGCGCCCCCGGTACGGGTGCCGGCCGTAGCCGACCACGTCCCGGACGGTGACGCCGTTGGGCACCGGCCGGCTCTGCGCGAGCAGGGTGACCCGGCGGGCGAACTCCCTGGCCGGCAGGCCGGCCGCGGCGGTGCCGCCAGCGAGGTGCACCGCGCCGGCGGTGATCGGATGCAGCCGGGCCAGGGCCCGCAGCAGGGTGGACTTGCCGCTGCCGTTGGGGCCCACCAGAGCCGTGACGACGCCGGCGCGCAGGGTGATCGCCGCTTCGTGCACCACGGGCACCCCGTGGTAGCCCAGGCGAAGGTTGCTCCCGCGCAGGCTCTGCTCACCGTCGGTCGACGGCGCTCCACTCGACATGAGGTTAGGCTAACCTAAGCTCATGATCGGTTGTCAAGGCGGCCCAGTTCGGGCACCCGCGCCTCCGATCGCGGCGCCGACCGGCGCTGCCCGCGCTGCGGCAGGTGGACCTTGGCGTCCTCGTAGCTGGCGTCACCGTGTGTCGGGGCCGGGGCGTAAACGAGCTTGAGCACACCCGTCTTGAAGGTCTGCGACGAGATGAGGCTCAACGGAATCGAGGGCTCTACAGCGCGGTGACCGTCTCCACCAGATCGCCCTGCGGTTGCTCAAGTTGCGCCAGCTGAACCTGCGAAACCTGCCGCCCGCCGGGCGCGACCCGATTCCGATCGACGTGTCCACCTCATCCGGACTTGTCGCCGCCGAGCCTAGAGTAGGGACGGCACGCCGGGGCGCAGCGACGCGTTGACCACCGCAAATTCCCAGCAACCCGGCCAAGCCACCGCGAATAGCTTATGTCACCATCGGCACTCCTCTTAACGGACATTCAAATGCTTACATGCAACTATTTTTAACCCGTCCGAGATGAGTCGCCACTATGGTCAGAACAGATTGATAAGTTTCTTGGTCGGCAGCATGGAATAGCCGTCCGGAATTGGTGGGGGAACCGGAAGGGGTTGGGGAATGCGGGGTATCCCGGTCGCGTCCCTGGTCATCGGCATCGCGTCATCGCCGGCAGAACGCCGACAGCTGGCGCAACTACTGGGCGGTAGCAATGCGTTCCTGATCGTCTCCAGCGTCGATCAGGCGCGGGAGTTCCTCGGGGTGGTCGAGAGGCACCCCACGACGGCGGGCTCCGCCCCCGTCCAGACCGTGATCACCGAGGCCGCGGCGATGGTGGACACCCCGCCGCCGCCCGGCCTGACCGTCGACTCCGACCGGCGGGTGCTGCGCTGGCGGGACCAGGAGATCGAGTTGACCCGCCTGGAGCACGACTTCCTGCTCTGTCTGGTCGGCGCACCCGGTCAGGTCTGGACCTACGAACGACTGCACCTGAAGGTCTGGGGCAACAAGCACCTCGGCCGCGGCTCCGACATGCACTCGGTGGTGCGGCGGGTACGCAGCAAGCTGGCCCGGCTGGACGCCGCCGCGACCATCCACGCGGTCCGTGGGGTCGGTTTCCGCCTCGCGCCGGTCTGACCGCTCTCCCGATCCGTCCGAGGGGGACGTCGCCGCAGCGGCGTCCCCCTCGCCGGTCGTGCCGCCGCCGCTCGCCGCCGGTGAACACGGTCCGGCCCGCCTGGTCACAGCGACCAGGCGGGCCGGATCTGTCAACTAGCGATCAATTGTCAACACCGGATGGGAGCCAGCGCGAAGTTCTCCACCGTGGGCGCGCTGGTGTCGATCCTCGCCTGACGGGTCTGCGGCTTCCAGCCGTCCTTGGCGACGATCATCGTCAGCGGGTTGTTCCGACGGTCCATCCAGTAGGCGTACTTACCTTCGGCATCGGTGGCGAAGGTGAACGACATCGCCCACGAGTCGACCTGGACCACCGCGCCGGGGAGCGGCGAACTCGCACCCTGGCAGCTGGTCCCGGTCACCGTGCCCATGAGCTTGCCCCAGGTCTTCGGAGGATTCGCGGTCATCGTCACCGCCACCGGCGGCACCGAGTACGGCGTGTTCTCCTTGATCGCGACCGAGCCGGAGTAGGTGCCCGGCTGGTCGACGTTCGCCGTCATGCCGACGGTTACCGTGACCTTCTCACCCGGCGCGAGCGTCGCCGCGGTCTTGTCGATCGTCATCCAACTGACATCGGCCGCCGCCTCGGCGCAGCCCTCGAACCCGGGCAGCACCTCGCTGTCCGGCATCGCGCTGAAGCTGCCGGACGAACCACCGACCTTGTAGAAGCCGCACGCCGCGCCACCGCGGTACCGCGGGGTGTTGGCGTTCGGCAGGTTGGACCACGCGTCGGTGGCCGGGTCGTAGGCGAAGCCGACGTTGGTGATGGCTCCACCCTGCGAACCGCCGACGACGAGGAGCTTGCCGCTCGCGACAGCGAATGAGCTCGCCCAGTTGTCGGCCGGCGCATCGGCGATGGCGGTCCAGGCGTTGGCACCCGGGTCGAAGGCGTAGCTGGCCTTCTGCGAGGCCGACCCGTCGTTGCCGCCGGTGCAGTAGACGATGCCGTCGATCCCGCCGCAGGAGGCGAAGGCCACCGACTTCGGGTACTCGGCCATCGTCTCCCAGGTGTCGCTGCCCGGGTCGTACCGGACGACGGTGCTGGACATCGGCGTACAGGCCGACGTGGTGCAGCCACCGATGGCGTACAGCTTGCCGTCGACGACCGCCTGTCCGGCCGCGGCGCGCGGCGCCGGGTTGTCGGCCTTCTCGGTCCAGGTGTTGGCTGCCGGGTCGTACGACCAGGTGGTGCCGTCGGGGCCGGCGGCCGCCCAGCCGCCGGTGGCGATGATCTTCCCGTCCAGGACGCCCACCGTCACGGCGTTGCGCGCGCCGGGAAGGTCGGCGATCGCCGTCCAGGTCTGCGCGGCCGGGTCGTAGACGTAGTTCTTCGTCGTGGACGCCGATCCGTCGCCGCCGGCGATCGAGTACACCTTGCCGTCCAGGTTGACCACCCGGTTGTCCATGATGTTCGACGGGTAGTCGGCGATGTCCGTCCACGGGTCGGCCTGCGGGGCCACCGTGGCGGGCGCCCCCGTCACCGCCCTGCCGGACGCCTTGGCGGCGACCGACGTCTCGACGGTGAGCCGCTGCACCGGTGCGCCGCTGGCCGCGAGCACCTGCTGCTTGTTGATCCGCGCCCCGTCGGCCCGGAGAATCTCGAACCCGCCGTCGCGCTCACTGAACTCGACGTCGACCGGGGCCCCGCCGGTGTTGGTCACGGTGAACGTCTTGTTCACCTTGCCGGTCGGCATCTGGACCGTTCCGCTCACCGAGGTCGGCTGCACGGACAGTCGGCCGGCCGCGAGCTGGAAGTTCGCCGCGGTCGCCCAGTCGGCCTGGACGTCGACCTGCTTGCTCTGGCTGACGTAGTTGCCGGCCGCCGCGGTGAACTTGTGGGTGCCGGTCAGCGACGAGAAGAACCAGTAGAAGCCGTCGGCCAGTCCCGGGTCGTCCGGGGTGGCCTTCGTGGTGGCCTTCTCCGCCGGCCGGTCGTTGCTGGTGACGGTGGCGCCGTTGACGTAGCCGTTGTCGTTCTTGTCACGGACGTGCCCGAGCACCAGGCCGCCGTCGACCGGAACGCAGGTGACCTGGCTGCCGATCAGTACGTTGTCGACCTCCCACCACCACTCGTACGAGGCGTCGTAGTAGTGGAACCGCACCTGCACCTGCGCCTGGCCGGCGGCCTGCGGGATCGGGATCTCGGTCACCCGCGGTCCACGGGCGTCGGCCGCCTGCCGGAGCACGTTCGTCCAGGTGGCACCGCCGTCAAGGCTGAGGTCGACGTCGGCACGGTCGTCGCCCAGCCAGTTGAAGTCCTGGTTGAACCGGACGACCGGGGCCGTCACGTCGGTCAGGTTGACGATCGGGCTGACCAGCGAGGTGTCCTGGTCCCCGCCGGGGCCGTAGTTGTCGCTGTCGATCATCGCGAAGTTGCCGGTGCCGCCGGTCAGGTTGCCCCGGTTGCCGTCGTCGGTGAACTTCCAGACCTGGCCACTGTCGGCGTGGTCCACCACCGACCAGCCGGCCGGCGTGGTGGTGCCGTCGAAGGTCTCGTACTCCCCGTCGGAGCCGAAGGTGTAGCCGGGCGCCGTCGTGCAGGCGGTGGTCTCCACCGGTACGGCGACGTTCAGGGTCTTGTTGCCCGAGCCGACCACGACCTCCTTGGTCACGGTCTGGTAGCCCGGGTACTGCGACTCGACCTTGAGGCTGTAGGTCGCCCCGGCCGGCAGCTTGAGGCTGTAGCGACCGTTGACGGGCGTGGTGTAGTCGGACACGCCCGACGGACCCTCCACGGTCACCTTCGCGTACAGCGGCCAGCCGTGTCCGGAGCCGTCGGTCACCGATCCGCTGACCGTGACGCTCGGCACCGCGGTGAGCGCGACGTTTACCGTCGTGGTCGCGTCCGCGGTGATCGTCGCCGGCGTCGTCTTGCCGCCGTAGCCGAACGCCGCCACGGCGACCTGGTAGTCACCGGCCGGCAGGAGGGTGGAGAACTTTCCGTCGGCACCGGTGGTCACCTGGCGGTCGGCCGGGCCGGTGATGGTGACCGTGGCGCCGCCGATCGGCGAGCCGGTGGCCGCGTCGGTGACCGTGCCGGCCAGGGTGCCGGTGTCACCGATCGGGGCGGAGTTGAGCAGCGCGAGGGCGTCCAGTCGGCCCTCGCCGTAGACGTTGTTGTCGTCCGTGGTGCCACCGCACTGGGCGTCGGCCTTGTCGACCGCGGCACCGTCGAGCAGCGCTCGGGTCGCGTCGATCTCACCGACCAGCGCCGGCGCCGCCGACCACAACAGCGCGATCGCGCCGGCCAGGTGCGGGGCCGCCATCGAGGTGCCGTTGAAGCTGGCGTACGCGCCGCCCGGAACGCTCGACCGCACGTTCACACCGGGAGCGGAGATGTTCGGCTTGATCCCGCCGTTCTGCCCGGTGCCGCGGCCCGAGAAGCCGGCGACGTTGTTGTTGATGTCGTAGGCACCGGCCGAGTAGTTGCTGACCAGGCTGCCCGGGGAGCCGCTGCTCTGGCACCCCGGCCCGCTGTTGCCGTTGGACCAGACCCCGAAGATGCCCGAGTCGGCCCAGGCCAGGGTCACGTCCTCCATGAACGGGTCGTTGGAGGGCAGCTGGCTGCCCCAGGAGTTGTTGATGATGTTCGGCCGCTTGCTGGCGTCCGGGTTCTGACCGTTGAGGTCCGTCGGCTCGAGCATCCACTGGCCCGAGGTGACCAGGGCGGCGTCGCTGGGGCAGCAGCCGTTCGCCGCGATCCACTTGACCTTCGGAGCGACACCGATCTGGTTCGCGCCGTCGGCGCCGGCCATCGTGCCCATCGTGTGCGTGCCGTGGCCGTTGCCGTCACAGGGGGTGGCGCAGGTCCCGGCGGCGTTGAACCAGTTGTAGTTGTGGTCGAACGTGCCGTCGCCGTTGTTGCCGCGGTAGGAGTTCACCAGCGCCGGGTGGTCGAACTGGACCCCGGTGTCGATGTTGGCGATGGTGATGCCCTCGCCCTCGACGCCGTACTGGGACCAGACGTCGTCGGCGTTGATGTTCGCGATGCCCCACTCCAGGGCGTTCACGGTCTTCTCGTCGGTGCCCTTGCTGACCTCGGGCACCTTGTAGGCGATCGGGGCGTAGAGGGCGTCGACCTCGGCGCGGGCGGCGAAGTTCTGCGCCATCGCCAGCGAGCCGCTGCTGACCCTGATGGCGTTGGTCGCCCAGAAGGTCTGGTACTTGGCGCCCGCGCGGTCGAGCTCGGCCCGGATGCCGGCCTGGCTGTCGTCGGCGGTCTTGCGCAGCGCCTGGGCGACGGCGGTGCCGCGCTCGGCCCAGTCCTTGACGGCCTTGGCCTTGCCCAGGTCCGCCCGAGCCTTGAAGCGGATCCAGAAATCCCCCTCGCTCTTGGCCTGGAACTGCTTCGCGAGCTCCGGTCGGATCTTGTCCGCCGGCGACGCCGCGCCCGCTCCCGTCCCGGTCGGCGCGGCCTGCGCGCCGGTTGCGGTACTGGCCAGAGCCGTTGCGGCGAGGACCATCGCCGCGCCGGCGCTCACCAGTGATCTGGCTGTGCGCCTCCAGTGTGGACGTCTGAACATCGGTGCTGCCTCCTCCAGAACGACCCAGAGTGAAATGAGCCATGGCGAAGGTGCAGGAGGTTCGTCTCGACGGGGTAAGCCGAACGGACGAGCCCCCTTTGTGCCCCCCCATGCACCGCGCGGGTCACGCCGGTTGCCCGTCTGGACACTATGATCGAGAAGAAAGGACGATCAAGAACTTGCCGTAAGCAACTTGTCGCTAACGGTTGCCAGGCTGGCGGCACGCCTGCCAGTCATTGTCACGACCATGACGAGAGCTGGGCAGTATGCCCGTCGATTCCGGGTGGGGGCTGTGGTCGACGACGACGAAATGACGCCGGACGGACCCGATCCGGCCGACGAGCCGTTCCCCCTGCTGATCGCGGTGACGGCGTCACCGACCGAGCGGATCCGGCTGGCGGAACGTCTCGACGGCATCGCGCCACTGCTGTTGGTGGCCGACCTCGACGAGCTACGTCGGCTGATCACGGCGCCGCAGCAGGTCCCCGACGCGCCGGCCGGGCCGGCGACCGCTCTCCCGGCCGCGTCGCCGGACAACACTCTGGTGATCGACTCGGGCCGGTCCACCGCCCGGTGCGGGGAGCGCGAGATCGAACTGACCCGGCTCGAGCACGACCTGCTGACCTGCCTGACCACCGAGCCGGTCCGGGTCTGGAGCTACGCCGAGCTGCACCGGTCGGTCTGGCGGGACGAGGGACGGGAACGCAAGGCGGACGTGCAGTCCCTGGTGAAACGGCTGCGGCGCAAGCTGCACCAGCTCGGCACCGACGCCACCATCGACGCGGTGCGGGGTGTCGGCCTGCGGCTGGCGGCTCACCAGCAACCGCGACTCGGGCGGGCCTGACGCCCGGCCGATGCGGGCGCCCTCGCGGGTGGAGCGCCGCAGTGGGTGGCGACGACAGTCAGATCAGCCCGGCACGGGACCACAGCAGCCGCCCCGGACCGGCCACCAGGCCGAGACCGGCCAGGTGGGCGTGCACTCTGCCGGCCGACCAGCGCAGGGTGGCCCGCCAGTGCGGATTCGCGCGAGCGGCGGCCCGACCGACCGCCGGCGGGATGCCCACCGCCGCGTACACCTCGGGGTGGACCAGACGGTTGGCGATCGTGTGGGCGGAACGCCCGATCAACAGCCGGGCGTACGCCATCGCCGGCGGGCCGGCCGCCGTCACCTGGCGAGCCAGCTCCTCGCGGGCGAACCGGACGTGTCGAGCCTCCTCCACCACGTGGATGCGCGACACCATCCGGATGAGCGGCTGCAGCGAATCGTCGGCCATGATCTCGCGTTGGAACGCGTCGAGGATCTCCTCGGCGATGAGGATCGCGGCGTACATCCGCGGGCCGCTGGCGGTGGCCTTGAGGAACCGTCCGAGCAGCTGGTCCATCGGATCCGCCCGGTAGACCGGACAGCCCATCGCCTCGATGAGCCGGCCGAACATGATCGAGTGTCGGCACTCGTCGGCCACCTCGGTCAGTGCGTACTGGGCGTGCCGGCTGGTCGGGTCGGCGTCGTAGTAGTCGCGGATCAGCATCTGCATGAGGATCGTCTCGAACCACAGCCCGGCGCTCGCCGCGCTGGCCACCTCGTGCTTGGTGAGTTCGACGCGCTGCTCCTCGCCGAGGCGTTCCCACAGCGGCGTGCCGTAGAGGCTGCTGCGGTGCGGTGGGAGCCAGTAGGCGCCGGCGACGTGCGGGGCGTCCCAGTCGATCTCCACGATGGGGTCGTAGCTGGTCCGTAGCGAGGACGTGAGCAGCCGCTCGGCGACCGCCTCGCGCTCCGTGCCGGCTGGTGTCGCCTCCATTACGCCTCCATATTGACGTGACGGCCGGTAACTGTTACGAGTAGTAGCATGCGATCGCCGCTCAAGGATGTCAATGGATCCGATCCGGCCGGGCCACCCCCCGACGACACGGGAAAGGCGAAGGGCAACGGCCGACGGGACCGCTGGGCCGACCATCGTGAGCAACGAAGGCGGGAGCTGGTCGCGGCCGCCGTGCAGGCGCTGTTGCGCCACGGACCGACGGTCGACATGGACCAGGTCGCCGCCACGGCCGGCGTCAGCAAGCCGGTCCTCTACCGCTACTTCGCCGACAAGTCGCAGCTCTGGGTCGCGGTGAGCGAGGTGGTGGCGGCCCGGATCATCGATGCCGTCGCGCCCGCGGTGGAGCAGGTCCGCGAGGAACGCGGTCTGGTCCAGGCGACCATCGACGCCTACCTCGGCGTGATCGAGTCGCAGCCCACGCTCTACCGCTTTCTGATGCACCAGTCCGGCCACCCCGGCATCCACCAGGTGGTCGCCGGGACCAGTCGGCAGGTCGCCGCCGGGTTGGCCCGGGTGATCGGCGATCGGCTGCGCGCGTTGGGTCTCGACGCCGGCCCGGCGGAACCGTGGGCGTACGGCCTGGTGGGCTTCGTCCAGGCGGTCGGCGACTGGTGGACCACCCACGGCCAGCCGATCCGTCGGGCGGCCCTCGCCGACTACCTGACCGCCCTGCTGTGGAGCGGGATCGAGGGCGTACGGCGCAGCGCCGACCTGCCGCCCGAGCTCACCCGCGCGCACGAACGGATCGCCCGGTGAACGGGCGTCGGCGAGCGAATCGCCGGCCCGGCCCGCCGGAGTCGCAGGCCGGGCGAGGCGAGGTGGCGCCATGAGCTACCACGGCCCGGCACTCGTCTCGGGCACCCCGGTCCGGGTGCGGCTGAGTGGGCGGTGGGAGCCGGTCGACGGCCGCTACCACTGGGGCGGACGGATCGAGCCCGCGCCCCCGGTGGCCCGGTTGCTGCGATCCGGCCAGCGCGACGTCGAGCTGAGCATCGCCGGGAGGGTCCGGCCGGCCCGGTTGGCCGAGGTCGACCCGTGGGGCGGCGTACGCGTCACCGGCGTCGGTGAACCGCCCTGGCCGCCGACGCCCGAACCGGACCGGGAGCGCGCCGATGCGGTATGACCTGACCGGCCGGACCATCCTCATCACCGGTGCGGCGCGCGGCATCGGGGCGCAACTGGCCCGGCAGGCGGCCGCCCGCGGCGCCCGGGTCGCCCTGGTCGGTCTGGAGCCGGACCTGCTCCGGCGGCTCAGCACCGACCTCGACGGGCACTGGCACGAGTGCGACGTCACCGACCAGCGAGCCCTGGACGCCGCCGTCGCCTCCACCGTGGCCCGATTCGGGGGCATCGACGTGGTGGTCGCCAACGCCGGCATAGCCAACCTCGGCACCACCGCCGTCGGGCCGGTCGACGCGCTGATCCGTACCGTCGAGGTGAACCTCGGTGGCGTGATCCGGACGGTCAGCGCCGCGCTGCCTCACGTCAGCGCGGCCCGTGGCCACGTCCTGGTCGTGTCGTCCGCCGCCGCCTTCGCGGCGATGCCCGGGATGGCGGCCTACAGCGCGTCCAAGGCGGGCGTCGAGCAGTTCGCCAACGTGCTGCGCCTGGAGACCCGCCAGCACGGTGTCACCGTCGGCTCCGCGCACCCGATCTGGATCGACACCGACCTGGTCCGCGACATCCGCGCCGACCTGGCCTCGTTCCGGCGGACCCTGCGCCGGCTGCCCTGGCCGCTGTCCACCGTCGTGCCCGTCGAGCGGTGCGCCGCCGCGCTGCTGCACGGCATCGAGCGCCGCCGGCGCAAGGTGTACGTGCCTCGCTCACTCGCGCTCGTGCAGGCACTTCGGCCGGTCGTGTTGAGCGGGCCCGCGGACGCGCTGGTCACCCGGCTCGGCGGCCGGACCCTGGTCAGCCAGATGGAGGACGAGGTACGCCGGCTCGGCCGCTCCTTCGGCCGGACCTCGGTGGGCGAGTGACCATGCGGGTGCACGTGCCACCGCGAGGTCGCGGGACTCAGGAGGCGGCGGCGAAGTCGACCTCCTTGGTCTCGACCGTCCCGGCCGAGCGTCCCGGCGCCGTCTGGTAGGCCCAGTAGAGGTTGGTGTGCGCGACGACCTGCTCGGGCGGGGGCGCACCCCAGGCGGTCATGTCCTCCGTGGTGTGCGCGTCGCTGACCAGCGTCGCGTCGTAGCCCCTGACGAGCGCGCCGTGCAGGGTCGCGCGGACGCAGCCGTCGGTCTGGGCGCCGACGACGACGAGCCGGCCGACCCCCCGCTCCGACAGCACCGTCTCGAGAGCGGTGTCCTCGAAGGAGTCGCCGTAGTTCTTCTCGACCAACGGCTCGGCATCGCCCGGAGTCAGCTCCGGCACGATCCGCCAGGCGTCGCTGCCCCGCACCAGACCCTCGTCGGAGTGCTGGATCCACACCACCGGAACCTGTTCCTGCCGTGCCTTCTCGACCAGACTGCCGACGTTCGTGACGACCGCGTCGCGCAGGTGGGCTCCCTCGACGACGCCCTGCTGCACGTCGATGACGAGCAGCGCGGTGTTCGGCCGGTTCTGAAGAGTGGTCATGAATCCTCCTGCTCGTGCCGGACGGTTCCACCACGGTAGGCGGGCCACCGACAGAAATCCGCCCCGGCCGCCGGCCCGAGCTGCTCCGTCGCGGCAGCACTAGCCGATTCCGCACGGGGTAGGACCTGACGAGCAGCGTTACCGAAGCGACCATGCACGCTGGTGAGGAGAGACAGGATGGCAACCATGCCAAACCCCTCGAACGGGTCCATCGGCCTCCGGACGGCCGCGCACGTCGGGGTCGCGGTGAGCGATCTCGACCGTTCGGTCGCGTTCTACCAGACTCTGCTCGGCACCGAGCCGGTCGTCCTGGACGAGACGATGCGCGGGCCCGGGTTCGCGCAGTCGCAGGGGCTGCCGACGACGCAGCTGCGGTACGCCACCTTCAACCTCGACAATCTCGGGATCGACCTGATTCAGTTCCAGCAGCCGGTCGGCGAACCGGCGCAGGTGGCCGCCAACCGGCCCGGGTCGATGCACCTGTGCTTCCGGGTGGACGACCTGCGATCGGTCTTCGACCGGATGCGCGAGGCCGGCTTCGACTTCCTCGGGGAGCCCTACACGTTCGCCGAGGGCGAGGTCTATCCCGCGGACGCGCTCGGTACGGAGGTCGCCTACTTCAACGACCCGGACGGAACGAATCTCGAACTGATCGCTCCCAAGGGTGGCTTCGCCCGCAGCACCTGAACGCGGCGCTGCGGCGGCCGGCGACCGGTCGCCGCGCGGCCCGTACCGGCGGCACGGCCGCCCGGCAACGCGCCGCGACCGGCGGCGATGACGACAGCCGCGACGGCCTCAGAGGATGTCGGTGAGGCGGCCCCGCCAGCCGGCGAGGACCCGGTCGGGGTCGGTCTGCAGCACCTGCTCCAGCAGGGTCGCGTAGACGTCCCGGAAGTCGGTGGTGAACCTCAGGTCACCGTCGTCGAGGTCGGTGAGGCTCGGTGGCTCGCCGTACACACCGCCGCGCACGCCGGACCCGAGCAGCAGCACGTTGGAGGCGGTGCCGTGATCGGTGCCGTCGGAGGCGTTCGCGCGTACCCGGCGGCCGAACTCCGAGTAGACCGCGACCACGACCTTGCGGCCCGCCTCGGTCCGCGCCATCCGGTCGACGAACCCGCTGAGCGCGCGGTCCACCTGCCCGAGCAACACTTCCTGCAGCTGCCGCTCGTCCGCGTGGGTGTCGAAGCCGCCCAGCGACACCGAGAAGACCCGGGTCGAGACGCCCGCCTCGACGCACTGGGCGACCAGATCCAGTTGCCCGTCGAGCGGGGTACGCGCGCCGCCGGTCGCGGTGGCCGGCTCGGCCGCGCCCTCCTGCTCCTCGCCGTCGGAACCGTCCGCGTCCCGTACCGCGCGGATCATGGCGTCGACGGACCGCAGGTCGGCGAAGCACGTGGCGGCGCGGACCCGGGCCGGCGACTCGCCCGACGCGGGGGCGGCGAACGCGGCCAGGGTGGCGTCGGAGAGGCCCATCGGGGCCTTCCGTTCGGTCAGCGGCACCGACGCTCCCGCACCGCGCGCACCGGCCAGCAGCGGCGGAAGCGCCGGCTCGAAGGAGACCGCCAGCCGGGGGTCGCCACCGGCCTGGTCGAGCCACCTGCCGAGCCACCCGGTCGTGCCGGGGCGTTCCGGCTCCGCGCTGTGCCAGATGTCCATCGACCGGAAGTGGCTGCGGTCCGGCTTCGGGTAGCCGACGCCCCGGACCACCGCCAGGCGCCCCTGGCCGTGCAGCCGGTGCAGTCCGGCCAGCGCCGGGTTGAGGCCGACCTCGTCGTCCAGCCGTTTGACCTGCTCCGCCGGGTACGCCAGCTCGGGGCGGGCGTCGTGGTAGGCCGGGTCGGCGTACGGGATGACGGTGTTCAGGCCGTCGTTGCCGCCGTACAACGTGACCAGCACCAGCGTGCGGGCCTCCGGGTCGCGGTCACCCGCCGTGGCGAGCAGGTCCTCCCACCGGTATGCGGCCGCGCCGGCCGCCAGGGCGGTCGCGCCGACCACTCCGCTCGCCACCAGGAACCTTCGTCGGGTCAGGACGTCCATCGCTCCTCCTCAGCTGACCGCGTACTCGGGACTGACCAGGCCGGCCACGATCAGCCGGCGCGGTTCGCCGGTCAACGGCGTCAGCGCCGCCCGGGTGCGCTCGCTCCAGCCGTCGACCACGAGCAGCCGGGCCAGAGCCTCGGGGCGACCCTCGGGCGGTGCGGCGCTGAGCCGGGCCAGCACGGCCGGCGCCGCGGCGCTCGCCAGGGCGTCCGCCGTGCGCAACCGAGCCTGCAGCGACGAGGTGGTCAGCCAGGCGGTGCCGGCCGGCCAACCGCTGACGCTCGGCGGCCGCAACGGCACCTGGTCCATCGCCGTCAGGCCGGCGAGCAGCCGTCGTCGGCGCTGCTCCGGTAGGACCGACGGCCGGACGCCGAGCTGACGTGCCGCGCCGACCAACCACTCGACGGGCTGCTTGACCAGGGTGTCCCGGGTCTGAGCGAAGGCCGGCGCGGTGAAGATCCGGCGCAGCGTGGTGACCGTGTCCGGCCCGGCGAGCTCCGCGGGCGTGGGCTCCTGCGGGCCGGCGAAGCGGAACCAGAGCCGCCCCGCGACGTGGCGTGCCGCCTCGGGCCGACCGGCCAGCAGGCGGGCGTAACCGGCGGCGTCGAAGGCGTCCCGCTGACCGAGGATCGTCTTGACTCCGGCGTCGTGTCGGCGCCGCTCGAGCCGGGCCGCCCCGGTGCGGCGATCGACCACCCAACCGGTGAGGGCGCGGGCGCCCTCCTTGACGTCCGCCTCGGTGTAGCCGCCCTCGATGCCGAGGGTGAAGAGCTCCATCAGTTCGCGGGCCAGGTTCTCGTTGGGCGCCTTGCGGGTGTTCTTCTGCCCGTCCAGCCAGAGGATCAGGGCCGGATCCCGGACCATCGCGTCGACCAGCGGCGCGAGCGGCCCCCGCCCGAGCCGGCGCATCGTCTCGAGCTGGCGCAACATGAGCGGGGCGGAGCGGACCTTTTGCGCGCTGGTCGCCCAGTGCCCGTGCCAGAAGAAGAGCAGCTTCTCGGTCAGCTGGTGGTCGGCGGCGACCATCCGGGTGAACCACCAGTCGGTCAGCTTCGTGAGCTGCTCGCGGCGCTGCTGGTTCGCCCGTTGGCGATCTTCGCGGCTGGACTCCTTGCCGAGCTGCGCGGCCGGATCCGGGCCGAGCGGCGGGGTGGGAGTCGTGCCGGCGCCGGCGTCCGGGCCGCCGGGCGTGAGCAGCCGGTCGAGGGTACGGGCGAGCCCCGCGCGCTCGGCCGCGTCGACCTCGTCGGCGGTCGGCCCGAACGTGGCCCGACGCAGCAGGTGCGCCACCGCTTCGCGCTCTGTCATGAGGCTCGACGCTAGGGCATCGATGTTCGAGGAGGGTAAGAGCGCGGTCCGGGAACCGTCCGGTCCGGTCGGCTCAGGGGCCGGTGACCTCGTTGTGCGGTCGCGGTCGACCCGGTGCCGTCGGCAGCCGGGTGATCGGCGGCAGGATCAGGCCCACGAGGGCGACGATCGCGATGACGGTGAACGGCAACGTGTAGCTCTCGCCGCTCGCCTCGAAGAGCAGCGAGGTGACCAGCGGGCCGACCACGCCGCCGATGCTCCAGGCCACGATCATCGCGCCGTACACCGCGCCGGCGTTGGGCGTGCCGAAGTAGTCGGCGGCGGTGGCGGGCATCGTGCCGAAGCCGCCCCCGTACGCGAGATAGACCAGCGCGGCCAGCACCGCGAAGACCGCGAAGGCCGCCGCGTGCGGCAGGATGAAGAAGCAGATCGCCTGCAACAGGAGCATCCCGATGAACGCGGGCATCCGCCCGGTGCGGTCGGAGAGCCATGCCCACGCCACCCGGCCGGCGCCGTTGAACAGGCCGAGGACGCCGACCAGGGTCGCGGCGGTCGCCGCGGTCGCCCCGGTGATGTCCTGGGTGGCGTCGGACGCCTGGGAGATCAGCGCGATCCCGCAGGCGACGTTGATGGTGAGGATCCCGGTGAGCAGGTACCACTGCCGGGTACGCAGCGCCTCGCGCAGCGTGTAGACACGGGTGCCGGCGACGGCGCGGCCCTCGGCCTTCGGGGTGAAGCCGGGCACCTGGTACGCCGCCGGCGGGTTGCGGAAGAAGGACGCCCCGAGCAGGATCGCGATCAGGTAGGCGATGCCCAGCGGCAGGAACACGCTGGTGGGGTCACTGGTCCGGTTGAGCAGGGACTTCGCGACCGGTGCGACGATCACCGCGCCGAAACCGAACCCGGCGACCGCGATCCCGGTGATCAGGCCGCGGCGGTCCGGGAACCACTTGGCGAGCATCGCGATCGGGGTGATGTAGGCGGCTCCCAGGCCGATCCCGCCCAGCACGCCGTAGGTCAGCACCAGCAGCCAGAGGTCGTCGCTCGACGACGTGAGCGACGCCAGCATGTTGCCGACCGCGTAGAGCACCCCGCCGCCCAGGGCGACCGGTCGTGGTCCACGCCGGTCCTGGATGCGGCCACCGACCAGGCTGCCGATGAAGATGGTGCCGATCGCCACCTCGAAGGGCAGCACCGCCTGCGCCTTGCTCCAGCCGAACTCCTGCTGCAGCGGCATGTTGAACACGCTCCACGCGTACACGGCGCCGAGCGCGAGCTGGACGAGCACTGCGGCGGCGACGAGACCCCATCGGCCCCGCGTCGGTGTGGAACTTCCCTGATCGCTTGCGGTGTGGGCCATGAGCTGAGTCCCCCGTTCGTCGGCTCACGGGCTGGCGCCTGCGGATGAGCTACGTCCGTTTCTCGGCCGGCGACCGGTCCCCTTCCTGGTCGCGCCGTTCCCGTTGCGGCACGACGGTGTACTTCGGATCGCGCGCCGACGTCACGCCCGCCTCGAAGACGCCGAACCGGGTGGCGACCGACGAGGCCAGCAGGGCGGCGCCGGAGAGCGCGGAGAGCGCGCGGCTGCGCCCGCTCAGCAACGCCGCGGTGGCGCCGACGGCGAGCAGCGCCCGTCCCGCCCGCATCAGGCGGCCGCTGCGCCCCTGTCGGTAGGGCTCGCTGGTCAGCCCCATTCGTTCCAGCCGGTGGCCACCGGCCAGCTCGATGGCCGCGGCCGCCAGGGCGAGCCGGCGCACCGGGGCGGTCTCCGCGGCGGGCGCCGCGATCAGCCCGACCCCGCAGGCGGCGGCGAGCGCGCTGCCGGCGAAGACGAACGGCAACGCCGGGTAGGCGTCGTGCCAGGACGGTACGGCGGTGTCGGCCAGGAGCACCCCGGTGTAGGTGGCCAGCGCCGGTGCGGTGGCCGCGGCGACCAGGCCGGCGACGTCGCCGACCGGCGGGGCCAGCCGGCGCGCCAGGCCGAGCGCGCCGTGCCGTGGGAGCAGCGGCGCCACTTCGGCGACCGCCGCGACGCCGGCCAGCGGCCCGAAGGCGGTGAGGATCCAGGTGCCGACCGACATCGGCGAGGTCAGTTTGGCCACCCGAAGCATGTGGTGGAACCGGTCCGGCCGCCCGAGGTCGTGGACCAGCAAGTAGGTGCTGGCGGCGATGCCGCCGAGGGCGGTCCCCCGGCTCACCTGGCGCAGCCTGGGCCGCCCGGTCAGCTGGGCCCCGGCGGCGATCAACGCGCTTCCGGCGGCGAGGCCGCCGGTGAACAGGTAGCCGGCGATGTCGTGCTTCCACACGGGCGGTTTGAGGATCGGCCGGCCGTAGTAGGAGGTGAAGTCGACCGGCGGGACGGTGACCTGTTCGCCGCCCGCACCGCGCCCTCGCCAGCCGCGACCGGTCCCGCGCCGGCGCTGCCCGTCGGCGGGCCTGTCGATCCGGAACTCGGGGAGCCGGGCGCCGGCCGGCTCGTTCGGGTCGGCTGGCGTCGGGCCCGTCATGGCCGACCGCCGATGAACGCGACGGCTGCGGCGGCGGCCATCGTCACCGCTGCCAGGCCGGCGCGTTTCCACATTTTAGGCAGGTCACGGGTGGTCACGACCGGATCCGGGGGCAGACCGTACACCTCCGGCTCGTCCAACAGCAGGAAGAACGCCCCGTCACCACCCACACCATCGTTCGGATCATGACCGTACAGACGCGCCTCCGACACCCCCCGCCCATGCAACGTCGCCACCCGCGCCGCCGCCCGCCCCCGCAACTCCTCCAACGGCCCGTACTGGATCGACTCCGTCGGACACGCCTGCGCGCACGCCGGCGTCATGCCCGCGCCGAGCCGGTCGTAGCAGAGCGTGCACTTCCACGCCCGACCATCATTCTTACGCTGATCGATCACCCCGTACGGACAAGCCGAAATGCAGTAACCACACCCATTACAGATGTCCTCCTGCACCACCACCGTCCCGAACTCCGTCCGGAACAACGAACCCGTCGGACACACATCCAAACAAGCCGCATGCGTGCAGTGCTTACACACATCCGACATCATCAACCAACGGAAATCGCTACGACCCTCGACACCGGTACCGCGCCCCGGCGGCTGCGCACCCGGCATCCCCAGGAACTCCGAGCCACCCACCATCCGCGCCGCGGCCCCCGGCGAACCCGATGGGATACCGGGATCGGTACCGGTGTGGGTGGCGGTTTCGGCGCCGAAGGTCGCGGTGGCCGCGCTGACCGGCGGACCGGCCGGGGTGTCCTCGAACGCGGGAGTGGCCCAGCCGGACGGGCGGGGCTGCTCGACGAAGGCGACGTGCCGCCACGAGTTCGCGGTCAACGCGCCCGTGTTGTCATACGACATCCCCAACAGGTCCAGCCCGCTCGCCGGCACGTCGTTCCACTCCTTGCAGGCCACCTCGCAGGCCTTGCAACCGATGCAGACACTCGTGTCGGTGAAGAACCCCATCCGCGGCGGGGCATCCTCGTAGCCCGCGTCCGGTGCCGGGTCCAGTGGCCCGTACAGGCTGTTGGCGTGGACCATCGTCAGGCCTCCTGGTCGCTGTCGCTGGCCGCGTCGTCGGTCGTGACCATCGGCGGGTAGTGCGGGTTGAGGTTCCCCGACCGCCGCCGGTAGTCCACGACGACGTCCAGCAACTCCCGTCCCCTGGGCCGCCGGCCCGGCCGGATGTCGCAGGTGCCGACCTTGCTCTCCTGGATCAGCACGTTCGGGTCCAGGGTGATCCCGAACAGGTCGTTGGCGGAGTCGCCGGTGACCAGGCCCTGGTAGCCGAAGTGGTAGGGCAGCCAGATCTGGTGGATGATCCGGCCCTCGACCCGTAGCGGGGTGAGCCGGTCGGTGACCAGCACCTTGGCCTCGATCGCCGCTCGGGTGGTGATGAGGTGCGCCCAGCACAGATGATTCAGTCCCCGTTCGACCGCCAGCTCCGGCGAGACCTCCACGAACATCTCCGGCTGCAACTCCGCCAGCGGCCGCACGGTACGGCTCATCCCGCCGGCCGTGTGGTGTTCGGTGAGCCGGCTGACCGTGAAGACGTACGGGAAGACGTCGCTGTGCGCCTCGGGCGGGCTCGGATTGAGCGTGTTGATGGGATGGGTGTAGACCTTGCGGGTCGGGTTGGACTGCTGCCGGTAGAGCGGGTTGCGCACCGGCGACTCGGCCGGCTCGTAGTGCGTCGGCAGTGGCCCGTCGAGGACGCCGGTCGGGGCGTACAGCCAACCCTTGCCGTCGCCCTGCAGCACGAACGGGTCGTCGCCGGCGATCGCCGCCACGCCCGCCGCACCCGAGGGAGGCCGGAACGAGGGCGCCTTGGTCTTTTCGAAGTCCGGCACGTCGTAGCCGGTCCACTCGCCCTTCTCCGCGTCCCACCAGACGTACTTCTTGCGCTCGCTCCACGGCCTGCCGTCCGGGTCGGCGGAGGCGCGGTTGTAGAGGATCCGCCGGTTCGCCGGCCAGGCCCAACCCCACTCGGCGGCCACCAGGTCCTGCTCCGAGCCGGGCTTGCGGCGGGCGGCCTGGTTGACGCCGTCGGCGTAGACCCCCGTGTAGATCCAACAGCCGCCGGCGGTGGAGCCGTCGTCCTTCATCTCGGTGAAGGAGGCGAGCGGTCGGCCGCTGGCCACGTCGTACCCGTTGATCTCGTAGAGCACCGACTCGGCGCTCGGCTCGGCGAGCGGGCCGTGCGTCGGGTAGTTCCAGTTCAGGTCCAGCAGTGCCCGGTCGCGGGGCAGGGGCGACGTGGCCAGCCGGTCGCGGATGATGCGGCCGAGGTGGTAGAAGAACCACAGCTCGGAGCGCGCGTCGCCCGGTGGCTCGACGGCCTTCTCCCGCCACTGCAGCAACCGCTGGGTCTGGGTGAAGGTGCCCTCCTTCTCCACGTGCGAGGCCGCCGGCAGGAAGAACACCTCGGTGCGGCACTGCTCGGGCACGATCTCGCCGGTCTCGGTCTCCGGGCCGTTCTGCCAGAACGTCGCGCTCTCGATCATGAACAGGTCGCGGACGACCAACCAGTCCAGGTTCGCCATGCCCAGCCGCTGCGCGCGGCCGTGCGCGGAGCCGACGGCCGGGTTCTGACCGAGCAGGAAGTAGCCCTTGACCTTTCCGTCGATCATGTTGAGCACCTGCTGGTAGGTGCCGTGGTCGCCGGTCATCCGGGGCATGTAGCCGTAGCAGTAGTCGTTCTCGGCGGTGGCCGCGTCCCCCCAGTACGCCTTGAGCAGGTTCACCCCGTAGGCGCGGGCGTTGCCCCAGAAGCCCTTCTGGCCCGGATGCCGGATGCTGTCCACCCACTCGTCGAAGGTCGGGTGGTCGGCGTGGTGCGGCATCGGCAGATAACCCGGCAGCAGATTGAACAGCGTCGGGATGTCGGTGGAGCCCTGGATGCTGGCGTGCCCGCGCAGCGCCATCACTCCCCCGCCCGGACGCCCCACGTTGCCCAGGAGCAGCTGGATGATCGCGCCGGTACGGATGTACTGCACTCCGACGGTGTGCTGGGTCCAACCCACCGAGTAGACGAGCATGCCGGTCCGGTTCCGGCCGGAGTTCTCCGTCCAGGCCTGGGCCAGTTCGAGGAACTTCTCCTGCGAGATGCCGCAGATCCGCTCGACCATCTCCGGCGTGTAGCGGGCGAAGTGCCGCTTGAGGATCTGGTAGACGCAGCGCGGATGCTGCAAGGTCTCGTCCCGCTCGGTCTGACCGTTGACCGGCGCGCCGTGCGATTCGTGCTCCAACCCCGCCGCGGTTTCCCGTTGGGTCTCGGTGTCGCGGGTCCCGTTCTGCTCGTGCCCGTGGTACTGCCAACTGGTCTGGTCATAGCTGGCGTTCTTCTCCTTGAACCCGGAGAAGAGCCCGTGCAGATCCTCGGTGTCGCGGTAGTCGTCATTGACGATGGTCGCGGCGTTGGTGTAGGAGACCACGTACTCGCGGAAGTCGAGTTCGTTCTCCAGGATGTAGCGCACCACCCCACCGAGAAGCGCGATGTCGGTGCCGGCCCGGATCGGCAGGTAGCTGTCGGCCAACGCGCTGGTCCGGGTGAACCGGGGATCGACATGGAACACCTTCGCGCCGCGCCGCTTGGCCTCCATCACCCACTGGAACCCGACCGGATGCGCCTCGGCCATGTTCGAACCCTGAATCACGATGACGTCGGAGTTGGCGAGGTCCTGCTGGAACTGCGTCGCGCCGCCACGACCGAAGCTGGTTCCCAGACCGGGAACGGTGGCGGAGTGTCAAATACGCGCCTGGTTCTCGATCTGCAACGCGCCCATCGCCGTGAACAACTTCTTGATGAGGTAGTTCTCCTCGTTGTCCAACGTCGCGCCGCCCAGACTGGAGATCCCCAGCGTCCGGTTCAGCGGACGGCCCTCGCCGTCGACGTCCTCCCACGTCTCGTCCCGGGCCGCCAGGACCCGATCGGCGATCATGTTCATCGCCGTGTCGAGGTCCAGGTCTTCCCACTCGGTCGCGTACGGCCGCCGGTAGCGCACCGTCGTCTGACGCAACGGGCTGGTCACCAGACTCTTGCTGGCGGCGCCCTTCGGACAGAGCCGGCCACGGGAGATCGGACTGTCCGGATCCCCCTCGATCTGAGTGACCTGCCCGTCCTCGACGTACACCCGTTGGCCGCAACCCACTGCGCAGTAGGGGCAGATCGACCTGGCCATGCTGTCAGCGGTTTCGGTGCGCGCGGTGAGCGACGTGGACTGGGCGGACTTGGCCGCGGCGCCCCGACCCAGCGGGTCGGTGCCGGTGAGCTGGCGGTAGACCGGCCAGCCCTCGATCCAGGTGCGCACCCCCATCGCTCCGCCTTTCCGACGAAAACGCGGAAAACATGAACAGTCTGACACTAGACGAATTGCCCGACTCGCGCGGCGGGATGCACGTACGGGTCAGGTGATCGTCACGGTCACGTTGTGCCAGCCGGTCGCGCCGCTCGGAAAGGGTGCCGCACGCTCTTCGGTCTGGGTGGCTTCGGCGGCGTCGGTGGCCCGGACCCGGATGGTGTGGCTGCCGGGCGTGGCGTCCCACCGGTAGGACCACTGCCGCCACAGGTCCGGTGAGGGGCCGTCGGCGAGCCGCGCCTGACGCCACGGCTCGTCGTCGACCTGGATCTCGACGGCGCTGATGCCGCGCCGCTGGGCCCAGGCGACACCGGCGATCGTCACCAGGCCGGCTGGCCGGCGGGCGAAGGGTCTGGGGGTGTCGACGCGGGACGCGGTCTTGACGGGCGCATCCGCCGCCCAGCCGCGGCGCACCCAGTACGCGTCGTAGGCGGCGAAGGTGGTGACCTCCAGCTCGGTGAGCCACTTGCACGCGCCCACGTAGCCGTAGAGGCCGGGCACCAGCATGCGGACGGGAAAGCCGTGCTCGAGGGGAAGCGGTTCGCCGTTCATGGCGACCACGAGCATGGCGTCCCGGCCGTCGAGCACGGCCCGCAGCGGGGTACCGATGGTCATCCCGTCGACGGAGCGGCTGACCAGCTGGTCCGGTCCGACCTCGAGGCCGGCCTCGCGCAGCAGCGGGGCGAGCGGTACGCCGGTCCAGCGCGCGGTCCCGATGTAGGGCCCGCCGACCTCGTTGGAGACGCAGTTCAGGGTGATGTCGCGCTCGATCAGCTCGCGGGCGAGGAGCTCCTCGAACCGCCAGCTGCGGGGCCGCCGCACCGCACCGCCCAGGGTCAGCCGCCACCGGTCGACGTCCACCTGCGGGACGGTGAGGGCGGTGTCCACCCGGTAGAAGTCCCGATTGGTCGTGTGGAACGGGGAGACACCGTCGACATCCGCCCGGACGCTCGCCGGTAGCGGCGGGGCGGGGCTGGCGGGCGCGGGGATACGTACCGTGGCGCGGGAGCGGGTTCCGACGCCGCGGTTCACGCCGAGAGCCTGCCCGGTGGCGGCGGCCGCGGCCGCGTTCAACGCGGTCGCGCCGGAGGTGGCCAGGAACTGCCGTCGGTTGAGCAGCCGCGGTCGGCCGGTCGGCGAGACGGCGACGGTGCCGGCGGAGCGGACCAGCGCCAGCATGGCGAGCAGGCCGGCGACGGCACCGGCGATCGTCGGGGTGGCGTCCACGGCGACGGCGGTGGGACGGGTCAGGACGGCGACGACGCCGATGACGGTGAACGCGGCGAGTCCGATGACGCCGTAGCGGCGGCGGCGCAGCGCCGCAGCGCCGATGATGACGCTGGCGGCGGCGAGGGCGACGTGCACGGCCGCCACCAGGACGAGTTTGTCGGCGGTGCCGAACGTGCGGATGGCGAACGCCTTGACCGGTTGCGGGGCGAGGTCGATGGCGGCGGCGCCGACGGCGAGCACCGGATCCGCGGCGGGGTTGAGCACCCCGGCGGCCAGGTGGGCGACCGCGACCGCGGTGCCGGCGGTGAGCAGGCCGACGACGACCGCCCGCAGGCCGATGGAGGGGGGCGGCCCCGGCCGGCCGTGGGCCGGCCGGGGTCCGATCGCGGTGGTCATGGTCAGCTCTTGGGCATCAGCACGGTGTCGACGAGGTACACCGTGGCGTTCGCGGTCGAGACGTTGCCGCAGACCACCATGGACGTGCCGTTGACGGTGAACGAGGAGCCGCTGCCGGTCACCGTCAGGTCGGCGCCCTGCAGGGTCTCGTGCGTGCCGGCGAGGGTTTCCGGGGAGAGCTGGCCTGGTACGACGTGGTAGGTCAGCACCTTCTTCAGCATGGCGTCGTCGGCGAGCACCTTGTCGAGGTCCGCCTTGGGAATCTTGCCGAACGCGTCGTTGGTCGGCGCGAACACCGTCACGCCCTGCGCGGTGTTGAGCGAGTCGACCAGGTTGGCCTTCTTGACCGCGGTGACCAGGGTGGACAGCACCGGGTTGCCGGACGCGGCGGTCGCGACCGGGACCTTCGCCATCGCGTCGAAGCTGCCCGGGTTAGCGGGGTCGGTCGGGACCGCGGAGCAGCCCGGGCCGAACTGCGCGGACATCATCGACGGCGACGCCGAGGCCATCGGCGCGCCGGCCGACGTGCTCGGCGCGGTGGTGGCGTCGTCGGCGGCGCTGTCGGTGTCGGCGCCGCAGGCGGACAGGGCCAGGATGGCGGTCGCGCCAACGGCGGCGAACATTCGCCGGTACATAGGTGCTCCTCAGATCGGGGGTTGGTGCTTTCACCGAGGATTCGGAGTGACCCGGTTGCCGGATGGGTGCGAATGCCGAATTTTCCGGACGGAGCGTGTGGACGGTCGAGTGGCAGCGACTGTCCCGTCCCGGCGCGGGCGGCGCGGCGACGGGCGCGACGAGCGGGCGCCCGGACGCCGCGCCCGGTTGCGCCCACGCCGTACCCGCTGCCGCCCGCGCTAGCGCAGCGGCAGGAGCGCGACGACCCGCGTGGGCGTGGGCGACCCGCCGACGGGTTCGTTCGAGAGCCCGAACGTCGACGCGCCGTCGATCGGGCCGACGACGCTGGTGGCAGTCGTCGCGTCGGCGGCGAGCAACCCGACGGACCGAGGTTCGTCGTCACCACGGATGAGCCACAGCTGATAGGCCCGGCCCGCACCGGGCGCCGGCAGATCGCGCAGCACCGCGACGCCGCGGTCGCGTTCCTGGGACACCACCAGCACCGTGCGGCCGCCGCCCTCGACCGCGATCTGGTGGACCCGGGCGTCACGTGCGGTGAGGACCTCGGCGACCCGGCGGGCGTTCTCGTCGACGACCTGACGCTGTTCGGTCCCGTTGTCGGCGACGGTCCAGGTCACCGCGCTCGCGCCGGCGGCCGCGACGATGGCGGCGGCGACGGTGGTCAGCCAGCGCGGCCAGCGCCGGCCGGACGGTGACGGGCGGTCGGGTTCCGAGACGACGCGTTCCTGCGGGGTACGTCGGGCGGCGGCCAGCGTACGGTCGCGCAGGGCGACCGGTACGGGCTCGGCGGTCGTGTCGTCGGCGAGGCGGGCGGCGGTCTCCCGCAGCTCGGCCACCTCCTGACGGCAGGTGCCGCAGCCGGCGAGGTGCCGTTCGAACGCCGCCCGTTCGAGGTCGTCGACCGCATCGAGGGCGTACGCGCCGGCGAGGGTGTGGATGTCGGCGCTCATGCCCGCTCCCCCACCTGAACGCCGAGGCAGTCGCGCAGCCGGATCAGCCCGTCGCGCAGCCGCGTCTTGATCGTCGGTAGCGGCGCGGCCAACCGCTCCGCCACCTCCCGATAGGTGTACCCGCCGTAGTAGGCGAGGGTCACCGCCTCCCGTTGCAGCGGGGTCAGCCCGTCCAGGCAGCGGCGGACCTGTTCCCGGTCCAGCCGGGCCGCCACCCCCTCCGCCACCTCGTCGTAGGGCACGCTGCCGTCGCGCGCGGCGGCCCGCTGCGTCCGCTCGGTACGCGCCTGCTCCGACCGGACCCGGTCCACCGCCCGGCGGTGCGCCATCGTCAGGACCCAGGCGGTCGCGGTGCCGCGCGTCGGGTCGAACCGGGCGGCCGTCCGCCACACCTCCACGAGGACCTCCTGGGTCACTTCCTCGGCCATGCCGGGATCGCGCAACACCCGCCGGGCCAGGCCGAGCACCTTGCCGACCACCGCGTCATAGAGGGCGGCGAAGGCGGCGTCGTCACCCCGGGCCACCCGGCCGAGCAGGTCGTCGACGTCCAACGGTCGGGCGCCGACGACGACCGGATCCCACCGGCGGGCCCGCCCGCCGTCAGCATCTCCCACTGCGCCCCTCCATGATCCTGAGCCCTGGCAGGGATTCGGAGCGGCGCCGCGACCGGATGGGTGGGCCGGCAACCTTTCCCCGTGCCGAGGCACCCGACGCGGTGTGCGCCCGCCCGGTGGGCCGCTGAAATGACGCGCAAAGTACCGCTGAGGTTACGAGCTTGTTTCCGAGATGACGGTTGGGTTACGAGCGCTTCTCGATGATGGATGCCGATCCTACGTTTTCGGCCACCGTCACCAGTCGGGGCGGCACCGAACGTGGAGGGCAACACGTGCCAATACCGAATGCGCAACGCCCCGGACGGACCAGGCGCGGGGTCAGCATGCTGGCCGCCGCGACCCTGGTCGCGGCCGGCCTGACCAGCCTGGGCGGGGGCACCGCCGTCGCCGCCGCGCCGGTCGGAAGCGGGCCGACCGCCCGCTACCTCGTCCAGCTCGACGACGAGCCGTTGGCCACCTACGCCGGCGGCGTCGCCGGGATCGCGGCGACCAGGCCGACCCGCGGCGCCAAGCTGAACCGCAACTCGGGCACCGCCCAGGCGTACCGGGAGCACCTGCGCCAGCAGCGCACCGACGTCCTGAAGTCCGTGGGCGTTCCGGCCGGTCAACCCCGGGTCACCCTGGAGACCGCGTTCAACGGCTTCGCGGTGGACCTGACCGGCCCGCAGGCGGCCCGGCTGCGGGCCACCCGGGGCGTGCGAGCGGTGTACGAGAACCGCACCGTGCACGCCACCACCTCGCACACCCCGGACTTCCTCGGCCTGACCGGCCCCCGCGGAGCCTGGCGGCAGCAGTTCGGCGACGTCGCCCACGCGGGCGAGGGCATGATCGTCGGGGTCATCGACAGCGGCTTCTGGCCGGAGAGCGCGAGTTTCGCCCCACTGCCCAGCCCGCGGCCGGACCAGGCGATCATCGACGCCAAGTGGAAGGGCACCTGCGACGTCGGCACCGAGGCGCCGATCACCTGCAACAACAAGGTGATCGGGGCACGCTGGTACAACGACAGCGGGATCGCCGAGGCGTTCCCCGACGAGTTCTCGTCCCCCCGCGACCGCAACGGCCACGGCACCCACACCGCCAGCACCGCCGCGGGCAACCACGGCGTACCGGCGAAGTCGGGCACGCAGGACCTCGGCACGATCTCCGGCATGGCGCCGGCCGCCCGGCTCGCGGTCTACAAGGCGCTCTACGACACCGGCGCCGGCTCGGCGAGCGGGTCGGAGATCGACATCGTGCACGCCATCGACGACGCGGTCGCCGACGGTGTCGACGTGATCAACTACTCGATCGGCGACGACAGCGAGCGGTTCGGCGCGATCGACGCGACGTTCTTCAACGCCGCGGCCGCCGGGGTCTTCGTCGCCGCCGCCGCCGGCAACGCCGGCCCGACGGCCAGCACCGTCGACAACTCGACCCCGTGGGTGACCACGGTGGCCGCGAGCACCACCGACCGGCAGCACACCCGGACGCTGACGCTCGGCAACGGCACCACCATCACCGGGTCGGGCATGGGTGCCAGCGGCGTCGGACCGGCGCGGCTGGTCTTCGCCAGGGAGAACGGCCCCAACCCGAGCGACACCTACGCTGCCGAACTCTGCGCCGACGACTCGCTGGACCCGGCCAAGGTCAAGGGCGCCATCGTGCTCTGTCTGCGCGGCGAGGTCCCGCGTACGGACAAGAGCGCCGAGGTGGCCCGGGCCGGCGGGGTCGGGATGGTGCTCTACAACGACTCGCTGAACTCGCTCAACGCCGACGTGCACACCGTGCCGACGGTGCACATCAACGAGGTCGACCTGGCCACGGTCGGCGCGTACGTCGCCACCGGCAACGCCACGGCGAGCATCTCGGCCGCCACGCTGGAGACGGTCGAGGCACCGGGGGTGGCTGCCTTCTCCTCGGCGGGTCCGTCCAACCTGAACGCCGGTGACCTGCTCAAGCCGGACATCAGCGCCCCTGGCCAGGACATCGCCGCGGCATACTCGCCGTCCGTCGGCGGTAACGACTTCGCCCTGGAATCGGGCACCTCGATGGCGGCGCCGCACATCGCCGGCATCGCCGCCCTGCTGCTGGCCAAGCACCCCGACTGGTCCCCGGCGACGGTGCGCTCGGCGCTGATGACCAGCGCGGTCGACACCACCGACGAGGGAAACCCGATCAAGATCGGCAGCTACGACGCCACCCCGCTCAACTACGGCGCCGGTCAGGTCCGCCCGGGCAGCGCGTTCGACCCGGGCCTGGTCTACGACTCCGGTCCGCAGGACTGGTTGCGCTACCTGTGCGGAGTCGCCGAGCGCGGCACCGAGTACAACGTGGAACTCGACGGCTGCGACCAGATCGGCGTGCTCGACACCGCCCAGTTGAACTACCCGTCCATCTCGCTGGGTCGGATGGTGGGCAAGCAGACGGTCAGCCGGACCGTCACCAACGTCAGCGACAGGACCAGCACCTACACCTCCTCGGTGCAGGCGCCGCCGGGTTACACCGTGAAGGTCACCCCGGCCAAGCTGACGATCCGCCCCGGCCAGACCGCCCGATTCTCGGTGCAGGTCACCAACGCCGGTGGCGCGTTCGACACCTGGGTCGACGGCGCGCTGACCTGGCGCGACCAGTTCCAGCACCGGGTGCGGACCCCGCTGGTCGTACGCAACGCCGGGCTGATCGTTCCCGACGCGATCACCGGCGCCGGCACCTCCGGCAGCGTCCGGATCGCCGCCGAGGTCGGCTACCGGGGCCGGTTGGTCTCCGGGCTCATCGGCCTGACGGCGGGCACCAGCAGCACCGTCGCCCTGCACGGCGACGGGCCCTCCTGGGACTGGAGTTCGTCGAACAACCTGCCGGTGCCGCTGCCCGCGTCGATCCACAAGAGCACCGTGCACGTGCCGGCGGGCACCCGGACACCGCAGGTGCGGGTGACCTCACGGCTGCCCGTCTGCTCCCACATCGACTGGGAGGACGAGGAGGGGGTGATGGCGTGCACGGAGTTCAGCGTGAACGTCTACGACCCGGCCGGTAAGTTCGTGACCGCCACCGCCAGTGGCCGCGCCGGTGCCACCGTGACGCTGCCCGACGGCGCCGGGGACTACATCCTCGTCGTCGAGCAGGAGTTCGTCGAGAACCTGCCGGCGGGGCAGGACGGCGACACGTACACCATCACCACCTATCTGCCGGGCGCGCCGGGGTCCGCCAGCGGCAAGCTCACCATCGACCCGAAGCAACGCAGCGTGCAGGCGGGTGCGACGGCGAACCTGACGTTGCGCTGGTCCGGACTCACCCCGGGGCGCCGCTACATCGGTTACGTGGAGTTCGGCAACGGCACCGGTCCACTCAAGACCGTGCCGATCACCGTCCAGTCCTGACGGTGCCGCCGGGCCGGACCGTGTGACCCATGTCACCGGTGGTCCGCCGGCCGGCCGTCGGACGCCGCCGGGGTGATCTGCTCGCCCCACGGTGATCGACAGCGGCGAGGACAACGTGCGGGGCGGCGGGGTTCCATCCCCGATCCGCCCCGCACGCCTGCGCGGACCCGTCGAGTTCGTCGGGCGGACGGCGGAGCTGGCGCTGCTGCGCCGGCTCGTCGAGGCCCCTCCGTGCCTGGTGCTGCTGGAGGGCGAGCCCGGCATCGGCAAGAGCCGGCTGGTCGCCGAGTTGCTCACCGGTCTGCCCGGGCGCCACCTGGTCGGCGAGTGCGACGACGTGCCGGAGCCCTTCCCGCTCGGCGTGCTGCTGGACGCCGTCCGGGCCGGCGCGGATCATCTCGGCCCGCTCAACCCGGTGGCCGGCGCCCTCGCGCCGCTGCTGCCCGAGCTGACCGAGGTACTGCCCGCCGCGCCCGCGCCGCTGACCGACCCGGCGGCCGAACGACACCGGCTGCTGCGGGCCGTCGCCGCGGTGCTCGCCGCGCTGGCCCCCGCCGTGCTGGTGCTGGAGGACCTGCACTGGGCCGACCCGGCGACCTGCGACCTCCTCGCATACCTGGGCAGCCACCCGGTGGACGGCCTGGCCGTGGTGCTGACCGCCCGTACCCCGGCGCCCGGTGGCAGCACGCCGATCCACGAGGCGCTGGCGCGTACCCCGCCGTGGGCGGTCACCCGCGTGCCGCTGGGCGCGCTGGCCGCCGAGGACGTCCGTCGGCTGGCCGCTCGGACGCTGCGGCTGGACGATCCGCCGCCGGAACTGACCGCCACCCTGCTCGAGCGGACGGCCGGGATCCCGTTCGTGGTGGAGGAGGTGCTGCGCACCCTCGCCGAGCGGGGTGGTGACCCGCTGGCCGACGAGAGCGTCCCGTTCGTGCTGCGTGACGTGCTGCTCTGGCGGCTGCGCCCGCTCGACGAGGCCAGCCGGGAGGTACTCGGCGCGGCGTCCGTGCTGGGCCTCGTCCCGGACCAGCGCATCCTCGCCGCCGCGCTCGGCCAGGACCGGGCCGCGGTCCGCGCGGCGCTGACCGCGGCCCACCGGGCGGGGCTGCTGCACGACACCGGGGAGGGGCTGCGCTTCCGGCACGACCTGGCCCGGCAGGTGGTCTACGACATGGTGCCCCGGGACACCCGGGAGTGGCTGCACCTGCGCGTCGCGCGGGTGCTGGAGCGGGAACTGCCCCGGCCGGTCGCCCAACTCGCGCACCATTACCGGCTGGCCGGCAGCGGCGCCGACTTCGTCCGCAACGCCGAGGCCGCCGCCGACCTGGCCACCGAACGCGGGGACGACGCGACCGCGGCCGGCTTCCTGCTCCAGACCATGGCCGTCGCCGAGCTGCCCCGACCGGTACGGGCGCGGCTCGCCGGCAAGCTGGGCCGGTCGGCCATCGACGGGCTCAGCCAGGCCGAGGCGATCCCGGTGCTGGAGCGGCTGCTCGCCGACCGGCGGCTGCCGCCCGGTGCCCGGGGCGAGCTGGGTCTGGTGCTCGGGCGGATGCTGCGCCAGCAGGGTGAGGCGCTGCGCGGGTACGCCGAGATCGAGCGCGCGGTGCCGTTCCTGCGGGCGCCCCGGCGCCGGGCCCCGGCCCTCGCGGTACTGGCCGCGCCGGACACGGTGGTCGGCCGGCACGTCGACGACCACCTCGCCCGGTGCGCGGAGGCGGAAGCCGCCGCGGCCACCAGTGGGGATCCGGCGGCGCACCTCGCGGTCCGGATCGCCCGTGCGTCGCTGCTGCTGGAGCTGGGCGATCCGGCGGCCTGGGCGGTCATCGCGGAGCTACGCGCCTCCGTGGAGCTGGCGGAGCGACCCCGGGAGCACGCGCGGGCCTGCCTGAACTGGGCGCAGGGCGCGCTGCACGCCGGGCACCTGGAGCAGTCCGCCGCGCTCCTGGCCGCCGGACGGGAGCTGGTCGAGGAGACCGGCTACGAACGGCTCGCCGCCCTGGTGGAGGCGACCGAGCTGTCGCTCGACCGGGCCGCCGGGCGGCTGGACGGGCTGGCGGAGCGCCTCGCCCGGCTGGTCGCCGCCGCCGGGCGGATGCCGGTCACCCTGCTCGACGCCCGGGCCGAGCTGGCCACCGTACTGGCGCGCACGGCCACCGGCGGCGACGTGGCGCGGGCCGAGCAGGCGCTGCGAGAGGTGGTCGCCGACGCGTGGCGGGTAGGTGCGATCTGGCCGCTGGTGCAGGCGCTCTCGGCGCTGGCCCGGCTGACCCTCACCCGCCGCCCGGAAGAGGCCGTTCAGCACGCTACCGACGCGTTGTCGCTGGTGCGGGGCAAGGGAATCTGGGCGTGGGCCGCCGAGGCCGTCCTGGTGCTGGCCGAGGCAGCCGTGGCGGCGGGAGAACCGGAGCGGGCCGCCCCGGCGGTGGCCGACCTGGCCGCCGGCATCCAGGGTCGGGACGCGCCGGTGGCGCTGGTCGCGCTGAGCCGGTGCCGGGAACTTCTTCCCGCCGTGCGGGCCATCGACGACGTACAGGGTGTTTCCGGAATGTGACGGAGAGTACGCGGCCGAGGGCCCTCCGGAGGCTCTCCGCACGTGGCGCGGGCAGCAGCCCGGAGTAGCCTCTATTTCCTGGTTGTTACTGAAATGTTGGCCCCCGCGCTTGCACAAGATCCTCCGGCTGAATAGGTTGCCGTCGGCAACAAAAGCAGGTGCGGGCTAGACCCCTTCGGAGAGATCATGACATTGGCGAGGTGGTGACCGATGAGCGAGGCTCCTGTCCTCTTGGAGATGCGCTCCATCACCAAGGAGTTCCCCGGGGTGCGGGCCCTCTCCGACGTGAACCTTGCGGTACGCGCCGGTGAGATCCACGCCATATGCGGCGAGAACGGCGCGGGCAAGTCCACGCTGATGAAGGTCCTCAGCGGGGTGTATCCCTACGGCAGCTACGACGGCACGATCGTCTATCGAGGGGCGGAAAGTCGCTTCTCGGACATCCGGAGCAGCGAGCACGCGGGCATCGTGATCATCCACCAGGAGCTCGCGCTGATCCCGCACATGTCGATCACCGAGAACATCTTCCTCGGCAACGAGCCGCGCAAGCGGGGTGCGATCGACTGGAAGGCCGCCAACCGGATGGCGCTGGACCTGATGGCCCGGGTCGGCCTCGAAGAGGACCCGGACACCCTGATCAAGGACATCGGGGTCGGCAAGCAGCAGCTGGTGGAGATCGCCAAGGCGTTCGCCAAGGACGTCAAGCTGCTCATCCTGGACGAGCCGACCGCGGCCCTGAACGAGGAGGACTCGCGGCACCTGCTCGACCTGCTGCGGGGCTTCCGCGAGCGCGGCATCACCTCGATCATCATCTCCCACAAGCTGAACGAGATCGAGGCGATCGCCGACCGGATCACCATCCTCCGCGACGGCCAGACCGTCGAGACGCTGGACGTCAAGGCCGACGGCGTCGACGAGGACCGGATCGTGCGGGGCATGGTCGGTCGGGAGCTGCACAGCCGGTTCCCGGACCACACGCCCAAGATCGGCGAGGTCTTCTTCGAGGTCCGCGACTGGACCGTCCGGCACCCCATCTCCGCCGAGCGGCTGGTCGCCAAGAACTCGAACTTCGTCGTACGTCGCGGCGAGATCGTCGGCTTCGCCGGCCTCATGGGCGCCGGCCGTACCGAGCTGGCCATGAGCGTCTTCGGCCGCTCCTACGGGGTGTACGAGTCCGGGACGATCATCAAGGACGGCAAGGAGATCGTCCTGAAGTCCGTCGCGGACGCGATCGCCAACGGGCTCGCGTACGTCAGCGAAGACCGCAAGGCGATCGGCCTGAACCTGCTCGACGACATCAAGATGTCGACGGTGGCGGCCAAGCTGTCGAAGATCACGCATCACGGTGTGCTCAGCGAGGTCGACGAGTACCGGGCGGCCGAGGCGTACCGCCGGGACCTGCGGATCAAGGCCCCGACGGTCGACGAGGGCGTCGACAAGCTCTCCGGTGGCAACCAGCAGAAGGTCGTGCTGGCGAAGTGGATGTTCACCGACCCGGACCTGCTGATCCTCGACGAGCCGACCCGCGGCATCGACGTGGGCGCCAAATACGAGATCTATGGCATCATTCAGCGGCTCGCCGACCAGGGGAAGGGCGTCGTCGTCATCTCCTCGGAGCTGCCTGAGCTGATCGGGATCTGCGACCGCATCTACACGGTGTCCGAAGGCGCCATCACCGGCGAAGTCGCCCGCCAGGACGCGAACCCGGAAACCCTCCTCAAGCTGATGACCTCGACTAAGAAGATGCAGACACGATGAGCCGACTGAAGGAACTCCAGAAGAACCTCTTCGGAGGCACCACCTCCAACGCCCGCCAGTTTGGGATGATCTTCACGCTGGTCGCGATCGTCGTCCTGTTCCAGATCTGGACGGACGGGCTGACCCTGCGGTCGGACAACCTGATCGCGCTCTTCCAGCAGAACTCGTACATCCTCATCCTGGCCATCGGCATGCTGATGGTGATCGTCGCCGGGCACATCGACCTCTCGGTCGGCTCGATCGCCGCCTTCACCGGCATCCTGGTCGCCAAGGCGATGGCCGAGTGGAACCTGCCCTGGCCCGTGGCGATCCTCTTCGGCCTCGCCATCGGCGCGATCATCGGCGCCTGGCAGGGGTTCTGGGTGGCCTACATCGGGGTGCCGGCGTTCATCGTCACCCTGGCCGGCATGCTGCTCTTCCGCGGCGGCAACCAGTTCATCGGTAACGCCAACACCATCCCGGTGCCCGAGGGCTTCCGGGTGATCGGCTCCGGGTTCCTGCCCGAGGTCGGGCCGAACACCGGCTACAACAACCTCACCCTGCTGCTCGGCCTCGCGGGCTGCGTCGCGGTGGTGTGGCGCGAGCTGTCGGCGCGCAAGACGCGCCGGGACATGAACGCCGATCCCGCGCCGATGTGGATCTCCATCCTGCGGATGGCGGTCATGGTCGGTGTGCTCGTCTTCGTCTCGCTCCGCTTCGCCAGCGGTCGCGTCGGCACGAGCTTCCCGGTCTCCGGCATCATCCTCGTGGCGCTGGTGATCGCCTACTCCTTCTACACCCGCAACACCGCGGGCGGCCGGCACATCTACGCCGTCGGTGGCAACTTCCGGGCGGCCGAGCTGTCCGGCGTGAAGCTCAAGCGGGTCAACTTCTACGTCATGATGAACATGTCCGTGCTGGCGGCGCTGGCCGGCATGATCTTCGTGGCCCGTTCGGCGGCCTCCGGACCGCAGGACGGCAACGGCTGGGAACTCGACGCCATCGCCGCGGTCTTCATCGGCGGCGCGGCCGTCTCCGGCGGCATCGGCACCATCAGCGGCTCGATCGTCGGCGGTCTGGTCATGGCCGTGCTCAACAACGGTCTGCAGCTGATGGGCGTCGGCACCGACCGGGTCCAGATCATCAAGGGCCTGGTCCTGCTGCTGGCGGTCGCCCTCGACGTCTACAACAAGCGGCAGGGACGCTTCTCGATCATCGGAAGCCTCACCCGCTCGTTCCGCCGCGACACCCCCGCGGCACCACCACCGACGTCCGACGCGGACCGCGAGCCCGCCAAGGCACCAGTGGCCGGCTGACGCCGACCACTTCCCTCACCACCAAGAAAGGCACCCAACCCTCATGCGCAACATCATCGGCAAGGCGGTGGCCGTCGGCGCCATCGCGGCGCTTGCCCTCACCGCCTGCGGCTCCGGCCGCGACGAGGGCACCAGCGGCTCGGGCTCCGAGGCCAAGGGCTTCCCGGCCAACTCCCTGATCGGTGTGGCCCTGCCGGCCAAGACCTCGGAGAACTGGGTCCTCGCGGGCGACCTCTTCACCAACGGTCTCAAGGAGGCCGGTTTCCAGGCTGACGTGCAGTACGCGGGCGCGTCGACCACGGTCGCCGACCAGCAGGCGCAGATCACCGCCATGGTCACCAAGGGCGCCAAGGTCATCGTCATCGGCGCGACCGACGCCGCGCAGCTGTCGACCCAGGTCGCCGCCGCCCACGCCGCCGGCGCGAAGGTCATCGCCTACGACCGGCTGATCGTCAACTCGCCGGACGTCGACTACTACGTCGCGTTCGACAACTTCAAGGTCGGCCAGCTCCAGGGCCAGGCCCTGCTGGACGGCATGAAGGCCAAGAAGCCGAACGGCCCGTACAACATCGAGCTGTTCTCCGGCTCGCCGGACGACAACAACGCCAAGGTCTTCTTCGACGGCGCGATGGACGTGCTGAAGCCGGAGATCGACAAGGGCAACGTGGTCGTCGCCTCGAAGCAGACCGACGTCAAGCAGACCGCCATCCAGGGCTGGAAGGCCGAGGGTGCGCAGGCCCGTATGGACCAGCTGCTGACCTCGACCTACGGCAACAAGGAGCTGGACGGCGTCCTCTCCCCGAACGACACCCTGGCCCGCGCGATCATCACCTCGATCAAGGGTGCCGGCAAGCCGGTCCCGGTGGTCAGCGGCCAGGACTCCGAGGTTGAGTCGGTCAAGTCGATCATGGCTGGCGAGCAGTACATGACGATCAACAAGGACACCCGGAACCTGGTCAAGCAGACCATCGAGATGGTCAAGGCTCTGCAGGCCGGCAACAAGGCCGAGGTGAACGACACCAAGTCCTACAACAACGGCGTCAAGGTCGTCGACACGTACCTGCTCCCGCCGGTCGCCGTCACCAAGGCGAACGCGGCCGAGGCGTACGCGAACGACCCGAAGCTCTCGCCGCTCACCAAGTAAGCACCGCAGTACGACGTCGGGTCCCGGAGCTCTCCGGGACCCTTCGTCGTACTCGGGCACGTGAACGACGTGGGCAACGGACGAGAGGCGGCTCGAAGGTGCGGCAACGTGTGCTGTCCGGGCTCCCCCGGGACGGTCGAGACCCGGGCTCACCGACCGCGCCGCCGCTCGGCGCCAGCCAGGAGGAGACCCGTCGGCAGAACCTGGGCGCCGTGCTGCGCCACGTCCACCTCCACGGGCCGACCACCCGGGCCGAGTTGACCAGCCGGCTCGGCCTCAACCGCAGCACCATCGGAGCGCTCGCCGGCGACCTCGCCGCCGTCGGCCTCGTGACCGAAGAGGCGGCACCCACCACGGGCCGACGCGCCGGCCGCCCCTCCCTCGTGGTGAGCCCCCGCTCCGGCCGGGTCTACGCCACGGCGTTGAGCATCGAGGTGGACCGGCTGCGCGCCGCCCGCATCGGTCTCGGCGGCCGCATCCTCGACCTGCGTGAGACCGACCGTCAGCCCGGCATGTCCGCCGTCGACGCCGTCGGCGCGCTGGCCGCCCTGGTCCGTGACATGGAACGCCTCGTCGAGGCGGACAGGGTCTGCGTGGGCGGTGCCGTCGCGGTGGCGGACTCCACCCGCTCCCCCGACGGACGGATCCGGATCGGCGGGCCCGACGACGCACTTCGCGCAGAGGTCGCGGACCGGTTCGCCGACGGTCCCGCCGTCGTGGTCGGCGACCTCGCCGACATCGCCGGTCTCGCGGAACACGCCCGGGGCGCGGCGGCCGGCAGTGACGATCTCGTCTATCTGCACGGTGGCCCCGGCGTCAGCGCCGGCATCATCGTCGGCGGCCGGCTGGTCGTCGGCCACCGAGGGCACAGCGGCAAGGTGGGCCACATGGTCGTCAACCCGGACGGGCTGCCGTGCTGGTGTGGCTCACGCGGCTGCTGGGAGACCGAGATCGGCGAGGCGGCGCTGCTGCGGTACGCCGGCCGGCACGCGGACGCGCCGGGCGCGGTCGCCGAGGTGCTGCGCGCGGCGGTCAGCGGTGAGCCCACGGCCAGCGCCGCGGTCGACCACGTCGCAGACTGGCTCGGCTTCGGTCTGGCCAACCTGATCAACGTGATCAACCCACACACCGTCGTGCTCGGCGGCTCCCTGCGTGCGCTCCACGCCGCCGGGGCGGGCACCGTACGCCGTCGCCTGGACGAACTGGCCCTGCCCACCTCGGCTCCGCGCCAGGTGCGGCTGCGACCGGCGGCGCTCGGCCGCGACGCCGCCCTGATCGGCGCCGCCGAACTCGCCTTCGACCAGTTACTGGCCGACCCGCTCAACGTCGGCGTACCCGGCTGACCGCCGCGGCCGCCCGACACCGGACGGCGCCGCTCACCACCACCAGCCGAGCCGAGGCGGGAACCGCAGGATCCGGTCGTCGCCGGCGGCCGGGGTGCCCCGACCATCGCGGTTGCTGGTCACGACCCAGAGCGATCCGTCCGGCGCGACCGCCACCGTCCGCAGCCGACCGTAGGTGCCGACGAGCTGCGCCGTGGGGGTGCCGGCACCGCCGGCGCCGTCGAGCGGCACCACCCACAGCCGGGTGCCGCGCAGAGCCGCGACGTACAGCGTCCCGCCCACGATCGCCGCGCCGCTGGGCGAGGACTCCGCGGGTCGCCACGTGACGATCGGGTCGCGGAAGCGCGGATCGCCGGCGACTCCCTCGACGACGGGCCAGCCGTAG
The DNA here is from genome assembly GCF_044753725.1 of Micromonospora sp. NPDC093243. Taxonomy (NCBI): domain Bacteria; kingdom Bacillati; phylum Actinomycetota; class Actinomycetes; order Micromonosporales; family Micromonosporaceae; genus Micromonospora; species Micromonospora sp. NPDC093243. The sequence goes on along the minus strand of NZ_JBIVNT010000006.1, from coordinate 395,524 downwards.
TTGCCGCCGGGCACGATGCGGTTGACCTCGTCCCAGCTGCTCTGACCGAACTCGGTCGCGTAGAGCCGGCCCCGCCAGTCCCAGGCCAGGCCCTGCACGTTGCGGTGGCCGAGGCTGTAGACCAGCGACCCGGCGACCGGGTTGTTCGCCGGCACGCCGCCGTCGGGTCGCATGCGCAGAATCTTGCCGTTGCGACTGCGCGGATCCTGCGCCGTGGCGGCCTGCCCGGCGTCGCCGACGCCCGCGTAGAGCATCCCGTCGGGGCCGAACGCGATCCGACCGCCGTCGTGCACCGCGGCTCGGGCGAGCCCGGTGAGAATCGGCTGCTGCAGCCACGGCGCGCTGAGCCGGAAGCGGACGATCCGGTTGTCGACGCTGGACGTGAAGTACGCGTACACGTAACGGTCGAGGCGGTAGTTCGGCGAGACGGCCAGCCCGAGCAGCCCGGCCTCGCCGGTCGCGGCGACCCCGGCGATCTGCGCGACCGGCCGGGCTGCCGAACCGCGACGGACCTGCAGCACCCGCCCGCTGTTGCGCTCGCCGACGAGCGCGCTGCCGTCCGGCAGGAAGGCCAGTCCCCAGGGCGCTTCGAGTCCGGTGGCCAGGACCGTCGGTCGGGTGAAGTCGTACCCCCACCAGCCGTACGCGTCCGCACTCGCGGACCCGTGGGCGCTGGCCGAGGCGGGCAGCCCGGCGACGCTGACGCACACGGCGAGGACGATTCCAGCGACAACACCGCGTCTTCTCACGCCACACCCCTGGACCAACTCGACAGCCGCCGGTCGATACCGGCGCCGCCCGCCTCGCCGGGAGAGACGGGCACGCGACCAGCGTCCACGCCCCGCCGTCACGGCATCGTCACCGCGGCGGCCAGGGCATAGACGCTCCTGTGCCCGTGGCGGGGCGGGCGGTGCAGCTCCCCCGGCGCGGTCGGCGCCTAGCGTGGTGCGGTCGCCAGAATGGCTTCGAGGCCCCGTCGGAACAGTTCGTCGTCGCTCCACCGGGCGTCGTCGAGGTGGCCGGAGGCGTCGAGGGTCGGATAGGTGGTGGGGTCGGCCGCGATGTGTCGCCGGGCCGCCGCCCGGGCCTGCGGGTCCGCGGTCCGGTGCCAGGTGGCTTCGGTGACCGCCGCGCCGATGACGTAGTTGGCCAGCAGGCGGGTGGTCACCGCCAGCTCCAGGGCGGTGAAGCCACCGCGGACCAGTGCCGCCTGGAGGAACTCGGTGCGGGCGAGCACGTTGGGTCCGAGCATCGGGCGCCCGATCAGACCCGGCGCCCAGGGGTGCCGGAGCATCGCCGCGCGCCAGTCACGGATCAGGGTGCGTACGTCGTCCCGCCAGTCGTCGGTGACGGCCGGGAGGCGTACCGCGCCGAAGATCTGGTCGACGGCCAGGTCCAGGACGTCATCCTTCGTCCGTACGTGCCAGTAGAGCGCGGTCGAGGTGACGTCGAGCAGCTGGGCGAGGCGGCGCATGGTCAGACCGTCGGTGCCGTGCTGGTCGAGCAGCGTCACCGCCGCCTCGACGATGCGGTCCCGGCTCAGCGGCGGCGTACGACGCGGGCGGCCGGTCTCGGCGCGCAGCCACACGGACGTGCCCCCGCCGGGCTGCCCGGTCGGCTGGCTCTCCTCTGTCACCCCGTCACCCTAGTACACTGCTCAGTTAGGTTAACGGCGTTAAGTTAGCTGATCGGCGTACATGGCGCTGTCGACGTACCGGCGCTGTCATCACGGCACGGAGGGGGTCCCGCGCATGCCTCTGATCCGGATCCAGCTGGAGAGTGACCGGACCACCGCCCGCCGGGTCCTCGAGCTGCATCGCGCGGGAAGGATCCACCGCGAGTCCCGGGACGCCGCGCGAGCGGAGGCCTGGCGTCTCGGCCGGACGCCGGCGGGTGAGCCGGTCTTCGTCGGAGTCACCAACGGCGTGCCGGTTCGGCTGCTCTACGACGTGGAGGTCTACCGGGGCACCGTCCCCTGACGGCGGTGGCGGCAAGGCCAGCCCTCCGGTCAGGCGGTCGGCCTTGAGGGCGAGTTTCACCGACCCGTGACGGGCCCGGGCGATGGCGGCGGTCAGATCTGCGCGGGCCGGTAGCCGGGTGCGCTGTCCACAACGGGCCGGGGCCTACGACCTGGACGCCAGGTGGCGACGAGCGCGGCGGCGAGCAGGAGTTCGGCGATGTCGCCGCCGTAGTACATGATCTCCGCACCGCCCTGGACCTCGGCGACCGGAGCGTGGATGTCGACCCAGTACCCGCCGTACATCAGCTGTGAGATGACGGCGTGCCCCGCGATCGCGAAGCCGAGGTAGACCAGGCGGGTACGGACACCGGGCCGGGCGGGTGCGGGGTCGGGTCCGGCGATGACGTAGGCGAACAGGCAACCGCTGAGCAGGAAATGGGCATGCAGCAGCCAGTGCCCGGCCGGCTGGGTCGCGACGTGGTAGAGCGGGGTGAAGTAGAGCGGCACGAGGCTGCCGGTGGAGAGCAGCAGGGCGGTGGCCGGGTGCGCCAGTAGCCGGGCCGGGCGGCTGCGCAGCACGGCGGTCAGTGCTCGACCGCGGCGCGCGGGCAGGTTCCGCAGCAGCAGGGAGACCGGGGCGCCGAGCACCAGAGCGATCGGCGCGTACATGCCGATGAGCAGGTGCTGGGCCATGTGCGCACGGAAGTCGGTGTGGGCGAGCGGCGCGACGGGCGGCAGGAGCGCGACGGCCAGCAGCGCGAGCCCGGCCACGAAGCTGGCCGTCCGCCACCGGCTCCAGCCCAGGACCGGATTACGGCCGCGGGCCCGATAGGCCAGGTAGCCGTACAGCTGTGCGCAGAGGAGCAGGGCTACGACAGGAAGCAGCCACTCGGGGAGACTGCCACCTGCCCCGTGGTCGTGCCCGGTGTGCGTCCCATGGCCCATCAGGCGGGCCGATCAGCCTGCCGGGCGGCGGGATCGTAGGGCTTTCCGCTGCGCTGGAGCAGGTAGCCACCGATGAGCAGCAGCGCGCCCAGCACGAGGAAGCCGATGTCCCACCACAGCTGGTGGGGGCCGCCGTGCACGTGGTGGATGCCCAGGATGTGGTGGTCCAGCACGCCTTCGACGAGGTTGAACAGACCCCAGCCGGCCAGGATCCAGCCCCACAGCACCCGGGAGGTCCACACGCGGCGGCGGTTCTCGGTGACCCGGGCGTAGAGGACCGCCAGGCCGACGAGTACCGAGACCCAGCACACGGTGTGGAAGATGCCGTCCCACAGGGTGTTCATCTCCAGCCCGGAGACCGTCTTCGGGTTGTAGTACCGCACCCCGATGTTGTCGGTGTTCGTGCTGGTCAGCAGGTGGTGCCACTGAAGGAGCTGGTGCAGCAGGATGCCGTCGACGAAGCCGCCGAGTCCCACGCCCAGCACTATCCCCGGCAGTCGGAGGCTTGCCGGCGCCCCACCCACCCGGGCCTCGCCCACGGTGTTCGTCATCGTCGCGTCTCCATCGCTTCGCCGCCGCTCGGCAGTCTTTCGCCCGTTCCCGGTGAGAAGCTGACGAAACGTCGCCGTGCGGTCGCCGCGCCCGGTACCGACCCGCCCGGCACGTCCGCCCGGATGTGCGACCCGCCGGGGTGAGGTGTGAGCGAGCTACGCCGACGCCGCCCGGTCGACGAGAGCCTGCGCGACGTCGCGTAGCTTGCGGTTGGAATCCTGGGACACCTTCGCGAGGATGGCGAACGCCTGCTCGGCGCCGCACCGCCGCTCCCCCATGATGATGCCCTTGGCCTGTTCGATGACGGCCCGACTCTCCATGGCCAGCTGCATCTGCTGCGCGAGGGTGGCCGTGGCGTCGTACAGGTGGGCGTTGCTCACCGCCACCGCGGCGTAGCTGGCGAACGTCCTGGCCACGGTGATGGCGTCGTCGTCGAACGCGCCGGGTTCGCGGCCGTAGATGTTGAGCGCCCCGACCACGGCTTCCTGGATCGGCAGGCCGATGGAGAGCGAGCTACCGGCGACGGAGCGGGCGTGCTCGGCCCACCCCGGCCACCGCGTCTCGGCGGCCGTGTCCGGCACCGAAAGGACGTGCCCGGTCGTGGCGGCGTCCAGGCACGGGCCCTGGCTGTGCTCGTACTGCCACTCGTCCAGCTCACGGGCGACCTCGTTCGTGAAGGCGGCGGTGCGCGCATCGTGCCCCCGCAGGAGCGTCACCGACACCCCCTCGGCACCCGGGATGTTCTGCTCCGCCAATTCGGCGACCCGGCCGAGGACCCCGTCGAGGTCCAGAGCATCCAGTTTGATCTGACCCAACTCAGCCAACGCACCGGTCGGGTCGAGGGGTGGCTGCGCCACGAGGTCACGTCCTCGGCTAACGACACACTCACGGGTGATCAGGAGACGGCCCGGGGCGTCCTGGGTGGCGGCTCACGGTCGCGAGCCGCTGCACGAACCCACGAGACGGGATTCGGGACCGACGTCGACGCTCGACGCTGGCTCGCCGCAACCGGAACGGAGCGGCCACAGGTCTCCGAGCCTATACCCGCGCGCGCCCTGCCCGGCTGCGCCCGGCGGCCGGGCCGCGTCGCACCTGGCACAACCCCCGGCGCCGCCCTAAGCTGGTTCCCGGGTCAAGCCACGTGCCCACCTTCTCCTCGACCGAGAGGCCGGCACGTGAGCACCTCGCTGACGGCAGGCGAAGAAGCCTCCCCGCACCCCGACACGGTCATCGTTCGCGTGACCGGCGACCTCGACCTGGACACCTGCCCCTCGCTGCTGCTGAGTCTGCTGGCCGCCGTGGGCGAGCATCCCACCGTCTGTTGTGACCTCAGCGAGGTCACCTTCTGCTGCGCGGCCGGGGTGTCCGCACTGCTCACGGTCGCCCACGAGGCCGAAGGCTGCGGGCACCGCTTCGTCGTCCGCGGCGCCCACGGCGTGACCGCGCGCGTCCTGCGTGACACGGGCGTCGACGAGTTCCTACGCCTCGGTTCCCGCGGCCGCGGAGCACGAGGTGGCACGACGGCCGGTTGACCGGCGGGGCGAGGCGACGTTTCCGGTCCCTGCCCGTGAACTCGACAACCGACGCATGATCGGGGACGCCCACCCGTACGAACACAAACCGCGAGCCGGTCGCTGGTGCGGTGGGCGACGGAATCGTTCCAGTAGTGCGGCCTTCGACGCTCGTTGGCGGTTCGGAGGTGGATGTGACGGCGCACGGGCGTTAGCCACGGGCGGGCGGGGGAAGGCAACTGGTCCACGGGGGTTGGATGGAGACCCCGACACGCATCGGGAGGCTGACATGGCCGATCGCGAGCAGCTGCACGACCTGCGCCAGCGGGCTCACAACGCCGGCATCGAGGGCAACTCGAAGATGACCGAAGGCCAGCTGCGGGATGCCTTGAAGAGGGTCGGTAAGGGCAGCGATCCCCAGATGGCCAAGCGGCAGGCCAAGGGCTGAGCCAGTTGCACCGAGGACGCCGGCACTCGATTCGAGTGCCGGCGTCGGTGCTTTCGGGGACCACAGACACACCCGAGCCGAACAGCGATGGAAGGAGACTCGCCATGCCGAGTAGCAGCCTCTCGATGCTCGAGGCGTATCCGAAGTCGATCAACCTGGATCGGACGAAGCTGGCCGCGGCGATCGACGCGTTGAACTACTGCGCCCAGACCTGCACCGCCTGTGCGGACGCCTGTCTGAGCGAGGACGTGGTCACCGAGCTGACCAAGTGTGTCCGCACGGACCTGGACTGCGCCGACATCTGCACCACCACCGCCCGGGTGCTGTCGCGGCACACCGGATACGACGCCAACCTCACCCGGAGCCTGCTGGAGGCGTGCGCCACCGCCTGCAAGTCGTGCGGGGACGAGTGCGCCCGGCACGCGCAGATGCACGAGCACTGTCGGATCTGCGCGGACGCCTGTCGCGCCGGTGAGAGCGCCTGCCGGGACCTGCTGGCCACCATGAGCTGACGTGCGAACCGCCGCCGACGTTCCGCTGCACCGCCGCGGCGGATCCTGGTCGACTCTTCGCTCTCGTTCCGCCAGGCGGATCGTGGCCTCCGGCTGCCCCGGCCGGCCAGACCGGAGCGGACGGGTCACGGCGCCCTCCGCCTGCCAGGCTTGTGGTGCCGGGTGTTGCCATTGCGGACGATGACGCTGAACTGCCCGTCGGACTCCATCCGCACCTCGTGCACGTCGGCGAGGTCCTCGACGCCCTGCTCGCGGAGCTGACCGCGCAACTCCTCCTCCGTCACCAGCTCGCGGCGCATGTTGCGGCGCAGCATCCGGCCGTCGCGCACCAGCACCAGAGAGCCGGGGTGAATGATCCTCGCGGCGGCCGGCCAGCGGTACGCGAGCGCGTCCAGCAGGTACGACCAGCCGATGATCACCGCGACGAGGAGGATCCCGTCGGTCACCGAGGTGTAGTCGTCGGACATCCCGTTCTGGGCGGCGTCGGCGATGAGCACGATGACGAGCAGGTCGGTCACGCCCGTGGTGCCGCTCTCCCGCTTGAGCAGGACCCGCAGCATGAAGAACAGGGTCAGGTAGATGGCACTGCCCCGCGCGACGATCTCCAGCAGCGGGGTGTCGGGAACGACGACCTTCCCCCAGTCCGTCACCTCCGGGGGCTACCCGGGTGGCCGCCGGCCATGCGAGGCCGGCTCGGCATACCGCGGCACCGGCGCCACCGGCGTCGAGACGCACCACCCCAGTTCGCACGTTCCGCACTGCCCCACCCCAATGGGTGTGACGATCGGGATTCCGGAGAAGTAACCGATTCGGGGAAGCGGGCAGAGCGGTGACGCTGGTGACGCCGGTGGACGGGGACAGCGCCGGGTGACAGGGCGGGCCACGGGTGCCCCGGGGAGAGGAGAGGGTCGTGGTCGATCGGATCGCCGATCCGTGGGGTGAGCGCACGCCGTACGGGCCGGGAGAGCAGTGGCCGGTGCGGGTGGACCGCTTCCTCGCCGACGGCCGGAGCGAGTCGGACGTCGAGCGCTGGGCGCAGTCCGCCTCGGTGCTGCACTCCAACGGCGACGCGATGGACATCGCGGTGGCGGGCGGCCGGATCGTCGGGGTGCGAGGTCGGGCGGTGGACCGGGTGAACCGGGGCCGGCTCGACCCGAAGGACCTCTACGGCTGGCAGGCCAACCACAGCCCGGACCGGTTGACCCGGCCGCTGGTCCGCGACGGCGGCCGGCTGGTGGAGACCGACTGGGACACCGCGATGAACCAGGTCGTCGCCCGGTCGAAGGAACTGCTCGACGGCCCGGGCGGCTGGGGGCACTTCGGCTTCTACACCACCGGACAGCTGTTCCTGGAGGAGTACTACGCCCTCGGCGTCATCGGCAAGGCCGGCCTCGGCACGCCGCACATGGACGGCAACACCCGGCTCTGCACCGCAACCGCGGCGGCGGCGTTGAAGGCGAGCTTCGGCACGGACGGTCAGCCCGGCTCGTACACCGACATCGACCACTGCGACGCGATCGCCCTGTGGGGGCACAACGCCGCGGAGACCCAGACGGTGCTCTGGATGCGGATGCTGGACCGCCGGCGCGGGCCGAACCCGCCGACGATGCTCGCTGTGGACCCGCGCGCGACCTCGGTGGCCCGGGAGGCCGACCTGCATCTGGCGGTGCGCAACGGCACCAACATGGCGCTGATGAACGGCCTGCTCCGCGAGATCATCCGCCGCGGTTGGTACGACCGCGACTACCTGGCGGCCCACACGATCGGCTTCGAGGAGCTGTGCCGCGTGGTCGACGGCTACCCGCCGAAACGGGTCGCCGACATCTGCGACGTGCCGGCCGCCGACGTGGAGCGCGCCGCCGAACTGCTCGGCGCCTCGCAGCGGCTGCTCTCCACCGTGCTCCAGGGCTTCTACCAGTCCAACCAGGCCACCGCCGCGGCCTGCGCGGTCAACAACCTGCACCTGATCCGGGGCATGATCGGCCGCCCGGGCGCCGGCATCTACCAGATGAACGGCCAGCCGACCGCGCAAAACACCCGGGAGGCCGGCGCCAACGGCGACCTGCCCGGGCTGCGCAACTGGGAGAACACCGCGCACATCGAAGAACTGGCCCGGCTCTGGAACGTCGACGTCGACATGATCCCGCACTGGGCGCCGCCGACACACGCCATGCAGATCTTCCGGTACGCCGAGCAGGGCTCGATCAAGCTGCTCTGGATCACCGCCACCAACCCGGCGGTGTCCCTGCCCGACCTGTCGCGCATCCGGCGGATCCTGAAGCAGCCGGAGCTGTTCGTGGTGGTGCAGGATCTCTTCCTGACCGAGACCGCGGAGCTGGCCGACGTGGTGCTGCCGGCCGCGACCTGGGGCGAGAAGACCGGCACCTTCACCAACGTCGACCGGACGGTGCACCTCTCCGAGAAGGCGGTCGAACCACCCGGCGAGGCCCGCCCCGACCTGGACATCCTTCTCGACTACGCCCGCCGCATGGACTTCCGTGACCGTGACGGCAGACCGCTGATCCCCTGGCGAGGGCCGGAGGAGGTGTTCGAGGCGTGGAAGGAGTGCAGCCGTGGCCGGCCCTGCGACTACACCGGCCTCAGCTACGACCGGCTGCGTGGCGGCTCCGGCATCCAGTGGCCGTGCACCGACGAGCACCCCGACGGCACCGAACGGCTCTACTCCGACGGCGTCTTCCCCACCGATCCGGACTACTGCGAGACCTACGGGCAGGACCTCGCCACCGGCGCCGAGTTCACCGAGCCGGAGTACCGCGCCAAGGAACCGAACGGCCGCGCTTTCCTGCACACCGTCGATTACCAGCCGTCCCCGGAGGTGCCCGACGACGAGCATCCGATGCTGCTCACGACCGGCCGCACCGTCTACCAGTTCCACACCCGTACCAAGACCGCCCGCGCCCCGCAGCTGGATGCCGCTGCCCCGGAGGTGTGGGTGGAGCTCAACCCGGACGACGCCGGCCGGCTCGGCATCACCGAGGGCGACCTGGTCGGCGTCGCCTCACCCCGCGGCGGCATTCAGGCCCGCGCCCGGCTCAGCGGCATTCGCCCCGGCGTGGCGTTCCTGCCGTTCCACTACGGCTACTTCGACGTCGACCCGCACGACCGGACACCCCGGGCTGCGAACGAACTCACCCTCACCGCCTGGGACCCGGTCTCCAAGCAGCCCATCTTCAAGGTGGCGGCCGTCGCGGTCACCAAGTTGGGCGACGGCGGCGGCGTGCCGTCACCGGCGCCCACCGTCGGCGGCAGCGCCCCCGTCGTCGGCTCGGTGCCGGACACCGTCGGCGGGCCGGCCGCGCAATCCGTCAGCGAAAGGAGATGAGCCGTGCACCTCGCCCACTACCTCGGCCTGCTCCACCGTGCCCAGACCAACCTCGCCAGCGCGTTCCGGCAGGTGGGCGACGCCCACGCCGAGGAGCCGGACATCTTCCACCTCTGCCAGCAACAGGCGCGACGCTGCGACGCGCACGCCGAGCGGCTGCGGCCCTTCACGGCGCGGTACGCGCAGGACGTCGCCACCGAACCCGACCGGCTGTACTCGCAGCTGTTCACCGGCACCCGGACCGGCGGCCTCGGGCTGCTGCGTGACCTGCAGGACCTCTACCTGATGGCCGCCGAGTGCGACATCACCTGGACCGTCGTCGGCCAAGCCGCCTACGGCGCCCGCGACGAGGAACTCCTGGCCGTCGTCAAGCGCTGCGAGGAGGAGACCGCCATTCAGCTCAAGTGGCTGCGTACCCGGATGAAACAGGCCGCCCCGCAGGCCCTGGTCGTGGCCGAGTGACCGGCGCCGCCCGTTCCCGACCGCCGGCCCACTTGGTCATCGGTCGGTGAACGGTCGCGTCCTGCCGCTCTCCCGCGCCCGAGCCGACGCGGCGGGGCCACTGGCCCGGCGGGGCCGCCGGTTGGCCCGGCCAGGCCAGGCGACCGGGTACGAGCACGGTACGCACTTCCACGAGGAGGACACCGTGTTCAGCCACGTCAAGGACCTACAGTTCGAGGCCAAGCCAGACGCCCCCGACGCCGCCTTCGCCCGCCGCCTGCAGGAAGTGCTGGGCGGCAAATGGGGCGAGATGACCGTCGCCAACCAGTACCTCTTCCAGGGCTGGAGCTGCCGGCTCCCCGGCAAGTACAAGGACCTGTTCCTCGATGTCGGCACCGAGGAGATGGGGCACGTCGAGATGATCTGCACGATGATAGCCCGCCTGCTGGACAGCGCGCCGCTGTCGGTCCAGGAAGCGGCAGCCGAGGACAACCCGATGCTCACCGCGATCTACTCCGGGTCGAATCCGGCGCACTTCATCCACTCCGGCGGTGGTCCACTGCCGGTGGACAGCAACGGGGTGCCCTGGAACGGCGCCTTCATCACCGCCAGCGGCAACCTGCTCGCCGATTTCCACCTCAACGTCACCGCGGAGGCCCAAGGACGACTTCAGGTCGCCCGGCTGTTCAACATGACCGACGACCCCGGCGTCAAGCAGATGCTGCGGTTCCTGCTGGCCCGCGACACCATGCACCAGAACATGTGGCTGGCCGCGATCGAACAGCTCAAGGCGGACGGGCTCGAGGAAATGCCGGTCCCCGAGGCGTTCCCGGATGCCGAGCAGGAGACCGAGTTCGCCTACCAGTACATCAACTTCTCCGAGGGCGAGGAGGCGGCGGAGGGACGCTGGGCCTCCGGCCCGGCCCCGGACGGCAAGGGACAGTTCAGCTACCAGGCGAGCCCCACGGCCCACGCGGACGCACCCATGCTGCCCCCGGCGGACCCCCGGCTCTACGGCACGATGCCGGGACCGTCGCGGGGCTGACCAGCACGAGCAGCCGGGCGGGGGAACGTCCCGCCACGCCTGGTCCGCCGCCACGGTGGCGGGCCAGGCCCCGTCCCGCCGCGAGGCCCCGGCAGGCAGCGATCAGCTGGGTGGCATGAACGCTCGCGGCGCGGGAAGGCGCGGTTCACGCGGATACGGAGGTGGGGCGATGACTGCGAGTCGTGAACAAGATGTCTTGGATCTCCTGGTCGAGCAGCACAACGAGATCAAGAGCCTGTTCGGCCAGGTGGCCCGGGCGCAGGGCGCCGAAAAGCGCGAACTGTTCGAGAGCCTGGTACGGCTGCTCGCCGTGCACGAGAGCGCCGAGGAGATCGTCGTCCACCCGACGGCCGCACGGAAGATCGAAGACGGCAGCGCGCTGGTGGAGCCGCGCAAGCGCGAAGAGGACCAGGCCAAGCGCGACCTGGCGGCGCTGTACGACCTCGGCACCGAGCACCCGGACTTCGACGCGAAGCTGACACAGCTCGCGAACGCCGTCATCGGCCACGCCAGCCACGAGGAGACCGAGGAATTTCCGGCCCTGCGCCGCAGCGCCTCCCCGGGACAGCTGCACCGGCTCGCCGGCGCGCTCCGGGCCGCGGAGGCCACCGCGCCGACCCGCCCACACCCGCACAGCGGGGAATCCGCGAGGGCGAACCTCGTCGCCGGACCACCCATGGCCCTGTTCGACCGGGTCCGCGACGCGGTGCGCGACTGGCGAGAGTCGCACCGGGACGAGACGGAGTCGCGCGAGCACGCACAGCGGCGTCAGGCGTGACGACCGGACCGACCCGGTCCGGGAGCGCGTCCGCCGGCGTGCGGCGGGCTGGCCGACGCCGCGTTCGCCGAAGGTCCGGATGCGGATGTCGTCAGCCAGCCATCGCGCCGGCTACTAGCCGTCGATCCGGGTGATGTTGCGGATCTTGTTGGAGGCGTCCAACGCCGCCACCTTGTACGCCTCGGCCAGCGTCGGATAGTTGAACACCGCGTCGACCAGGTAGTCGACGGTGCCGCCGCAGCCCATCACCGCCTGCCCGATGTGGACGATCTCGGTGGCCCCGGTCCCGAAGACGTGCACGCCGAGCAGCCGGCCGTCGTCCGGCGACACGAGCAGCTTCAGCATGCCGTACGAGTCACCCACGATCTGGCCGCGGGCCAGCTCGCGGTAGCGCGCGATGCCCACCTCGAACGGCGTCGAGCTCTCGGTGAGCTGTTCCTCGGTCTTTCCGACGAAGCTGATCTCCGGGATCGTGTAGATGCCGATCGGCTGCAGCTCGTGCATCTCCCGGACCGGCTCGCCGCAGGCGTGCTGCGCGGCCAGCCGGCCCTGCTCCATGGACGTGGAGGCCAGCGCCGGGAAGCCGATCACGTCGCCGACGGCGTAGATGTTCTCCACCGCGGTGCGGTAGCTCGCGTCGACCTTGATCCGCCCGCGCCGGTCCGCCTCCAGGCCGGCCGCCTCCAGCGCCAGGTCGTCGGTCTGGCCCTGACGGCCCGCCGAGTACATCACGGTGTCCGCGGCGATCTTCTTGCCGCTCTTCAGGATGCAGAGCGCGGCGGTCTGGTGCTTCTCCACGGCGGCGACCTCCTCGCCGAAGCGGAACGTCACCGAGAGGTCGCGCAGGTGGTACTTGAGTGACTCGACGACCTCCTCGTCGCAAAAGTCGAGCATTCGGTCGCGGCGTTCCACCACGGTCACCTTCGTACCGAGGGCGGCGAACATGGAGGCGTACTCCATGCCGATCACGCCGGCGCCGACCACGACCATGCTGCGGGGCACCGCCTGGAGGTTGATGACGCCGTCGGAGTCCACGATCGTCCGGTCGTCGAAGTCGACGCTCTCCGGGCGGGCCGGTCGGGTGCCGGCGGCGATGACGAGCTTGTCGAAGGTGACCCTGGACTCGCGCCCGGAGCCGCCGTCCACCCAGACCGCGTGCGCGTCCGCGAACCGCCCGGTGCCGGTGATCATCACGACCCGGTTGCGGGCCAACTGGTTACGGATGACGTCGGTCTGTCGGCTGATCACGTGCTGGGTCCGGGCGGCCAGGTCGCTGACCGTGATCTCTTCCTTGACCCGGTAGCTGCTGCCGTAGAGGTCCCGCTGGCTCAGGCCGGTCAGGTAGAGCACCGCCTCGCGCAGGGTCTTGGAGGGGACGGTGCCGGTGTTGATGCAGACCCCACCGATCATGTCGCGGCGGTCCACGATGGCGACTCGCCTGCCCAGCTTGGCGGCGGCGATCGCGGCCTTCTGACCGCTGGGTCCGGAACCCAGCACCAACAGGTCGTAGTCATACACGAGCGTTAGCGTCGCAAGATGTCGCGGCGCGCGCCAGACCCCGTTCTCCCGGGCATCCGGCCGCTTGGCGCGCACGCCTTCGCACAGACGCCACCCGATCTCGCTCGGCGGGAGTGACGGCAGGCGGCGCCACCGGCCCGCGCCTGCCGCGGCGGCGGTCCCTATGATCCGGCGTATGGCGTTGCTGCACCGGGCGGAACTGCACCCGACGAAGATCGAGCTTCTGACCGCGTGGCTTCCCGCACGCCCCTGGTTCCAGGGCGAGGCGGGCGTCGGCCTCGAACGGGTCGCGGCGTACCGCTTCGACGACCCCGCCGGCGAGGTCGGGATCGAGACCATGCTGGTCCAGGCCGGCGCCGGGCCGGTGCACCAGGTGCCGCTGACCTACCGGGGCGCGCCGCTGGACGGCGCCGAGGCGTGGCTCGTCGGCACCTGCGAGCACTCCGTGCTGGGCCGCCGCTGGGTGTACGACGCCTGCGGCGACCCGGTCTACGCCTCGGCGCTGGCCACCGCGATCCTCACGAACGCCGGTCAGGCGGAGGAGTACTTCGAGCAGGACGGCCGACGCGAGCCTCGCGCGCCGAGCATGGCGATCACCGCGGACGGACCGCAGCAGGCCGACGTCCCGCGGATCGGCTCGATCGAGCATGTGGCGGACGGCGACCCGACCCGGATCGTCACCGACTCGGTCGAACTGACCGTCGTCCGGCGGATCGGTGACCACGCCGCCCTGCCCGGCAGCCGGCTGGCCGGCACCTGGGAGACCCAGCCCGCTCCCCTGCCGCTGGCGTACGCCGCGCCGCGTCGGACTTCCTGACCCGGCGAACGGTACGAGCGGCGCCGCACCCCGGGCCCTCGTCCGCTGATCAGCTCACCTCCGGCAGCCACGGCCCCAGCACGGCAGGGTCGGCGACGGTCGCCCGCACCTGCTCCCGCTCCTCGGCGGTCAACGGGAGCGTCTGGAGTCGCGTGCCCCAGTCCGGCACCCGCTCCGGCTCCCCCAGCCCGATGGACAGATCGATCAGCCCGGCGAGCGCCAACGCCTGCTCGACGACCGGTGCGCCGTCGCCGTGGCGGCGCAGCCCCGAGTTGAGTGCCCGGAAGGCGGCCCGGTCGTCGGTCTTGAACTCGCGCAGGATCCGCGCGTTGTCGAGGACCCGGGCCAGCCCCTGCAACCGCTTCGAACCGCCGTACTCCAGCTCCGCCGGCTCGCCGCGCTGGATGAAGATGATGCTGTTTCCCGACGGGTCGATGAGGGTGAAGCGCGACGCGCCGGGCCGGTAGCGGGTTATCCGGGGTTGGCCCTTGACGAGCACCTTGCCGTAGGCGCCGCGCATCGCGTCGGTGAACGCCGCGTGGTAGGCCGCGACCGCGTCGACCATCACCAGGCAGCCGCCGGTGTTCTCTTTCGCCGGGTCCAGGTCTTTCGGCGCGGGACCGTAGTGCAGGTGGAGACCGCTCCAGCAGAAAGCCAGGTACACGTACGGCTTCGTCTGCTCGTAGGTCACCTCGAACCCGAGCGCCCGCCAGAACGCCAGGGTCTCCTCCGGCGACACACAGTGCAACAGCGGCACCATGGTCTCGTTGGGCTGGACACGATCCTCGTTGGTCGTCATGGCCGCTCCCGGTCCGGTCGACAGGCCGGCCATTTTGCCAGCGCCGACGAAGAGGCACGACCGCCTTTCCTCCTACCCGGGGAGGAGGTGGCGCTCGGACCACCGGTCGCAACCGGGGCTCGCGGTCGGACGCTATCGGCGGCCGGGTTCACGAGCATCTACAGGCATGACCATCAACCTGCGCCGGGCGGCACACTGGCACCGCCCACTGATGCTCTTCGTCGCCGCGATGGCGGTGCTCGCCGTCGTCTCCGCGGTCGGCGTTCTCGTCGACTCGCGCGTCCTCACCGGCGCGCCGATCTGGCTCAAGCCGTTCAAGTTCGCGGTGTCCTTCGTGGCGTACGGCACCACCCTCGCCTGGATGCTCTCGCTGCTACCGCGGCGCAGCCGGATCGCGGAGTGGGCGGGCACCGTCATCGTCGCGATGGCGGTGATCGAGATGGCACTGATCGTCGGGCAGGTCGTGCGCGGGCAAACGAGCCACTTCAACGGAACCAGCTCCCTGAACGCCGCCCTCTTCACGGCGATGGGTGCGGCGATCATGGTGCTGTTCGTCGCGCACCTCCTCCTCGGGATCGTGGTGCTGATCCGGCGCATTCCCGACCGGGTCGCCGCCCGCGCGGTCGCGTGGGGGCTCGGCCTGTCCCTGCTGGGGATGCTGGCGGCGATACCGATGGTGCTGCCGATGCAGGAGCCGGGGATCGACGGGATCTCCGGGGCGCACGCCGTCGGCGTACCGGACGGCGGATCGGGACTGCCGTTGGTCGGCTGGAGCACCACCGGTGGAGATCTGCGCATCGGGCACTTCGTGGGCCTGCACGCCCTGCAGGCGCTGCCGATCCTGGCGATCCTGCTCAACCGGTTCCTGACCCGGCTGGACGAGCGCACCCGGGCGGGGCTCGTGGTCGTCGCCGGTGCGGCGTACGGCGTACTCACGATCCTGCTGACCTGGCAGGCCCTGCGCGGACAGCCGCTGCTGCGCCCGGACGCGCTGACGCTGGCCGCGGTGGCGGCCCTGGTGCTCGCGACCGCGATCGCGGCGGGCCTGGTGGTGGCGCGCCGACGTCGCCCGGAACTGGCGCTGGCCGCATGACCACGACGTTGTTCACGCTGACGTTCGCGTTCGCCGCGCCCTTCTGGGCGCTGATGATCCTGCTGCCGCGCTGGTCGTGGACCGCTCGGATCATCAACTCGCCGCTGATCGTGCTGCCGGTCCTGGTGATCTACGCGGTGCTGGTGATCCCGGCCTACCGCGAGGTGCTGCCGGCGGTGCTCTCGCCCACCCTGGACGGCGTGCGCGAACTGCTCAGCAGCGCCGACGGCGCGGCGGCGGCCTGGGCACACCTGATCGCGTTCGATCTGTTCGCCGGCCGGTGGGCGTGGCTCGACAGCCGGGAACGCGCGGTGCCGGCACTGATCATGGCGCCGGTACTGGTGCTGACGATCCTGCTCGGACCGCTCGGCCTGGCCGCCTACCTCGGGGTCCGGAGCGGGTGGCCGCGTCCGTCGGTCGCTCGTACCCCCGAGCCGCAGCGCCTAGGCTGATCCCCGTGGGACGGGCGGGGCGACTCTTCGACGTGCGGGACTCGCTCGTGCGGATGGTGCTGCTCGACCTCAGCGGCGTGGGTTACCTGGTCTTCGGCACCCAGGCCGGGCACCCACCGACCGCGACACAGTGGATCCTCGCGGCGGTCGGGTTCGCCGCCGCGCTGGCGCTGCACCGCCGGCCGCTGGTCAACCTGGTGACGCAGGCCGCGCTGCTGGCGGTCGCGATCCCGCTGATCGACGACATCATGATCAACCAGGTGGGTGCCAGCTGGGCGTTGCTCGAGGTGACGATGCGGGCGCGTCGGTCACGGACCATCTGGCTCTGCAGCGCACTGCTGGCCGGGGTCGACCTGACCGATTCGATCGGCGACCCGATCGGCCGGGTCGCCTCGGGCGTTTTCGGGCTGACCCTGGAGGTCGGTCTGCCGTTGCTGCTCGGCCTGGTCATCCGGACCAACCGGGAGCTCGGCCGGCAGGCCGTGCAGCGTGCGCAGGAGGAGCAACGGCGGCGGGAGTCGGAGAACCGGGCCGCGCGCGCCGACGAACGCAGCGCCATCGCCCGCGAGTTGCACGACGTCGTCGCGCATCACGTGGCATCCATGGTGCTGCGCGTCGGCGTGGCCCGGCACGTGCTCACCGACCTGGAGCCGCGGGTGGGCGAGGTCTTCGACGACGTGCACGGCACGGGGACCGCCGCCCTGGCGGACCTGCGCCGGCTGGTCGCGGTCCTGCGCGACCCCGACGGGGTACGCGGTGATGCGGCGCTGACCGCCATCGAGCCGTCGGCGCTCCCCGCGGCGCTCGGCGCGGCGGTCGATCGCGCCCGCCAGGCCGGTGTCACGGTGGAGACCGACATCGACCCGGCGATCGGTTCGCTCGACGCGGTTCGCGGCCTCGCGGTGTTGCGCCTGACGCAGGAGGCGCTGACCAACGTGGCCAAGCATGCCGGCACGGCCGCGCTGGCCCGCCTGGTGGTCGCCGTGCGCGACGGGGCCCTGCACTGGGAAGTGCAGGACGACGGGCGCGGACAGGCGCCCGCGGCGGTGCCGCCCGGGGGCGGTCACGGCATCACCGGTATGCGCGAGCGGGTCGAGGTCCTCGGCGGCCGGCTGGAGGCGGGCCCGACCGGCGCCGGCTGGCGGGTCCGCACCGTCCTGCCGGCCCCGGTCGTCACCGCCGGTTCCGTGCCGACGGCTACCGCCTCCCCCACCGGCGCGCCGGTCGCCCGCGGGCTCGAAGCACCGTCCGGTTCGCCCGCCCCGGAGCCGGCGTGATCCGCGTCCTGCTGGTCGACGACCAGCACCTCATCCGCGCCGGGCTGCGCATGCTCTGCGACGCCCAACCCGACATCGAGGTGGTCGGCGAGGCCGACAACGGCCGCGAGGCGATCTCCCTCGCCGCGCGGCTCCTGCCCGACGTCGTCGTGATGGACCTGCGCATGCCGGGCGTGGACGGGATCACCGCGACGAGCCGGATCCTCGCCGAACACCCCGCCACCCGTGTGCTGGTGCTGACCACGTTCGGCGACGACGATCATCTCTATCCGGCGCTGACCGCCGGTGCCTGCGGGTTCCTGCTCAAGGACGCACCCCCCGCCGACCTGCTCGACGGCATCCGCCGAGCCGCCGTGGGTGACAGCCCGTTCAGTCACGAGGTGCTGCAGCGCCTGGTCCAACGCGCGGTGCACGCCCGCGCCGAGGCGCCGCGGTCGGTGCAGGGGCTGACCGCCCGCGAGCAGGACGTGCTGGACCTGGTCGCCGACGGCCTGTCCAACGCGGAGATCGCCGACCGGCTGCACATCGGCGTCACCACGGTCAAGACTCACATCACCAACCTGATGGCCAAGACCGACAGCCCCAACCGGGTACGCCTGGCCCTGTTCGCCCGCGGGGCGTGACCCGCGCTGATCGCTCCGATTCGGTCGCGGCCCCAGCAGTGCGGTTGGCGGCGCCTTCGTTGCGGTACGCTTCCGCCCAGCTACTACTACGAGCTGTCGTGGCTGCTGTCGGTTCCGGCCGGGCAGCGGTCTCGCGTGGAGGTGCCGGATGGCGGACGACGACGCGGAGATCACCGCGTGGGCGCTGGCCGCCGGTCGGGGCGACCGGGAGGCGGCCGCCCGCTTCGTCCGGGCGACGCAGCAGCAGGCTCGGCGCTTCCTCGCCGGGCTGGTCTCCCCCGCCGAGGCGGACGACCTGACCCAGGAGACGTTCCTGCGGGCCGTGCGGGCGCTGCCGTCCTTCGCCGGTCGGTCGTCGGCGCGCACCTGGTTGCTGGCCATCGCACGCCGGGTCGCCGCCGATCACCTACGCGCTGTGATGGCTCGCCCGCGAACGGTGTGGATGCCGGACGGCTACGACACGCCGGACGTGTCGCGCAGCGGCTTCGACCAGCAGGTGGTGCTGGAACAACTCGTCGCCGGCTTGCCGGCCGAGCGGCGTGAGGCGTTCGTCGCCACCCAGGTCCTCGGCCTCTCCTACGCCGAGGCGGCCGAGGTGTGCGGCTGCCCGGTCGGCACCATCCGCTCCCGGGTGGCCCGCGCCCGGGAGGAGCTCGTCTACGCCGTGCGGAGCCGGTCGGGTTCCGGCGGGCGACGGGGCGGCGACGCGACCGGGTGAGCCCGGCGCGTCCCTGTTGACCTGCCTCGACCTGCGGAAGTCGCGGGAACCAACGCGCGCTGTGCGCCGACTATCCGTACATGGGGTGTGAGCAGTGGCGCGAGATGCTGTCCGCGCAGTTGGACGGCGAGGAGACGGCCGCCGAGCGCGCGGCGGCGGAGACCCACCTGACGGAGTGCCGGGACTGCCGGACGTGGTTCGACCAAGCGGCGGCGGTGACCCGGCGGGCCCGGCTGTCGGTCAGCGTCCCTGGCCCGGACCTCACCGACGTCGTGCTGGGCGCGCTGCCCGCGCGGACGCCACGCCGCCGCCACCGGCTGGTGCTCACCCTCCGCGCCGCCCTGGGGCTGGTCGGGGCACTGCAGCTGCTGGTGGGTCTGGCCCAGATCGGCCGGGGCGCGACGGGTGCGCACGCCCACGCGGCGGCCGGCGCACTGGCCTCCGGGCACCTGTGGCACGAGTCGGCGGCCTGGAACGTCGCCGTCGGCGCCGGGTTCCTCTTCGTCGCCACCCGGCGTACGCCGCCCACCGGTCTGGTGCCGATGTTGAGCGCGTTCGTCGCCACGCTGGTGCTGTTGTCGGTCAACGACATGGTGACCGGGCGGGTGGACACGAGCCGACTGGTCAGTCACGGGTTCCTGCTCGCCGGCTACGCCATCGTCGTCGCCCTGTCCCGCCCGGGGCTGCGCCCGGGCGGCCCGGCCGAGCGGGACCACTCCGGTGGCGCGCAGTGGCATCTCCCGGGCGAACCGCAGCCCGAACCGCCGGCGCTGCGGCTGCTTCCGTCGCCGTACCCCGGTTCCGCCCACGCCTCCGGCCGGCGCGCGGCCTGATCCCTCGCGGAGCGGTTTCGAGCCTCGGCGGCAGTTCCCGCGGCGTTCAGCCGGCGTAGAGCAGGAGCAGGCCGGCGACGGTGTAGGCGACCATCAGCGCCAGCAGCGGCAGCTGCCCGGTGACCGCCCGGAGTCGGGGGAACAGGTGCAGCGCCCGGTCGTGGGCGAGCAGGGTGCCCAGCAGGTGGCCGAGGATGATGACGGTGATCTGCAGGGCGGCGACGCCGTCCGGGGTGATCAGGCCGGTACGGGGTTCCCAGCCGGCGGTGCCCACCCAGTCGGCGCCGGTGCCCAGTGGGTCGGAGAGCATTGCGATCGTACGTTGCCCCTCGAGGATCAGCAGCGAGTAGTAGTGCGCGATGAGGTAGCCGACGGCGATCGGCACGATGGAGTGGGCCAGCTCGCCCGGCACCCGCCCGGGCGCGACCGGGTCCACGCCGCCGGCGGCTCGCGCAGCGGAGCCGCCCAGGCGGGCGGCGCCGCGGGTGGCGGCCAGGTAGGCCAGGGCGACCGCGCCGATGACCACGATCAGCCCGCCGGTGCCGGTCACCACCGCCGGTAGGCCGCTCTCCTGGCCGAACCGCAGCCAGCCGGGAGCGTTGGAGAGGCTGTCGAACATCGTCGAGCCGAGCAGGATGGTCACCACGGCGACGAGCCCGGGCTCCGGGCGCAGCCCGGCGATGCCGTCGAGCGGGTTGCGCCAGACGAGCGTGCCGTCGGCGGTGCGGCCGACCGGCGCGAGCCGGCCGATGAGCGCGCTGTACACCTCGAACGGGTCCGCGCGCGCGAACCAGTTCGCGCCGTAGAGCGCCGCGCCGGCGAGCAGGAAGATGGTGTAGCCGACGAGCCAGGCGCCGATGACCGGCAGGGTGGCCCGCTCGGGCGCGGCCAGCTCCAGCCAGACGAACGCGAACAGCCCCACGGCCGCCGGCCACAGCCCGACCGCGGACGGCAGGGCGCGCAACCCCGCCTCCGGGTCACGACGGAGCAGCCCGACGGCGACCAGATACACCGTCCGCAACGGGCTGACCGCCCGCCAGACCGGGCCGAGCAGCAGCGACGCGGGCACCAGACCCACCCAGACCAGCACGTAGAGAACGCCGGCGGTCGGGTTGTCCGGGGTGTCCGGGCCCCCGAGGAGACCGACACAGAACCAGCCGGCCAGGAGCAGGCCGAGCCCGCGCAGCACCCAGCGGGTGGCGGCGGCGTCGACGATCCGGGTGAGCGGCGCGGGCACCGGCCGACCGGCCGTACCGCTGGCGTCCAAGCGGGGTTCGCGCCAGAGCACCCCCAACGCCAGGAAGGTGATCACCAGGGTGATCGCGGCCGCCACGACCAGCTGAGCCAGGGAGAGCGGCAGGTCCTGGCGTCCGCCGACGCCGTGGGCCAGCACCGAACGGGCGTCCACGGCGGGTCAGCGGACGACGAGCTGGAAGAGCACCAGCTCGGTCTCGTGCGTCTCCACCTCGAACAGGCCCGTCCGGTCGGCGCGGAACTCCACCGACCCGGCCTTTCCGGCCGGCAGTCGGGCACCCAGGTCGTAGCCGTGCACGTGCAGCTCGTCGGGGACGTCCGAGATGACCGTGATCCGCACCAGGTCACCCTTGGCGACGGTGACGCGGCCGGTCGGCGGGTCGACGCGGCGCTTGGCGACCGTCACCGTGATCTGCTTGTCGACCGGCGACGCCGCCGGCGTGGTGACCGCCGGAGTGGGTGAGGCGGCCGCCGCCGTCGTCGTCGGGGCGGCGACGCTGGTGCTGGGGGCGACCGGCGAGGCGGTGGCGGCTGGCTCGTCCGCGCCACCCCCACAACCGGCGAGCAACAGGCTGGCGAGCGCGGCGGCGATGGCGACGCCAGGGGTACGCACGGACACGGGCGGGCTCCGAACGACGCGAAGGGGCGGATGTTGATCTGACCGTCGGGATCATGAACTTTACGTCTTGTTCGACGTCCGGGGAATGACCATCATGAACGAATGCAATCGACGACGACCACTCTCCGTCACCTCCTGGCCCGGGTGGCGGCAACACTGGCCGTCGTGCTCGCCGGCATCGTGCTGCCGGCGACACCGGCGTCCGCGCACGGGCAGCTCGCCACCTCCACCCCGCTGACCGGCAGCGTGGTCAAGCAGCCGCTGACCGAGCTGAAGCTCTACTTCACCGAGAAGCCCGCGGCGAACGCCCATTTCACCATCAGCGGCCCGGGTGGAACCCGGGTGGACAGCAACTGGTCCCAGGGGGAGCCGAAGCGCCTGGACAAGCCGGTCCAGGAGTACTTCCTGGTCAACGGCACGTTCGAACCCCGGCTCTACCACGTCGGGTTCCCCGCCGTGGTGTCGGTGGCGCACTGGCCGGCCACCGGCCGCTACACGGCGAGCTACCTCTCGGTGGCCTCGGACGGCGAACCGGTACGCGGCGCGGTCACCTTCGACTACCGAGGTCCGACGACCTCGGCACCGGCCGGCTGGGTGCCACCGACCAACGATCCCGCCCCCGAACTGCTCGCCCTGGTGGAGGGCGGCCACAGCACGCCCGCCAGCTCCGCGACGGCCGGAGCGCCGGCGGCGGCGTCGGACACCCCGGCCGCCGCGGACGCCGCGACCTCGTCCTCCGGTGGTGGCATCGGGCCATGGCTCGTGCCCGGCATCATCCTGGCCGTCGTCGCCGCCGTCGTCGTCGTCGCCGCACGCCGCCGTCCCTCCCCCACGCCGGCCGCCAGGCGGGGGTCCCCCGCCACCGGCGCGCGGCGGCCCGCCAAGATGAGCGGGCGCACCGGCACCGCCGGCGCGAAGGGGCGCCCGCGCCGGCGCTGACGCGGACGCCGCGTCGAGGCGCTGGCGCGGCCCGTACGGCTTCGGTTCGGACCAGGGAAAAGGGCGGTGACATCGTGATCCCGATGCACGATGGATGGTTGCTGGAGGCGGTGCCCGGGCCGCAGGTCCCGGAGGGGATCGCCGGGCGCACGGTACCGGCCGCCGTGCCCGGGTGCGTGCACACCGACCTGCTCGCCGCCGGGTTGATCCCCGACCCGTTCCTCGACGACAACGAGCGCGGGCTGGCCTGGATCGGGCGGACCGACTGGGTCTACCGGACCACGTTCCGGCACGAGCCGGGTGCCGACGACCGGGTCGACCTGGTCTGCGCCGGACTGGACACGCTGGCCACGCTCACCCTCAACGGCGTCGAGGTCGGGCGCACCGAGAACATGCACCGCGGCTACCGGTTCGACGTCCGGTCACTGCTGCGACCCGGGGACAACACCCTGGCCGTACGGTTCGACTCCGCCTACCGCTACGCCGAGGCGCACCAGGACCGGCTCGGCGACCGGCCGAACGCCTACCCGGAGCCGTTCCACTTCATCCGGAAGATGGCCTGCAACTTCGGCTGGGACTGGGGGCCCACGCTGGTCACCGCCGGCATCTGGCAGGAGATCGGCCTGCACGCCTGGTCCACCGCCCGGTTGGCGACCGTACGGCCGTTGGTGACGCTCGACGGCGCCGACGGGCGGGTGGAGCTGCGCGTCTCGATCGAGCGGGCGTCCGGCGAGCCGGTGACCGTCCGGGCCGCGGTGGGCGGCGCCACCGTCGACGCGACGATCCCGGCCGGCGAGGTCGCGACCGAGCTGGCCCTCACCGTCCGCGAGCCGGCGCGCTGGTGGCCGCGCGGATACGGCGAGCAGGCCCGGCATCCGCTGGAGGTGACCCTGCTCGGGCCGGACGGCCGGACGCTGGACAGCTGGTCCCGACGGATCGGCTTCCGCTCGGTCCGCCTGGACACCGCGCCCGACGCGCACGGCTCGCCGTTCGCGCTGCACGTCAACGACGTGCCGGTCTTCGTCCGCGGGGTCAACTGGATCCCGGACGACGTCTTCCCCACCCGGATCACCCGCGATCGGCTGGCCGAGCGGCTGGGCCAGGCCGCCGCGGCGAACGTCAACCTGCTGCGGGTCTGGGGCGGCGGCCGCTATGAGTCCGACGACTTCTACGACCTCGCCGACGAGTTGGGGCTGCTGGTGCAGCAGGACTTCCTCTTCGCCTGCGCCGCGTACCCGGAGGAGGAGCCGTTCGGCGCCGAGGTCGAGGCGGAGGCGCGCGAGCAGGTGATCCGGTTGGCCGCCCACCCCAGCCTGGTGCTCTGGACGGGCAACAACGAGAACATCTGGGCCTGGCACGACTGGGACTGGCAGGAGCCGCTCGCGGGCCGCACCTGGGGGCGCGGTTACTACCTCGAACTGCTGCCCCGGATCGTCGCCGAGCTGGACCCGACCCGACCGTACTGGCCGGGCAGCCCGTGGTCCGGTGGCGAGGACCTGCACCCGAACGACCCGGCGCACGGCACCACCCACATCTGGGACGTGTGGAACACCCACGACTACACCCGCTACCGGGCCTACCTGCCCCGGTTCGTCGCCGAGTTCGGCTACCAGGCGCCCCCCGCGTACGCCACGCTGCGCCGGGCATTGTCGGACGAGCCCCTCGCGCACGACTCCCCCGGGATGGCCCACCACCAGAAGGCCGCCGACGGCGACGCCAAGCTCCGGCGGGGACTGGACGCCCACCTGCCCGTGCCGCGCGACTTCGACGACTGGCACTGGCTCACCCAACTCAACCAGGCCCGGGCCATCCAGCTCGGGGTGGAGCACTTCCGGTCGCACCGGCCGGTCTGCATGGGCACCATCGTGTGGCAGCTCAACGACTGCTGGCCGGTCACCTCCTGGTCGGCCGTGGACGGCGACGGCCGCCGCAAGCCGCTCTGGTACGCGCTGCGCCGCGCGTACGCCGACCGGCTGCTCACCGTGCAGCCACGCGGCGAAGGGCTGGCGCTGGTCGCGGTCAACGACGGGCCCACCGACTGGCGGGCCGGCGCGGCGGTGACCCGGCTGACCCTGAGCGGCGAGCCACGGGCGAAGACCTCGCTGGAGTTGGACGTGCCCGCGTACTCCTCGGTCACCCTCGTCCTGCCCGCGGAGCTGGCCCGACCCGACGAGGCCCGGCACGAGCTGTTGGTCGCCGACGCCGGGGAGCCAGCCGGGCGGGCGCTCTGGTTCTTCACCGAGGACAAGGAGACCGCCTGGCCGCCGGCGACGTGGGACGCCGTGGTCGAGCAGATCGGCGACGCCCAACGGGTGCACATCACCGCCCGCACGGTGTTGCGCGACCTGGCGCTCTTCCCCGACCGGCTCGACCCCGCGGCGACCGTGGACGACGCCCTGGTCACCCTGCTACCCGGTGAGTCCGCCACCTTCACCGTGCGGGCGGGTGTCGCGCTGGACCCGGCGGCGCTCACCACCCGACCGGTGCTGCGCTGCGTCAACGACCTGGTGGGGCAGGGACGTCCCACCTGACGGCCTACGCCGACACGTGCGCCACCCCGGGCCGGCCGCTCTGCACGTGGACGCGGGCTCGCGTCGAGATCGGGGCGCCCGGGGCGTTGACGAACGGTACGACCCGGTAGTCGGTGTGCATCTCGTGCCGGCCGAGATGGCACACCTGGTAGCCACGCTGGGCGTTGTGGAACTTCATGTGCGGGTTCTCGGCCAGCCAGGTCACTCCGAGCTGGTCCATGTCCGCGCCGTTGCCACCGGAGCTGATCGCGGTTCCGAGGAACTCGGTACCGACCGTGCGCGAGGCCGGGTCGGCGAAGTCCAACTTGAGATCGGCGGCCACACTGCGGTGCGCGTCGCCGGTGATGATGAGGAAGTTCTCGACACCCCGGCTCGCCACACCGTCGAACAGCCGCTGACGCGCCGCCGCGTACCCGTCCCAGGTGTCCATCCCGAAGGTCTCGGGCGTGCCGGCGGTGTGGTCGGCCTCCATGGCGAAGATCTGGTTGCCGAGCACGTTCCACCGTGAGGTGGACGCGCCGAGGCCGGCCAGCAGCCAGGCCTCCTGCTTGGCGCCGAGCATCTGCCGGTTCGGGTCCCAGCGCAGCGACTGGTCGGTGAGCTGCTGGTCGCGGAACCGCCGGGTGTCGAGCACGTCGAGCTGCAGCAGGTCGCCGAACTTCAGCCGCCGGTAGACCTGCATCTCCGGGCCCCGCGGCATCGACGACGCGCGCAGCGGCAGGTTCTCGTAGTACGCCTGGTAGGCGGCGGCGCGGCGGAGCCGGAACACCGCCGGGTCCTGGTCCGGCTCGGTGTCCGGCTGCGAGTGGTCGCCGGCCCAGTTGTTCTCCACGTCGTGGTCGTCCGGGGCGACCACCCAGGGCGCGCTCGCGTGCGCCGCCTGCAGGGCCGGGTCGAGCTTGTACTGGGAGTAGCGGATCCGGTAGTCGGTCAGGGAGAACGTCTCCGTCGCGGGGAGGTGCGCCCGGCCGATCGAACCGGCACCGCCGCCCTCGTAGATGTAGTCGCCGAGATGGACGACCAGGTCCAGATCCTCCCGGGCCAGGTGCTCGAACGCAGTGAAGTAGCCGTCGGTGTAGGCCTGGCAGCTCGCGAACGCGAAGGTCAACGACTGGAGAGCGGCCCCGGGGCGCGGTGCGGTGCGGGTCCGGCCCACCGGGCTGACCTGGTCGGCGACCCGGAAGCGGTACCAGTACTCGCGGTCCGGCCGAAGGCCGTGCACCTCCGCGTGCACCGAGTGCCCCCACTCGGCCGTGGCACGTTCCACCCCACGGCGCACCACCCGGCGGAACCGCTCGTCCTCCGCCACCTCCCACCGGACATGCACCGCGCGGTCGGGCATCCCCCCGAGCCCGTCGAGGGCGAGCGGGTCCGGCGCCAGGCGGGTCCAGAGCACGACGCCGTCCGGCATCGGATCGCCGGAGGCGACACCGAGCCTGAACGCGTAACCGGTCAGCGTGATCCGGTCGTTCGCGGCGGACGTCGCCGAAGCCGGCTCGGCGGCGAGGATCGCCGCGCCCGCGGCGACACCACCCAGGGCGAGGAAGTGACGGCGGGGCAGCATCGGTGGTGACTGCGACATGGCGGGTGCCTCCGGACAGCGATTGATCTTGCCGTTGTCCCGATCCCAACTGTCCGGTGTGACACCCGCCGGAACGCGCGATGAACAGAGCCGATAATGACCGGGTCGATCGGTTCACCGGGGACGCGCGGCGGCGACCCCGGTGTCGACCGACGTCACGAACTGGTGAGGATGACGAGTTGCTGGGTCGCTCGGGTCATCGCGACGTAGCGGTCCACCGCCCCTTCGATGCCCTCGCCGAACGCCTCCGGGTCGACGAGAACGACCAGGTCGAACTCGAGCCCCTTCGCCAGCTCCGGGGTCAACGACCGGACGCGGGACGTCGCCTGGAAGGTGGCAGCGCCGATGACGCAGGCGATCCCCTCGGCGTGCTCGGCGAGCCAGGTGTCGAGGATCGGCCCCAGCTCCGAGGCGGATCCGTGCACGACGGACCGGCCGCTGGTGCGAATGGACGTCGGCACGTTGGCGTCCGGGAGCACGGCTCGGATGACCGGCTCGGCTTCCGCCATGACCTCCTCCGGCGTCCGGTAGTTGATGCTCAGCGCGGCCAGGTCGATCCGGTCGAGCCCGATCCGCCGGAGCCGCTCCTGCCACGACTCCGGGAACCCGTGCCGGGACTGGGCGCGATCCCCGACGATGGTGAAGCTGCGGGACGGGCAGCGCAGCAGCAACATCTGCCACTGTGCGTCCGTCAGTTCCTGAGCCTCGTCCACGACGATGTGCGCGAACGGGCCGGCGAGCCGGTCCGGATCGGCGTCGGGCAGTCCGGCCTCGTCGACCAGGGCGTCTCGCAGGTCCTGCTGGTGCAGCATCGTCATCAGGCCTTCGCCGTCGTCGTACGCGTCGGATGCGATCAGGTCGTCGACGACCCGGGCCATCTGCTCGCGCTGGACGGCGACGGCGGCCTCGCGCCGATGCCGGCGTCGGGACGCCTCCGCGTCGCCGAGCCGCTGCCGCGCCGCGTCCAGCAGCGGCAGGTCGGAGACCGTCCAGGCCCGGGCGTCGCCGCGTTGCAGCTTTCGGACCTCGTCCGGGCTGAGCCAGGGAGCGCACTTGCGCAGATAGGCGGGGACCGAGAACAGATCTGCAACGAGGTCGGCCGGGTCGAGCAGCGGCCAGGCCCGGTGGAGGGCCGTGAGAAGCTCCCTGTTGCGCAGCAGCGAGCTGCGAACCAGGTCCTCCGGCTCGTCGCCGTCGTACTTGTTCAGCAGGATCGTGAGCAGCTCCGCCAAGATCTCGTCCCGCGCCTCGTTGTGCGGGGTGCCCGGCCCCGGCGCGTCGAACGCCTCGGCCCAGTCGTCGGCGCTCAGCCGGAGATCGGACTCGTCGGTCGTGACCGTCATCGGTTTGGCCGGCGGCTCCTCGTAGAACCTGACGGCCGCTTCGATCGCCTTGACCAGGTCCGCGGACGACTTCAGCAGGGCCACCTCCGGGTCGGTCTCGATGGTTGCCGCGGCGCCCTCGGGGACGAGGTCCCGCAGGGTGCAGGTCTGCACGTCCTCCTCGCCGAGGCTGGGCAGGACGTCGGCGACGTAGGCGAGATAGGGCTGGTGCGGGCCGACGAACAACACCCCGCCCCGACGGTGGCTGAGCCGCGGGTCGGCGTAGAGGAGATAGGCGGTGCGGTGCAGCGCGACCACGGTCTTCCCGGTGCCCGGACCGCCGTCGACCACGAGCGCGCCGCTCGATCCCGCGCGGATGATGGCGTCCTGGTCGGCCTGGATGGTGCCGAGCACGTCCCGCATCCGGGTCGACCGGTTGCTGCCCAGGCTGGCGATGAAGGCGGACTGGTCGTCGAGCGCGGCGTGCCCTTCGAGCCCGTCCGCGGTGAACACCTCGTCCCAGTAGTCACTGATCCGGCCACGGGTCCAGCGATACCTACGGCGGCTCGCCAGCCCCATCGGGTTGGCGTGGGTCGCCCCGAAGAACGGCTCCGCCGCGGGAGAGCGCCAGTCGAGCAGCAGCCGACGACCGGTGCCGTCGGTGAGGCCGAACCGTCCGACGTAGACGGGCTCGGCGTCGTCCGCGCTGACCATGCGTCCGAGGCAGAGGTCCAGGCCGAAGCGACGCAGGGCGCGCAGGCGGCTGGTCAGCCGGTGGATCTCCTCGTCCCGGTCCATCGCCCGCCGGCCGATACCCCCCGGCGCCCTGCGCACGGCATCGAGCTGACCGGACAGCTCGGCGATCGACCGCTCGAGGCTCTCCGCGACGGCCGCGAAGTGCCGCTCGTCGACGGCGATCAGCCTCGGGTCGGCCTTGGCCGAGAGGTTCTCGGGCAGATCAAACGCGCTGGTGGTCAGCGGGTTCACGGCATCAGCTCCGATCTCGGGCCGCCTGCGGCGGCCGCTTGTTCCCGTCTCCGCGGTGCTGGCTCGGCAATCCCGCGTGTGCACGCGGACGCTGCGGGCTGTTCTCTGCTGACCGGGTCGAGTGGCAACTTCGCGGCCACCGCTGTCCCCACCGGCCCCAAACGTCGACAACACCATGCGTACTTCGCAACTCCCCCGTTTTTGCAGGTTTCTGACCTCGGCCAGCGATTCTGCGGCATCACCCGGGTCTTGCCGCAAGCCCCCGGGTGGGCTATACCTTGAAAGTGGAGGGGAGCAGGTCGCCCCTCCCTTCGACCGTCAGCTGGACGGAAACCTCCTCGCAACGCGCGCCACGCCGCTACGCCGCGTCGGCCGGCCCAGGAGTGAACTCACCTCGGTCCATGACTGCAATGGCGGACCCGGGCGTGCCGCGCCGAGCGGCCGCGCCGCAGGACACACCGGCCGTCGCCGCGGCGATCTTGGTGGGCCGGGTGTGGCATTGTGGCGAGCTATGAAGCCGCAGGTGGATGGCGAGGCGCGGCGCGCCGTGCCGCAGCCCCTGCGGGTCGCCGTGCGGATGCTGCGCGAGTACCGGCCCACCGTCGCGCGGGTCCGGGCGTTGGTCCGCAGCATGGCGACCTCGTTTGTGGTGCTCAGCACGACGCTGTGGCTGCTGCCCGGGGTCACCGCCAGCGGCCTGGTCGCGATGCTCTGGCTGGTCGCCCTGGTCACTGGCGTCGGCGCGGTGCTGCGCCCGCTGCTGCTGGCGCTGGCCACCGCGCTCGGCGGGCTCTGGGCGCTCGCCATCGGCGTAGGCGTGCAGGCCGTCGTCATGTACGTGGCACTACGTCTCGACCCCGAAGCGCACGTGGCCGGGTTCGCCGTCGCCTTCGTGGCCGCGTGGCTCGCCGTGGCGCTCGCCGCGATCGTAAACTGGCTGGCCGACGCCGGCACCGACGACACGTTCGTCAGCGAGATGCTGCGACTGATGACCCGGGTGCGGCGTGCGCCGGAGCGGCGCCGGAGCTTGGCCTTCCGACGCCGCCGGCCCGGCGACGCGACCCCGTCAACCGACGAGCAGCCCGCCGACGGCGTGCTCGTCATCCAGCTCGACGGCGTGGCCGCGCCGCTGGTGCAGTGGGCGGTGCGGGCCGGAAACCTTCCCACGATCGGCCGGTGGCTGCGCTCCCGCAGCCACCGGATGACCCGCTGGCACACGGGCCTGCCGGCCACCACGCCGGCGGCCCAGGCGGGTCTGCTGCACGGCGAGGTCCGTCGGGTGCCGGCCTTCCGCTGGTACGAGAAGGCGACGGTGAGCAGCGACGGCACGCGCTCGCCCGGCCGGCTGATGGTGACCAGCCGACCCCGGGACGCCGCCGAGATCGAGCAGCGCCTGTCGACCGGTCACGGGCTGCTGCGCGACGGCGGCGTGAGCATCAGCACCGCCTTCTCCGGCGACGCCCCCACCAGCCTGCTCACCGTGAGCCGCGCCGGGCTGCCAGGGCGGTCCAACTCCGGCTACGCGACCTTCATGACCAGCCCGTACGGCTTCGCCCGGGCGGTCGTGCTGGGCGCCGGGCAGCTGCTCCGGGAGCTGCACGAGGGTCGGCGACAGCGGATCCGCGGCGTGCAGCCCCGGGGCGATCGCGGCGGCTCCTACCTGGCGCTGCGTCCGCTGGCGAGCCTGCTCAACGACCTCAACGTGTCGCTCATCGCCGAGCAGATGGCCCGCGGCGCGCCGGTGATCTTCTGCGACTTCGTCGACTACGACGAGGTGGCCCACCACGCCGGACCGGCCCGCCCGGAGGCGATGGCGGCCCTGGAGGCGCTCGACCACACGCTCGGCATCCTGCAGCGGCTGGCGGCCGAGGCGGGGCGGCGCTATCACCTCGTCGTGCTGAGCGACCACGGGCAGAGCCAGGGCGCCACGTTCCGGCAGCGGTACGGCGAGTCGCTGGCGCAGGTGGTCGCCCGGCTCGCCGCCCCCGCGGTGCGCCCACCGGCCCCCGCCGATCCGACGGACGCGACCCCGGTCACGGCGAGCGCCGAGGCTGCCGGTCGCGTCGAGCAGTGGGGCCGGGTCAACACGTTGCTCACCGAGGTGGCCGGCCGCGGCGGGATGACCGGCGCCGCGACACGGGCGGCGGTGCGGTCGCACTCGGTCGGTGGCGAGGTAGCCCTCGGGCCGGCCGCGCGGGAACAGGAGGAGGCCGCCCGTGCCGACCCCCAGACCGTGGTGGTGGCGTCCGGCAACCTGGCGATGATCTACCTCGCCCGACATCCGGGCCGACTGGTCCGGGAGCGGATCGACACCGTCGTCCCGGGGCTGATCGACGGCCTGAGGGCGCATCCGGGCGTCGGGTTGGTCGTCGTCGACTCCGCCGCCGGTCCGGTGGCGCTCGGGTCGCGCGGTGAGCACCGACTGCGCGGCGGGCACGTCGAGGGCGACGACCCGCTTGCGCCGTACGGCCCGCGAGCGCGCCAGGACCTGCTGCGCCACCAGGAGATGGACCACGTCGGCGACCTGGTGGTGATCAGCGTCGTGGACCCGAGCCTGGAGGAGGTGGCGGCCTTCGAGGAGCTGGTCGGCTGCCACGGTGGGCTGGGCGGCTGGCAGACCGAGGCGCTGCTCATCCATCCGGCCGACTGGCCGCAGGACGGCGAACTGGTCGGCCCGGAGGCCGTACACGCCCAGTTGCTCGGGTGGCTGCGCCGGCTCGGCCTCCGCCAGCCCGACGAGGACGCCGACGACGCGCCGCGCGGCCACGCGCCCCGCGCGCCGGACGATCACGCGGACGGCGATCGGGGCGAGCGCTCAGGTGCGCGGCTGCCGGCTATGGCGTCACCGGCGGATGAGCCGGCGCGCTCCGGCGTCGGCCCACCCAGCTCAGCCCCTGGCTGACCAGCACGACGAGCAGGACGGCGGCGACCACGCTCTGCCACGGTTCGGGAAAGACGGCGCGCCCGAGCACGCCGATCGCGGCGTAGAAGGCCGACCAGGCGAGGCTGGCCGGGGCGTTGGCGATGGCGAAGCGTCGCGAGGTCAGCCCGGCCACCGCCGCCGCGAGCAGCACCGGAAGCCGGCCGCCCGGAATCAGTCGGGACACCAGGAGCATCGAGACGCGCCCCTCACGTACGCGCGCCGACAGCCGCTCGAAGCGTTGCGGTCCGCGTAGCAGGTGCAGCCGTCGGGCGATGCGCTCGCCGCCCCAGTCGAGCAGCAGGTAGGTCGCCAGGTCGCCCACGTACGCCCCGAGGGCGCCGGCGAGCACGACGAGGGCCACGGTCGGCAGGTCCTGGTGCGCGGCGAGGGCGGCGGCGCCGCTGACCGCGGCGCCGGTGGGTACCACCGGGACCACCGCCCCGAACATCACGACCAGGGCCAGCCAGCCCAGCGCGCCGAGGCTCGCCGTCATGGCCGCGGAATCGTCAACGACTCGCCCGGGCGCAGCACGCGTACCCGGGTGCCGGGGGCGGTCGCCCTGGCGTGGCCGGCGAAGTCCTCTCCGGGCTGGTGGAACAGCTCCGGGCGGAGCCGGTCGCACCCGACCGGCCAGAAGGTGCCGAAGTGGATGGGTACGGCCCAGGCCGCCGCCGCCCGGCGCACCGCCTCGGCCGCGCCCGCCGGGTCGAGGTGGCCGGGGCCGAGGGTGGGACCCCACCCGCCCACGGGGATCAGCGCCAGGTCGACCGGCCCCAGCTTGGCCATCTCGTCGAAGAGGCCGGTGTCCCCGGCGAACCAGGTGCGGGCCTGCCCTTCGATCAGGTAGCCCAGCGCCGGCGCGCGGTGCCGGGACCAGGGCCCGCGACCGGGGTGGTGGGCGGCGGGTACGGCCGTGACGCTGAGCTGCCCGATGGTGGTCCGGTCGCCGGCCGCCAGTTCGACGCACCGGCCGGCGGTGCTGCCCAGTGCCTGACGGACGAGGCGTCCCGCCCCGGCCGGGACCACCAGCGTGGTGTGCTCGGGCAGCCGGCGCAGCGACGCGAAGTCCAGATGGTCGGCGTGCAGGTGCGACACGAGGACCGCGTCCGGGGCGCCGGGCAGCTGCGGGACGGTCCCGCGGCGCCGACGCAGGTGGGCGAGGCGGTTACGCAGCAGCGGGTCGGTCAGCAGCCGGGTGCCGGAATCCTCGATCCACACGGTGCTGTGCCCGTACCAGGTCAGCTGGAGCACACCGCCACCCGCGCCGCGTCTGTCACGTCTGCCACCGTATCCGGCACCCAGGCGGCGGCACGAGGGCGCCCGCGCCGGTACGCGGACCGCCCGGTGCGAGTGGGGTCACGAGGCCTGCGGGGTGACGAGGTAGTCGTCGGCGTCGGGACTCCACCGCAGTTGGACGGCGCCGGCCGTGGCCGCCGCCTTGCAGAACTGCAGGAAGCTGCGGTAGCCGAGTTTCTGCTCGCTGAAGTCGGGCCGCGCCCGTCGGAGCTGGTCCTTCAGGCCGGAGAGCGCCAGGGCCCCGTCGTTGCCGGCCAGGTCGACGACCACCGACCGGAGCAGCCCGAACGCCACCTCCCGGTCGTCGTGCTCGGGCAGCGAGACCTCGGGGTCGCCCTTGGCGGGGCCCTCGGCCAGCTCGATCACGTTGTGCTCGGCGAGGTGCCGCAGGAGTTCACCGAAGGTACGGAAGCCGTAGTCGGACTCGCTGAAGGTCGGGTCTTTCCGGAGCAGGGTCCGCTTCAGCCTCGACGCGGTCACCTCACCGCCGGAGCTGCCCTGCAGACCGGCCACGGTCTGGGCCACCAGAGCGGCGAGCGTGTCGACGTCGCGTACGGGTTGCTCGACCAGCGGTTGGGGCTCGGGTTCCTGCTCCACCTGCTGCGGCTCCAGCTGCGGCGGGCGGGCGGGACGGCCGCGACGGGCGGGCGCCGGCGGGATCTCGACGCCCTCCAGGCGGTCGTAGTAGAGGAACTCGTCGCAGGCCGGCGGCAGCAGCGCCGAGGTCGACTTTTCGACCCCGACGCCGATGACGCGCTTGTTGAGCTCGCGGAGCTTGTGCACCAGCGGGGTGAAGTCGCTGTCGCCGGTGCAGATCACGAAGGTCGAGATGTACTCCCGCTCGAAGGCCAGCTCCACGGCGTCGACCGCCATCTTGATGTCGGCCGCGTTCTTGCGCGAGGCGCCCATCCGCTGCGGGATCTCGATGAGTTCGACGTGGCTGCGGGTGAGCATCCGCCGGTCCTCGCCGAAGTACGACCAGTCGGCGTACGCGCGGCGCACCACCACCCGCCCTCGCTCGGCGAGCGCGTCGGCGATGGGACGGAAGTCGAAGGCCATGCCGCCGTGATGGTCGCGGAACCCGAGGGCGAGGTTCTCGTAGTCGAGGAACAGGGCGATGCGGTCTTCTTGATCCACGGCAGCCAGCCTAGCCCGGTGCCGGTTGGGCCGCCGCCGACTCGCGGGCGGCGCCGCCACCCCGGTCGGTCGCGCTCGGGCCGGCCGGCCCCGAGAGCTCGCCGGTCGCGGAAGAATTGTTCGGCAATCATGTCGAGCGAGTCCCTCGCGGCTTCGACTCGTAGGTGGAGGGCAGGCCCGTTCAGTGGCGGGCCGCCGGAGACCAAGGAGCGGATCTGATGACGACGGTCATGACCGGAGCGACGATGTCGCTGGACGGCTACATCGCGGACGCGTCCCACGGTGGGTTCGAGTACCTCTTCCAGTGGTACGGCAACGGCGAGGTCGAGACGCCGACGGCCAACCCCGACATGACGCTGCGCACCTCGGCGGCGAGCGCCCGGCACCTGCGGGAGCTGAACGAGCGGACCGGGGCGCTGGTCGTCGGCCGGCGACTGTTCGACATGACCAACGGCTGGGGCGGCCGGCACCCGATGGACGTACCGGTGGTCGTCGTCACGCACACCGTGCCCGAGGGCTGGGAGCGCGAGAGCGACTCGTTCGTCTTCGTCACCGACGGCATCGAGAGCGCGATCGGTCGGGCGAAGGCCATCGCGGGCGACAAGCACGTCGGCGTCAACGGCGGCACCATCGCGGCGCAGGTCATCCAGGCCGGCCTGCTCGACGAGGTGCACGTGGACCTCGTCCCGGTCCTGCTCGGCGACGGCATCCCGCTCTTCGCCGACCTGAAGATCGCACCCGTCCAACTGGAGGGGCCCACGAGCGTCGTCGAGGGTGACGGCGTCACGCACCTCGCCTACCGGGTGCGCACGCCGGACTGACGGCGGGCGCGGGGCGGACGGGCCGGCACGGCCGACACCGGACGGTGGAAACTGTTATGCCGGCCCGGCCGGCCGGTCTCCTGATGGGGAGGCGTTGGCCGGATTCCACCAGCCACGCCACCGGGTAGCGGTGCGAGCACGTGAAGGAGTGGAGACGATGCGCGGAACGAGTCGGGGTGGCGCCGACGCGGGGCTGGTGGTCGCCGCCCGCAACGGCGACCCGCGGGCGCTCGACGCACTGGTGGCGGCGTCTCTCCCGCTCGTGTACAACGTGGTCGGCCGGGCGCTGCGGGGGCACGCCGACGTCGACGACGTGGTCCAGGAGACGCTGTTGCGCGTCGTCCGGCACCTGACCGACCTGCGGGATCCGGCCGCGTACCGGTCCTGGCTGATCGCCATCGCCGTCCGGCAGGTGCGGGACCGTGAGCAGTACCGTCGGGCGGCGTTGGACCACACCGCCGACCTCGACGTCGTCCACGGGGTGCACGATCCGGCCGCGGACTTCGCCGGGATCACGATTCTCCGGCTCGGTCTGACCGACCAGCGCCGCGAGGTGGCCGAGGCGACCCGCTGGCTCGACGACGACGATCGGACTCTGCTGGCCCTCTGGTGGCTGGAGGCCACCGGGGAGATCGACCGGACCGAACTCGCCACGGCGCTCGGCCTGACCGAGGGCCACGCGGCGGTCCGGATCCAACGGATGAAGGAACAGCTGCAGGCGTCGCGGATCGTCGTCCGTGCGCTGCGGGGTGGCGCCGCCTGCCCCGGGCTGCGGGAGCTGACCCGGACGTGGGACGGCCGGCCGAGCCCGCTGTGGCGCAAGCGCCTGGCCCGGCACGTGCGGGAGTGCGGCGAATGCGTCCGCTGGACCGCCGACCTGCTCCCGATCGACCGGCTGCTCGCCGGGCTTCCGCTGCTGCCGATCCCGCCCGGAATCGCCGAGAACCTCGCGGTGGGCCTCGCGCCGGAGAGCGCCCAGCACGCCGCGACGGCCATTCCCCACGCCGGCGCGACGAGCCCACCCGCCCCGACGCCCAGCCCCCAGGTGATCGAGGCGACCGGGCGCGCCGCCGCCGGACCATCGGGCGGTGGCGCGTCCGGGGGCGCCCACGCGGTACGCCCGGGCGGGCTGAGCCGGCTCATCTCGTTCGGCTCGAACCCGGTGCTGGGCCCGATCTCCGTGGCCGCCGCGGTCGCCGTGCTGGTCGTCGGGGCGATCGTCGTGGCCCAGCCGACCGGGTCGACGCCCGCCCCGGCGGCGACGCAGGCGGTCGGGGCGCCGCCGTCGACCACCTCGCTGGCCAGCCCGTCCACGGCCGCCACGCCGGGCGCCCCGACCACGCCACCGGCGGTGACCCCGAAGGCGAAGCCGACGACGGCCCGACCGGCGGCCCCGCCTCCCGCGGTGACCTCGAAGAGAAAGGGCGTCGGCGTCTGGACCTTCAACGGGGTCAGCCAGGCGCTGGCCAACTCCAACGCGAGTTGGTACTACACCTGGAACGTGGACCACCCGGGCGTCACCAGCCCGAAGGGCACCGAGTTCGTCCCGATGATCTGGGGGGCGAAGAGCGTCACCGCCAGCAACCTGCAACAGGCGAAGAAGAACGGCCGCTACCTGCTCGGGTTCAACGAGCCGGACATGGGCGGTCAGGCGAACATGAGCGTGGAGCAGGCGTTGGACCTGTGGCCGCAGCTGGAGGCGACCGGTCTGCCCCTGGGCAGCCCGGCGGTGGCCTGGGGCGGGGACCGCCCGGGTGAGTGGCTCGACCGCTTCATGGCCGGCGCGAAGCAGCGCGGCCACCGGGTCGACTTCATCGCCCTGCACTGGTACGGCGGTGACTTCACCACCGCCAACGCGGTCAACCAGCTCAAGTCCTACCTCCAGGCGGTGCACGACCGCTACCGGCTGCCGATCTGGCTCACCGAGTTCGCCCTGATCGACTTCTCCGACGGCGTCCGCTTCCCGAGCCAGCAGCAGCAGGCCGCGTTCCTCACCGCGGCGACCCGGATGTTGAGTGGGCTGCCCTGGCTGCACCGGTACGCCTGGTTCGGCCTGCCCGCCACGGCGAAGGACCAGACCGGGCTCTTCCGTACCGGCAGCGAGGCGACGGCCGTCGGTCGCGCCTTCCAGGGCGCGCGCTGACGGGCGGAGCGCCGGCGTATCCGCCCGGATCCCTACCGCGTGACCGGCACGTCGTGCGACGGCTTCTGCGCCATCCGTCTGGACACGGCGATCACGACCACGAGCGGCCCGATCAGCAGGGCCGGCGACCAGGCGGGTAGGTGCAGGGCGACCAGGGCGCCGACGGCGGCGCCGGTCATCAGGGCCAGCAGGATCTGAGCCTTGGGCCGCAGGTTGCGCCACGGGGTTCGGACGGCGACGCCGGCGATCAGGCTGGTGAGGGTGCCGGTCAGGTAGGTGGACGAGAGTCCGGGCACCCCGAATCGTTGGACGGCGCTGCTCTGTACGCCCAGCGCCGCCGCCGAGAGCATCAGCAGGGCGAGGTCGACGTCCTCCGTGTGGGTGGCGAACTCCCAGACGACGAGGAGCACGACGAACACCAGGAGTTCCAGGACGAGCGCCCGGGTGACCGGGCGGGGCCAGACGGGGTCCTCCGGTTGCGCCGAGCCGGCGAGGCGGGCGCCGGCGAGCACGCCGACGATGAAGCTGATGATGGCGCAGCCCGAGGTCAGGGCGAGCTCCGCGTTCCCCCTGCCGGCCGAGAGCCCGAGCAGGACCATGTTGCCCGTCATCACGCTGGAGAAGGCTCCGCCGAGGGCGAGGAAGCCGATGGCGTCGGCGCTCCCGGTCACGAAGGTCAGCACCACCACCAGGGCGTGCCGTCGACGCAGGAGGAGTGGCTTCTCCTTCGCGGTGGCCCGGGCGCGGATGACGTGCGGCAGTGTTTTCAGCACTTTCGGCTATCCTCCACAGATTGTCCTTCGTATACACTTTTCCCAGCGAGATCACGGAGAGGCGATCAGGTTGGCTGAAGACCTGCGGGACAAGCTCGGCGCTCAACACCTGCCGCTACGCGACCAGGTCCTCGCCGCACTACGGACCGCCATCATCAACGGCGACTACCTCCCCGGTGAGCGGCTGACCGAGGACCGGCTGGCCGAAGACTTCGCCGTCTCCCGCAACCCGGTCCGGGAGGCGCTGCGCGTCGCGGAGGCCGAGGGTTTCGTGGTGATCCTGCCCCGACGCGGGGCGGTCGTCGCCTCTCCCAGCAGCGGGACCATCGCGGACATGTTCGCGGTACGCGAGCGCCTGGAGGCGCTGGCCGCCCGGCTGGCGGCCGAGCGGTCGACACCGGCCGACGTGGCCGCCCTGCGGACGCTGCTGGAACAGGGCCGCGAGGCGACGGAGCAGCAGGACCTGCGCCGGGTCGCCGAGCTGAACAGCGCCCTGCACCTGCGGATCCTCCAGATCAGCGGAAACCCCTGGCTGTCGTCGATCGCCAAGGCGCTGTACCTCCATGTGCAGTGGGTCTTCCGGCTGGGAGCCGCCGAGCGCGCACCGCACTCGTGGGCCGAGCACATCCAGCTGGTCGACGCCATCGAGTCAGGTGACGGTGAGCGGGCCGAGCGAGCCGCCCTCGCCCACCTCGACGCCGCGTCCGCGGCCGCCTACGAGAACGCCGAGGGCGGCTACGGGGCAGCCGGCGGTTAGCGGCCGGCCGCGTAGCCCTGCATGCCCCGCGGGTTCGCGCCCGCCGCGAGCACTCCGGTAGCCGGATCGCGGGTCACCGCGCAGAGCCGGCCGAGGCTCCACGACCCGGAGAGCCGTACCTCGTGCCCGTACGCCCGCAGGGCCGCCAGCACCTCCTCGTCGAAGCGGTCCTCCACCACCAGGACGCCGGGCTCGGAGTCGCGCGGGTAGAACGACCCCGGCAGGCTGATGGTGTGCCAGGCGGGCGCGTCGATGGCCTCCTGCAGCGGCTGCCCCTCGACGAGGTGGCGGAGCAGGAACGGCAGCTGCCACTGGTCCTGCTGGTCGCCGCCGGGAGTGCCGCACGCCAGCACGGGCTCCCCGTCGCGGTGCACCATCGTCGGGCTCAGCGTGGTACGCGGTCGGCGCCCCGGGGCGAGCGACGAGGCGAGCCCCTCCTCCAGCCAGAACATCTGCA
This sequence comes from Micromonospora sp. NPDC093243, assembly GCF_044753725.1. NCBI lineage: Bacteria > Bacillati > Actinomycetota > Actinomycetes > Micromonosporales > Micromonosporaceae > Micromonospora > Micromonospora sp. NPDC093243. Next base: position 356,318 of record NZ_JBIVNT010000006.1, on the reverse strand, counting down.
GCCGGCTGCCGAGGGGGAAGCCGAGCTCGGGGATGGTGGGCGAGCTCTGCAGCCACCCGCCGCTGGGGGTCGCGGAGATCATGTTGCCCCACCGGTCGACCACGTCGACGTGACAGGTGTCGCCGCGGGTGACGCCGTCGGCCTTGACTGTCGGCTCGCCGGTCGTGGCGTCCGCCGCGTCGGCGCGGCCGCCGGCGCCCCATTGGAGGTGGCCGGCGAGACGCGGCCGCAGGCCGTCGGGACGCCCCGGTCGTAGCTCCGTCGAGGCGTCCGCCCCGATCAGGTCCGCCCGCTCCCGCGCGTACTCCCGGGAGAGCAGCGCCTTCGCGGGCGTGTCGAAACCGTCGCCGTACCAGGCCTCGCGGTCGGCGAAGGCGAGCTTGAGCGCTTCGGCCTGGGCATGGATGCCGGCCGCGGTCGACGAGTCGTACGCGCGGGCGTCGTCGAGCGCGTCCAGGACCGACAGCGTCTGCAACAACACCGGGCCCTGGCCCCAGAAGCCGGTCTTCGCCACCGAGTAGCCGTGCCAGTCGAGGGTGACCGGTTCCTCCCAGGTCGCCGAGTAGGCGGCCATGTCGGCGCCGGTGACGAGGCCGGCGTGCGGACGCCCGCTGGAGTCCTGGAACGGCCGCCGGTTGAACCGCTCGATCGCCTCGGCGACGAAACCCTCACTCCAGGCGCGGCGGGCGGCGTCGATCTGTGCCGCGCGGTCGGCGCCGGCCGCCTGCCCGGCGCTGACCAGCTTGCGCAGCGTCCGGGCATAGGCGGGGTTGGCGAACAGCTCGCCCTCCGCCGGCGGCCTGCCGCCGCGCAGCCACAGCTCCGCGGAGGTGGGCCAGTGCTCCTCGAAGAGGGTCCGCACGGCCGCCACGGTGTCACCGACCCGGCCGATCAGCGGGTGACCGGCGCCCGCGTATCCGATCGCCGGCTCCAGCACCTCTTCGAGCCGGAGCGTGCCGTGGTCGCGCAGCAGGAGGAGCCAGGCGTCCACGGCGCCGGGCACGGCCGCCGCGAGCGGGCCCGAACCGGGGATGAGTTCCATCCCGAGGGATCGGAAGTGCGCGATGGTGGCGGCGGCCGGCGCCGGCCCCTGCCCGCACAGCACCTTCGGGGCCGGGTCCTGCGCCGTCGCCACGATCGCGGGAACCTCACCGGCCGGTCCGTTGAGGTGGGGTTCGACGACGTGCAGGACGAACCCGGCGGTGACCGCCGCGTCGAAGGCGTTTCCACCGCGCTCCAGGGTCCCCATGGCCGCCTGGCTGGCAAGCCAGTGCGTCGAGGACACCATTCCGAAGGTTCCCTGCAGGGTCGGTCGGGTGGTGAACGTCATGACAACACCTCACTCGGGTCAGTGGCCCGGACATCGGGCCGGGTACCGTCCGGCTGCACCAGGTGGCAGGCGGCCATCCCGCCACCGATCTCCACCTGCGGCGGCACCTCGGCCGCGCATTTGTCGAACGCGAGCGGGCAGCGGGTGCGGAAGCGGCAGCCGGACGGAGGGTCCAACGCGGACGGCAGGTCGTCGCCGAGCAGGACCGGCTGGCGCTGGCGCTGGCGGACCGGGTCGGCCACCGGCGCGGCCGCCAGCAGCGCCTGTGTGTAGGGATGCGCGGGCCGCGTGAAGATCTGCTCGCGTGAGCCCTGCTCGGCGAGCTGACCCAGGTACATGACGGCGATGTCGTCGGCCAGGTACTCCACGGCGGACAGGTCGTGGGTGATGAAGAGGCAGGCGAACCCGATGTCCCGTTGCAGGTCGGCGAGGAGGTTGAGCACCGACGCCTGCACCGAGACGTCGAGTGCGCTGGTGGGTTCGTCGGCGATGAGCAGCATCGGCTCGGAGATCAGGGCCCGGGCGATGCTCACCCGCTGGCGTTGCCCGCCGGAGAGCTCGTGGGGGTACCGGTGCGCCACCTCGGGGCGTAGGCCGACCCGTTCGAGTTCCGTGGCGACCCGGGCCTCGCGGTCGCGTCGCGGCATCCGCCGCCCGGACAGGCGCAGCGGCTCGGCCACCACGTCGCCCACCAGCATGCGCGGGTCCAGCGAGCCGGCGGGGTCCTGGAAGACGATCGACACGTCGCTGCGGTGCCGTCGCAGCTGCCGCCGGGACAGGTGCGTCACGTCCGTCCCCGCTATCCGGACCACGCCCGCGGTCGGCTCCACGAGCCGCACCACGCACCGGCCCACCGTCGACTTTCCGGAGCCGCTCTCCCCCACCAGCGCCGTGACCCGGCCCTTGGGGATCGTGAGGGACACACCGTCCACGGCTCGCACCGGCCCGAAGTGCATCACCAGGTTCTCGAGTTCGAGGGCGGGTGGCTGCGCCGTCATGGGTTCACCTCCTGGGGCTGGGCCCGAGGCGTCGGGCAGGGGTGCCAACACGCCGCCAGATGCTCGCTCGCGGCGAGCGCGGTCCCTGGTCCGACCGCCGCGAGAGGCGGGGCGGAGTCGAGGCACTGCGAGTCGGCGGCCGGGCAGCGGTCCGCGAACGTGCAGGCGTCGGGTTGGCTGGACAGGACGGGCACGAGACCGGGGATCTCCTGCAACCGCTGGGTGCCGGCGTGCCGGCCCGGGGTAGGAGAGGCCGACAACAGACCCGCCGTGTACCGGTGGCGCGGATGCGCGAAGAGGTCGTTGACCTGAGCCCGTTCCACCACGCGCCCGGCGTACATGACGACGACGCGGTCCGCGATGTCGGCGATCACGCCGAGGTCGTGGGTGATGATGAGGATGCTCGTACCCAGCCTGTCGCGCAGGTCGCGGAGGACCTGGAGGATGCCGGCCTGGACCGTGACGTCCAGGGCGGTGGTCGGCTCGTCGGCCACCAGCACCTTCGGGCCGCAGGCCACCGCCATCGCGATCATCACCCGCTGGCGCATGCCCCCGCTGAGCTGGTGGGGGTAGTTGTCGACGCGGGCGGCGGCGGACGGGATGCCCACCAGCGAGAGCAGCTCGACGGCGCGCGCCCGCGCGGCCCGCCGGGACATCCGTTCGTGAACCTGCAGCACCTCCCCGATCTGGCGCCCGACGGTGAGCACCGGGTTCAGGGACGTCATCGGCTCCTGGAAGATGTAGGCGATCTCCTTGCCGCGCACGCGGCGCAGCACCGACTCGCGGGTGCCGACGAGCTCGGTGCCCTCCAGCCGTACCGAGCCGGAGATCCGGGCGCTCTCCGGGAGCAGGCCGGCGAGGCTCATCGCGGTGACGCTCTTTCCGCAGCCCGATTCGCCCACCATCCCGACGATCTCGCCGGGAGCGAGGTCCAGGCTCACCCGGTCGACCGCCGAGACGGTCCCGCTCTCGGTGCGGAAGGAGACCGTGAGATCGCGGATCTCCAGCACGGAGGTGCCGACCGTGGCGGCGCTCGCCGGTTCGACGGTGGTCATCGCCGGTCTCCCTTCGGGTCGAGGGCGTCCCGAAGGGCGTCGCCGAAGACGTTGAAGGCCAGCGCCAGCCCCATGATCACGACACCGGGGAGGACCGCCGCCCACGGGGCCCGGGCGGAGAACTGCTGGGCGGTAGCCAGCATGGTGCCCAGGCTGGGCGCCGGCGGCTGGATGCCGAGGCCGAGGAAGGAGAGCACCGCCTCGCCCAGGATCGCGGCCGGAATGGCGACCGTGGCCTGCACCAGGATCACCGACGTCGCGTTGGGCAGGATGTGCCGGGCGAGCACCCACAGGTCGCTGGCGCCGTCCACGACGGCCGCGGCGACGAAGTCCAGCGACTTGAGCCGCAGCGTGTCCGAGCGCACCACGCGGATCACCCCCGGGATCTGGGCGATCCCGATGGCCACCGCGGCGTTGCCGAGGCTCGCGCCGCGGATGGCGGCCAGCCCGACCGCCATGATCAGGAACGGGAACGCGAGCAGCAGGTCGGTGAAGCGCGAGATCACGGCGTCCCAGGCCCGGAAGTAGCCCGCCGCGAGTCCGAGCGGTACGCCGATGACCAACGAGGTGGCTACCGCGAGCAGTCCCACCTGCAGCGACGCCCGAGCCCCCAGCATGATGCGGGACAGTACGTCCCGGCCCAGGTCGTCGGTGCCGAGCAAGTGCCCCGGGGTGCCCGGCGGCGAGAACGTGTGCGCGAAGTCGGTCTGCTCGACGGAGTAGGGGGCGATCCAGGGTGAGAGCAGGGCGACGACGGCCGCGAGCGCCAGCACGACGAAGCTCACCACGGCCAGCGGGTTCCTCCGCAACCGAGTCAGCACGCGGGTGCGTCGGGTGATGCCGGCGGGGGCGGTCTCCGCCATCGGAACGGTGAGGACGGTCATGCCGGGTCCCCCGTCACGCGGATTCGTGGGTCGATGACCGAGTAGAGCAGGTCGACCAGGAAGTTGATGACGATGTAGGCGGTCGCGGTGAGCAGGACGACGGCCTGGATGACCGGGTAGTCCCGCTGGAAGACCGCGTCGATGGTCATCTTGCCGAAGCCCGGTAGCCCGAAGATCTGCTCGGTGACGACCGCACCCGAGATCAGGCCGCCGAGCTGCAGGCCCACGATCGTCACCACCACGATGAGGCTGTTCCGCAGCGCGTGCTGGGTGATGACGGCTCGGGGTCGCAGACCCTTCGCCTTCGCCGTACGGACGTAGTCCGAGGAGAGCGACTCCAACATCGCCGAACGGGTCTGTCGCATGATGATGGCTGCCAGACCGGTGCCGAGGATGACGGCCGGCAGGACCACGTGGTGCAGGTTGTCCAGCGGGTCGTCGAGGAAGGGCACGAAGCCGGAGGCCGGGAAGAGCCCCGTCGCCACGGAGAGGTAGAGGATCGCGAGCAGCCCGAGCCAGAAGTGCGGCACCGACAGGCCCACCAGGGCCAGCCCGTTGGCCAGCCACTCGGCGGGGCGCCCGCGTCGTACCGCCGCGAGCACCCCGGCGCCGACACCGAGCACCGCGGCGATGAGGATCGCCAGGACGGAGAGCTCGGCCGTCACGGGCAGGGCGGTGCTGAGCATCGAGGAGACCGGGATCCCGGTCCGAATCGACTCACCGAAGTCGCCCTGCGCCATCCGTTCCACGTACTGCGCGAACTGCAGGGGCAGCGGCTGGTCCAGCCCGTAGTGATGCCGGATGGCCGCCAGCGCCTCCGGGGACCGGTCCTCGCCCGCGAGGGCGAGGGCCGGATCCCCGGGCAGTGCCCGCACGCCGAGGAACACCACGACTGTCGACAGCAGCAGGGTCAGCGCTGACTGCCAGGCGCGCGTGAGCAGGTATCGAAGCACGACGACCTACTTGGTGAACCCGGCGAAGGCCGCGCGGATCACGCCGTCCGGGAACACCTGCAGACCCTGGATCTGCTTGGAGAAGGCGGTCAGGTTCCGCTGCCGGTAGAGGTAGATCAGCGCGTCGTCCTGCTGGAGGATCGTCACCGCCTGCCCGTACAGCTTCTTGCGCTCCTCCAGGTCGTTGGACTGACGGGCCTGGGTCAGCGCGGCGTCGAGCTGAGGGTTGCTGTAGCCGGAGACGTTCTGGCCGCCGCCGGTGCCGACGAAGTTGGTGATGTTGGCGTCGGGGTCGATCCGCCCGCTCCAGCCCAGCTGCAGCAGTTCGAAGTTGCCGCGGTCCTGCTCGTCGAGGAGCGAGGAGTACTCCACCGGATTGATCTTGAGGTCGAACCCGCCGTCCTTGACCATGGCCTGCAACGCCTGGGCCAGACGCAGCGTGTCGGGCGTGTTCGAGACGAGCATCGTCACCGGGTAGGGCGTCTGGACGCCGGCCTCACCGAGCAGCTGCTTGGCCTTGGCCGGATCGTGCGCCGGGCACGTCTGCGCTTCCGGCGTCGAGAACGGGCTCGCGGGCGAGATCGGTGAGCAGGCGACGGCTGGAATCCCGTTGAAGACGGCCTGGACGAGTGCCTTCCGATCGATGGCGTGCTCGAAGGCCTGCCGGACCTTGGCGTTCTGCGCGGTCGGGCGGTTGATGGGCTTCGGCGTGGTGCGCACCCCGTCGACGTTGCCGATGTTGAAGGTCAGCCCCTGGTAGCCGAGCGACTGCGACTGCAGGACGGTGAGCGAGCTGTCCGCCTGCAGGGAGGCGACGTCCTGCGTGGAGACACTGTCGGCGACCTGGGCGTCGCCGGAGCGCAGGTTGGCGGCGCGGATGCTGGCGTCGCTGAGGATGCGCCACGAGATGGCGTCGAGGTGGACCTTGCCGGCGTCGTAGAAGTTGGGGTCCTTCACCACGTCGATGGAGTTCTGCGGCACCCGCTTGGCGAACTTGAAAGGCCCGACGCAGACCGGCGCCGAGGCGAAGTCGTCGCCGAGGCTCTGCATCGCCTTCGGGCTCATGATCATGCCGGCCCGGTCGGCGAGGGCTCCGACCAGGGGCGCGAACGGCTGCTTCAGGCGCACCACGACGGTGTGCGCGTCGGGGGTGTCGACGGTCTCGATGGGGCCCAGCTCGCTCTTGCGCGCCGAGCGGGCGTTCGTCAGGTGCCGTTGCAGGGTGGCCTTGACCGCGGCGGAGTCGAGCTGCGTACCGTCGGCGAACTTCGCGTCCTGACGCAGCGGGATGGTCACCGTCTTCCCGTCGCTGCTGGTGGTCGGCAGCGCGGTCGCCAGTTGAGGTACGACCTGCGCCTGCTCGTCTACGTCGTAGAGCTTCTGGCACATCGCCTGGAAGACGTAGCGCGAGTAGAGGCTGCGCGAGAGGGTGGGATCCAGCGCGTCGGGCTCCGCGGAGAGGGCGATGACGAGCTTGCCGCCGTTCTTCACCGCGGCGGGGTCCGCCGGCGTACCGAAGGAGTCCTGGCCGGCCGGCTGGTTGTCGCCGGACTGGTTACCACCCCCGCTGTCCGACACCGGGGAGCAGGCGACGACGGCGCAGATGACCGCTGCCGCCGCCACGGCGGCCCGCAGTGGACGCAGCCGCGGCGGGCTCGTTTCGCTGAAGGAGAGGTTCGTCATGGGGGATCTCCTCAAGTGGGCGATTCCGGGGAGCGTATGTTGTATACGATGACCGACGCAAGACCCTCATGGATGCCTGTCGAGCACCCAGCAGGCACTGGCTTGCGGCAGCACGCTCGTCCGGAACGCGGCGTCGCCGGGTGCGCCCGCGCCACGCGGGCAGTCATCGACTTCACTTCAGCCGCGAGTCACGCGAGACTGGTGGGGTGACGATCAGCAGCCTCACCGCATGAACCGGGCGGCCAGGACCCTCGTCGCGTGGATGACCGTGATACCGCTGTTCGCCGCGCAACTGCTCGTCGCCACCACACCGAGGTTCCACTCGCGGGGCTTCTCGCGGGACGCCAGCGACCTGCCGACACTGGTCGACAAGGGCTTCGCCTTCTTCGCCCCGCTCGACACACGTACGGCCCCGTTGATGGAGTCGGTGATCCCGCTGCTGCGCGGCGGCGCGATACTCCTGGTCGCGGTGCTGATCTACCTGCTCGGCGGCCTCGTCACCCGAAGGACCAGCCTGATCGCCGCGGCGGTGACGGGCGCGTCGGCCGTCCTCGTCGCCGCCGCGATCGCCGACCTCCTCGGGTGGGCGGTGTACGTCCTCCGCCTTCAGAGCGCGTCGGACGGATTGTCGCTGCTCTTCAGCGCCAACTACTCGCTCAGCGGCGGCTGGACGTCCGACGTGCTCTTCCTCGGTTGCTGGGTGGCGGTGGCCGGCGCGATCCTGTTCGTCTGCGGCCGTTGGACGCAGGACGGGCCGTCGCCGGCGGCGGAGACCTCCCAACCCAGCCCGCTGATCGGCGAGCGCCGAGGACGCAGCGGGAACGTCGCCCTGGCCGGCGTCCTGCCCGTCCTGGTCCTGGCCCTGATCGAGGGCGTGCGGATCGTGCGCCATACCGACAAGCCCTACACCCTGTTCGAGTTGCTCGGCCGGTTCCTCTATCCCGCGCTCTCGCCGCCGCCCCCGCGCGAGGACCTGGCCTACCGGCTCGCCCACCCGGAACTCGACCCGGCAAGACTGACGATGGACCGGTGGGTGCCCAACTCGGTGGCCACCGTCGTCCTGCTGGTGCTGCTCTGGCTCCTGCTCCGGTCGGTGCTGGCCGGCCTGCCGGCCTCCGGTCACCGCGCCGGCATCGTCGTCGTCTGCTGGGGTGGCACGCTCGCGGCGTGCGCCCTGACGGCACCGACCGTCGTCCTCGCCGAGTGCGCGTTCTCGGTCTCCCCCACCGGCTGCGCGCCCTGGATGAGCCTGAACAGCGAGCTGACCAACGCGCTGCGATTCGGCGCGGCCTGGGGTTGGCTCGTGGCACTGCTGGTCCTGCTCGCCCGCCGAACCCTGCGCACCGAGACACCCTTCGCCGCCCTGGAGGCCCCGATCCATGAGCCCGCGTAAGAAGGGGCCCCGCCGCCGCCCGGCCCGCGCCGAGGCCCGGCCGACTGCCGCACCGTCGCCCACGCCGGAGCGGGTGGCCTGGTGGAAGCGGCCGGTCACCTGGCTGCTGACGATCGTGATCGGTGCCGTCGGCGCCTGGCTCGGCGCTGTCGTCCTGGGCACGCTCAATCAGTGGAAGTCCGCGGACGAACTGGCCGAGGCCCTGGCGGGGAAGGGGCCGCTGGTCGTCCTCGACGTGCGGCACGTCCCCTATCCCGAGGAGGGCGCCCGCGGCTTCGTCTACCCCGCCGGCTCCGACCTGTCCAAGCTGGACACTTCGACGTCGGGCGACCCGGCCACCGACCTCGCGGCGGTCGACCTGGGCCGGAGCACCTGGGAGGTCACCCTCGTCGGCACCCGCGACGATGCCGTCGAGGTCGTCGACATGCGGTCCGTCCTGGTCGCACCCTGCGCCCCGCCCCTCACCGGCATCCGCGAGCCCAACGAGTCCCAGGGAGCCTCCGAGAAGATCGTGCTCGTGACGCGGGTGGACCAGCCCAATCCACGGATGCTGGTCGAGAGCACGACCGACGACCCGCCGAGCCGCCCGTTCTTCGCGGACAACAAGATCAGCCTGCCCAAGGGCGAGAAGAACGTCATCCAGGTCAGGGCGCTCAGCGAGAAGATGCACTGCCGGTGGCGACTGGAGCTGCAGTACCTCGCCGACGGGCGTCGGCAGACGACGACCATCTCGGCTCCCGGCGACAAGCCCTTCGAGGTGACCGGCGCCGCGGACGACGCGGCCTACAGCTGGGTCTACCTCAATCCGATCAACGACTGCGTCAGCAAGGACGGCAGCAAGAAGGGTCGATTCCGGATCACCGGGGCCGAGTACGCGCAGATGGTGCGCGCGGGCCGCAGCTGCCCCTACTGATCCGCGCCGCCAGCGGGGCCGTGCGCCGGCGGCCGCTGCGGGAGAATGCCCGGGTACGAGCGCAGGACTGCGCGGCGGCACCACGCGGCGGGAGCGGTGCCGCCGGCCGGACGAGAGGCGGGCTCGGATGACGGAATCGAATCGCCACCAGCGGCTGCGCCGCTACTGGGACAAGCATGCCGGCTCCTACGACCGGCAGATGGATTTCGCCGAGCGGCGTCTCTTCCGCGACACCCGCGACTGGGTCTGCGCCAGGGCCTTCGGGGACGTCCTCGAGGTGGCGGTCGGCACCGGCCTCAACCTGCCGCACTACCCGGCGGGGGTGCGGTTGACCGGGGTGGAGTGGAGCCCGCAGATGCTCGCCGCCGCTCGGCGCAGGGCCACGGAGCTGGGCCACGACGTGGACCTTCGGCTCGGCGACGCCCAGCGCCTCGACCTGGCCGACGCGTCGTTCGACACCGTGGTCTGCACATTCTCGCTGTGCGCCATCCCCGACGAGCACCGGGCGCTCGACGAGATGAGACGCGTGCTGCGTCCCGGCGGCCTGCTCCTGCTGGCCGACCACGTACGGGCCGCCCGCTGGCCGGTACGCCTCGTGCAGCGCCTCGCCGAGCTGGTCACCGTGCCGATGGGCGGCGAGCACTTCCTGCGCCGCCCCGCCGACCAGGTCCGCGGCTGGGGCTGGCCGGTCGAGGCACACGACAGGTTCACTCTCGGCCTGATCGAGCGTCTCGCCGCCCGCAAACCCGTGGGCTGATGAGAAAGCGAAAGCCCCAGCCACGAAGGCTGGGGCCGGGTATTGAGTCAGATCGGACCACGGTTACGTCAATTCGCCGTTGCCATCCACTGCTCCCCTAACTCGCCATGTTAGCGCCTGGCATCGTCCTCGTCAACGGCGCTTGGTGTCACCGTCACGGGCGGCGGGTCAGCGGCGCGCCCGCCCGACCCCACCGGGACTCCTGGACGACGACCTGGTGGTCCCGCCAGCTGATCAGCCGGGACTGACTCAGGATGCGCAGGATCCGGTGGCGGTCTCGGCTGTCGAACCCGAAGACCGGATCGGCCTTGTCGCGGTCGCGGTCCTCCATGAACCGCAGCACCTCCAGCTCCGGGACCGGGTCGGTGGCGGAGATGAACGACCGGTACATCTCGTGGTAGGCGTGCTCGAACGGCCGGCAGAGAGCGGAGACCGGCGCGATGGCATGGCGCTTGCCGTCCACCGCCACCACGTCGATCACGCCGGCGGCCCGCGCGTAGGTGAGCGCGCCGCCGATCCGGCCGGCCGCCCGCTGGTCCTTGCCCTGGCCGACACCGCCCCGGTTGAGCAGCGACTCGACCTGGTTGTACGGGATGCTGCGGACCTCCCGCCGGTAGCACTCGGCCGAGACCGCGCTGTACACCCGCCACAGCGGTTCCAGATAGCCGAGCGTCAGATCGGGCGGGACGATGGTGTACCTGTTGTCCGCGCCCAGACGGATCGCCTCGACGGTCAGCAGCGCGTCCAGCGCGCGGTCCAGCAGCGTGCCGTCGTCGGTCCGGAAGGGGCCGGTGCGCAGGCTCGCGATGGTCAGCCCCTGCGGTCGGGCGAGCAGGCTACGCACGACGTGGTCGACGGCGCGTACGTCCGCCATGCGGCCCAGGCCGAAGTCCAGATAGGTACGCCAGGATCCCTTCGCGACCCAGTCGTTGCCGGCCTTGACCGCGGCGTCCTGCCGGAACACCTTCTCGGCCAGCGAGTCCACCAGCGAGCGGTACTGGGCGTCGTCCTCGTTGGGCAGGATCCCCCAGCGGGCCAGCGTGGCCGTGCGGTTGCCCTTCTCCGGCCCGCCGAGGATGGTGCCCCGCCGCTGGAGCTCCAGGAGGCCGAGCAGAGAACGGCTGCCGGTCTCCTGCCTGCGATCGAGCAGGCGGGTGATGTCGTCGATGTCGACCGAGTTCAGCCCGGGCGTGGCGAACGTCTGCCGCAGCTCGGTCGCGAGCCGGTTCGGGTCACCGTAGATGACCAGGACCTCGCTGCTGTCGTCGCGCAGGCGCTGGATCAGCGGGATGAAGTCCTGGTCGCCGGTGACCAGGATGAAGCGGCGACACCCCTGGTGCAGGTAGTCCATCGCGAGCACCGTCAGCTTGATGTCGGCCTGTTCCTTGGTGCTCCGCACCTCGTCGGCGACGATGAACCGCTCCCGCATCGCCGTGGCGATGGACGGGTCGAACCGGGCCGCGGCCATGTGGACCTGCAACTGACCGCCGCACTCCCGGTTCGCGTACGCCCACAGGTCGTCGACAATCTGACGGGTCACCGACTTGCCCCGACCGATGATGGCGCCGGCCAGGTTCTCCCAGTCGACCAGCAGAACGCCCACCTCATTGACCGCCACGGACCGCCTCCTCGACGCGTCGTTGCTCCGGTATGTCGCCGCCCACCGGCTCCCAGGTCTCCCGCAGACCGTTGATCGTGCTCTCGGCGTCGCCCAGGCTGCGACTCATCTCGTCGATGAGCAGCCGGAGCAGGGTGACGGGGTACTGGTAACGCTCGGGGTGTGCTTCTTGGCCAACCGCTCCACCGCCGCGACCCGGGCCCGCATGTCGGGTCGCAGCGGCGCGATGACCACGCTCACCGCCCGCGACAGCGCCTCCTCGATGTGGTGCCGCTCCACGAAGTCGGCGAGCAGATAGCACTGCACCTCGACGGGGCGGGCGTCACTGGCGTTCAGCGCCGGTCGTAGCGAGACGTCCAGGCGGCGCGATGCCCCGACGTATTGGGACAGCGCGGGCAGCGGGCCCCTCGACGGGTCGGCGCGCAGGAGCTTGTCGACCACCTCGACCAGTGGGAACACCGAGTCGGCGACGCCGTCGTGGAACTGGCCCGGTTCGATGAGCGTGGAGAGCTCGTGGAGGTCCTCGGAGGTGAGGAAGGGCAGCACGTAGGCCCACGAGCGAGGAAAGCGCGGCAGGATCTGCCGGCCGGTCAGCTCGAAGCGCACGTCGGAGTAGCCGTGCAGGATGCCGAACAGCATGGCGGAGCAGAGCCGGCGCAGCGACCAGGCGGACCCGTCGCGGTGCGCGTCGGCCAGCCGGGACGAGTAGAGCTCCAGGGGCAGATCGAGGAAGCGCTGCAACCCGCTCAGCGACTTGTTCAACGCATGGTGTTCGGAGAACCCCTGGGTGGTCCTGAGGCGGCTGTAGCCCTTGCTGAAGATGTCCCGGGCGTGGTGCATCAACGCGCTCTTCGTGATGTCCGGCACCTGGCTCCGGTCGTCCTCGACCACCTCCATGAGGAAGGCCTCGAAGTACTCGGACAACACGTCGCGGTAGAACGTCGCCCACTGGAAGATGTGCGACCTGCTGAGGTTGTCGAGCTCCTCGGTGAAGCGGTAGTTCATGTACGCCGGGTCAGGGTCGCGGACCGGCCCATTCGACCGCACGGTCGTGCCTCCCCGCGGCCGCGATCTGATCAGCTGCACAGGCGACGGGGACGGAGTCGCCGGCCGCGCTCCGTTGACCGCCGCCAGGTGGACCGGGGCCGGGGTGTCGACCAGGACCGTGGTGTCGTCGTCGGTCAACGGGTCGCGGGTCGGCGTGGTGCCCGACGCCACCGGCTCCGGGGGCGAGACGCGCGACAGCGCCTGGTCGAGAAGCTCGACGAGCTGGCGCCGGCGCTTGGGCAGGAAGCGGTCGACGACGTCGTACAGCTCGGACGAGTGCTCGCGCAGCGCGTCGTCGCCGAGTTCCGCAACGAGCGCACGGACGGCGTCCTCGGCCTCGCCCGGCTTGACCTGGTGCAGCAGGCCCCGGATCTCGGCCAGTCGCGCGGCGATGTCGCCGCCGACCGGCCCGCCGAGCCCTCGCGGCGGGCCCGACCTCGCCGGTACGGCCTGGGACGGCGCGATCGGGGCGGCCTGCGGTGGCGCGGCCGGTGGTGGCGACGGCACGGGGCGGGCCGGTGCGACGGCCCCCACCCGGGCGGCGGCGGCCCGGTCCGACGGCGGCACGGGCCTCGGCGTCACCAACCGGCTCAGCGGCGCCGGCGGAAGCGCGGAGCCGACCGGCACGTGCGCCGGCGGGGCGGGCGGCTGGCTCACCGGGCCGGCCCGGCGGGCCGCGAGCGCGGCGACGAGCCCCTTTCGCCGCTTCGGCAGGAAACTCGCGAGAGCCGCTTGGATGTCCGCATCAAGATCCGTCAGATCCGCCTCGGACAATTGCCCGATGAGCCGCTCGAACCGCTGCGCCGCCTCGGCGGGCCGAACCGCGCGATTCAGCTGAATGATCTCGTCAAGATCTGAATGTCGGTCCCCCACACCGTCATGCTACGTAAGGAATGCCCATGTTTGGATTCGCTGGTACGGCAGAGGAAATCCGCCGGATGGACGAGGTGTGTGCCTGCCCAGCAATCGACGCATATCGCCTGCTCTTCGCATCGGGAAGCGCCCGGTGCAGATCAGGTGAGTCGCAATGTCGACATATTCTCGTGCGAGCCGCGATCGTCGCTCCAGCGCACCACACATCGCACCTGCTGCGCGCTGCCCATCTGCGCGACGAGCGCGAATCGCACCTCTCCACCGGGTGCTATCGCATCGATCGACGGATCACCGGGCTGCGCGAGAGCGACGCTCCAGAGGTCGCCGCGATCCGTCGGATCCTTCTCGAGCACGAAGGTCACACCTCGCGCCGGGCGGCTGCCGGTGTTGTGCAGCACCAGGTAGCGGTTCCGCAGGCTGCTGGCCCAGCGGTGCGAGTCGACCCGCACCCGGTCCTCGGACTGCACCCGGGGCCAGACCTCCGCGCCCGGCACCGTCGACGGCGCGCTCAGCGTGGCGGCCCGCGTGCCGTGCGCCGAGACGGCGGCGACCAGGATCTTCTCGACGTGGTCGCTCAGCTGGGCGTCGTCGGCGTACCCGAGGACCAGCGCCGTCGGGCGCAGCCCGTCGAGGTAGGTCTGCAGGGCCGCCATCTGCGCGATGTCGAGACCGCCGGGATCGACCGGCCGGCGGGACCGCAGCACCCCCACGTACTTGCCGGCGGCGCCGAGCCGCTCGATCTCCTCGGCCGTACCGGACGCCGCCACGGCCGTCGGCGTACCCAGCCGGGAGCCGAACATCGCGATACACACATCGCAGCGGTCGACGATCTGGTCGTTCAACTCGGCCTGCGGCGGACGGCCGAACGCGGCGGCGGCGTGCACACTCCACATGATCGGGACCACCGCCGCCCCGAAGTTCTCGCCATAGATCCCGTTCCACTTGGTGATCGCCTGCTGGACGATGCGGATGTCCGCCGCGGGGATGTCACCGGGGCACGAGATCAACAGCCGGATCGCCAGAGCGCTGTACGGCACCGGGACCTCCACGACATCGGGTAGGGCTCCGAACTGGTCGCTGCCAACGTAAGCGACCCCGGGGCTGCCCGGTAGCCACCGATCTCGTCACCGCAGGGCGCCGGACCCGCGCGGTGCCCGGACCGCGCGGGCAGGGGCGCCCCCGTTCTAGCTCTCGGCGTAGACGAGGTCCATCGTGTCGGTACGCCCGGACCAGCGGAGTTCGAGGTGCCAGCAGCCGGCCTGCGGCAGGTCGGTGATCGACGGGCCGGGGCCGCCCCGGACCTCCCGGCTCACCCGCGTGTCGGTCCCGTCCAGCGTCGCCGTGATGCTGAGATCGGGCGACGATGTCGGGTCGGGCGAGGCAGTCGCGGGACGGGAGACCCACAGGATCTTGTTGTTGGAGCCGTCCGTCCTGTCCACCCGCAGCGGGTTGCCGAAGAGCACCGCGACGATCTCGCCCTTCGCGCCGAGGACGTGCGCGACCCGGGCATCCCCACTGAACCCCCGGTCCGCCCAGTCGGGCAGCGGCCCCGTCTCGATCCGTGACCCGCAGCCGCCGGCGGCGCCCGCAGCCGGGTTCGCGGCGGCCGCGGTGACCGTGGTGGCCGGAGCGCTGCCCGGCGTCTCCGACCGACCGGTGGCCGTGCAGCCGGCCAGCAGGACCACCGAACCCAGCACCACTCTGCCCCATGCCCTCATCTCGCACCCTCCGGTAAGCGTCGAGCCACTCGATGGCCCGACTCGTGCCTGCCGATGTGAGGACACCGGCCCGGCCCTCCGGGTTCCTTCCGCCCTACCCCAGCGACTCGGCGATCTCGATCGCCTCGGCCTTGGCGAGGTCGCCCTCGAGGCGGTAACTCACGCCGGCCTCCTGCCAGATCAGGGTCGAGGCAGCGAGCCGCGCGGTCTCCACCCGGACCTCGCCCGCGCGATCCACGTAGGTCAACGCGTGCGGTCCGGCGACCCATGCGGCGAAGTCACCGTGGACGGTGACCAACTCGGCCGCGCTGGAGCGCTTCACGAAGACCGGGTCGAGGTGACCGTCGAAGGCGTCGACGCGCAGCGCGCCGCCCCGGTAGAGCAGCGTCGCCACCCGGTATCGACCCGTGCCGTCGGGGTCGGCGACCAGCACCTGCTCAGGTGGACCCAGCCGGGCCGGTACGCGGATCGGGAAGCGCACCGCCCGTTGCGCCTCGTCCAGTCCGGCGGGCCGCTGCGACGGCAACGGCGACACGGTACGGCTCGGGGGCGGCGGCCCCGGTGACGTCACGATGGTGACGCCGGCGAAGCGCAGCAGACCCGCCACGGCGTCGGCGACGGCGGCCCGCCCCGGCGGCAACAGCGCGACGAGCAGGGCGACAAGGCCGGCCGCAAGGTAGTAGCGCCACCGCCGTCGGCGCGGCGCGGACGCGGCGAGCTGTGCGCGTACCCGGGCGGTCACGTCGGGCGCCTCGGGGGTCTCCAGCCACGCCCGTAGGTCGCGCAGCTCCCGCTCGAGGTCATCCACGGTGGACCTCCTGGAGGTCGAGCAGGCCACGAAGCTTCGCCAACGCCCGAGACGTGCGCGACTTCACCGTGCCCCGAGGCCAGCCCAGCATCGTCACCGTCTCGTCCTCACTGAGGTCGAGGAAGAACCGGCACACGATCACCTCACGGTCCTTTTCCGGCAGCCGGCGCAGCGCCTGCACCAGCAGGGCGCGGCGCTCCGCGGCGAGCACCGCGCCCACCGCGCCGTCGCCGGTCACCTCGGACCCCGGTTCGGCTGCCGCGGCCCGCAGCACCAGCCCGTCGCGTCGGCTGCGCGACCGGTGCAGGTTACGCGTCTCGTTGGCCACGATCGCCAGCAGCCAGGAGCGGAAGGACGACTCGCGCCGGTAGCGGGAGAGCTTGCGGTACCCCTTCACGAAAGCCTCCTGGATGACATCCTCGGCATCCGAGCCCGCGCCGAGGAGCACCGCGGTCCGGTACGCGGACGCGGTGTGCCGGGCGACCAGGAGTTCGTAGGCCTCCAGGTCACCTGCCTGGGCGCGGGTGACGAATTCGTCGTCGTCCAGTGCAACCTCCGGTTGATCCACCCTCATGACACCGCCCGCGGCGGGCGGGTTCCCACCCGGCCGAGGGAACCCTGCCGGGTCTCGCGGTGTCACCCCGACATGATGGCCAACGCACCGATCTCCCGCCGTACCGTCCTGACCGCGCTCGCGGGTGCCGGCGCCGCCGCGGTGGTCGGCTGCGATGCCGTCCGGAGGCCGACCACGGCCCCGGCGACCGGCGTCCCCGACGTGCTGCTCGTCGAGGTGGACGACGGGCTGACCGTGTTACGAGGTCCGGACCGGCAGACTCTCCCGCGCTCGGTGGCCACCGCCGACGGGCGGGCGATCTACGCGACGGAGGCCGCCGGCGCCGACACCGCCTTCTGGCGGATCGACACCGGCTCGGGCCGCGCCTCCGCCCGGGTCACGCTGCCGGGGCGCTGGACACCACAGGCCGTCTCGACCAGCGGCACCACGGTGGCGCTCACCCCGGACCACGTCGGCGTGACCACCGGCCGGCCGGCCGGGCGCGACGTGACCCCGGTACTGGTCGCCGACGCCGGCGGGGTCCGGCACCGGCTCGAGCTGCGCGGCAACTTCGTGCCGGAGGCGTTCACCCAGGACCTCGCCGGGCTGTTCGTCCTCGAATGGCTCCCGGCCGCGGCCCCGGACCGCTACCGGGTCCGCGTCGTGGACCTGGCCACCACCGCGCCGGGCCCGCTCAACACCCGGACCAAGGCGCCGGTGCCACCCGGCGCCGAGGAGGAGATGCGCGGCGACGGACGCCAGGCGGTGCTCGCACCGGACGGCGCCGTCCTCTACACGCTCTACACCCATCAGCCCGGCCACCAGCACACCCGCGATCTGGTCAGCGGCCGGCCGGGCGACGCGCACGCGTTCGTGCACACGCTGAACCTCACCGAGCGGTGGGCGTACTGCATCGATCTGCCCCATCCGTTCGGGGCGGGGTCCGCGAGCGGTCACGCCATGGCGATCAGCCCGGACGGACGTCGGCTCTTCGTCGTCGACGTCACCTCGGGCACGGTCGCCGAGATCGCCACGGATGAACTGGCGGTACGCCGGACCGCCACCCTGGTCACGGGGACCGGTGACGCGTACGCCGCCGCGGACCAGGACCGGCTCTTCGTCGGCTCCGGCCCCGTGCTGCGTACCGTGGATCTCGCTCGCCTCGGCCCGGCAGCCGAGTGGCCGGTCCGCGAGCCGGTCACCGGCCTCGTGCTGAGCCCCGACCTCGGCCGGCTGCATGTCGGCCAGACCGCCGCCGTGAGCTGGCACGATTCCGCCACCGGCAGGGAACTCGGACGCGTCGCCGTGCCCGGCCTGGTGGGCCTGCACGGCCTCGCCGCCGGCGCCTGAGTCGCCGCAACCCCCGGTGGGCGTTGCCGGTGACGACGTTCCGGGCGGAACGCGGTCAGCTGGCCTCCCCCAACCTCGGCGGGCTTGCGGGACCGATTCACCGGCCTCCACCGGTCATCCCCGTCCCGGCCACTGTGGACGTGGGGTTCGTTTCAGGCCGAAGGTCATCGACGGGGATGCCGACCCGGACTTAGCATGGGCACGAATGGATCTTCGGGATCCACCCCCGGCCGGCTCCGGCCGCCAGCCCGACCGAAGGGAGACGCGCGTGCGTCGACCCCCCTATCTGGCACTACTCGGCGTCGGCGTGTCCGGCGCGTTGGTCCTGAGCGCAGCCCCGGCATCGGCGGCCCCACCCGCGGCCACCCCACCGCCAGGCATCGTGGTCAGTGACGGCATGACCCAACCGGTGTTCTCGCTCGCCGACGCGATCGAGGAGCGGGTGTACGTCCAGACCACCGTGGACACCGACCACGACGGCCGCCGCGACCGGGTGGCGATCGACATCTCCCGGCCCCGGGAGACCGCCACCCAGGGCTTCAAGGTGCCGGTCATCTTCGAGCACAGCCCGTACCGCAAGGGCACCTGGGGTGACGTGCCGTACCCGAGCGTGCTGGTGGACGACCTGCCGCAGAACGGCCTGACCCAGCGCTCCGGGCTCCGCGCGCTCGACCTGGGAGTCCAGCGCGCCCAGGCGAAGGCCAACCTGCCCGGCTCGCTGGACGACTACTACGTGCCGCGGGGGTACGCGGTGGTGCTCGGCCAGAGCGTCGGCACCGGCGACTCGGACGGCTGCCCGACCAGCGGCGACCAGGCGGAGACGCTCGGCACCAAGGCGGTCGTCGACTGGCTGAACGGCCGGGCGAAGGGCTACGACGCGGCCGGCGCGCCGGTCACCGCCGGCTGGACCACCGGCGCGGTCGGCATGACCGGCGTCTCGTACAACGGGACGCTGCCCAACCAGGTGGCCACCACCGGGGTCGAGGGGCTCAAGACCATCGTCCCGGTCTCCGCGATCAGCAGCTGGTACGACTACTACCGGGCCAACGGTCTGGTCGTCGCGCCCGGGACGTACCAGGGTGAGGACACCGACATCCTGGCCCAGTACACGGCCGGCCAGGCGCGGGCCGAGGGGCCCTGCGCCGACGAGATCGCCGAGATCACCGAGGAGCAGGACCGGGTCACCGGCGACTACTCGAAGTTCTGGCAGGACCGCGACTACCTCGACGCCCGGGACGTGGAGGCGAGCGTCTTCGTCGTGCACGGCCTCAACGACTGGAACGTGAAGACCGAGCACTTCGCCGGCTGGTGGGACGAGCTGGCGAAGCGGCACGTGCCGCGCAAGATCTGGCTGCACCAGGGCGGGCACGGTGGCCCCGGCAGCAACGCGTCGGTGACCCTGCCCGACGGCCGGACCTGGACCTACAAGCAGACCGAGAACCGCTGGTTCGACTTCTGGTTGTGGAACGTGCGCAACGGGATCATGGACGAGCCGACCGCGGTGCTGCAGCGGGAGGACCGGGCGTACACCACGTACGCCAACTGGCCGGACCCGGGTGCCCGTGAGGTGGCGGTGAAGCTGGCCGCGTCGAGCGCCGGCGAGCCGGGCACGCTCACCTCAGGCAAGCAGCCCAAGGCCAAGGTGGAGCAGACCTTCGTCGACGAGGGTCGGACCATCCACCCGGACGTCCTGGTGGCGAACCCGGACGCGGCAAGCGCGAACCGGCTCGCCTACCGCTCCCCGGCGCTGGCCCGGGACGTCCGCGTCTCCGGCCGTCCGGAGATGCGGCTGCGGATGGCGATCGACAACAAGCCCGACGCGAACCTCACCGCATACCTGGTCGACTACGGTCCGGCCGGTTCGACCGCCGCGCCCACCGTGGTGACCCGGGGTTGGATGGACCCGCAGAACCGTAAGAGCGCGTCGCGCAGCGAGTCGGTGAAGCAGGGCAAGCTGTACGACTACCGGTGGACCCTGGAGCCGAAGGACTACATCTTCCAGGCGGGTCACCGGATCGGCGTGGTGGTGTTCTCCAGCGACCAGGAGTACACCCTGCTGCCGCTCGGCGGCACCGAGCTGCGGGTCGCGCCGAACGACAGCGAGCTGCGCCTGCCGGTGGTGGGCGGACGGGCCGTTCTCGGGTTCTGACCGGTCGGGTTCGGCCGGCGGCGTAGCCGACCCGCGGGTTGGTGGAGGCGCTGTTCAAAGGTGGGGCGGTCCGACACGTCGGGCTGCCCCACCTGCTCGTCGGGGCCGCGCCCGAGCAGGGCGGGAACGAAGGGCGCTCGCTTCTGGCTCGGACAGGAGTGGCCTCCTGGGGGCCGGTGGGGCAAATGCCCGTTTCGTAACGTTTTGCGTACTCCGTCGTTCAGTCGATGACGGGCGCTCCATGCCGGCTGCGCCCAGTTCGCGACGTGAACGGGGGAAGCGGTGGGTTCTGTCCTGCGAAGATTCACGACGGCGTCGGTGGCGACGCTGGTCGGTGCGGTAACCAGCGTCGGGTTGGGGGTTCCCGCCCAGGCGCAGCCCGGAAGCGCCAGCGCGAGGGGCGTCGTCGTCGATCTGTCGGCGGAGGTCCTCGGAGTGGCGGTGGTCAGCGCCGACGCGGTCATCGGCACGGCGACCGCGCCGCCGGGCGGTGGCACGGACACCTCGACCCTGCTCGCGATCTCGGTGCCGGGTGCGGTCGGGGTGAGCGCGAGCGGAACGGTCGCCGAGGTGACCGCGACACGAGCAGCGGCGGTGTCGTCCGCCCTGTCCAGCGTGAACGGCCTCAACCTCGATGTGCTCGGTATCGACGTGTTGGACGCCGCCGAGGCGACCGCGACCGTCTCGTGTCCGCTGGTCGGCGCGCAGGTCGCGGACACCACGCTGGTCGATCTGGAGCTGTTCGGTTCGGCGGTGACGCTGGTGGCGAACGGCCCCAGCGTGGACGCGAGCGCGGCGGTGACGGTGGCGGGCGTGGCCGATGCCGCCCTCAACGCCTCGCTGACCCGTACCGAGGTCACCACCGCGGCGGGTGCGACGGCCGCCGCCGTGCGAGCCACCCTCACCCTGACCGGCACCGTCCTCGGCGCGCCGGTGACCATCCCGGTCGGCACCGTGATCGTGGCCGAGGCCACCTGTGAGCGTCCGCTCGCGCCCCAACCGCCGGTGGCGGCGGCGATCACGCCGGACGAGGGTCCGCAGTCGGGTGGGCAGACGGTGACGATCACCGGCAGCGGCTTCGTGCCCGGTGACACCACCGTCACCTTCGACGGAGCCCCGGCGACCAACGTCGTCGTCGCCCCCGACGGAACCTCACTGACCGCGGTGACACCGCCCGGCGCGGTCGGACCCGCCTCGGTCGTGGTCAGCACCGGCGGCGGCTCCGCCGCCCCGCTGACCTACACCTACCTGCCCGACGGCAGCACCGCGGTCATCACCGACCTGACACCCACCACCGGACCGACCGCCGGCGGCACCACCGTCACCCTCACCGGCACCGGCTTCACCGGAGCCACCGGAATCACCTTCGACGGCGTACCCGGCACCGGCTTCACCGTCAACCCGGCCGGCACCACCGCAACCGTGGTGACCCCGCCGAACGCCGCCGGACCCGCCGTGGTCGAACTGGTCTTCCCCGCCGGGGAAGCCACCGCACCCACCTTCACCTACGTCGCACCCACGATCACCTCGATCGTGCCCGACGAAGGACCCACCACCGGCGGCACCACCGTCACCATCACCGGCACCGGCCTCACCGGAGCCACCGGCGTGAACTTCGGCGGCACCCCCGGCACCAACCTGGTGGTCGACCCCAGCGGCACCTCACTCACCGTCGTCACCCCACCCGGCACACCCGGAACCGTCGACGTCACCGTCCTCATCCCCGGCGCCAACGCCACCGCACCCGACGGCTTCACCTACGTGGCCGCACCGCCGACGGCGGCGGCGATCACGCCGGACGAGGGTCCGCAGTCGGGTGGGCAGACGGTGACGATCACCGGCAGCGGCTTCGTGCCCGGTGACACCACCGTCACCTTCGACGGAGCCCCGGCGACCAACGTCGTCGTCGCCCCCGACGGAACCTCACTGACCGCGGTGACACCGCCCGGCGCGGTCGGACCCGCCTCGGTCGTGGTCAGCACCGGCGGCGGCTCCGCCGCCCCGCTGACCTACACCTACCTGCCCGACGGCAGCACCGCGGTCATCACCGACCTGACACCCACCACCGGACCGACCGCCGGCGGCACCACCGTCACCCTCACCGGCACCGGCTTCACCGGAGCCACCGGAATCACCTTCGACGGCGTACCCGGCACCGGCTTCACCGTCAACCCGGCCGGCACCACCGCAACCGTGGTGACCCCGCCGAACGCCGCCGGACCCGCCGTGGTCGAACTGGTCTTCCCCGCCGGGGAAGCCACCGCACCCACCTTCACCTACGTCGCACCCACGATCACCTCGATCGTGCCCGACGAAGGACCCACCACCGGCGGCACCACCGTCACCATCACCGGCACCGGCCTCACCGGAGCCACCGGCGTGAACTTCGGCGGCACCCCCGGCACCAACCTGGTGGTCGACCCCAGCGGCACCTCACTCACCGTCGTCACCCCACCCGGCACACCCGGAACCGTCGACGTCACCGTCCTCATCCCCGGCGCCAACGCCACCGCACCCGACGGCTTCACCTATGAGGCCGCACCGCCGGTGATCGACACGCTCAACCCGGGTCAAGGGCCCGCCGCCGGCGGCACCACCGTGACCGTCGGGGGCTCCGGATTCGTTCCCGGTCAGACCACCGTCACCATCTGCGGTCGGACCATACCGGCGAGTCAGGTGAGCGTGGCCGCGGACGGGCGCTCGTTGACGTTCCGTACGCCGGCGTGCCGAGCGGGTGACACCACCGTCACGGTGACCACCCCGGGTGGAACGTCGAACTCGCTCACGTTCCGCTACGTCGGTCAGATCCTGCCGGTGACCGGCAACTCCATCGGCACACCGCTCACCTTCGGCGCGATGCTGGTCATCATGGGCGCGTTCCTGGTGCTGCTGAACCGCCGTCGACCGCGTAACACCTCGTCGATCTGACGACAGGAGCCGTCTGGCCAGGGCTGCGCAGCCCTGGCCAGACGGCTCGACCATGTCCAGCCCTGCCGAGGCGGGACGCCCGCCGGCTGCGGGAGGGCATGCCTTCCACAGCCGGCGGCGGACGTACTCCTAGTCGCCGGCCGTGTTGTAGGCCCGCGCCGTCACCCGGGCCTGGCGCGGCAACTGCCGCCCCGCCGGCCACGAGATCTGCACCCGACGCGTCTCGCCCGGCAGCAGCCAGAAGTAGTTGTCCTCGTATCGGGCGGGCAGGACCCGGTCGCCGTGGGCATCGTCGACGCTCAGCCGGACCAGCGCCGCGACCACTCCCCCCTCGTTGCGCACCGTCGTGGTGACGGTGGTCCGACCGCCGGCGGTACGTGCGCCGCTGGTCGTGGTCGCCAGTCGGGTCCGCGGCAGGTCGTTGAGCGCCCGCATCTCCTCGGCCTGTCCGTACCGCCAGTAGGTGTTCTCGGCGAGCAGCCGGTCGCGGCCGTCCCGCAACTCGAGCCGGACCAGGTGCAGCCCCGCACCGTCCGGGGCGGCCAACGCGAAGACCGGCGCGGTGGACGACGGCCGGACGTCCACCCGTTGCTGCTGGGGCGTACCCAGCAACCGGCCGCGCAGGTCGTAGCGGCGCGCGGTGACGGTGGCGCCGGTGACCGCCGCGGCGGTGTGGTTGACCGCCCGGACCTGCCAGGTGCCGGGGTCAGCCTGCACGTGCAGCGGCTCGCAGCCCTTGCGGGCGCCGAAGTAGGCGCCGTTCACGTCGAGGTCGTAGTCGTACGTCTGCCAGACCGTGCTGTGCCACGCCGGGTGCGACATCCACAACAGCAGGCCGGTGGCGTCCTGCCACAGGTTGGCGTTCCACGCCTCGAACATGGCGCGGTGGCTCTCGTAGTTGACGAACTGGGCCCGGATGGCGAACTCCTCCAACGAGCCGGACTCGCCGAGCCGCGCGTCGATCGCGGCCTGGTAGGTGCCGACGCGCTGGTTGCCGATGGTCGACCAGTCGTGGTAGTTCCACACCTCGCCAATCGGCCATTCGGGCGCGTCACCGACGAGGTTGCGCATGCTCTCGACCACCGGGATCACGGGCATGCCGATCTCGGTGTGGAAGCCGAACGCCCCGGTGTCGTACGTGTTCCGGTTGTTGTACGTCGCCGGCTCCACCCAGTGGTACGGGCCGTGGCCGCTGACAATGCCGCCGGCGGAGTTGGGAATGTAAAGAATCTCCGGGTGCTCGGTGGCGGCCGCCTGCTTGAGTCCGGCGTCGACGATCGGCGGCGGGTCACCCTCGTTGGCGCCGCACCACACCACGATGCTCGGGTGGTGGCGGAAGCGCCGGATCGTGTCGGCGGCGATGTCGACGTAGCCGGGCGGGTTGGGCAGGAACTGCCCCGCCTGCCAGAAGTCGTTCCACACCAGGATGCCCTGCTCGTCACAGGCCTGGTAGAGCTCCTCGCGGTTGCTGCTGCCGAGCCAGTTGCGGATCATCGTGAAGTTCATGTCACGGTGCATCTCGACGGTGTCGACGAGCCGGTCGGGCAGCACCCGGCGCAGCAGCTCGTCCCAGCCCCAGTTGCCGCCCCGGGCGAACACCGGCACACCGTTCACGCTGATCTTCAGCTGGGTGACCGCGTTGCTGACCGCCTTGACGTCGGTCCACCGCTGCCCGTCGTCAGAGACCTGGATGACGAAGTCCCGGGCGTACGCCTGCTCCCAGACGATGGTGACCTGGTCGAAGTCGACCGGCTCGCCGAGGTCGACCTGGATCCACTGGTTGTCCTCGTACTTCGAGGACCACCGGGTCCGCGGGTTGCCGTCGACGGCCCGCTCCGGGCCGTTGTCCCCGTCGGAGGACGAGGCGGTGGCGGTGGCGTGCAGGGCCAGGTCGACGTCGGGCGACGCCTGCCGCTGCACGGAGAGCGCCCACATGGAGACACCCCACGAGGTCACCCGGGCACCGGCCTGGATGCGCAGGTGTCGGGCGGTCTGCGCGGGGAAGGTTTCGACCTGGGTCGCCCGGCTGCCGAGCGGCGTCTCGTTGCTGACCGACTTGACGTCGGTCCAGCCATCGCCGTCGTCGGAGACCTGGACGCGGTAGTCCAGCGCGTACGCCTGCTCCCAGACGACGGTTACCCGGTCGAAGTCGACCGCGGCGCCGAGGTCGACCTGGATCCACTGGTTGTCCTCGGACTTCGAGGCCCAGCGGGTTCCGGGGTCGCCGTCGACGACGTTGCCGGCCACGTTGGTGTCGTTCTCCGCCGACGACGCGGTGGCGTCCCGGCGCAGGGCGAGGTCCGGACCGGCCCCGTCGGCCACCGACAGTGACCACATCGAGATGCCCCACCCGGTGGCGCGTTGGCCGGCCTGGATGCGAACGTGCCGCGCGTGCTGCCGGTCGAACGTGACCGTCTGGGTCGCGGCGCCGCCGACGAACTCCAGCGGCGGCGCGGCGGGCGGCGAGATCACCACCGGCTGGTGCCAGTCGTAGTCGAACTCGCGGATGCCGAAGCGGAGTTGTCGCCGGTCGCTGACCTCACGGCGGACGGTGGTGGTGAGCTTCAGGTCGTACAGGTTGGGCTCGCCGTAACCGTTGGGCCACCACAGCCGAGGGTCAGCCAGTCGCAGCGCGCGGAAACGCTCGGGCGTGAAGGTCACCGTGGTGTGCCCGCCGGCGGGCACCGTCACCGTCGACTCGACCCTGACCTTGTCGAACTCCGCTCGGACGGTGACCGTGGTCGCGGTGTCCGCCGTGTTGCGCACCGGTACGGCGATGGTGATCTCGGCGGTGTCGGTGTCCGGCAGCTTCGGCAGCGCGGTCGTGACATGCGGGTCGCCGATCACCACCGCGCCGGTGCTGCGCAACCGGACGTGGTCCCAGATGCCGCTGACCCGGTCGCGTACGGCCGGCATCCAGTCCCATCCCGACACCGCCAGGTAGGTCGGGGCGTCGAGGTAGTGGTGGGCCGACTGGAGGAAGGTGCGCCCGTCGGGGCCCTTGTCGCCGGGGGTGCCCGGGTGCGGCATCGGGGTGACCCGGACGGCGAGGACGTGCTCGCCGCGACGACCGGCCACGGCGTCGGTGATGTCGAAGGCCGCCCGGGCGAACGGGTGCGCGACGCTGCCCACCTGCACACCGTTGACCCAGGCGGTGGCCTCGTGGTTGATCCCGTCGAACTCCAGCCAGATCCGCCGGCCGGGTGACGTGTCGAGCCCGCGGGGCAACCGCAGCGCCCGCCGGTACCACCAGGCGTGCCGGGACAGCGCCTCCGGGATGCGCAGGTTGTTGAAGCCGGAGACCGGGTCGGGCAGGTGCCCCTGCTCGACGAGCGTCCCCAGCACCGTGCCGGGTACGGTCGCCGGCAGCCAGGACCGGACGTCGACCCCGCCGGTGGAGAGCGTGGCGCCGTCGGCGCCGCCGGCGAAGTCGTCGATGGTCAACGACCAGCCGGATTCCAGTGGCACCGTGCCGTCGGCGGCCACGGTGAGCTCGGGCGCCGGCCTGGTGTTGCCGCCCTCCCAGCTGGTCCAGCCCCGGGCCGACGGCCGCTGCTGGAGGGCGGTGCCGTAGACCTGGAAGCCGTTGAGGCCGACCGGGTTGCTGTTCGAACGCTCGGTGGCGGTCATCCGGATCCACCGCGCGGTGACCGGCTCCGGCAGCTTGATGGCCTGGACGCCGCCCTGCCCGTCGGCGGTCTCGTACACCGGTCGCCAGGCCCGGCCGTCGGCGGAGACCTCGATCCGGTACGCGGTCGCCGCGCTGGAGAGGATCTCGTCGCCGTCGGTGTCGGTGTAGTTGCCGTCGAACGGCCCGTCGGCGAGGGTGGCCTCGAAGACCAGGGTGACGGCCTCGACGCGACACGGGGCCTGCAGGTCCACCGAAATCCACTGCGGATCGCCGGTCGCGGCCCGCCAACCGCTGCCGCGCACCCCGACCTGGGGCAGCCCGTCCACGGCGAAGGACGCGGGTGTCGGGGCGTAGTCGGTCGAGGAGACCGCCACCGGTCGGTACCGGGCGAGATCGGTGGCTGGTGGCGCCGCGGGCGCGGCCGACGCGGCGGCTGCGTCCGGCAGGACGGCGGTCACGCCGAACGACGCGAGCAGGGTGGCTCCGGCCGACATGAACGTTCGCCGCGACACGGATGGTGATTCGGACACTGGTTCCTCCCAGGACCTGGCAACGTTGTCAGATCGTCGCGGGATGTGTCACGGGTGTCAAGACTTCGTGTCTGCCGTAAATCACCCGCGTTTCCGCACCTTTCCGGCACCCACGCGAGTCATGGAGGGCGGCGTGACCGGCGGTATGGTTCTCGCGTGACCAGCGCCCCCGGCCGCGCGAAGCGGCCCACCATGGTGGACGTGGCGGCGCGGGCCGGGGTGAGCCTGAAGACCGTCTCGCGGGTCGTGAACAACGCCCCCTACGTGCAGCGGGAGCTGGCGGAGCGGGTGCTGGCGGCCGCGACCGAGCTGGGCTTTCGCCGCAACCACCTGGCCAGCTCGCTGCGCTCCGGCCGGACCACGGCGACGATCGGTCTGCTGATCGAGGACATCGCCAATCCGTTCTACGCCACCATCGCCGGCGCCGCCGCCGAGGTGGCCCGCCAGCACGACACGATGCTGATCATCGCCAGTTCGGAGGAGGAGCCGGAGCGGGAACGGGAGCTGTTGTCCGATCTCTGCGCCCGCCGGGTCGACGGCCTCCTCGTGGTTCCGGCCGGCGACGACCACTCGTTCCTCCGGGCCGAGGTGGAGCTCGGCATTCCGGTGGTCTTCCTCGACCGGCCCGCGGGCGGGTTGCCCGCCGACACCGTCCTGCTGGACAACCGGGGCGGCGCCCGGAGCGGGGTCGCCAGGCTGATCGAGGCGGGGCACCGCCGGGTCGCCATCCTCTTCGACTCGACCAGCGTCTACACGATGCGCGAGCGACTCGCCGGCGCCCGGGAAGCGCTGGCCGCGGCCGGTGCCACGGCGGACGACGACCGGCTGATCCGGGGCGGCGTGCGCGACCCGGAGACGGCAGCCCGGGTGGTCGGCGAGCTGCTCGACCAGCCCGACCCGCCGACCGCCTTCTTCAGCCTCAACAACCGGATCACGCTCGGCGCGGTGGAGGAACTGCACCGGCGCGGCAGCGATGCCGCCCTGCTCGGCTTCGACGACTTCGACGTGGCCCGCCTGCTGCCGTACCCGCTCACCGTGATCGCGTACGACACCCGCAAGCTGGCACGCACCGCCGCCGAGCTGCTGTTCGGGCGGATCGAGGGCGACCGTTGCGCACCACGTAGCCTGCTGATCCCCACCGAACTGGTCGCCCGGGGCCTGCCCGCCAGCTGAGCCGCCACCCCCGCGCCCACCTCCGCTCCCACCCCCACCCCCGCTCCCACTCCCGGTGATCAAGAGGCTTGCGTCATATCCCGGCCGGATCCTGACGCAAACCTCTTGATCAACTACGTGGGAGTGCGGCCGCGTCTGGATTCGGAGCCTCGCCGCGGCGGGGTGCGCCATACCGCCACAGGCCCCCTTCACCTCTCCGTGCGACTCTGCTTAGAATGACAATCGTTTTCAAGTAGAGAGGACTGAGATGTGACGTCACCAGTCGCACCCCTCGACGCCGCCGCCTCGGCGGCCGCCACCCGCCCCTCGCTGACCGTGCTCAGCGGCTTCTGGCCGACGGCGACGTACGCCATCGCCCGTACCCTGCTCGCCGCGGACCCGTCCCTGCTGCTGGTGCGGCACGACCTCGCCGACGTCCGCCAGGGCGGCGTGCACCGGGTGGTACGCGACGCGGCGGGCATCCTGGAGGACGAACGGATCACCCTGGCCCACGGCTGCGTCTCCTGCACCCTGCGCGAGGACGTGCTGCCCACCCTGGCCCGGCTGGCCCGCACCCACCCCCACCGGGACCTGGTGCTGATGCTGCCCGAGGTGGTCGAGCCGGAGGCGGTCGCCGCCGCCTGCGCCCACTGCCTCGTCGACGGGTCGCCGATCACCGATGAGCTGCACATTGACTCGTACGTCACCGTGGTCGACGCCGAGCACCTGCTCGACGGCCTCGCCAGCACCGACGACCTGAAGACCCTGGGCGTCCACGCCGCCGACGACGACCACCGGGCGCTGGCGGACGTCGTGGTCCGACAGATCGAGTACGCCGACACGCTCGTCCTGTGGGGACGGTCCCGCGAGGGGGCGTACGACGACAGCCGGCTGTCTGTGTTGCTGCAGCGATTGGCGCCGTGGGCGGCCCAGGTACGCGTCGACGGGGACCTCGTCGACGCCGACGAGCTGACCCGCCAGCTGCGCGACACCCGCCGGCACCGGCCGGAGACGCCCGCGGTGCTGGCCCGGGGTCTGGAGGGTCACACCCTCGGGGTACACGAACCGCACTCCGACTGCGGGGTGGTCTCCGCGGTCTTCCGCGCCCGCCGACCGTTCCACCCCCGGCGACTGCACGACGTGCTCGAGGACGTCAACGCCGAGGTCGTCCGCTCCCGCGGTCACCTCTGGCTGGCCAGCCAACCCGACGCGGTGCTCGCCTGGGAGTTCGCCGGCGGGGGCCTCACCATCGGATCCTTCGGCCGCTGGCTGGTCGCCCTACCCGACGCGTACTGGGACGAGGCGTCCGACCACCGGCGGCTCGCCGCGGCGCTGGACTGGGACCCCTACTACGGCGACCGCCACCAGCACCTGGTCTTCATCGGCCTGGACCTCGACCCGGTGGACCTGCACCGCACCCTGACCGCCTGCCTGCTCAGCGACGCCGAACTCGCCGACGGCGAGGACGTCTGGCGGACCTACGACGACCCGTTCGCAGACTGCTTCCCGCTCGCCGACCTCGTTGCCGACCGCACCGACAGCCCTGGAGACCTCGCCGCATGAAACCCGGAATCCACCCCCGCTACCAGCCGGTCGTGTTCCGCGACCGCGCCGCCGACTTCGCCTTCCTCACCCGCTCCACCGCCACCAGCGACCAGCGCGTCGAGTGGCGCGACGGCAACACCTACCCCGTCATCGACGTGCAGATCTCCGCTGCCAGCCACCCGTTCTGGACCGGCCGGCAGCGGCTGCTCGACACCGCGGGCAGGGTGGAGAAGTTCCGCGCCAAGTACGCCCGACGCGGGCCACGGCAGCCCGGCTGAGCGCGCGGCGACGGAACCGGCGGCCCCGGCACCGTGCCGGGGCCGCCGCCTGACAGCGCACCCGGGCCCCCGGCGGGTACCTCAGGAGGTCTCGCGGGCCACGGCGCGGCCGTTGGTCCGCGTACCGAACCGGTTGTGATCGCCGGCCTCTCAGCCGGCTGCGGGAATCGCGTAGAAGGCGCTGGGGTCCGCGGCGAGCGAGGCCTTGACCTGGGCGCTCCACTCGTCGGCGACGACCTCCAGCTTGCCGGCCTCGACGCCGTCGAGAGCGAGTCGGGCCACCACCGCCGGGTCGATCTTGTCGCCCTCGAACTCGGCAGACATGTCGGTGTCGGCGAGACCCAGATGCAGACCGGTCACCAGGGTGCCCTGTGCGGCCAGTTCGAGTCGGATGCCGTTGGTCAGGCTCCAGCCGGCCGCCTTGCCCACGCCGTACGCGTTGGCCCCGTCGTAGGAGAACCAGGACATCGCGGAGAGCACGTTGAGGATCGCCCCACCACCGTTGCCCGCCAGCACCGGCGCGAAGGCCCGCGCCATGCCGAGCGGACCGTAGAGGTGGGTCTCCAGCTCCAACCGGATCCGGTTCAGGTCCCCGTCGATCAGGTTCGTCCAGGTGTTGATGCCCGCGTTGTTGATGAGCAGGTCGACGTCGGGCGCCGCCACGGCGGCCGCCTCGACGGACCGCGGGTCGGTGACGTCCAGGCGCAGCCGCTCGACCCCGGGGAGGTCGATCCGCTCCGGATCGCGCGCCGTGGCGTAGACCTTCGCCGCGCCCCGCTCGAGCAGTTCCCGGGCGAAATGCCGGCCGAGGCCACGGTTGGCGCCCGTCACGAGCGCTACCGAACCAGAGATCCGCATGACTACCTCCAAGGCTTGGCTTCCGGTACGCGAGCTACGCTAAAACCTCACGTGGACGTGAGATGCAAGTCGTGTGGCCGGCGTCACCAGCCAGGAGGAGGAACCGTGCGGATCGGTGATCTCGCCGCGGAGACCGGCGTGTCCGTACGCGCGCTGCGCTATTACGAGGAGCAGTCTCTGCTGATCCCGGCGCGCACCAGCGGCGGCCAGCGCCACTACCCGGACAGCGCGGTCGACCGGGTGCGCCTGATCCAGACGCTGTACGCCGCCGGCCTGCCCAGCAGGACCATCCTCGACCTGCTGCCCTGCGTCGACGCGAAGGTGAACACCCCGCAGTCCCGCGCGCTGCTGCACGCGGAACGCGACCGCATCGAGCACCAGATCAGCCAGCTCACCGAGGCCAGAGACCGACTGAACGCGGTCATCGTCTTCAGCGAGAGCCCGGCCAGCGGCTGCACCCGGACGGACGCCACCGCGCCGTAGCCGACGCGAAGCGCCACCCGATGCGTAGCCGGGGCAGCGGCGCACGCTCGCCGTACTGGCGTGGCACATCGTCCGCTGTCATCATCACCGGCATGCCCGTTGCCCGTCGTACGCTGCTCGGGGCCGGCCTGGCCGCCGCGACCACCGCCGTCACCGGCTGCGGCGGCAACGACGAGCCCGGCTTGGGTCAACCCGGTGACGCGGCCGCCGTGACCGATGCCGCCGGGAACAGGGCCGGGTTCGGCTCGGCCCGGAGCAGCCCGCCGGGCACTCCCGCCGCCGGCGGCGACGCGGCGCCGGGGAGCCAGGCCCGCTACGCGCCGGACGTGACCGCCCTGCTTCGGCGGCATCTGCCCGCCACACCGCAGGCCCTCCGGCACCGCGGCTTCCCCGGCGCGGTCGCTCTCGTCCTGGTCGACGGGAAGACGACGGTGCACACCGCGGTCGGGGAGGCGCTGCGCTACGCGGCCGGTCCGAAACTCCTCGCGACGAGACAGCGCGTCCCGATGCGCCCGGACTCCATCTTCGACCTTGCCTCGGTCACCAAGGTCTACACCGCCATCCTGCTGCTGCAGCAGGTCGACAAGGGGCGCGTCGAACTCGACGCGCCGGTCCGGAACTACCTGCCCGGCTTCACCGGCGCCGGCAAGGACCGGGTCACCGTCGAGATGCTGCTCACCCACACCGGCGGCCTCCCGGTCGGCGCCAAGGTCACCGGCCTGGCCGACAACACGGCCCGCTGGAACAGCGTGCTCGCCACCCCGCTGATCTCCGGCGCGACGCCGGGGCGCACGTTCCGCTACTCCAGCGTCGGTCTCATGGTCGCCGGCAGGATCGTCGAGAAGGTCACCGGCCAACGCCTCGACCGAGCCCTCAAGGCCAACCTCACCGGGCCACTCGGCCTTCGGGGCACCGGCTTCAGCCCCGACACCTGGCTGTCGACCAGCGCCAGGGCCACCCGCCTGGTCGCCACCGACGCCCGGTCCTCGCGGGGTCTGCTCCGCGGCACCGTCCACGACGATGTCGCCAACCACCTCGGCGGCGTCGCCGGGCACGCCGGCGTCTTCGCCTCCGCCGCCGACCTCGCCGTCATCGGGCAACTCCTCCTCGACGGCGGCACCTACCAGGGCAAGCGCATCCTCGCCGCCAGCACCGTCCGGCGGATGCTGACCAACCACAACGCCGGCAAGCCCGCCGTCGACCCCGAGCGCCCCAACCGCACGTCCGCCCACGGCCTCGGCGTCGTCCTCGACCAGCCCTGGTTCATGGGCCGGCTCGCCTCCCCCCGCGCGTTCGGCCACACCGGCTTCGCCGGCCCGTCGCTGCTGGTCGACCCCGACCGCAAGCTCGTCCTCGCCCTGCTCACCAACCGAGCCCACCCGAACTGGAGTTGGGCGGACCCCGATCCGGTCCGCGCCGCCGTCGGCGACCTGCTGGCCAGAGCCGTCAGCTGAACGCAGCACCGGCCACCGCGACACGTCGACGCTGCCCGCACGGCGGGCCTCGCCACCCTGCCTGACGGGTGGCGAGGCCCGGTCGCGGATCAGCAGTAGAGGTTGGCTCCGGCTCCGACGCCGAGGATGCCGACGAACTGCTGGTACTTGGTGACGCGGCTCTGCACCTGCGCGGGGTTGCCGCCGTTGCACTCGATCGAGCCGTTGATGCTGCGGATGGTCTCGCCGAACCCGGCACCGGTGACCATCGCGTTGTGGGCGGTCATCGTGCCAGGGCCGTTCTGGGTCATCCAGTACCAGATGGCGGTCTTCCAGGCCACCGCGGCGTCGTTCTGCACCAGCCACGGGTTGGTCAGCAGGGGCAGCCCGAGGGCGTTCCCGGCGGCGTTGTAGTTGAAGTTCCAGCTCAGCTGGATCGGCCCGCGACCGTAGTAGGCGGCCTGGCCGGCGGGGCAACCGTAGGGCTGGCCGGGGTCGCAGTAGTGCGGGTAGTTCGCGGTGTTCTGCTCCACGATGTGGACGAGCCCGCCGGTCTCGTGGTGCACGTTCGCCAGGAAGGCCGCCGCCTCCTGTCGTTGGACCGTGGCGCTGCCGGTCTTGGTGAACGCCGAGTAGGCACTGAGCGCGGTGACCAGCCCGGAGTACGTGTAGAAGGAATTGCGGCCCGGGAACATCTGGTTGAACTGCGCCTCGCTGACCACGAAGCCACCGGGGTTGGTGGGCGGCGGGGTGGTCGGCGGTTGGCCCCCGCAGGTGAAGGGCTCCCAGTACCAGGTGCTGATGACGGGGTCGTAGCCGGGATTGTCGTGCTCGGCGATGTAGTACTGGCCGTTGGTGTACCGCACGACGCTTCCGGTGGCGTACCAGGTGCCGGCGACCCAGTTCGGGTAGGTGCAGCTTCCCCCGGGCGGCGGCGTGCTGCCGCCTCCGCAGGCTCCGAGGTCCTGCCAGACGCCGGTGGTGCCCGGCGGCGCCTCGTTCTGGGTCCACCACTTGGCCTGGTAGTTGCGGCCGTTGTGGGAGACCTGGACGCCTCCGGTGTAGACGGCCGACGACTGCCACGGCGCCGCACAGGCCGCGGCCGATGCGGGGGTCGACGGGATGATCGCCACCAGCGCGCCGGCGACGACCAACGCCGCAAGCGCGACCAGGGCGCGAAGTCTCGACATGTGATCACTCCTTTCTGGGAACACCACGGCCGACGGCCAGGGGGTTACATCGACAGGAGTGACTGTAACATCTTCTGTTCACAATCCTTACTATTGATTCGGCGGGGACTCTCCTCGCGCCTCGGCAGCCGTCGCGGGGTCGGTCAGCGCAGCCGCCGGGCGGTGAACCTGGCCGGCGGATCGGCGATCGCGTCCTGAGCGGCAACCAGCTGGATCTCCCGGGTGCCCGCCGCGAGGGTCGCCTCGAGAACGGCGAAGACCGAGGCGATGGTGCGTTCCAGTGCCGTCGCGGGCGAGCCCGTCGTCCACAGATGCGCGAGGTACAGCGCCGCGGTGACGTCGCCGCCGCCGTTCGGGTTGATCGGCAGCAGCGGCGTGGTCACCGCCCAGGCACCCTCGTCCGAGACGGCCACGACCTCCAGCGACCCCGTGGGCACGTCGTCGTGGAGCACGCTGGTGACCAGGGCGTGCCGCGGCCCCGTCGCGCGCACCACGTCGACCGCCGCCAGCACCTCCGTCAAGGAGTTCGTCCTACGGCCGGCGAGGAAGTCCAGCTCGAAGTGGTTCGGGGTGATGATGTCCGCGCGTGGGACGACGACGTCGCGCAGGTACTCCGGGATGCCGGGCCGGACGAACATCCCGCGTCCGACGTCGCCCATCACCGGGTCGCAGCAGTACACCGCCTCCGGGTTGGCGGCCTTGACCTTGTCCACCGCGTCCAGGATCACCGCGCCCATCGTCGGGTCGCCCTGGTAACCCGACAACACCGCGTCGGCGCTGCCGAGGACTCCGCGATCGGCGATACCCGCGATGACCTCGGCCACGTCGTCCGGGGCCAGCAGCGGCCCGCGCCACGCACCGTAGCCGGTGTGGTTGGAGAAGTGGACCGTCAGCACCGGCCAGACCTCGTGGCCGAGGCGCTGGAGGGGGAAGGTGGCCGCGGAGTTCCCGACGTGGCCGTAGGCGACCGAGGACTGGATGGACAGGATCTTCACCAGCCCATCATGGCGGTTCCCGCCGCCGCCACCCCTACCACCTGCCACTTCTGTCGGATGACCCACTTCGGGCACCTAGATCTCGATGCGCGAGCCCATGATGACCGTTCGTTCCCGCGGTAGGCAGAAGTGCTCGGCCGCGTCGGCGGTGATGTAGGAAGTGGCGATGAAGAGCCGCTTGCGCCAGGGCGCCATCGTCGGCCTGTCGCCGGCCCGAAGCTCGATCTTCGACAGGAAGTAGGACGCCTCCTCCAGCTGGAGCTGACCCTCCGTGGCGGCCGGGTCGAGCGTCCGCAGCAGCTCGGGCACGTCCGGGGACTCCATGTAACCGAAGCGGGCTGTGACGTGGGTGATCCCGTCGTCGGCGTAGCCGAGGTCGTCGACGGTGATCCGCCGGTCCGGAGGAACGCGGGGCACCGGCTCGGTCTCGATGGAGAGGATCAGGACGTGCTCGTGGCGCACGTGGTTGTGCTCGACGTTGGCCCGCATCGCCAACGGCGCGGTCTGCTTGCCCCGGTTGAGGAAGACGGCGGTGCCCGGGGCGCGCAGCGTCGAGGACCTGCTGTCGCGCAACTCCTCGACGAAGTCGCGGAGCGATCCCTCGCTGCGTTGGCGATCCTCGGTGACGATCGCGCGGCCCCGCTGCCAGGTGGTCATGATGGTGAACGCCGTGAGGCCGATGAGCAGCGGCAACCACGCGCCGTGGAGCAGCTTGGTGACGTTGGCCCCGACGAACAGCAGGTCCACCGCCAGCAGCGGGATGGCGCCGAGGCCCAGCAACCACAGCGGAACGTTCCATCGCCAACGACCGACGTAGAAGAAGAGCAGGGTGGTGATGGTGATGGTGCCGGTCACCGCCATACCGAACGCGAAGGCCAGTGCCGTCGAGCTGCGAAACGCGAACACCAGGGTGAGCACGGAGACCAGCAGCAGCCAGTTGATCCATGGGACGTAGATCTGGCCCACCGTGGACTGCGAGGTGTGCGTGATGCGTAGCCGGGGCAGATAGCCGAGCTCAGCCGCCTGCGACGCGACGGAGTACGCCCCGGTGATCACGGCCTGGGAGGCGATCACCGTGGCGGCGGTGGCCAGCAGCACCAGCGGAAGCCGCCCCCAGCCGGGCACGAGCAGGAAGAACGGGCTGCTGATGTTCCCCGGGTCGGCCAGGATCAGCGCGCCCTGACCGAGGTAGCTCAGCACGCACGCGGGGAACACCAGCGACAGCCACGCCCGGGTGATCGACCGGCGGCCGAAGTGCCCCAGGTCCGCGTACAACGCCTCGGCCCCGGTGACCGCGAGCACGATCGCGGCCAGGGCGAAGAACGCGATGCCGAAATGGCCGGCCAGGAAGTGCAGCGCGTACGTCGGCGACAGCGCCTTGAGGATGGCCGGGTTCTCGGCGATACCGGCGATACCGGCGATGCCGATGGTCACGAACCAGAGCATCATCACCGGCCCGAACAAGCGGCCGATGGCTGCGGTACCGCGCCGCTGCACCAGGAACAGCGCGATGATGATCACCGCGGTGATCGGTATGACGAGCTCCTGCAGCGAGGGCTCGACGACCTTGATGCCCTCGATCGCGGACAGCACCGAGATCGCCGGCGTGATCATGCTGTCGCCGAAGAACAGCGCGGCACCGAAGATGCCCAGCGCGGCCAGTACCGGAGCGGCTCGCTGGCCGCCGCGGGCGTTCATCCGCCGCAGCAGCGTGATGAGGGCCATGACGCCGCCCTCGCCGTCGTTGTCGGCGCGCATCGCGAGCAGCACGTAGGTGACGGTGACGATGATCA
Organism: Micromonospora sp. NPDC093243; assembly: GCF_044753725.1. NCBI lineage: Bacteria > Bacillati > Actinomycetota > Actinomycetes > Micromonosporales > Micromonosporaceae > Micromonospora > Micromonospora sp. NPDC093243. Next base: position 319,420 of record NZ_JBIVNT010000006.1, on the reverse strand, counting down.
TCACCGACCAGAACACCAGGGACACCACGCCGAACACGTTCTCCGTGCTGACCGGGACGGGATGCGGATCGCTCGGGTTGAACACGGTCTGCAGGGTGTAGATGGGGCTGGTGCCGATGTCACCGAACACCACCCCGAGCGCACCGACCACCACCGCGAGGCGCACCGTCTCACGTGGAAGCGGAGCGCGGGGCCGCAACGACCGTGATGCCGGTCCCCGAACCGGCCTACCCGGTTGCTGCCCTTCGCTCACGGCGATCCTCCCCGCGCCGGCCACCAGCCGCCGCGCGCCCCACCCGTCCTCGGCCGGCTCGACATGCGGACATTACCGGCAGAAACGCGCCATACGTGGCCGGTCCCGTCGATTCATGCAGGCCTTGGTGTCGGCGGGCGTCCCGGACGGACGGGTCGGGTCCACCGCCACCATCGCCCGGTGCGGCCGCCGCCGGCGTGCACGCCGGCGGCGGCCGTCACGATGCCGAGCAGGGCAGACGCGGTCAGGTGCGCGCGGGCGACCAGTCGTCGGCGACGAGTCGAGCGGCGTCCGCGCCGCCCTCGCCGTGGAAGAGCAACCCGTCCCGGTCCACCGCCAGAATCCGGTCGACGTAGACCCCACGGCCCTGGCCCGAGCCGTCGGTCGTGCTGCTGAAACGCAGATGGCTCGCCTGGTCGGGCAGCGCCACCGAGACCTGCCACCAGTCCCGCCCGCCGTAACCGGTCACCGTGCCGTCGGCGGTCCACCGCCGGTCCCCGTGGCGCAGCAGCATCCGGGCGGGGGCCCAGGTTTCGCCCCCATCGGTGGAGACCTCGAGCCGCGCGCTGTCGTAGCGCGGCTCGGTGTCGTACCAGAGAAGGAAGCTGGCCGTGCCACCCCGTGCCGCTCTACGCAGTGGGGCGGTGAGCGTGGCGGTCACGCGGTCGCCCGGGTCCGCCCGCCACGCGCTGCCCGAGCGGGGTCGCACCGGCATCGCCTCGGCGAGATCGCGCGCGACCGCGCTCCGGGCGACGTTGTTGCTGCCCCAGCCGCGATCGGGATGCACCCGGTTGCTCAGCAGGATGACGAACGAGTGCGAGAGCGGATCGACGACGAGGGACGTGCCGGTGAAGCCGGTGTGTCCGAACGTCACCGGGGAGGAGAGCCCCATCATGTACCAGTGCTTGTTGAGCTCGAAGCCGAGTCCCCGGTCGCTCTCGGGATAGGCCGACTCCAGCGGCGCGTTGTAGTTGACCAGCATCTCCCGCACCGTGCCCGCCCGCAGGATCCGTCGCCCGCGATACTCGCCGCCGTTGAGCAGTGACTGGCAGAGGCGGGCCAGGTCGGCCGCGGTGGAGAAGACTCCGGCGTGCCCGGCCACTCCCCCGAGCGACCAGGCGTTCTCGTCGTGCACCTCGCCCCAGACCATGCCGCGCCCGGCGTACGGCTGGTACTCGGTCGCGGCGATCCGGGAGCGCAGCTCCGGCCCCGGGTTGTAGCCGGTGTCGACCATGCCCAGCGGCCCGGTGACACCGTCACGGACCAGCTCGGCGAGCGGCCGGCCGGTCACCCGTTCCACCAGCACGCCCAGCGCGATCAGGCCGAGGTCGGAGTAGACGTACCGGCTGCCGGGCGTCGCACCGGCCGCGAGGGGCGTGGCGAGCGCCGCGGCGAACCGGGCCTCCGGCGTCGGGTACCGGCTCCACAGCGGCGTGAAGGCGGGCAGGCCCGACGTGTGGGTGAGCAGCATCCGGACGGTGACCGACTCCTTGCCGCCGGCCGCGAACTCCGGGACGTACCGGGCGACCGGCGCGTCCAGGGCCACCCTCCCCCGCTCGACCTGCTGCAGAAGGACGATCGTGGTGAACAGCTTCGACACCGATGCCAGGTCGAAGATGGTGTCGGGCCGCATCGGCAGCTGCTGGTCGGCGGGGAGCTCCACGCCGACCAGCTCGGGGGGCGGCCCGACGGAGGCGTAGCGCACCGCGGCGCCCACCGCGGTGTGCTGGACCACCACGCCGTCCTTGGCCACCAGCGCCACCGCGCCCGCGTACGTGGGATGCCCGGGGTGGTCCGGCGTCGGCTGAAGGTAGGCCGCCAGGTCGGCCGGGATGCGATCGACCTGCTCCGGGAGCAGACCGACCTCGCGGGCGTTCCCGGGGCGCAGCGTGTCGTGCCTGAACTGGAGGTCGGCGGGGGTGACGGTCGGCGGCCCGGACCCGGCCGGTGGCGGCGCGGCGACGGCCGGCGCGGACGTGCCCAGGACGAGCACGGCCAGGCCGAGCGCGAGCGGGCGGCGGGCGGCGGCGTGGAGCAGGCGACGCGACGACGTGGTCAAGGCGCACTCCTCAGTAGAGCAGGTAGGGCTTGCGCAGCCGGTTGAAGGCGGCGAGTTCGTCGGCCCAGGCGCCGACGACGTCGTCCACGTCGGCTCCGGCGTCGATCTGGGTACGCAGCCGGGGTGAGCCGGTGAGCTTGTCGATCCAGTACGGGCGGACGGTGTCCCACGAGTCGCGGCGCCAGGCGAACGCCGGATACTTGTGCGCCTCGACCAGCATCGCCACGCCGGTACGGATCGGGTCGTACACGGCCCGGTCGACGACCTTGACCTCCACGCCGGCACAGAGCTTGTTGAGCAGGTCCGGCTTCTGCCCGGCCGAGGTGGGCGAGAAGTACGCCTCGCGGAACTCGACGCCGGGCAGGTCACGGGCGTTGAGCCGGTCACTCCAGTGGTGGTCGAAGTCGGTCGCCAGCCCGCCGATCAGCTCGAACGGACGGCAGGTGCCCCGCCCCTCGGTCATCGACGCGACGCCCTCGAAGAGGCCGGTGCCCGGGTAGACCAGCGCGGTGTCCGGGGTGGGCATGTTCGGGCTGGGCATCACCCACGGCACGTCGGTGTCGGCGGCGAGGTCGTCGCGCCGCCAGTGCCGGCACCGCACCACCTCCAGCTCGACCGGCCGCCCCGCCTCCACCGGCAGGAACGTGCCGTTGAAGAACCGGGCCAGCTCCCCGACCGTCATGCCGTGCTGCTGGACGATCTCCTTCAGGCCCACCCCGGAGGTGTACGGCGGGGTCATCATCGGACCGCGGGCCCGCCCACCGATCGGGTTGGGTCGGTCCAGCACGACGTAGCGCTTGCCCACCCGGGCCGCGGCGACCATCGAGGTGTACATGGTCCAGATGTAGGTGTAGAAGCGGACGCCGACGTCCTGGATGTCGAAGACGACGGTGTCCACCCCGGCCTCGGTGTACATGCTCTCCCAGCGGGCCAGCGAGGCGCCGTACGCGTCGTAGACCGGAATGCCGGTGCGCGCGTCGACGCCGGTGCCCTCGCTCCCGCCGGCCTGCGCCGAGCCGCGGAAGCCGTGCTCGGGACCGAACGCCGCGGTCAACCGCACCCGGCCCGAGCCGTGCATCAGATCGACGAGGTGCCGGTAGGCCGCGTCGACGCCGGTCGGGTTGGAGACGACGCCGACCCGCTCGCCGGCCAGCTCGGCGAACCCGGAGGCCACCAGCCGGTCGAGGCCGGTCTGGACCCGGCGGACGCCAGGGTCGGCCGCCGCGGGGGTCAGCGCCGCGCCGACGCCGAGTGCCCCGGCGCCGGCGCCGAGCGCGCCGGTGCCGACCGCGCCGGCCAGGAAATTCCTGCGCTGCATGGGTTGCCTCCTACCAGGTCAGGCCGTGGCCGTAGGGGTAGAGCACGGTGCCCGCGCCCTCGGCCGTGGGGATCGTGACGGGCAGCCGACCCCGAGGGGACAGCTCGCCGTGCAGCGCGCGCACGAGCGCGTCCATCGCCGCCCGGGTGTACGAGTAGGTCGCGAGGTAGGTGCTCACGCCGGGCAGGTACGCGATGTCGTACGGGTCCCGGACGGCCACCACCACCACGGGCTTTCCGGTGCCGAGCAGCGCCGCGACGAGCCGGCGCTGCGTGGCGCGCGGGTCGGTGACGGTGGTGTCCCACGCCTTGTTCACCAGCACAACGGTGAGGTCGTGCTCGGCGGCCTGGGTGGCGGTCGCGGCGATCACCGCGTCGGAGGGCAGGGTCGCCGGCCGGGCGGTGGCCCGGGCGCCGCGGGCGGTGAACCCGCCGGCGACCGTCGCGACCGGGGCGAAGGCGGCGCTGTCCCAGCCGGTGACCAGCACGGACCGGTCGGCGCGGGGCAGCGGCAGCAGCCCGGCGTCGTTGCGCACAGCGGTGAGCGTCGGGTCGGTGACCCGGGCGACGGCGGCGAGGTGCTCGGCCGCGCCGACGGTGCGTACCGCCTCGTCGACGTCGACCAGCGGTGAGCGGGCCAGCCCCTGGCGGTACTTCAGGCCGAGGATGCGCCGGACCGACTCGTCGATCCGCCGCTCGGTCAGCTCGCCGGTGGCGACGGCCCGCAGCACCGCGTCCCGCGCCAGCGCGAGGTCCGGCGGCATCAGGAGCTGGTCGGCGCCGGCCTTCAGCGCGAGCACCGGCACCCGCTCGTCGCCGTACTTGGCGCGCACCCCGGCCATGTTCAGCGCGTCGGTGACGATGACCCCCCGGAAGCCGAGTTCACCGCGCAGCACGCCGGTGAGGATCCTCGGCGACAGCGTCGCGGGATCGCCGGAGGGATCGAGCGCGGGGACCACGATGTGCGCAGTCATGATCGATTCGACGCCGGCGCGGATCGCCCGCCGGAACGGCGGCGCGTCGATCCGGTCCCACTCCGCCCGGCTGTGGTCGATCACCGGCAGACCGGTGTGGCTGTCGGTGGCCGTGTCGCCGTGGCCGGGGAAGTGCTTCGCCACCGCGCTCGTGCCGGCGCCGTCCTGGAAGCCGGTGACCTGCGCCGCCGTGAGGTCCGCCACCAGCGAGGGATCGGCGCCGAAGGACCGCACGCCGATCACCGGGTTGCCGGGGTCGACGTTGACGTCGGCGATCGGCGCGTACGGCTGATGCACACCGACCGCACGCAGCTCGCGCCCGGTTATCCTCGCCGCCGTCCTGGCGGCGTCGGGCGATCGCCCGGCGCCCAGCGCCATCGCACCGGGGAACTGCGCGGCGGGGGCGGGCATCCGCAGCACCACGCCCTGCTCCTGGTCGGTGGAGATGAGCAGGGGCACCCGGCCCTTCGCGCCGTCGCCGACGGCGGCGCGCTGAAGGCCGTTGGAGAGGGTGGCGATCTGTCGGGGGTCGTCCAGGTTGTGCGACCAGGAGAAGTAGCAGACGCCCCCGAGGTGGAACCGGTCGACCACCTCGGCCGGCGTCTCGACGCCGAATGCCGCCCGGTTCGCGGCGCGGTCGGCGGCCGTGGGCTCGACGGCATCACCGCCGTAGACGTAGGTGGCGAAGAGCTGGCCGACCTTCTGTTCCAGGCTCATGTGCCGCAGGGTGGACGTGACCCAGCCGTGTTCGGCGGCCCGGCCCGCCGGCGCAGCGGCGCCGTGGGCGGGAGGCGGCGCGAGGCTGGCCGTCAGGGTGGCCACCAGAGCGGTCGCGGCGACGAGACGGGTACGCATAGACGGCCACCTCTCAGTCCGATGACTGAAACTTAGCTACATGCCTATGGATCGTCAAGAAGGTTAGCTACAGAAGTACGGCCGGAATTCGACCTGGCTCGAATCACTTGGGCGGCGGGCGCGGACCGATGTCGACTGTGCCGGTCCCGAGCCGCCGCGGACGACCAGGTGACTGTTTCCGCCACTCGCCGCCGCGCGGCACCGAGAGAACGGAGGCACCCTTGACCACCTCGCGATCGCGCATCCTGGCGATGCTCGCCGCGCTCGTGCTTCTCACCACCGCGAGCGCGTTCCTCGCCAGCCCGCCGGCGCAGGCCGCCACCGGCACCTGTTCGGGCTCCAAGATCGGTGGCTTCGATCTCTACGGAGACGTGGCCATCAACGGCTCGACGAGGTACGGGTACGTCGAGATCTACTACAGCGGCGGATACAACTGCGCGCGCACCGTGTCGAGTGCGAACACCTGGGGCGTCAGCAAAGTCATGTCGGTCGAGCTGTGGGTCTGCTCGTCCGGCACCAGCAACTGCCGGCTGCTGTCGGCGGACGACCGGGACCACGGCACCTACCGGTACTACGCCGGCCCGGTGACCGCCTACGCCAGCGGAAAATGCATCTGGGTCATCGGCAACATCTACTACCCACCGACGGACTCCAACGCGGGGAACAACAAGTCGGGTTGGTGCGGCTGACATCCGACGTTGCGCCGCTTCGTCGTGCCGGGCAGCCGATGCTGCCCGGCACGACGACTGTCGCCCCCGTGGCGCGACGGCTGTCCGGTCAGTCGCAGCCCAAGGCGCTGTCGTACCCGGCCGGCGGCCCTGACGCGGCGACCTCGTCGGCGATCCGCCAGAACACCTCCGGCCAGTCGCCCTGCTCGTTCATCTCGTGCAGCACCCGCCACTGGTGGCTGCTGCGCAGCGCGTCGGCGGCCCGCTGGAGAGCCGCGTCGTCGCCGGTCCGCTTGGCGCGCAGCCACTCGGCGATCCAGGCGCAGCCGACCCTTGAGGTGACCTCGGCGCCGAACTGGTAGGAGTCGTTGGTACCGAGGTCGCCCAGCGCGGCGGCGTCGAAGCCCGGTGGCAGCGGCACCTCGGCCAGCACCTTCGCCGCCTGGGCGTCCACCCGCTCCGGCGTGACGATCTCCGGCGGGAGCGCGGCCAGCCAGGTGCGCACGTCGACGCGCACGACGGCGGTGATGACCCGGTCGAACTCGTGGCGGCTCCAGCGGCCGCCGGTACGCAGTTCGACGAAGACACCGTCGCGGGGGCGGAGCATGACCGCGAAGTCGCCGGCGCTGTAGCGGAACAGCTCACCCGGCCAACTGTCCACCCGCACCGGCTCCGGTGGGCTGACGTTGAGCCGGTCCGCGTAGAAGTCGTGGTAGTACTCAGCCGGATACCAGTTCATCTCCAACTGTCGCCCGCCGTTGCTGAACGCGATGGTGCCCTGCTGCTCGGCGAACCCGTAGACGGTGGTCGCCCGCCAACCGGGCTGGTTGATCAGCAGCCGCGGGTTCTTCTCGGCGGCCTTCATCGCCACCGGCGAGTAGACGACGGGCGTACTCGCGCTGGGCCTGTCGACGGGTGCGGCCTGCCGGTCGACCGGAGGCTCGCGAAGCATGGTGGACGCGGCCACGACGCCGGTGAGAACCGCGGCCGCGGTCAGCGCGCCGGCGAAGCGGCGAACCATGGCGCGGCGCGCTCGGGAGCGCGGTTGGGATGGTTCGACGACGCGACCGGGGGTCGGCTCGGACACGATTTCCTCCAGGAGGCTCTGCCTCGCCCCGTCGAGGTGTCCGATGACATCGGGTCGGTAGGGATCGGCGTCTCGGACCATCCGATCGAGGTGCTCCTCGGTCATCTGCCCTCCTTCGGGGTGGGTGCGGTCAGGACGTCGAGTACATGTCCGGGTGGGCCGGGGGCGTCACCGACGAGTTCACGCAGCCTGGCTCGCGCGCGCGACAGGCGGGTACGGACCGCGGCCGGGCTCACCCGCAGGACCGCGGCCACCTCACGCGGCTGCAAGCCCTCCCAGACGTGCAGCATCAGCACCTCCCGGTCCAGCTCGCCCAGCCGGGCCAGCGCGGCCTGGACGGCGAGCCGTTCGGGAACCTCGCGGCCCGGGTCGACGGCGCCCACGGCCGCTATCTGCTGCCGTAACCGCTCACCCAGCCGCTGCCGGCGGGTGCCACCCCGGTGGTGGTTCGCCAGCACCCGGCGGGCGACGCCGTACAGCCACAGCCGGGCTTCGGCGTCGGCCGGCAACTCGTGCCTACGGCGCCAGGCGACGAGGAACGTCTCGGCGATGACGTCTGCGGCGTCCTCGGGATGCTCGACGCGGCGCAGGGCGTACGCCAGCAGAGGTTCGAAGTCCTCGGCGTAGACCCGTCGGAAGCGGTCCTCGTGCTCGATGCCGGAGCTCACGTCCATCCCATGTCCGGTCGGGCCCCAATCGTGACAGGCCCGGTCGGAAGTACGGGGCGATCGATCCGAATCTTCCAGACCCCACGGGCCTGCGACGGGCCACCGAATCAGCCCATCTTGTGCGGCCCCGCCTAACTGCCGGCGATCAGCAGGCTGGCGACCGGGGCCAGCTGGGCACGGTCGGCCTCGGTCACCCCGTCGTCGGTGATGACGGCGTCGAGTTGGACGTAATCGCAGATCGGCACCGGCGCGGTCTGGCGCAGCTTGGACGAGTCCGCCAGCAGCACGACCCGGTCGGCGGCGGCGATGAAGGCCCGCTTCGCCTCGGCGTCCAGGGGGGTGCTGCAGTACGCGCCGCGGTTGGTCAGACCGCTGGCCGCCAGGAAGAAGGTGTGCATCCGGAGCCGGCTGACCGCGGTCACGGTGTCTGGTCCGGTGAACGCCTGGGTGGCCGGGTGGAGGAGCCCACCGAGACCGATGAGGGTCGCGTCGGAGCGTTCGCCGAGTGCCGCCATGGCGGGCAGCGAATGGGTCACCACGGTGACGTCGCTGGCGGGCGGCAGAAGTCGAGCCAGTTCGAGCGTGGTGGTGCCCGCGTCGATGCCGATCGTGGCGCCGGGCTCGACGAACCGCAACGCCTGGTGGGCGATGGCCTGCTTCTGGCGTGACTGTGCCTGGGAACGGGTGCCGAACGGGGAGCCGGGCCGTACACCGCCCGGTGGGAAGGCGCCGCCGTACACGAGTTCGGCCAGGCCGAGGTCGGCGAGTCGCTGCAGGTCGCGCCGCACGGTGCGGTCGGACACCGACAATCTGGCGCTGAGCTCGGGTGCCGACACGTAGCCGGTACGGCGCATCCAGCGCAGGATCTCCTCCCTGCGCTGTGGGGCGGACGTGTAGCGCATCTGCTCCTCGCCTGCGGGCTGTGCACCTGTCACGGCTAGACCGTACCGGCGCCGGACCGCGCCTCGCCCCCCTGGTGACCGTTGTCGGACGAAAGTTGTCCAACCCTTGACATCTTTGGTCGTCGGTCGGAGAGTGAGTTCTCTAGCCGGTGACCGGAACGGAGGACGTGGCGTGGAGAAATCCGCCGCATGGCGGGCGGAGATCGCGGCCGACCGGCGTCCGAAGGTGATCGTCGACGACGACCCCACCGGGACCCAGTCCGTCAGCGATGTCGAGGTGATCCTGCGACCGGACCGGGCCGCGTTCGACCGCTTCTTCGCCTCGACGCAGCGCGCGACCTTCGTACTGTCCAACAGCCGGGCGCTCACCGAACGCGCCGCGACCGCGCTGGTCGGCGACATCGCCCGCACGGTAGCGGCGGCCGGCGGGGCGGTCGGGCGTCCACCGACCCTGATCCTGCGTGGAGATTCGACGCTACGCGGTCACGTGATCGCCGAGGCCGAGGCAGTGGCGCCGCACACGCCGGTGCTGTTCGTGCCCGCGTTCCTCGACGGCGGCCGCTTCACGCGCGACGGCGTCCACTATCTGCGGACCGAGAACGGGGCAGTTCCGGTGGCCGACACCGAGTTCGCCCGAGACCCGGACTTCGGTTACCGCAGCCGGCATCTCAGCGACTGGGTGAGGGAGGTCAGCGGCGGCCGCCGACATGCGGTGACCGTGCCGCTCGCCCGGCTGGCTGAGCGCGGAGCGGACGCGGTCGCCGAGGCGTTGCTGGGCGCGGCGCCCGAGGCGGTGGTGGTCCCCGACTGTGTCAGCGACGCCGATGTGCTGGCTATCGCGGCCGGCCTGATCAGGGCGCAGGCCCGGGGCGCCCGGGTGGTGGTCCGCTGCGCCGCCTCGCTCGCCGCCGCCCTGGCTGGCCTGTCCACGCGGCCGCTGGCGCGTCTCGAACTACCAACCCCCGGCCGGGTCCTGATCGCCTGCGGCTCGTTCACCACCGCCAGCACCCGGCAGCTGCGGGCATTGGGCGCCCTATGGCATCGGCGCGTGGACATCCCGGTCAGTGCGCAGCACGGCGAGGATCAGCTGCTGGCCAAAGCGGTACGCGAGCGTCTCGACCGGGAGGGCAGGGCGCTGGTGGCCACCGACCGGACGCCTCGGCACGGCACCGTCCCCGCCGCACCCGAGCTGCTCATGGAGAACCTCGTCGGGACCGTGCGGCACCTCGCGGCCGAGGTGGACCTGGTCGTCGCCAAGGGAGGCATCACCTCCGCCCGACTCGCCACCGAGGCGCTGGGCGCGACCAGCGCCCGGGTGCGCGGGCAGATCCTGCCCGGCGTGCCGGTCTGGGATCTGCACACGTCCGGGAAGAACTCGTCCTACGTGATCGTGCCCGGCAACGTCGGCGCCGACAGCACCCTGCGGGACATCCTCGACCGGATCGCCACGGCGCCCGCCGGACGGTCTCCACACGCCCAGCGGGACGACCGGTGAGCGAGGCCGAGCCGCTGCTGGCCGGCCTGGACGTGGGCACCACGCACACCAAGGCCGGCGTCTACCGCACCGACGGCAGCCCGGTGGCCCAACGCCAGGCCCCCACCCCGCCCGACGCCGAGGCGCTGCGCGACACCGCGCTGCGACTGCTCGCGGACTGTGTGGCGGTCACCGGTGTCCCACCGGTCGCCCTCGGAGTGGCCAGCATGGCGGAGACCGGCGTACCGCTGGACGCCGCCGGCGCGCCGGTCGGAGAGCTGCTGCACTGGCGGGACCGCCGCGCGGGCCGGCAGGCCGAGCAGCTGGCCGAGGCCGTCGGACCGGCGGACTTCTTCGTCACCACCGGGCTGCACCCGAGCGCGAAGCTGCCGCTGGCCCGCTGGATCTGGCTGCGCCAGCACGACCCGGACGTCCTGCGGCGGATGGCCTGCTGGGCGAACGCCGCCGACCTGGTCGTGACCGCCCTCACCGGCACGGCCGCCACCAGCCCGACGCTGGCCGCCCGTACCGGCGGGTTCGACATCGCCGCCGGACAGTACCGGCCCGAACTGCTCGACCTGGCCGGACTGCGACCCGAGCAGCTGCCGCCGGTGCTCGCCGCCGACCAGGTCGCCGGGCGGGTCACCGCCACCGCGGCACGGCAAACCGGGCTGCCCGCCGGGACCCCGGTCGTCGTCGCCGGGCACGACCACCTGGTCGCCGCCTGGGCCGCCGGGGTCCGGGCCCCCGGCCAGGTGGCCGACTCCATGGGCACGGCGGAGGCGGTCCTCAGCCCCGTCGTCGCGGTGCCGCCCCCAGCCGTGCGGGCCACCGGGAACTCGGTCGGCCCGTTCGTCGACGGCCGGTCGTTCTGCCTGATCAGCGGCCTGTCCAGCAGCGGCGGACTGGTCGAGTGGCTGCTCGACCGGATCGCGCCTGCCCGACAGCCGGACCGGCACGAGTGGTTCAGCGACCTCGTCGGCCCGCCGCCCCGCCCGCCGACCGGCATCACCGTGCAGCCGTACCTGCACGGAAGGGCCAGCCCCGAGCCCGATCCACACCGGACGTTGGCTTTCCACGGCATCCGCCCGGAGCACACCCTCGCCGACATCGGTCGGGCCGTCCTGGAGGGGCTCTGCATGCAGGTGCGCTGGATGATCGAGACCCAGGTGAGCATCAGCGGTCACCAACCCGACTCGGTGCGGGTCTTCGGCGGGCCCACCGCCAACCCCACCTGGATGTGGGTCAAAGCTCAGCTGACCCCGGCCCCCGTCGTCGTGCTGCCTGGGCACTGTGGCGCGGCGCTCGGCGCGGCCCAGCTCGCCGGACGGGCGCTCGGCATCCCGCAGACGCCGCCGCCCGGACCATCGCCACGACCGACGCCCGGGGCCGCGCCCGAGTGGGAAGCGGCGTACCGGTCGCAGTTCCTGCCGTTCGCAACCGCCGCCGTCACCCCCTCTCCCGACAGTGAGGAAGCCCTGTGACCGTCACACCGCCACCGACCCTGGACCGGCTCGCCCGCGCCACCGGAACGTTCACCATGGTCGCCATGGACCAGCGGGAGAGCCTGCGCACCATGCTCAACGAGCAGGGCCGGCCCGCCGACGACGCGGCGCTCACCTCGTTCAAGCTCGAGGTCGCCACGACGCTGGCGCCACACGCCTCGGCGTTCCTCATCGACCGGCACCACGCGTACGCCGAACTCGTTCGAGACCGGCTGCTGCCGACCGACTGCGGGCTGATCCTCGCCGTCGACGCGCTGTCCCAGCCGCCCGGCGAGCCGGTGGACGACACTGCCATCGACGGTGACGTCGACCTCGACCAGGCCCGGCGGGACGGCGTGGTGGCGTTGAAGCTGCTGGTGATGTGGAAGCGGGACGGCGGCGAGGAGCGCCGGGTGGCGATGGCCGCCCGCTTCGTCGAGCTCTGCCGGCGGGCGGGACTGCTCTCCGTACTCGAACCGGTCGCCGTCGCCGCGCCGGGGCAGCGGGACTTCGACCTCGACGCGGCCATCCTCGACGCCGCTGCCGCCCTCGGCCCGCTCGACCCGAGTCTCTACAAGGCCCAGGTGCCCCGCCAAGGGCGTGGGGATTTCGGACAACTCGTGGCCGCCTGCGAGAAGCTGGACCGGCAGCTCGCCCGGCCCTGGGTGGTGCTCTCCAACGGCGTGGAGACGGCGGACTTCCCGGCCGCCGTTGAGGCCGCCTGCCGCGCCGGGGCGTCCGGGATGCTGGCCGGTCGGGCGCTGTGGCGCGACGCCCTCGCCACGGCCGACCCGACGGTGGCGCTGCGCGAGGAGTCCGTCGCCCGGCTCCGGCGGCTGGTCGAGACCGTCGACCGGCACGGCCGCCGGTGGACCGAGGCCGGCTGATGCACCCTGTCGTCAACCTGGGCCTGCTCTTCACGGAGCTGCCGTGGCGGCAACGGTTCGCCGCCGCGGCCGAAGCGGGCTTCCACCGGGTGGAGTTTCCCTGGCCACCGCTGGCACCCGACGAGGTGACGCGGTTGGTGCGCGCGGCCGGGGTGCAGGTCGGGTTGTTGAACATGGACGCCGGTGACCTCGCCGCCGGCGAGCGCGGTTACGGCAACGATCCACGACTTGTCGTGCGCTGGCGCGACCAGCTGCGGCAGGCGCTGGACCTGGCCCGCGACCTCGACTGCCCGCTGGTGAACGTCCTCGCCGGACGCCGACTGCCCGGCATCGACGGGTCCGACCAGCTGCGCTGCCTGACCGGCAACCTGCGCTGGGCCGCCGACCTCGCCCGGCGGTACGGCCGGACCCTCGTCGTGGAGCCGATCAACGACCACGACATCCCCGGTTACCTGCTGCCCCGCGTCGTCGACGTGCTCGCCGTCCTGGCACAGATCGACCACGAGGCGGTCAGGCTCCAGCTGGACGTCTACCACGTCGCGGCGATGGGCGACGACGTCACCGGCGCGGTCGCGGCGGCCGGCAGCAGGCTCGGCCACGTACAACTGGCCGACCACCCGGGCCGCCACGAGCCGGGCACCGGCGACCTGGATGTCCACGCGCTGCTCTCGGCGCTGACCGCGGCCGGCTACCAGGGTGGGCTAGGTCTGGAGTACGAGCCCACCCTGACCACGGCGGCGAGCCTCCGCGCCGTCGCCGCGCGGTACCCGCAACTGCGAGCGACCGAGGAGCGAGCCGCATGACTCGGATCTGCCTGCTGCACACGGTCACCGGCCTGCCCGCCGTCTTCGCGGACCTGCTCCGGACCGAGGTGGGTCCGGTCGATGTGGTCAACATCGTGGACGAGACGCTGCTCCGCGACACCGTCGAACACGGGATGCTGCCGCGTACCCGTCGCCGGGTGGCCAGCTACGCGGGGTTCGCGGCGGAGTCCGGCGCCGACGCCGTCCTGGTCACCTGCTCGTCGATCGGCGAGGCGGCCGAGCAGGCGCGTGCCGAGGTGGGCATCCCGATCTACCGGGTCGACGAGCCGATGGCCGAGCAGGCCGTCACCCTCGGCCCGCGCATCGGCGTACTGGCGACCCTCACCGCCACCCTGCAACCCACCCGAGACCTGCTGCGCCGCAAGGCCGGCGAGCGCGGCGAGCCGAGCGAGATTCGCGAGTCGGTGTGTCCCGGTGCGTTCGAGGCACTGCGGGGCGGCGATCCCGACAGGCACGACCAGCTCGTCGCCGCCGAGGTACGCCGCCTCGGCGGCGAGGTCGACGTGCTGGTGCTGGCGCAGGCCAGCATGGCGCGGGTGGTCGACGCGCTGCCCGCCGATCAGGTGCCGGTGCCGGTGCTGAGCTCGCCCCGGTCCGGCGTACGGCAGCTGCACCCGTTCGCCATCCGTTGACCGCCGTCGCGGCTGATGGCCACGCCGGCCGCCCGGCACCGGGCGGCCGGCTCGGTGCCCTCGACCAGGGTCACCTCACGCTATCCCGTCGAGGTCGTCGGTAGCGTCGACGACCCGGTTCGCGGCGATCACCGACGCGTAGTAGCGGGCACTGTCCTTGACGGTGCGCCGCTGGGTCGCCCGGTCGACGTGGATCAGCCCGAAGCGCTGGCCGTACCCCTCGGCCCATTCCAGGTTGTCCAGCAACGACCAGTGCAGGTAGCCCAGCACCTGTGCGCCGGCGTCGATCGCCCGGGACATGGCGAGCAGGTGGGCGCGCAGCGCGCGTACCCGCCCGGTGTCGCGCACCCGCCCGTCGGGGCCGGGCTCGGCGTTCCAGACGCCGCCGTTCTCGGTGATCAGCAGCGGGATGTCGTAGTCGCGGTGCAGGCGTACCAGCAGGTCCTGGAACACCTCGGGGACGTCCTCCCAGCCGCTGTCGGTGACCGGGACGCCCGGCTGCGCGGGCAGCACCCGCCAGGGCAGGCCGTCCGCGGGTGCGGCGCTGATCCGTCGGCGGGTGTAGTAGTTCACGCCGACGAAGTCGGGGCGGGCGCCGATCAGGTCGAGGTCGCCGGGCCGTACCCAGTCCAGCGGGCCGACCAGCTTCTCGAAAAGCTCGACGGTGTCCGCCGGATACCGACCGCGCAACACCGGATCGAGGAACCACCGGTTGGTGTAGCCGTCGGACCCCCACGCCGCGGCGGCGTCCGCCGGGTCGTCGGTGACCGGGTAGTTGGGAAAGAGGCTCAGTGGGATGCCGACCCGGGCGGCCGGCCGGCGCTCGCGGATGCGTTGCGTCGCCGCGCCGTGCGCCAGCAACAGGTGGTGCGCGACGAGCAACGAGGTGCGCAGATCCTGCTCCCCCGGCGCGTGCAGGCCGAGCCGGTAGCCCAGCACGGACACCACCCACGGCTCGTTGACCGTCAACCAGGTGTCGACCCGGTCGCCGAGCGCGTCGAGGCACACCTCGGCGTACGCCGCGAAAGCATCGATGGTCTCCCGACTGGTCCACCCGCCGCGATCCTGCAACGCCTGCGGCAGGTCCCAGTGGTACAGCGTCGGCACCGGCGTGATGCCTCGCTCCAGCAGGCCGTCGACCATCCGGTCGTAGTGCGCCAGGCCGGCCGGGTTCACCGTTCCGGTCCCGTCCGGGACGATGCGCGGCCAGGCCAGCGAGAACCGGTAGGCGTTCATGCCGAGGTGGGCCATCAGGTCGGCGTCGGCAGGCCACCGGTGGTAGTGGTCGCAGGCCTCCTCGCCGGAATCCATCCCGCGCGCCGCCGTGAAGGTGTCCCAGATGGAGGGTGCGCGGCCGTCCTCGCGGGCGGCGCCCTCGACCTGGTAGGAGGAGGTCGCGGCACCCCACAGGAAGCCGGGCGGGAAGCCGTTCGTCGGTTGCTCGCGGTGCTTGTTCGGGCTCACCAGCTGACCTCCGGAAGGTTGATTGCCGCCTCGCAGCCGAGCAGCAGCACGCCGACGCTCCACGCGTGCGACAGCGTCAGCAACATGCCCTTCGCCTGGAAGCAGGCCGTCTGGTAGTAGCGTTCGCTGGCCATGCCCCGGTAGGCGTTGAAGTCGCCGTCGGCGCGGGCGATGAACTGCCGGAAACAGGCCAGGTTCTCCCGGGTCCGATCGAGGTAGTGCGGGTCGCCGGTGGCCGCGGCGAGCTCGACCATCTCCGGCACGCAGATCAGGCCGTACGAGTGCAGGTGCTGGTTGCTCGGCGAGGCCTGGTCGGCGCCGCGGCTGCGGAAGCCGTACCGGCCGAGCAGGGTGTGCTCGTCGAAGGTCACGTCGTAGCTGTAGCGGAAGGTCAGCATCCAGTCGGCGGCGCGACGCGCCAGCTCCACCCAGCGGCGTTCGCCGGTGGCCCGCCACAAAGCGACGTACGCCAGGATCGCGGCGTAGCCGTCCTCCGAGGTCGGCGCAAGGTCGACGTCCTCGGGCGCGCCGTGCAGGAACTCCTCGTGCACGAACCGGCCGTAGTAGTCGCCACCGCGCCGGGCGGCGGCCAGATAGCGCGGGTCGAGCTCGCCCGCCTCGGCGAGCGCGGCCACCCAGGTCAGTCCGGCGGCGCCTTCCCAGGACAGCACCGCTCCGTCGGCGGCGTGCAACAGGCTGCCGAGGTTGCCGTCGGCTCGCTGGTTGCGTACCGCGACGTCGAGGTTGCTGCGTACCGCGTCCAGCCAGCCGGCACGGGTCGTGCCGGCGGCCTCTTCGCCGCGGACCGCGCGGTGCAGGAAAAGGGTCGCCTCGGCGAGGGTACGGGCGTGCAGGCCGCTACGGACCGGCGTCCAGCTCTGGCCCCAGCCACGCTCGGCGGTCCACTGCCCCCAGAACGTCCCCGCCGGGGCGAGGTTGGCACAGATGTGGTCGATGACCGCCGCGCCGGCGGCCACGTGGTCGGCGTTGCCGCTTCGTCGGCCGGACGCCAGCAGCGCGTGCGCGTACGGGATGCCGCTGATCCAGGCGACGTGCATCGCGCCCCGGTCACCCAGGCCCTTGACGTTGTCGTTGAACTCGCGGTCGAACGCCGCCGTCTCCAGCAACACGGCCGGGTCCGGGCGGAAGTGCCACCGGTGCAGCCCGTACGCGGCCAACTCGGCAGCCTCCGCCACCCCGACCCACGGCTGCAGCGGGGTCGTGGCGGACCGGGCGTGCCGCTCGCGCAGCACCGGCGCGTACGCGTGCCGATCGTCCGGCAGCCGATAGAGGCACACCTCGACCGTCTGCCGCTCGCCCGGCTGCCAGACGTGGGTCTGCGCCAATGGCGTCGCGGGCTGCTGGCTGCCGAGGTAGCTGACCGGCGCCTCGACGTACGGGAAGTCGGCGTGCACCAGGGCGGCGTCGGCGTCGTGCGCGAAGCCGATCCCGGCCATGCCGAGCGGGCTGTGTTCGTCGACGGCCAGGGCCAGCCCGCCGGCCGCCCCCCAGGCGAACACCGCGGGGGTGGCCGCCCGGTCGGCCCGGAAGCTCCACGCCGGCGAGACGAACCGCTGCGGGTCCGCGGGCTCGTCGACGGTTCGCGCGAAGCGCGGGAACAGCCACGCGTTCTCCGCGGGGCGGTTCTCGCCGTAGAACAGCCCCGGGATGAGCCAGTACGGATCGTCGGCGTCGGGCAAGGTGGCCGACACCCGCAGCCGCGCCTCGGCCGGCACGGCGCCCCGATGGGTGGCGGTGATCGTGACGGTGACGCCGCCGGCGGAGGTGAGCGTCGGCGCGGCGCGCACCCGCACCTCGAACAGCTCCGGATCGAGCCCGCTGACGGTCAGTCGTGCCTCGTCCAGCCAGGTCGGCTCCATCAGTCGGTCTCCGTCACTGTCTGGGCGGCCAGGTTCCAGCCGTCGAGGCGTACTCGCCGTTGCTCGGGTGGCACGCCGTCCCACCGGCCGTGCAGCACGCGTTCCTCGCCGGGCAGCAGGTCGATGGCGTTGTCGTCCCAGCTCAGCCAGCCCGGTTCGCCGGCCGGGCGGGCGTCGAGCACCCGCAGGAACGGGACGGCCGGCCCCGTCTCGTGGCGCACACGCAGCGTCCAGGTCGGACCGTCGGTCTGCAGCTCGGTGGTGATCCGGGCCGGCGGCAGGGTCAGCAGCGCGCCGAAGTCGACGCCGGCGGTGAGCAGGTAGCGGTTGGTCCGCACGTCGGTGTCCGCCTGCACCGACAGGTCTAGCAGGAAAGGCCCGCCGCTCAACTCGGCCACCGCGCACCGGATCTCACCGAACCGGTGCGGTCGCCCCTCGGCGAGCGGGGCCGACCATTGCGCGTCCGCCACCGCACGGCCGTCGAGGCAGCGCACCCGGGCGGTGACGGTCACCGGGCCGGAGTCGTTGTCCCACCACGCCCACACGGTGGCGGCGAATCGGTCGCCGCTGATCCGGGGCGCGGGCAGGGCCGCGCAGACGTGCAGCGGCCGGTAGGCGCGACGTACGTAGTGGTAGGCAGCCTTCGGCTCGCCGAAGTAGTCGACGGCGGCGGTGCACCAGCCGTTCGGGAACGACTCGTTGAGCTGCCAGGGCAGCACCCCGCAGTTCGCCGGCCGGCGCCGGTTGGCCTCGACGGCGTAGCGCAGCCCGTCCGCCTGCAGGAACTGGCTGGCCCGGGAGAGCGCCGCGAGGTCGTGGAGTTCCCCGCCGAACGCCTGCTGCACCAGCGGTTCGTTGTTCCACCACCGGCCGAGGTGGTCCCAGACCGGGTTGCCGGTCGTCGGGACTTTCCGGTCCGGCTCGGGCACGACCGACTCGATCGCGCGCACGTTGCTCATGCCCGCGACACCGAACTCGCTGAGCAGCAGGCCGCGGCCTTCGTCGTAGAGCTGGTAGTGGTCGGACAGGCCCTGATGCTCCCACGGTCCGTGCACGTCGTGGTGGTCGGGCCCGCCCCGAACGCTGTCCAGCGTGTTGCCGAACACCGGACCGGACGGTGACGTCGGGAGCCACTGGCGGTCCGGGTCGAGCCGCGCCACCGCGTCGCGCAGGGCTGCCAGCACGGGGGAATCCTCGTCGGCCAACGGCACGCCGTCGGCCCGCTGCAACTCGTTGCCGCCACACCAGATGGCCAGGCTGGGGTGGTTGCGCCGAGCGGGAACGATCCGCTCGGCCTCGGCTGCCATCCGGGCGACGAATGCCTCGTCGTCGCTGGGCACGCTACGCATCCCCGAGCTGGAAAGGGCGAACTCCTGCCACACCAGGATGCCGTAGGCGTCGCACAGGTCGTAGAAGGTATCGCTCTCGATGAGGCCGCCGCCCCACACCCGCAGCATCGTCACACCGGCGTCCCGAGCCAGCCCGAGCAGGTGCCGCAGCCGGGCTTCGTCGACGGCGCCGTAGAGGGCGTCGGCGGGTACCCAGTTCCAGCCCTTGATGTCGGTCGGGCGGCCGTTCACCACGAGCCGATAGGGCAAGGCGCTCGGCGGGGCGTCGGCGTCGCGACGGAAGTGCACGTCCCGGAAGCCCACCGGGGTCTCGTGCTCGTCGCTGCGCCGTCCGTCGCGGTCGCGCAGCACGGTGCGCAGTGCGTACCGGTAGGGCTCGCCCCACCCGTTCACCTCCCACCGCCGAGGCGACTCGACGTCGATGGCGACCTCGGTGGTCGCCGAGCTCAGCGGCACGGTCGCCGCGGCGACCCGGACGCCGTCCGGGTCGTGCAGGCTGCACTCGGCCGTCGCGCCGGTGGCGTCGCCGTCCACCTCTAGCGTCATCGTCACCCGCCCGACCGCGCCCGTCACGGTGGGGCGGGCCCACACGTCGGCCAGCCGCAGCGGCCCGGTGGTCCGCAGCCGGGCCGGTGCCCAGAGACCCTGGTGCACCAGCCGGGGGCAGAAGTCCCAGCCGTAGCCCATCCGTCCCTTGTGCACGCGAACCGCCGCCGTGTAGCCGACCTGCGGTTCGCTCTCCGGCGCGGGATCGATGACCACGGCCAGGCTGTGCTCGCCTGGATCGAGCCGCCCGGTCACCTCGACCACGAGCGGGACGAAGGTGCCCTCGTGCGTCGCGACCCGTTCGCCGTCGAGGTAGACGGTTCCCGCGTAGTCGATGCCGTCGAACTCCAGGAAGGCCCGCTCGCTTGCGGCGAGCCCGGGCGTGCTCAGCCGGGTGCGGTACACCCAGGTCCGCTGCGGCACCCACTCCGACAGCAGGCTCTGCGTGCCGACGTACGGATCGGGGATCTGCCCGGCGGCCAGCAGGTCGGCGAGCACGCTGCCCGGCACCCGGGCCGGCACCCACCGCTGCCCGTCGTCGCGGTTGTCGCGGGCGTGCAGTTGGGCCCGGTGCAGCTGCCAGTCGTCACCGAGGAACCCCCGCAGCTGCCAGCCCGCGTCGAGGCTGGTCACCTGGATCATGCCACCTCGCCCGCTCGCGCCGCCTCGTCGGCAGCCACCGGCTCGCCGGTTTCCGCTGGCTCGTCGGCCGGACCGGTCGCTTCGGTCGCTCCGGTCGCGTCGCTCGCGTCGGTCGCCGGCGCGGGGCGTTCCAGCAGATCGGTCTCGACGACGGACCGGGTGGGGTCGCCGGGGACCAGCAGCGTCTTGATCTCGTGCGGGCCGAAGGCGGCGGTCAGGGTACGGCCGAGGAACGGCAGGTCGATGGTGGCCTCAGCCGCCGCGCCGGCCGTCTCGTAGCCCCGTACGACGTAGTCGTCCGCGCCGTCCTCGGCCCGTTTGACCACCGTGATCACGACGTTGTCGGCGTCGGACACGGCGGCGAAGGAGTGTTGCTGCGGCAGCGGCCCGGAGTGGTACGACTCCAGCAGCGCGACCGGCCGCTGGTCGAGTTCGGCCGCGACGCGGACCGTGCCGGCGGCCCGCCAGTCACCGGCGTGCGGCAGCAGCCGGTAGGTGAACCGCTGCACACCCTGGTCCATGACCTCGTAGTCGCCGTCCGCCGGCAGCGGCTGCGGCGTGTGCCAGGCGTACGCGGGGCTGCGCAGCGCGGTGAGGCCGATCTCGCCGCCGGTCACGTCGACGCCGTACTTGGCGTCGTTGAGGACCGACAGGCCGGCCGGGCGGCCGGACAGCTCGCCCGACACGTCGACCCACGAGTGGCTGACCGTCTCGTGCCCGTCGGCGGTGCGCTCCAGATGGCCGTACGGGATCGCGTGGGTCGCGGTGACGTCGGTCAGGGCGGTCGGGAAGCGCAGCTTGAGCATCCGGAGCCGCTCGTGCCAATCGATCGTCACCCGGACCTCGAGGTGCCGCGCCCCGGCGGCCAGCACGAACTCCTCCGTCAGGGTCGACTCGCCGTACTCGCTGCGCACCCGCAGCACCTGCCGGACCGGGCCGGACTCGACCAGGCGTACCGACACAGGAGCGAAGGCGCCGATCACGTCGCGGTAGGAGACCACGCCGTGCCCCCAGGTGTCGGTCTGGTCGTCCAGCACGACCGCGTGCCCGGCGCGAGCGGCGTCGTCATCGATCAGCTCGGCGCCGGTGGCCTTGCACACCAGGCTGGACAGCCACCCCGTCGCCGGGTCGACCACGACGCGTAGGTGCTCGTTCTCCAGCACCGGCTCGGCGCCGGCCGGCTGCTCCGCCGGCACGCCGTGGTCGGGATACAGCCGGTAGAGCCGGTAGCCCAGCGGAGGCAGCTCCACCGGTACGACCAGGCGCCGTCGCCCGCCGGTCAGCGTCACCGACGGGGCGACCTGCACGGCGGTCCGCGTCTGCGCGTCGTCGACCGCGACGATCGCACCGTTGCCGAGCGCGCTGCCGAACTCGACCTCGACGGTGTCCCGCACCGGCCACGGGTGGGGGTTGAACACCGCCAGCGGGGCCATCCGCTCCTCGTCGGGGATGTCGATCTGCCGGCTGATCCGCTGGATCGCCTGGTTCTGCAGGCGGGCCGCGATCGAGCGGGCCTCGCCGAGCTGGTCGCGCGCGTCGTCGTACGCGCTGGGCAGCGCGGTGCCGGCCGCGGTGTCGTGGAAGTGGTTGAGCAGCACCTGCCGCCAGGCGTGTTCCAGCTGATCGGTCACCCGGGGCATGCCGGCCACCGCCCCCGCGACCGCCGTCCACTTCTCGGCGGCCTGCAGCGCGTGTTCGGTGTGCCGGATCAGCTTCTTGATGCCGGAGTGCGCCGAGTAGCAGCCCACCCCGTGCGGCTGGATCTCACCGGCGTACTCGGGCAGGCTCCCGCCGGCGACCGCCGCGTCGAAGAACGCCCGCACCGTGGAGAAGAGCATCTGCGGGTACTGGTCGCTGCGGTCCAGCTCCAGGATGCTGTCGATGTTCGCCCGCGTCGGGCCGCCGCCGTGGTTGCCCACCCCGTAGAAGCACATCAGCGGGTCACTGGTGTGCGGCAGCTGAGCCAGCGCCTTGCCGACGTGCACACCCAGGTGACCGGCCGGGCTGCAGTACTCGTGCGGGATCCGGTAAGCCAGCACGCGCGAGCCGTCGGCCGCCTCCCACCAGAACGTCGGCCCGGGCAGCTGCGCCTCGTGCGGCTGCGGACGCATGAAGACGTAGCTGTCCATACCGGACTTCGTCAGCAGCTGCGGAATGGTGGCGTTCTGCCCGAAGGGGTCGACGTTGCAGCCGACCGAGGCCATCTTCCCGAAACGGTCGGCGAGGAACCGTTGCGAGTAGAGCGCGTGCCGGACGAAGCCCTCTCCCCCGGGAATGTTGCAGTCCGGTTCGACCCACCAGCCGCCGACGATCTCGAACCGGCCGGCACGTACCTGCTCCTGCAGCTGCGCGAACAGCTCCGGATCGTGCTCCTCTATCCAGGCGAGATAGCCGACGGAGTCGCAGGTGAAGACGAAGTCGGGATACTCGTCGATGCGCTGCAGGGCGGCGCGGAAGGTGGCCCTTGCCTCCTGGTAGCCCTCCTGCCACGGCCACAGCCACACCGCGTCGATGTGGGCGTTGCCGATCATGTGCAGGGCGCCGCGGGTGGCTCGTCCGGCGGGCGGGGCCGGCTGGCGGGGGATCGTCGGCCGGCGGGTGCCGGACTGCGGGTTCGCGCTGTGCATGGGGAAAGTCGATGCCTTTCGGTGTGCGGCGCCGATGTGGTCAGGCGGTCGCGGCGGCCCAGCGGTCGATGTGCTCGCTGAGCAGATGCAGGAGCAGGACGTGCGCCTCCTGCACCCGGGCGGTGCGCTCGGAGGCCACCGCGAGCACGCGGTCGGCGTACCGGGCGGCCGGCCCACCGCCGGTGTCGGGCTGGCCGGTGAACAGGACCGTCAACGCCCCGGCGTTCTGGCCGGCGCGCAGGCCGGCGACGACGTTGGGCGAACGGCCGCTGCTGGTGAAGGCCACCACCACGTCGCCCGGGCGGGCCAGTGCGGTGACCTGCCGGGCGAACACGTCGTCGAAGGAGTAGTCGTTGCCGATGCAGGTCGTGACGGTCGGATCGGTGGAGACCGCCACCGCGGGCAGGGGGCGCCGCTCGCGGCAGTATCGGCCGATGAGTTCGCCGACCAGGTGCTGGGCGTCGGCGGCCGACCCGCCGTTACCGAAGGCGTAGAGGATGCCGCCGCGGTCCAGGCGGGCATTGACCTCCTCCCCCAGGGATTCCAGGTCGGGGATGAGCTTGCGGACCGACTCGATCACGGTGAGGTGTTCGTCCAGGTGCTGGACGAGGGGAGAGTGGTCATCGGGGATCATGCGGCTGCTCCATCGTCGAGGTAGAGAAGGGCCGATGCCGCCGCGCCGACGACGCCGACGGTGTCGCCGTGCGACGACAGCTCCACCCGGGCCGCGGCACCGGCTGGTCGCATGGCCTGGGTGAGTGCGGCGCGGCGTACCGGTAGCAGGAGGTCGTCGCCGGCGCGGGTGACTCCGCCGCCGAGGACGACGAGTTGCGGCTCCACCACGTTGATCATGACCGCGATGGCGCGGCCCAGCGCGGCGGTGGTCTCGTCCCAGAGGTGGCGGGCGAGCGGGTCGCCCTGACGGGCGTGCGACGACACGGTTTCGGCGGTCACCACGTCGAGGCCCCGCATGGACGACGCGGCACCGGTGCTCAACGCCTCGCCCGCCCGCCGTGCGATCGAGCTGCCCGAGGCGTACGCCTCGATGCAGCCCCGCTGCCCGCAGCCGCAGACCCGGCCGTTCCAGTCGATGACGACGTGGCCGAACTCGCCGCCGTTGCCGGCCGCGCCCCGGTAGACCTGCCCGTCGAGGATCAGGCCGCCACCCACGCCGGTGGACACGGTCAGGTAGAGCATGTGCGCCACGTCGCGCCAGGGCCCGAAGCGGTACTCCCCCAGTACGGCGGCGGTGCCGTCGTTCTCCAGGAAGGCCGGACGGTTGTAGGCGGCGGAGACGAGGTCGACGATGGGCACGTCGTCCCAGTACGGCAGCCCGGGCGGGCCCTGGACCCGCCCGGTCACCGGATCGAGCGGGCCGCCGCAGCCGATACCGATCGCGGCCATCTCGGCCTGACCGTGCCCGGCGGCGGCCAGCGCCTCGTGCCCGAGGTCCAGCAGCCGCTCGATGACCTTGTCCGGCCCCTCCTCGACTCTCGTGGGTGTGCGGACGAATGAACGGACCTCGCCGGTGCGGCTGACGACCCCGGCGGCGAGCTTGGTGCCACCGATGTCGAGGGCGAGGACGTGGTCACGGAAGGGCACGTGGCCTCAGCCCTTCCGGCCCTGGGTCGCGATGCCCTCGATGATGTGCCGCTGAGCCACGGCGAAGATAATGATCATGGGTAGGGTGGCGATCAGGCTCGCCGCCATGACGATCTCCCAATGTTGTTCGCCCCCGTTGCCGAAGGTGTCGATGACCGCCTTGAGGCCGCGGGGCACGGTGAACAGCGATGTCTCCTGCAGATAGATCAGGGGCCGGATCAGGTCGTTCCAGCTCGCCTGGATCTCGAATACGAAGACGATCGCCAGCGCCGGCCGGGCGAGCGGCAGTGCGATGCGCCAGAAGAGCCCGAAGAAGCTGGAGCCGTCGACGCGAGCCGCCTCGAACAGCTCACGGGGCAGGCCGAGGAAGAACTGGCGCAGCAGGAAGATGTAGAACGCCGAGCCGAAGATGTTCTGCGCCCACAGCGGCACCTGCGTTCCGGTCAGGCCGAGCTTGTTCCAGATCAGGTAGACCGGGATCATGGTGACCGCCTGCGGCAGCATCATCGTCGCGAGCACCAGCCCGAACAACACGTTGCGCCCAGGGAAGCGGAAGTACGCGAAGCCGAACGCCACCAGCGCGCTGCTGATGGTGACCGTCGTGGCCGCGGCGAGCCCCACCACCGCGCTGTTGCCCACCCAGGTCAGCACGGGCGCGTAGTCCCAGACGTCGGCGAAGTTCTCCAGACGCAGGGTGTGCGGGATCAGGGCATTGTCGAACACCTCGGTACGCGGTTTGAGCGAGGCGCTGATCAGCCAGACGAAGGGGTACGTGAACACCACGCTGGCGAGGCCGAGCACGATCAGGTACGGCGCTCGTCTCCACCAGCGCTCGTCACGCCTGCCGGAAGCCGGCCGACTGCCTTCGGTCCGTTCGTGGCCCGGGCCGCCCGTGGTGGGGACGGCCGTCAGGCCGGGAGGCGATGTACTCATCTCAGTCCTTCTCGCCTTCGTAGTAGACGAACCGGCGCGAGACCCGTACCTGCACGGCGGTGATGATCAGAATGATCAGGAACAGCAGCCAGGCCAGCGCCGAGGCGTATCCCATGTGCAGGAACCGGAAGGCCTGCTGGAACAGGTAGATCACGTAGAACAGCGCGGCCTCGTTGGAGTAGGTGCTGTTCTGCTGGGCGCCGAAGAACATGGTGTACGCCTGGTCGAACATCTGCAGTGCGGAGATCGTCTGCACGATCAGGGTGAAGAAGAGCGCACCGCTGATCATCGGCACCGTCACCTTGCGGAACTTCGTCCACGCGTTCGCGCCGTCCATCTCGGCGGCCTCGTAGAGGTCCTTCGGCACCTGACGCAGCGCCGCAAGGTAGATGACCACGGTTCCGCCGAGGCTCCACAGCATGGTGATGACCAGACCGGGCTTGACCCAGTTGGTGTCGGTCGTCCAGTTGGGCCCGGTGATTCCGATCAGGCGTAGCGTGCGGTTGAGCAGGCCCTCCTGACCGTTGAGCAGCAGCAGGAACAGCGCGCCCACGGCGACCGTCGGGGTCATCACGGGCAGGTAGAAGACGGTCCGGAAGAAGCCCGACGCCCGCCCGACCCGGTTGAGCACCATGGCGAGGAGCAGCGCCACCACCATCGACGACGGCACGTACAGCACCGCGTAGATGAGCGTGTTGCCGAGGGACTTGGCAACCTTCGGGTCCGTGACGAGCTCGCGGTAGTTCGCCAGGCCCACGCCCTCCGGGGCGTCGATCGCGTTGTAGTCGGTGAACGACAGCACGAGGCTGGCGATCATCGGGCCGAGGGTGAACACCAGGAACCCGATGATCCACAGTGAGATGAAGCCGTAGGCGGCGCGGATCTCCCGCCAGTTTCTGGTTGGGCGTGCGCCACCCGGAAGCAGCTTCCGGGTGGCCACGTTCGCGGTTGTCACGGCCATCACTTCGCCGCGCTGAATGCCTTGCTCGCGTCCGCCTGCGCCTGCTTCATCGCCGCGTCGGGCTTCTGCTGGCCGGCGAGGGCCCGGTTCACCGCGTCCTGCCAGGCCGCCTTGATCTCACTGCCGGCCTTGGAACCGGGAATGGCGAACGCATAGCCGGTGGACGCGTAGTAGTTCTCGATGGCCTTGTGGAATCCGGTCTGGCCGGGCTTGACGTACTTGGCCTTGATCTGATCGTCCGCCGAGGGGTTGGCGGTGAAGAGGCCGGTGAAGATGGAGTTGTTCTTCTCCACCGTGGCCTGCCGGGCGGCGCCGGCCTTCAGCCAGGTGTCGGTGCTGGTCATGACCTTCATCCAGTTGATGGCCGCGGCCGGGTTCTTGGCACCCTTCGGCAGGCACCACGCGCTGCCGTTCTCGAAGCTGATCGGCGAGCCCTGCTTGTCGGTGAACGGGACCGACTGCAGGTCGAGCTTCGGCGAGGACTGGACGAGGACGTTGACGTACCAGCCCTCCCAGGGGAACGCGCCCGCCTGGTTCTTCACGAACTGGTTGCCGGCTCCGAAGAGGTCCCAGGTGTCGCGGAACGCCTTGAATTTCGACCAGCCGCCCTGCTCGTTGATCAGGCTCAGCGCGTACGTCAGCGCCTCGATGATCCTCGGGTCGTCGAGGTTCGGCGAACCGTCGGCGTTCACCAGGTCCGCGCCGTTGGCCTTCGCCCAGAGGGGTAGGAACTCGGGGAGCTTCGGGTCGAACCCGATGCGGGCGATCCCGCCACCGCTGGCCTTGTACAGCTTCGTGGCGACGGTGTGCAGCTTGTTCCAGTCGGTGGTGCTCACGTCGGCCAGGGTGAGCCCGGCCTCCTGCAGCGCCTTGCCGTTCACGAGGATGTTGCGGGTGTTGTAGAACTCCGGGACCCCGTAGACCTTGCCGTCGATCGTCACCTCCTTGATCGCGGCCTCGCGGTAGTCACCGGTCTTGATCCCGGCAGAGGCGAGGTGGTCGTCCAGGGGTTGGATGGCGCCCTGCGCCGCGTAGCTGCCGACCAGGTCGCGGTTCAGATACACCAGCGACGGGGCGTTGCCGCTGGCCACCGCGGACAGGAACTGCTGCGGATCGAAGTCGCCCTCGTTGATGGCGAGCTGCACGTTCGGGTAGGCGCTCTTGAACGCGTCGATACGCGCCTGCCCCACATCGTCTGGCTTGCCGAAGCCCTGGGTCGACAAGGAGCCGGTGTCGCCCTTGTCGCCGCTGCCGGTGTCGTTTCCACTCCGGCTGACACCGCCGCAGGCGCTCGTCGCGCCGAGCGCGAGAGCCCCTACCGAACCGGCCAGAAGACCCCGCCGGGTGATCGTCATGCGTCACTCCTCAAAGACGGCGGATGTCCGAGACAGGCACGCGTGGACCCCGTGGTGACCTGGGCTTCACCGCGTCGGCGGAGCCGTGGTCACCCGGCGGCCGGGCCCGGGACATCGAATGTGGCATCGTTACCACAGTGATCTGCAACATATGGCGGTCCCGCAGGAACTGTCAAGGGTTGGTTGCGGCAGTGTTACGTACGCGAGTCAGCGCGGCGAGGGCGCGGTGGCGCCCGGACGCAATCCGCTGTCCGCGCCCCGGATGCGAACACCGCGCGGGGCCGCGGTCGAGCCGCGGATGACAACCGAGGGCTCGATATGCCGTACCGTCGCCAGGGTGGGCGCGGATCCACCGAGGCGGTCGATGACCAACTGGGCGCAGGTGCGGCCGAGGTCGTCGGTGTGCTGGTCCACAGTGGTGATCCCGGGCGAGACCATGGACATCCACGGCACGTCGTCGAAGGCGACCAGCGACAGGTCGTCGGGCACCCGCAGCCCACGCCTCTGCAACGCCTGGAACGCACCCTCGGCGAGCATGTTGTTCGCGGCGAAGAGGGCGGTGACGTCGGGACGCCGGTCCAGCAGGGCGTTGACGGCGTCCCGGGCCGCATCGGGCTGGAACCTCGTCGGCACCACCAGGGTCGGATCCATCGGCAGCCGGGCGGCCCGAAGCGCGGCGCGGAAGCCGGCCAGGCGGCCGGCGCCGGTGGTCCAATCGGTCTCGTCGATGAGCAGCGCGATGTTGGTGTGCCCGAGGTCGACCAGGTGACTGGTGATCTCCTGCGCCCCCTGGACGTTGTCGACCAGGACACCGTCGGAGGTCAGCCCGTCCACCATCCGGTCCGCCTGCACGACCGCGACCCCGTCGTCCATCAACATCCGCACTGCCTGCCCGGACACCGGCGTGACGATCGCCGCCGACACCCGTACCGCCAGGAAGGTCCGCGCGCCCTCGACCTCGGCCTCCGCCTGGCCGTCGTTGTTGACCACGATCACGTGATAGCCGGCCGCGCGCAGTTGCTCTTCGATGCCGGCCGCGAGGTTGGCGTAGAACGGGTTGCGGATGTCGGAGATCAACACCCCCACCGCCCGACTGGTGCGGTTGCGCAACGCTCGGGCGTTGCCGTCGGGGACGTAGCCGATCTGCTCGGCGACCGCGAGAACCCGGGCGCGCACCTCGGCGGCGACGTAGCCGTTGCCGCTCAGGGCGCGCGAGGCGGTGGACGGCGAGATGCCCGCGGCCCGCGCCAGGTCCTGGATCGTTGGGCGCTGACGCTGGCGCTTGCGCTGACGGGGTCCGGCCTCCCGTGGAGATCCGCCGCCACCGTCTTCAGGTATCCGCGCCATGAGACGGAATTCTATGCGGCGGGACCAGGCCGTGCGTCTCGCGATAGGCCGCCCAGGCAGCCGCGATCGCCGACCACGTCGCCGGGGTGAGCAGGTCAGGGTCCAGATCCATCCGATCCGCGTAGTACAGCGCCGGCACGCCCAAGGTCGGCGCGGCGCCGGCGTACGCCACCAGGTCGGCCTGGCCGGGCAGGCACCAGCCGTCGGTGTCGATCGGCAGCTCCGGGCAGGCAGCCTGCACCACCCGGGCCCGGTAGGTCATCTGCGCCACGACCGCGGACCCGGGATCGCCCGCCGGCGGTGTCCGCCCCACCGGATGGTCGAGGTGCAGCACGTCGTTGAGCCGGATCATGTCGGTGACGTCGAGGAAACCCGGATCCGGGGTGTGCGTGACGATCAGCGAGTCCGGCTTGACCTGCTTGGCGGTCCGGTAGGCGACCCCGAGGAGTTCGTGCAACAGGTCGAAGCCCCACGACGGGCCGGCGTGGCGCAGGGCCGTACCGGACGGTGTGCGCCCGGTGAAATCAATCTTGAGCCCGTCGGCGTTGAGCCCGTCGGGGTGGAGCATGTGGCGGACGGCGTCCTGGATGATCGACCGGCCGAGCGGGCTCTCCGGGTCGAGCGCCACCGGAATCCCGTCGGGATCGCGCACGCACGCGTCGTCGGGAGCGCCTTCCGGGTCCCACGCCTTCCACCAGAGCAGCACCCGTTGTCCCGCGGCGTGCCGCGCCGCGATGAAGCCGGCCAGGTCAGGCCACTTCAGCGGGTCGGACCGGCAGGTCGCGTACTGCGCCTGCCACTTGTCGTCGATCACGATCGTGCCCGGTACGACTCCGTTACGGGCCAGTGTGTCGAGGAGATTGTCGTACAGCTCCTGGCGGGACAGGTCGGGCGCGCGTGAGCCGTTCTCGCCGGCCAGCGCGCACTGCGCGCCCCAACCGCAGAAGATCGGCTGGCGCCAGTGCTCGGCCAGCGGCCGCGGCGTGGCCGGCGCCGCCAGGCCACGCGCGACGAGTTCCGCCCGGTACCGGCTCAGCCCCTCGTACGGATCCGCCGCCCCGAAGAGCAGCAGCACCGTCGGGGTAGTGAACGTGCCGTCGACCATGGTGTGGCCCTGGTACTCACAACGCAGGCTGAACCCGCCCGGGGTCGGGTCGTAACCGAACTCCACGAAGGTGCGCCGCCCTGCCGCCAGCCCGACCATCAGCCAGGGCCCCGCGGGCAGGTGCCGTTCGTCGTCGACGGGCTGGCGGGACAGGCCGAAGCACGTCGGCGCCGGCGTGAACAGCCAGCGGCCCACCCCGGGTTCGCCGCCCTCTCCGTTCGCGCTGATCACCGCCGGCTCGGCCGCCGGTCTGGCGATGCGCCACGGGTGGTCGGGGTTGGGCGAGAAGACGGTGTGGTGGGCGGCGCCGCTGGGCAGCATCCCCTGCGGCAGGCGCGCGCCGCCGAGCAGGTGCACGGTGGTGATCCGGCCGTGGCCGTGCACGGTCGCGGCGAAGGTGATCTGGTTGGGGTGGAACTCCACGACCTGGGTGCGCCCGGACCAGCGGGTACTGGTGCAGGTGATGGTCAGTCGCACCAGATCGTCGTGGCGCTCGTGCGCGATCGCCTCGACCCGGACCGTCTCGTCCGGTCCGTCCAGCGCGTGCACGGAGGAGAGCAGTCGCAGTCGTCCCCAGGACTCGCCGTCCGCCGCCGTGACGTCGGCCAGCAGCCGCCGGCGGTCGATCCGGGCGGTGTAGTGCGGGGTACGGATCTCCAGTTGTCCGGGCGCCTCCACCACGGCGACTTCGGCGCTCATCGGACGTCCACCAGCGCCTCGGCCTGCTGACCGAAGTTCCGATCGCCGGCGGTCAGGTTCGCCGCCACCCGGGCCCTGCGCTGCGTTGTGCCGGGCGGAGGCAGGACGTCGAACCGTACGCAGGCTTCGCCCAGCGCGTCGACCTCGACCGCGCGCTGCCCGGGCGACACCTGCCAGCCGGCCGGCACCGCCAGGTCGACCCGCAACCCGCACCGGCGCCGGAACGGGTTGCGGACCTCCACCTCCAGCTGCACCGGCTCCCCACCGGTCACCGTCGAGCGGTACGGCAGGATCCGCGCGCCGAAGCCCTCCGCGCCGAAGTCGACCTCGTCGAGCGGCAGCAACGCCCGGTGCAGCCGGGCGAGCTCCTCACCCTTGCTGAGCAGCATGTCCAGGTAGGCATCGTCCACCCGGCGGGGCGCCCAGTGTCCGCTGATCATGAGATCTGGCGCCAGCCGGCGGTACAGCAGCGCCGAGTCGACGAAGTCGTCAATACGGAAGCGGTTGTGGTACTGGAAATTGAGCACCTCGGTACGCTCCCCGTCCACCCAGCCGCCGTCCTGCTGGTCGCCGGTGGCCACGACGGCGTTGCCGTCGACCTGGAACGCGATCGCCACGGCGTACAGGGTGTGGCCTGGTAGTGGCCACATGGTCAGCTCGTACTCGTGCCAGCGCACGGGAACGCCGGTGGGCACCACCCGGTCGACCGGCAGCGGGTCGTACCAGAGGCAGGGCAGGTCGTACCGGAACGGGTCGCGCAGGATCGGCGCGATCGAGTCCGCCGCCCAGATGTGGGTGCCCTCCACCTCGTGTAACAGGTCGAACCCGGCCACGTGGTCGTCGTGGTAGTGGGTGGGCACGGCCACCTCGATCCGATCTATGCCGTACGAGCGCTTCAGGGCGTCGAGCGACGCGAGCCAGGGCCGGCGCGACGACCGGTCGCTGCCGGTGGGCAAGCCGGCGATCATGTCGAAGCCGTAGTCGATCAGCAGCGCCGCGCCCGACTCGGACAGCAGCGCGTAGCTGGTCGCGAAGGACGTGCGGTTGCGCAGCAGGTGCGGGGAAATCTCCTCGTACGGCTGCCGAAGCCGGGCGGTCAGGTCCCAGGGCTCGTCGCGCCGGAAGTCCACCAGCGCCTGCAGGTTGCGTCGGGTCTCCGCGAGCGCGGGCAACGGATCGGTGATCGGACGGCCGTGCGAGGGCAGGATCAGCTCGGGGTCGCGGTCGGCGAGCAGGTCCAGCGACAGCACCGAGGCGGCTGCGCCTTCCAGGCCGCTGTAACTCCACTGCAGCGCCGACACCGACCAGACCGTGCCGGGCCCGTGCAGCAGGTCGCCGGTGAACGCCATCCGCCGCCCGTCCAGCTCCGCCAGGTAGCTGACCGAGCCCAACGTGTGGCCGGGCGTGGGCAGGGCCACGAGGGTGACGCCGCCGAACCGGACGGGCCGGTACTCCGGCACCACGCCGTGCACCGGCACGTCCTCCAGCAGCGAAAAGCGGTCCTGCCGCAGGTCGTAATTGTTGTCGATGGTCCGCGTCTGCCAGTGCGTGCCGACCTTGGCGAAGAGGTCACGCTCCGACGACGGCACCCAGATGCGCGCCCCGGCGCCCGCCGCGCGAGCCAGGCCCTGGCCCTGGTCCCGGTGGTGGTGCGTCATGAGTACGTCGGTGATCCGCTCGACCCCGTAGTCGGCGAGATGATCAAGGACGGCGCCCGAGCCGAAGTCGATGGCGATGGCGTCCGACCCGCTGATGATCAGGTAGACGTTGCAGGTGTCGTGGTGCACGTACACGCGGTCCGTCAGGCGCATGTGGCAACGATTTCACAACTAGCCACCCCGAGGGAAGTGGGCAAACCAGGATGACACGCTCCCCGGCCTCGAGCCATCGCCGCCACGACGACCCTCGTAGGGTGATGGCATGGCTGAGCGATCTCTGACCCTGATGGCGGTGCACGCCCACCCCGACGACGAGGCGACGAGCACGGGTGGCGTCCTTGCCCGCTACGCGGCCGAGGGGATCACGACGGTGCTGGTGACTTGCACCGACGGTCGTTGTGGCGACGGCCCCGGCGGGGTCAAGCCGGGCGACCCGGGGCACGACCCGGCCGCCGTGGTGGCGATGCGCCAGAGCGAGCTGGAAGCCAGCTGCGCGGCGTTGAAGGTCACCCACCTGGAGACGCTCGGCTACGCCGACTCCGGGATGATGGGCTGGCCGACCAACGACCTGCCCGACGCGTTCTGGAACACGCCGGTGGCGGAGGCGGCCGACCGGCTGGCCGAGCTGATCCGGCAGTACCGACCGGACGTCGTCGTGACCTATGACGAGAACGGCTTCTACGGGCACCCGGACCACATCCAGGCCCACCGGATCACCATGGCGGCTGTCGAAAAGACGGGCATCCCCGCGAAGGTGTACTGGACCACGGTGCCGCGTACCGCGTTCGCCGAGTTCGGGCGGGTCATGAAGGAGCTCGGCGTCGAGTGGGCCGAGCCGGACGCGGCGGCGGTGGAGGCGGAACCGCAACTGGGCCTGCCCGACGACGAGATCACCACCTGGGTGGACACCACCAGCTACGGCGCGCAGAAGTTCGACGCGTTGGCCACGCACGCCAGTCAGACCGAGAACATCTTCTTCCTGCAACTCGGCAGGGAGCGGTTCACCGAGCTGATGGGCATGGAGACCTTCGTCCGGGTCCGCGACAGCACGGGCGCGCCGCTACCCGAGGACGACCTGTTCGCGGGACTGCGCTGACTGTGAGGCTGGCCGGGTCGTCCGGAGAGCGAAGACCCTCTATCGGACTTCTCGGCGGAGCTCGGAACTTTTCCGCTCTCCGGTCCGACTACTGCTGCATGCGAGCGATCATTGCGACGCAGGCCGGCGGCGCCGGTGGGTAGCGGCGTCCTGGCGTCCGGTCAGCTGAGGCGAGCCCGTGGCGACACCACGGACGACGATGCCGCGGTGACGGCGTGGGCGCTCGCCGCGGGTCGAGGCGACCGGGAGGCGGCCACCCGGTTCATCCAGGCGACCCAGCACCAGGTGTGGCGCTTCGTCGGTCACCTGGCGAGCCCGGGCGAGGCTGACGACCTGACTCAGGAGACGTACCTGCGGGCGCTGCGGTCGCTGCCGACGTTCGCCGCGCGCGCGTCGGCACGGACGTGGCTTCTCGGCATCGCCCGGCGCGTGGTGGTCGACCAGATCCGGGCCGCCACCTCCCGCCCGCGGACCGTGCCGTTGTCCGAGCGGCATGACCTGGCGGACACCGGCGGCGGGTTCGACGGAATGGTCGCGCTCGAGGGTGTTCTGCTGACCATCGACGCCGATCGGCGGGAGGCATTCGTCGCCACGCAGATCACCGGTCTCTCGTACGCCGAGGCCGCGGAGGTGTGCGGCTGTCCGGTCGGCACGATCCGCTCCCGGGTCGCCCGGGCCCGGGAGGACCTCGTGGTGGCCCTGAACGCCGGCCAGGCGTCGCCGCGGGGGCGGGCCGGCTGAGCATCGCGCCGTCGTGACCGGCAGCGCACAAGGCGCGGCCGGGACGACCGTCCCGGCCGACGCGGATGATCGGATGCCGGCCGGCCGCTGCGGCCGGCCGGCATCGACGAGGCTCAGCGGGCCTGTGCCGCGCGCCGGTAGGCGAGCAGACCGGCGACGAGCCCGGCGAGGCCGAGCAGGATACCGACGATCCCGTAGACGCTCCCGGTGCCGCTGTCGCCGCTGTCCTCGGCTGACGTCGCCGCGGCGGGGACCGGCTGGGCCGAGCCGGCGGCGGGCTCGGTGTCGGCGGCGGTGAGCTTGAGCACCGGTGCGGGATGCTCCGGCTCCTGGCCCGGGGTGGGCTCGTCGATCCAGCGGACGATGTCGCCGTCGGAGTACGTCTGCAACGCCTTGAACACCAGTTGGTCGGCCTCCGGCAGTGGCCCGAGGGACACCTCGAACTCCTGGAACTGCTTCGGCTTGATCACGGCGCCGAAGCTGGCGGTCCAGGTGATCCTGCTGACCGCTTCGGTGATCTCGCCGTCGTGGTTCTTGATCGGCGTGGTCAGTTTCGTCGTCTCGGTGGTGGCCGTCCAGCCGGCCACCGGCCTGAGCGACACCGAGGCGATCGGGGTGACGGTCGGAAGGTTCACCTCGACCTTCGTCGTGTCCGCACTGTCCTTCTCGTTGGGGACGCGGAACGAGACTTTCATCCAGCCGCCCTGCGTGGCGGTGCCCGGGTTGACCGTGACGTGCGCGGACGCCGGACTGGCGACCGCGACAGTGAGGGCCGCCGCGCAGGCGGCGATGGCGGCCAGGCGCGCGAGCAGGGACCGATTCATGGCGCTCGTCCTCGTTCTTCGGATCATGGGGAGGCCGGCGGGTCCGGCCATCGTGTGTCAGTCGGACGGGACCACGAACTAGTTCCCGGTCTCCCCCGAACGGTCATTTCCGGACAGCGCAGGCGAACGAGCGGGAACTGATCGACGACACCGTCCGACTACCGCTGTCGACGCCCTGTCCCGGAGGAGATCGGACGGTCCGCATGACCACCACGACAGACAGACGCTCGGCACCGGCTTCCCGGCCCCCGGCCCCGGCTGCCGACAGCCGGAGCTGGTCCGGGCTGCTGCTGCGCATCCACTTCTACGCCGGAATCCTGGTCGCCCCGTTCCTGGTGGTCGCGGCGCTGACCGGGCTGGCCTACACCGTCACCCCGCAGCTGGACCGGGTGATCTACGGCGAGCAGTTGCGGGTCGACGAGGTCGCTGGGCCGGCGCGTCCCCTGGCCGAGCAGGTGGCCGCCGCGCGGGCCAGCCACCCGCAGGGGACGCTGGCAACCGTGGCACCCGGCGAGGGGGGTACGACCACGCGGGTCGTCTTCGACGTGCCGGGGCTGGGCGAGGACCAGCACACGGTCTTCGTGGACCCCTACACCGGCCAGGTGAAGGGAACGCTGACCACCTGGTTCGGGTCGACGCCGGTGACGACCTGGCTGGACGACCTGCACCGCAACCTGCACCTCGGCGTGGTGGGCCGCCACTACTCGGAGATCGCCGCCAGTTGGCTCTGGGTTCTGGTCCTCGGTGGGGTCGTTCTCTGGTGGCGTCGGCAGGGTTCGGGGGTCGGCCGGCTGCGCCGGCTCGTCCGTCCTGACCTGACCGCCCGTCCCGGGGTGCGCCGCACGCGCGGCTGGCACGCGGCGACCGGGTTGTGGTTGGCGGTCGGTCTGCTGTTCCTGGCGGCGACGGGGCTGACCTGGTCCCGCTACGCGGGTGAGAACTTCGGCGCGGGCCTGGACGCGTTGAACTCGCGGAGCCCGGAGCTGTCCACCGCCCTGCCGGGCGCTGCCGGGCCAGGGGGCGGGACCGGCCACCACGGTGGCGGCACGACCGCCGCGAGCGACCCGACCCCGGTCGACCCCGCACTCACCGACTCGGTCCTCGCGATCGCCCGGGGCGCCGGACT
Organism: Micromonospora sp. NPDC093243; assembly: GCF_044753725.1. NCBI lineage: Bacteria > Bacillati > Actinomycetota > Actinomycetes > Micromonosporales > Micromonosporaceae > Micromonospora > Micromonospora sp. NPDC093243. Next base: position 283,381 of record NZ_JBIVNT010000006.1, on the reverse strand, counting down.
GCACGGCCCGGTCGAGATCACGCCCCCCGCCGACGCGCAGTCGGCCTGGGCGGTCACCCAGGTCGACAACTCGTGGCCGGTGCGCAAGGACCGGGTGGCCGTCGACCCGGGCACCGCCAGCGTGACCGCTCGTAGCGATTTCGCGTCCTGGCCACTGCTGGCGCAGCTCAGCAGCCTGGGCGTCCAGGCACACATGGGGCTGTTGTTCGGGCCGGTCAACCAGATCCTGCTCGCCGCCCTCGCGGTCGGGCTGCTCTGCGTGGTCGTCTGGGGTTACCGGATGTGGTGGCAGCGGCGGCCTACCCGCACCGACCGGCGGGCCCCGGTGGGTACCGCGCCCGTCCGAGGCGCCTGGCAGCGCCTGCCGGGCTGGGGCATCGCGCTGGGCGTGCCGGTGGTCTTCGCCGTGGGATGGGCGTTGCCGCTGTTCGGGGTGACACTGCTGGGCTTTCTCGCCCTGGACCTGGTGGTCGGTGCGTGGACCGCGCGTCGCGCCCGCGCCGCAGCGGCCACGACGTGAGCCTGGCCGACCTGATCGCCGAACCGCTACGCGCCACCCGAGCAGCCGAGCCGGCGGTCCGCGAGCGGGTCGCCGAACTCGCCGAACTCGTGGGCCTCACCTCGGATCTGCTCCCCCGCCGGCCGCACGCGGTCTCCGACGGCAACTGCAACGTGCCTCGCCCGGGCCCTCGTCCACCGGCCCGACTACCTGCTCTGTGACGAGGCCACGGCGATGCTCGACGCGTCCACGCAGGCCCACGTCGCCGCGGTCATCGCCGACTACCAGCGCGCCCAGCACGCGGGGGTCCTGGTCATCACCCACGACCAGGCCCTGATGAGCCGCTGGGCCGACCGGGTCGTCGACCTCGACCCCAGCCCTGTCACCGCTTAGCGGTGGCGGGGAGTTGGACAATGGTCGTTGTCCGGCGGTGTGACGGAGCCCGGGAGGCCCACGGTGTGGATCTACGCAAACGCGGTCACGGCCACGTTCCACCGAGACCTGGCAGACCTGCTGGACGAGCTACGCGCCCGCCGCGTCGGCGATCCTCCGGTGACGTTGCAACGGACCGCCGAGTGGAGCGATGTCGACTACACCTTCGGCGGCAGCGTCAGCGTGACGTCGGCCGCCGGCGGAAAGGATCGCCACACGGTCGCGGTACGGCCGCACGTCTGGTTCGCGACCCATGCGCTGGTCCCGGGCCGGGCTGCCGAGCGGCGGCTGGACCCGAACTTCCACGGCACGGACGACGTGACCTGGCTGCTGTGTCAGCGGGTGGGTGGACGCGACCTCGCGGTGGGCGACGACGGCCCGCAGTTCGTGCTCGACCTCGCCGGGAGCCGGGAGGCGCAGCAGGCGGCGGCCCCCACCGCCAGGGACATCGAGGCCTGGCAGGAGCAGCGCTGCCAATGCGCCCCGGCGTCCGGGCATGACGAGCCGTGCGAGGGGCCCCGCGACCTGATCCGCGTGCTCGACGGCGACACCGTGCGCCTCGGTTGTTACGGTCACGCGGTCGATGCGCTGAGGCGCGACTCGTCGGCCCGACCCGAACCGGGCCCGACACCGGGATACACGAGGGCGGCACTGGAAGCGGCGGCACGAGAAGTAACCGACCTCGCCGGGGCGCGACACGCCCGCTGACGATCCGGCGACCGCCGTACCTGCGGGTGGATCGGCCGCGGGAATGGAGCCCACCCGATCGGGCTCATCGGGGCGTCTGCTCCACCGCCGGCTGGCCCGGACGCCCGCCACGCGCGCCGACCGTCGACGCCACCGTCGACGTTGGTCCGACCGTCGCGCTGTTCGTCGGCGACGCGGTCGGTTCCTGGCTGTTGCCCGCCGATCCGGTGGGACTCGGCGCGCCGCCGCCGGTGCTGCCACCGGAGGGCTCGGGTCGCTGCGAGGGGGTGGCGGATGCCCGATCGTCGGGCGTACGAGCGGTCGACCCGGGCGCCTGACCCGGCCCATCGGCTGACCTGCTCACCGCCGGCTCGGCGCCACCGGCCCCCGGGCTGGGTTTCCCGCTGGCCGGTGTCGTCGACGGGGACTCCGTCGGCCGCCCACCGGGTCCGGGCATCAATCCCGTCGGATCAGCGAACGCCAGGACGGCGACCAGCGCGGCCAGCGATCCGAGGAGCACCATGGCCACCGTCCGCCCTCGACGGGCGCCACCGGCCGGGGCGCCACCGGCCGGAGCCCCACCGGCCGAGGCGACGCCGGCCGGTCGCAGGTCGGCCTGTTCCGCCGCCGGCCGCCCTGGCGCTGCCGCGAGCGGGGCGGTGACCTGCGGGTCGGACGAGCCCACGAGGGCCTGCGCCGCGGCGGCCATCGCCGCCGCCGTCGGATACCGATCGGTGGGCTCTTTCGCCATGGCGGTGGCCACCAGGTCGCGAGCCTCGGCCGGAACGTCGTCGGGCAGCGGCGGCGGGTCGTCTTCGAGGTGACGCAGGGCGACGGCCAGCGGGTTGTCCCCCTGGTACGGGGGCCGGCCGGTGAGGCACTGGTAGACAACGGCACCCAGGGCGTAGATGTCGATCGCGGGGGTGGTCTCGTTCCTGGACACCTGCTCGGGTGCCATGTAGAGGGCGGTGCCGACGACCTGGTTCGCGCCGGTCAGGCTCGCCGCCTCGGGCAGCACGGCCACGCCGAAGTCGACCAGCACGACGTGCCCGTCGGGTTCGATGATCAGATTGCTGGGCTTGACGTCACGGTGGACCATGCCGACGTCGTGCGCGGCCTGCAGGGCGCGGGCGGTCTGCGCCGCAACCGACATCGTCTCGGCCGTGTCGAGTCGGCCGGCCTCGGCGATCCGCTGCGACAGCGGCTGGCCCTGAACCAGCTCCATCACGATGTAGGCGAGACGCGGGGCCTCGGGCCCGGACGTCTCGCCGTAGTCGTAGATCTCCGCGATACCCGGGTGGCGCAACGACGCCATCGCCCGGGCCTCCCGGCGGAACCGTTCACTGAAGCCGACGTCGCTGACCAGCCGGGGGTGCAGCATCTTGACGGCCACCGGCCGCTTCAGCGTCTCGTCGACGGCTCGCCACACGTCGCCCATCCCGCCGCCGGCGATTCGACCGGTGAGGCGGTAACGGTCTCCGACGAGTTGCCCGACACTCGACATACGTTCCTGGTACCCCAGGTTTCTCCGCCTCAAGCAGGTGCCGCTAGCGCAACGCCGTGTCGCACAGCTCGCGGTCGGCGCGCAGGCGGTAGGCGCAGGGCCAGTAGGCCTGGCAGTCGCGGCACCGACGGGGGTCGTCGGAGCACTGTTGATGGCGCTCGGCCAGCGTCTGCCACTTCTCCGCTTCCAGATCCATGACGGTCAGGTACCCACGCGACGCCCGGCCACTCATGTCCGCACCATGACCCGGGCCACCGGCGACGCCGGCAGCATCACCGGCGACATCGTGGCCGGGGTGGCCGCGCGGACGTGGCCGGCTCCTCCGAACCGCTATTGACGGGTCGACACGCCTAGGCCACTATTCCTACATGTCAGGTAGGATACATCGAGAACGGGGGGCGGGCCCTGTACGTCTCGGCGCGGACCGACTACGCCATGCGGGCGATGCTCGCGGTGGCGGCGCGGCACCCGGAGATCGTGAAGGCGGCGACGCTCGCCGCCAGCCAGGACATCCCTCCCCCATTCCTGCGGAACATCCTGCTCGACCTGCGCCGCGCCGGCCTGCTGCACAGCCTTCGGGGCGCCGACGGTGGCTACTGCCTCATCCGTGGACCGGCGGAGGTCACGGTGGGCGACGTGCTGCGCGCCACCAACGGGGCGATCACCACGGTCCGGGGTCTCTCCGTGGACGCCGCCAGCTACCAGGGTGTCGCCGCGGGACTGGGTGAGTTCTGGGGCGCGGTGCACCGGTCCGTCGCGGACATCGTCGACAACGTCACTCTCGCCGACCTGCTCGGGGCCAGCCACGAGCAGCCGTCGTCGTTGGCAATTTCGTTCTGCGCGGAGACGCGCCAAAGGAGGTTGGGTTCCCCATGAAGCACAGAGGTAGGGCGACCGTCGCTCTCGCGCTCGTGGCCGGGCTGGCACTGTCGGCCTGCGGGGGTGGGGCGTCGGCGGGCGACGCGACGACGCTGAGCATCGTCGGCTACGCGGTGCCCGAGGCGGCGAACAAGGCGATCGCCGCGCAGTGGAACAAGACCGACGCCGGCAAGGGGGTCAGGTTCCAGACCTCGTACGGCGCCTCGGGTGACCAGAGCCGGGCGGTGGTCTCCGGCCTCAAGGCCGACTACGTCCACTTCTCCGTCACGAGTGACGTGACCCGGCTGGTCGACGCCGGTCTGGTCGAGCAGAGCTGGGACGACGGCCCCAACAAGGGCATCGTCTCGTCGTCGGTCGTCGTGCTGGCCGTACGCAAGGGGAACCCGAAGAACATCCAGAGCTGGGACGACCTGATCAAGCCGGGCATCGGGATCGTCACGCCGAACCCCGGCTCGTCCGGCGCCGCCCGTTGGAACGCGCTCGCGGCCTGGGGGCACATCACCGCCAACGGCGGCAGCGACGCACAGGGCGAGGAGTTCCTGACCAAGCTCTTCGCGAACGTGGTGGCGCTGCCCAACAGCGGCCGCGACGCCACGACAGCCTTCCTCGGTGGCACCGGCGACGTCCTGCTCGCCTACGAGAACGAGACGATCCTCGCCCGTCAGAACGGTGAGGAACTCGACTGGGTGCTGCCCGCGACGACCATCCTGATCGAGAATCCGGGCGCGGTCCTGAAGAACGCGAACCCGAAGGCGAAGGAGTGGCTCGACTTCGTCCTGGGCCCGCAGGGCCAGCGCCAGTTCGCGCTGACCGGCTTCCGCCCGATCATCGACGGCGTCGAGACCACCGGAGTCAAGGGCGCGATCGATCCCAACAACCCGTTCCCGGCGCCGCGGAAGCTCCTCACTGTGGAGAAGGACTTCGGCAGCTGGTCCGATCTGTCCAAGAAGTTCTTCGACGAGAAGGACGGCATCGTCACCAGGGTCATCGCGGCCTCCGGGAAGGCGAAGTGAGCTCGACGGCACTCGCTCCGGGCCGGCCGGCGGACACCCGCCGGCCGGCCCGGGCCGGCCTGCCGCTGAGCCGGGTCTCCGGCCTGGGGCTCGGAGTGGCGATGCTGTGGTTCAGCCTGCTGGTGCTCATCCCGCTGGCCGCCGTGGTCGTGACCGCGTCGCAGGGCGGCTGGAGCTCGTTCTGGGAGACGGTGACCAACGAGCAGACCGCGGCCGCGATCCGCCTCACCGTCGGCACCGCGTTCCTCGTGACGCTGGTCAACGTCGTGATGGGCACGCTGATCGCCTGGGTTCTGGTACGCGACCGGTTCTTCGGCAAGCGGCTGCTGGAGATCCTCATCGACATCCCGTTCGCGCTGCCGACGATCGTGGCCGGCCTGGTGCTGCTGTCGTTGTACGGCCCGGGCAGCCCGATCGGGATCGACATCGCCAACACCCGCGTCGCCGTGTTCCTCGCCTTCCTGTTCGTGACGCTGCCGTTCATCGTGCGCACCGTGCAGCCGGTGCTGGCCGAGCTCGACCCGGAGGTGGAGGAGGCGGCGGCCTCGCTGGGCGCGAGCCGGCTCACCACCTTCCGGCGGATCATCCTGCCGAGCCTCACCCCGGCCGTCGCGGCGGGCGCCGCGCTCTCCTTCGCCCGCGGAGTCAGCGAGTACGGCTCACTGGTCCTGCTCTCCGGCAACCTGCCCATGCGTACCGAGGTGGCGTCGGTGCGCATCCTGAGCAGCATCGAGAACGACAACCCGGACGGGGCGGCGGCGGTCGCCGTCGTACTGCTCGCCATCTCGCTCGCCGTCATCGTCGTGCTCGACGTCATCCAGCGCAGGGTGGTGCGCCGTGGCTGACCGTTCCCTCACCATCCGGGCCGGCCGGCGCGGCCCTGGCCGTCACCTGCTGCGCCTGGTGGTCACCGCCTATCTGTTCCTCCTCGTCGCGTGGCCGCTCTACCTCGTCGGGCGCAACGCGTTCGCGGCCGGGTTCACCGACCTGAACGCGATCCTCACCGACCCCGATGTGGTCCACGCGCTGCGGCTCACCGTGGTCATCGCGCTCGTCGCCGTCGTGATCAACACGGTCTTCGGCGTCGGCGTGTCGATCCTGCTCGTCCGCTACGAGTTCCCGGGCAAGCGGCTGCTCAACGCGCTGCTCGACATGCCGCTGTCGGTCTCCCCCATCGTCGTCGGCCTCGCCCTCGCGCTGGTCTACGGCGGTCGCAACGGCTGGTTCGGGCCCTCGCTCGAGGCGGCCGGGCTGCAGATCATCTTCGCTGTGCCGGGCATGGTGATGGCCACGGTGTTCGTGGCGCTGCCACTGGTCATCCGGGAAGTCGTGCCGGTTCTGCAGGAGGTCGGCGACGAGCAGGAGCAGGCCGCCCGCAGCCTCGGCGCCAACGCCGTGCAGACCTTCCGCCGGATCACCCTGCCCTCGATCAAGTGGGGCGTGATCTACGGGGTCGTGCTGAGCCTCGCCCGGTCGTTGGGCGAGTTCGGCGCGGTCAAGGTCGTGTCCGGCAACGTGCTGGGTCAGACCCGCACCGCCACGCTCGTGGTCGAGGAGAAGTACCTGAACTTCGACAAGGGCGGCGCGTACGCCACCGCCTTCCTCCTCGCCCTCGTCGCGGTGGCCGCCATCGTCGTCGTATCCGCCATCAGGCCGAAGGAAGACCGTTGAGTATCGAGATCGCTAGTGTCGGCAAGCGGTTCGGCGGGTTCGTCGCGCTCGACGACGTGTCGGTGAGCATCCCGGCGGGTCAGCTCACCGCGTTGCTCGGCCCGTCCGGCGGCGGGAAGTCCACCCTGCTGCGCATCATCGCCGGGCTGGAGCGGGCGGACACCGGACGGGTCGAAATCGACGGCATCGACGCCACCAACCTCGCACCCCAGAAGCGCAACGTCGGCTTCGTGTTCCAGCACTACGCGGCGTTCAAGCACCTCTCGGTGCGGCGCAACGTCGCCTTCGGACTGGAGATCCGCAAACGCGGCAAGGACGAGATCCGTCGGCGCGTCGACGAACTGCTCGCGCTGGTGCACCTGGAGCAGTTCGCCGACCGGCTGCCGTCGCAGCTCTCCGGCGGCCAGCGTCAACGCATGGCCCTGGCCCGCGCGCTGGCCGTCGAGCCGACGGTGCTGCTGCTCGACGAGCCGTTCGGCGCCCTGGACGCCAAGGTTCGCAAGGAGCTGCGTGACTGGCTGCGTCGGCTGCACGACGAGGTGCAGGTAACCACCGTCTTCGTCACCCACGACCAGGAGGAGGCGCTGGAGGTCGCCGACGAGATCGTGGTGATCAACGAGGGCCGGGTGGAGCAGATCGGGTCACCCGACGAGCTGTACGACAACCCGGCAAACGAGTTCGTCATGCGCTTCCTCGGCCCGGTGACGCAACTCGGCGACCAGCTGGTGCGCCCGCACGACCTCCAGATCCGCACCGGCGACCCGGATCCGACCGACGTCTCCGCCCGGGTCACCCGTGTCACCCGCATCGGCTTCGAGATCCGGGTCGACGTCACCACCGCGGCCGCCCAGGACGTCGCCGTCACCCTCACGCGCAACGAGTTCCTCGCCCTCGGCATCGCGCCCGGCACGGCGGTGTGGCTCCGGATCACCCCGAACAGCCCCACCACCACCGCGGCCGACTCCGGCCAGTCGCCGTCCGCCGCACCGAGCCTCGCCGTGTCCCGCTGAGCAGCGACGAGGCCCGACATCAGGAGACGGCGAGGTCGAGCAGCCGGAGCAGAGGGTCAGGGCGTTCGCTGTCCGAGGGCGCGGGTGAGGCGGCGGACGGCCTCGTCCATCAGCTCGGGTGGGGCCGCGGCGTAGGTGAGGCGCAGGTGCTGTGCCGGGGGCTCGGCGGCGTGCCATGGGCGGCCGGGGAAGACGATGACGCCTTCGGCGGCGGCCGCGGCGGCCAGCGCGACGTCGTCGGCGCCGTCGGGCAGGCGGACCCACAGGTGCAGGCCACCCCGGGGGATCGTCGCCGGGACGAGTCCCGGCAGGTGGCGGCGTAGCGCGGTCAGCAGCGCCTCGCGCCGCGTCCGCAGCGCAGTGCGCAGGGCCCGGCGGTGCCTCGTCCAGGCCGGAGCGGTGACGATCTCCAGCGTGGCCTGCTGCAGCGGGCCGGCGACGAAGAAGTCGTCGAGCAGTCTCGCCGAGCGCAGCCGGGCACCGGCTGGGCCGCGGGCGCCGATCGCGGCGACCCGCAGGCCAGGGGCGGCGGACTTGGTCAGCGAACGCAGGTAGACGACGTGCCCGTCCGGATCGTCGGCGGCCAGCGGTGGCGGGGCTTCACCGTCGATGGTGAGGTCCCGGGCGTAGTCGTCCTCGATCAGGAACGCTCCGGCGTCGCGTACGGCTCCGGCGACCTGGGCTCGGCGGTGAGCGGCCAACGTCGCACCGCTCGGATTGGCGTAGAGCGGTTGGCAGTAGAGCAGTCGCGCGCCGGTGCGCGCGAACGCGGCAGCGAGTTGGTCAGGGAGGACGCCGTCGGCGTCGGCGGGCACCGGCACCACCCGCAGCCCGGCCGCCCGGGCAGCGGCCATCGCCCCCAGGTAGGTCGGGGACTCGACGAGCAGGGTGTCGCCGGGTACGGCGAGCGCGCGCAACGCGGACGACAGCGCGGCCTGCCCGCCCGGGCAGATCACCATCTCGTCGGCGCGCAGTCCGGCGCCGGTCTCACGGGCGAACCAGGCGCGCAGGTCCGCACGCCCCTCGGCCGGCCCACGCTGCCAGGCGGCGGGCTGACGGGCAGCGCGGGCGAGCGCGGCACCGAGCGCCGCAGCCGGCTGTAGATCCGCATCCAGGTAGCCGCCGGACAGCGGGATCGCTCCCGACGGCGCCACCGCGAGCAACGCCTGCATCTCGTCCTCGCCCGGCCTGCGGGCGCCGAGCGCCACCGTCTGCCAGGACAGGTCCGGGGCGCGTCGCTCGTCCGGGAGCGCGGCCACGAAGGTGCCCTTCCCCGATCGCGTCTCGATCAGCCCCTGCGCCACCATCTGCCGGACCGCCTCGGCGACGGTCACCGGCGAGGCCTGGTGCCGGGCGGTCAACTCGCGCACCGAGGGCAGCCGGCTTCCGGGCTCCGCGACGGCCACGAGCCTGCGCAGATCTTGGATAACGCGGGCCACTGCGTTACCGTTTTCCATGAGGGACGAGAGTAGCGCTACTGGCGCCATGACGGTAACGGCCGATCGGGCCGTCGGCCTGACCCTCGGCGCACTCGGTGTGCTCGCCTTCAGCATGTCGCTGCCGGCCACCCGCGTCGCCGTGCAGGAACTCGACCCGTGGTTCGTGGCCTTCGGCCGGGCCGTCGGTGCGGCGTTACTGGCCTGGGTCTACCTGGGACTCAGCGGCGCGCCACGACCCACCCGGACCCAGTGGCGGCGGCTGTCGATCGTCGCCCTGGGCGTCGTCGTCGGCTTCCCGCTCTTCACCTCGCTGGCGCTGACCACCCAGACCTCCGCGCACGGCGCGGTCGTCATCACCGTGCTGCCCGCCTTGACCGCCGTATTCGCCGTACTGCGGGCCGGCGAGCGCCCGCCACCACTGTTCTGGATCGCCAGCGTCGGCGGGCTGGTGGCGGTGCTCGCCTTCCTGGTCACCAGTGGGGCGGTGCACGGCGCACTGGCGGCCGCCGACCTGTTCCTGCTCGCGGCGGTCCTGTTGTGCGGCCTGGGATACGCCGAGGGCGGCGCGCTCGCCCGGGAGATGGGCGGCGCCCGGACGATCTGTTGGGCACTGCTGCTCTCGCTGCCCGTCACCCTGCTCGTCACGCTCGTCGCCGCGGCAGCCCACCCGCCGGCCGCCGGCGCCGCCGCCTGGTCGGCGTTCGGCTACCTCACCGCGATCTCCATGTTCCTGGGCTTCTTCGCCTGGTACGCGGGGCTGGCCCGGGGCGGCATCGCACAGGTCGGCCAGATCCAGCTCGCACAGCCGGTACTCACCCTGCTCTGGTCCGTACTACTGCTCGCAGAGACCGTCAGCCCCGCGGCGATCGGGGCGGCGCTGGCGGTGCTGGCCTGCGTCGTACTGACTCAGCGCACCCGGGGCGCGGCGCAACCGGCCTGGACGCCGCCGGCGACGCCTCACGCCGTGCCCCACCGCGCCCGCGCCTGGCGGCGGCAGAGCCGCCGCCAGGACGTCGGGCCCGGAGCACGCTGACCCGACGACGTCACGCCCTCGCCCGCGCCTGACGTACGAGCGGGCTGGCTTGCACCGTCGCGGGCGAGGTCCTCACGGTTGGGCCGGGGTGCGCAGGCGGGACTCGATGGCCTCGATGATCCGTGGCCGCAGTTCCGCGGCCCGGATCACCGCGTCCACGGAGCCGACCTCGACGGCGCGCTGGATGTTGTGCACGCGATCGAACTCCGTGGCCACCTCGCCGAGCTTCTCCGCGCGTACCGACGAGCGCAGCTCGTCGAGTTCCGCGGTCAACGCGGCGCGCTCGGTGCCGGTCGCGGCCGCGGCGCGCGCCTCCAGGTCGCGCACCCGCGGGTCGGCCGCGGTACGGGCGTTGACGTCGCCGGCGAACACCACCGCGGCGGCCGGCGCGCCGCCGAGCACCGAGGCGAACGAGCCCTCCAAGGCGAGCACTGTCATGTTCGGGTTCAGCGCCTTCGAGAACACCACGAACGCTCCGCCGTGGTAGCGCGAGATCACGCAGAAGACGATGGGCCCGCGGAAGTTCACGATCGCCCGGCCGATCTCGGCGCCGTACTCCAACTGCAGCTTGCGCATCGACTCCGGCGAGCCGTCGAAGCCCGACAGGTTCGCCAGCACCACCAGCGGCCGGTTGCCGCTGGCCGCGTTGATCGCCCGCGCGGCCTTCTTCGACGAGCGCGGGAAGAGCGTGCCCGCCGTGTAGGTGTCCGGGCCGTCGGTGGGCGGGAAGCCGCGCCGCGGCACCGACCGCGACTCGATGCCGACCAGGCTCACCGGGATACCGCCGAGGTGGATGTCCTGCACCACCGCGGTCTCCGCGTCGGCCATGCCCGCCCAGCGTTCCAGCACCGGGTGGTCCTGATCGGAGAGGGCGCGCATCACCGTTCGGATGTCGAACGGCTTCTTGCGGTCCGGGTTGGCCTCGGCGGAGAAGATCTCCCCGACCGTGCTGAACACGCTGCCGGGCACGTCGTGCGGGAACGCGGAGATGTCGCGGTCGACGGGGTCGGTGGTGATCGCCCGCCGTGGCGCGTCCTCGCCGGGCGCGACGTACGTGTGGTCGTAGTGCGACATCATCACGTCCCGCGCGGCGGTCAGGTTCGGCGCCCAGTACTGCGCCTGCCCGTTCGGCCCCATCACCCGGTCGTAGCCGCCGATGCCGAAGTTGTCCTCCGCCGAGACGCCACCGGAGAAGTCGAGCGACTGCTTACCGGTGAGCACCATCGCCGAGTCCGGCGTCATCACCAGGATGCCCTTGGTGTGCATGAGCATCGTCGCCTCGGCGTTCCAGTACGGCTGGGCCCCGACGTTGATGCCCGCGACGACGATGTTGATCTCACCGCCGGCCTGGGTGAACTCGACGATCCGCTTGAGCGCCGCGGCCACCCAGTCCATGTTCTCCGTGCCCGAGGTCATCGAGATCCTGGCCCCGGCCGACAACGCCCACCACTCCAGCGGCACCCGCATCCGCTCCGCCAGGTCCAGCGCGGCGATCACCCGCCGGCACTCCGGCTCCGACAGGGCGCCCAGCGACTTCGTCGGGTCACCCAGCAGCACGACCCGGGTGACACCCTGCGGATGCCGCTCGGTCGGCGTGGTGAGCACCCCGGCGACGATCGCGGCGCTGTTGCGACCCCTCGGCCGGTCCACCGGCACCAGCGCGTGGTCGTCGTCGAGGTCGTGCTCGACGAAGTCACCGAGCCGGCCGGTCAGCTCGTACGGGTACACCGTGTTGCGGCTGCTGGCCCGCAGCACCTTCAGCCGGTAGTCGTCGAGCGGCTCGACCGGTTCCACCGGCGGGGCGCCGATGGTCATCAGCTCGGCGCCGCCCGCGGCGTCGAAGGAGATCCGCAGCGCGATCTTCGTCAACTCGCCGGTCCGGCGGTCGCGCTGGCGGGCGATGAACAGGATCTCCTCCAGCCCGGCGCCCGCCGTCGTCGGGCGTACCCGCCCGGCGATCATCTGCATCTCCTCCGGGGTCAGCTCGCTCGGCGGCCAGACGTAGATCACGATGCGGTTGGTGTTGAAGCGCGTCTTCGACGGCCGCCGCGACTGGGCGCGGCGGATCGAGTCGAGGCAGGCGGCGATGGCGTCCTCGGTGGTCGGCAGCGCGACCAGCCGACCGTCCTGCTCCCGCAGCTCGGTCAGGTCACGCACCTGCGCGAACGCGACGAGACGCTCGTCCGACCGGTTCTCCCGCGCCACGCACTGGAAGAGGTAGACCTCCTCGTCGGAGGACGGCAGCCGCGTGAGGTCGAACTTGTGCAGCCGCTCCAGCTGCATCCGCTGCGCGATGTAGGGGTGCAGGCCGCGGATCAGCCGGTCCTCGCTCATCCCCGCGCCCGACGGCCGGAAGGTGAAGTGGTGGTGCATCACCGCTCCGCCGCGACCCGCGACGGTGGTGGTGAGCCGGCGGACCTGGGGCGGCAGCGGGTGCGCGGCGATGACCTCGAGCAGCGCGTCCGCCATCGCGTCGAAGTCCTCCGGCTGGTTCTCCCAGCCGAGGTAGATGTCGGCGTCGACGTCGTCCGCGCCGCCGGCCAGCTCGGCGAGCCCGCGCAGCGCGCTGCCCAGCGCGTCGAAGCTCACCGCGGCGGACATCACGCTCGAGTCCGCGCGTTCGGCGACGACGAAGGTGCACCCCGCGACCGGGCGCGTGTGGACGCTGGTGAGCGCCTTGTTGCCGTAGTACCGGCGGGTCAGCACCTCCAGCATGACCGCGTTGTCGAGGTGGTCGCGGACCAGCCGCTGGCCGAGCAGCCGCACCAGCGGCTCGGTGCTGCGTACCATCTGCGCGATGCGCTCGGCGCGGTCCGGCGCGTCCGGATGCGCGTCCAGGTGGCGCAGGTGCCCGCGGACCTCTGCGTAGACGCGGGCACGGTTGCGGCGCAGCAACGGCTGGGCGAACCAGGCGAACACCACCCCACGGGCGAGGTCGGCGACCGCGGGGAAGCGGACCTGGGTCGCGGCCACCAGCCGCTCCAGCGCGAGACCGGCCGGCTCGCGCAGCGTGTCGTCCGGCGGGGTCTCCCCCAGCCAGGCGCGCAGCAGCGTCGCGATGACCGTCGCGTCGGCGGACGCGCGCTGCTGGGCAAGGAAGATCCGGAACACGGCGGCTTCGAGTTCTCCCGAGCGCTCCAGGTCGGTGACACCGTAGTGCCCGAGCGCCTTGGCGAGCTTGGCCTGGAAGGCGGCCGGCAGCCCGGCCCGCTCCACGTCGAGGCTCTGCAGGTAGGTGTGGAAGTACTCGCGGGCGCTGTGCACGTGGGCGCCGCTCTCCTCACCGGTCGGCCGGTTGCGGCTGAGCTCGGTGAGATCGGCGAACACGTCGACGAGTTCGAGTTCCGCGGCCAGCGGTCGGTGGCCGTCCTCAGTGGCCGCCCGCCGCGCGGCGAGGTAGTCGTCGAGCACCCGACGCTCGTCGTGCGGATCGACGTCGAAACCGAGCAGCAGGCCGCGCAGGTCCTCCTGACCGCGGCGGCTGCGCTGCAGCACCGGGATCTGCTCGGGTACGGCGGGCAGGTCCAGTTCGACGGAGACGGCGGCCGGGCTGCTGGCGGCCTCGGCGGCCTCGCCGGCGAGCGGCTCCAGCCGCAGCAGCGGCGCGCCCGCCTCCACCTGGCTGCCCACCGAGACAGCGCACTCCTTGAGCCGCGCCTTGAACGGCGCCCGCAGCACCGTCTCCATCTTCATCGCTTCCAGCACCAGCACCGGGGCGCCCGCCTCGACCTCGGCGCCGACCTCCAGCGGCGTGGCGACGACCAGCGCGGGCATCGGCGAGCGCAGGACGCCGCCCTCGTCCCGGCTGACCCGGTGCGTCACGCCGTCCACCTCCACCAGGTGGGTCGGCCCGTGCGTGCCGGTGAGCAGGCGGTACCGCACGCCGTTGACGACGATCTGGCCGGTGTGCCGGTCGAAGCGGTCGAGCTCGACGTCGGCGGTGCGCACGGCGTCGCCCGCCTCGATGCCGACCCGGAAGCGGTGCGCGCCGACCCGCGCCACGCGCATGCGGTAGGTGATGCCGCGCAGCTTGAGGTCGAGCGGTCGGCCGCTGGCGTGTTGCACCTGCGGGCGTCCGCCGGACGCCGTGGACAGCAGACGCTGCCGCTCGACGCGCTCCTCCTCCTCGTACGCCTCGATGGCGGCCGCCGCGAGCGCGACCGCGGAGTGCCGGTGCGCGACGAGCCTGCCCTCGCCCCGGACGCGGTCGATCCAGCCGGTGTCCGCGCTGGCGTCGATCACCTCGGGCTGGTCGAGCAGGTCGAGCACGAAGCTCTTGTTCGTCGCGCCACCCTCGATGATCACCGTGGTGTTCTTCATCGCCCGGCGCAGCCGGCCGAGCGCCTCGTCGCGGTCGCGGCCGTACGCGATGATCTTGGCGATCATCGAGTCGAAGTCCGCCGGGATGGTGTCGCCCTCGCTGACGCCGGTGTCCACCCGGATGCCCGGGCCCGCCGGCAGGTCCAGTCGCGCGATGCGACCCGGGGAGGGCGCGAAGTCGCGGTCGGGGTCCTCGGCGTTCAGCCGGGCCTCGATGGCGTGCCCGCGCTCGACCGGCGGCTCGCCTTCGAGGCGGCCACCGGAGGCCACCAGCAGCTGCGCCTTGACCAGGTCGAACCCGGTGGTGGTCTCGGTGATCGGGTGCTCGACCTGCAGGCGGGTGTTGACCTCGAGGAACGCGAACAGCTCGTCGGCGGGGCGGTAGAGGAACTCGACGGTCGCCGCGCCGCGGTAACCGACAGCGACGGCGAGCCGTTCCGCCGACGCCTTCAGCTCGGCCGCCTGCCCGGCACTGAGCACCGGCGACGCCGACTCCTCGATGACCTTCTGGTTGCGTCGCTGCACCGAGCAGTCGCGCACGCCGAGCGCCCATGCGGTGCCCTCGCCGTCGGCGATCACCTGGACCTCGACGTGCCGGGCGCCGGTGACCAGGCGCTCCAGGAACACGATGCCGCTGCCGAACGCCCGCGCGGCCTCCTGGCTGGTGCGCAGGTAGGCGTCGGCCAGTTCAGACTCGTTCGTGACCACGCGGATGCCACGCCCGCCGCCGCCCGCGGTCGCCTTCAGCATCAGCGGGTAACCGATCTCGGCCGCCGCCGCCAGGGCGGCGTCCAGGGTCTCGACCGCGCCGCGGCTCCACGGCGCGACCGGCACGCCGACCTCCTCGGCGAGCAGCTTCGCGCCGATCTTGTCGCCCAGCTGGCGCATGGCCTCCGCGCTCGGCCCGACGAAGGTGACACCGATCTTCTCGCACAGCTCCGCGAACGCCGGGTCCTCCGCGACGAAGCCCCAGCCGACCCACGCGGCGTCGGCCCCGGTCTCCACCAGCGCTTGCTCCAGCACCCTCAGGTCGAGGTACGGGCGCGCGGACGCGGGACCGAGGTCGTAGGCGATGTCGGCCTCGCGCACGAACGTGGCGGCCCGGTCGACGTCGGTGTGCAGGGCGACGGTCTCGATCCGTGCCCCGGTCTCCGCGGCGATGTCCCGCACGGCGTGAATGAGCCGCATGGCGGCCTCACCACGATTGACGATGGCGACACGACTGAACACTCGACCGAGCCTTCCGATAGACCGACAACGCGCGCGGCGCGACACGGCAGCCGCCGACACGGTTTCACCCTTCCGGCTACCGGCGGGCAGCGCCATGTCGAAAGTTGCGGAGACTGACAGCGTGCTTTGTAGGGAACCTACAAAGCGCAGCGAGACACCGGGTCTCCCCCCGGTCGCGGCGGCCCGCACCTTCATAGCAGTGTCACGCCGCGACGCGTCGACACCATGCCTCACGCCGTCGGGGGCGACGCCCGCGACAGCGTCTCTCTCGCCTCCCCCGACTGTGTCCCCAGCAACACGCCGACACGACATCTGGTGTGCGCGCTTCCCGCCTCCCCCATATATAGTCCGTGACGCAACTGGTTCAGCCGGGCATCCAACCCGGCTGAGGCAAGAGGGAACCCGGTGGAAGTCCGGGACTGCCCCGCAGCGGTGAGTGGGAACGAACGCCGTCACACAGCACTGGGCGACAACCGGCATCAGCCGACCGCCCGGGAAGCGACGGTCAGTAGGAGGTCGCGATTCTCTTCGCGGCCGTGCCCGCGAGTCCGAAGACCTGCCAGTCGCGCCGCGCCGGTGAACCGTGCGCGGCGGTCCGAGGCCGCGCGGGACGGTCGACGGCTGCGACGTACGCCCTCGCGTGCGTCTCCGCCTGCCTGCGCGTGTGCTCCGGACCTCGTCGGATGCGAGCACGAGGAGCGACAGGTGACGGTCACACAGTTGGTGGCGGGCGACCCGGCGGCGGAGCACGAGCTGACCGTGCCGGGGCAGCGGCGTACCCCCATGCAGGTGCGCAAGCGCAACGGCGCGCTCGAACCGGTCGACGTGAACAAGATCGTCCGTGCCGTGGAGCGGTGGGCGGACGACCTGACCGACGTCGACCCGTTGCGAGTGGCCACGCGGACGATCAGTGGCCTCTACGACGGGGCGACGACGGCCGAGCTGGACCGGCTCTCGATCCAGACCGCGGCCGAGATGATCGGCGAGGAACCCCAGTACTCCCGGCTCGCGGCCCGGCTGCTGGCCGGCTACGTCGACAAGGAGGTACGGGGGCAGGGCATCGCCTCGTTCAGCCAGGCGATCCAGCTCGGTCACGAGCACGGGCTGATCGGTGACCAGACGGCACAGTTCGTGTCGCTCAACGCCCGCAAGCTCGACGACGCGATCGACCCCGCGGCCGACCTGCGGTTCGAGTACTTCGGGTTGCGTACGGTCCACGACCGCTACCTGCTGCGCCACCCCACCAGCCGGTTGGTGGTGGAGACGCCGCAGTACTGGCTGCTGCGGGTCGCCTGCGGGCTGTCGCGCACCCCTGCCGAGGCGATCGGGTTCTACCGGCTGATGTCGTCGCTGGCGTACCTGCCGAGTTCCCCGACGCTGTTCAACTCCGGCACCGCGCACACACAGATGTCGTCCTGTTTCCTGGTCGACTCGCCCCGCGACGAGCTCGACTCCATCTACGACCGGTACGCGCAGGTGGCGAAGCTGTCGAAGTTCGCCGGCGGGATCGGGATCGCCTGGTCGCGGGTCCGTTCCCGGGGTGCGCTGATCCGGGGCACGAACGGGCTCTCCAACGGCATCGTGCCGTGGCTGCGCACGCTGGACGCGAGCGTGGCCGCGGTCAACCAGGGCGGCCGGCGCAAGGGGGCGGCCTGTGTCTACCTGGAGCCGTGGCACCCGGACGTCGAGGAGTTCCTCGAACTGCGCGACAACACCGGTGAGGACGCCCGGCGTACGCACAACCTGAACCTGGCGAACTGGATCCCGGACGAGTTCATGCGCCGGGTCGAGGCCGACGAGATGTGGTCGCTGTTCGACCCGGCCGAGGTGCCCGAACTGCCCGACCTGTGGGGCGACGAGTTCGACGCCGCGTACCGGTCCGCCGAGGCCGCCGGCCGGTTCGTGCGCCAGGTCAAGGCCCGGGACCTGTACGGGCGGATGATGCGCACGCTGGCCCAGACCGGTAACGGGTGGATGACGTTCAAGGACCCGTCGAACCGGTTGTGCAACCAGACCGCCGAGCCGGGCAACGTGGTGCACCTGTCCAACCTCTGCACCGAGATCGTCGAGGTCTCCAGCGACGGCGAGACCGCGGTCTGCAACCTCGGTTCGGTGAACCTCGCGGCCCACCTGGCCGGCGACGGCATCGACTGGGCGCGGCTGCGCGAGACCGTACGGACCGCTGTGGTCTTCCTCGACCGGGTGATCGACATCAACTACTACCCGAGCGTCGAGGCGGCGGCGAGCAACCCGCGCTGGCGACCGGTCGGGCTCGGCCTGATGGGCCTGCAGGACGCCTTCTTCGCGCTCAGGCTGCCGTTCGACTCCGAAGCGGCCAGGGAGCTCTCCACCCGGATCTCGGAGGAGATCTACCTGACCGCCCTGGAGACCTCCGCCGGCCTGGCCGAACAGTTCGGTCCGCATCCGGCGTACCAGCAGACCCGGGCCGCCCGGGGCCAGCTCCAGCCCGACCTGTGGGGGATCACCCCGGC
Organism: Micromonospora sp. NPDC093243; assembly: GCF_044753725.1. NCBI lineage: Bacteria > Bacillati > Actinomycetota > Actinomycetes > Micromonosporales > Micromonosporaceae > Micromonospora > Micromonospora sp. NPDC093243. Next base: position 265,172 of record NZ_JBIVNT010000006.1, on the reverse strand, counting down.
GCAGGCCGAGCGCTGGGCCGCCGTCAAGGAACGCGTCGCGACGCACGGGCTGCGCAACTCGCTGCTTGTCGCGATCGCGCCGACCGCCACCATCGCCTCCATCGCCGGCTGCTACGAGTGCATCGAGCCGCAGGTGTCCAACCTGTTCAAGCGGGAGACGCTGTCCGGCGAGTTCCTGCAGATCAACACGGCGCTGGTCCGGCAGCTGAAGGACCTCGGGATGTGGACCGAGGAGATCCGGACCGAGATCAGGCGGGCGGAGGGGTCGGTCCAGGGCATCGAGGCGCTGCCGGCCGAGGTACGCGAGCTGTTCCGGACCGCGTGGGAGCTGCCGCAGCGGGCCCTGATCGACCTCGCCGCCGCCCGTTCCCCCTTCATCGACCAGAGCCAGTCGCTGAACCTGTTCATGAGCGCGCCGAGCATCGGGAAGCTCTCCTCGATGTACCTGTACGCGTGGAAGTCCGGGCTGAAGACCACGTACTACCTGCGTTCCCGGCCGGCCACCCGGATCCAGCAGGCCACCGTCGCGATCAGTCGCCCGGTGGTGGTCACCGACGAGGAGGCCCTCGCCTGTTCCCTGGAGAACCCCGAATCATGCGACGCCTGCCAGTGACCCGCTCCCCCAGCCGCAACGACAGTAAGGCACTGCGATGACCAGCACCGCGAAGACCGCCATGTTGCTCGACCCGGGGATGGATCTGACCCTGCGGCCGATGCGCTATCCGCACTTCTTCGACCGGTTCCGCGACGCGATCAAGAACACCTGGACGGTGGAGGAGGTCGATCTGCACTCCGACCTCGCCGACCTGGACCGGCTCTCGCCCGCCGAGCGGCACCTGGTCAGCCGTCTCGTGGCGTTCTTCGCCACCGGCGACACCATCGTCGCCAACAACCTGGTGCTCAACCTCTACCAGCACGTCAACTCCCCGGAGGGACGGCTCTACCTGTCCCGCCAACTCTTCGAGGAGGCCGTGCACGTCCAGTTCTACCTGAACCTGCTCGACACCTACGTGCCGGACGAAAAGGAACGCTTCGCCGCGTTCGACGCGATCGAGAACATTCCCTCGATCCGTCGCAAGGCCGAGTTCTGCTTCCGCTGGATCGACTCGATCTTCGAACTGCGGGAGCTGAGGACCCGCGAGGACCGACGGGCGTTCCTGCTCAACCTGATCTGCTTCGCCGCCTGCATCGAGGGGCTGTTCTTCTACGGCGCGTTCGCGTACGTCTACTTCCTGCGCTCCCGCGGTCTCCTGCACGGGCTCGCCTCCGGCACCAACTGGGTGTTCCGCGACGAGTCGATGCACATGGCGTTCGCGTTCGACGTCGTCGACACGGTACGCCAGCAGGAGCCCGACCTGTTCGACGACGAACTGCGTCAGCAGGTGCGCGAGATGCTCACCGAGGCGGTCGAGTGCGAGGTCCAGTTCGCCGAGGACCTCCTCGAACAGGGCGTCTCCGGGCTCTCCCTGCCCGACATGCGGGAATACCTCCAGCACGTGGCCGACCGGCGGCTCGCGCAGCTCGACATCGCCCCGATCTTCGGGGCGAAGAACCCGTTCGCCTTCATGGAGCTGCAGGACGTGCAGGAGCTGTCCAACTTCTTCGAACGGCGGGTGTCGGCGTACCAGGTCGGCGTGACCGGCACGGTCAGCTTCGACGACGACTTCTGACCGGTGCTGGTGGGTGGGCGCCCGGCCCACCCGCCAGCATCGCCGGTCGGCCTCGCCCGGGGCGGGCCGAGGGAACGGCCGGGAGGCGTTCAGCGGGACAGGGCCTTCTCCAACTCTGCCTTGGACATGGATGAGCGGCCCTTGATGCCGCGCTTCTTCGCCTCGTTGTAGAGCTGCTCCTTGGTACGTCCCTGGGCGCCGCTGTGCGAACGCTTGCCACCGCGATGCCCGGACGAGACGTCGTTGAGGGAGGAGCGGCTCGCGGTACGGGACTCGCCGGAGCGGGCCCGCTCCTTGTTGACGGTCCGGGCGGCGATCTCCTCGGCCCGGTCGGTGGAGACGCCGCGCTTCTTCGCACTCGCCTTGATGTGCTCGTACTGCCGCTCCCGCTTGGGGCTGGACCCTGCTGGCATCGGTTGCCTCCCGGGCGACTCGAAGGGACGGAACCCGGCGACCCGTCCGACGCACCGCCGGTCAGGTCGTCGGCGCTGACGCGACCAGCGGAAAGATGCCCTGCGTATCCAGCCGTAAAACACGTCGCTCGAACGGAGTCAGCCGGCGGGGTCGAGCCTCGGCGCAGTCGGAGGACGGAGAAGGTGATCACGGCACAGCCGACGCACCGTCGCCGCGAGCTCCTTATTGCCGCGCCCCCAGCCCTGATCCCACTCGTCGGCCAGCGCGTGCAGGTCCGTGAACGGGCTGCGCCAGACCTCCTCCAGGTCCAGGTGCCACGACACGAACGCCGACGTCTGCTCGCTGACGGTCCGCTCATCGACCGCACCGTCGAGCAGTCGTTGCGCCAACGCGGAAAACCACGCGTCGGAGGCCTCGGCCGCGCTGGGAACGGGTACGCCGACCTCGGCGAGCGCCGCGGGCAGCAACTCGCCGATCAGCGGCGGGTTGGTGCCGTCGAGACCGGCCAGCTCCCGCAGCGTCGGCCCGTCGTGCCCGTCCGCGAGCCAATCCGCCGCGTACCACGGCACCCGCTCGACATCGGCGCTGCCCAGGGCGTACTCGGCGGCGACGAGGTCCGGCGACTTACCCACCGGAGGCTGCCTCTGCACGCAGCATCGCGTGGGTCTGCATGAGCGCGAAGCCGAGCAGGTTCAACCCGCGCCACCGTGCGGGATCGACGGCGTCCGGGTGGTCGACGGCCAGACCGATGCCCCACACCCGGTCGAGCGGGCTGGCCTCCACGAGCACCCGCTCACCGGTGTCGAACAGATACCCGCGTAGCTCCCGGTGCTGGCCGAACTTCGCCAGGTTGCCCGCCACCACGATGTCGTAGCGGTGCTGCTCCCACACCTGCTCGTCGAAACCCGTGATCTGCCGGCCGAGCGTCTTCGCCGCGTGCGGGTGCACCACCGTCAGGATCCTGGCGGCTGTCGCCTCGTCGCCGAACAGGATGGCTTTGCGCCACATCATGTAATGCTCGGCGGTCGCGAATTCCAGCCCGTCGACGCTGAACGGCGCCGGCCACCACTGGCTCAGGCAACCAGCCCCGATGCTGCCGTCGCGCTGCGGCTGGTGGCCCCAGAAGAACAGAAACTTCACCCTGGAGCCGGCACGCATCGCGTCGGTCAGTTCGGCGACGCTGCGCACGGACGCGACCATGCGGGCCAGTCTGCCGCACCGCCGGCCCGAGACGCATCGCCAATACCGCTGACGCCGGCGTCGGGGCCTAGCTCCCCGCGTCGGTCGACTCTGGCGGTGGCAGCGGCAACTCGACGGCGGCCACCGGCCCGACCGGCACGTCGGAGTGCGCCGGCGGCAGCTTGTCGGCGCGCGGCGAGCGACTGTGCACCCAGCCCCGTCCGGTCGGGTCCGAGCGCCTGCTCACCTCGCAGGTCACCATCTGGATCGGCGCCGGCGGCGCGGTCAACCGGCCGGCCCCCCAGCGCACCCAGAGCGCGATCCGCCCCGCGTCCGCTTCGGCGAGCAGCTTCTCCCAGGTGCGACGGCGCGTACTGTGATCGATTTCGACGACGACCGGCGGCCCGTCCGGGCGGGCACAGGCCACGTCGAGCACCGACTGCTGTGCGGACATCGGCGGCGGGAGCCGCAGCACGCTGGGCGCGCGCCGGTAGACCCGCCAGCCCTGCTCTCCCGCCCACTCGACCACCGCGTCGATCAGCCGGGCGGTCACCTGGTCGGTGGTCAGGTCGGTGAAGGTGACCGCATCGAGTCGGTCGGTCAGCGACTCCGCCAACCGCTCCCCGTCCGCATCGACCACCACCGCCGCAGGGTAACCGCGCCACCGGCCGTCCCCGCCGGTGGGGCAGCGCCCCTCCCGGGCTCCCGGAACGCGACCTGAGCGGACTGCCGAGGTTGCCGGTGACCTCGCCCCGGCCTCCCGGAACTCCCGGACAGCGTCCTCACGATCGCCGTCGGTGTGATGCTTCCGGTTCCACCGGCTTATCGATGGTTCTGGTGGAACGATGGTAGGCGTGGGAACTGCGAAAACTGCCATGCCTGCTATTTCGCCGCTGGCCGGCGAGCCGATCAAGCGCGCCGATGCCGAGCGGCTCGCGGGGGTGCTGAAGGCATTCGCCGATCCGGCCCGACTGCGGCTGCTCAGCCTGATCCAGGCCGCTCCGGAGGGCGAAGCGTCCGTGACTGACCTCACCGCGCCGCTGAATCTCTCCCAGCCGACCGTGAGCCATCACCTTCGGATCCTCACCGAAGCGGGCCTGCTCGAGCGTGAGAAGCGCGGCGTCTGGGCGTACTACCGCCTGGTGCCGGACGCGATCGCGGCGATAGCCGACCTCCTGACGCCGCCTCGCAAACGAGCGACGAAGAGGACCCGCTGAGCGGCACCTCGAGGACCGCGCCGCCGTAGCGGGTCGGCACGGTGATCCGGTCGCCAGCACCGCTCGCCTCGCGGCGTCCTGTCCGCGTGCCGGCGAGCGCTTTTCGCGTACCCGGTGTCACCCACGCCGGCCGACCCGCCCGCCGCCCAGCGGTGGCCGCACCGCCGGCTCTTCCCGCCTACCCCGCCCGCCCTCCGGCGGCGGGGCCTCAACCGCGTCAATTGTTTGGCGGGTTCCACCCGGTCGCTGACCATCCTCTGCCCCGCCTGTCGAGCCGCGTCCAGAGCGGGGCGACCGACGCTGGGCCGCACCCGACCCCGATGCGGGCACCGTCTGCGTCACTCCGGCGCCCGCGCGGGATCGCCGTTCGCGCGGGCGGCTCCGCCACGGGTGCAAGGACATTCGTCCTACGGATCAGGTGACATCTCAGCCTGCCGCGCGCCCCGGCCGCCGCCGTAGCGTCGGGGACGCAAGAAGGTGGAGCACCGGCCGGACAGGAAGAGGCGAAGGGCCATGACACAGACAACGAGCATCGCCGATCACGCGGCAGAACACGGCCGGAGCCTGCGCGGCGGGGTGACGCTGGTCGCCGCGTCCGCCGTCGCGCTGGCGGTCTGGGCGATCAGTGTGCCGATCGCCGGACTGGACCTGACGGTGGGATCCGGCTCGACGGCGCAGACGGTCGGCCCGGCGTCGGTCGCCGTCGTGCCGCTGCTGGTGGGCGCCGCGGCCTGGGGGCTGCTGGCGTTCCTCGATCGATCGTTCCGCCGCGGCCCGCGCGCCTGGCGGATCACCGCCTGGGTGGTCTTGGCGTTGTCCCTGCTCGGGCCGGTCTCCTCCGGTGCCTCGGGCGCAGCGCTCGCGAGCCTGTCGGCCATGCACATCGCCGTGGGAACAGTGCTCATCTTCGGCCTCGCGCCGACCTCGAACGCTCGGATGCGGTCCCGTTGAGTGTGGACGCGTCGATGAGGACGCACGACGAGACCCTTGACTGCGTCCGGACCGAGCCGGCCTTCGCGTGGGTCGCACGCCATCCCGGCCCGTGGTTCGCGCTCATCTGGACGCCGGTGCTCCTGCTCGCACCGGTCGTCGATTCGCTGGCCGACGGGCAGGTCCTGCGCACGGCCCATCTGCTGCTCCTCGGCGCGGCCTACGCCCTCACGGTGTGGCTGCCGTTCCGGGTGGGCCTGCGCGACGGACGCACCTCGGAGGCCGCCCTGCTGGTCGTCACCGTCCTGTGCACCGCGTACCTCGTGGTGTGGCGCACCGACCGGGAGTTCGTCTTCCCGCTGCTCGCGATCGCCGCGGCCGTCGCCGTGCGGCAGCGGTGGGCGCTTGGCATGATCGCCTCGCTGACGATCAGCGGTGCCGTCGCCGCCGGGCTGGAGAGCGGCTCCCTCGACGTGGCCCTCTTCCTGGGTTTCTCGACGTTCTTCGCCGGAGTGGGGACGTACCTGGTGCAGTACCTCGTGGGCGTCGTCGGGGAGCTCACCCGTACCCGGGAGCAGTTGGCGCGGGTCGCCGTCTCCGCGGAGCGGCTACGGTTCTCCCGGGATCTGCACGACCTGCTCGGGCACACGCTGTCGGTGGTGGTGATCAAGGCCGAAGCGATCAGGCGCCTCCTCGGGCGGGATCCCGAGGCGGCCACCGAGCACGCGCGGAACATCGAGACCATCGGCCGGCAGGCCCTCACGGAGGTGCGCGAGGCCGTGACCGGTTACCGCTCGGTGCGCCTGCGCGAGGAGATCGCCAACGCCAGCACGGCGCTGTCGGCCGCCGACATCCAGGTCGACGTCACGCCGCCGGCGGTCGAACTCGACGCCGAGGTCGACGCGTTGCTCGGTTGGGTCGTCCGCGAGGGCGCCACGAACGTGCTGCGGCACGCCGGGGCCACCAGCTGCCGCATCACGGTGACGTCCGACGGGGAGCACGCGAGTGTGGAGGTCGTCGACGACGGGCGCGGCCGCGCGGCAACCGACGGGAGCGGCCTGCGCGGCCTGCGGGAACGCGTCGAGGAACTGGGCGGCGAGCTCACCGCGACCGCGACGCCGTCCGGGTTCCGCCTGACGGCGTCCGTACCCGCGCAGGCTCGGTCGGGTAGACGCTGATGCCCACGACGATCCTCATCGCCGAGGACCAGGCGATGTTGCGCTCGGCCATCGCCACCCTGCTCGACCTCGAGGAGGACCTGACGGTGGTGGCGAGCGTCGGGCGCGGTGACGAGGTGCTGGCTGCCGCCCGGGACACCCGCCCGGACGTGGTGCTGCTCGACATCGAGCTGCCCGGCCGCAGCGGCCTGGATCTCGTCGGCGACGTGGCGCAGGCCCTGCCGGACTGCGCGGTCATCGTGGTGACGACGTTCGGCCGTCCCGGCTACCTGCGGCGCGCCATGGAGGCCGGCGCGAAGGGGTTCCTGGTGAAGGACGACCCGGTCGAGGAACTCGCCGCCTCGATCCGCCGGGTCCTCGCCGGCGAGATCGTGGTGAACCCGCTGCTGGCCGCGCAGGCGCTGAGTGCCAGTCCGAACCCGCTCAGCGAACGGGAACGGGAGGTGTTGAGCGCGTCCACCGGCGGGGCGACGATCGCCGACATCGCCGGCCGGTTGCACCTGTCGCCGAGCACGGTGCGGAACTACCTCTCGGCAGCCATCGGCAAGACCGGAACCCGCAACCGCGGCGAGGCGTTGAGCCTCGCCCGCGACCGCGGCTGGCTCTGAGCGAGCAGCGATGCGGCTGTGCCGCACCGGCTCGCCCGAACGTGGCATTGATCGAGGCCTTGCTCCCCCCAACGTATACAACATACGCTCCTCGCGTCGAGCATTCGAGGAGCTGCCCATGACGGACCTCTCCTTCAGCGCGGTGAGCCCGCGTCCACAGCATCCACTCCGGGCCGCTGCCGGGCACCCCGCGGGCGCGCCCCACCACCCCACCGATCGCGCTCACCGCGCACGATCGGTCGACCTCCCGAGAAGGTGGACCAAGCCATGAACCACCCGCAGAACGAAGGGCTGAGCCGGCGCCGCATCCTGGGCGGTGCGGCCGGACTGGCCGCCGGAGCCGTGGCGGCGGGACTGCCGGCCGGCGGCGCGTCCGCCGCGCCCGCGCAGCACGCCCCCGACCTCGCCCGCTGGCGTCGGCAGGCGGCGCACGTGACGATCACCCGCGATGACTGGGGCATCCCGCACGTGGTGGGCAAGACCGACGCCGACGCGGTCTTCGGCATGATGTACGCCCAGGCCGAGGACGACTTCAACCGGGTCGAACGCAACTATCTGGTCAGCCTCGGCCGCCTCGCCGAGGCCGAGGGCGAGACCGCGATCTGGCAGGACCTGCGCCAGCGGCTGTTCATCGACCCCGAGGTGCTGAAGCGGGACTACGCGAAGAGCCCGGCCTGGTTGCGCAAGCTGATGCAGGCCTGGGCCGACGGGTTGAACTACTACCTGGCGACCCACCCCGAGGTGCGGCCCCGCGTGATCACGCGCTTCGAGCCGTGGATGCCGCTGAGCTTCTCCGAGGGCAGCATCGGCGGCGACATCGAGCGGGTGCCGCTCACGCAGCTCGAAGCCTTCTACACCGAGCGTCCGGTGGAGATGACCGAGGAGGAGCGCGGTCTGCTGTTCCGCGAGCCCAAGGGCTCGAACGGCATGGCGATCGCGCCGAAAAACACCCGGGACGGCCATGCGCTGCTGCTGATCAACCCGCACACCAGCTTCTTCTTCCGCTCGGAGCAGCACGTGACCAGCCGCGAGGGGCTGAACGCCTATGGCGCGGCCACCTGGGGGCAGTTCTTCATCTACCAGGGCTTCAACGCGCACACGGGCTGGATGCACACGTCGAGCGGCGTGGACAACGTCGACGAGTTCGCCGAGACCGTCGTGACCGGGGCCGGAGGTCGCCGCTACTACCGCTACGGCACCGGTCTGCGGCCAGTGACGACGAAGACGATCACCCTGTCCTACCGCTCCGCGGACGGCGCACGGGCCCGGCGCAGCTTCACCACCTTCGCCACCCACCACGGCCCGATCGTGCGCGAGGCCGACGGCAAGTGGATCGCGTTCGCGTTGATGAACAAGCCCCTCGAGGCGCTGCAGCAGAGCTTCCTGCGCACCAAGACCCGGGACTACGCCGACTACCTTCAGGTGGCAGGCCTCAAGGCCAACAGCTCCAACAACACCCTCTTCGCGGACTCGAAGGGCGAGATCGCCTTCCTGATGCCGCAGTTCATGCCCGTCCGCGATGACCGCTTCGACTACCGCAAGCCCGTCGACGGCAGCGACCCGGCGACCGACTGGCGCGGGTTGCACACCCTCCGGAGCCTCCCGCAGGCGGTGAACCCGAAGACCGGCTGGGCCTTCAACACGAACAACTGGCCGTGGACCGCGGCCGGGCCGTACAGCCCCAGGGCCGCCGACTACCCCCGCTACTTCGACCAGGCCGGCGAGAACCCGCGCGGACCGCAGGCCATCCGGGTGCTGACGGCGCGGCGCGACTTCACCCCGCAGACGCTGATCGAAGCCGCCTTCGACACCTACCTCACCGCCTTCGCCCGGCTCGTGCCGGGACTGGTCGCGGCGTGGGACAAGCTGCCCGAGGGCGACCAGCAGAAGGCGGCGCTCGCCGAGCCGATCGGGCTGCTGCGCGGTTGGGACTTCCGCTGGAGCGCGGAGTCGACCGCGACGTCGCTGGCGGTGTTCTGGGGCGAGGCGCTCTGGGCGCCCCTGGCCCAGGCGGCGCGAGACGCCGGCATGTCGATGTGGGACTACCTGGCCGAGCGTGCCACCGATGCGCAGCGACTCACCGCGCTCGAAGCAGCGGCGGACCGGCTGACCCAGGACTTCGGCAGCTGGCAGGTGCCCTGGGGCGAGATCAACCGCTTCCAGCGCAACGACGGCGCGATCACGCAGACCTTCGACGACGCCAAGCCCAGCCTCCCGGTGCCCTTCACCTCCGCGCAGTGGGGTTCCCTCGCCTCGTTCGGAGCGAGGCGCTACCCGGGAACGAAGCGCTACTACGGCACCAGCGGCAACAGCTTCGTGGCGGTGGTGGAATTCGGGCCAAGGCTGCGCGCCTGGGCGGTGACGGCGGGTGGCGCGAGTGGACATCCGAACTCGCCGCACTTCAACGACCAGGCCGAACGGTACGCGAGCGGCGAGCTTCGTCCCGTCTACTTCTATCCCGAGGACCTGACGGGCCACGTCGAGCGGAGCTACCGGCCGGGTGCTGCCGTTCCCCGGCAGGCCCCGGCGGGGGACGGCAGCTAGTCGCCGACCGGGAGCCCGTCGGCGACCGGTGGTAGGACGTCGCGTCGACGCCGAGACGGTCCGGCCGGCCAGCCGGTCGGTGCGCGCCTCGGCGTCGACGGGCGCAGCCCCCGCCCCGGTCGTACGTCAACGAGCGTCGTCGCGACGGGAGATCAGGCGGCGGGTGGGATCACGGCCTGGATGAGGTGCGGGCCGGACTCGGCGAGGGCCGCGCTGAACTGCTCCGCGAGTTCCTCGGCGGTGGTGGCGCGGGTGGCGGGCACGCCGAACGACTCCGCCAGCCCGACGAAGTCGACCGCCGGATCGGCCAGGTCGAACAGCGGGTTGGTGTCCGGGCCACCGGCGCTGGGCCGGCGGCTGAAGTGTGCCCACTCCTGGCGCAGGATGGCGTACGCGTGGTTGTCGAGGATCACGGTGGTGATGTTCAACTGCTCGCGCGCCTGGGTCCAGAGTGCGGTGACCGTGTACATGGCACAGCCATCGGCCTCGAGTGCCACCACCGGCCGATCGGGCGCGGCGACGGCGGCGCCGACGGCCAGCGGCAGGCCGTCACCCATCGCGCCGCCGGTCTGCATGAGCACGTCGTGCCTCGGTGCGCCTGCGGTGGCGGCCGCCAGCGCGGTACCGGAGCTGACCGTCTCGTCGATGACGATCGCCCGTTCGGGGAGCAGCGCCGCGACGACCTCGACCCAGTTCTGCAGGGTGAGCGGGCCGCTGGGCAGAGCCGGTCGCCGGGGCTCCGCGAAATCGGGCGCCGAGCCGGGGGCCACCAGGTCGGCGAGTTGGCCGAGCGCGGCGACGGCATCCTGGCCGACCTCGGCGAGGACGTGCGCCTCGGCGCCCTCCGGGACGAGGCAGCTCGGCTGGTCGGGGTAGGCGAAGAACGCGACGGGGACCTTGGCGCCCGCGACGATCACGTGGCGCACCCCGGCCAGTTGTTCGAGCACCTGCTCCGGGTAGAAACCCAGCCGGGGGAACGTGGGCAGGCCCGCCCCGTGCTCGACCCGGTTGGAATAAAGCTCCTGGAACACCCGGACGCCGGTGGCGGCGGCGATGCGGCTCGCCGCGCACAGGCCCGCCTCGCGGAGCGCCGGCCCTCCGATGACCAGGGCGGTCGCCTCGCCACCGCGGATGACCTGCGCCACCTGGTCGATTACCTCCTGGGACACCGCCGGCGTCGGCCTGGGGGCCACCGGTGTGCCGACCACTCCGCCGTCGGCCCACGAGACGTCCGCCGGCATGATCACGGTCGCGATCTGCCCGGGTGGCGCCACGGCGTCCGCCAGCGACGCGGCGGCGTCGGTCCCGGCGCCGGCGGCGTTCTCGGTACGGCGGACGGGACCGCGCAGCCAGCCGCCGAGCGCGGCGATGTCGGAGGTCAGCGGCGGGTCGAACACGTTGTGGTAGGTCGGATGGTCGCCGACGATGCTCACCACCGGCGAGTTCGCGCGCCGGCTGTTGTGCAGGTTGGTCAGGCCGTACGCGAACCCCGGACCGAGGTGCAGCAGGGTCGCGGCGGGTTTTCCGGCGATGCGGGCGTAGCCGTCGGCGGCGCCGGTGACCACGCCCTCGAAGAGGGCGAGCACCCCCCGCAGCCGCGGCACCGATTCCAGGGCCCCGACCAGGTGCAGCTCGGTGGTGCCGGGATTGGTGAAGAGGACCTCCACCCCGCCGTCGGCCAAGGTCCGCAGCAGTGCTTCAGCCCCGTTCACGGCATCGCCCTTCGTTCGGACCACTGGTCGCCAGCATAGGCGGTCAAACACTGCCAAAGCGGCGCATTCGACCGGCACCGGTCAGCGGAACCGGTGCCGGTCGACGGCGCGAGGGCTTCGGGCGCGAGCGATCAGCGGCGCCGCAGTGCCGCGTCGAGCAGGGCGGGCGGAGTGTCGAACTTTTCGTGTGCGGCGAGGTCGGTGCCGGGCGCGACGATCGCGTCGATCGCGTCGAGCACGTCGGCGGAGAGCACGGTGTCCGCGGCGGCCAACTGTGAGTGCAGGTGATCCAGGGTGCGAGGGCCGATGATCGCGCTGGTCACCGCCGGGTGGGCGGTGACGAAGCCCAGGGCGAGCTGGATCATCGTCAGGCCGGCCTCGTCGGCGATCTTGGCCAGCTGCTCGACCGCGTCAAGCCGGGCTTGGTTGGCGGGGATGGCGGTGTCGAAGCGCTGCGGCATGAATGTCGAGCGGTTGGTGGTGACGTCCCGGCCCGCACGGATCGCGCCCGAGAGCCAGCCCGAGGCCAGCGGGCTCCAGGCCAGCACACCGAGACCGTACTGCTCCGTCACGGGCAGGACGTGGGCCTCGATGCCGCGCTGCAGAATCGAGTAGCTGGGCTGCTCGGTGACGTAGCGGCTCAGGTGGTTGTCCCGGGCGGCCCACTGGGCCTGGACGATGCGGTAGGCCGGAAAAGTCGAGGAGCCGAAGTAACGGATCTTCCCGGCGCGCTGAAGGTCAGTCAGCGCCGACAGCGTCTCCTCGTCGCTGGTGCGCGGATCCCACCGGTGGATCTGGTAGAGATCGACGTGGTCGACACCGAGGCGACGCAGGCTGTTGTCCAACTCGGTGACCAGCCAGCGGCGTGAGCTGCCCTGGTGATTGAGCTTGTCGCCCATCGGCATGCTGGCCTTCGTGGCCAGCACGATGTCGTCGCGGCGCCCGGCGATGGCCCTGCCGACCATCTCCTCCGACTCGCCCTGGCTGTACATGTCGGCGGTGTCGATGAGGTTGATGCCGGCTTCCAGGGCCGCGTCGACGATGGCGGTGGCCTCGTCCTGGGTGGTGCGGCCGATGTCGCCGAAGTTCATCGCGCCGAGCACGAGCGAACTGACCTGCACACCGGTGCAACCCAAGGTGCGGTACTGCATGGGGTGTTTCCTTCCCTGTCGCTGAGGGGTGGCGGTGGGCACGTGGCTTGGTTGCCGACCCCCTGGTCTGGCATCATGAGCCAAACGGAACCTTGCTCCGTTAACGATACGGAACGTTGTTCCGTTTGCCAAGCCCAGTGGCGGAGGGAACAGAGCGGTGATCGACGACGGGGGTACCGAACGCGCGCCCCAGCGCAGAAGGGCGGACGCGGTACGCAACGAGAAGACCCTGCTCGACGCGGCCGCCGCGGTCTTCGTCACCGCCGGCGTGGAAGCGCCGGTACGGGACATCGCGGCCAAGGCGGGCGTCGGTACCGGCACCATCTACCGACACTTCCCCACCCGGGCCGACCTGATCATCGCCGTCTACCGGCACCAGGTCGAGGCCTGCGCCGAGGCCGGTCCGGCCCTGCTGGCGAGCAGCGCGACCCCGTACGCCGCCCTGGCCCGATGGATCGATCTCTTCGTCGACTTCCTGGTCACCAAGCGCGGGCTCGCCGGCGTGCTGCGGTCCGACGACGCCGGCTTCGACGCCCTGCACGCCTACTTCCTCGACCGCCTCGTGCCCGTCTGCACGCAACTGCTCGACGCCGCCGCCGAGGCCGGCGAGACCCGCCCCGGCATCGCCGCCTACGAACTCATGCGCGGCGTCGGAAACCTCTGCATCGGCGCCGACAACGACCCCCGCTACGACCCACGGCACCTGGTCGAACTGCTCGTCGCCGGACTGCTCCGGCCCCGGTAGCCGCCGCGGCCCGACCCGACGGGGCCGTCAGGAGAGCCAGCTGTAGCGCCGCTCCGGGCGGCCGGCCGAGCCGTAGCGGAGACCGACCTGTGCCCGGCCGGTGTCGGCGAAGTGTTCCAGGTATCGCCGGGCGCTGACCCGGGAGATGCCCACCGCGTTGGCGCACTCGGCGGCGGAGAACGTGCCGGCGTGCCCCTGCAGGGCACGCTTCACCAGCTCAGCGGTCTCCGCGCTGAGCCCGCGCGGCAGCGCCGAGCTGGCGATGTGCGAGCCGCTGCGGGACAGGACCCGGTCCACGTCGGACTGGTCGCTGACCACCGTGGCGCGCAGCGAGTTGCGCCGCGCGGCGTACTGCTCCAGGCGGGTCCGCAGCTCGTCGAAGCCGAACGGCTTGAGCAGGTAGTTGACCGCGCCGTAGCGAACCGCCTGCCGCACCGCCTCGGCCTCGCGGGCCGCGCTGATCACCAGCACGTCGCAGTCGTGCCGGGCGGCTCGCAGCCGGGTCACCACGTCCAGGCCGAACATGTCCGGCAGGTAGAGGTCGAGCAGCACCAGGTCCGGGCGGAGTTCGTCGACGGCCGCGACCGCCTCCTCGCCGGTACTGGCCGTGCCCACCACCTGGAAGCCGTCGATCCGTTCGACGAAGCCACGGTGGATCCGGGCCACCATGAAGTCGTCGTCGACCACCAGTACGTCGATCACCGACTCGCCTCCAGCGCGCCGGTCACCGACATCCGGGCCGTGAACATCGCACCCTCCTCGGTGTTCGTCACCGCGACCTCACCGCCGCGACGGTGACAGACCAGCCGGGTGAGCGCCAGCCCGATGCCCCGTTCGCCGCCCCGGGCCGCCTTGGTGGTGAATCCGTGGGTGAAGACCTCCCGGGCCAGTTGCGGGGCCACCCCGGGACCGGAGTCGCGGACGACGATCTCCACCGAGGAGGCGTCCCGACGCAACTCGACCTCCACCCAGGCCGGTCCGTCCGTGAGGTCGCCGCCCTCCTGACCGACGTCGGCCGGGCCGCCGGGCAGCGGGGTCCGGCTCTCCCGGCCGCCGGCCACCGCCTCGACGGCGTTGTCGACCAGGTTTCCCAGCACCGTCGCGACGTCCGCGGCGACCGCCGGCTCCAGGCGGTCCAGGCCGGTCCGTTCGGAGATCCGCAGCTCCACGCGGCGCTCGGCGGCCAGCGCCGACTTCGCCATGAGCAGGGCCGCCACCGCCGTGTCCTGGATCCGGCTGGTGACGGTGAGGTCCAGGGAGGCCCGGTGCCGGCTCAGCGCGTCGACGTACCGGACGACCTCGTCGTGCTCACCGATCTGGATCAGCCCGGAGATGGTGTGCAGCTGGTTGGCGAACTCGTGGGTCTGGGCGCGCAGCAGCTCGGTGGTGCTCCGGAACGAGCCGATCTCCTGCTCCAGGCGGGCCAGCTCGGTGCGGTCGCGCAGGGTGGTCACCGAACCCAGCCGGCGGCCGTCCTTGCTGACCGTCATCCGGTTCATCACCAGCACCCGGCCGGCGCGCACCACCACCTCGTCGCGGGCCTCTGGGTCGTTGTCGGCGCCGGCCAGCACGTCGCGCAACCGACCGGAGATCCCCAGTTCGGCGAGGCTCCGGCCGAGGCAGTGCTCGGGCAGGTCGAGCAGCCGCCGGCCCACCGCGTTGACCAGGGTGATCCGCAGCTGCGGGTCGAGTGCGATCACCCCCTCGGCGATGCCGTGCAGCAGCGCCTCCCGGTGCTCGGCCAGGCCGGCGATCTCCCGTGGCTCCAGGCCGAGGGTCTGCCGTTTGATCCGGCGGGCCAGCAGCCAGGACCCCACGAGGCCGAGCACGCTGGCGATGCCGAGGTAGGTGAAGAGGTAGGACGAGGCGCCGACCAGCCGGGCCGACCAGCTCGGCGAGGCTTCACCGATCATCACGACGCCGAGCTGCTGGCCCAGGTTCCACTCCCGGTCGCCGAGCACCGGCACCTGGGCGACCAGCTCCCGGGAGTCGCCGACGGCCAGCTCGCCGGACCAGCTCCGGCCTCGTGCCACCGCCCCGTCGCCCAGCATCAGCGGGCTGCCGACCAGCGTCGGGTCGGTGGAGCTGACCACCCGGCCGCGGGCGTCGGCCACGGTCACCGAGGTCACCCGGGACTGGGTCAGCACGTTCTGCACCAGCGGCGCGACGAGTTCCGCCGGCGCCGGCGAGTTGAGCTGCTCGCGTAGCAACGGGCTGCCGGCGAGCTGCTCGCCGAGGGCGGCCACCCGCCGCCCCTCCACGCGGTTGAAGGTCGCCGCGGACTGGGCCAGCGAGACGGCGGCCACCGCCACCAGCACGACCACGATGATCGCGAGCTGGAGTACGAGCAGCTGCCCGGCCAACGTACGGCGAGGCGTGACCGCGACCACAAAGACCTCAATTTCCGCTGCTGACACAAGGCAGACGTGGCGTCTGCCCGGGGGCCATCATCTTGCCGCCGGACTCCTTCGAAACGGAAGAGAAACATGATGGCAACTCGGAGAAACCTGCTGGTGATGGGCGTGGCCGCCGCCACGGCGTTGGCGCTGGCCGCCTGTGGCGCCACGGCGGACAAGAACGGCAGCGGGTCCGGCGGCGACGGTGAGCCGGCCACCGGACTACGGATCATGGTGCCGAACACCCCAGGCGGCGGGTACGACACCACCGCCCGCACCGCGGCCAAGGTGATGGAGGACGCCAAGATCGCCAGCGGGGTGCAGGTCTTCAACCTGCCCGGTGCGGGCGGCACCGTCGGCCTCCAGCGGATGGTGAACGAGAAGGGCAACGGCAAGCTCGCCATGCAGATGGGGCTGGGCGTGGTCGGCGCGTCGTACACCTCGAAGTCGTCGGCGACGCTCACCCAGACCACCGCCCTGGCCAAGATGATCGAGGAGGCCGGCGCCATCGTAGTGCCGAAGGACTCGCCGTACCAGAGCATCGGTGACCTGGTCACGGCCTGGAAGGCCAACCCCAAGGCCATCGCGGTCGGCGGCGGCTCCTCCCCCGGCGGCCCGGACCACCTGCTGCCGATGCAACTGGCCAAGACCGTCGGCATCGACCCCCGCCAGGTCAACTTCATCTCGTACGACGGCGGCGGCGAGCTGCTGCCGGCCGTGCTCGGTGGCAAGGTGGCCTTCGGCGCGAGCGGCTTCGGCGAGTTCCTCGACCAGGTGCAGGCCGGCCAGCTCCGGGTCCTCGCGGTCACCAGCGAAGCGCCGATCGACGCGCTCAAGGACGTGCCGACGCTGAAGTCCGCGGGCATCGACCTGGTCTTCACGAACTGGCGGGGCATCGTCGCACCGCCCGGCATCAGCGACGCCGACAAGCAGGTCTGGATCGACGCGCTGACGAGGATGCACGAGTCCGCCGAGTGGAAGGCCGAGCTGACCAAGCGGGGCTGGACCGACGCCTTCGTCACCGGCGAGGCGTTCGCCGCCTTCCTCACCGAGCAGGACAAGTCGGTGGCGGACCTGCTCAAGCAGCTCGGGCTGGCGTGAGCGGCATGACGACCCGACCGGACCGGGGCGGCGACCCGCCGCCCCGGTCGGCCGCCGACACCCCGGCGGTCGTACCCCCGGTGCCGGCACAACCGAGCGGCCCGGAGGCGACAGCCCCGGCCACCGACCCGCCGGCTGCGCCCGTCGCGGAGATCGTCGCGGAACCGGCTGCCCGACCGGACCGCGCCCAGTACGGGGTGTGCGCGTTCCTCGTCCTGGTCGGCGGGCTGGTCATCGTCGACGGGATCCGGACCGGGCACGCGATCAGCACCGCGGACCCGATCGGCCCGAGGCCGCTGCCGATCCTGCTCGGCGTGCTGCTGCTGATCGTCGCCGCGATCTACGCGGTGGACGTGGCCCGTGGCGGCCGCGGCGAGCCGGAGGCCGGCGAGGACGTCGACCTCACCACGCCGATCGACTGGCGGACGGTGCTGCTGCTGATCGGCGCGTTCCTGGTCAACGCGGTGCTCATCGACCCGCTCGGGTGGGTGATCAGCGGGACGCTGCTCTTCTGGGGCTCGGCGTTCGCGTTGGGCAACCGGCACCACGTGCGCAACCTGCTGATCGCCGTCGCGCTGTCGTTGATCACCTTCTACACGTTCGCCATCGGGCTCGGCGTGAGCCTGCCCGCCGGTGTGCTGCAAGGAATCCTGTGATGGACAACCTCGGAAACCTGCTCGACGGGTTCGCCAACGTGGTGACCCCGATGAACCTGCTGATCGCGCTGCTCGGGGTGACCATCGGCACCGCCGTCGGCGTGTTGCCCGGGATCGGCCCGGCGATGACGGTGGCGCTGCTGCTGCCGGTCACCTACGGCATGGAGCCCACCCAGGCGTTCATCATGTTCGCCGGCATCTTCTACGGCGGCATGTACGGCGGTTCCACCACCTCGATCCTGCTGAACACCCCGGGCGAGTCCTCGTCGGTGGTCACCGCGATCGAGGGCAACAAGATGGCGAAGGCGGGTCGGGCCGCGCAGGCGCTGGCCACCGCCGCGATCGGCTCGTTCGTCGCCGGGACCATCGCCACCCTGCTGCTGGTGCTGGTGACCCCGCCGATGGTGCAGTTCGCGATCAGCCTCGGCGCGCCGGACTACCTCGCACTGATGCTGCTGTCGTTCGTGGCGGTCACCGCGGTGCTCGGCGCCTCCCGGATACGCGGCTTCGCCTCGCTGCTGCTCGGCCTGGTCATCGGCACCGTCGGGATCGACGCGGTCAGCGGCCAGCAGCGGCTCACCCTGGGCATCCCGCAGCTCGCCGACGGCATCGACGTGGTCGTGGTGGCGGTCGGCATCTTCGCCGTCGGCGAGGCGCTCTGGATCGCCGCGCACCTGCGCCGACGCGCCGCCGAGGTGATCCCGGTCGGACGGCCGTGGATGGGGCGTCAGGACTGGAAAAGGTCCTGGAAGCCGTGGCTGCGCGGCACCGCGTACGGGTTCCCGTTCGGGGCGCTGCCCGCCGGCGGCGCGGAGATCCCGACCTTCCTGTCGTACGCCACGGAGAAGAAGCTGACGAAGCACCCGGAGGAGTTCGGTCGGGGCGCGATCGAGGGCGTCGCCGGCCCGGAGGCGGCGAACAACGCCTCCGCCGCCGGCACGCTGGTGCCGATGCTGGCGATCGGCCTGCCGACGAACGCGACCGCCGCGGTGATGCTGGCCGCCTTCCAGCAGTACGGCATCCAACCCGGCCCGCTGCTCTTCGAGCGGGAGTCCACCCTGGTCTGGACGCTGATCGCCAGCCTCTTCGTGGGCAACCTGCTGCTGCTGGTGCTGAACCTGCCGCTAGCGCCCGCGTGGGCCCGGCTGCTGCGCATTCCGCGGCCGTACCTCTACGCCGGCATCCTCTTCTTCGCCTCGATGGGCGCGTACGCGGTCAACGCCCAACCGTTCGACCTGTTCCTGCTGCTCACCCTCGGCCTGCTCGGATTCGGCATGCGGCGCTTCGGGCTGCCGATCCTGCCGCTGATCGTCGGGGTGATCCTCGGTCCCCGTGCCGAGTTGCAGGGCCGGCGCGCGTTGCAGCTCTCCGGCGGCGAGCTGAACGGTCTGATCGGCGGCTGGGTCTCCTGGACCATCTACGCCACCGTTCTGGTGGTGCTGCTCTGGCCGCTGCTCGGCCGCTTCGTCGGGCGAGGAGTTCGGGAAAGGCTGGTGACCGGATGAGCGTGCTCACCGTCCACAGGGAACTCCGCTGAGCCGCCCCGACCAGGGAGAAAACGACATGCTGACGCCCACCGCCGACCTCTACGACCGCTACGGCGACCTGCTCGGCTCGTGCGACACCCAGCTACGCCAGTTCGGCGGCGTCCGCGCCTTCGCCGGGCCGGCCGTCACGGTGCGCTGCTTCGAAGACAATGCCCTCGTCAGGTCGATCGTCGCCGAGCCGGGAGCGGGCCGGGTGTTGGTGGTGGATGGCGGCGGGTCGGTGCACACCGCCCTGATGGGCGATCTGATCGCGGCGGCCGCGGCGGAGAACGGCTGGGCGGGGGTGGTGATCAACGGCGCGGTCCGCGACGTCGCCGCGCTGGCCACGCTGCCGATCGGCATCAAGGCGCTCGGCGCCAACCCGCGCAAGAGCGCGAAGAGCGGCGCCGGCGAGCGGGACGTGCCGGTGATGTTCGGAAACTGCGTCTTCTCCCCCGGCTCCGAGGTGCACAGCGACGACGACGGTGTCGTCGTCCTGCCGGTGCACGCGCGGCGGTAGCCCTCCGGGCAGGGTCAGCGAGGTCAGTGGAGGGCCGCCGGAACACCGGCGGCCCTCCACCGGCTCACAGCCCCTGGCTCAGGCGGTAGTACGCCTGGTTCCACCGCAGCTCCCGCTGGAAGTCTCGAACGGTGGTGCTCTCGTCGATGACGACCAGTTCGGTCTTCGCGATTTCGGCGAAGTCGCGGAACACGTCGAGGCCCACGGCCGTCGTCATCACGGTGTGGTGGGCGGCGCCGGCGACGAGCCAGCACGCGGTCGAGGTCGCGAAGTCGGGCATGGGCCGCCACACGGCCCGGCCGACGGGGAGCCTCGGCAGGTCGGGCGCCGCGACGTTCTCGACGACGTTCGCCACGAGGCGGAAGCGGTCCCGGATGTCGCTCATCGCGACGACGAGGGCGGGACCGGGATCCGCCGTGAAGACCAGCCGGACCGGGTCCTCCCTGCCGCCGATGCCCAGCGGGTGGATCTCCAGGCGTGCCTTCGACGTCGTGAGCGAGGGCGAGACCTCCAGCATGTGGGCGCCGAGGATGCGCTCCGAGCCGGGTACCAGATCGTAGGTGTAGTCCTCCATGAGGCTCGCGCCGCCGGGAAGACCGGCACCCATCACGTTGGCGACGCGGACCAGGATCGCGGTCTTCCAGTCGCCCTCCGCGCCGAAGCCGTAGCCGTCGGCCATCAGCCGCTGCACCGCGAGACCCGGTAGCTGCTTCAGCGCGCCGAGGTCCTCGAAACTCGTGGTGAACGCCCCGAAGCCGCCCTCCTCGAGGAAGGAGCGCAGGCCCAGTTCGATCGCGGCGCCGTTGCGCAGCGAGGCGTGCCGTTCGCCGCCGGCGCGCAGCTCGGCCACGACGTCGTACAACTCCTCGTACTCCGCGACGAGGGCGTCGACGTCGGCGTCGGCCACCGCGGCCACGGCATCGGCCAGCTCGTTGACACCCCACGTGTTGACCTGCACGCCGAACCGCAGTTCGGCCTCCACCTTGTCGCCCTCGGTGACGGCGACGTAGCGCATGTTGTCGCCGAACCGGGCGAGCTTGAGACTGCGGACCGCCGCCCATCCGGCGGCCGCACGCTGCCAGTCCTCGACCTGCCGGATGACCTGCGGGTTCGACACGTGGCCGACCACCGTCTTGCGCGCGACGCCGAGGCGCGTCTGGATGTATCCGAACTCGCGATCGCCGTGCGCGGCCTGGTTCAGGTTCATGAAGTCGAAGTCGATGTCGGCCCACGGAAGCTCGACGTTCGCCTGCGTGTGCAGGTGCAGCATCGGCTTCTGCAACGCGTCCAGGCCACCGATCCACATTTTCGCGGGGCTGAACGTGTGCATCCACGCGATGACGCCGATGACGTTCTCGGCAGCGTTGACCTCGAGGGCGAGGCGTCGGATGGCGTCGGGGTTCTTGAGGACGGGCTTCCAGACGACCCGGACCGGCACACCGGCGCCGAGCTCCTCGGCGATCGCCCGGGACTGCTCGGCGACCTGGCGGAGGGTCTCCTCGCCGTACAGGTCCTGGCTGCCGGTCAGGAACCACACCTCGTAGGGCTCGAAGGTGGTGGCGAGCGGGCTGCGGGTCATGCGTAGATCTCTTCCTGTGCGGGGGCGTCCTGGGCCGGGGGGACGCGGCGGGCGTCGTCGGCCTGTCCGTACACGTTCTGGTATCGGTCGTACAGGCGGTCGATCGCCTCCGGCGGTATCGGGATGAGCGTCCCCGCCTCGCGGGCGAGATGCACCGTGCGCGCGACATCCTCGACCATGACCGCGGCCTTCACGGCGTCCCTCGGCGTCGCGCCGATGGTGAACGGCCCGTGGTTCTGCATGAGTACGGCCCGCGAGCGGTGGCCGGTGAGGGTCTCGACGATGCCGCGGCCGATCGAGTCGTCACCGATGATCGCGAACGGCCCGACCGGGACCGCCCCGCCGAACTCGTCCGCCATTCCGGTGATGACGCAAGGGATCTCCTCGCCGCGCGCCGCCCACGCC
Source organism: Micromonospora sp. NPDC093243 (assembly GCF_044753725.1). NCBI lineage: Bacteria > Bacillati > Actinomycetota > Actinomycetes > Micromonosporales > Micromonosporaceae > Micromonospora > Micromonospora sp. NPDC093243. The sequence continues at coordinate 243,641 of NZ_JBIVNT010000006.1, read as the reverse complement.
GTGGCGTAGGTGGAGTGCGTGTGCACGACGCCGCCCACGTCGGGCATGTGGCGGTACACGTAGGCGTGCGCGGCGGTGTCGCTCGAGGGCGCCCGGTCACTGCCGGGGGTGCCCGGGACGACCGTGCCGGCCAGATCGCAGAGGATCATGTTCTCGGGTGCCAGTTCGTCGTAGGAGACCCCGGACGGCTTGATGACGAACAGGTCGGCGCCCGGCACCCGGCCCGACACGTTGCCGGACGTCCAGACGACGAGCCCGTACCGGGTCAGCTCACCGTGCAGGCGCGCCACGTCCACCCGGATGGCATCGATCGCCGACTGCACGTCGTCGCTGAACAACCCACTCATGCCCTGACTCCCTCGACGAGCTCGGGGGCGGTCTCCGCCGCCCGGTTGGCGTTGCGCAGCGCGGCGCGACGAAGGGCGCGCAGTCGTTTCATGCCCCCGTTCGCGCCCCGACCGAAGTAGTCGTGCAGCGTGCGGTACTCGGCGTACAGCTGGTCGTAGACCGCGGCATCCGCCTCGTTCGGGAGGTAGACCGAGCGGTGGACCGCGCCCATCGTGGCGGCGGCGGCCCGGATGTCGGCGTACGCGCCGGCGGCGACGGCCGCGTGGATGGCCGAACCGAGAGCGGGGCCCTGCTCGCTCGCGATCACCGAGATCGGCAGCCGCAGCACGTCCGCGTACGTCTGCATCAGCTGCGGGTTCTTCAGCAGCCCGCCGGCGACGATGAACTCCGTCACGGGCACGCCGGCGGCGGCGAAGGTCTCGACGATCACGCGGGTGCCGAACGCGGTCGCCTCGAGCAGCGCCCGGTAGCCCTGTTCGGGGCGGGTCGCGAGGGTCTGGCCCACGATCACGCCGGACAGCTCGTGGTCGACGAGCACCGAGCGGTTGCCCGAGTGCCAGTCCAGTGCCACGAGACCGTGGGCGCCGGCGGGCTCGGCGTAGGCCAGTTCCGTCAGGTGCTGGTGGATGCTCCGGCCCGCCGCGGCGGCCTCGTCGTGCAGGCGTCGCGGCACCTGGTTGTGCACGTACCAGGCGAAGATGTCGCCGACCCCGGACTGGCCGGCCTCGTAGCCGTACAGTCCGGCGACGATGCCCCCGTCGACGACACCGCACATGCCCGGGACCTCGGCGAGGCGGTCGTGGCTCATCACGTGGCACGTCGAAGTGCCCATGATCGCGACCAGCTGGCCGGGCTCGACGGCCTGCGCGGCCGGCGCGGTGACGTGCGCGTCGACGTTGCCCACCGCCACCGCGATGCCCGCGGGCAGCCCGGTCCACGCCGCCGCTCGGGCGCTCAGGGTGCCCGCGACGTCCCCCAGCTGACCGATCTCGTGGGCGAGCTTGTCGTCGGCGAAGCCCGCGAAGTCGGGATTCAGTGCCGCGAGGAACTCCCGGCTCGGATATTCGCCGTTCTGGTAGATGCCCTTGTAGCCGGCCGTGCAGGCGTTGCGCACGTACCTGCCGGTGAGCTGCCAGACGATCCAGTCGGCCGCCTCGACCCAGTGCTCGGTCCGGGAGTAGACCTCGGGGTCCTCCTCCAGCAACTGGAGGCCCTTCGCGAACTCCCACTCGCTCGAGATCAGGCCGCCGTAGCGCGCCAACCACGGCTCGCGCCGGTCATGCGCGAGGGCGTTGATGCGGTCCGCGTGCGGCTGGGCGGCGTGGTGCTTCCAGAGTTTGACGTAGGCGTGCGGTCGTGCGGCGAACTCGGGCAGGTCACTCAGCGCAGTGCCGTCGGCGAGCGTCGGCACCATCGTGCAGGCGGTGAAGTCCGTGCCGACGCCGATCACCTCGCCCGGGTCGATCCCCGCCGCCGCGACCGCGGCCGGGACCGCGTGCTTGAGGACCTCGACGTAGTCCTGCGGCGCCTGCAGTGCCCAGTCCGGGCCGAGCCGCACCGGTCCGGCGCCGGCCGGTGCGGCAGAGAGGACGTCGTCCATGACGCCGTGCTCGTACTCGTGGACTGCTGAGCCGAGCTCCGCCCCGTCCGAGACACGGACGACGATCGCCCGGCCGGACAGGGTGCCGTAGTCGACGCCGATCACGTACCGCTCTTGACTACCGTTGTTGTCCACCCGGACACCTCCGTCAACACGCTGGCGAACCTGCACGATCGATACCGTCCCTACTGGCGTCTTCGTGCGGTCAGTGCCCGCTGCAGCAGCACGAAGACCAGCAGGATGCCGCCGGTGATGATGGTTGTGGCCTCGGGCCGGATCCCGCCGTCCCGGGTGATCAGCACGTTCATCAGTCCGAGAACCAGCGCCCCGATCACCGACCCGAGGACGTATCCCGCGCCGCCGGTCAGCAGCGTGCCGCCGATCACGACGGCCGCGATCGCGTCCAGCTCCCAGCCGATGCCCGTGATGTTCTGGGCGATACCCAACCGCGCGGTGTAGACGACCGCGGCCAGTCCGGCGAAGGTGCCGCTGATCGCGTACGCCCAGAGCTTGGTGCGCACCACGGGCAGGCCCATGAGGGTGGCGGACTGCTCGGAGCCGCCGATGGCGTACACGGTGCGACCGGTCCGGGTCCGGTGGAGCACGAAGAAGCCGACGATGACGACGAGGGCGGCGATCAGCACACCGGGCGTGAGGACCAGGTCGTTGACCCGCTCACCGTCGATGATCTTGAATTTGGTGGCCAGCGATCTGATGGACGAGTCGTCGGCGAGCCGTTCGGGTGTGGTGCTCAGCGTCGAGGCCAGCCCGCGGGCGAGGAACATCATCGCCAGCGTCGCGATGAAGGGCTGCACGTTGAAGTACTGGATCAGCACGCCGGACGCGACGCCGAAGAGCGTGCCGAACCCGATCATCAGCAGCATCACCACCCACGGGTTCCACCCGGCGTTGGCCAGCAGCAGCCCGGCGACGCTGGAGAACGCGATCACGGCGCCGACGGACAGGTCGATTCCGCCGGTCAGGATCACGAACGTCATCCCCACCGCGATGATCACGAGGTGGGCGTTGTTGATGAGCAGGTTCGACAGGGTGTTGTACTGCGTGATGCGGCCGTAGGCGAGTTCGCCGTAGACGATCATCGCAATGAAGATCACGACCGCCGCGAGGGTCGGCAGGGCGGCGAGATTCGTCCGCCAGGTCCGTACCGCGGCATCCCGCATCCGGGGGATCGGTGACTTCGACGGCGTCCCGGAAGGACCGCCGGGAAGAGCGGTGATGGTCATGCGGTCACGCTCGCTCTCGGCGCCTCGGCGCCTGGTACGCGGGCATCCGGTACGCGTCGCTGCCTGAACAGGCCGCGTACCCGCTCCGACTGAAGCAGGCACAGGACGATGATGACGGCGGCCTTGAAGGCCGGCGTCGCGGACGAGGAGACGCCGAGGAACACGATCGTCTTGTCCAGCGTCGCGATCAGCAGGGCACCGACGACCGCGCCGCCGAGGGAGAACTTGCCGCCGGCGAGAGAGGTGCCGCCGATCACCACGGCGAGGATCGCGTCCAGCTCGAGCTGATATCCGGTCCGGGAGACGTCGACGGTCATCACGCTCGCTGTCGCGAAGACGCCGGCGATGCCGGCCAGGACGGCACTGAGCGTGTAGACCGTGATGAGCAGACCGCGGGGTTTGATCCCCGCCATCCGGCTGGCCTTGGGGTTGATACCGACGGCCTCGATCATCAGCCCCAGCGCGCTGCGACGGACGACGAGCGCGACGATCACCACCACGACGACGGCGAGCAGCACCACGACCGGCAGCCCGATCACGTATCCGTTCGCGATCCACCGGAACGGCTCGTTGGTGGCGGCGGTGTTCTGCCCTGACGTGATCACCTTCGCCAGCCCGCGGCCGGCGAGCATCATGACCAGCGTGGAGATGAACGGCTGAAGCCCGACGACCGAGACCAGCAGGCCGTTGACGACGCCCAGCAGCGCGCTGACCGCCAGGGCCAGCCCCAGCGCGCCGAGCGCGACCCCGCCGGAGGCGCCGTCGCCGCTCGCGTTGATGAACTCCATGGAGACCGCGCCGGCGACGACCATGAGGGAGCCGACCGACAGGTCGATCCCGCCGGTCGCCACGACCAGCGACATGCCGACCGCGATCATCAGGATCGGCGCCGACGCCCGGAGGATGTCGACGAGGTTGCCCACCAGGTTGCCGTTCAACGAGTTGACCGACACCGCCAGGAAAGCCGGGTCCTTGACCACGTTCACCAGCAGGAGCAGGACGATCGCGATGATGCCCCAGAAGTACTGCTTGCGGATCAGGCCACGCACCGCCACGCCGGTCCGCCGCTCTGTCGTACTCACGCGGTGCCGTCCTTTTCCTCGGGATCAATGATGGCGCTGTCGAGCGCGGCTTCCTCGCCGTGTGCGGCGATGATCGCGACGACCTCCTCGGCCGTGACGTCAGGCCCGTTGACGATCTCGCCGATCTTGCGGTGGTCCTTCAGGACGAGGATGCGCTCACTGAGCCGCACCACCTCCTCGAGCTCCGAGGAGATGAACACGACGGCGACGCCGCGTTCGGCGAGCTCGGTGACGCTCTCCTGGACCTCCGCCTTGGCGCCCACGTCGATCCCCCGGGTCGGCTCGTCGAGGATCAGCAGTTGCGGGTCGGTGGCGAGCCAACGGCCGAGCAGCACCTTCTGTTGGTTGCCCCCGGAAAGGTTCTTGATCGGCAGCTCCGGATCGGCGGGGCGCACGTTCAGCGCGGTCATGTACCTGCCGACGATGGCGTCCTGCTCACGGCGCGACAGCGGCCGCGCCCAGCCCCGCTTGGCCTGAACGGCCAGGACGAGGTTCTCGCGAACCGTGAGATCGCCGACGATGCCCTCCTCGCGGCGGTTCTCGGTGGAGTAGGCGATGCGGTGTCCCAGTCCGTCGACCGGGTTGTGCAGCGCCGACCTCTCCCCCTCGATCTCCACCTCGCCGCTGTCCGCGCGGTCGGCCCCGTAGAGCAGCCGGGCGAGTTCGGTACGACCCGAGCCGAGCAGGCCCGCGAAGCCGACGATCTCACCACGATGGAGGTCCAGGTCGGTCGGCTCGATCGAACCCGCCCGGCCGATCCCGGTCGCCTTCACGAGGGGGACGACGCTACGGTCGCGATTTTCGGTCTCCCGGTTGGATCCCAGCGACTTCAGCGTGTCGAGGTCCTTGCCGATCATCTTCGAGATCAGCGCGGTGCGGCCCAGCTCGCGGGTGACGTACTCCCCCTCGTACCTTCCGTTGCGCAGCACCGTGAGGCGGTCGCTGATGGCGTACACCTGGTCGAGGAAGTGCGACACGAAGAGGATCGCCACGCCCTGGTCACGCAACCGGCGCATCACCCGGAACAGTCCGTCGACCTCGTTCGCGTCGAGGCTCGACGTGGGCTCGTCGAGGACGAGCACCTTGGAGTCCGTGACCATCGCCCGGCTGATCGCCACCAGCTGCTGCAGGGCCAGCGAGATGCTGGCCAGCGGGCGACGCGGGTCGAGATGCCCGAGCCCCAGCTTGGCGAGCGCTTCGGTGGCCGCCCTGTTGGTGGCCCGCCAGTTCACCCCGAACCGCCCGCGTACCTCGTGTCCGAGCATGACGTTCTCACCGATCGTCAGGTTCGCACAGAGGTTCACCTCCTGGTAGACGGTGGAGATGCCGGCCGCCTGGGCCTCGGCGGTGCCGTGCAGGTTCCGCTGCTGGCCCGCGATCAGGATGGATCCGGAGTCGATCCGGTAGACCCCCGTCAGCGCCTTGATGAGGGTGGACTTGCCGGCTCCGTTCTCGCCCATCAGGGCGTGGACCTCACCCGGGAGGAGCCGGAAGTCGACGTTGTCGAGCGCCTTCACGCCGGGGAACGCGATCGAGATTCCGCGCATCTCGACAATCGGCAGTGAACCTGTCATTCCCTTACCTCGCAACCGCCGCCTGCAACCACCACGACCGACTCTCAGTAGTGGGGTGCTGGAGCCTTCCTCCCTGCGGAAGGCGCCAGCACCGCCGATCCGTGTCCGGGCTTACCGGGCGTGCGCCCGGAGCTAGAACTTCCGCTCGGGGAGGACCTTCGTGGCCGCGTCCGGCGAGTCGAACGTCAGGCTCGGCACGACGATGTACGACTCGACCTTCTCTCCCTTGAGCACCTTGTTCACGACGTCCAGGGCGGTCTCGCCGAACAGCGGGTTGTACTCCGCGACGAAGCTGAGCTTCCCGTCCGCCAGCGCCTGGAGAGCGTTCTTCGTGCCGTCGATCGTGGCGATCTTGACGTCCTTGCCGGGCACCAGACCGGCCTCCTCGGCGGCGAGGACCGCGCCGAGACCCATCTCGTCGTTCTGCGCGAAGACGAGCTGCACCTTGTTGTTGTTCGACTTGAGCACCGTCTCGAAGACGCTCTTCGCCTCTTCCGTCGACCAGTTGGCCGTCTGCGCGCCGAGCTTCTTGAACCCGGGCTTCGCGCCGATGACCTCGTCCCAGCCCTTGTTGCGCTCGTTGACCACCGAGACGCCCGCGGGCCCTTCGAGCACGAAGTAGCTCGCGCCCTGGGGGAAGGTCTCGACGGCCCAGCTGGCGACCGAGCTGCTGACCTTGAGGTTGTCCGGCGCGATGCGCGTGACGTACAGGTCGGTGGCGTCGGGCTCGATACCGCGGTCGATGAGGATGACCGGGATCTCGGCCTCCTGGGCGCGCTTGAGCGAGTCCTCCCAGCCCGAGCCCTCGGTCGCGGACAGCAGGATGACGTCCACGCCTTCGTCCACGAAGGAGGTGAAGGCATCGATCTGCGACTTCTGGTCCAGGTTCGTGGCCGGGGCGTACTTCAACTCGAAGCCCGCCTCCTTGGTGAACGTCTCCTGCATGTTGGCCTCGTTGGCCTGGCGCCACGCGCCCTCGGGGCCGACGGCCACGAAGCCGATCGTGGTCACGCCGTCGTCACCGCCGGCGTCGTCACCGCCGCCGGAGCAGGCCGCCAGACCCACTGCCAGGACTCCCGCGCTGGCGACGCTCAGCAGCCGACGGAAAAGCTTGGTTCTCGTCATCCGGTCTCCTCCTCAAGATCCGCCCGACGCAGTCCTGAGTCGGGTGGCAGTTATGTCCTGCTGGTTACGTCGAGGGTGTTAAGGAGCGGTCAGATGTTATCGCTAACACTCATGAGCCACAACCCGTCCGTCGGCACTCGACTCAGACCGGACCGTGGAAACGTCCAGACGGGGGGCCCGCCCCATGGCCCGGCCTCAGGCAACACCGCCTCAGGCGATCGGGGACGCAACCGGGCGCCCCTCGTTGCGCCAACGCGCCGACGAGCACGTGCTACCCCGCCTCGCGTCCATGGACGACCCGGCACGCTATCCCCGGCCATGAAATGAACGGCGCACCGAGGCGACGCCGGCTCCACCGCCACACCCCTCCGACGGAGGACCTACCGTCCCCAAACTCGTGCGGCACCGCCAAAGCGCCACCGACCGCTGAGCGTGGCTGCTCCCGGTCTCGCCAGGAACGCCGTCGCCGTAACACCCGTCAGATGGAGAGCACCGGCAGAAATCGAACGGGCGCTGTGTTAGCGCTACCAGACGAGCTCGCCGACGTTCTTGCCCCACCGCTGCCTGCGGCGCACCCTCCGCCCGCTATGCCCGGCCGTCGCATCGTTCGGCTCCCCCCACCCGCGTCGCCGAGAACGGTGCGCCGTGGAAGGCGCGTGAGTATCGAAGGGTAGGAATTTCGCGATCGTGCAGCGCCGGCCGGTCAGCGAACTGATCGCGTTCGACGCCCTTCGACGATCCAGCCGGCGATGGTCAGGAGCAGCGCCCACGCCACGCCGCTGGTCAGCATCGTGACGGTGAAGGCGCCGCCGTGGTCGCCGATGGCGGTGCGGACCACGGAGGGCGTGACCGCCGTCGGCGGCAGGAGCGCGAGTACGACGAAGAGCGCAACAGGCTCCGAGTCCGCGATCGCGACGAGCCATCCGAGTATCGCGGCGAACGCACCGTACGACACCGTGGAGAGGAGCGCGATGCTCGCCACGGCGACAGCCGGCAAGCGCAGCAGCGGCGCGATCAGGGTGCCGAGGCCGACTCCGGCGATCGCCGCGATCGGGAACGCGGCCAGCCCCGCGGCCAGGACATGGTGAAAACGGTCATCGGAGAGCAGGTCGATGGGCAACCCCGCGGACTTCTCAGCCCGCCACGCCAGCCAGCGCCGGATATCGCTGGACGAGTGCCATGCAGCAGCGAAGTTGACTGCCGCGAGAAGGACACCGACGGACAGGGCCGCCGCCAGCGCCCATCGCATCCCGCGCAGGCGTGACGCAAGAAAGGCGCCGAGGAGCAGCGCGATGAACTGGCCCCAGAAGAAGCCGGACGTATGGGCCATGAACACGTCGACCATGACCTGCTCGTACCGCTCCTCGCTAGTCTGCGGATCGTTGTAAATCGCGACCTCGTAATAGTTGCCGTTGAACGGCGTCAAGGCGGCCGCGACGACCGCGACGAGCACCACCGCGACGAGCACCCCCACCCACGACGGGGACATCCGCCACCGAAGCCGCGCCCGACCCAGGGCGACAGGAGGATGGGTCTTCTTCTCTGCCACTGTCGCTCCTCCAGGTGTCGAGCCTGTCTCAGTGCAGATTCCGGCGGTGCCGAACCCAGGCGACCGGCCCTCATCGTCTCCTTCCGGCGTGCTCCTCATCGTGCCTCTCGAGGGCAGGCAGTCGAGCGGGCTCCGGGTCAAGGCGGACGTCGGGAAGCCCATCACGCGGAGCACGAACCGGTCTGGTCGACCGGGAGCTGGTCGCCGAGGTCGTGGTGGTGCGCGCCGGGGCGGTGGCGCCACCAGAGCCGCGGTCAGCGGCGGGCCGGACCGGCCACGCTCTCCCGCTCGATGAGGGTCGGCGCGATGGAGTGGCGCAGTGCGGTGACGCCGCCCGACTCGATCTGGGTCAGCAGCATCTCCAGACTCGCCTGAGCCACCGCGGCGAAGTCCGGCTGCACGGTGGTCAGCGGCGGGATGAAGTACGAGGCCTCCGGCACGTCGTCGAAACCGACCACGCTGATGTCGTCCGGCACCCGCCGGCCGTGTTCGTGCAGCGCGCGCAGCACACCGAGCGCGAGATGGTCGTTGGCCGCGAAGACCGCGGTGACCTCCGGCATCCGGGCGAGCAACTGTCCACACCGGTAGCCGGCCGCCGCGGACCAGTCTGCCGGCATCAACGGCGGCAACTCCGCCCCCGCGGCCTCCAACGCCTCCCGCCAGCCCTCGATCCGCCCTGCGCTGTCGAACCAGCCGGGCGGCCCGGACACGTGCCAGACCGTGCGGTGCCCGGCGTCGAGCAGGTGCTGGGTGGCGGCCCGAGCACCGGCGACCTGGTCGACCGTCACCAGGGGCACCGGTCGCCGCGGGTCACCGTCGATCGTCACCAGCGGAACGTCCTTGGGCAGTCGCTCCAGCGCCTCGCCGGCCGACTCGACCGGCGCGATCACCACGATGCCGGCGACCCGGTGCGCCAGGTGCCGCTCCACCGCCGCGGAGATGGACTCGTGGTCCAGGTCGCGCACGCTGCCCACGCTGACGGCGAAGCCCGTCTCGGCCGCCGCCTGTTCGAGCGCGGCGAGCAGTGACGCCGGGCCGTAGAGGGTGGTGTTCTGCGCGACCACGCCGATCACCTGCGACCGGCCGGTGACCAGTGCCCGAGCCGCGCGATTGGGCCGGTAGCCGAGTTCGGCGATCGCCGCCTGCACCCGCAGGCGGGTCTGCTCGCGCACGTTGGGATGCCCGTTGAGCACCCGGGAAACCGTCTGGTGGGAGACGCCAGCGAGGCGGGCCACGTCCGTCATCGCCGGACCGCGCATGGTCATGTCGCTCTCCCCGCCTGCCTGCTGGAACCGTGGCCAGCCGGTGTTCACCGAATCGACCCGGAGTTTTCCGGTGCTCTGTTGCGGACGGCACACTGATGCTGTTTCCGGCTACCGCCGCCAGATCGCCGAGTCTACGCCAGTTGCCGCGCTTACCGCGGCACGGCGGGGCCACCCCGGTGAAGCATGTCGAGGTTCTCACGGAATCGTGGCTGCGACATTCTCGCCCTTTCCGCTGGCGCTGCCAGACGCGACTGGGGGTCTTTGTCGGGCCGATTAACCGAACGGCCTGTTCCGGACCCGGACCGGACAGGTAACCGGCCCTGTCGCGGGCACTTTGCGGCCGGCGGCAGGCCGCCGCCGGCCGCCACCCGGCGGTGAAGGCGCGGCGTCGCCCGCACGGCGGACCAGCGCCGACCTGCGTCCGCGCACCGCAAGCCGGCCGCGGCCACCGGTCGCGCGAGCCCGTCGCGCCGACATTTTCCCGTCACCGTTCCGACGTTGCCGTTCGAACCGCAGCACACTTACCCACGCTTGCCGGGTCCTGCGCGACGGTGATTGGAGAAACAAATCGGCGTCCCACGAAATCGCCGGGGGTCTTACCGGGCCGGCGTTGCCCAGCGGAGCGGCCGCGATACCGTCGGTGGGCCGAATGCGGCCGCGCCAATCGTCGAACTCCGCAGCTAACCCGAATGCGAACTGTCGTGACCGACAAACACGGGATCGTATCCGCCGGTCAGGACGCCACCGGAGCCGGCGTCAGCACAGCGACACCGCGATTCGCCCGTACGCCGCCCAGCCGCGGCCCGGTCGACTCGACCGGGCCGCGGCGTTCGTCGGCGTGCTGGACGACGGGGCGTCGCCTACGGGGCGAGTTCCTTGTTCGATCGGGCGGCGTGCGTGACGACGAGGTCCCGCTCCTCCTCGGTGAAGATCCCCGCCCGGCGGAACTCGGCCGCCACGCGGTTGACCGTCGACACGAACTGGCCGTGATTCTTGAAGGGCGCCTCATCCCAGACCAGGTCGAGGAAGGTCGGGCCGTCGTCGCCGGGCGACGTGATGCCCGCCACCGGTACGTCGTAGTTCGGCAGGTTGTCGTCGCGCTTGCGGTTGGGCACGCCGGTGTCGACCGATCCGAACACCACCGTCGGCTCGACCCGGCGGAAGTACGACGAGGCGGCCTGCGAGTCACTGATGTAGTACGGCCGCAGGGTGAAGTCGTGCGTGGTGAAGAGCGGGTCACCCGCAGCCGTGGTGCTCGCATGGGTGATCGCCGAGCGACCGTAGTCTCCATCCCGCTTCAGGTGGCGGTACAGGGACAGTTCACGGTAGCTGCCACCCCCCGGGTTCCCCAGGATCTGCATGAGCAGGGGACCCCAGAAGATCGACTGCGTGTCGGGGCGGTCCAGCGCCCGCTCGATCCGGATGCTGAACGGCATCCGGATCTCGATGGTGTCGCCCGGCTTCCAGGTGCGGCTCAACGTCAGGTAGCTGCCAGGCTTGGCAGTGGCCTTCTGGTGGACCCCGTTGATCGTGACGAAGAAGCCCCGCTGCACCCAGCTCGGCACCCGCAGCTTGATGTCGAGCCGGCCGCGGCCGTTCACCGTCAGCTTGGTGTGGTCCTCCCGCGGGTAATTCGTCTCCTGGGTGATGACGAAGCCCTTCTGGGCCCAGGTCAGCGTCGACGCCGCGTACAGGTTGACCCACAGCGTCTTGCCGTCGGCCGACTTGAAGTAGATCGTCTCCTGGTACTTGGTGTGGTTCTCCAGGCCCGTCCCGCCGCAGCAGGTCCCGGTGTTGCCGTAGCTACGGGTGACGCCCGGGGTCAACGGCTGGAAGTACGTGACCTGTGGGTTGCTGACGCTCGTCGTGTCGGCCCGCGAACCCACGATCTGGTTGAGCAGCCCCCGCTCGTAGTGGTCCATGTACGCGGGGTCGTGCTCGTGGAGGAACAGATTGCGGGCCAGCTTGAGCAGGTTGTACGCGCTGCAGGTCTCCGCACCGCCCTGGGCGATCGAGTTCGCGATGTTGTCCCGGTTCTGGAACAACTCGGTGTTGTTGTTGGAGCCGGGGAAGTTCCCGCCCAACCCACCGTGTGCGTACCTGCGGTGCGGGACGAGCATTCCGTAGAAGTTCTTGGCGGCCTGGAAGTACTCGTGGTCCCCGCTGTGCTCGTAGACGCGCATGTATCCGACGAACTGCGGTATGTGCTGGTTGACGTGCAGCCGATCCGGGCGGCGCCGGCCGGGGCGGGTGGCCGGCGTGGTGACCAGGATGTCGCGGTTCTCGACGCAGGCCTGAAACAGCGACTCCCGGTTGTCGAAGCACTTGGCGGTGTCCAGGTGCTTCGCGTCGCCGGTGAGCGCGTAGATCTCGGGGAACACCTCGTTCGCGCCGCCGGACTCGCCGGCGATGTAGAGGTCCCACATGTAGTTCAGGTTGTCCCGGGTGATCGGGCCCGTGTACTGGGGGTGGTTCTTGTCCCCGACGGTCAACGCGAGGTGCGCCCAGTTGGCCATCTTGACGACCACGTCGAGGGCCTTCTGGTTGTCGGTGTGGTAGTACGCGTCGAGCAGACCGCGCATGATCTTGTGCTGCGTGTACCACGGCGCCCACGTGTTGGTGGCCGCGTTGCCGCCGTACACGGCCCACCGCGGCGGACCGAGCCGCAGTACCGTGTCCTCGGGCAGCGCGCCCAGATAGCCGGGGTGGGTCGGTACCCAGTCTGCCGCCCCGCTGCTCTGGCTCGCCACGATGCCGCCGTCCCGCCCGTTGGGCGAGGCGTCCTTGATCGCGGTACCGCCCTCCTCCTCGAACCGGTACCAGGCGATCGATCCGCCGGCGGTGCTCCCGGTCGGCGAGTCCTGCATCGACTGGACCTCCGCCGGACTCAGGGCCCGGTCGAAGATGTGGAACTCGTCGATGGTCGCGTCCAGGAACGCGTCGCCGTACTGCGACCGCCCGATCCACCGGTTTCCGGGGTTTCCGAGATGGGACGGGTTGAGGGTCATGTTCGTGTTCTGGCCGGCCTGCTGACCGTTGACGTACAGCGTGCCGGTGTTCTGGGTGAGCGTCACGGCCAGGTGCACCCACTGGTTGGTCGGCAGGGCCGCGTTGCCGTCGATCCGCTGTTCCCCACCGCCGCCGCTGACCGTGATCGCGAACCGAGGCACGTTGCCGGTGACGCCGGCACGCGGGGTCAGGAACATGTTGACGGTGGTGTTCTGACCGAAGTCGAACAACCGACTCCAGCTCTGGGTGGCGCCGAGATTCACCCAGGTGGCGATGGTGAAGTCGGCGAGCTGGCTGATCGCCTCCTGAGGAAGGGTGACGTGCTGCGCCCGGCTGGGGCCGTTCAGCCGGAGGGCGTTGCCGAAGCGGCCCGGCACCCGACCGATCTCCGGCTCCTCCGGATCTTCGCCGCCCGGGCCGCCGTTGCCCATCCGCGCGGTGATCGCGGCCTGGCACGCCGCGAGCTCGTCGACCATCCAGTCGAGCTTGGTCTTGAAGATCGGCTCGCCGAGGTCGGCGTAGCCCTGGGCCAGGGCCGTCAGGTAGTGCCCGGCCCAGTGACCGCTGAGCAGTCCGCCGTCCTCCCAGCCGCCGGGCACGGCGACGCCCGGCGGGTTCGGCCGACCGGCCTGGTTGTTGAACAGCACCAGGAAGCGCCGCTCGTCGAACTGGCGGAGGTAGTCCTTCGTGCGGTCGCGCTTCTCCTGGAGCAGGCCGTTGCCCAGGGTCACGTCGCGTAGCTGGAAAGGCCGGACCGGGGCGGTGCCGCCGGGGCCGGGCTCGGGTGGGGTCGCGGGCAGCGGGGCCGGGCCGGCTGCGGCCTCGGTGGCCGTCGCCGTCTCGGCGGCTGCCGCCGGGAGCGCGCCCGCGCCGACCGCGGCGGCCACGCCGATCGCCGATGCCTGAAGAACGTGGCGCCGGCTGACAGGGACCTTCTCGGGTTCAACCACTGTGGATCATCCTTCCCAGGTAGCTAGGGACTGACCGCTCGGCCGTTTCCTGCACGAAACCGTTGCGCTTGGCCCACCGACGTCGAACGCACTCGGCGGCCGCGGAGGGGGACTGGGTTTTCGGCGGCAGGCCTCGGGACCGCGCCGGGATTGTGAGCGTTAACTCTATGGCCGCTCACCCGCGCAGACAAGCACTCTGACCTGGTTGACATCTGTGCGAAACAGTCCTATGTTAGCGCTCACCCAACTGCCCTTCATGGAGGCTACGTGGCCGCCGAGTTCGGCGTCTCGGAGTTGTGGGACCCCGCGGTACGCCGTGACCCGCACCCGTTCTACGACCGGGTGCGAGCCGCCGGCCAACCCGTCCTTCAGGTCGACCCGGCGGGCACCAGGTTCTGGGTGATCGCCGGACATGCCGACGTGCTGCAGGCCCTGCGCCACCCGGCGATAGGGCACGAGGTCCAACGGCACTGCCCCGGCGGTCGGCGACCTGCCCCGCACGAACTGTCCGAACTGGCGAGAATCGAGTCCCGGCAGCTCATCAGCCTCGATCCGCCGGACCACACCCGCCTGCGGGGGCTGGTCAGCGGCGGCTTCACGGCCCGCGCGGTGGCCCGGTTGGAGCCGTGGATCAGCCACCTCGCCGACCAGCTGGTCGCGCGGGCGCGGCAACTCGGACGCATCGACGGGATCGTCGACCTCGCCGACCCGGTGCCGGTCAACGTCATCGCGGAGCTGGTCGGCATTCCCGAGCAGGACCAGCCGCAGTTCCGCGCCTGGTCGGCGGCGATCGTGTCGGCCGGGAACGGAAGCTCGGCGGCCACGCTGGCGTTCGGGGCGTACCTCGACGAGCTGGCCGCCCGGCGGCGGGCCGTGCCCGCCGACGACCTGATCTCGGAGCTGGTGACCATCGAGGAGCGAGGCGACCAGCTTGATCGCGACGAGCTGGTGGCGCTCGTGCAGCTGCTGCTGGTCGCCGGCCAGGAGACGACCGTCGACCTGATCGGCAACGGCATCCGCCTCCTGCTCACGCACCCCGGGCAGTGGCGGGCGCTGCGCGACGACCCGCTGCTGGCCGCGGCGGTGGTCGAGGAGACACTCCGGTTCCGGGGGCCGGTCGAGATCGTGCCACCGCGATTCGCCCTTCAGGACGTCGACCTGGCCGGCGGGCGGATTCCCGCCTTCGACCGCGTGGCCCTGTCGTTGTGGGGGGCCAACCGGGACCCCGGTGTGTTCGACCGGCCGCACGTGTTCGACATCCACCGCACGGACGTCCGCAGGCACATCGCCTTCGGGCATGGGATCCACTTCTGCCTCGGGGCTCACCTGGCTCGACTGGAGAGCCGGATCATGATCGAGCGAATCGCGCAACAGCTTCCCGACCTGCGTCTCGCGGTCGACCCCGCCGACCTCGACGGCTTCCGACTCCACCACGATCAGCTGCCGCTCGAGGTGTGAGGCGGGGCGTCCGGCGGCGTCATGCCGGTGGTGGACCACCGATGAGGGTGGCCTCCCGGCCCTGCGCCCGGCCTTCCTCCCGGGCCTGCGCGAGCAGCCGTCCGAGCCGCTGACGGCGCTGCCGGGCGAGGGCCCGCAACGCGAGGACGAGGACGGCGAGGAGAGCGGCGAGGGCCAGTTGCGGCCAGGGCACTGTCCAGACCGTCACCGTGCCCGAGGCCGACCGGATGTCGACGGCGCCCTGATCGCCGCCGAGGACGGCGGGGGTCACGTCGACCCTCGTCCGCAGCGGGCCCAACGCCCAGACGCCGGCGACACGGTTGCCGACCTTTCGGCTGCCGTTCGGCAGGAGTTCCTCGCCCTTGGCCTCCGGGGCGCTCTGTCTGCCCAGGCCGAACGGACCCGCGACCGTCACTCGCCCGCTGCTGGTCGCCGCCACGTTGCCGTCGTTCGTCGCGGTGTAGCTGATCTCGATGGCGCCGGCCGAGAAGGGGTTCCACGAGCGCCGGTACCTGGCGGTGAGGTCGCTGATCGCCACGGCTGCCGTGGCCGTGCCGCTGGCCCGCATCATGACCCGGAAGCCGACCCGGCTCTCGACGGCGACCGTACCCCCGGCGCTGGTGATCGTCGCCGCGATACCGGCCGGGTGGTCCCCCGGTGTGGCGTCCGGTGGCGCGGTGATGGTGAACGGCACCACCTTCGTCTCTCCGGCGCCGACGGTGACGTTCTGCTGCACCTGGATCCAGGTGCCGCCGTCGACCGATTCCTGGTCGGAGGCGAGCATGTTGAAGCGTCCCTTGTCGGTGAGGTAGCCGTCGGCCGCCTTCAGGGCGAAGACCGCACTGCCGTCGCTGAAGTTGCGTACGGCCAGGTGCTCCGTCACGACCTGACCCGGGTCGAGCGTGCGCTCGATCCACCGGCGGCCGTCCGGGCCGTGCCGGTCGGCCGGCTGGACCGACCAGGTGAGCGTCGGAGTGGCCGGTTGCGCCACCGCGGCGGCGGGCGCGATCGGCACGGTGACGAGCAGCGCGGCCAGCACGGCGAGCAACCGCGGCAGGGTTCGGTTCATGGGGAGCCCTTCGACATGGGGGCGCGGTGGGGGGCCGCGCGGCCCCCCACCCGTGCGCTACTCGAACAGGGACAGGGTCAAGGTCGAGGTGTACGCGCCGGCGGCGACCTCCACCGGGGTACGCAGGTACAGGTCGGCGTTGACCGAGTACGAGTCGCCGGCGACGGCCCCGGAGTCGAACGTCGAGACCAGCAGCTCCTGGTCGACCAGGCCCACGTTGTTGCCGGGCTGGGTCGGCTCGTCGAGGACGGTCCCGACCTCCTCGCCCTCGGTGACCAGGCCGGTGTCGCCGCCGTCGAGCAGGCGTGGCGCCCAGCCGAGGTGCCCGGCGCTGATCGGTGCCTGGCCGGCGCTGCCGGCGAAATCGGTGGCGCTACCCAGCACGGCCCACGCGGCGCCCGCCGGCACCTCCTCCTCGGTACGGGTGTCGGTGACGGTCACGGTCGGCAGGGTGCCGACGAACTGGCGTACCAGCAGCGTCGAACCGTCCTCGGAGAGCGCGACGGAGTCACCGGCGATCGACATCGCCAGGACGCCCGGTTCCCGGATCTCCTCGATGTCGACCGTCACCCGTACGTCGGCGCTGTCGTCGGGATCGGCCAGGGCCGGCGCCTGCAGCGCCATCGTCCCGGCCAGGGCGGCACCGACGGCGCCCGCCGCGACCAGCCGCTTACGCTTGAACGTCTTCATGCGATGCTCCATCGTGAGGTGTGGATCTCGGACAGGGTGGGGTCAGCCGGCGCAGTTGACGCCGGGGTGTTCGGCGGTGAGGACACTCGTCACGTCCTCGCCGTCGACGGATCCGGTGGCCCGGACGGTCACCGTGCCCGCCGCGACAGAGGCGGCCCGCGTGCCGAACGACTGGTAGGCGTTCGCGCCCGGCGCGACGTCGGCGAAGGACCGCTGGCCGTACGCGGTCTCCAGAACGATGTCCACCGGCGCGTCGTGGTCGTTACGCGCCTGCACGGCGACGTACGCCCTGCCGGCGAGGCACCGCGACTGGGCGGTGACCGTGACCGGCAACTCGGGCTGGACACCCGGATCGTCGGCGAAGACCCGCCAGTCCGTGATCGCGACCGCGGAGTAGGTGGTGCCGTTGCCGTTGGCCCGGATCGTGGCTCGGACCCGGGGCGTGGTGACCGGGTCGAAGGTGACGGTGTTGAACGCGGTGGTGCTCGTGCCGTAGGTGCCGGCGCCGGTCACGTCCCGCCAGGCCGCGCCGGCCTCGTCCCAGTACTGCAGCACCCACCCGTCGGGCTCGGCGACGCCGTCGCCGGTGCCGCGGTTGGCGTCCCGCCAGAACTTCAACTCCGATCCGGTGATCCGGACGGGACGCGCCCAGTCGTACTGGACCCACAGGGTCGCCGGGCGGTTGCCGGACCAGGTGCCCCAGAGCTGCGCCTGGCTCGGGTTCGACGGGTCGGTCCCGTCGTTGAGGGCGGTCAGGCTGTTCCAACCCGCGGTGTAGGAGGCGGTCGGGGTCGCGATGGGCGCGATGTTGCCGGTGAGCGGCCCGGACAGGTCCGCCGGGATGGTGACCGTCCGGGCGGTCTCCAGGTTTCCGGCCACGTCGAGCGCGCGGAACGACACGGTGTGCCGGTCCGGATCCGGTGCCGCGATCGCACCGGCGTAGGCGGTCCACGGGCCCGCCCCGATGGCGTACTCGATCCGGGCGACGCCGGAGGTCGCGTCGCTCGCGGTCACCGTGACCGCCCGGGTGGAGCTGTTCACGGTGGCCGTGCTGACCGGCGCCGTGGCGTCGATGCGTACGGTGAGGTTCGCGGCCTCCGAGATGTTGCCGGCCCGGTCTGTCGCGGTCGCCGTGACGCTGTGCTGGCCGTCCCCGGAGACGTTGACGTCGACGGAGCGGACGTCGGTCGCGACGACCGGCGCGCCGTCGTCCACCCGCGATTCGATCCTCAGCCGACCGCCGCGGTCGTCGACGCCCGCGGCGCGCACCCGCACCGCGGAGCGGAACCAGCCGGCGCCGCCCGCGCTGCCGCTGGGGGTGAGCGTCAGCGTCGGCGGGGTCTCGTCGCCCTCGGTGTCGCCCGGCGAGATGACCGTGACCTGCGCGGAGACGCGACCTGCCGCGTCGCCGAGCACGGTGCCCCGGGTCGTGAACGTCCCCGGCGCCGCGACGTCCTCCGGTCGCACCGGATCCCAGTAGACCGGCACCCGCAGCGTCTCGTCGCCGAACGACACGGCGGTGGTGTCGGGCAGCTCGGTCTCCCCCACCTCCACCGTCAGCCGCGGCTCGGCCACGGCCGTCGGCTGCGCGGCGAGGATCTTCCACTCCTCGACCGCCACCGCGGAGTAGGTGCTGCCGTTGGTCGACGCGTCGAACACCGCGCGAACCTGCGTGGTGGTCACCGGGTCGAAGCTGGTGTCCTGGAAGCCCTGGGTGCCGGTCGGGAAGCCGCTCGGGTTGGACACGTCGGCCCACTGCCCGGCGCCGAGGTCCCAGTACTGCACGCGCCAGCGGGCCGGGGCGGCGACCCCCGCGCCGCTGCCCTGCGGATTGTCGTTCCAGAACTCGATCTGCGAACCGGAGATCCGCATCGGCTGGTCCCAGGTGTACTGCACCCACTGCTGGGGCGGGTTGTTGCCGGTCCAGGTCCCCCACATGTCCGGCGGCAACGGATTCGACCGGACGATCTCGTCGTTGAGCGCCTTCACCCAGTACTGGGTGGGCACCGGCTCGTTGGAGACGGTGACCTTCGCCGCCTGGGCGATGTTCGGCCGGGGGGTCAGGTCGCGGCCCTTGACCGGTGTCGGCGTGACGAGCTTCATCCGCGGCGGGGTCTGCGTGTCGTCCCACTCGACCGGGTCGATCGACACCGACCGGCGGAAGTGGCCGCCGCCCACGGCGTCGGCGGTGTGGTACGCGATGTACCACTTGCCGTTGAAC
This sequence comes from Micromonospora sp. NPDC093243, assembly GCF_044753725.1. Taxonomy (NCBI): domain Bacteria; kingdom Bacillati; phylum Actinomycetota; class Actinomycetes; order Micromonosporales; family Micromonosporaceae; genus Micromonospora; species Micromonospora sp. NPDC093243. Next base: position 224,457 of record NZ_JBIVNT010000006.1, on the reverse strand, counting down.
TCGAGAATGCCGGGATGGCTCGTCGTGGAGGAGACCGGCCGGAGCATGGTGCCCCGGTAGGTCCACGGCCCCGCCGGCGACGACGCGGTCGCGTACGCGATGCAGGCGTGGTAGTTCGCCGGGGTGCACTGCGACGTCGGGCCGGCGTTGTTCCCGGCGTACGCCAGGTAGTAGGTGCCGTTGCGCTTGAAGATCCACGCCGCCTCGAAGAAGCCGGTCAGCCCGGTGACCGTGCGCTGGGTGCCGACCGGAGTCTTCATGTCCGGTTGGAACTCCTGCATGCGCAGTTGGCTGAAGGAGCCCCAGTAGACGAACACCCGCTGGTTCGGCGCCGTGCCCTCGATGAGGATCGTCGGGTCGATGTTGTGGATGGTGTTCGGGGTGGGCACGCGCTGGGAGATGATCGGGCCGCCGGCGTGGTCGGTCCACGGGCCGGTCGGGCTGTCCGAGACGGCCACGCCGATCGCGAACTTGTCCGACGCCGGGCTGTCCCGTTCGTTGATCGGGACGTACCAGTAGTAGCGCCCGTCCACACCCCGGACCACCTGGCCGGCGTACGCGCGGCCCGGCGTCGCCCAGGCGAAGACCTGTTCCGGCCGCATCAGGGACGGAAAGTGGGTCCATTCGCCGCCCTCGACGTCGGCGGTGCGGAACGCGCCCCACTCGTTCATGACGAAGTCGTTGGTGGAGGGCCCGGCCTGGTCGTGGCCGGTGTAGATGTAGAGCTGGTCCCGGCCGCTGTCGTTGCCGGGGGCGCCGGCCGGCACGACCACCGGCGCCGGGTCGGCCGAGTAGTAGCTGCCGTCGCCGAGGATCGGATTGACGGTGTTGGTGAAGGTGTACGAGTCGGCGGCGGAGGCGGGGGTGGCCGTCGCGAGCAGGCCGCCGGCGACCAGCCCGGCGGCCGCCGCCGCGGCGACCACCCTGCGGAACCGGTGCGACGACCGGGGCTTCGGTGGGGCGGCTGCGCGCCCCACGACGGTGTTCACGGTGTCGATCTCCTCGCTGCTGGGCGGGGTGGTGGCGGCGCCGGGGAGGCGCCGCCACCAGTGAGGGTCAGCCGCAGCTGATGGCGCCGTACGGCGCCGCGATCTGTGCGGTCACCGGCTGCCCGTCGACCATTCCGGTGGCCTTCACCGTCGCGGTGCCGGCCTGGACGGCCTTGGCTCGGGCGTTGAACGCCTGGTACGCGGACTTCCCCGCGCCGACGTCGGAGACCGTGCGCGACCCGTACGGCGTGATCAGCTCGATGGTGAGCGGGACGTCGTCGCCGTTGCGGGCGTTGACCGAGACGTAGGCGTTGGTCCCGATGCACTGGGTACGTGCCTGGACCTCGACGTCCCATTCCGGCGGCGGCGGCACGTCGCCCACGGTGAGGGTCAGCGTGGTCCGGGTCGCACCCGCGTCGCCCACGTAGTCGGGCCGGATCAGGTCACCGATGACGGTGTAGCGACCGGGAGTCTTGACGATGTTCTCGTCGAAGTGCCAGTCGACGCCGATGGCCTGGTTGTCCCGGGAGCCGTCGTTGTAGGAGACCTCCACCTTGTTCGGTAGGTAGGGCAGTTCGCCCACGTCGACGGCCTGCTCGAACGACTCGGCGCCCTGGATCGAGATGCCGCCCGGGGCCGTCTCCGGCCGTACGTAGACGCGGGCCTCGGCGATCAGGCCGTACGCGTCGTTCGTGCCGTAGACCACGAACGGCTCGACGTTGGTCTCCGCGACCATCTCGGGCGTGATCTGCTGCCAGTTGAAGGCGACGGCGCCACGAGCGCCACTGGCGTAGACCGCGTCGAGCGTGCCCGGCAGGGCGGGCACCTGGCCGACCGCGGTCCGCATCAGCACCGGCGAGCGTACGGAGTCGACGGTCTCACCGTTGGCGCGCCACCGCAGCACGCCCGTGCCCGCACCGCCACTCATCAGACCCCAGATGCGGATCCGCAGGTAGCTGGTCGTGACCGGCTGGAATTCGAGGTGGTTGTAGGTGTTGGTGGCCAGCGCGTCGGCGTACGACGAGCCCTCCGCGAGGGTGACCGGGGTCCAGGTGGTGCCGTCCGCGGAGCTCTCGACCGCGTACGTCGTGGCCGTGGGTCGGCGGGTGCCGCCGTTGTCGTCGTACCAGTAGATGTCGGTCGACGACAGCCGCACCGGCGAGTTCCACCGGTACTGGATCCACGCCGCCCGCTCGGTGCTGGTGCCGTTCTGTGGTTGGCCCCAGTTGCCCCAGCCGTTGCCGGCACCGGGGTTCGAGTTGTTCGGCGTGGTGGCCTCGTTGACCCGCTGGTGGTTCTCCCACGACGCGGTGCCGCTGGTGGTGATCGTCGCCGAGGAGCCGAATTCCGCGGTGACCTCCCGCTCGGTGATGGTCACCGCGACCGTCGCCTCGGAGCGCTTCTCGCCGTCGTTGGCGAAGAAGCGGAACACGTAGTCACCGGCGACCGTGCCGGTCACCCGGGTCGCCAGCGCCTTGGCGTCGGCGAAGATGACCCCCGCTCCCGCCGGGGCCGAGACGGTCTCCCAGCCGAACGTGAGGTCGCTGTCGTAGGGGATGCCGTCGTCGGACGCGGTGCCGACCAGCCGGGTGGAGAGGTTGCCGTCCGCCGAGCCGTCGCGCGTGGCGGTGACGGTGGGCGCCTTGTTGGAGACGGGTGGCACGTCGCGCCCGGAGTCGAACACCTGGATCTCGGAGATCGCCGTGTAGAAGGTCGGGTTGTTCGTGAACGCGATGCGCACCTTGTCCGACGTGACGGACTCGAAGAGCGCCTCGTTGAACTTCGCCGCCGGCACGGTCGGGTTCTTGAACTGGCCCGGCACCTCCTTCCAGCCCCCGTTCCCGTCGGGCACCTGGACCCACCATCGCGCGGGCTCCCGGTAGCCGCCGGCCTGACGGTCGCTGACGAAGGTCACCTTGATGTTGTCGAACGACTTGGCCGAGCCCAGATCGAGTTCGACGTAGCCGTTGCGGTCGGTGGTGCCGTGGTTGCCCCAGTACGGCTCGTTGGCGGTGACGCCGTCGGTCACGGCCGCCAGCGACACCGGCCGCTCGGTCTCCTTGATCGCGCCGGGGGTGTAGTTCATCGAGGTGGCGCTCCAGCCGGGCGTGTGGAACTGCCGCCACGGCGTCGAGCGCGCGCCCTGCTGGGTGTACGACGAGTTGAGGGTCGCGCCCGCCGCCAGGTTCGGCGCGTCCTCGGTGAGGTCGATGCCCGCCGTCTTGAGGTACGTGACGACGCGGTCGTCCTCGATCGAGGTGGTCACCGCGGTCGGGAAGGTGGTCCCGGTGGTCGCGGTGAAGGTGACGGTCAGGCCCGCCTCGGCCTGGACCTGGTTGGTGTTCGGGTCGTAGGTGAGCTTGCCGATCTGGTCGGTGCTGACCTTCTTCTCGCCGTTGAGGAACAGGCTGTAGCCGGCGCCCAGCCCGTATTTGCTGCCGTCGGGGTCCCAGACGATCGTGACGTCCTGCCCGTGGTACCGCAGGTTGTTGACCATGAAGTGGTCGTAGCCGAACTTGATCGGCCACAGCTCGATCTTGTCGTCGGAGCGCGGCTGCAGGCCCGCCATGTCCTCGACGAAGATGTAGTTCATGTTCCCGAGCATCACGTGGTTCGGGTTGTTGCGGTTGTAGGTCTTCTCGGCCGCGTTCCAGTTGGAGTAGTACTCCGCCTGGTTCGGGGCGCGCAGGTCGGCGTTGGGGTAGATGCTCCAGGCCATCCAGTCCAGCAGCCGCTTGGCGTACGCCGGGGTGATGTACTTCTGCTCCCGGTCGTAGTGGCGCAGCGCCGAGCGGACGCCGCGGTACTGGACGGTGAAGTTGATGTTGGAGAAGTTGTTGGAGCCGCCGACTCCGTAGGCCGTCCGGTCGTACTGGTTGGCGGTGTAGAACGGGAAGATCGGGAAGTTGTCGCCGTAGGTCAGGAAGCGGTACCCGTCGACGTAGGTCTGCCACTGGTCGAACGGGATGAGGTTCTCGGCGTAGACGTCGTAGAGGTTCGACTCCTTCGCCGGGATCAGGTCACGGGCCTCCGCCGGAAGCGGGTTGGCCCGGCCGTTGGAGCTGGCCGCGGAGGTGGCTCCGTGCGAGGTGCCGGCCAGGAACATCCGCATCTCCGGGCTCCACAGCCGGCCGAGAATCGCCTCGCGAATGCCGTCGGCCGAGGCGGCCATGGCGTCGACCTTCGCCTGGTCGGCGCCGGCGAGCTGGTAGAGCTGCCGGGCCGCGTCGAACGCGCCCCACACGTACGCCGACTCCGGGCGTTCGATGGTGCGGGCGCCGGGCGCGCCGCCGTTGGCCTTCGGGAAGCCGAAGGAGATGGCGTCCGCGTCGTTGCCCGGCATGTAGTTGGTGTCGTAGGCGATCAGCTTGTCGTCGTTGCCGTCGTAGTGCTCGAGCTGACCGACGCCGTCACCCTCGAAGTAGCCGGCGAACTTGCGGGCGATCTCCGCTCCCCCGCCGTGCACGTTGTAAGCCTCCAGCCCGGCGGTGCCCAGGTACTGCGAGTAGTGGTTGTTCCAGCTGGTGTGACCGGGGCTGTCCAGGAAGGCCGAGGAGCCGGACAACTCGCCGATGTTGAGGATCTGGCCGTAGGGCAGATAGGGCGTACGGATCCACTTGGTGTCCTGCAGGTGCATCGGCTGGGTCAGCGCGACGGAGTTCTGGTAGAGGTTCACCCCCTCGATCGTCGTGGGGTACTGGTAGACGTAGCCGGGCGCGTTGGCGTCGAGGCTGTTGTAACGCTCGCCCCACCAGCGATAGACGATCGCCTTCTCCATGGCGGGGTCCGGGACGTCGATGTAGGGGATGTCCTGGGCCCAGCGCCGGTTGAACTCGGTGATGCCGTTGCGCACGGCCTCGGCCGGGGACAGCGCGGCGTAGTCCCGGTAGCTCTCGACCGTCTCCGGCAGGGTGGCCGAGGAGACGGCGCCGACGACCGACAGCGACACCGAGCCGCCGGCGGGCACCGTGACCTCGCGGTCGAGGTTGGTGCCGCTGCGGGTGAAGCCGGCACCGGTGAGGTCGATGCTGACGGTGTTCCAGGCGGTGTCGACCAGCCCGTTGTTGGAGCCGCTGGTGATCGTACGGGTGCCGGTGAGCGCGGCCGTGCCGCTCCCGGCCTGGGTGGCCACGGGCGAGGCGGCGCGGACGGTGAACGTCGCCGGCGCGTCGCCGGGGTTGCGGAAGTCGATGGCGGTCACCGCCACGTTGTCGTACGTGATGAACTTCGTCAGGTTGGCCGAGACCCCGGTGGCGCCGATCGTGTACCGGCCCCTGGCGTGGCTGGGGGCGTTGAACCGGTCGGCGTTGACCTCGGTGACCGTCTGCCCGGGCACGGTGACGGTGTACAGGTTGCCGAGGTTGTTGGGGCCGCCGACGAAGGTGCTGCCGGCGAAGCCCATGACGGTGAAGTTGTTGTTGCTCGCGCCCCGCATGTACAGCGAGCGGCCCCGGGTCATCAGCACCGCCGACCCGACCGGCCCGCTGACGCCGAGGACCCGGTCGAGGTAGTAGTCGGTGCCGCCGGCGGCGAGATCCTTGTCGAAGATCGACTGGTGCATGCTCGTCGCGGTGAACGGCACACCGGGCTTCAGCTGGTTGGCGACGTCACCGACGTTGTTGTAGACCGGGTCCCCGATCTCCATGGCATGGCTCTGCCCGTTGGTGTAGACGCCCACGTCACTTTCGTTGCCGGGCAGGACCGGGCTGTCGGCGTGTGCCGGGGACGGCACACCGACAGCCCCTCCCACCACGAGCGCGGTCAGGGCGGCCCAGAGGGGCGCCCTCCGCACGCGCGGACGGATCATGTCTTCTCCTCCTCGGTATCGGTGCGGCCGGCATTCGAGGCGTCGCCGGCGTCGCACCTCGGGTGGTGGGTCGATCCGGGTCAGTGTTAGCGCTAACACGTGGCACGTTGCTCAGCTTGCTCAGGCGTTCCCTGGTGATCAGTCCTCGATGGAGAGCCAGACGCGCATCGTCGAAGGCCCGCGGTTGGCCCAGGCGTGATATGCCACCAGCGGCACCTCGTCGAGCCGCTCATCCAGCAGACGAGCCGGCTCAGGGTTGACCCGGTAGGGCCAGTCGTCGTCGTCCGGGCGCACCCGCCGGCAGCGCACGGTGACCCTGCCGTCGACCACGCGGGGCGCCCGGCTGGTGTCGACGCGAAGCTCGTCGACGGTCTCGACGCCGGCGACGTCCACCGACTCCAGAGCGAGCACCACCGGGCCGCGTTCCACCGCGACACAGCCCCGCACGGCGTCGATGCGGGGATCCGGGTAGGTGAACCGCGGCACCATCGGCAGGGACAGGACGACCTCGTCGCCGCGCCGCCACCTGCGCCGCTCGGTCACCACGCCCGGACCGACGGGACGGGTGCCGCCGGCAACGGTGACCGTCGCGCCCTCGGCCGCCCAACCCGGCACTCGCAACGACAGCGACCAGGGCTGGTCGTCGTCGCTGTCGATGCGCACCCGGACCTGGCCGTCGTGGGGGTAGTCGGTCACGATGCTCAGGCGCCACTCCCGCCCGTCGGCGAGGCGGTGCTCGACCGTGCCGGGCAGGTACTGGTGCAGCTGGAGGCCGTCGTCGTCGGACGTCGCGACGTACGCCCCCAGGCTGGCCAGGGTGCGGGCGACGTTGGTCGGGCAGCACGAGACCTCGTACCAGGGCGCCCGCAGCGACGCCGCCGCGCGCAGGCTGGGCCGGTCGGCGTCGGGTAGCGTGCCCAGCTCCCGGCGGTGCAGCGTGTTGGTGTAGAAGAAGCTCCGCCCGTCAGCCGACGGCGAGGCCGACACGACGTTGAACAGTGTCCGCTCGATGAGGTCGGCGTACCGGGACTCACCTTCGGCGAGCAGCAGCCGCCAGGCGAGCATCACCGAGCCGACACCGGCGCAGGTCTCGGAGTAGGCCCGGTCGGGTGGCAGCACCCAGTCCCCGCCGAACGCCTCATCCTGGTGGCGGGAGCCCTGCCCCCCGGTGACGTACGTACGCCGTGCCACCGCGTTCTTCCACTGGTCGCGCACCGCCTCCAGCAGGCCGGCGTCCTTCAGCTCGACCGCGACGTCGGCGGCGCCGGCGGCGAGATAGTTCGCCCGCACCGCGTGCCCGCGCAGCACCGCCGCCTCCCGCACGGGAAGGTCGTCCTGGAAGTACTCCCGACCGAACTCCACATCGCTGAGCCGGCCGTGGCCCCTGCGGTCGACGAAGAGGGCGGCCTGGGCGAGGTAGCGGTCGTCACCGGTGGTCCGGGCGAGCTCCACGAGCGCGCACTCGATCTCCGGATGCCCGCACAGGCCGTCGACGCCGTCGGGCCCGAACGTCTCGCACACGTTGTCGGCGGCCTGCCGGGCGACCTCGAGCAGCCCGTCGTCGGCGCCGGGACGCGTCCGGGCGCGGGCCACCGCGGCCTGGAGCAGATGACCGACGCAGTAGAGCTCGTGGCCCCACTCGAGGTCGGACCACCGCGGCGCCTGCCCTCGACGACCGAACCTGGTGTTGAGGTAGCCGTCGGGCTCCTGCGCCGCGGCAACCCGCCGCACCACGGCTCGGAACCGCGACTCGAGCCCGGCATCGCCGGTCCGGCCGATCTCCCACGCCAGCGCCTCGAGGAACTTGTAGACCTCCGAGTCGGAGAACTCGCGTCCCCGGCGCTCGCCGGACAGGTCGCCCTGGGCGGCAAGGTCGAAGTTGCGGATCCAGCCCTCTCGCTCGAGCCAGTACTGGATGTGTTCCAGGCTCGCGCCGGCGTTGACCGACTGACGCTCGGCCCAGAATCCGCCGGTGATCCGGACCTCGCCCAACCCGAGCGGGCGAAGCCGGCCACGGGTCGGCAGGACGGGCGCGGCCGTGGGTGCCGTGCCGCTCATAATCATCCCTTCAGCGCGCCGGACATGAAGCCGCGCACGTAGTGTCGTTGGAGCAGGAGGAACAGGACGATGCACGGCAGGGCCAGCACGACGACGCCCGCTTCGGTCGCCCCGTAGTCGACGACGCCCTGTACCTGGCCGCGCAGGTTCGAGACCGCGAGTGGAAGCGTCATCCGCTCGGTGTCGTTGATGAGGATCAGCGGTGCCATGAAGTCGTTCCACGCGGCCAGGAACGCGAAGAGCCCGACCGTGATCAGGCCCGGCTTGACCGCGGGCAGCAGCACCCGCCACAACGCGCCGAACGACGAGCAGCCGTCGACCATCGCGGCCTCGTCGAGCTGGCGTGGCACCGCTTCGAAGGAGATGCGCATCAGGAAGGTGGAGAAGGGCAGCTGGAACATGGTGAGCACCAGGGCCACCCCGACGAGCGAGTTGTCCAGCCCCACCTCGTTGAGCAGCACGTAGAGCGGAATCAGCAACGTCGCGTACGGGACCATGAGGATGGCGAGCGTGACCAGGAACAGGATGTTCTTACCGGGGAAGCGGAACCGCGCGAACGCGTAACCGCCGAGCAGGGAGAGCAGCAGCGTCAGGGCGACCGTGAGCAGCGACACGAAGGCCGAGTTGCCGAGGTAGACCCAGATGCCGGCCTGGTAGTCGGCCAGGGTCCTGTAGTTGCCGAACCCCCAGCCGTCCACCTGGTTCGTGCCGGCCTGCGGGGCGACCGAGGCGACCGTGGTCCAGACGATCGGCGCCAGGAAGATCAGCCCCACCGCTCCGGTGAACACCCAGTACGGCGTCCGTAAAGCGATCCCGGCGATGGTGACGCCACTGGACCTGCTCCGGCCGGTCCGGGCCGTGCCGGGCGGGCGGGGCGCTCCGCCGACAGCGGTTGACGTGGCACCGGTGGCGATGGCCATCAGCTCTCCTCGGACCGGAAGGCGCGCAGTTGCAGCGCGTTGATGAGGATCAGGGCGAGCAGCACGATGACGGAGAGGGCCGCCGCCACACCGAGGTCGTTCTGGCCCTGGAACGCCATCATGTAGATCAGTTGGACGACGGTGATCGTGCTGCTGTCCGGGCCGCCCTTGGTGAGGATGTAGAACTGTTCGAAGGCGAGCAGGGAGCCGGTCACGCTGAGCACGGTCGTCAGCGCCAGCGTGGGGCGCAGCAACGGCAAAGTGATCTTCCGGAAGGTCTGCCACCGGCTGGCGCCGTCCGAGCGGGCGGCCTCGTAGACGTCCGCCGGAATGCCCTGCAGGCCGACGAGCATGAGCACCATGTAGAAGCCGGCGTAGCGCCACACGATGAGGAAGGTGGTGGAGAAGAGCGCCGCGTTCGGTGAGCCGAGGAACGTCACCCCGAGGCTCTCCATCAGGGGGGCCAGCGGACTCGCGTACGGCGAGTAGAGCACGTAGAACAGCAGCGACGCCGAGGCGAGCCCCAGGGCACTGGGAATCAGGAACGACGCGCGGAGCAGGTTGTTCCACCGGCTCGACTCCTGCACGAGCAGGGCCAGACCCAGCCCGAGGACCAGCAGCAGTACGGTCGCGAGCACGGTGTACTTGATGGTGAACACCACCGAGTCGGTGAAGAAGCGGTGGTCGATCGCCTTCACGAAGTTGTCGGGGGCGTTGATTCCCTGATCGCCCGTCAGCAGGGGCCATCTCGACACCGACATCTTGATCACGAGCAGCAGCGGCACAGCGAACAGCGCCACCACGAAGACCGCCGTCGGTGTCGCGTAGAGCCAGCCGAGCAGGGCGTGGCGGCCGCGGGAAGGAATGCGGCCGCGCGTCGCCACCGTGGGCGGACGAGACGGCGCGTTGACACTCATGGGAACCCCTCGTTCATTCGGCAGCGAGCAGATCGTCGACGCGTCGCGGGCAGGGCCCCGCCGCAGGCGTATGTCGGCCGATGAACCCATCGGTCGCCATACGCCTGCGTGCGGCGGCTACTGCTTGAGCACGCCGGTGATCTCGTCGTTGTCCTTGCGGACGTCGCCGCTTCCGTTGAGCACCTGATTGCGTACGAGGGTCAGCCAGGGGCTGCTCGGCGCGTTGAACGCCTGCTGGAAGTTCAGGGCGACGGGCGTGTCTCCCTTACCGGCCACCTCGTTGATGGTGACCAGCCGCGGGTCCTCGGCGGCGTACTTGTTGTTCGCCAGGTCGGAGCGCGACACCACGTCCTTGTTCTTCGCCAGCACCTCGACCTGAGCGTCCTCGGACATCATCCAGCTCAGGAAGTTCCAGGCCTGCGCGGCCTTCTTGGAGTCCTTCGAGACGCCGATGCCGTCCCCGCCGACGAACGTGGAGGCCCCACCGCTCGGGCCGGGGATGCCGGCGACACCGACGTCGAACGGGGTCGACGAGAGCAGCGTCGCCGGGTAGAACATCAGGCCGACCTTGCCCTCGGTGAACGCGGCCGTCCAGGTCGGGCCGGTCTCGTCCGCCGAGGCGGGCAGCACGGCACCGGACTTCCACAGGTCCTGCCAGGTGCGGTAGACCTTCTGGGCGGTGTCGTCGGCCAGCTTGGACTCCTTGCCGTCCGCGCTCAGCACCTCACCCCCGTCGGCCCACACCGTCGGGAACCAGGTGAAGACCAGGCACCCACCGCAGTTCAGACCGGCCGCCGTGCCGTAGACGCCGTCCTTCTTCGTCGCCTGGACCGCCTTGGCGGCGGCGGCGTACTCCTCGAGCGTCGCCGGAGCCTTCTCCGGATCCAGCCCGGCCTCCTTGAACAGCTGCTTGTTCCAGAACATCATCGACAGGTCCAGCACGAAGGGCAGCACGTGCGCCTTACCCTCGACCGTGCCGGCCGACAGGTGCCCCTTGTTGATGGTGTCCTTGAAGCTGAGGCCGTCGATGTTCGCGCTGAGGTCCTGGAACAGCCCCTGGTTCACCCAGTTCGGCACGTAGACGATGTCGGCGGCGAAGAGGTCCGGAAGGCCGCCGGAGCCCGCCGCCGCACCGACCTTGGCGACGTAGTCGTCGTTGGGTACCACGGTCAGCTGGACCTTGTTCTTGTGGCTGGCGTTGTACGCGTCGACGAGGAGCTTCGCCTGCTTCTCCAGCGGCGCACGGGTCCACAGGGTGAGTTCACTGCCGTCGTCGACGCCATTGGGTCCGGCCTCGGCCGCACTCGAACCGGCCGGGTCGTCGCCGCTGCACGCCGCCACGCCGACCGTCAGCGCCGCAACGAGGACTCCGGCCAACGACCGCAGGGCAGTTCGCCTGCCCAGAGGTCTTGTCATGGTTCTCTCCTAAGGTTCGTCGTTCACCGGGAGCCGCTGCGCGGTCCCGCCGAGCCGATGTCTCGTGTTCGTCACTTCGTGTTTCTCGATGAGGTGGAGCTGTCGCCGCTGCGTCAGTCGGCAGCAGGCGCTGTTGCGGCGGCCGCGCTCGGCGGACCGGCGGTGATCGGTCGCGGTGTCGCTTGGCGCGCTCGGCGCCCCGCCAGGTCGCCCGTCGGTGAGTTCATCGCAGTGGAAGCTGAAGGCCTGGCCGGCCGGGTCGCGGCTTTCGCCGGTAGCGGCCGGAATCTCGTCCGTTCGTTTGTGGACGGCCTGGCCGTCCACCACACCGCCCGGGCCTCGAGCTCGACGGCTCGACCGGACAGCGCACCACAGTCGACGCCCCGCCCTTGCCAGCGGAGTGAGCGATAACAGCGGGCGACGGCATCGGTGGCTCCTCACAGGGGTAGCGCGAGGCCAAGGCGGGGGTTCCCAGGCCGTTGTGAGTGGAGTCACAGATGATGTTAGCGTTAACTTCGCTGTCGTCAATACTTGGTGACGTGATTGTTTCCGGCAGATTGCGGCCGGGAAATCCGGGGCGGACGCGCCCACCGGAGCAGCACCCGGGACGCGGTTTACCGGTGCGCTCGAAGCGTCTCGCGCCCCGATCGGCGCGGCGAATTGCTTAGGCTCACCGCATGGCAGGCATCGCCCAGCTCAGCGGCATCGCCCTGGAATGCCCCGACCCGGCCGCGCTGGCGGCCTTCTACAGTGCCGTCACCGGCTGGCCGATCGTGTACGCCGCCCCGGACTGGTACTCGATCGGACCCAGCGAGGATGCCGCACTGCACCTGTCGTTCCAGTTGGCGCCCGGCCACCAACCGCCGACCTGGCCCGACCCCGCCTCGTCCATGCAGTTCCACCTGCACCTGCGCGTCGACGACGTGGCGGAGGCCGAACGGAGGCTCGTCGAACTGGGCGCGACGAGGTTGGCCGAGCAACCCGACCTCGCAGACGTCCGGGTCCTGGCGGACCCGGCCGGTCATCCGTTCTGCCTCTGCCCCCGCCGGGCGACGCCCGAGGCGGCCAGCTGAACCCTGGCTCTCATGGGTAGTCGGCGAGGGTGGGTTTGTCGGGCTTGCCACGGCTGGCGGGGCTGGGCCAGGCGGCGGCGGGGCAGGTCGGTGCGCCGGTGGCGGTGCAGCCGTTCTGTTCGCGCCTGCGGCGCCACTGCTCGTGCGCGGCGAAGACGCGGTTCAGGCCGTCGTGCTCGGCGCGTAGCTCCAGGAACTCGTCGAGCAGGTCGAACAGGGTCTCGACGGCGCGGGCGTCGAGGTCGGAATCCAGGTCGCGGAAGGGCTTGGGGCCGATGGGCTCGGTCAGGTGGGCGACGATGCTCCACCAGACGTGGTTGTCGAGGCCGTCGGCTCGCGTCACCAGCCACGGCTGGAAGCCGGTCAGCAGGCTCCGGGCGTTCGCCTGGTCGCATCCTTCGACGAAGGCCACGACGCAGGCGAAGTCGGCTCGGATGAGCCACATGCCGGGACGTCTGCGGATGTCGGCGAACAGGTCCCGGTAGTTGGTGATCGAGATCGGCACAGCCGAATTGTGCCTGGCGGCGGCCCCGTCCGGGCGGTGGCCTGGCCGCGGCTGTGGCGCATGCCGCGACCCGACCTAGGACAGTCGCTGCGCCCGGTGCAGGAGCCGCTGCGTGACCACCACCAGAGCGAGGAACGCGCCGCTGACGACCTGCTGGAACGACGAGGTGAGCACGCCGATCTGGTTGATCAGGCTCTGGATGACGCCGAGCAGCAGCACGCCCGCCATCGTGCCGGTGAGTCCACCGGCGCCGCCGGTGAGCAGCGTGCCGCCGATCACGACGGCGGCGATGACGTCGAGTTCCATGCCGACGCCGAGGATCGTGACGCCGGAGGAGAGCCGGGCGGCGTTGAGCGCGCCGGCCAGCCCGGCCAGCAGACCGGAGATGAGGTAGACGAGGACCTTGACCCGGGTGACCGGCACGCCCATGAGCACAGCGGCCTCCTCGCTGCCGCCGATGGCGAACACGTTCTGCCCGAAGCCGGTGCGTTGTAGCAGCACCCCGCCCAGCAGGACCAGGGCCAGGGTGATCCAGACCGGCACGGTGAGGCCCAGGAAGGCCGCCTGGCCCAGGGCGCTGAAGGCGTCGTCGCGCACCAGGTAGGTGTTCGCCCCCTCGTCGGAGATTGCGAGCATGAGGCCCCGCATGCCGAGCAGCCCGGCCAGGGTCACGATGAACGGCGCCATGCCGGTACGCGCCACGATCAGCCCCTGGATCAGCCCGATCGTGCCGCACACCGCGAGCGGCAGCAGCAGCGCGACGAGCAGCCCGTACCGGGAGCCGTAGGCGGCCAGCACCCCGGCGAGCACGAAGGACGAGCCGACCGAGAGGTCGATGCCGCCGCTGATGATGACGAAGGTCATCCCGATCGCGACGATGGCGAGGAACGACGACGACACCACGATGTTCGCAGCGTTCTGCGGGGTGGCGAACGAGTCGAACGTGGCGGCTCCGACCAGGACGGTGACCGCCAGCACGACGAGCGCGCCGTGGTGCTGCAGGAGGTGACCGATCCGTTCGCGGCGCAACGCGCCCGGTCCGCGTCGGGCGTCGGCGCCGGTGTCCGCGTCGGCGATGGTGGTGGTCATGCGCGCCTCCCTCGAGCGGCGTAGACGGCGGCCAGGATGATGACCGCCTGGGCCATCTGGGTCCAGGACTGCGGCAGGTTGTGCTTGATGAGCGTGGCCTGGAGCAGCTGGATGAGCAGGGCGCCCATCACCGTGCCGAGGACCCGGACCCGACCGCCGGTGAGCGGGGTGCCGCCGACCACCACGGCGGTGATCGCGGAGAGCTCCATCAGCAGGCCCAGGGAGGTGGGGTCGCTGGCCTGCAGCCGCGACGTGGCGAGGACGCCGGCCACCGCGGCGAGCAGGCCGGAGATGACGTAGACGGTGACCAGGATGCGCCGTACCGGTAGGCCGGACAGCCGGCTCGCGGCCCGGTTGCCGCCCACGGCCACGAGTTGGCGGCCGAAGGTGGTGCGCTTGACCAGGAACGCGACCAGCACGGTGAGCACCGCCGCGATGACGACCACGAGCGGCAGGCCGAGCACCGACCGGCTGCCGAGCGTGATCAGCGTCGGGTTGCGGAACTCGGTGAGCTGCGGCACCAGCACGTTCGCCAGGCCGCGTACGCCCACCAGCAACGCCAGCGTCGCCACGATGGGTTGCACCCCCACGTACGCGACCAGCGCCCCGCCGCCCGCGCCGACGGCCGCGCCGGCGATCAGGGCGGCGATGATCGCGACCGGGGCGCCGTATCCGAGGTAGAGCACCACCATCGCCGAGGCGAGGGCCATCACCGAACCGACGGAGAGGTCGATCCCCTCGGTGCCGATCACCAGCGCCATGCCCAGCGAGGTGATCACGATGGGCGCCACCTGGATCAGCTGGGTCCGGAAGTTCGCCACCTCCAGGAAGTGCGGTGTGAACGCCACGTTGAAGAGCAGGAGCGCGAGCACCGACGCGTACACGCCGTACTCCTGCAGCCACGCGAGCAGGCGTACGCGCCCGCTCCACGCGCGCGGCGCGGCCGCGGTCTCAGCCATCGGTCTCTCCCGTCGCGGCAATCGTCGCCATGATCGCTTCTTCGGTCACCTCGTCACCACTCAGCTCGCCGGCGACCGCGCCGTCGCGCAGCACGACGACCCGGTCCGCGCCCTCGACGAGTTCCTCCAGGTCGGAGGAGATCAGCAGCACGCCGAGCCCTTCGGCCGCCAGCTCGTCGATGAGCGCCTGCACCTCGGCCTTGGCGCCGACGTCGATGCCGCGGGTCGGCTCGTCGAGCAGCAGCACCTTCGCGCCGGTGGCCAGCGACCGGGCCAGCAGGACCTTCTGCTGGTTGCCGCCGGACAGCTCGGAGACCTTCTGGTGCGGCGAGGCGGCCTTGATGCGCAGCCGCCGCATGAAGCTGTCGACGAGCCGGTCGATCCGGGCTTCGGACACCACTCCGGAGCGGGACAGTCGGGGCAGGGCGGCCAGCGCGATGTTGTCCCGGACCGACAGGGTGGGCACGATGCCCTCGGCCTTGCGGTCCTCGGGGACGAGGCTGACGCCGGCCCGGATCGCCGCGGCCGGGGAGCCGCGCCGTACCTCCTGCCCGGCCACCGTCACGGTGCCGCCGTCGACCGGGAGAGCCCCGGCGATCGCCTTGGCGGTCTCGCTACGTCCGGCGCCGAGCAGCCCGCCCAGGCCGACCACCTCGCCCGGGCGTACCTGCACGGACACGTCCTGCAGGACGGGCCGGCGGGACACCGAGCGGGCCTCGACCAGGGGTTCACCGGCGGCGGTGGTGTGCTCGCCGGAGAACTTCGTGGCGCCCTCCCGCCGGATCTCGGCCGGGTCGCGGCCGAGCATCAGCGCGACGAGGTCCACCCGCGGCAGTTCGTCGAGCGGCCCGGCGTGCGCAACCCGGCCGTCGCGCAGGACGGTGACCCGGTCGCAGATCCGGTACAGCTCGTCGAGGCGGTGGCTCACGTAGATCACCGAGATGCCCTGGGCCCGCAGGTCGGCGATGACGCCGAAGAGGGTGTCCACCTCCCGCGGTTCCAGCGCCGAGGTGGGCTCGTCCATGATCACCACGCGCGCCTCGACGGAGACCGCGCGGGCCAGGGCCACCATCTGCTGGGTGCCCATGCCGAGCGAGCGAAGCGGCCGGCGTACGTCGGTGCGGATGCCGTACCGGGTCATCACCCGCTCAGCCTCGGCGTGCAACCGCGCCGTGTCGATGACGCCGAACCGGCTGCGGGGCTCCCGTCCGAGCAGCAGGTTCTGTGCGAGGCTCATCTGCGGGACGAGGTTGACCTCCTGGTAGATGGTCGAGATCCCGGCCCGTTGGGCGGCGAGGGGGTTGTCGTAGCTCACCGGCTCGCCGTGCAGCAGCAGCGTCCCGCGGTCCGGCCGATGGACGCCGGTGAGCACTTTGATGAGGGTGGACTTGCCGGCGCCGTTCTCGCCGACCAGGGCGTGCACCTGCCCCGCGTCGAGCCGGAAGGACACGTCGTCGAGGGCGAGGATCCCGGGGAATCCCTTCGAGATTCCCCGGGCCTGCAGAACCGCGGTGGCCATCAGTAGGCGTTCCCCAGGCTCTCCTTGGCGTTCGCCGTCGTGTACTCCCGGTCGCTGATGATGACCGTGGCCGGGATGCCCTCCCCGTCGAGGAACTTCTGGGCGGTGGAGAAGGCGAGCGGCCCGAAGCGCGGATTCGATTCGACGACCGCGGCCAGCCAGCCGTCGACGATGCCCTGCACGGCGGCACGGGTGCCGTCCACGGACACGATCTTCACGTCGCCGGGCGACTTGCCCGCGCCCTTGAGCGCCGTGACGGCGCCGAGCGCCATCTCGTCGTTCTCGGCGTAGATGCCCTTGGTGCCGGGGCGGGACTGGATCAGCTGCTCGGTCACCTGCTGGCCCTTCTCGCGGGTGAACTCGCCGGTCTGCTCGAAGGAGATGGTGATGCCCGGCGCCTTCTGCTGGATCTGGTCCTTGAAGCCCTTGGTCCGGTCGGTGGTGACGTTGTTGCCGGGCGCGCCGAGCAGGATCGCGACGTCGCCCTGGCCGCCGAGGGCTTCGATCATCCGGTCGGCCGCCCGCTGGCCCTGCTGGTAGAAGTCCGAGCCGATGAAGGTGAGGTAGTCGGTGCACGGCTGAGCGTTGATCTTGCGGTCGATGGTGATGATCGGGATCTTCTTCTCCGCCGCCTGCCGCAGCACCGGCTCCCAGCCGTCGGAGTTCAGCGGCGCGATGACCAGCAGCTTGGCGCCCTGGGCGATGAGCTGCTGCACGTCGGAGATCTGCTTGGAGAACTGGGACTGCGCGTTGGTGACGCGCAGGTTTGCGATGCCCAGCGTGGCGGCCTCGTCCTTGATGGACCTGGTCTCGGCGATCCGGAACGGGTTGGCTTCCTTCTCCGACTGGGAGAAGCCCACCACGTCCTTCTTGAGGTCGAACGTCTGCCCGCCGAAGCTCTGCAGGGTGCAGGTCGGACCGGTGGCGCCCGAGCTCTGCACGACCTGGTTGCCCGCGCTGCCGGCCGGCTCCGGCGTGCCTGCGCCATCCTCGCTCTTGGCGCAGGCCGCGGTGGTCAGGAGGGCGGCCAGCGCGACCGCCACCAATCTGGATGTCCTGGACATGGCGTTTCCTTCCGGAGACGGGGTTGTCAGTCGCGGAGAGGTGATGCGGGGGCGGCCGTCGCCGCGGCGAGCACCGCTGCGGCGACGGCGGTGCGGCGGATTCGCCTCACCGGAGCCCTCCGGAGGAGTAGAGCTGGCCGACCTCGGCGGCGGACAGGGGGCGGTCGTAGACCCGCACCTGGTCGATCGCGCCGCGCCAGTAGTCGACCGGGCCGCCGTTGAACTTGGCCCGCCCGATGACGGTCGGCCCGTCGGACGCCTCGCCGAAGCAGGAACTGGCCGTGCCGGCGGGCTGCCCGTCGACGTACAGCGTCAGCGTGCCGGCGGCGGCGTCGCGCACGCCGACCAGGTGATACCAGCGGCCCGGCTCCGGTGCGCTCGGCGCGAGCGCCCGGACCCCGGCGAAGCTGAACGCGAACCGGTTGTCGGCGCCCGAGTACTGCAGGAAGAAGGCGCTGTGGTTGTTGCCGTCCTGGCTCACCGCGGTGGCGAAACCACCGAGGCTGTCCAGCTTGACCCAGGCCGAGGCGGTGTAGTTGCCGGTGGTGTCGAGGATCGCGGCGCCGGTGTCGACGTACTGGTTCGCCCCGTTGAGCTGCACGGCGCCGCCGGTGCGCCCGGTCGTCCAGGTCGCGCCGTTCACCAGCGTCCCGTCGTGCTCACCGGCCCGGTCGTCGGTGACCGTGCCACTGCCCTCGTCCAGCGGCCACCAGCCCACTCCGGTGAGGCCGGGCGTGCCCGGCGGCAGCTGCGGCGCGTCCCCGCCGGTGCCGTCCACCGAGCGGACGATGGCCCGGTTGATGTCCCGGACCCGGTCGAAGTCCATCTTCTTGATCTGGCGGTCGTAGGTGTAGAAGCCGTTGACCTCGTGCTCCACGTCCGTGGTCTGGGTGTAGACGGCGCCGGAGAGCCCGCACCGGTTGGCCACGGTCAGCAGGTCACGCTGGTTCTCCACGTAGCGCCGGGTGAGGGTGGCGCTGTCCGGCGTCATCTCGTAGCCGTGCCCCTCGCCGAACCACATGTGCCCGGGCACCTCCAGTCCGAGCCCTCCGTGCTCGCCGTCCACGGCGACCCGGTCCCCGCTCGGCGTCGGCGAGGCGGGGCCGAGGTACTGGTGGAAGTCGATGATGTCGCCGCGTCCGGAGTCGCCCTTGGAGTCACAGCAGTTGACCCCGCTGTGCGCGTTGACCATCCGGCTCGGGTCCTGGACGCGCAGCTCGTCGGCGATCCGCCCGGTGGCCGTACGGTCCCACTCGCCCCAGCCCTCGTTGAACGGCACCCAGACCGTGATCGACGTCCAGCTCTGGTGCTCGGCGACGATCTCCTTGAGCTGCCGCTCGAACTCCTGCTGCGCGTCGACCGGCGGGATGCCGCCGGTACGCATGGACGGCATGTCCTGCCACACCATCAGGCCCAGCCGGTCGGCCCAGTAGTACCAGCGGTCCGGCTCCACCTTGATGTGCTTGCGGATCGTGTTGAAACCGAGCCGCTTGGTCTCGGCGATGTCGAAGCGCAGCGCCTCGTCGGTCGGCGCCGTGTAGATGCCGTCCGGCCAGTAGCCCTGATCCAGAGTGGACATGTTGAACAGGATCTTGCCGTTGAGGGCCAGGTGGAGCTTGCCGTCGGCGCCCCTGACCTTGCTCACCTCGCGCATGCCGAAGTAGGAGTCGACCTGGTCGACCACCTTCCGGCCGTCCAGCACCCGCACCTTCAGGTCGTAGAGGTACGGGGAGTCGGGCGACCAGAGCCGCGGCTTCGGCACCGGCACGCGCAGCTCGGTGCCGGCCGGGCCGGACGCGCGACCGACGACCTTGTTGCCGGCGTACGCGACGGCTTCCACCGTACGACCGTTGCCGCCCGCGACCTCGGGGGTGACCCGCAGGCTGGCGTCGTCGAGATCCGGCGTCATCGGCAGCCGCTCGACGTGGCTCGCCGACACCGGCTCCATCCAGACGCTCTGCCAGATGCCAGACGACGAGGTGTAGAAGATGCCCCGGTCCGGCACGTTGCGCTGCTTGCCGACCGGCTGCCACGTCTGGTTGGTGCGGTCCTCGACGCCGACCAGCAGCTCCTGGGCGCCGCGGCCGCGCAGGGCGTCGGTGACGTCGACGCTGAAGCTGTCGTAGCCGCCGCGGTGGGTGGCGACCTGGACGCCGTTGACCCAGACGGTGGCGTCGTAGTCGACGGCGCCGAAGTGCAGTCGCAGCCGCTCGGCGCCGCCGACCCGCCAGTTCGCCGGCACGTCGAACGCGCGCCGGTACCACATCCGGTCCTCGTGCCGCTGAATGCCCGACAGCGCCGACTCGATCGGGTACGGCACGAGCACCCGCTC
This sequence comes from Micromonospora sp. NPDC093243, assembly GCF_044753725.1. Taxonomy (NCBI): domain Bacteria; kingdom Bacillati; phylum Actinomycetota; class Actinomycetes; order Micromonosporales; family Micromonosporaceae; genus Micromonospora; species Micromonospora sp. NPDC093243. Next base: position 204,809 of record NZ_JBIVNT010000006.1, on the reverse strand, counting down.
GCTGAGCTGCTCCCCGATCGGCGGGGCTTCGCCTTCGTGCGCCCCGGCGAACTGCCAGACCCCGTTGAGGCTCGCCCATCTCGGGCGGACGAGCTGCGGGCGGGGGTACTCGGGAAGCGCGTTGTCTGGTGACACCTGGTCGGTCCAGGGGGTGGAGATCGGCGGCGTCCCCGGTTGCCAGCTGGCCTGCGCGTGCGCGACGCCCGGCACGCCGGCGACGACGCAGGCCGCGGCGACCAGCGCGGTGACTGCTTTCCTCATCGTTCAGGGCCCCTTTCTCACGAGCGTGGCGTGAGAGGGCAGGCCGCAGCGCCCGGGCACCTGACCGGGTGGAAAACCGGTCGGGGTCGGGTGGCGGTCTGCCGGAAATCGTTGAGAAACAATCAATCACCGTCACGATCCCAAGTCAATACCGTTCGATCAGTTCCGATCAGAAACGATCCCGAAACGTGGTCACCAGGCGCGGAGGCGGCACCGAGTACGATCACAACCAGACCGACTCGTTCACGAGGAGAGGACCACGTGGCACCTGGCGACGACGCCCGGACGGCGACCGAGGGCCGGCGCACCATGTTCGCCGCCGAGCGCCGGCAACGCATCCTCGAGCTGATGCACGCCAACGGGGCCGTCTCGCTCCGGGACATCGCCCAGGCCGTGCAGTCCTCCGAGGTCACCGTCCGGCGTGATCTGCGGATCCTGGAAGCCGACGGGCTGCTCAACCGCCATCACGGCGGCGCCACCCTGCCCGGCGCGCTGGCCACCCTGCCCGGCGCGCTCTCCCGCGAGCCGACGTACGCCCAGAAGGCCCAGCTCGCCGCCACCGAGAAGGCCGCGATCGCCGAGCTGGCGGCCTCCCTCGTCGAGGACGGGGACGCCATCGTCGTCGGCGCCGGCACCACCACGCAACTCTTCGCCCAGCAGCTCACCCGGCACGCGGAGCTCGCCGTGGTGACCAACTCGCTGCTGGTGGCCCAGGCGCTCGCCAACGCCCCGCGGGTCGAGGTCGTCCTCACCGGCGGCACGCTGCGCGGCGCCATCCTCGCGCTGGTCGGCAGCGCCGCCGAGCGCTCACTCGCCGGTCTGCGGGTGCGTCGCGCCTTCATCTCCGGCAACGGGCTCACCGCCGAACGCGGCGTCTCCACGCCGAACATGCAGGTGGCCAGCGTCGACCGGGCCCTCGCCGCGGCGGCCGAGGAGATCGTCGTACTGGCCGACCACACCAAGATCGGAGTCGACACCATGGTGCAGACCGTCCCCACCGACGAGATCGACCACCTCGTGACCGACGACGCCGCCCCGCGCGACGTGCTCGACGAGCTGGCCAACCGGGCCGTCCGGCTGCACGTCGCCCGCCCCTGACGTCTTTACCTTTCCACCCGCCGTACGCAATCATTCGCCTCAATCGGCTCGCCGGTCGCTGCGAGGAGGCACCGTGGCAGGCACGAGCACCGTCATCGAAGCCGCCGGCGTCGTCCGGGACTTCCCCGGCACCCGCGCGCTCGACCACGTCTCGTTCACGCTTCGCCGGGGCGAGGTGCACGCCGTCCTCGGCGAGAACGGCGCCGGCAAGTCGACGCTGGTCAAGGTGCTCTGCGGCATCGACCCGCCGGACGCCGGGATACTCCGGCTGCGCGGAGCGCCGGTACGGTTCGCCTCACCCCGGGACGCCGAGCGCGCCGGGATAGCCGCCGTCCACCAGGAGGCCAACCTCGTCCCGCAGATGAGCGTCGCCCGCAACCTGTTCCTCGGCCACGAGCCGCGCCGGCTCGGCCTGATCAGCGTCGCGGCGATGAACGCCCGGGCGGGCGACATCATGACCGGCTGCGGCCTGCGGATCGACGTACGCCAGCCCCTCGAGTCGTTCGACGGCGGGATCCGCCAGCTGGTCGCGGTGGCCCGCGCGGTCGCCATGGGTACGTCGGTGATCGTGCTCGACGAGCCCACGGCCGGCCTGGACGACGAGCAGGTCGACCGGCTGCTCACCATGCTCGACACGCTGCGGGCCCGGGGCCGGTCGATCGTCTACGTCAGCCATCGCCTCGCCGAGATCGAGCGGATCTGCGACCGCGCGACCGTGCTGCGCGACGGCCGCGTGGTGCACACCGGTCCGCTCGCCGGCCTGGATCGGATGCGGCTCGTGTCGCTGATGCTCGGTCGCCGGGTGGCGCTCGGGACGCCCAGCCCCGGAGGCGTGGCCACCGAGCCGGCCGACCCGCCGATCCTGCAGGCCACCGGCCTCACCCGTCGCCACGTGCTCGGCGGTGTGTCGATCAATCTCCGGCCGGGTGAGGTGGTCGGCCTCAGCGGGTTGCTGGGCGCCGGCCGCAGCGAGACGGCGAAGGCGATCGCCGGCGCCATGCCGCTGGACGCCGGTCAGGTGACGGTTTCCGGCGCCCGGCTGCGCCGGCGCTCCATCGCCGGCGCCGTCCGCGCGGGCGTCGGGCTGCTGCCGCAGAACCGTACGACCGAGGGCATCATCGCCTCGCTGTCGGTACGCGACAACATCGCGCTCGCCGCGCTCCCCCGGCTCTCCCGCGCCGGCATCGTCTCCGACGCCCGCCTCGACCGGATCGTCGACACCTTCATGCGCCGGCTACGGATCAAGGCGACCAGCCCGGGCCAGCCGGTCGGTGAACTCTCCGGCGGCAACCAGCAGAAGGTGCTGCTGGCCCGCTGGCTCGCCACCCACCCGCGGGTGTTGATGCTCGACGAGCCCACCCGGGGCATCGACATCGGCACCAAGTCCGAGGTGCGGTCCCTCATCGACGATCTGGCGGTGGACGGGCTCGCGGTGATGCTGATCTCCTCCGATCTGGAGGAGCTCGTCGGTTCCTGTGACCGCGTGCTGGTGCTGCGGGACGGCGCCGTCGCCGGGCAACTGACCGGCCCCGACGTCACCGAGAAGAACATCATGGCGCTGCTCGCGGCGAGCTGAGCACCGCGGTCACTAGGCTGTAGCGATGCAGCGGGCGGTGTGCTGGAGCGACCTCGATGGCTGACGCCGACGACGTGCGTCGGCTGGCGCTGGCGCTGCCGGACGTGGTCGAGATCGACAGCGCGGGCTTCGACTTCCGGGTCGCCGACAAAGGTTTCGTCTGGTCCTACCCGGAACGCAGACCCGGAGCCGCACGCCGCATCCGCACCGACATCGCCGTGCTCTACGTCGGCGACGAGGCCGAGAAGCAGGCCCTGCTCCTCGGCGAGCCGGAGGTCTTCTTCACCACTCCCGCCTATGACGGGCTGCCCCTGGTGATGCTGCGGTTGGCGCAGGTGAGCGTCGAGCGTCTGACGGAACTCGTCACCGACGCGTGGCGCATGCGCGTCCCGGGCGGTTGACGCAGGCCCTTACTCAACGGCTCAGCGCGGTCTCCCGTTCCACCCGCGACAGCTTCTCCGGATTGCGGACGTAGTAGAGCCCGGTGACGAGGCCGTCGTCGATGCGCAGGGCCACGACGCCGTCGATCTCCCCGTTGAGCCGCATGATCAGAGCCGGGCAGCCGTTGACCTGTACCGGTTCGAGCGACGCCTGGCCACCGACCCGGCCCACGCCGGCGGCCAACAGGCGGGCCACCTTGTCGGCCCCCACGACCGGCCGCGGCACCGCCTGCTTGACCCCGCCGCCGTCGCTCAGGGCGACCACGTCCGGCGCGAGGACGTCGAGCAGGCCCTGCAGGTCGCCCGTCTCGACCGCCCGCTGGAAGGCCTTGAGCGCGGCCCGCGTCTCGGCCGGGGAGACCACGTCCCGCGGGCGGCGTGCGGCGACATGCGCCCGCGCCCGGTGGGCGATCTGCCGGACCGCGGCGGGGCTCTTGTCGACGGCTTCCGCGATCTCGTCGTACCCGAGGTCGAACACCTCGCGCAGCACGAACACCGCCCGCTCGGTCGGCGAGAGCGTCTCCAGCACCAGCAGCATCGCCATCGAGACGCTGTCGGCGAGCGCGACGTCCTCGGCCACGTCGGGCGCGGTCAGCAGCGGCTCGGGCAACCAGGGGCCGACGTACGTCTCCTTGCGGCGGCCGAGCGTACGCAGTCGGGTGAGCGCCTGCCGGGTGGTGATCCGGACCAGGTAGGCACGCTGATCCCGCACCGCGTCGAGGTCGACGCCCGCCCAGCGCAGCCAGGTCTCCTGCAGGACGTCCTCCGCGTCCGCCGCCGAGCCGAGCAGCTCGTAGGCGACGGTGAAGAGCAGGTTGCGGTGGGCGACGAACACCGCGGTGGCGGGGTCCGGGCGGCGGTCCTCGCTCATAGCCCCACCGAGGTCCGCGTGCTGGCCATGCTGGCTCCTGTCGTCTCTTTCCCGTGCCGGTCACCCACCAGACGCCGGCCCGCGCCGTTCTGTGACACCGCGCCGGTAGGGGTCGGTTGGCCGATTCACGGCGTGGCGCCGCTTGACCTTGACACAGTGACAAGGTCTTCACTGTGCCGAGGAGGTGGTCCCGATGACCAGGCCACAGGAGGACACGGTCGCGATGCGCGCTCTCCAGGCGCTGGAGAGCGGCAGCTCGTCGGTGCGGCTGCAGGCGGCGCTGGCGGTCGGCACGGCCCCTGACCCGCGGTTCATCGACAAGCTCGTCGAGCGGTGCGCGATCGAGCCCGACTTCTACGTGCGCGAGATGCTCACCTGGGCACTCACCCGGCACGCACCGTCAGTGACGGTCCCGAAGCTCGTCGGCGAACTGCGCTCCGAGCGCACGCAGGCACGAAGCCAGGCGTTGCACACGCTGTCCAAGATCGGGGATCGACAGGCGTGGCCGGCGATCACCCCGGCGCTGCTGACCGACGCCGACGACGAGGTGGCGCGCAGCGCCTGGCGAGCAGCGGTCGCACTCGTACCGGAAGGTGACGAAGCCGAGTTGGCCGCAGTGTTGGCGACCCAGCTCGGGCGCGGCGAGCGTACGACGCAGTTGAGCCTCAGCCGGGCGCTGATCGCGCTCGGTGAGGTGATCATGCCGCGGCTGCGCGCCGCGATGACCGATGCCGACCCTCGCCGGCGTGAGCACGCGATCGCCACGGAACGGCTGTTGCGCGACCCTGATGCCGGATTCGAGCTTGCGATCGAGGAGGCGAAGCGCATCGTGGCCCTCGGCAGGACCGCCCAGGAGGGGTGACAGCCAGTGTTGATCGGTGATGTGGCACGACGGTCCGGGGTGAGCGCCCGCATGCTCCGGCATTACGACTCGCTCGGCCTGGTGCGGCCGACGGGCCGTACCGAGGGTGGCTATCGCGAGTACTCCGGCGAGGACATCCGGCGGATCTTCCATATCGAGAGCCTGCGGTCGTTGGGGCTGTCGCTGCGTGAAGTCGGGCGCGCGCTGGATGATCCCGGCTTCACGCCCTCGGAGCTCGTCGATGACCTGATCCGCCAGACACGCGAACGCATTGCCGGCGAGATGGAGCTGCTCACCCGACTCCGTCGGATCGGCGCCGCGGAGCCTGCCGGTTGGGAGGACGTCCTCCAGACCGTCGCGCTACTGCAGGCCCTGGGGTCGGAGAGCGCCGGGAAGCGGCAGCGTGCGGCCCTGTCCTCGGTCGAGCGGGTTCCGGTGCCGGTGGAAGCTCTGGTCGAGGCGGCGTTGAGCGAGTCGGACCCGAACGTCGCCGGAGCCCTTCGATGGGCTCTGGCGCAATCGGGCGACAGCGGCTTGGCGCTGCTGGCGGAGGGCCTCGGCGCACCCGTGGCCGAGGTGCGGGACCGTGCCGTCCGGGCCATCGCCGAGATTCCGGACGGTGCGGCGACCGCGCTGCTGCGGGACGCCCTCACGAACTCCGACCTCGTGGTCCGCAGGTGTGCGGCGCTGGCGCTCGGGGCACGTGGAGTGGTCGCGGCTGTCCCGACGCTCATCGACATGATCGTCGAGGAGAGGAATGACGTCGATGCAGCCGATGCGCTGAGCGCGCTGGCGAGTGATCCCGCGTCGGCGGATCAGATCGTCACCCGGCTCGTCGATCGCCTCGCCCACGGCACGACTGATTCGTCTGCACGCCGGCGGCTGACCCAGGCGCTCGCGGACATCCCGGGGAGCACGGCGTCGCGTGCCCTCGCAGATCTGTCCCATGACGAAGACCGCGCCGTCGCGCTCACCGCGGCCTACATTCTCGACCTACGGAACGCGCGATAACGGTTGGAGCTGGCGCTCCCTACTCTTCCGGGACGCCGGGACCGACCTCGCCGCGACTCAGGTGCTCGGCGTTGCGGTCGGCTTCGCTGTCGGCGTGCTCGGCTCCGGCACCCGGGTCACTGGTGCGCCGCCCCTCGGCATCCTGATACAACGCGCCGGTCTCGAGCGCGTCCTCCTGCCGCCGCTGACTCTGCTCAGGGTTCGTCACAACCGCCCCATTACCCCTCAGTCGCACCAGCAAACGAACGCACAACCGTGGCGTCGGTGGTCAGCGCTGGGAGAGCCGCGCGGCCAGCTCCGCCCGAAGCTGGTCGATCCCCTGCCCGGTCAGCGCGGAACCCGGCACCGCGTCCGGATACGCGCGGCACAGGGCGTCGACCCACTCCGGTGGCGCAACGTCGATTTTGTTGAGCACCAGCAGCTCCGGCACCTGCCCGGCACCGATCTCGTGCAGCACTCCGTGGACGGTGGTGATCTGATCGAGGGCGTCGGGCGCGGAGGAGTCCACCACGTGCATCACCAGATCGCTGCGGCTCACCTCCTCGAGCGTCGAGCGGAACGCGTCGACGAGCTGGTGCGGCAGATGCCGGACGAAGCCGACGGTGTCGGTGACGGTGTAGGTCAGCTCGCCGGTGCTGATCCGCCGCACCGTCGGATCCAGGGTGGCGAACAGGACGTCCTGGACCTGGGCGTCCGCGCCGGTGAGCCGGTTGAGCAGCGCGGACTTGCCGGCGTTGGTGTAGCCGGTGATGGCGACCGAGGGCACCTGATTGCGAGCCCGGCGGACCCGTGTGCGTTCCCGCCGCCGGCCCAGCTCGGCGGCGTTGCGGCGCAGCCGGGAGGCCCGCTGCCGCAGCGTGCGCCGCTGCGTCTCCAGTCGCATCTCGCCGGGACCGCGAACACCGATGCCCGCGCCGCCGGCGACTCGGCCACCACCCACCCGGGACATCGACCGGCCGTCGCCGCGCAACCGGGGCAGTTGGTACGCGATCTGCGCCAGCTCAATCTGCACCCGACCCTCACTGGTCCGGGCGTGCTCGGCGAAGATGTCGAGGATCAACGCCGTACGGTCCACCACCCGCACGCCGACCCGCTCCTCCAGGTTGCGCACCTGGCCGGGGCTCAGCTCCCCGTCGGCGATCACCAGCTCGGCCTGGACGCGCTCCGCCGCCGCGGCGAGTTCGTCGACCTTGCCGGAACCGACGAAGGTGGCCGGGTCGGGCCGGGACCGGTTCTGCACCACGGCCTCCGCGACGGCGAGGCCATCGGTGTCGGCGAGCCGGCGCAGTTCCGCCAGGGACACGTCGCTGCCGGGGCCGCTGCCGTCCGCGTTCTCCTCCTGCTGATGCACCGCCACCAGCACGGCCGTGGGTCGGCGCCCCGCGGGGCCACCGTCGGGGCCGAGCAACCACGATCCCGCCATCGTCCACCTCACCTCATGTCCGGTGGACTTCGAGCTACCCCCGACCCCGCCAACCATGCCGGTCACGTCGCTCCGCCGGGCGCGACCCCTGCGACTGATCACGACATACAGGTTCACAGCAGTTGTTACGCCGCAAGGCGGCCGTCGCCGTTGGGCGGGGCTGTCAGTCGAGGGGCCCGCGACGCACGCCTGGGACGGTGGGCCACTCGACCCGCCGGCGCAGCCGCCGCAGCCACCCGGGCGCACCCCACCGCGTTGTGCGGGTTCGGGTGGGTCGCTGGCCCGCCCGCTCCGCCGTGAGGCCGGCGCGTCCGAGCAGCCGGATCAACAGCCAGCAGAACACCGCCAGCGTGCCGAACAACGCGACCGTCACGATCCGCCAGGGCATGCTGTTGACCTGCAACATCTCCGGCAGGAGCGCGGCGACGCCGGCCACCGCGGTGATCGAGAAGAGCCATTGGAGCCGCTGCTGGAACAGCGCCGTCTGCAGCCCGAAGAGCTGGCTGAGATTGCTGCGGAGCAGTTCCAGACGCTGCCGGGCGGCCGCCAGGTGCCGGGTCACCCGGAGCCCTTCGATCAGGAAGGTGGCGACCGCGATCCGTACCGGATCCCGGTACATCAGGTCCACGTTGCCGACTTCGGCCAGGCCCCGGGCGAGTTGCAGTTGCACCCGCGCGAGCTGGGTGATCCGAGCGCCGAGGGAGTGCCCGGGCCCGACGAGTTCGTCGCGGTCGTTCGGATCCACCCCCACCCAGAGTTGGCAGAAGAACCACTGCGCATGGATCTGCCCGTACATGTCCTGGACCAGCCGCAGGGCCGCGGAGCCGCCCTCGACTCCGTCGTGCAGGACGGCCACCGTCGACCATCCGGTGGTGCGCACCACCAGGCCGCGTAGTCGCAGCGGCCCGTCGTCGGTCGTCGCGCCGGTGGCCTCCGGGAGGGTGGCGAGCCGCAGCAGCGACTCGACGAGGGGTGCGCCGTCGTCCCGCTCGGGGCCGCGTAGCACGAAGAACTGCCGCATGTTCTGGAACGGATAGCACCGCTCCCGCGGCTCGAATCCGGCCGAACCCTGGAGGATTCCGCGGATCGCCTGGACGTAGGCCGAGACGGTCAGCCCACCCGGTTCGGGCGTCTCGGCCTCGACCGTGCGCAGGTGCCCCGCCAGGTTGGACGGGAAGGTGTCCAGGTCACGCAGATAGCGGAAGTAGTCGAGGGTGTTCTCGTGGACCAGGTCGTCGTAGAACCGGCAGATGTCCTCGGTGCTCACCGGTGGCTCCGGTGCGGCGAACCGCAGGTCCACCGAGAGCACCCCGAGCGCCGGATAGATCACGATCTGCGTGCTGGTGTCCCACGTGGTGCGCCCGATCCGCACCGCCGACGTGCCGAGGGAGAGTTGCAGCACCGGTGGATGGGTGGCGAGGTACGAGATGTTGTAAGCCCGGGTCTCCTCGTGCTCGACCACGTCGACCGTGACAGCGCCCAACCGGGCCAGCAGCGGGATCACCGGCTCCATGTCCTGCACCGTGCCACCGAGGTCGAACTTGACGGGCACGTAGATGTGGTCGATGTCGAGGCTCACTGGATCATTGTCACCGCCAGCCCGATCCGCTTCTGCCCCGTCCATGCCGCCTCCAAAAGGGACGCACGCGACCTCTGTTGTGGATCGGGCGGGTTTGCTGCGACTATTGGTAAAGAGTCATTACAGTTAGTCCGGGTATCGCCGCAAGACTCGCAACTTGCTCAATTCGCTTAAGTCCGATATTGACACATGATCCGGACAGACATAGCGTGTCATCGATCGTTGCGCCCCGTCTCGACACCCCAGCGCGACGACAACCGAGAGGACGCGCCATGATCGCCCGTACCCGCAGCACCGTGACCCGAAGATTGGCCCAGTTCCTCGCGCTCTGCCTGGCGCTGGCGACCGTCTTCGCCCAGCCCGCCCACAGCAGCGCCCGGGCCGCGGCCCCGGCCTTCAACGTGATCGCCTTCTACAACGGCACCTGGGACGCGGCCCACATCAGCTTCGTTCGGGAAGCCAACCAGTGGTTCCCGCAGCGGGCCGCGGAGTACAACTTCTCCTACACCGCCACCAACGACTGGAGCCGGCTGAACACCGCCAACCTCGCCCAGTACCAGGTAGTGATCTTCCTCGACGACCTACCGCCGGCCGCCCAGCGGCCCGCCTTCGAGCAGTACATGCGCGGCGGCGGCGCCTGGCTCGGCTTCCACGTCTCGGCGTACACCGACAACCCGGGCGGCTGGGACTGGTACCACAACCAGTTCCTCGGCACCGGCGCGTTCCAGACCAACACCTGGGGGCCGACCACCGCCACGCTGCGGGTCGAGAACCGCACCCACCCGTCGACCGTCCGATTGCCCGCCACCTTCACCTCGTCGGTGAGCGAGTGGTACAGCTGGAGCCGCGACCTGCGGACCAACCCGAGCATCAACATCCTGGCCTCGGTCGACCCGAGCAGCTTCCCGCTGGGCACCGACCCGAACCAGACCTGGTACAGCGGCTACTACCCGATCATCTGGACCAACACCAACTACAAGATGCTGTACGCGAACTTCGGCCACAACGCCATGGACTACGCCAACAACGTGCCGCTGTCGTCCACGTTCGCCAGTGAGGTGCAGAACCGGTTCATCATCGACGGGCTGCTCTGGCTCGGCGGCGGTGGTGGCACCACTCCCCCGCCCACCGACCCGATCTCCCCGACCGCCTGGTACAGCCTGGTCAACCGGGGCAACGGCAAGTGCGTCGACGCCCGCGCCGCCGGCACCGCCAACGGCACGGCGATCCAGCAGTACGCCTGCAACACCAGCTTCGCCCAGCAGTACCAGTTCCAGCCCACCAGCGGCGGCTACGTCCGGGTGAACAACCGAAACAACAGCGCCCGGGCGCTGGACGTGACGAACGTGTCCACCGCCGACAACGCGCCGATCCAACTCTGGACCTACAGCGGCGGCAACAACCAGCAGTGGCAGGCGGTGCCGGAGACCGGCGGCTACTACCGGCTGGTCAACCGGCTCAGCGGCAAGTGCCTGGACGTGCCGGGTGGCTCCACCGCCGACAGCGTCCAACTGGTGCAGTACGCCTGCAACGGCACCGCCGCCCAGTCGTTCCGCCTGCAACAGCGGTAGCCCCGACACCGATCGGGCCGGTCGCCGGGCGCCCTGCGCGCCCGGCGACCGGCGTCCGTCGCCGCCTAATGTCCCTCGCCGCCTCGCGGCCTGGGTCCGTGGCCCGCCCGGCCGGGGCGGGTCGCGTACACCCGGCGTTCCGGCGGCGGCCACGTCCAATTGATCATGGATTTGGGTGCGCTTCGTAGCGTCCCGACCATGACTGTCCTTCCCGCACCATCGCCGCTCGGGCGCGCCGCGACGAGGCTCGTCGCCACGCGTACCCGTGCCGCAGCCGTCATCGCCGCGCTCGCCGTCACCGGCGGTGCCGCCGCGGTGGCCATCGCGACCTCGGCGCCCGCCGCCGCCGAACCGGGCAACGTCGTGGTCTCGGAGAACTTCTCCTCGGGGTCCCTGCCGGCCGGGTGGAACGCGGTCGACGGCGCCTGGAAGGTCGAGAACGGTCGGCTGTACGGAACCTCGGCCAGCTCCAGCGCGAACAACAAGATCACTTTCGGCCGGCACCTGAACGACTTCCGGCTCGAGGCGACCATGCGGTTCGAGTCGGTCTCCGCCGCGACCCGCTGGGCGTCGCTCGGCATCGACGTCCCGGCCGACGGCGCCACCCCTTGGTGGATCGCCACCATGCGCAGCGGCACCACCGCCGCCAACGGGCTCGAATTCGCCCAGCGGACCACGGCCAACGCCTGGGTGGTCACGAACACCGCCTCCGCCCCGTACGCCGCCGGCACCGGCCGCGACGTCCGCGTCGCCGTCGAGGTGCACGGCAACCAGGCTCGCTGGATCTTCGACGGCCGGGAGGCGATGCGCACCAACAGCCTCCAGCGCTCCGCCGCCGGCGTCCAGGCGCTCTTCGTCAACGGCGCCACCGTCTCGTACGACGACGTCACCGTCACCGAGCTGGCGCCGAACGGCTACATCCGCCCCGAGGGCAGCCCGTTCACGGTCATCGCGCACCGCGGCGCGTCCGCCGCCGCGCCGGAGAACACCCTGGTCGCACAGGAGATCGCGCGCAGGGGTGGCGCCGACTGGATCGAGAACGACGTCCAGCCGAGCAAGGACGGGATTCCGTTCATCCTGCACGACGGCACCGTCGACCGGACCACCGACGGAACCGGCAACATCCGCGACCTGACCGCCGCGCAGATCAAGGCGCTCGACGCCGGCTCCTGGTTCGGCCCGCACTATGTCGGCGAGCGGGTGCCGACCCTGGCCGAGCAGCTCGCCGACCTGCGCACCCGGGGCGGCAGCCTGCTGCTGGAGATCAAGGGCAGGCACACCAGGGACGAGGTCGCGACGATCATCCAGGTGATCCGCGACGAGCAGATGATGGGCCGGGTCTTCGTCCAGAGCTTCGAGGTCGACGCCCTGAAGTACACCTACGAACTCGCCCCCGAGCTGCCGCTCGGCCTGCTCCGCAGCAGCCTCGACGCCGACCCGGTGGCGATCGCCAGGGAGCTGCACCTGACCGCCTACAACCCGGATGGCAACGCGCTGCTGGCCAAGCCGGAGGTGGTCGCCCCGCTGCACGCCGCCGGGGTCGCCGTGATGGCCTGGACGATGGACTCCGCCGGCCTGTGGCAGCGGCTGGAGCGGATCGGCACCGACGCGATCATCACGAACCGCGCCTCCGAACTGGTCGGTTGGAACTCGGCGCTCATGCAGCGGGCTTCCGCCGACCCGACCGTGGAGGTCACGTCGCCGGCCGACGGAGCGCGCCTCGACCGGGCTCAGTCCCCGGTGATCGCGGTCGCCGCGACCAACGCGGACACCGTCACCGTCACCCTCGACGGCAAGAAGTCGGCCGCGGGCCGCAAGCTCGACCTGGGCAGGTTGACCGCGGGCAGGCACACCATCCGCGCCGAGGTCACCGGCCCGGAGGGCACCGCGATCGCGACCAGCACCTTCACCGTGACGGTGAACCAGGCCGGGCTCGGCTACCAGATCCTCACCTCCGGCGCCGAGGCCGCCGCGATCAACGCGATGACCGTGAAACTCGCCCACGCCCAGTACGCCGAACTGGCCAACTACGTCGACCGCCAAGCCGGCAAGCTGGTGCCGGCCGAGGTCGCCAGCGTCATCGCGGCCGACGCCCGGACCCTCGCGCTGAAGTAGTCCGGCGCACCACTGTGGAGATCCCCGTCGTCCGTCGGACGGCGGGGACTTCCGTTCTCGACTGCCGTACCCAGAGCCATGCCGTACCCACCGAATGTGAGTCGGTGTTCTACAATCGACGCCGTCCTGCGAGGCGTTCGGAGACACTGCGATCTCCACTCCCCGAGGGCTACTCGGGGGAGGCGCGCATGGACAGCGGGGCTCTGGGCAAGGGGTCGATTCCCGGGCAGATCCGTGGCTGCGCCGCGGGCGTCGTGGACAGAAGCTGGCTGGGCGGATGACCGACGATTCACTGGTCGCGGATGTCACGTCCACCCGGGAGGTGTGGACCGGTTCCTCGCTCGCCGACGGCGTCGAGGGGCTCGTGGACGCGATCCGCAGCGAGGGGTGGGTCGACGACCTGCTCGCCGGGGCGGCCTTCGGCCTGGACGTCGTGGCCACGGTGCTCGACCCGTTCAGCGCGTTGCTGGCCAACGGCCTCGGCTGGGCGATGGAGTACTTCGAGCCACTGCGGGAGATGCTCGACTGGCTGACCGGCATGCCCGACGTGGTCGCCTCGCACGCGGCGACGTGGGACAACATGGCCACCCACCTGCAGCGGATGGCGGCTGACCTGCAGGCACATCTGGCCGGGGACGTGCCGGACTGGCAGGGGCACGCCGCCCAGGCGTACCAGTCGCTGATGGTGAACAACGTCGACGCGATCGCCGGCCTGGGCGGGACGGCCGCCGCGATGGGGGCCGCCACCCAGGCCGCGGGAAACCTGGTCTCCTTCACCCGCGACATCGTCCGCGACCTCATCGCGGACCTGGTCGCACGCGTGGTCGTGTGGGCCGTCGAGGCGATCTTCGTGGTCACCATCCCGGTGATCGCCGTGCAGATCGCCGCCGCCGTGCTCAAGTGGGCGGGCCGGATCCTGAGCTACACCACCGCCCTGGTCACCAGCCTCACCAACCTCTCCAAGCTCATCAACGGCTGACCGGGGGGATCGTGGCGAAGCCCAAGGGACCGGACGGCGACGGTGGTGACGGGAGCGACGGCGGCGACGGCGGCGTGCCGCGCCCCCGGAGAAGCCACAACGGCAAGTCCACCACCATCGCCGAGGGCCACCAGGCCATCGCCGAGGCCGCCGCGGACGGCCGCCCCGGCGGACCGGGCTCCCGCGACGGCAAGCCCACCGATTCGCAAGGGGACGGCTCGGACTCGCGGCGCGCGCAGAACGACCCCGAGGTGGGCAAGCGCGAGGACGCCAGCGTGGCGGAGATCGAGAAGGCACGCAAGGAGGTCGCCCCGCGACTGCAGGAGATGGTCGACGAGGCGTGGGACCACGTCGACCAGAACAAGGACGCGATCCTGCAACGGGAGGGCTACCAGCGGCAGCGCGAGGAGCTCATCGCGAAGGGTTACCCCGACGAGGTGGCGGACCTGATCGTGGAGCGCACCGCGATGGGCACCGAAGCCCACCGCCACCTCGCCAATGCGATCGACGCCGAGGCGGACAGCATGTTCACCCCGGAATCGGGTTTCCGGCTGCGTGCCGAAATCGGCTTCGACAGCGGCGGCGTCGAGACTCGGACGGTACGGGACCAGGACTTCCGGCCCGACGTCATCCTCGAGCGGCAGTACAAGGACCCCGTGACCGGTGACCTCGATTGGGAGGTCGCGCACGCCTACGACCTGAAGACCGGTCTGAAGACCGGCATCGCCCCGGGCTGGGCCAACAACGTGCAGACGACGCTGGATCTACCCAGCGCACCGGAGGAGCTACGCCCGACGAAGCGACCATTGGGCGGATAGACTCACCAGGCCCCGGTCCCACCCGCTGCGAAAGGTTCGTATGTCGTCTGCTGAGAAGGCGCGACGGTGGCGGCAGATCCTGTCGGAGCTGCGGCCTCAGCTGCCGGGAGAGTGGTCCATTCGCGGAACCGGCGTCGGGACGACGCTGGTGCGGGAGCCGCTGGACTGGTCCCTGGCCTGGATCGGCTACTCCGGCTCTCCCACTCGCCCCGTGGGTTGGGTGTCCGCCGGCGTGCAGCCACTGGTGATGCCCTTCACCAGCTGGATCATGACCTACGGCGTCCGGATGGACGAGGTCCGATCCGGCCCGCGTACGGTGGATCTGCTCTCCGACGCGGCGGCTGATCAGACGCGGCAGTTCGTGCTGGAGACCGGCCTGGAGAAGATCGACGGCTGGCCGCCCGAGCGCCTCGCCGACGTGGCCGAGCGGGATTTCGCCCAGGACCCGCGCAAGCGCCGCACGCACTGGCATCAACTACCGGGCTGGCGGGTGGTCAACGGCACAGCGTCGCCCGTCGAGCCCGCGACGCAGCTCGCCGAGTCGTGCCAGGAGCGGGCCCGCGCGGCGTCCGCCAAGGGCGCGCGGCAGTTGTCGGAGCAGGCCGCGTTCTACGAGGGGCTGCGCCGAAGCTGGGACGAGGGCGGAGGCGAGGCGGCGCTGCGATTCCTGACCGAGCAGCGGGACCAGGCCCTCGCCGCACAGAAGCTCGACAAGGTCCTGGCCGCGTAGGTCGCCGTACGGGTGCTGCCCTAGAGCTCCTGGACAGAGCGTGACAGCAGGCAGAACTCGTTGCCCTCAGGATCAGCGAGCACGACCCAGCTCACGTCGGAGGGCTGTCCCACGTCGACGCGTCGTGCGCCGAGGGCGAGCAACCGGTCAAGCTCCGCCGCAGTGGTCACGCCGTCGGCACGCAGGTCGAAGTGCAACCGGTTCTTGAGCACCTTGCCCTCGGACACAGCCGCCACGTCGATCATCGGCCAGGCGCGGTCGGCGCTGCGGCGCCAGGGCGCTCAGTGATCGCGGTCCAGCCGCTCCACCACCGCAGCGAGAGCCGCCGGCACTCGTACCTGCGTCGCGCCGCCGGCTTGGCCGGCCGCGATGCGTACCGGATGGAACTCGCCGTCGTGCCACCAGAAGATCTCGTCGGAGCAACGATCGTCGGCTGCGGTAAACATGGACATGGCCAGGCGCTGCAGCGCCACCGCGCTGTCGTTCACCGGGGCATCCACAGGGTGCAGCAGCACCGCGCTGTAGCGTGGCGCCGCGACCAGCGCGCCGTACTCGGCGGCGTCCGGCAGGAAACGCTTGAGCGACATGAGCGCGGTCGTGACGAAGGGGTTGCCGTCCGCGGCGAGCAGGCGAACCGACCCACCGCCCGGCATCGCGTGATCGCGTACGTCGAGCGCGGCCAGCTCGTGCTGCACGGTCTGCCGCACGGCGAGGCGGATCAACTCCACGGGCTCGTGTCCGAGCTGCCCTGCCTGGGCGATGGTGAGCATCTCCAGGCGATCGGACCGGTTGATCACGACGGCCGCGGTGAAGTGCTCGCCGAACGGCATCGCGAGGTAGCTGTTGGCCTCCGCGGTCGCGGCCGCCGGGGTGAGGCGTAGCCGGAGCTGCCCGACGTCGGCCGGCCCGAGTTCGTCGGGGGTGACCCGCGCGGGCAACTGGCGGCGGATCCCCGCGACCCAGTCGGCCAGCAGGTCGGGCCACATCTGGCGGGGCTGATCCAGACAGAGGCGCAGCAGCGGAACCAGGGAGACACGGGCCCGACCGCCGGGTACGGGGATGAGGACCTCATCGGTGTCCGGGGCGACGCGGGCTCCCGGCATGAGGATCGGCAGCGCATCCTCGGCCAGTGCGCGGACGTTGCCCATCAGGTCTACGTTCTGCGACGACGCCACGATGCATTCATACCATCGGCGTACGACGGCAGCGACGTCCGCCGGTCGGGAACTAGGGTGGCGCCATGGCGGCCCGCAACGCTCCCGAGCAGATCATCCGCACCCGGACAGTCAGGGCGGACGCGATCCTGGGCAACCGCGTCGACCTGCGCGGCTACCCCTACCGGTTGCTGTCCGTCGTCTCCCATGGAGTCGGCGGCGACGCGGTCACCCTGGCCATCGCCGCCGCGGAGGTGCTGGAGACGTTCGGCTGGGAACTCGTGACCGTCTCCGAGTTCGGGAGCAGCAGGATGGTGTACGCCGTGCTGAGGCGCGCCCCGGGGCCGGCCCCGCTCCCCCGCCATCCGGACGGGCTCCGGCCCGCTTAGCGATCCGGAGCCAGGGTCGATCGACGTGTAGACCTTGCGTGACCCGGCTCACAGTCGGACCATCGACAGATGGCAGACATCGACGCAGATGGACGCGATTCGCGAGCGACCGTACCCGGACAACGAGGCGACGAGCGGTCGGACGCACCGGCCCGGGTCGACGTCGACGAGGCGCTGCTCGGCGGTGCCACCTACCGTGGCCTCGCCGAACAGCGGCTTTCCGAGGCCGAGGAGCGGTTCGAGAAGCGGCGCCGCACGGTCGGTCTGATCCTCGCACCGGCGCTGGCGCTGATCTTCCTCGCCCTGCCGCTCGACATGCCACCCAGCCAGCAGACCCTGGCCGGGATCCTGATCGGCGTGATCGCCCTCTGGATCACCGAGGCGGTGCCGATCCCGGTCGGCGGTCTCATCGGAGTTGGCGTGATCGTGCTGATGGGGGTCGCCCCGGCCGGTGACGTCCTGCAGCCGTTCGGCTCGTCGACCGTGTTCACCTTCATCGGCGCCTTCATCCTCGCCCAGGCCATGCTCAAACACGGTCTGGCGCAACGATTCGCGTTCCGCATCCTGTCGCTGCCCGGGGTGGGCAAGACCACCGGCCGGGTGATCATCGCCTTCGGTGTGATCACGGCCCTGCTGTCCGCGTTCGTGTCCAACACCGCGACGGTGGCGATGCTGCTGCCCACCGCCCTGGGCATCCTCGCGGTCATCGCCAAGCTGTTGCAGAGCCGCGGCCTGACCAAGCCGGGCTGGGACCCGACCCGGTTGCGGGTCGGCTTCGCGCTGATGCTGATGCTCGCGTACGGCGCCAGCGTCGGCGGTCTGCTCACACCCGTGGGCACGCCGCCGAACCTGATCGGCCGCGCCCTCATCGAGGAGGCCACCGGGGAGCGGATCTCGTTCGCCGGTTGGATGGCCACCGCGTTCCCGATCTGCCTGGTGATGTTCCTGGCCCTGGCCACCATCCTGCTGCTGCTCAACAAGCCGGAGATCCGCCGGATCGAGGGCGTGGAAGAGTACGTCGCCGCCGAGCGGGCCCGGCTGGGCAAGCTGTCCCGGGCCGAGAAGAACACCCTCATCGCCTTCGGGGTGACGGTGACACTGTGGATCTTCCCGGGCATCGTCGCGCTGATCGCGGGCACCGAGTCCAGCGTCTACGAGACGGTCAGCGGCCGGCTCAACGAGGGCATCGTCGCCGTGCTCGGCGCGTCCCTGCTCTTCCTGCTGCCGACCGACTGGCGCAACCGGGAGTACACGCTCAACTGGAGCGACGCCGCCCGCATCGACTGGGGCACCATCCTGCTGTTCGGCACCGGCATCATCTTCGGGGCGCTGCTCGACGACACCGGCCTGGCCCAGACCATCGGCGACGCCAGCTCCGACTGGCTCGGCCTGACCAACGTCTTCGCGATCACCGCCTTCGCCGTGGTGCTGGCGATCATCATCTCCGAGACGACCAGCAACACCGCCTCCGCCGCGGTCGTCGTGCCGATCGTCATCCCGGTCGCCGTGGCCGCCGGAGTGGATCCGTTCGTGCCCGCCCTCGCGGCCACCTTCGCGGCGTCCTTCGGCTTCATGCTGCCCGTGTCGACGCCGCAGAACGCGGTGGTCTACGGCTCCGGCACCGTACCGATCACCCGGATGATCCGCTCCGGCGCCTCGTTCGACGTCATCGGGGCGATCGTCATCCTGCTCCTCCTGCCGCTGATGCTCGCCGTCACCGGGGTCGGCCGATGAGCCAGCGGATCGCCGTCATCCCCGGCGACGGCATCGGCACCGAGGTCACCGCCGCCGCGCGCACCGTTCTCGACGCCGTCTGCCGCCGGCACGGCATCGAGCTCAGCTACGACGAGTACGACTGGTCGTGCGAGCGCTACCTGCGCGCGGGCGCGATGATGCCGGCGGACGGGCTGGACGTGCTGCGACCGTACGACGCGATCCTGCTCGGCGCGGTCGGCGCGCCCGGCGTGCCCGACCACGTCTCGCTGTGGGGCCTGCTGATCCCGATCCGGCGGGCGTTCCGGCAGTACGTCAACCTGCGACCGGTACGGGTGTTCGAGGGCGTCGACAGCCCGGTGCGGGGCGCCCGGGCCGGCGAGGTGGACTTCGTCGTCGTACGGGAGAACGTGGAGGGCGAGTACAGCGAGATCGGCGGCCGGCTCAGCCGCGGCCACCCCGAGGAGATGGCCGTGCAGGAGTCGGTGTTCACCCGGGTCGGGGTGAGCCGGATCGCCGACTACGCCTTCGAACTCGCGCGCACCCGCCGCCGCCACGTCACCTCCGCCACGAAGTCGAACGGCATCGTGCACACCATGCCGTTCTGGGACGAGGTGGTGACCGAACGGGCGGCGGCCTTCCCCGATGTGCGGTGGCGCAGCGAGCACATCGACGCCCTGGCCGCGAAGTTCGTACTCCAACCGGGCAGCTTCGACGTGGTGGTGGCGTCCAACCTCTTCGGTGACATCCTCAGCGACCTCGCCGCTGCGGTGGCCGGCTCGATCGGCATCGCCCCCTCCGGCAACCTCGACCCGACCCGCAGCTACCCGTCGATGTTCGAGCCGGTACACGGGTCGGCGCCGGACATCGCCGGCAAGGGGGTGGCCAACCCCGTCGGCGCGGTGTGGTCGGCGGCGATGATGCTCGACCACCTGGGTCATCCGGCGGCCGCGCAGGACGTCCTGGCGGCCATGGAGGCGACGCTACGCGAGGCGTCCACGCGTACCCGCGATCTCGGTGGCACCGCCGACACCCGGGAGGTGACGGCGGCCCTCGTCGACCACGTGGCCGGCTGACGACAACGCGTGCTCGCGGTCCGCTGGCGGCGAAGGCCGCCGGGGCTCAGCTCGCCGGCCCGCCCTCACCACCGCGCCCGGGGTCCCGACGGTACTCGGGGCGCAGCTTCGCGCTGGCGAACGCCGCCTTCACCGCCGCCGAGAGCGCGGTGATGTCGTACGCGCCGTGGTGGCGCCGGCCGTTGATGAAGAAGGTGGGGGTTCCGGTGACGCCGCTGAGGTCGGCCGAGTCGACGTCCTCGGCGATCCGGTCGACGGCCTCGCGCTCGACCATGTGCTCCCGGAACCGGTCGAGGTCCAGGCCGAGCCGTTCGGCGTAACCGAGCAGATCGGTGGGATTGAGCGCGTCCTGATGCGCGAGGAGCAGGTCGTGCATCTCCCAGAAGGCGCTCTGCGCGCTCGCCGCCTCGGCAGCCTCGGCGGCGAGCTGGGCGTGCGGGTGGACGTCGGTGAGCGGCAGGTGCCGCCAGACGTAGCGGATGTTGGCGAAGTCGGCCAGCAGTTCTCGGACCACCGGCTCGGCCTGCCCGCAGTAGGGGCACTCGAAGTCGCCGTACTCCACGACCGTCACCGGCGCCTCGCGCGGCCCGCGCATGTGGTCGCGCTCCGGATCGACCGGAAGCATGAGGTCGACGATGCCCTCGGCGACGCCCAACAGCGCGCGGGCACGCCGCACCGGTGAGAGCCGGGCAGCGGCGCGGAACACCAGCCAGGTGATGACGGACGCACCAATCGTCGCGACGAGGATGCCGAGTTTCGCCTCCTCCAGGGCGGGGCCGTGCAGCGCGTGGGTGGCGATCAGCAGGGCCACGGTGAACCCGATGCCGGAGACCGTGCCGACCCCGGCGACGGCGAGCCAGCCGACCGGTGGTCGGAAGCGGTTGCCGCTCAGCCGCGCCACCAACCACGAGGTGGCCACGATGCCGGCCGGCTTGCCGATGACGTACGCCGCCACGACGCCGAGCGTGACCGTCGAGGTCACGGCCCGGGACAGCAGCTCGCCGTCGATCACGATCCCGACGTTCGCCAGCGCGAAGAGCGGCACGATCACGTAGCTGGCCCAGGGATGATAGATGTTCTGCAACCGCTCGTTCGGCGACAGCGCCGAGGTGAGCCCGGCGCGGGCGGAACGGGCGAGCTGCGGGGTGGGCTGTTCCCGGAAGAGGCGGAACTGGTCGCTCGCCCGCTGCAGTTCGGTGCGACCGGGAGCGTGGGCGTAACTGAGCAGCCCCATCACCAGGCCCACCACGACCGGGTCGACACCGGACTCCGACACCGCGACCCAGGCCGCCACCCCCAGCAGCGCGTAGACCGGCCCGAACCGCACGCCGCCAGCCCGGACGAGCAGCACGAGGGCGAAGATCCCCGCCGCGACGACCAGCGCCGTCGACGAAGGATGCTCCGGATAGGCGATCGCCAGCACCGCGATCGCGACCAGGTCGTCGATGACGGAGACGGTCAACAGGAAACCCCGTAGCCGATCGGAGAAGCGCGGCCCGAAGACGGCCAGCGCGCCGAGCGCGAGCGCCGTGTCCGTGGCCATCACCGCGCCCCAGCCCGCGGCGGTGGTGTGCCCGGCGTTGATCACGAGGTAGATCAGGATCGGCAGGAGCATGCCGCCGAGCCCCGCCAGCATCGGCAACGCCAGCCGCCGCCGCTCCCGCAGCTCTCCGATGTCGAACTCGCGGCGCAGCTCCAGCCCGGCGACCAGGAAGAAGAGCGTCATGAGGCCGCTGTTGACCCAGGTACGCAGGTCGTGTGACACGGGCCAGTCGCCGAGCTGGACGGTGAAGGACGTGGTCCAGAGCGACTCGTACGACGACATGTGCACGTTGGCCCAGAGGAGCGCCACCACCGCGGCGACCAGCACCACCCGTGCGCCGCCGGTCTCGGTGCGCAGGAACGAGCGCAGCGGGGCGTTGAACCGGCCGACCCAGGCGGTCCGGTCGGACCATCGGTGCGGACTGTCGCTTGTCACGTCGACAATCCTCCTGGACCGGGTCGCCGCCTGGCCGGAATTCGGGCACTCTGATCCTTGTGGCAGAGGCGCTGCTCACCGTCGGCCATGGCACCGCAAGCCAGGCGGAGCTCACCGGCCTGCTGCTCGACGCGGGAGTGACCCGGCTGGTCGACGTGCGGCGCTATCCCGGCAGCCGCGCCCACCCCCACGTCAGCCGCGACGCGATGGCCCAGTGGGTGCCGGCGATCGGCCTGGACTACCGGTGGGAGGAGCGGCTCGGCGGACGCCGACGGGTGCCGGCCGATTCGCCGGACCGGTGGTGGCAGGTCGAGGCCTTCCGTGGCTACGCCGCTCACATGCGTACCCCGGAGTTCATCGAAGCAGTCGACCACCTGCTCGCCGAGGCGCAGAATTCGCGTCTCGCGATCATGTGCAGTGAGAGCCTGTGGTGGCGATGCCACCGGCGCCTGATCGCCGACTTCCTCGTCCGCGCCCGCGATGTCCCGGTGTGCCACCTCGACCATCGCGGCAAGCTCATCGCGCACACGGTCGCCGCCGGAGCCCGGCTGACCCCCGACCGGGTACTCGTCTATGACCTGCAGTGAGACGAACGGACCGTGCCGATCTGCGATCGGACCCGCGCAGAAGCATCACCAGGTGCACGACGGCGTGGGTAAGACCCGCGGCTTGCACTTCACCGCTGCAGCCAAGCACGGCGAGTCGTTCGCTGACTCGACACAGGTGGGCGTACGGGTTGCCACCGGGATGCGCGATCTGCTCAGCTCCATGCCGGCGGAGCCAGACCCGCACGCCCTCGTCGGTGCCCATGGCCCGACTGTAGGTATCGGGGCTGTCGGATTCGCTGGCCCCTGGGTATGGGCACTATGTCACAGCGCCGTGGACACGTCTGGCACTCGCCTGCCTGAGGGTCGGCAAACCCCAGCACCTGACGCCACCTGGTTTCGGGTGTTGGGCGTGGCACGAGCATGAGGACGGCCACCGCGTTGATCACCGATGACTTGTGAGGACGACCGAAGATCGTGCGGTGGCCGTGGGCCACGGCGTAGACCCCGCCGGGTGGCGGGTCATCCTGTACTAAGGCGTACTAGTCTCGGCACGACCGACGTCGGCTAGCTCAACTATTTGTGGCGCTGTGACGTCCGGTCTCCGGCGTGCGAGTGGTCGCCGTGCCGGACGCCGGCCGGACCTGAAATCCCTCGTCGTCAGCAGCTTCAGGCCTGCCGACGCTGCCTGTGCTCTCGGATCACCTCCGCGTACCGGTGTCCGCTAGCCTTGATCGTGCGGCGCTGGGTGAGGTAGTCGACGTACACGAGGCCGAATCGCTTGTCATAGCCGTACGCCCATTCGAAGTTGTCCAGCAGCGACCACGCGAAGTAGCCATCGACCGGGACTCCCCGGGCGGCGGCGGCCGCGCACGCCTCCAGGTGCAGTTCGAGGTACTCGGTGCGCCGCTTGTCCTCGACCTCTCCCGCCGGACCGACCTCGTCCCGCCACGCCGAGCCGTTCTCCGTGACGTAGATGCTGGTGGCGCCATAATCCTCGGCGAGGCGGACGAGCAACTCCGTCAGGCCGGCGGGGTGGCTCTCCCAACCCATTGTGGTCTCGAGGGCGCCGGGCACGGGCACCTGGCGGGCGTACGGCGCGGGCCCGCCGGGATCGTCGGCGACGACCTGCCGGAAGTAGTAGTTGAGGCCGAAGGAGTCCAGCGGCGCGGCGATCGCTTCGAGGTCGCCGGGGTGGACGGGCGGGGCGACCCGGTAGGTGTCGAGCATGTCGGGCGGGTAGCCGCGGCCGAAGAGCGGGTCGAGCCACCAGCGGTTGACGTGGCCGTCGGCGCGTACGGCGGCGGCGACGTCGGCGTCGCTGCGGCTGGCCGGCTCGATTGGGCTGAGATTGCACACGGCCCCGACCGACGCCGGCGCGGTGGCGTTGGCGCGCACCGCGGCGGCGGCCAGCCCGTGGCCGAGCAGCAGGTGGTGCGAGGCGGACACCGCGCGGGTCAGGTCGCGCTCTCCGGGCGCCATCCGGCCCTCCAGGTACCCGATCCAGGCGCAGCAGAGCGGCTCGTTGACGGTCATCCAGTCGGTGACCCGGTCGCCGAGCGCAGCGGCTACGGTGGCGGCGTAGTCGGCGAAGGCGAGCGCGGTGTCGCGGGCCGGCCAGCCGCCGCGGTCCTGTAGCACCTGGGGCAGGTCCCAGTGGTACAGCGTGGCGAACGGGCGGATGCCGGCCGTGAGCAGGCCATCGACGAGTCGGTCGTAGAACGCGATCCCAGCGGGGTTGGGCCGGCCGACGCCGTCGGGCATTACCCGCGGCCAAGCCACCGAGAATCGGTACGCGTCGAGGCCGAGCCGGCGCATCAGGCCGATGTCCTCCGGCCACCGCCGGTAGTGGTCGCAGGCGAGATCGCCGGTGTCGCCGTTGTCGATCGCGCCCGGGACACGGCAGAAGGTGTCCCAGATCGAGGGTTTACGGCCGTCAGCGGTCACTCCGCCCTCGATCTGGTACGCCGAGGTGGCGGCGCCCCAGACAAAGGTCGGCGGCAGGGCGGCGAGGTCGAACACGCTCTTCTCCTTCATGTCTTTCTTCGGACCGGCCGCCGTACTACTCGGACACGCCGCTGCGCACCCGCCGCGCGGTGTCCCCGTACCAGAGCGCGCTCTGCTTGGGGACGCGCGCCTGCGTGTCGTAGTCGACCCGGACGATGCCGAACCGCTTGTCGTAGCCGTACGCCCACTCGAAGTTGTCGAGCAGCGACCACGCGAAGTACCCGCGCACGTCCGCGCCGGCCTGCCGGGCCGTAGCCACGGCCGCGATGTGCGTCGCGAGGTACGCGGTCCGGTCGTCGTCGCGCACGAACCCGGTCTCGTCCGGCCGGTCGTCGAACGCCGCCCCGCTCTCCGTGATCACGATCGGCAGGCCGGGGTAGTCCCGGCTGATCCGGACCAGCAGGTCGGTCAGCCCCTGCGGGAAGATCTCCCAGTCCATCGCCGTGGTCGGCAGACCGCGCGGCACTGCCCGCTCCACCGGGTTGCCGTCCGCGTCCTCGGCGCGCCCGTTGTCGTCCACTCCGGAGAAGACGTGGCTGCTGTAGTAGTTGACGCCGAGCAGATCGAGGGGCGCCGAGATGATCTCCAGGTCTCCCGGGCGCACCGGGAGCTCGACCCCGCGCGCGGCGAGGTCGGTGAGCACGTCGGAGGGGTAGCGCCCGTACCGCAGAGGGTCCAGGTAGATCCGGGTGCCCAGACCGTCCGCGCGGCGCGCCGCCGCCCGGTCCAGCTCGCTGTCCGTCTGCGCCACGGCGGTACCCATGTTCAGCGTGATGCCGAGCTCGACCGGGCGGGTCGCGGCGGCGCGCATCCGCTGAGTGGCCAGGCCGTGACCGAGCAGCAGGTGGTGCACCGCGTGCATGGCGGCGGTGAAGTCGCGGCGGCCCGGGGCGTGCGCCCCGTACGCGTAGCCGAGCATCGCCGAGCACCACGGCTCGTTGAGGGTGGTCCAGGAGCGCACCCGGTCGCTGAGCTGGTCGAAGACCAGCATCGCGTAGTCGGCGAACCGATAGGCGGTGTCCCGGGCCGGCCACCCGCCGGCATCCTCCAACTCCTGCGGTAGGTCCCAGTGGTACAGCGTCACCCAGGGGTCGACGCCGCGGCCGAGCAGTTCGTCGACGAGGCGGTCGTAGAACGCCAGGCCGGCGGGGTTGGCCGGGCCCCGGCCGCCGGGCTGCACCCGTGGCCACGCCACCGAGAAGCGGTACGTGTCCACCCCGAGGTCCTGGATGAGCGCGACGTCCTGCGGCATGCGGTGGTAGTGGTCACAGGCCACGTCACCGGTCTCACCGTTGGCGACGGCGCCCGGCACCCGACAGAAGGTGTCCCAGATCGACGCGGTTCGGCCGTCCTCGTGCACCGCGCCCTCGATCTGGTACGCGGACGTCGCGACGCCCCACCGGAAGTTCGGTGGCAGGCCGGCGATGAGGTCGGACTGCGCGCTGGTCAGGGGACTGGTTGTGGTCATGCTTCTCCTCATTTGCGAGGTGCCGGTATCAGGGGGGCGGTGTCCTTCGTCGGGTGCAGCCAGCAGGCCACGGTCCGGGTCCGCCCGTCCGGCACCGGCGGCGCGCCGAGCACCGGCAATTCCCCGGCGCACGGGTCGAACGCCTTCGGGCAGCGCGGGTGGAAGGCGCAGCCGGTCGGCATCGCGCGCAGGTCCGGCGGAGAGCCGGCGATGCCGGTCAGCTCGCGGCGCGGGCCGCGCAGCGCGGGGAAGGAGTGCAAGAGGCCATCGCTGTACGGGTGCAGCGGGTCGCGGTAGAGGGCGGCGGCGGGCGCTTCCTCCACGATCCGGCCGCCGTACATGATGGCGATGCGGTCGGAGAACTCCACCAGCAGCGACAGGTCGTGCGTGATGAACAGGACCGAGAAGCCCAGCCGCTCGCGCAGCTCGACCAACTGGCGGAGGATCTGCCGCTGCATCACGACGTCGAGCGCCGTGGTGGGCTCGTCCATGATGACGATCTGCGGCTCGAGGGCGAGCGCCATGCCGATCATGACGCGTTGGCGCATGCCGCCGGAGAGCTGATGCGGATAGCTGTCCATCCGGTCGGCCGAGATGCCGACCATCTTCAGCAGGGTGCGGGCGCGCTCCAACCGGGCCGATCTGCTCATCGTCGGCTCGTGCGTCTTGATCACGTCGAGCAGCTGGGTGGACACCTTGTGCACCGGGTTGAGCGAGTTCATCGCGCCCTGGAACACGATGGACGTCTCCGCCCAGCGGAAACGCCGCAGCTCGGCCGGAGTGAGCGCCATGATATCGATCGGCTCGCCGCCGGACGGGTGGTAGAGCACCGATCCGCCGCTGACCACACCGGGCGGGGGCAGTAGCCGGGTGATCCCATAGGCGAGGGTGGACTTGCCGCTGCCGCTCTCCCCCGCCAGCCCGAGCACCTCACCGCGGTGCAGGGTGAGGTTCACGTTCCGGACCGCGTGCACGGCGTCGTCGCCCAGCCCGTAGTCGACGTTGAGGTCCCGGATCTCCAGGACGGGTCGCTTCATCGCCCGGCACCCTTCCCGTCGGTGTTGCTCACCACGACAGCGCCGGCCGGAACGTTCCCCGGCGGGCCCGGTCGCGGCGGATCCAGGACCGGGGTGAAGCCGACCCGCATCCGCACGGTGTGCCCGGCCGCGTTCTTGATCCGGGTCTTGCCGCTGCTGCGCAGGCGCGGGCTGACGAACTCGTCGATGCCGAAGTTCACCAGCGACAGCGCGGTGCCGAGCAGCGCGATGGCCAGCCCGGCGGGAACGAACCACCACCAGGCGCCCTGCGCGAGGGCCTGCTGGCCCTGCGCCCAGAACAGGATCGTGCCCCAGTTCCACGTCGAGATCGACGAGATGCCGATGAAGGCCAGCGTGATCTCCGACATGACGGCGAAGATGACGGTACCGACGAAGCCGGACGCAATGATCGCGGTGAGGTTGGGCAGGATCTCGAAGCCGATGATGCGCCAGGTCTTCTCACCGCTGGCCCGCGCCGCCTCCACGTAATCGCGGCGGCGCAGCGACAGGGTCTGTGCGCGCAGCACGCGGGCGCCCCACGCCCACGACGTCAACCCGATCACGAGCGCGACGATCAGGTCACCGGCGTTGCTGATGGTGGACGTCACGATGATGATCAGCGGCAGGGCCGGGATCACCAGGAACACGTTGGAGACCGCGGAGAGGCCCTCGTCGGCGGCGCCACCGAGGTATCCGGACGTCACCCCGATCAGGACGGACAACACGGTCGCCACCACCCCGGCGATCAGACCGACGACGACCACGCCGCGCGTGCCCACCAGGATCTGGCTGAAGATGTCCTGCCCGAGATGGGTCGTGCCGAACCAGTGCTCGGCGGACGGCGGCTGGACCAGGTCCGAGCTGCGCGCGTCCGGGTCGTATGGCGCGACCCACGGCCCGATGATCGCGAAGAGGACGTAGACGGCGAGGATGCCCAGCCCGGTGGCCACCTTGGCGTTCGAGACGAAGCGCAACCGCTCTCGCTTGCTCTTGGTCGGCTCGAGGGCCGGCTGGGCCATGGACCCTTGGCCCGGGATGACCTGTTCAATGCTGGAGGACGAGATGGTCATCGGTCAGCCACTCTTTCGGGTGCGGGGGTCGAGCAGCAGGTAGGCGACGTCGGCGAGCAGGTTGGCCACCAGGACGGCGATCGTGATGATCAGGAAGATGCCCTGCATCAGCGGATAGTCCTTGGCGCCTACCGCCTGGAACAGCTGGTAGCCGAGGCCCGGGTAGGAGAAGACGATCTCCACCAGAAGCGTGCCGCCGACGATGAACCCCAACGCCAGCGCGAAGCCCGAGACGTTCGGCAGCAGGGCGTTGCGCGCTGCGTAGCTCAGCGCCACCCGCCGCTCCGACAGGCCCTTCGCGTGGGCGACGGTGATGTAGTCCTCCGCCGAGACGGTCACCATCATGTTGCGCATCCCGAGAACCCAGCCGCTCATCGACGAGATCAAGATCGTTGCCGCGGGCAGCAGGCTGTGTTGCACGGCGCTGGGGATGAAGTACTGGTCGAACGCGGGCACCAGGCCCGGCTCATAGCCACCGGACGACGGGAAGAAGCTTCCTGGGCCGGCCAGCAGCGCGATCGCGACCAGACCCAGCCAGAAGTATGGGATCGAGGAGAGGAACGTCGTGGCCGGCATTAGGCCGTCGATCCACGAGCCGCGCCGCCAGCCGGCCACCACGCCGAGCGCGGTGCCGAGCAGGAAGCTGATGATCGTGGTGATGCCGACCAGGCCGAGCGTCCACGGCAGGCTGTTGCCGATGACCTCCGACACCGGTGACGGGAAGAACGTGAACGACACGCCGAGATTGCCGTGGAACAGCTGGATCCAGTAGTCGATGTACTGCTCGAACAGGCTCTGGTTCTTGTCGAGCCCGAAGAGCACGCGCAACGACTGGATCGCGTCGGTGCTGAGCCGCCCCTGGTACCTCGACAGGAGCGAGCTGATCGGGTCGCCCGGGATCATCCGGGGAATGAAGAAGTTGAGCGTGATGGCCGCCCACGCCGTGAACAGGTAGAAGGCGATGCGCCGCAGCAGGAACGTCATCGTGCCTCCTCCGAAAGGGTGAGGGCCGGTGGGGTCGGGAGCGTCGGATCGCCGGCCACCGATCCGGGTACCTCGGCGGCGACAGTGGCCGGGTCGTAGAGCCAGCACGCCGCCCAGTGGCCGGGCTGGTCATCGACTGGAAGCCGCGGCGGCAGGTCGGTGGTGCAGCGCGGCATCGCGTGCGGGCAACGAGGGTGGAACCGGCAGCCGGCCGGCGGCCGGATCAGGCTTGGTGGCTCCCCGTTTCCGCGGTCCTGTGCGGTGGTGGCGGCGATTCCGGCGATGCGGTCCGGGTCCGGGGCGGACTCGATGAGCAGCTGGGTGTACGGGTGGGCTGGGCTCTGGGTGACGGTCTCGCTGTCACCGCCCTCGACCATGCGGCCGGCGTACATCACCAGTGTCTCGTCGGCGAAGTACCGGGCGGAGGCGATGTCGTGCGTGATGTAGAGGATGGCTAGGTTCAGTCGATCCTTGAGGTCCCGCAGCAGGTTGAGGATGCCCAGCCGGATGGAGACGTCGAGCATGGAGACCGGCTCGTCGGCGAGGAGCACCTCAGGGTTGGCGCCCAGCGCTCGGGCGATCGCGATGCGCTGCCGCTGCCCGCCGGAGAGTTCGTGCGGGAACTTGTCCACGTACCGCTCGGGTGGCGTGAGACTGACCCGCGTGAGCAGCTCGGCGAGGGTCCGCTCGAGGTCTTCGGAAGTGCGGCCGGCGTTGCCGTGGATGCGCAGCGCCCGGGTGAGGTGATACCGCACCGTGTGCACCGGGTTCAGCGACGCGAACGGGTCCTGGAAGATCAACTGCACGCGTCGGACGTAGGCGCGGAAGCGGCGGCCGCCGCGGACCGACGTCGATACGCCGTGCAACAGGATGTCGCCGCCGGTGCGGGGGTACAGCTGGGCCAGGAGTCGGGCGACCGTCGTCTTGCCGGAGCCGGACTCGCCGACCAGCGCCGTCACCCGACCGCGGCGCAGCTCGAACGATACGTCGTCGACCGCGTGGACGCTGGCCCGCGTCCGGGAGAAGAGGTCGCGTAACCGCCGACGGACGGAGAAGTGCTTGGTCAGGCCGACGGCCTCCAGCACCACCTCGCTGCCCGGCGCCGCCGCGCTTTCGCTCACCGTCATGCCGAGTTCCTGTCTGGGGGTGTCCATGTCACCGAGGCGACGTGATGCCACTGTGGAGACGGGTGCCGCTCCCCCGGGTGGCCGGTGGCCACCCGGGGGAGGCGGTGTTGCTGATCAGCTACCGGCCGGCTTGAGGTGCAGGACCACGTCCACCGCGTTGGGCTGGGTGGGCTGCATCGCGCCGTACGGGTTCGCATCGTCGGGCCAACCGACCCAGTTCTTCGTGCTGTACGCGCCGCCGACCTGGTCCGCGCCGACTGGGATCATCGGCATCTGGTCGACGAAGATCCGCTGCAGCGTGGCCATCGCCGTGGTGCGGTCGGCGTCGCTCGTCGCGGCCGCGTACGCCCGCAGCGCCGCGGTGGCCTCCGGGTTGTTGAAGCGGCCGAAGTTGCCCGCCGGGGAGGCGGTGCCGATCGGCTTCAGCTGCGCACCGTCCATGACGGTCCGGTAGATGTCGTACGGCGTGGCGCCGCCCTCGGTCCACCGGAAGGTCGCGTCGAAGTTGCCCGCCTCGACGTTCTTGAACCAGGCGTCCTGATTGGCCTTGTCGACGGTCGCCGCGATGCCGATCTTGGACAGGTTGTCCTTCACGATCTCGAGGCTGGTCTGGTAGTCGGACCATCCGGCGGGGTCGGTCAGGGTCAGCTTGACCGGCTTGCCGGTCGGGTCCTTGAGCGTGGTGCCCTCGAGCTTGAAGCCGGCGTCGGTGAGCAGCTTCTTGGCGCCCTCGACGTCGACCGCGTGCTCCTTGCCCTTGAACTCCTCGGCGATGAAGGAGTCGCCGGCCGGGCTCGGCAGACCCGTGACGCTCTTCACCTGCGGGTGGAAGTACCCCGCCTCGGCCTGGACGAAGATGTCCTCGCGGTTGATGACCATGTTCATGGCCTTGCGCAGGGCGGCGTTGTCGAACGGCTTCTTGGTGGTGTTGATGTAGAGGCCGTGGATACCGAGGACCGCCGGCGCCCACACCTTGTGGCTGGCCGGGTCCTTGTCGACGAAGACCGTCTTGTAGTTCGGGATGAAGACGAAGCTCCACTCCGACTCGCCGTTGGCCAGCGCGGTCGTCTGCGCGTTGTTGTCCGTGTAGGACGTGTAGCGCAGCTCCTTCACCTGCGGCAGGTCCTGCCAGTAGCCGCCGGTACGCACCGACAGGGTGGTGGTCTGCGGCGTGAAGGACTTCAACGTGTACGGGCCGCTGCCGACCGGGTTCTTGTTGATGTCGGTCTTCGGGTCGCTGATCTTCTCCCAGATGTGCTTGGGCACGATCGGGACACGGAACAGCACCTTCGGCTGGTTGACGAACTGGGGGCTGTCGAAGGTCAGCGTGACGACGTTGCCGCTCACGCTCACCTCCTTGTACGGCGTGCCCTGGTCGTTCAGGGCGTCGTTGTCCTTGACCAGGTTGTAGGTGTACGCGACGTCCTCGGCCGTGAGCGGCTTGTCGTCGGACCACTTGACGCCGTCGCGGATGGTGACCTTGACCGACGTGTAGTCGGGCGCCCACTCGGCGTTGGTGGCGAGCCACGGCTTCATCGGGTCGGCCGGCTTGACCGGGTTCCACATCATCAGCGGCTCGTAGATCTGGTAGGCGTAGCCCAGCGACCTAGCAGCCGACGTGGTGAGGAACGGGTTGTGGTTCTCGGTCTGCGGTCCGTTCGGCATGCCGACGTTCAGCACGGTGGCCGTCTGAGGCTTGTTCTTGTTGGCGTTCGGGCTGTCGCCACAGGCGGCGAGCAGTCCGATCGCGGTCACGCTCGCGAGGGCGAGCGCGAGCGTACGTCTCACGCGCATGTATTCCTCCCATTGTCATGGTGGCGGTGGGAAATCTGGGAGCGGTCGGGGCGGTTGGGCGGACCCGACCATTCGGTAGAGCGCTCTCTTACTTGCGTTGGCAAGGCCGCCCTTGGGCGGCGTGGGGGTTAGGCGAGGTGCGTCGCGGCGAGGGCCGCGACCGTCGAGGTGCGGGTGATCAGGGTGGTGGGGATGACGGTGGGAGCGTCGGGCAGCGGCACGCCCTCGAAGTACGACATGAGCATCCGGGCCGCGGCTTCTCCCATCTCGCGCATCGGTTGGTGCACTGTGGTCAGTGGCGGCTCGGTGTGTGCCGCGTACGGGACGTCGTCGAAGCCGACAACCGCGACATCGTCCGGCACCGTGCGACCCGCCTCGCGGATCGCCTGCAGGGCGCCGCCAGCGGACAGGTCGTTGTGAGCGAAGACGGCGTCGAACTCGATGCCGGCCTTGAATCGCCCGTTGACCGCGTCCCGACCCGAGTCGTAGGTGAAGTCGCCCTCGACCACGAGCTGCGGGTCCAGCGGCAGGCCCGCGTCGGCGTACGTCTCGGCGAACCCCGCCAGCCGCTCCTGGGTGCAGCCGAAAGCCTCGATGCCGGTGATGACGAGCGGCCGACACCGGCCGAGCTCGAGTAAGTGGCGGGCGGCGGATTCGCCACCGCTGCGGTTGGTGGTGGCGACTGACGGAAAGGGCCGCTGGTGGCCGCGGTCGTCGATGAGGACCACCGGCAGGCCACCGCGGTGCAGGTCGGCGATGTAGTCGAGGGTGCCCTCGGGCTCGATCACGAGCAGCCCGTCGAACGACTTCGCGGACACCTGGGAGGCGAACTGCCGCATCGACTCCTCACCCCGGTTGCAGGTGAACAGCAGCAGCCCGTACCCCGCGCTCTCCACGACGTCCACGACGCCCTGCACGACCTCCCCCATCCACGGCCATGTCAGCGACGGCACCAGCATGCCGACGATCTGCGTTCGGCCGCGGGCCAACCCGACCGCGCGGGCACTCGGCACGTAGCCCAACTCGTCAATCACCCGCCGAACACGCGCCGCAGTGGTCTCGTCGAGCTCGCCCTTGCCGTTGAGTACCCGCGACACAGTGGTCTTGCTGACCCCGGCCCGCGCGGCCACGTCGGCGATGGTGATCGGCACCCGCCGCCTCCCTCCGCGCGTGTGTCTGATGAGTTAACGCGGGATACGGAACCGGTTGCGGAAGCGGTTCCGGCACGGAGTCAACCGGAGTGACCTGCGTCACGTCAATACCGCCGAGATAACGAACTAAGACGTGGCCAACCAAGCACCTAACACCTGTGTTTGGCTCGTCTGAGCCAGACCGCCCACGTGCGGCACGGCCCGCTCCGCAACCGATGTGGAGCGGGCCGCGGGCGCACCACCCCAGGCCGCGCCTGGCTGTTCCAACAGTCGGAGCGCCTGAACCGGTACAGCCCGGTGACTTCCCGCCGGGGTCTCTCTGCCGGGGGAGGCGGTTGGCTTTGACGGGTGAGGCGGGAAGCCGTTGCCCCTCCTACCGTCGACGCTCCACGGTCGTCGGGCCGGC
This sequence comes from Micromonospora sp. NPDC093243, assembly GCF_044753725.1. NCBI lineage: Bacteria > Bacillati > Actinomycetota > Actinomycetes > Micromonosporales > Micromonosporaceae > Micromonospora > Micromonospora sp. NPDC093243. The sequence goes on along the minus strand of NZ_JBIVNT010000006.1, from coordinate 171,576 downwards.
CACCCGTGCTATCTCGACAGTTGTCATGCCGCGTTCCGCGGGCTACCACGCCGATGCCCGGCTCGTGCGGGGATAGAGAGCGAGATTTCGCTGTCGCACGCTGCTTGGAAGACGGTAGGGAGCCGAAATGTCATACCCACGTCCTACGGTGGAACGATGGACTGGAAGATCGAGCTCATCCCCGTTCCGGTGACCGATGTCGACCGGGCCAAGGCGTTCTATCAGAAGGTGGGCTTCAACGCCGACCACGACCACAGGGTGCACGAAGGTTTGCGGTTCGTTCAGTTGACACCGCCCGGCTCGGCTTGCTCCATCGTGATTGGCGACGGCATCACCGACAAGACGCCCGGCACGCAGGAGATCCAGGTCGTGGTCGCCGACGCCGCGGCGGCGCGCAGGCAGTTGCTCGACGCCGGCGTCGATGCAAGCGAGGTCGAGGTGCAGCCGTGGGGCAGCTTCGTCTACTTCCGCGATCCCGACGGGAACAATTGGTCGCTGCAGGCGATTGAGTCGCGCCCCAACGGCTGATTGACGCGATCGCGTCTCGGCTTGACCATCACCGCTCGGCGATGGCCGGGTATTGGTTGCTGACCCGAGGCTGCCGTACTGGTCTTCATCGTGTCCGGGCCCGTAGCGGATGACCGGCCCAGCGTCGTAAACCTCGATCTGCCGGACCGGCCAACCGTCGTCATCGACCTCGAAGTACCAGACCAGTGCCCCCATGCGTCGAACTCGTCACCGCGCGATTCGTCCCAGCGGTAGCGATAGAAGCGGCCATCCACGGCCGTAAGCGTAGATCCAATGCCGTGCGCGGATCTGGCCGCGATCCGCGCGGTCATGCCGATTAGAGTCAGTCGGTGGCGGCGTCGCGGGCTGGTTCAGGCCGGTACAGCCCCCTGTCGGCCCGCCTCGACAACCCACCGCGCTGTCGTCGACGCGGCAGCGTCGGCCGAGTCGATGGCCGCGACCGAACACCCCTCGGTCAACCAGCGAGACCGGTCGACATCCATTCGCAGCCACCCGTGGGTGCGGCCGTTGAAGTAGCGCACCCACGGGTTGAACGCCCGGTTCGAGGCCTTCACCACCGGCACCAGTTCGGGCGGGAACTCCGACGTGATCGAGGTGGCGACGAACTCGGTGGCGACCACGGGCGAGGCCGCATCGTCGAAGTTGAGCTTAAGCTCGCTCACCCAGGTCGAGTGGATGTCGCCGGCCAGCACGATCGGATTCGTGGCGCCGCTGGCACCGCGGACAGCACCGACTGGCTACTCCCCGCATCAACTGGCCGCCCTTCCGCTGTCCTCGAGGAGCCACTGGGACGTGCCGATCCAGATCGGACGCCGGAGCGTCCATGTCCTGGTCAGCCACCCCACCCCGCCGGTCTTCGACGGGGCGGAGGACCGCAACGGGCGGCGCAACTTCGACGAGATCCGGTTCCGGGCCGATTACGTGCGCCCCGGCAGGGCCGCTACATCTACGACGACGAGGGGCGGCGGGGTGGGCTGCGCCCCGGCTCGCAGTTCGTGGTTGCCGGTGACACGAACTCCGACCCGTACGACGGCGACAGCGTCCCCGGCGCCGCCCAGCAGCTCCTGGACCACCGCTGGATCAACGCCAACGGCACCCCGTCGAGCAGCGGAGCCGCCGAGGTCAGCGCTCTGCAGGGCGGCGCCAACATTGCCCACCGCAGCGAACCCGCATACGACACGGCCGACTTCGCCGACGTACCGGGACCGGGCAACCTCCGCGCCGACTACGTCTTGCCCTCGCGCGGGTTGACCGTCAGCGACGGCGGCGTCTTCCGGCCCTCAGCGAGCGACCCGCTGTCGCGGCTCACCGGCACATTCCCCTTCCCCAGCTCCGACCACCGCCTGGTCTGGCTCGACGTCCGGGTCCGCCCCCGGAGCTGATCCAAGCAGGCAGCACGAGGGGTCCATCTCGCGCGATGGCCGGGCTATCCCCCGGCCATCGCGCCGAGGATGATGAACGGTTCCTTGCCGGCGATCACCTCTTCAGGCAGTGGCGTGTCGGGTGCGTCGTTGGACAGGTCCTGCTCGCAGGCGTAGAACCGCACGAACGCCCGACGCGTGCCGGTGTGCCGGTCGCGGATCGTCCCTAGCAACATCGGGTACCGCGCCTCGAGGGTGTCCAGGATCAGGCGCTGCGTCGGGGGCCCGGGCACCTCAAGGCGTACCTCGCCGCTGACGTGAGCCAGGTTCTTCAGGTGGGCCGGGAGGACGACCCGGATCACGCCAGCACCTGGACTTCCACGGAGAGCACGGCCGGTAGGTCCCGTACGATCGGCGCCCAGCTGTCGCCGCCGTCCGCCGAGTGGTAGACCTGGCCGCCGGTGGTGCCGAAGTAGATCCCGCACGGGTCGAGCGTGTCGACCGCCATCGCGTCGCGGTACACGTTGACGTAGCAGTCGGACTGCGGCAGGCCCGTGGTCAACGGCTCCCAGTCGTCGCCGCCGGTGCGGCTGCGGTAGACGCGCAGCTTGCCCTCCGGCGGGTAGTGCTCGGAGTCGCTCTTGATCGGCACGACGTAGATGGTCTCCGGCTCGTGCGCGTGCACCGCGATCGGGAACCCGAAGTCCGACGGCAGGTCGCCGCTGACCTCACGCCAGTTCGCACCGGCGTCGTCGCTGCGCATGACGTCCCAGTGCTTCTGCATGAACAGCGTGTCGGGCCGGGACGGGTGCTGGGTGATGTGGTGAACGCAGTGGCCGACCTCAGCGTCCTGGTCGGGGATCTCGCCCGAGCGCAGGCCCTTGTTGATCGGCAGCCAGCTGGCGCCGGCGTCATCGCTGCGGAACGCGCCGGCCGCCGAGATGGCGACGTAGATCCGGTCCTTGTGCACCGGGTCCAGGATGATCGTGTGCAGGCACATGCCGCCGGCGCCCGGCTGCCACGTCGGCCCGGTCGGATGGGTACGAAGCGCGCTCAGTTCCTTCCACTTCAGGCCGCCGTCAGTGGACACGTAGAGGGCGGCGTCCTCCGCACCCGCGTACACCGTGTCAGGGTCATCGCGGGACGGCTCGATGTGCCAGACGCGCTTGAACTCCCACGGGCGCGGAGTGCCGTCGTACCACAGGTGCTCCCCCACGTCGCCCGCGTAGGCGAAGTCGTTGCCGACTGCCGTCCAGCTCTTGCCGCCGTCGTCCGAGCGCTGGATCAACTGCCCGAACCAGCCGCCGGACTGGGACGCGTAGAGCCGGTCCGGGTCGGCCGGGGATCCGGTGAGATGGAAGATCTCCCAGCCGCCGAAGTGCGGGCCGTCGACTGTCCAGTCGCCGCGCCTGCCGTCGGACGTCAACGTGAACGCGCCCTTGCGCGTACCTACCAGCACCCGTATGCCGCTCATGGCCTCATCCTTCCGCTTGTCGACGGTACGGAGGGTTAGACCGTCCGTTGCGCCGAGATTCATCGGTCTCCACCAGTCGTACTTTCCGGGTACGACGAATCGGCGACGCCGGATACCCGGGCTGAGGGGCTGATTCAGATTTGCTCGTCCGGTCACGAGTCCCGGACCCGGGGGTTTCCCGGGCGTTAGGAGGGTCCGAAGGCATGAGCTCCGGACGGTTCAGGCGCATCGTCGCCACCGCGATGCCCTTGTTGGCCGTGCTGTCCCTCGCTGCCATACCGGGGCAGCCCGGCCCAGGCCGACGGTACCTCGCGACCCGGTGAGTCACGCAATCTCTGGCTGGTCGAGCGGTTGCTGCACATCGCGCACCAGAGCGGCGGGAGCGGGGCGCCGTCGAACGCCATGTACGCGTACCAGCGGGCGGTCGCCGTCGGCGCCGACATGCTGGCCTTGGACGTGCACTTGAGCCACGACGTGCTGGTGGCGATCCACGACGCCTCCGTCGACCGGACCACCGACGGCACTGGGCTGGTCCGTTGACGGATACGCCGGGACCGCCGCACGCGAACCTCGACCCGCCGGGACGGGCCGGCGAATGATCGCCTAGCGTACAGCTGTGACTGCCTTGAAGGTCCTGTTCATCGGCGGCAGCGGCATCATCAGCTCGGCCTGCGCCCGCGTCGCCGTCGAGCGGGGCATCGAGCTGACGGTGCTCACTCGCGGAGACACCACCATCCGGCCCATACCGCCGGAGGCGGCGGTGCTGCGTGCCGACATCCGCGACCCTGAATCCGTGCGGACCTCCCTCGGCGGGCGCGAGTTCGACGCCGTCGTGGACTGGGTCGCGTTCACCCCGGAACACGTGAAGAACGACATCGATCTGTTCCGCGGCAGCACCGGACAGTACGTGTTCATCAGTTCCGCGTCGGCGTACCAGACTCCGCCCGCTCGGGTGCCGATCGTCGAGTCGATGCCGCTGCGCAATCCGTTCTGGCAGTACTCGCGAGACAAGATCGCGTGCGAGGACGTCCTCGTCGCGGCCTACCGCGACGAGGGGTTCCCAGCGACGATCGTGCGGCCCTCGCACACGTACGACAAGACGTTGGTCCCGTTCGACGGCGGCTGGACCGTCCTCGGCCGGATGCGGCAGGGCAAGGCGATCGTCGTGCACGGCGACGGCACCTCGCTCTGGACGCTCACCCACCACACGGACTTCGCCCGTGGCTTCGTACCCCTGCTCGGCCACCCCCGTACGCTCGGCGACGTCTTCCACATCACCTCCGACGAGGCCCTGACGTGGAACCAGATCGCCGAGACTCTCGCGGCCGCCGCCGGGGTCGAGGCTCGCATCGTCCACGTGCCGTCGGACGCCATCGCGGTGGCCCACCCGCAGTGGGGTGCCGGTCTGCTGGGCGACAAGGCGCACTCGATGGTGTTCGACAACAGCAAGCTGCGCAGTGTCGTCCCGGACTTCGTCGCGACGATCCCGTTCGCCCAGGGCGCTCGGGAGATCGTCGCGTGGCACGACGAAGACCCGTCGCGGCAGCAGACCGACGCGCGGCTGGACGCGGTGATGGACCAGCTGGTCGAGCGATATCGGCAGTAGGACGACAACGACCGCCTGCCACAACTGCGGCCTGCGATCGGACGCGGTCCGGGGGCCGGGGCATCAACATCTGCAGCTATGACTACTGCTCGTTGAAATGTCCACGGTCGGGCCGGCCGCCGTGCGACGGTTGGCCGCGATGCTGCTGGACGGCGTTGGCCTGCTCGATGCGCCGGTGCTGGGCAGCGTCTCGGAGGCGGAGTCCGGTTCGCTACGGATATTCGTCGCAGGGCCGGAGCCGCTCGCCGAACGGTGGATGCCGGTGTTGGGCGCGCTTGGCTCGCCGATGCATGTCGGACCGCTCGGTGCCGGCGCGGCCGCCAAACTGGTAGCCAATTCGACCCTCTTCGGAGTGCTCGCTGTTCTCGGTGAGGCGCTCGCCCTCGCGGATGGGCTTGGACTGCCGCGCGACACGGCGTTCGAGGTCTTGTCCGCGACTCCCGTCGGCGCGCAAGCGGATCGGCGACGACCAGCGATCGAGTCCGATCAGTTCCCATTCCGGTTCGCGCTGTCACTCGCCCGTAAGGACGCCGATCTAGTCGTGTCGGCCGCCGAGTCGGCAGACGTCGAACTGCCGGTCGCGGTGGCCGCGCGGCAGTGGGTCGCGTCAGCCCAGGAGGCCGGCCTTGGCGACCGGGACTACTCGGCCGTAATCGCGCACATCACTGACACTGCCCGATCAGCCTGAGACCTGGCCGTGCGGCAGGCCCGTCAGGTTCAGCGCGGTCGACTCAGCCACTCCCAGGCGCGGCGGAGGCCCACCTGCACCGGGTCGTCACCCGCGCCCTCGGCCTCTCTGGCCGGCGCGTCCTCGCCCGGCTCGTGCATTTCGGCACCGGGCACCGACAGCACGACCCCCCGCTCGTACAGGTCGGCGATCTGCTCCCGGTGGGCGAAGCGGTGGGACCCGTACGGCTTCGGCGGTGCCACGATCAAGCCGTGAAGGATGTCGGCCTGTTCGTCGGCGATCACGTGCTCGACCACGCCGACGGGTGCCGAGTCGACGTCGTAGACCCGGGTGCCGACGGCGAGCGCGAGGTACGACACCCGCACGCCGAGATCCTCCACGACGCTCACGTTACCCGCCGCCTGATCGCCATGGGCCCGATCATTCGCTGTCGGTGCGGACGCCAGGCGGTGCGCGGCGGGCAACCCGCGCCCACCCAGACCGGGCCACCCCGGACACCATCATGCCGGTCACGCCGTACGCAGCCAGCCGAGGGTCTTCATGGTGGAGAGGCTGGTCGCCTTGAGGCCAGCGCCGGAAACGGTCCAGAGCACTCCGTCGACCACCAGTGACCGGCGGATCGGCGCCAGATCCTCGGGACGCCCCGTGCCCAGCGCGTGATCGACCGTGCCCACCTCGGTGAACCCGCCGTCTTCGACCCGCACAGCCAGCGCCACGTTGCTCGGCAGGGCCGGGCTGCCCGGGCCGTCCACCGCACCGGGTTCGCTCACGGGGCCTGCGCCCAAGACGGTCAGTGGAACCACGACCAGGCGTTCGGCCGGCCAGTAGAGGAACGCATGCGGGTCGAACTCCGCCTCGGAGTGCCCCTGCTTGACGTGATACTGGGCGATCCGGGTCGGCTTGGCCGGATCGGAGACGTCGAAGAGCGAGAGCTGGGTGCCCTGGACACGGCCCTGGTCGGACGCCTCCTGCCCGACGCCGAGCAGCCGTCCTTCGCCGGCCGGGTGCAGGTACGCCGAATACCCGTTGATCTTCAGTTCGCCGCTCACCTTCGGCGCCCCCGGATCACGCAGATCGACGGTGTAGAGCGGGTCGGTCTGCCGGAAGGTGACGAGGTACCCGGTGCCGCCGACGAACCGTACCGCGTATATCCGTTCCCCCTTGCCCAGTCCCGTGACCTTGCCGACCTGGGTCAGCGCCGTGCCGTCGGCGCGCAGGACGTACACGCTGGACGTCGAGTTCGGCTTGTCGCCCCACGTACGGCCACTCGTGGTGGCCACTCTCAGGTGCCCGTCCCACTCGGACATGGCGTACTGGTTGATGAGCCAACCCGGTACGGACGCGGCAGCGACGTAGCGCGGGGCACCCGCGCCCGAGGTGTCGAACTGATAGATCTCGGTGGTCTCGTCCTTGGGACCGGGTGCGAGGTTCCGCGCGGTCAACATCGGCAGCACCCGCCAGCGCTGGTCATTGGCGACGTACAGCCGAGGTCCGTTGCTGTAGACGGTGTCGCCGTCGGCGATCACGGTGACCGGGTCGCCGCCGTCGAGCGTGGCCGCACCGAGGTCGAAGCTGAGCACGGTCACCAGCGACGTGCCGGAATAGATGGCCGGCCGGCTCACCCGGTCGCAGCCGACCCGTCCGGTGCTGGTTCGCCCGCCGGAGGTGACCTCGTACCGGGGCAGCCAGTCGTCGGTGGTGGCGTTGTCGATGATCTCGCGATTGGCGGCGGCGCGCTGCTCGTCGGTGGCCCGTTCCTGGTACGGGAAGGTCAGCCGCGGCGCGGAGCGGACCACGACACGGACCGTCGTGCCCACCTGGCGGGCGTCCACCAGATTGCCGTCGATCCCGTATTCGCTGATGACCTTCGGCGCGCCGGAAAGGTCGACCATGATCAGCCGGGGGCCGACGGTGCCGTCCGGCATCGGGGCGTCTGCCGGGACGGCGCGCGTGCCTTCCCCGGGAACGGCCGGTTTCGCCATCCCGGCCCACCCGTCGCGGCGCAGCACAAGCGCTCGGTCACCGTGCAGCAGCAGGGCGTCTTCGGCCCCGCCAAACCCATCGGCACCCGGTGCCAGTTCCAGCTCTCCGGTCAGCCGGCGGGTGGCCGGGTCGACCACGTACAGCTTGCCGGCGCTCACGGTGACAATCCGCTTGCCGTCGCTCTTGACCAGGTCCGGTTCATCGGCCCCGGCCTCGTGCGTGTTGGTGCCCGAGTAGCCCTTGGGCGCCGCGTCCGCCCGCCCCGCGGCGGCGGGCGCCCCCGCCTGTTCCGCGCTGCCGAAGGTACGGATGTCCCCGTTCGGCCCGAACCCCCAGGGCCCGACGTATGCCTTGGCAGCCGTCTTCAGCTGCCGCAGCGCCTCCGGGCAGGAGTCGAACGCGACGAGCCGGAACCCGCCGGCCGGCACTCCCTGGTCACGTGGCGGCACGGGGACCGGCTCCGCCGTACAGCCGGTGACCAGCGCCAGGCCGGCGACCAGGGCCAGGCCGATGACGCGAGCTGGAGTCATGACTCGGAGGACGCCGGTGGCGGTCGTTGGATGGGGTACGTGGGCACTGCTACCCGTCATGCCCCCTACGACGTGGCTGCCCCAGGTCGGGTTCCCACCATCAGACGGCGCCGGCACACCCATCGGCTCAACGACGCCCGGCCACAACGAGTCACCGTGACGGGTGTCGGCTGTTACCGTCGGGCCTGTGCCCGCCGACGAACTCCGGCATCGGGTCCGGTCGGCCAGGGTGGCGCGGCTGGCCACCGTCCGAGCGGATGGGCGTCCACACCTGGTGCCCGTGTGCTTCGTCCTGCTCGACGATGTCGTCTACCACGCGGTGGACGAGAAGCCCAAGCGCCACCGGCGGCTACGCCGGCTGGAGAACATCCGGGCGACGGGGCACGCCTGCCTGCTGGTCGACGCGTACGACGAGGACTGGTCGCGGCTGTGGTGGGTCCGGCTGGACGGGCACGGCCGGCTGGTGGAGGACCGCGCGGAGGAGGCCGCGGCCCGCGCGGCGCTGGCCGACAAGTACCCGCAGTACGTCCAGCGGCCACCAGCCGGGCCGGTGATCGCGGTAGCGGTGAGAACCTGGTCGGCGTGGTCCGCGGCGGACGCGGCAGCCGACCCGGCCGGGTGAGCGCCCGTCAGGGCTGTCAGCGGGTGGGAGCGAGGGCGTCGAGCACCTCGTCGGCCCGGCGCAGCGACGCTTGCGCGTCGGCGCGGGGTGAGCCGATCTCCGGATCGAAGTTGAGATCGACGAACACTTCGGTGATGCCGGCTTCGGCAAGTCTGCCAAGATCCGACCGGATCTGCTCGAGCGTGCCGGTGAGCGGCTCGCGCTCGGGCGGGCCAGTCGGGCGTACGCGGACCGCGCCGCGGCAGACGAATCGCAGTGAGCGCGGATCTCGGCCCGCCTCCGCGGCGGCGGCCTTGACGGTCGCGATCGCCTCGCCGATGCCCGTCAGGTCCGCCTGGCTGCCACTGACCCAGCCGTCGGCGAGCCGGCCGGCCCGGCGCAGCGCGGCAGGCGCCTGGCCACCGAGCAGAATCGGCGGGTGTGGCCGCTGCACGGGTTTCGGCTCCAGGCGTGTCGGCGGGACCTGGTAGAACTCGCCGCGATGCTCGGCGACGTCGTCCTGCCAGAGGGCGCGGAGAACGGCGAGGAACTCCTCGGCCCGACGGCCCCGCCGATGCTTGCTCACCCCCGTCGCCTGATACTCCTCGTCCGCCCAGCCGAGGCCGAGTCCCACGTCGAGTCGTCCGCCGGCGAGGATGTCGAGAGTCGCGGTCTGCTTGGCCAGCAGCACCGGAGAGATGAACGGCATGTTGAGCACCGCCACGCCGAGCCGCACCCGCGTGGTGTGAGCCGCCAGGAACGCCAGCGTGGTCAGCGGGTCCTGGACGCAGTGGTAGGTCTCGCTCCAGCCGAGGTCGGCGGGCACCAGGAGCCGCTGGAACGTCCAGAGCGAGTGGTATCCGAGCTGCTCGGCGCGGCGGGCGACGTGGACCATGGTCTCCGGTGTGGCCCACGAGCCGGAGACGGGCGGGGCGAATCCAACCTCCACCCGCGCACCGTACCCGGATCGGGCCAGGAAGTGGCTCGGTTCAGGGCCCGACGCCGCGGGCCACTGGATGAAGCAGCTGCCGGATATCCCTCGGCAGCTCGGCTTCCAGACTGTCGAGGTCCTCGGGGCTCAACGCCTCGCGTAGGGTCGTCAACACGGCGCGGGCGCCCTCAGTGGGCCGTTCGTCATCCGTTCCCGCGCGGACCCCTACCTCGTTGAGGAACTCCACGAGGTCGAGTCGTTCGGCGAAGTCGACTTCCTTGTGCAGGTACCCCCGCAACTCCTCGGGGAGCTGGGTGGCCAGGTCCCGCGCCTCGCCGCCACTGACCCCTTCCGCCAAGGTCGTCAGCGTGGCTCCGACGAACGTCGCCGCCTCCGCCGCCGGCATGCCCGCCCGCTTCCCCACCGTTTCGAGAAACTCGGCGTAGTTCACCAGTTCTCCTTCCGGACCAGTCAAGGTGCCCTAGGAGCTGGGGCGCTGCCCGCCACCGGCACCCACCGGTTCGATCACCTGCCGGAACTCGTTCGGAAGCTGGGCCACCGCGTTCTCGAACTCGTCACGGGTAACAGCCTCACGTAGCGTGGTGAGCACCGCGCGGACCCCGGCACCGGCGAGCGCACGGTCGATGGCCGGGCGGTCCGCTTCCGCCACCCGCCGCACGAACTCGTCGAGCCCGAACGACCTGGCCTGTTCCTCCCTTCTATTCGGTGGCGGTTTGCGCAGGTGATCGTCAAGCCCATCGGGAAGCTGATAGGCAAGGTCCTCAGCCTGGCCGGCGCTGATCCGATCTCCCAATGTCTTCAACGTCGCGCGGGTGAGTGTCGCCGCCTGATCGGTCGACACCTTTGCCCGCGTGGCCACTGCGTTGATGAAATCCTGGTATTCCACCTGATTCTCCTCTCCGGCCCGATCGCCGTCGAACCGCCAGTTATGAGCCTCTGACCTCAATACGCCGCGGTTCGGTCCGGTGCGTCTTGCCCCCGCGTAAGGGTCAACACCCCGCACAGGAAGACCCCGCGCCGACGCTGTTCGGGTCGATGTCGCCCCGCAGCGTCACGACGTGTTCGAACTGGCCGGTCCCTGAGTTCCCGGCGACGGAGAGAGGATTCCCCTGCGTTCCCGCTCCTTGAGCTCGCCCGTGATCCCCAACTGGTTGTCGCGCAGCGACCCCTCGACAGCCTGCGGAACGGGGGTGAGCGTGCCTCATCCCGATCGGGCGAATCAGGAGTGGTTGTTTACCACCACCGCAGTTGCGTCGGATTCCGTATGCCAGCCAAGCGGGTCAGCCCCGCATCCCTGATCCCGACACTGCCGGCCGAACCTCTGGTCGCCGCCTGGCTGCTCCAGAACCCGCGCCAGGCCCTCAAGATCGTCCCGCGCCATCCGTCAGTTACCCCGACCCCGACCCCGACCCCGACGCCGACTCCGTGACGGCTGCCCACCGTTGGAGCGAGCTGCGGCACGAGCGGTGTGGAGGGGCGTAGACGGGGCTGCGGTGAGGCAGAATCGAGGGACGTGATCAAGCGGATCATCGGGGAGATGCGACATGACTGACCTGACCGGCGCTGTCCGGCGCGAGCGCACCCGCACCGCCGGCCTACTCGCCACCGAGGCCGAAGGACTCCCGCGGTGAAGTTCAGCTTCGACGTCGGTGTCGAGGAGCGGCACCAGGTGACCTTCTCGTTCGACAAGGTCTGGGGTGGCCTGTCCATCACCGTCGACGGCCAGCCGGTGCACCGCGAACTACGCGTCCTGTCGGTCGAACTGGTCAAGCGGTACCAGTTCACGGTGGGCGTGCACGAGCGGCACGACGTGCTCATCGAGAAGGAGCGCAAGCTTATGTTCGCGGGCTTCCGACCGCAGCAGTACCGCGCGTACGTCGACGGGCAGCTCGTGGCGGAGCACACGGGCTGACCGTGACCCAGGGTGGAAACAGCTTCACGTCGTGCCCCCATCGCGGCCGTCCTCTGTAGGAGGATGTGCGGTGCGATGACCGGCCGGGGAGGTGCCGGTCGGCGTACACGGGGGCGTTTCTCATGGGTTTTGACGTCGATGTGGCCGCGTTGCGCGGCCTGCCGACGGTGTTCGACCGGCTCGGCGACGACGCCCGGGCCGGGTTGGGCTACATCGACACGAACACCGCGCTGGAGTACGGGCCGGGCTTCATCAACCGGATCAGCGGCAAGCACGAGCGGGCCGTGTCCGACGTCCGTGGCTTCGTCGAGGACGTCGCCAAGTTCACGGCCAGCCGGACCGGGTCGTCGCTGCGGCAGTCGCTTGACTACTACGAGCGCACCGACGGGGCGGCGGCGGAGCAGTTCGATCGCGCCTTTCGCGGTGGCGGTCAGGTCGACCGGTCGCAGTTCGCCAGCTTTTACCGATCCACCGGGTCGGCGGCGGGCTTCGCCGACCGGGCGGAGCCTCGGGAGAGCTTCCGGGCGATACCCGACTACGGCAAGGATGACGCGTTCCAGTTCGAGCCGCAGTTGTGGGACATCGCCAGTCCGACCTCGCTGACCCGCGACGCGCTCTGGGGCGCCACGTGGCTCGCCGCCAAGCTGGGCATCTGCGACCGCGCCTACGACCCGTACGAGAGCCTCATCAAGCCGATCGCCGGCGACTGGACCGGTGTGCGGGGCTGCGCCGACGTGTTCGACAACGTCGCCTCGGCCCTGGGTGGCATGGCGGTGAACGTGCGCTGGGCCGCGCTCGGCAGCGAGCAGTACTGGCAGGGCAAGGCGGCCACGGCGTTCCAGGCCCACCTGGTCAACTCGGCGCGCAAGCTCGACGAGGCGGCCGTGCCGCTCGTCGCGTTGGCGGCCGAGTACCGCAAGACCGCCGAGGCCATGTTCGAGATCGGCAAGGTGCTCGGTTCCCTGCTCTCCGACCTGGTCGACGCCGCCATGATCTTCGTGGCGGCGGCCAGCACCGCCGCGGCGACCTCGGAGACCATCGTCGGCGGGGTGGTCTTCGGGGCGGCGGCCCTCTACGAGGGCTACAAGATGTGGGACCTCTTCAAGGAGGCGTTGGATCTGGTGGGCCGGGCCGACTCGCTCACCAGCGCGTTCACCTCGGCCGTCGGCGATTTCGGTCTGGCCGCGGGCGCGGATCAGCTTCCCGTCCTGGCGCCGCCGCCCGACGGTCTGCCGAAGTGACCGCATCATCGGGGAGGATGTCCAGCGTGAACGAGGTCCCGCCCGCCCGTCCGGACGACGTGCTCGCCGCGGTCGACCGCACCCCGTACGGTGCGGTGCTGCGCGACGAGTCCCGCCGGCGGCAGATGATCTACGAGGCGATGCTGGCCGGCCCCGACCCGATCGGCCGGGAGATCGGGCAGCAGTTGCTGGACGGCAGCGTCGCCCCTCGGGGACTGCTCGCCGTGACCGACTACCAGGAGTACTTCAGCCGGGCCCGGACGGACGCGGAGCGGCTCGACCTCGATGATCTTGCCGCTTCGGCGGCGGCGTTGGCCGACGACCAGCAGCTCACCGGCGACCTCGACCAGGACGCGGCCGCCGGCGCGGACGACGAGCCGCCGGCGCCGGACGAACCGGAACGGCCCGAGGATCCGCCCCGATGAGAGCCCTGTCGAAGCAGACGAACCGCTGGCTGGGACGCGGGCTCGTGGCGCTCGGTTGCGTGCTCGCCGCGCTGTGCCTGGGCCTCATGGGCTTCGCCCGGGCCGGCGCCGTCGACGCCGGGCACACCTGGAACGGCGCCGGCCCTGCCTACCTGACCAGCGCCGTACGCGGCGGCCAGCATCCGTGCACCATCACCCCCGATCAGGGCGAGGCGCGGACGGTGGATGTGCCGTCCTGGCCCAACCGCGGTCCCCAGGTCGACGGCCGCCGGGTCGATCCGTGGTTCTCCGGATCGGCGGAGATCTCCTGCGTCGACCCGGTCTATCTCAGCCAGGGCTGGGTGGTGCGGCTCTACCCGCTGGTCGAGCAGTGGCTGGTGCTCCTCGCCGGGATCGCGCTGGCGCTGGTCGGGCTGAACCGGCTCGGCCTGTTCCGCCACACCTCCCGCTACCCGTGACGCCGGCGTGCGCATCTCCCGCTGCCCGTGACGCCCGCCGGAAGACCTGCACATCTCCGGCTGCCCGTAACACCTGCCGGGCGGCGTGAGATGGGCGTTACAGGTGATCAGCCCGCGCTCGGGGTGCGCGCCGACGTACCGTGAGATCGTGCCGAAAGACGTGATCACCAGCGCCGACCTCGCCGAACTTCGCCGTACCGCCCTCGGGACGGCCAACCCGCTCGGCGTCGCCGCCGACCTGGCCGACGCGGTGGAGCAGGGCCGGCTGGCGGACCCGGACGACGCCGGGGACGCGCTGGCCCTGGCCGCCGAGATCGCCGAGGTCCGGGCCCGGTTGGACGCCGCGCTGCGGTACGCGGACCGGGCCGTGGCGGCGTACCCGAGCACGGACGATGTCCGGGCCGGCTTCGCCCGGGCGCTGCGGGCCCGGATCATGTTCCGGACCGGCGGCCGGGAGGACGAGGCGATGGCGGAGCTCGCCGCGCTGCGCCCGCTGCTGACCGAGCAGCCCGAGGCCCCCTCGTACGTCAGCGCGGCGCTGGACGCCGGTGGCCGCTCGGCGACCGCCGACGAGTGGCTGAGCGAGGCGGTCGACACCCTGCTCGGCGAGCGCGCCACGGCCGCCGAGGCGCCGGAGCGGGCCGGGGCGGCCGCGGAACCGGCGGTGGAGGTCGGCCCGCCGGAGGCGCCCGGGGTCCTCTTCTTCCTGCTGCAACAGCGGCACCGGGTACGCCGGAACCTCAACCTGCCGCACGACCGGCACGACGATTTGGCCGACCGGGTGGAGGCTCAGCTCGTCCGCCGGGCGGAGCAGCGCCAGGCCACCGAGCCCGACCTGGTCTTCTTCCCCCGGCCGGAGTTCGACCGCCTGCTCGCCGAGCACCCTGAGCTGACCGAGGTGTACGGGCCGGACTGGGACGAGCACCGGGCGCGGCTGGAGAAGCAGCTGGTCCGGCTGGCCAACGCGGGCCGAGGCGGGTTGAGCGTGCTCACCGGATCGGTGGACGGGCTCACCGGCTTCGCCAGCCGGAACAACGGCGAGCTTGGTGATTCGAGCATCCGGGAGCGGTACGCGCGGGAGCGTTCGGCCCAGCCCGACGCGCACATCCCGTGGCCGCCGGAGCGCAACGACGCCTGCTGGTGCGGTTCGGGCCTGAAGTACAAGAAGGACTGCCTGCCCCGCTCCCGCAGCTGACGTAGCGGACCCCGTGCTGGCCGTGGCGGGGCGCGCCCGTAGATGATCAGGGCGTGAGTGGACTGCCAGGGCAGGAGATGGTCGGGGCGGACGTCGTCCGCAGCGCGCTGGGCGAGGCCTGCCCCGGCGTGCGGGTGGCGGGCATCCGCGGGCTGGACGCCGGCTTCACCAGCAGGCAGTGGGTGGCCGACACCGACGAAGGCCCGTTGCTGGTGAAGACCCCGGTGCGCGACCCGGACCCGGAGCACCTGCGCCGGTTGATCGCCACCACTCGTCGCGCCGCCGAGGTCGGCGTTCCGGTGGTGCGGTTCCGCGGGTTCGTGCCGCGGAGCGCGGCCCTGGGTGCGCCGGTGCTGGTGCAGGAGTACCAGGAGGGCACGCCCGCCGATGCGGCGTGGGAGGCGATGGACTCCTCCCAACGCCTGCGGTTCGCCACGGACCTGGGTCAGCTCGTGGGCCAGATCCACGACTGCTCCGGCCCGTGGTTCGGTGACGTGCTCGGCGCCGAGAAGTACCCGGACATCCGGATGTTCCTGCACGCCCTGGTTGATTCCCGGCTCGGTGGAGCACCGGAGGATTTCACCTCCGTCGGGCGTGACGGCCTGGCCGCGGCGATGCACCGCGCTGTCGGCATGGTGCCCGCGGACGCCGCGCCGTCGCTGACCCACGGCGACCTGTGGCGCCAGAATCTCGTCCTGCGGGCTGGCCGGATCGCGTGCCTGCTCGACTTCGAGCACGGCGGCTACGCGGACCGGTTCCTGGATTTCGGCAAGCTCGACGAGCACATCTTCAACGGGTTCCCCGACGGGCGGGCGGCGTTCCTGGCCGCCTACGGCGAGGTCTGTGCGCTGCCGGACGACTGGGAGTCCCGGGTCCGGCTCGGGCACGCCATCCACGCATTGTCGATGAGCGTCTACTTCCTGCGCTGGACCCCGAAGTGGGCGCCGCAGTACGTGCGCGAGTTGGAGCGGTGGTTGTCCACAGAGCCGTGAGCGGGGATGCCGACTGTAGGCCGGCCGCCTCACGATAATCAATACTTGAAGAAGTTAAATATTCGCCTACGCTTTCAGCCATGTTTCCTGGGAGTGACACGGGTTCGCTGGCCGGGGCCCCGGCGGCGACCGCGGTGTTCACGACGGTGCTGACCGAGGGGCCGGTGAGCCGGGTCAGCCTGGCGCGCCGGCTCGGGCTCTCCTCCGCCGCGGTCACCAAGGCCGCCCGTCCGCTCATCGAACTGGGCTACCTGCGGGAACTGGCCGCGACCGAGCGGACCGGGCCGGGCGCCGGACGCCCGGCGAGCCCCCTGGTGGTACGGGCCGACCGGGAGTTCTTTCTCGGTGTGAAGATCACCGCCGACGAGCTGATCGGGGTGGTCTGCGACCTGCGCGCGCAGGTGCGGGCCAGTGCTCGCCGGCCGCTGACCGACCCCTCCGTCGAGGCAGTGCTCGCCGAGGTCGGCCGGCTCACCGACGGGCTGCTCGCCGCCTTTCCCGGCGACCGGAGCCGGGTTCGCCGGCTCGGGCTCGCCCTCTCCGGCGACGTGGACCGCAGCACCGGCCTGGTCCGCTACTCGCCGTTCCTGCACTGGCGGGATATCCCCCTGGGCCAGCGCGCGGCCCAGGTCACCGGGCTCACCGTGACGGTGGAGAACGACGTGAAGGCGCTCACCGCCGCCGAGCACTGGTTCGGTGAGGGGGTGGGCGCGGAGTCGTTCGCGCTGGTCACCGTCGGCACCGGCATCGGCTGCGGCCTGGTCGTCAACGGCCGGCTGGTCTCCGGCTCGTACGGCGTGGCCGGCGAGATCGGCCACCTCGCCGTCGACACCACCGGCCCGGACTGCCACTGCGGTGGTCGCGGGTGCGTCGAGTCCGTCGCCGGCACCGACGCCATCGTGGCGCAGGCCCGGCAGCGCACCGGCCGCCACGACCTCACCATGGACGAGGCGGTGGCCCTGGCGCGCGGCGGCGACGAGCAGGTCCGCGCCGTCTTCACCCGCGCCGGCACCGCGATCGGGTGCGGCATCGCGGCCGTCGCGAACCTGGTCGGCCCGACCCGGATCGTCGTGTCCGGGGAGGGGCTGGCCGCCTACGACCTGTTCGACACCCACATCCGTACCAGCTTCGAACGCCAGGCGTTCGGCGCCGCCGCACGGTGTCCGCTCTCCATCCGCCCGCTGCCCTTCGAGGAATGGGCCCGCGGCGCTGCCGCGGTGAGCATCCAGTCGCTCGTTCTTCCCTGACCGCTCGGCGTTCCACTCGCCCTATCGCGACCATCCACCCGCGTCAGCAGGAGGTTGACATGCCGTCACCGACGACAACCAGCAGGCAGGCCGGCACCGGCCGGCGCCGAAACCGGACGGGCCTCCCCCTCGTGGCCGCGGCGCTGGCCGTGACGCTCGGCGCGGGGGCCGTCCCGGCGCAGGCCGGGGCGCCGGCGCCGAGCGGTCCGTCGACGGTTGCCGCTCCGGCGGCGGCCGGCGTCGCGGAGCGCCCCTACATGGGGTGGACCAGCTGGAGCATGCAGTCCTCGAAGTATCCGGGCCTGAACCCCGACGGCGACTACAGCTACCTCACCGAGGCGAACGTGCTGAAGCAGGCCGACGCCATGGCCGCCAAGCTGAAGCCGTACGGCTACGAGTACGTCAACATCGACGCCGGCTGGTGGCGCGACAACGGCTGGGCGCCGAAGTTCGACGAGTACGCCCGGCAGACGCCCGACCCGGTCCGGTTCCCCCGCGGCATGAAGGCCGTCGCCGACCACATCCACGGTCTGGGCCTGAAGGCCGGCATCTACCTGCCCGTCGGGCTGGAGAAGGAGGCGTACAACAGCGGGGCGACGCCGATCTGGAACGCGCCGGGCTGCACCACCGCGAGCATCGTCTACCCGGACCTGCGCACCACCAACGGCTGGGACAGCGCCTACAAGTTGAACTTCGACAACCCCTGCGCGCAGAAGTACATCGACTCGCAGGCGCAGCTGTTCGCCGAGTGGGGCTACGACTTCCTGAAGCTCGACGGTGTCGGCCCGGGCTCGTTCAAGTCGGGCGACAACTACAACAACGTCGCCGACGTGGCCGCCTGGCAGGCCGCCATCGCCGCCACCGGCCGCCCGATCCACCTTGAGCTGTCCTGGTCGCTCGACATCAACCACGCCGCCGACTGGAAGCGGTACTCCAACGGCTGGCGCATCGACACCGACGTCGAGTGCTACTGCAACACCCTGGTCACCTGGGAAAACTCGGTTGACGACCGGTTCGACGACGCGCCGGCCTGGAGCCGCAAGGCCGGCCCCGGCGGGTGGAACGACCTCGACTCGATCAACGTGGGCAACGGCGAGATGGACGGCCTCACCAAGGCCGAGCGGCAGAGCTATCTGACCCTGTGGGCCATCTCGAAGTCGCCGCTGTACAGCGGGGACGACCTCACCCGCCTCGACGACTACGGGTTGTCCCTGCTGACCAACCGCGAGGTCATCGCGGTCGACCAGAACGGCGCGCCGCCCGCCCGACCGGTGGCCGTCGCGGGCGAGCAGCAGGTCTGGGGCGGTAAGAACCCCGACGGCAGCTACACCGTCGCCCTGTTCAACCTCGCCGATGCGCCGGCCGCCGTCACCGCCCACTGGGCGAGCTTCGGGTTCACCGGCAACGCCGCGGTGCGTGACCTGTGGAACAGGAAGAACCTCGGCGCCCAGAAGAACAAGATCACCGCGACGCTGCCCGCGCACGGCTCGCGACTCTTCACCGTCTGGCCCGGCACCCCGCTGGCCACCACGAGCTACGAGGCCGAGTCCGCGGCCAACACCCTGAGCGGCAACGCCTCGGTCGCCGGCTGCGACGCCTGCTCCGGCGGGCAGAAGGTCGGCAATCTCTACCTCGGCGGCAAGGTGCAGTTCAACGACGTCACGGTGAAGAAGGACGGGATCTACACCGTCACCGTCGCCTACGTCAGCGGTGACGCCCGCTCGGCGACCGTCTCCTCGAACAGCGGCAACGGCGCCAGCGTGAAGTTCCCCTCCACCGGTGACTGGGGCACGGCCGAGACCATCAGCGTCCAGCTGGCCCTGAAGTCCGGCGCCAACACCATCACCGTCGACAGCGGCACCTGGTACGCGCCCGACATCGACAAGATCGTCGTACCGCAGACGCTCTGACACACCCCGCGCGGCCCGGTCACGGGGCCGGGCCGCGCCCGGGAGCCGCTCTCCCAGCGGTCCCTGAACGCACCCACTTCCGATCCGCGCACCCGCCACCCGCCCCCGGTTGGAGAACCCGCCATGGACCACCGGAACACCGAACCGCGCGACATCCGTCCCAGCCGCCGGGGCTTCCTCGCCCTCGCCGCTGCTGCCGGCGCGGCCAGCACCCTCGGTCTGCCCACCTTCGCCGCCTCGGCGGCGCCCCGCCGGCCCACCGAGTCGCCGTTGCTCGCCGCGGGCGAGGCCATCAGGAACCAACTCTGGTGGCAGGCGCCCGGCTCGCCGAACTCGGTGATCGAGCAGGGCCTGCCGGTCGGCAACGGACGCCTCGGGGCGCTCGCGAGCAACGACCCGGCCAGCGAACACCTGACGATCAGCGACGCCACCCTGTGGACCGGCGGTCTCAACGACACGCTCCAGGACGACGGCCAGTTCCCCTACGGCCGTGACGACTTCGGCTCACTGACCCTGCTCGCCACGCTGACCATCGACATCCCCGGGCACGATCTGGGCGCCGTCGACAACTACCGCCGTACCCTCGACCTGGCCCAGGCGCTGGTCAGCACCACGTACGACGTCGACGGCGTCAGCTACCGGCGGCAGATCTTCGCCAGCCGCCCCGACGATGTCATCGTGCTGCACTTCTCCCAGCAGGGCGGCGGCTCGTACACCGGCACCATCTCCCTGGCCGGCACCCACGGCGAGTCGACCACGGCCGACAGCGCGGGTCGGCACGCGTCGTTCGGCGCCTCCTTCGCCAACGGGCTGCGCTACGGCGCCGCCGTCACCGCCCGCGGCAATGGCGGGAAGGTCGCGGTCACCGGCTCGTCGATCTCCTTCACCGGCTGCCGGGAACTCACCGTCGTGCTCAGCGGTGGCACCAACTACGCCCCCGACCCGGCCGCCGGGTTCCGCGACCCGTCCGTGGACCCGGAGCGTCTCGCCCGGACGAAGGTGCTGGCCGCGGCCCGCGAGTCCGTCCGCGACCTGCTGCACACCCACGTCGCCGACTTCCGTCCGCTCTTCGAGCAGCTGGGCCTCAGCCTCGGCTCGTCGTCCGCCACGCAGCGGGAACTGGACACCTGGGAACGGGTGCAGGCGCGCTGGCGGGACAACGTCCCCGACCCGGAGCTGGAGGCCGCGTACCTGCAGTTCGGGCGCTACCTCATGATCTCCGGGTCGCGGGGCAGCCTGCCGATCGGCCTGCAGGGCCCGTGGCTGGACGGCAACGACCCGGACTGGATGGGTGACTACCACACCGACGTCAACATCCAGATGAACTACTGGCTGGCCGACCGGGCCGGCCTCACCGACTGCTTCGACGCCTTCGCGGACTACTGCCTCGCGCAGCTGCCGGCCTGGACGGACGTCACCCGACGGCTGTTCAACAGCCCCACCAACCGGTTCCGCAACTCCAGCGGCCGGATCGCCGGATGGGCGGTCGCCTTCTCCACCAACCCGTACGGCGGAAGCGGCTGGTGGTGGCACCCGTCCGGCAACGCCTGGCTCTGCCAGAACCTGTTCGAGCACTACGAGTACACCCAGGACCGCGCCTACCTGGCGAAGGTCTACCCCCTGCTCAAGGGCGCCGTGCAGTTCTGGGAGACCCGCCTGGTCACCACCACCGTCACCGACACCTCCGGCGCCTCCCGCGAGGTGCTGGTCGCCGACAGCGACTGGTCAGCCGAGCACGGCCCGCAGGACACCAAGGGCAACACCTACTCCCAGGAGCTGGTGTGGAACCTCTTCCAGAACTACCGCACCGCGACCCAGGTGCTCGGCCGGGACACCGGCTACGCCGAGACCGTCGACGGGCTTCGCCAGCGGTTGTACCTGCCCGAGGTCAGCCCCACGACCGGCTGGCTGCAGGAGTGGATGTCCCCCGACAACCTCGGTGAGACCACCCACCGGCACCTCTCCCCGCTGATCGGCCTCTTCCCCGGCGACCGGATCCGCCCCGACGACTCCACGCCGCCGGAGATCGTCACCGGCGCGACCGCGCTGCTGACCGCGCGCGGCATGAACAGCTTCGGCTGGGCCAACGCCTGGCGGAGCCTGTGCTGGGCCCGACTGAAGAACGCGGAGAAGGCCTACCAGCTCATCGTCAACAACCTGAGGCCGTCGACGAACGGCAGCAACGGCACCGCGATGAACCTCTTCGACATCTACGAGACGAACCCGGGCCGCGGCATCTTCCAGATCGACGCCAACCTCGGCACCCCGGCCGCGATCATCGAGATGTTGGTCTACTCGCGGCCCGGCCACGTCGAGCTGCTGCCCGCGCTGCCCGCCGCCTGGGCGGGAGCCGGTTCGGTGAGCGGCGTGGGCGTCCGCGGCGGCTTCGTCGCCGACGTCAGCTGGCGCAACGGCAAGGTCACCAAGGCGACGCTGACCAGCGTCGGCGGGCGCAGCACGACCCTGGTCGCCGGCGGCGCCGCGCGGCAGATCAACCTCAGGTCCGGCGAGTCCGTCACGCTGAGGGACCTCTGATGCGGGCCCACCCGGGCCGCCGCACCGGGCGCCGGGCTCGGCCCGGCGTCCTGGCGGTCGTCGCCGCACTGGTCACGGCGGTCTGCGTACCCCTGACGGCGTCGGCGGCGCAGGCCCGGCCGCCGGCCTCGGTGCAGACGCCAGCCCACACGCAGGCGCGGGCGCAGGACGAGCCGGCAACGACCCCGGCCGGCCGGGACCGGCACTTCGTGGTCACCTGGGGCGCCAGCGCCGACCGGCAGGGCGCCGGGCCCGCCGACCGCAGCTACCGGCTGGTCGTACGCACCAGCGTCGGCGGCACGGCGCTGCGCGTCCGCCTGAGCAACGCCTTCGGCGAGCACCCGGTCACCTTCGCCCGTGCCCACGCGGGGCTGCAACGCCAAGGCGCGGAGCTGATCCGCGGCAGCAACCGCCAGCTGTCCTTCGGCGGGCGGCCCTCCGTCACCGTGCCGGCGGGTGAGACGGTCCTCAGCGATCCGCTGCCGGGGAGGCTCGCCGCCCAGAGCAACCTGGTCGTCAGCCTCTATGTCACCGGCGCCGAGGGGCCGACGACCGGTCACGGCATGGCCATGCAGACGAACTACGCGGCCGCGGGCGATCACGCCGCCGAGGAGGCGGCGACCAACTGGACCGACCCGATGAGCTCCTGGTACTGGCTGGACGCCGTCAGCGTCGAGACGTCCACGACGATCAGCTCGGTGGCGACCCTCGGCGACTCCATTACCGACGGGTGGGCCTCCAGCACGGACGCGAACCGGCGCTGGCCCGACTACCTCTCCCGGCGGCTGCAGGCCGCGTCCGGCAGCACCGTGAAGGGCGTGGCCAACGAGGGCATCTCGGGCAACAAGGTGCTCGCGGACGGCGCCGGCGAGGCCGCGCTGCGCAGACTGGAGCGCGACGTGCTCTCCCAGCCCGGGGTCCGCACGGTGTTCCTGCTCGAAGGCATCAACGACATCAAGGCCCACTCCGGCGTCACCGTGGACGACCTGGTCGCCGGCTACCGGCAGATCATCGACCGGGCGCACGCGGCGGGCAGGTGTGTCGTCGGCGCGACGGTCATGCCGTACAAGGGCTGGTCCGAGTACGACGCCGCCGGCGAGACGGTGCGCCAGGGCGTCAACGACTGGATCAGGAACGGTGGTGCGTTCGACGCGGTGGTCGACTTCGACAGGATCACCCGCAGCCCGTACGACCCGCAGGCGATCCTGCCGTTCTTCGACGGTGGCGACCACCTGCACCCGAACGACAAGGGCATGCAGGCGATGGCCGACGCCGTCGACCTGTCCGCGCTGCGCTGTGACCGCTGAGCCGAGAGCGTCCGGCGACCGGCGGCCGACTCACACGGCGAACACCTGGGAGTCGTCGGCGAACGCCTTGAACTCCAGGGCGTTGCCGGCCGGGTCGAGGAGAAACATGGTCCACTGCTCGCCGGGCTGCCCGGTGAAGCGCAGGTAGGGCTCGATGACGAACGCCGTGCCGGCAGCCCGCAGCCGGTCGGCCAGCTCGTGGAAATCCGGGATGGTGAGCAGGAGTCCGAAGTGCGGGACGGGTACGTCGTGCCCGTCGACCTGGCTGTGGGCGGGCGGCCTGCGCCCCGGCGCGAGGTGCGTCACGAACTGGTGACCGCGCAAATTCCAGTCGACCCAGTTCTGCGCGCTGCGTCCCTGGGCGCATCCGATGATCTCGCCGTAGAAGTGACGGGCGGCGTCGAGGTCGTCAACGGGCATGGCGAGGTGGAACCGCGGGACGGGCGAGTGGGGTGTGGTCACCGAACTGGTCCTCTCGTGGCAGAAACGTCCAGGCTGGCCGCGGCCGCGCGCCCGGCACCGCAGACGACTACCGGCGAGCGCGTCGGCAGCAACGTGAGTTCGACAGTACGTGCATCTGATTTCCAACTGTCTTCCGTGGCCTGGTTGCAGCGCGCTCGTCAGACTCAGGTGGTCCACGGCGGCGAGGTCTCGGCGGGCGGCGTCCGGGCCAGTTTTGGCGCTCCAGCCGTGTCGAGCCACATCGAGGCCAATCGAAAGACGCTACGATCTTGACTAGCAAGCCGATCTGTGACCGTGATGTCGTCCTGGGGAGCCGGCATGAGTGAGGCGTTGCTGGCTGGTCTGCGCGAGTTGGCCGGGCCGGAGCTGTACCAACGAAACGCGTTCCGGGTGACCGGCCTGCCGGTCGACGTGGATCGACCGACGGCGCGCCGCCAGCAGCAGCGGCTGGCGGCGGCGCTCCAGGTGGGCGCCGATATCGACGGGTTGGGCGCGTCGGTCGACCCGGAGGAGGTTCGAGCCGCGTTCGACGTCGTGTTGGGTGACCCGCGACGTCGTCTGGTCCACGAGATCTTCGCCAGTTGGGGAGCGCCGGCTGGCTGCGGTTGCCCGGAGAGCCTGCACGCGGACCACGACCGGGCCGTGCAGGCACACGCCGACGCGCTCGACATCGAGCCGGCCGAGACGTTGGCCCTGGCCATGGACGGCCGAGTGGACGACAGCTGGGCGACGGCGGCAGCGGCCTGGACCAGGACGCTGCGATCGGCGGCGTTCTGGCGTCACCTGCACCACCGGGTCGAGCAGCTCGACGACCGGCAGCTCGACCGCTCCGGCGTGGACGTGTTGCGCGCGGAGCTGCCGACGGCGCTGGTCCAGCCGTTGCTGCAGCTGGCGGCGTCCGCGCCGTACCCCGCGCCGTTCGCAAAGAGCCTCGCCGACTGGCCGGTTCCGGACCGGGACCGGCTCGTGGAGGAGGCGGCCGGCCCACAGTACGCGGCGCTCGACGCGCTCATCGGCGACCTGCACACGAGGCTCGATTCCGGTGAAGCCGAGGGCACGGTGGCGCGGATGCACGCGCAGGCGAACCTGGCCCTCGCGCGGCTGGAAGGGCTTGCCCCGCTCGACCGCCATCGCCGCACGGCCACCGTCCGCAACCGGCTCGCGGTGCTGCTCAACAACTGCGCGCTGGCTCAGTACGGCCAGACCGGGCGGTACGAGGGCGAGGTCCGGGCGTGGTTGGGCGAGGCGGAGAAGCTCGCCACCGACCCGCAGACCGTGCGCCGGATCCGTGAGAACCGCGACGGGTACGTCCGCGAGGAACGGGACCTGCGCGACTTCCGGGCGAAGGTGGCGCAGCTACGGCGGACCCACGGGCCGTACGCGACCGCGCAGCTGCTGCGCACCCTGCTCAATCAGACCAGCGACCCAGCGGTGACCGCCGCGATCCGGGAGATGCTGGCGGAGGTCGACGCCGGCGGCACCGGCTACCACCAGCGGTCGGGTAGCTCCGCGCCGCGCGCATACGGTGTGCGTCGCCCGCGCCGGCGGCTGGTCGGCGTCGTGGCCGTCTGCGCGGTGCTGCTCCTGAGCTACGTCCTCTATCAGCGTGCCACCGGTGCCCCCGACGCCCAACGCGTGGACCTCCACCAGCCCGACCGGGGCGCCAATCCGGCGACGGTCGCCTGCGTCGCCGAAGCCGACGACTGGCGCGACGGTGACTCGGCGGTGGCCGTGGTGGACTGCGGGGAGGAGCACTGGGCCGAGGTCGTGGCGTACCTGCCACTGATGGTGGAGCCCGCGGAGTATCCCGGTGACGAGACGCTCAGCAGGTTGGCCCGGTTCACGTGCACGGAGAGGATGACACAGTTCTTCCTGTCGCCTCCCACGTACGAGGCGGAGGTGATCGTCCCCGACGCTGCCGACTGGGACGAGCTGAACCCGGAGGCCAACTACGCGACCTGCGCGGGCCGTCGTGCCGACGACGAGCCGTTGAAGCGCCAGGCCGCCGTGTCGAACCCGGTCTCCGCCGTGTTCCCCGTTCCGATGCCGTTGACATCGCGCCGCGGATCTCATCACAACGCTCCGGTGGGCTACTGCGTGCAGTCCACCCGGCCCTTCGACAACAGGTGGGACGAGGCGCTGCCCATCGTGCGCTGCGAAGAGCCCCACTGGGCGCAGATCCTCGGCTACCCGCACGTGACGGGGCCCTGGCCCAACGAAGACGCGGTGGCGGAGGAGGCCGGGCGCGCCTGCCGCGAGCTGACCGGTACGCGCCAGCTCCCCGAGCGATACACCGTGACCGCCGCCTGGCCGCCGTGGTGGAAGGACGCGTCGCCGCCGAACTACGTGGCCTGCCTGGCTCACCACGAGGACGACCACTGGTCGCAAGGGGGGATATGACGATGAGCGTCGCGTCGTCGAACCGGGCCGTGCGGTTGCGCGTCCGCTCGCCCGAGGGGGTCGTCACGGGGGTGGAGCTGGCGGACGGGCCGGTCACGGTCGGCCGCACCGCACCGGACCACACCCCCGACGTGCTGCTCGAACCGGACCCGCAGCGCTGGGTGGGTCGGTTGCACTGCACGTTGGATGTCGTCGACGCGGGTTGGTCGGTGACCGACAACGCGAGCGTCAACGGCACCCTGCTGCGATCGCTCAGCGGCCGCAGCGAACGCCTCGTCGGCCGCCGCCGCCTGCGCCACGGCGACACGCTGCTGATCCTCGGTGACATGTCGCCGGACGGTGAACCGCTGTACTGGGAGCTGACCCTGCTCGACCCGCACACCACGCAACCCGCACCGTTCGAGCCGCCACCGGCGCTGCCCGTGCGCGGCCCGAGCGTGCGCTACGACTGGGTGGAGGCGCGCGCGTACCGCTGCGACACCGACGGCGAGACCCCGGTGAGCGGGCTGCGCCCCCAGGGGCACCAGCTGCTGCGGTACATGGTCGGTCGTAGCAGCAACGGCGCCGCGGTCGCGTGTGGTCACGAGGAGCTGATCTCCGCGCTGTGGGGCCCGCCGGAGGAGTGGCCGCCGAGCCGCTCCTACACCCGCGCCGACCTCGCCGGCGTGGTCCGTGCGGTGCGCCGCAGCATCGAGGCGGACCCGTCCACGCCGCGCATCCTGGAGACGGTCACCGGCATCGGATACCGGCTCAACGTCCGCCCGGCCGAGGCGAAGGACGGCTCGTGACGCTGCTCGCCAACGGTGACCAGGTGACCGAGACGCTGGTGGTGGACCGGCTGCTCGGCGAGGGCGCGTTCGCCGAGGTGCACCGGGTGCGTCACGAGTACCTCGGCTGGCAGGCGATGAAGGTCTTCAAGCGGGTCGCGTCGCTCGACGACACCCGCACGCTCCTGGAGGAGGCACGACTGCTGTCCACCCTGGGGCATCCGAACATCGTCCGCCTCTTCGACGCCGGCACCGTACCCACGGCCAAAGGCGTTCGCGGGTTCTTCACCATGGAGTACGTCGCCGGCGGCAGCCTGGAGCGGCTGTCCCGCGCCCACTCCCCCACCGTTCCGGTCGAGCTGGTCGTCGAGGTGGCCGAGCAGATCGCGGCCGGGCTGACCGTCGCGCACGACCAGGACCCGCCGATCCTGCACCGGGATCTCACCCTGGCGAACATCCTGGTCGGTTACGACGGCAGCGGCATGCGGATCCGGATCAGCGACTTCGGCCTCGCCAAGCGCGCCGACCCGTTCACGATGCTCGCCAGCGCCCAGGGGACCTTCGCCTTCATGGCGCCCGAGGTGCTACGACGCGAGGGCTACTCCCGGGCGAGCGATGTGTGGTCCGTCGGCACCATCGCGTACCTGCTGCTCACGGGCCGCCTGCCCTACGACGACAGCGGACCGCTGTCGTCGTACTCGCCGAGCCGGTTCGCGCGGGCACCGCTGCCACCCAGCCGCTACAACCCGGAGGTGGACGCGGACCTGGACCGGATCGTGCTGGCCACCCTCGACGTCGCGCCGGCGAACCGCCCGGCCTCGGCGGGCGTCCTGGCCGCGCAGCTGCGCGACCGGCGGAGAACCCTTGGTGCGGCGGTGACGCCCGGCGACGATGCCGTGGACCCGCCGCCGCCGAGCGCGCGAGCCCTCCAATTGGCCGCCGAGGCCCTGGAACTCTCTCGGCGCGCGGGCCAACTCGGTCGCGCCGCCGATCTGATGGAGGAGGCGGTCAACCTGTCACCGGAGCTGCGGGCGCGTTACCTGCCCAAGCTGACCCTGTGGCGACGAGGGGTGATGCTGTGACTCGGCTGAACCGGCTGCGCGAGGAGCTACGCCAGCGCCGGCACCACCGGGCGTTCCGGATCCCCGTTCCCGCGTGGACGGAACCGCAACGCGTCCAGCTGGAGGAGCTGCTGACCCAGGCCCGGGCAGCCACCCCGAGCCGGACGCCAGATCCAGATCCGATTGCGGAGCCCCCGGTTGACGGGGCCGCGCTGGCGACGGCCGCGACGAACCTGTGGCGGGCCGAACGCAAGCTCGCCCCACCCGGCGAGCGGCCCACCCCCCGCGACCGCCAGGCCGCTCGCTACCTGCGTACCTGCGCCGAAGCACTGGCCGACGCCGGCCTGGTCGTGCAGGACCACGACGGTGACGCCTTCAACCCCGGCCGGGCGCTCGAAGTGCTCGTCTACCAGGAGAACCCGGCCCTGACCGGTGAGATCGTCCTGGAGACTGTGCGGCCCTCGGTCTATCTGCACGGCCGCCTGGTCCAGATGGGGCAGGTGATCGTCGGTACCCCTGGCCAATCCCCCGACAGGAGAAGTGACGATGCGTGACACCATTGACTTCGGCATCGACCTGGGCACCACCAACAGCGCGATCGCGGTGGTCGAAGAGGGCGGCGCGGTCGCTGTCATCAAGAACAACGACGGTTGGGACATCACGCCGTCGGCCGTGTGGATCCCCAAGCCGGGCATGGTCCACGTCGGTCGCAAGGCGCGCGAGCGGGTGGAGAGCGACCCGGACAACGCAGCCGCCGAGTTCAAACTCGAGATGGGCCTCGCCGACGCCGGCATGGACTTCACCAGGGGCGGCACGAGGCTGACACCACCGCAACTCTCCGCCGAGGTGCTCAAGTCGCTGCGGGCCGACGCCGCGCACCACACGGGCAGCGCACCGGACGCCGCCGTGATCACCGTGCCGGCGGCCTTCTCCCTGAACCAGAACAAGGCAACGACGGAGGCGGCGGCGCTCGCCGGATTCAGCTCCGCGTGCCCGCTGGTCCAGGAGCCCACCGCGGCCGCGTTCGCGTACGGCTTCCATGACGCCGACGACCGGGCGTACTGGATGGTCTTCGACTTCGGCGGCGGCACCTTCGACGCGGCGGTGGTGAGCAAGCGGGACGGCGACCTGCGGGTGCTCAACCACGCCGGCGACCCCTACCTCGGCGGCAAGCTGATCGACTGGGCGGTGGTGGAGCGGATCCTCGCCCCGGCGGCCGCGACCGCGATCGGGTTGACCGACTTCGGGCGCGACAACCCCGCCTGGCGGGGGAACTTCGCGAAGCTGAAGGGTGCGGCCGAGGACGCCAAGATCCAGCTTTCCCGCCGTGACGCGGTCGACCTGATGGTCGAGCTGACGGTTGGCGGCGGCGACACCGAGACGTTCGAGTACACGCTGCGGCGCGACCAGCTCGACCGCGTCGCGGAACCGTTCTACGCCCGGGCGATCAACCTGTGCCGCAAGGCGCTGGCCGACGGCGGGCTGCGACCGGACGACATCGACAAGCTGCTGCTCGTCGGCGGAGTGACCCTCGCCCCCGGCCTCCGCGAGCGCCTCGCCGACCCACGTGACGGTCTCGGCATCGCACTCGACACCAGCCTCGACCCGACCACCGTGGTCGCCCGTGGCGCCGCGATCTTCGCCAGCACCGTCCGGCACCCCGACCCGCCCTCGCACCAGCCCGCCGCCGGCGAGTTCGGCCTCGAACTGGCCTACGAGCCGAGCGTCACCACCACGACCCCCACGGTGGCCGGCCGACTGCACGCCCCTTCGCCCGTCGACTGGACGGGATACGGCATCGTGCTCAGCAATCCGGACGGCCAGCCCCCGTTCCGAACCGGCCGGATCGCGGTGAACGCCGCGGGCGCCTTCGTCGCCGAGGTCGACATCGACGCGCACCGGGCCTCACGCTTCACCGTCGAGCTCAGCGACCCGTCCGGCGTGCCGCACAAGGTGGTTCCAGACTCGCTGTCGATCACCCACCGGGACGTCGAGTTCGGCGGCGCGCGCCTCACCCACTCCCTCGGGATCCAGCTGGCCGACCGGGCCTTCGCGCCGCTGCTGCGCAAGGGTGCGACGCTGCCGGCCCGGGCGCGCGAGGTGTTCCGTACCGCGGGCACGCTGCGCCGCTCCGACAGCGAGGCGGTGATCCGCATTCCGGTCGTGCAGGGTGAACGCAGCCGTGCCGACCGGAACCGGCAGGTCGGCATGCTGGAGATCCGTCCGGTGGATCTACGGATCGACCTGCCGGCCGGCACCGAGGTCGAGGTGACCTTCGAGGTGGACGCCTCCAGTCTCGTCACCGTGGTCGCCGACGTCCCGCTCATCCAGACCCAGTTCGACGCGGAGATCAACCTCGACGACGTACGGGCACCGAAGCCGGACGACCTCGTGCGGACCCTCGGGGAGGTCGAGGGTCGGGTGGAGACCCTGCGCCAGTCGCACGCCGCGCAGACACCGGACGTACGCGAGCGGCTGGAGCAGTTGTCGGAGGAGGGCACACTGACCACCGCGCGGGAGCAGGTGCGTGCCGCCGCCGTCGACATCGGCGCGGCGGCCACCGCCGAGGACCGGCTGCGTGAGGTGCAGGCGCAGCTCGACGACATCGAGGACGCCGCCGACCGGCCCGCGATGATCCGCGAGCTGCGCGAACTGCTCGCCGAGATCGCCGAACTCGTGGCCCGCTCCGGGCAGCCGGCCGATCGACAGGAGCATGCCGAGCTGGACCGGCGCGCGACCGAGGCGATCGAAAGCGGCAACTCGACGCGGATCAAGTCGGAAACCGAACGGGTCACCGCCTTCCTCATCGAACTCCAGCGGCGCCAACCCGGCTGGTCCGTTCAGGTGTTCTACTGGCTCTGCGAGCAGCAGAGCCGGATGCGGCCCGCCGGCGAGGCGACGAGGCTGATCCAGGAGGGTCGCGAGGCGCTGGCTACCAACGACGAGCGGGCGCTCGACTCGGTCAACAGCCGGTTGGTCCGGTTGCTCCCGGACGAGGAGCAGGACAAGGTGATCGGGCTGGCGTTCCGATGAGCACGCCGGCCATCGACACCGACCTGGCGGCGAGTCGGGCCGCCGCCGCCGCACGACGCGGTGAACTGGACGCCGCCGCTGAGGTGCTGATCGCGCTGCCGTCCGACGAACCCGCGGTCCTCGACCTGCTCGCCCGGATCCGCGCCCAGCAGGGCCGCTGGCGCGACGCCGACGACTGCTGGGCACGGGTGCAGGCCATCGACCCCGACCACGCGGGCGCCGCCGAAGGCCGGCGGGTCCTCGCCGGCATTCTGGCCGGCAAGCGCCGGCCACGGCCGGTCGTCCAGCCGGCGCCCCTCGCCGTGGCCGGCGGATTGCTCACCGTCGCCGCCCTGGCAGCTGGAACGATCGCCGTGGCCAATGACGACGTACGCCGGCCGGCGCAGTCGTCAGCCGCGCCCTCGGCTGTCACCCCGTCACCGTCGGGCGGCGTGGACGCGGAGGGACGCCGCACCGAGGAGTTGGCCCGCCGACTGGCACAGATCGAGGCTGAGCGGGCCGCCTCCGCACAGCGGCTGACTGCCCGGCTCGACGTGATCAGCCGGCGCCTCACGATGCCCGGTGTCATCGTGAAGCGCCGTGCCAGCGCGGTCGAGGTCTACTTCCGCGAGGGCCTGTTCAGCCGGGACGCCCGCCTGACCACCGACGGCGCGGCGCTGCTCGCCGACGTCGGCCGGCGGCTGCGCGACCTCGACGTGCCCATCACCGTCGTGGGGCACAGCGTGCCCGTCCCCGGCGGGCTTTCCAGCGGTGGGTCCGGCACGGCATTGAGCCGAGCCCGGGTCACCGCGCGGGAGCTCGCCGAGGCCGGTGATCTGCCACTGACCGCGTTCACCCTCAGATCCGCCGACCAGTCGGACGGCCCGTTCAAGGAGGCCGCGCGCAACCGTACGGCCAGCCTCGTCCTGACCCCATCCTGAGCGGCACCGCCACACTTGAGCGGTGGCCTCTCCGAACAATGTGGACTAACCCTTGGGGGCTGACACGCTCGGCCGGTACCTATAGCGTCCATGCCTGACCGTGAATGATCCACCTGCCGCCGCCCAGAGGAGACGTCGATGTTCGAGGAGTTCATGGGCATTCCCGCCCACCCGCTCATCCTCCACGCCGCCGTCGTCTTCGTGCCGCTGCTGGCCCTGCTGACGATCGGCTACGCGCTCATCCCGCCGATCCGCCCGCACACCCGCTGGGTGCTGGGGCTGCTCGCGCTCGGCGCGCCGGTCGCCGCGCTGTTCGCGAAGCTCTCCGGCGACGCCTTCTACGCCCGCCTGAGCGACGCCAACGCGGTCAGCCCGGACTACGTGCCGAAGCTGGACGCCCATCAGCAACTCGGCAACCTGACGCTCTACGCCACGGCCGCGCTGGCGGTCGTCGCGCTGGCGCTGGTCTGGTTCGTCGCGCCGCGGGCCGCCGCGACGAGCACCGCCGGTGGCGTGGCGCCCAGCCGGGTGGTGACCCTGTCGTTGCAGGTGCTGGCGCTGGTCGCCGGCGGGTTCGCCCTCTACTACGTGGTGCGCACCGGCGACTCCGGCGCGAAGGCGGTCTGGACGGGCCTCTGACCCGCGCGCCGGCGCCGCAGGCTACGCCGGATACGGCGGTCAGCTCGCGGCCCAGCTCGGCCAGGTTCAGCGATTCCTGCTGGCGCGGTCGACCCCCCGGTGCACCCGCATCGTGCGGTCGACGAGTTCGCGCAGCGCGCTCTGGTCGACGTCGTCGAGGCGCTTGAGGTAGAGACATCCCTTGCCGGTCCTGTGCGGGCCGAGCCGGGCGAGCACCGCGCCGTAGCGTTCCTCGAACCCACCCACCAGGTAGACGACGAGTTGCTGCTTGCGCGGCGAGAAGCCCACCAGCGGCGCGTCGCCCGAACGGCCGCTCTCGTAGGTGTAGTGGTAGCTGCCGAAACCGACGATGCTCGGACCCCACATCGCCGCCGGCTCGCCGGTCACCTCGCCCATGAGCGCGCGGAGACGCTGCGCGTCGGCCCGGCGGCGGTCGTCAGGGACCGCGGCCAGGAAATCGTCGACGCTGACGTCGGTCGGGACCGTCACCGGCTGCTTCGAGGTGGCCACGACGTGATGCTCGCACGCGGGTACGACAAGAAGCCGAGCCGACGCCGAAGGTCGGTGACCGACCCGTCACGGTAGGAGACGGCGGACGAGATTCAAGCGTGCGTGCGGGTCCATCTGGCGCCACGATCGGTCGGCGGACGGCGGACGACCCGACTGTTGATCTGGCCTGACCGGGCAGGATCACCCTCGCCGAACGGTGCGCCGCAGGCGCGTCGAACCCGTCAGGCGATGGAAAAACCGGCTTCGCGATCCCGGCGATCCACCCAGTCGCGCCGGGGCTGGCCGCATTCGGGCGCCGACAGCAGCGCTACAACGTGTGGAAGATTCACTGGTCGTCTGCCGCTCGGCCGTGCCGGCGCCCCTGGACGGAGGATCTGACCCCACCCGACCCCGCGACCTGGTCCACACCTGGCCTGGCGGCCCGCCCACGTACCGGCCCGCTCCTGCGCGCCGACGGCCGGCCACCACCGCATCAACCCTCGCGCTTTCGAGACGGAGAACGACCATGCCTGGCGGCAGCGTGCCCTCGACGAGTCCGTGCCGATGACGTCGGTGACAGGGCCCTTGTGGCTGCTCGGCATCTGCGTTGCGCTCCTGCTCGTCCACCTGGTGGTGGAGCGCGCTCGCCATCGCCGCCAGTTGGCGCAACTGCCGACACGGATCGTGGTCAACGGCATCCGAGGCAAGTCCTCGGTGACCCGACTCATCGCCGGCGCCCTGCGAGCGGACCAGCGGCGGACCGTGTTCGCCAAGACCACCGGCACCGCCGCCCGACTCATCTACCCGGGAGGTCGGGAGGTACCGATCCGCCGCGGCCGGGGTGGGGTCAACGTCATCGAGCAGATCGGTGTGGTCCGGCGGGCCGTGCACGCGGGTGCGGACACCCTGGTCGTGGAGTGCATGGCGGTCCTGCCTGAGCTGCAGCAGGTGAACCAGGATCTGCTCATCGACGGCGGCATCGTCGTGATCAGCAACGTCCGGGAGGACCATCTGGACGAGATGGGCCCGACGCTCGACGACGTGGCGCGTTCGCTGAGCCGCTCGATGCCCCACCGGGGCACGGTGGTGACCGCGGAGCGGGACCGGCTGCACATCCTGCGCGAGGAGGCCGACCGCCGCCAGTGCACCCTCATCGCCGTCGACCCGGACACGGTCACCGACGCGGAGATGCGCCGCTTCCGATGGATCACCTTCAAGGAGAACGTGGCGATCGCGCTGGCCGTCGCCGAGCTGTGCGGCGTGGACCGGGCCACCGCGCTGAAGGGGATGTGGCAGGCCGACCCCGACCCCGGCGTCCTGCGGGTGGACGCCTGCGCCCACAACGGGCGGCGGTTCGCCGCGGTCAACTTGTTCGCCGCCAACGACCCGGCCTCGACCCTGATGAACATCAACCTGCTCCGGGAGCGGAGGCTGATCGGCGACCGGGTCGCCGTGGTGATCAACTGCCGGCCCGACCGGATCGAGCGCAACGGCCAGATGGGCGGCATCATCCCGGAGATCAAGCCGAGCCGGGTCTTCCTCATCGGCTCCCCCACCCGCAGCGCCCTGCACCTGATCCCGGACGAGTGGCGCGACCGGGTGGTCGATCTCGACGGTGAGCAGCGCAAGGGGACCGAGCTGCGCGACGCCATCGTCGACAAGCTCGGTGCCGGCGAGACCGGCACCGCCCTGCTCATGATCGGCAACATCCACGGGCGCGGCGAGGAACTCCTGGAGGCGCTGCACTCCGTCACGGTCGCGGCCACCGCGGCCGCGCCGTTCGACGAGCTATCGCTGACGCTGGAGCGCATCTACAAGCTGGACAGCGCGCGCAAGCCGGCGGCGGCGGACAGCAGGGCCCCGGTCGACATGGACGCGACGGTCGTGCTGTCCCGCGCGGACCTGACCGCCACCGCCGTGCTCAACACCGCCCGGATCGCCGTTCTGCACGCCGACCGTCGCAGGGCCCGGCCATGAGCGAAGGAACCGTCATGCCCACGTTCGACCTGTCCTCCGAACTCAGCGCCGTGGTCATCGCCGCGGGACTGCTGTTCGGGCTCGTCGGCTACCTCGTCACCAACGTCGCGCCGGCCGGGCTGATGGTGCCCGGCTGTCTGGTGCTCACCGCACTGCAGGACGCGCGCAGCCTCATCACCATCGTGGCGATCACCGCGGTCACGGTGGCCATCATGAAGGTGCTGCAGCGCATCACGATCCTCTACGGCAAGCGGCTCTTCGCCGTGGCGGTGCTGGCCTCCTCCTTCATGTCGGTGACCTCGTTCGTGCTGCTGCACGTGCGCTTCCCGTTCCTGTTCGGCGGGGACACGCTGTCGTTCATCATTCCCGGGCTGATGACCTATCAGCTGGTGCGGCCGAGAGCGTTGCAGACCCTTGCCGCCACGGGCGTGGTCAGCGCCGGCACCGCAGGTGCCGCCCTACTGATGATCTCGCTCTGATGCGCAACCCACGGGTCATCCTGGCCGTCGTGGCGGTCGCGGTCGTGATCGTCGCCGGCACGGTCGTCGTCAAGCTCTTCGACAGCGGCCCGGCGGCCACGCCCGGCTCCGGCTGGGCCGGGCCGACCCAGTCCGCCCGCGCCTACCGCAACGACGTCGAGCGGCTGACCCAGCAGTACCAGCTGGTCGAGCGGACCCGTCCGGAGCGCACCGAGGTACGCCGGCGCAGCGACCAGGCGGTGGTGGCCACCCTGACCGCCGGCGCCCGTACCGTCGTCGTCGCCGGACCACCACGCCAGTTCACCGAACCGTCCACCACCCCCGCGGTGATCGATTCGACGTCCTGGGTGCGGGTCGCTCCTCGGGCCTGGCAGGCGGAGCACGACCTGGACGAAAAGTTCGCCAGCTGGCTGCTCGACCAGATCGAGGCGAAGAACCCGCCGGTCGACGTGCTCGCCGCCGCCATGCAGTACCTGCCCGACGCACCCGACGGGGTCAACGACGACGGGGTCCGCTACATCGGTGACGCCGGCTTCGGGTACGTGCACAGCGCCGACGAGCGCGACGGCGCCGACTTCTACGACTACCTCGAGATCCCGTGGAAGTTCAGCGACAGCGGCCGGGCGAAACCGTCGAAGCGGTGGGACCGCGACCTGGACTGCTCCGGCTACCTCCGACTCATC
Source organism: Micromonospora sp. NPDC093243 (assembly GCF_044753725.1). NCBI lineage: Bacteria > Bacillati > Actinomycetota > Actinomycetes > Micromonosporales > Micromonosporaceae > Micromonospora > Micromonospora sp. NPDC093243. The sequence goes on along the minus strand of NZ_JBIVNT010000006.1, from coordinate 135,721 downwards.
TACGGCTACCGGTTCGGCATCCCGCTGTTCAACGCGCCGGTCAACACCACCGTCAACGGACTGCCCCGCACCGCGTCGAGCATGGCCTCCTACGCCCGCTCGGTGCTCATCGCCGCCGGACGCAACCCGAGCCGGGCGCCCACCAACCTCTCGGCGATGCAGCCCGGCGATCTGGTGTTCTTCGCGCTGCACGACGACCCCGGTCTCATCACCCACTCCGGGATCTACCTCGGCAAGGACCAGGACGGCGGCATGCGGTTCGTGTCCTCCCGCGGCACCGTCGACGGCCCCACCTTCGGCGACGTCCGGGGCGACGGTGTCGTCGACTCCGGCTACTTCGGCGAGCGGCTGCGCCGGGTCATCCGCCTCTAGCACTAGGAACGATCATGCGTGCTGTCCGCATCGTCCTCATCGTCGCGCTCGTACTCTCGCCCGGCATCGTCTTCGCGCTGCGCGGCGATGTTCTTCGCGACCGCCTGGCGACGACCGAAACCCGCCCGGCTGGCCAGACCGCCGCACCCGCCCCGTCGGGTGGGCCACGGCAGATCACCATCGCCGGCTCCGGCGACATCCTGGTCCATCCGCCGACCTGGCAACGGGCCCGCGCGGACGCGAAGGCGGCCAACCGGGACGGGTACGACTTCGACCCGATGTTCGCCGACATCCAGCCCGTCGTCTCGGCCGCTGACCTGGCCATCTGCCACATGGAAGGACCGATGGGCCCCGGCAGCCCGCAGGACTTCCCGCGGTTCCGCGCGCCCACCGACCTCGCGGCCGCGGTCAAGACCGCCGGCTACGACACCTGCTCGACGTCCAGCAACCACGCGCTGGACCAGGGCGAGAAGGGTGTCTACGACAACCTCGACGCGCTCGACGCGGCTGGCCTCGGCCACACCGGCACCTTCCGCAGCGCCGCCCAGCGGGCCCGGCCGACGATCTACAACGTGAACGGCGTCAAGGTGGGGCACCTGTCCTACGCGATGCACTTCAACGGGCTGAAGCCGCCGGCCGGCAAGGAGTGGATCGCCAACCGCATCGACGTGAAGGCGATCAAGGCTGCTGCCGCCGCCACCCGCAGGGCAGGTGCGCAGATCATCGTGCTCTCCGCCCACTGGGGCACCGAGCTTGTCCACGAACCCAGTGGCGAGCAGTTGTTCTGGGCGCGGCAGCTGATCGCCGATCCCAACATCGACCTGATCATCGGCCACCACGCCCACGTCGTGCAGCCCTTCGAGAAGGTCGGTGACAAGTGGATCGCGTACGGCGTCGGTAACACCCTGGCCCGGCACGACTTCCCGGTCGACGCCAACCGGGAGGGCGTCATCGCCATGTTCACCTTCACCGAGCAGCCGAACCGCAGGTGGAAGATCACCCAGGTCCAGGCGACGCCCATCTGGCTGTCCCTGAAGCCCACCATCCGCGTCGTGGATCTCGCCGCCGCCATCGAATCGATGCCGCGCCTCGACCGCCGACGCACGCATTACACCGCGGCGATCGACCGGATCTCGAGCTACCTGAATCAACGGGGCGCGGTCGCGGCGGGGCTGCACATCGTCCGCTGATCCCGACGGCAACGAGATCGGGTTCGGCGGCGCTCCGCTCTGATCGACGCGGCGGCCGGACGTCCGGCCGCCGCGTCAGATCACCACGCGCGCCGATCAGGTCGCCTCGGCCCGCACCCGGTAGGAGACGGCGACGAGCCAACCGGAGATGATCACCGCTCCGACGGCGAAGCGAACGCTCGCGCTCCCCTCGCTCCACGGCAACGCGGTGAGCACGAACGCGACGACGCCGCTCACGGCGCTGTAGGCGGCCCACCCGCGGCGGCCCTGGCCGGCGAAGCGCCGGGCGAAGATCAGACCGGCCGCGATCAGCGACAGGAACGCCGCGGCGCCGCAGACCACGTGCAGCATGCTGCCCGTGCTCACCTGCTCGGGTAGCCCGTCCGGTGCGCCGGGCGGCCATCCGTAGCCGGGGTCAGGGACGAAGAATCCGCCGCCGATCATCGCCACCCCGTAGACGCCGACCAGCACCGGCCCCACCGTGCCGGCCCGACCCGGGCGCAGCACCTGGCGCAGGCCCACCGCGAAGGCGATCGCCAGCAGGCCGGTTACCGCGAACGCCACGGTCTGCAGCCAGCCAAGCTCGCCGAGGGTGAGCGAGCTCAGGGCGTGGCGGCGCAGGTCGAACCCGGGCCGGCTGAGCGCCTGCCCGAACGACAGGGCGGGAAAGACGACCCCGGCGATCGCGCCGCAGGTCAGGAGGTACCGGGTCCGGTCGCCCCGGGTCGACATGGTCCGGTCGGAAGACGTGATGGGGGAGGTCATCGGCGCACCTTTCAGGACGGCTTTCGGGCTCTGCCGGAACGACGAACGAGGTCCGACCGGATCGACACCGTCGGCGAGAAAGTTTCCGGCGGGTCTGACGTGCTGGTTTAGCGGCGGCCCGGAGCGGTGAAGGTAGGGCGGCACTGTTCCTGAGGGGGGATCACCATGTCCGACGCCAGCCGTACGCCCGCCAGCGCCACAGACCGTCCCGCCGAAGTGAGCGATCCGCTGCTGTGGAAGCTCGCCCTTCAGGTGGCCGACGCCCACGAGCCGGATGGTGCGGACGGCTGCCGCAACCTGGCCTGCGCCGGCCAGCCCTGGCCGTGCCCGGCCTGGGACAACGCCCAACGCGCGCTGCACCTGGCACAGGGCGGCGCCACCGCCGGCGCGACGCCGCCGGCCGCGCAGGACTCCCCCACCGGCTGGCCCGGCGCCTCGGCGACGCCGGCGGCCCGCCGGGCCACGGCGACCGCGCGACGTGAGTCGGGCGCAACCGCTTCGGCCGCCTGACCCCGCGCGGCCGAACCGCCCGGGCGGCGAGGCGCAGCCCGATCAGCGATACCCCTGAGGCATCAATATGCCTCAGGGGTATTTTCGCTCGCGGACACGCCGCCGGAGCCGATCCGGTGAGGCGCCGATGTGGGCACTGGCCTCGGGCGGTGTGCCTGCGCCCGGGCGGTGCCGCGCACCGACGGCCTTCTTTCTGGACCGTCGGTCAAATGGCGACATCAGCACGCAACCGGCTGGACACATTGACGGAGATCTAGGGGCTCGACTACCGTGCCGGACTGAGAGAGCGCTCTCTCACCGGACCTTCTCCCCCACTTCAGACGAACGTGTCGGAGCCGGCAATGCCGGTCTCCCGGCGCGCGATGGAGGCAGCATGAAACCTCCCGTCCCCCACCGCCGATGGGCCCTGGCCGTCACCACCACACTGGCCCTGGTCGTCAGCGGCCTCGCGATCGCCGTCACCCGTCCCGCCGAGGCCGCCCCCGTCGGCGCCGGCAGTTACACCACGACCCCGGTCGGCCCGCTGCCCACCGGCTGCGGCCAGATGACGAGCAACCCCCGGCAGTTCGCCACCGCCAACGCGCCCGCCGGTGCTATACCCACCAACGACTGGTGGTCCTCGCTGCTCTGGAAGCGAACCGACTGCTCCTTCAGCGAGCCCCTGCACGCGCATCCGATCTCGTACGACACCTTCGGCGACGGCCTCGGCTTCTCGGCCAACTCCACACCCGCCATCAGCGGCACCGCGACCGGCGTCGGGGAGTACCACTACCCGTACGTCCAGGACATCCGGGTCGGCGTTGCCGGGCTCGGCGCACCCCAGGTCAAGGTGGACGGCTGGACCGACTGGACGGTCAGCCCTCACTGGAGCGACGGAGCGCGGACCATGCGCGCCACCATCGGCCACGGCCTGCCCTTCGCGTACTTCCAGACCAGCGGTGGCGACGCGGTGATCAACACGAGCGGCACCGCCGACGTCTGGTCCAACAGCGGCGCCACCGTCGGCTTCCGGGTCAACGGCCACGACTACGTCGCGTACGCCCCCAGCGGCGCCAGTTGGACGGTCAGCGCCGGGCGCATCTCCTCCGCCCTGGCCGGCCGAGGTTACTTCTCCGTCGCCCTGCTACCGCCGACGGCGACCACCGCGGAGCGCGCCGAACTGGCCACGACCTACGGCCGGTACGCGCATGCCCACGTCACCGGCACCCAGGTCTCGTACGCCTACGACCCGGCGACCAGCGGACTCACCACCACGTACGCGTTCACCACGACGGCCCGGGAGGGCACCGCCACCCAGACCGTGGTCAGCCTCTACCCGCACCAGTGGAAGTCGCTCGCCGGCTCCACTGCGATCACTCCGACCTACCCGTCGGCGCGGGGCCGGATGAAGGTACTCACCGGCGTCAACCAGTTCCGCACCGCTATGAAGTTCCAGGGCGTCCTGCCGGAGCTGCCGGCCGTCGGCGACGGCAGCGGTGCCGACCTGGCGACGCTCAACGGCCACCTGGCCGCCGCGCGGGCGAACCCGATGGACCAGCGCGGCAACGACACGTACTGGACGGGCAAGGGACTCGGCCGGGCCGCGCGCCTCGCCGAGGTGGCAGACCTGGTCAACGACACCGCGACCCGGGACAGCGCGCTGAACGCGATCCGCAGCACGCTCACCGACTGGTTCACCGCGTCGACCGGCAAGACCTCGAAGCTCTTCTACTACGACAACAACTGGGGCACCCTGATCGGCTACCCGGCGTCGTACGGCTCCGACCAGGAACTCAACGACCACCACTTCCACTACGGCTACTTCATCGCCGCCGCAGCGACGCTGGCCAAGTTCGACCCGGCGTGGGCCGCCACCAGCCGCTACGGCGGCATGGTGGACCTGCTGATCCGCGACGCCAACAACTACCGCCGCGACGACACCCGCTTCCCCTACCTGCGCGACTTCGACATCTACGCCGGCCACGACTGGGCGTCCGGGCACGGTTCGTTCGGCTCCGGCAACAACCAGGAGTCCTCGTCGGAGGGGATGAACTTCGCCAACGCCCTGATCCAGTGGGGCCAGGTGACCGGCAACGCCGCCGTGCGTGACGCCGGCATCTTCCTCTACACCACCCAGGCCGCGGCGATCCAGGAGTACTGGTTCGACGCCAGCGACCAGAACTTCCCCGCCGCCTTCGGGCACTCGACGGTCGGCATGGTCTGGGGCGACGGCGGCGCGTACGCCACCTGGTTCAGCGGCGAACCGGAGATGATCCAGGGCATCAACCTGCTGCCGGTCACCGGTGGACACCTCTACCTGGGCAACAACCCGGCGTACGTGCGGACCAACTACGCCGAACTGGTCCGCAACAACGGCGGGCCACCGACGGTGTGGCAGGACATCCTGTGGCAGTTCCAGGCCCTCGGCGACGGAGCCGCGGCGCTGGCGAACCTGCGCGCGAACCCCGGATACACCCCCGAGGAGGGTGAGAGCCGGGCACACACCTTCCACTGGATCCGCAACCTCGCGGCGCTGGGCACCGTCGACACCACGGTGGCCGCCAACCACCCGCTGACGGCGGTCTTCTCCCGCAACGGGGCGCGTACCTACGTCGCGTCGAACCCGACCGCGAGCCCGGTCACGGTGACGTTCTCCAACGGCACGACGCTCGCCGTGCCGGCCGGACGGACGGCCACCACCGGGGCGTACACCTGGAGCGGCGGCAGCGCGACGGGCGGCACGCCTCCCGGCACCACCCCGCCGCCGACCGACCCGCCGCCCACCGATCCGCCGCCGTCGGGCTCGCCGACGCGATACCTGCTGCCCGGTGGTGGGCTGGGCGCCGCCGGCGGCGTGGCCACGACGACGGTCGCGGCGGCCAACGGAAACCACGACGGTACGCCGACCAACCCGCAGGTCTTCACGGCGACCGGCCTCAACCTCGCCTACGCCGGCGGGCAGACCGCGTTCGACCTGTTCGTGGACGCCGGCACGGCGGTCGGCAACGGTGTGCAGGTGCGGGTCTCCTACGACCTGACCGGCAACGGCAGTTGGGAACGGGTGGAGACCTTGCGCTACTTCGCCACCGATCCGGTCCCCGGCTACGAGCACTACACGCAGAGCGCCGGCCTGGCCTCGGCCACCGGCACGTTGGGCGCGCTGAGCAACGGCACCGTCCGGGTGGAGGTCTGGTCGGCGATCGGCAACAACCCCAGCACCCTGGGCATCGGCAACCAGTCGGTGCTTCGCCTTCCGTACTCCTGATCGGCCCCGCCCACGCCGCCGCCGGTCGAGGTTCGACCGGCGGCGGCTGGGACCGGGGCGCCGGGTTGCCGCGCCCGGTTGCCCTGCGCGGACACGGCTCAGGCGGTGAGGTGCAGGATCGCGTCGGCTCCGCCGACGGTCGCCTGGTCGAGCGGAAAGTAACCCTGCTGCGGAGTGTTGTCGGTGCGGGTGCGGGCCGGCGACACCCCGGTGGCCGGGATCAGGCCCCAGTCGGTGATGCGGCGTTGCAGGAAACCCTCGAAGGTGTCCGGCTCGGGCTCGCCTAGCTGAAGAATCGCACTGCGCCCGAGACTGCCCGCGATGAAGGTGTAGCTCTCGTTCCGCAGGGAGTCGACGATGGACCCAGCACCGAACCAGTTGGCGCTCATCTCGCCCAGGCTCCAGGCGCTTCCGTTTCGTTGCAGGTGAGTGTTGTGGGCGAAGAGCATCGTCGGGCCGCGCTCCGCCTCGACGCCGCGGATGTCGAGCAGGTTGCGCGCCATCAACGTGTCCCGCGTGGTCAGCAGGAGGCAGATCCGATCGCTCTGCCCGAGGGGCTGCGCCGCCTGCCAGTGGTAGTGAAGCAGCCCGAGGCCGGCATCGAGGTACGCCTTGGCCCGGAGCCACTCGGCACGGGAGGTCCGCGCGATCAGCTCCGGCGCACGAGCGTAGAGCCTGGTGAGCAGGTCCTCGCCGATCTCGCGCAGCCGCTCGGCTTCGGGCGTGGCGCCCATCGAACTGGCGAAGTCGAGGATCGCCTCGGCGCGGCTCCAGCGATGGTCGTCCCCAGCGACGCCCGCGATGTCGAGATTCTCGATCTGGAGATAGTCGCGGGCGTACTCGAGATAGCTTCTCGGGCTGGGTGCGCTGGTGTTCTCCGTCGGGGCGTCGAAACCGTGGAAGGTCAGGCGCTCCCGTGCCGGCCGGTTCCGGTTGTAGTCCCGCATCCAGGCGACCAGCCGCCGATTGGCGTCCACGGCGCCCAGGTCGTGGGAGAAGCCTCGGCTCAACACCGAGTCGAGGCTTCCCGTGCCGTGCAGTACGTGGTCGTTGACGGCGAACCCGGCCACGCGATCGGTCTCCAGAGCGATCGAACGGAAGCCGAGCTCGACCAGCTGCGCGAAGAGTTCGTTGCGGACCGCGCCGAAGGCGGGCTCCTGGTGGGTCGGCTCGCCCAGGGCGAGGAGATCACATGGCTCGGGTACGAAGGCTCGGATGTCCTGGCTCATGTGGTTCAACCGTACCGTTGAACCTTCGGTGGAAACTTTTCGTCGACGAGAAGGGCGTGGCCTAGCAGGAAGTTTAAACGGGGGTGCTGCTGACCATTGCCGAACACCCGGCCCGACGGGAGCGGGGCCCGGGGGTGCGAATATGGCGTGCGTGCCGGCGGCTCGGCCGTTTACGGTACGCGCCGTGACCCTCCACATCGCGAGCCTGGCGGACCGCCCGGATCTCGCCCCGCTGCTCGACGACGACTTCGACGGGGCGTGGCCGCCGTTCATGCTCTGGGACCCGATGGGCGCGGTGTACTACAACGTCGCCCACGACCTGTACCCCGAGTTCGTCTTCGCCGCCGTCGACTCCGACGAGCCGGGGCGCGCCATCGCCCGGGCGTACGCCGTGCCGTTCCGCTGGACCGAGGCCGAGCTGCCCGACGGCGGCTGGGACCGGGTGATCCAGCGGGCCACCATCAACCGGCTGAGCGGGACCGAGCCGAACATCGTCTCGGCGCTGGAGATCTGCATCCGACCCGACCGGCGCGGCGGCGGCCTCTCCGCGCTGATGCTCACCGCGATGCGGCAGGCCGTGGCCAAGCTGGGCTACGACACGCTGGTCGCCCCGGTCCGGCCGAGCGGCAAGCACAGCCAACCGGACCTGCCGATGACCGAGTACGCGACGCAGGTCCGCGCGGACGGTCTGCCGGTCGACCCGTGGCTGCGGGTGCACATCCGGGCAGGTGGGCGCATCGAGCGAGTCGCACCGCGGTCGATGACGATCACCGGGACGCTCGCCGACTGGCGGCGCTGGACCGGCCTGCCGTTCGACACCAGCGGGCCGGTCCACGTGCCGGGCGCCCTGGTGCCGGTGCACTGCGACGTGGCGCACGACCACGCCGTCTACGTCGAGCCGAACGTCTGGGTGCGGCACCCGCTGTAGTGCCACCGGGCCGCCGACCCTCCCGTACGGGATCGCCGAATCTATTGACAGTCGATAGGTTGCGAGCGAGACTCGATACGTGGCTCAGCCTCTTAAAGGAGACCCGATGAAGTACCTCCTCGGCATCGTCGCTCTCCTCGGCGTCGCGCTCGGCGTCGCCGCCGTCGTGTACGGGGGTGCCGATGACTCACCGGGCCTCCAGCTCCTGGGCGCGGCGCTCGTCGTCGGCGCGATCGTGTTCGGGGTGCGGACCGCCCGACGCGGCAGGTAGCCGTCGCGCGAGGTTGAGGACGCCACCGTGCTGTTTCTCGTACTGCTCGTCGCCTCGTTGGGCGGCGCCGCCACCGCGGCGGTCCTCGCCGTTCGTGGGCTCGTCGCGGTGTTCCGGAGGAACGCGCGCTCCCGGCCGGGTTGGCTGCGAGCGGCGGCGCTCCTCGCCGGTGCGGGCGCCGTCGCCGCGTACACGTGGGGGGTGCTGCACGTCGGCTACGCGGTGATGCAGGCGGAGGACGGCGGCGCCGGCTCCTTCCCGATCGCCCCGTGCCGGGAAGCCGGGCCGAGGCTGGCGAGCCAGGTCGACGGGTACGACGTCAGCTTCCTACCCATCCGATTCGAGTGCCATCTCACCAGTGGCGGCACGTACGTCACATCGTCCGTGCCCGGCCACGTCAACCCGACCGCGGCCGGCCTCGGGCTGATCACCGCCGGCTGCGCGGTCCTCGCCGCCGCGACCGCACGGCGCACCCGAGCACCGGCCGGGTAGCAACCCCGCTCGCTCCTCCCCTGCGCCCCGGCAAGGGAGGAGGCGGTGGAAGGCGGACTCGCGGCTAGCGGGCCGACTTCATCCAGTCCTGGTAGTGCGTGGGCGCCAGGTGCGCGTCCGGGCCGGCGATGAGCACGTCGCCGGGAACGGCCGCGAACATGCCGGCGCTGTCGTCGGTGACGACGGTGCGGTTGTCCTGCTGCGCGGCCAGGGTGAGCCTTCCGAGGTCGTCGAGAGCGTAGACGTCCGGGCCGGCGACGTTACGGATGCCGCCCAGCGGCGCGCCGGTGGCGACGTCGACGACCGCGGCGGCGACGTCGGCGGCGGCCATCGGCTGGACCGGGGTGGCGGGCAGGCGGACCGTGGTCTCGTCCGAGGTCCAGGACATGATCGCGTTGACGAACTCGAAGAACTGGGTGGCACGCACGATCGAGTACGGCGTGGGGCCCTGCCGGAGCAGTTCCTCCTGGAGGGCCTTGGCCCGGTAGTAGTCGAGCAGGGGCACCTGATCCACACCCACGATCGAGAGGATCACCTGGTGCCCGACCCCGGCACGCTCCCCGGCCGCCAGCAGGTTGCCCATGGTGGTCCGGAAGAAGTCCAGGGAGGCCTCGTCGAAGGTCGGCGAGTTCGCCACGTTGACCACGACCTGGGCGCCCTCCAGCGCCTGGTCCAGGCCGTCGCCGGTGAGCAGGTCGACGCCGGTCGACGGTGCCGCCGGGACCGCCTCGTGCCCGGCCGCGGTCAGCCGCTGGACCACCTGCGAGCCGATCAGGCCGGTACCGCCGATGACTGTGAACTTCATGACTCCCACCTTCCTACAACGCGCCCCGGGGCACGCCGACTTCGTCGAGGACGGATGGCTCCGAACTCGGATACTTCTTGTCCGAGACAATAGTCGGATAGTCTGTATCCGAGTCAAGGCGGGGGGGTCGGATGAAGCTGTCAGGCGGGGTCGAGTGGGCACTGCACTGCTGCGTGGTGCTGACCACGGCGACCCAACCCGTGCCGGCTGCCCGGCTCGCCGAACTGCACGACGTCTCGGCCAGCTACCTGGCCAAGCAGCTACAGGCGCTCTCCCGCGCCGGCCTGGTGACCTCGGTGCAGGGCAAGGCGGGCGGATACGTCCTGACCAGGGCGCCCGAGCTGATCACCATCCTTGACGTGGTCGCCGCCGTCGACGGCGCCCAGCCCACGTTCGTGTGCACCGAGATCCGCCAGCGCGGCCCCTTGGGGGCGTCGCAGGAGGCCTGCACCCGGCCCTGCCCGATTGCCCGAGCGATGGCCGGCGCCGACGCCGCCTGGCGGGCCGCCCTGCAAGCGGTCTCCATCGCGGACCTCGCCGCCGGCGTCGACGAGGACTACGGCCCAACCGCGCTCGCCGGCATCCGCGGTTGGCTCAGCGGACCCCGCGACAGCGACACCGCAGCCGCCGAGCGCAGGTAGCCGCGCAAGCGCGCCCAGTCGTATCCAACGGCTGGCGGTCAGCGAGGCACCCGCACCTGACGCGAGGTACGCGCGCCCCATGCTCTCCGAACTCTGCTAGTCCTCGAAGTCGAACGTGAACGTGCCCGCCTCGATTCGGTCGACGAGTTGGCTGACATCGTCGGCCTGCAGGATGGCGCTGTCCCATCCGCTGCTCGTGATGTCGACCAGCAGCACCGGTGCGGGGTCGCTGCGCAGGTCGAGCACGAGCTGCTCACGGGAGCCGTCACCGCCGATGATCGCGATGCCGGGGTGCGCGTCGGTGGCTTCGTCCCATGCGTCATGCAGCTCCAGCATCTCGCGTGGCGAATTGAGCCAGACGTAGGCTCCGCTGGTCATCCACCCTCGCCGGAACCACGACTCACCCTGGAGATAGGTTCGCCACGCGGCAGGCAGAGCTCGGCCCAGGGCCTTGTCGGCGTCGGTGAACTCCTGGTCGTTCACCGGGCCGCGATACTCGGCTTCCTCGATGATCGCGCCGACGATGTGGGCGTTGAGGTCGGCAAGCTCCTCGGCGGGGATCCAGTACTCCAGCACGTCGCGGCCACCGGCCTGATGAACCTCGTAACGGTCCAGGTATGAACGCTGGACGTCAAACCGGGTTACGTAGCCGACGCCCTCGGCGGGGACGTTCCACTCGCGGGCGATCTTCGTGGCGTACCAGCGGTTCAGTACGGGGTAGAAGATCGGCTGGTCCGGCAGGCGTGGTGGCCAAGCCCGCCACCCTGACGCCGCCACGAGGTCGAGTTCGGCCTGCCCGGTGGGCCGCCACAGGGTGATCGTGTCGGAGTTGTCGATGGTCTGCTCCCCGCCAATCGTCATGGTCCTGCAGTCGTGGCGAGCCACGCGTCCAACATTCTGGTCGCATCGGAACCGAACGCTCCGCGCGGGTTAATCGGCCCGGTCGACGGTGAGTTCGCTGTGGGCCGGCTTCAAGCGCCAAGCAGCCTGAAGTTGTGGATGTCGGTCCATGCCGGTTCGCATCTCAGCCAGTGCGGCGTGTCGATGACGGCCGATTGGAGCGAAGTTGAAGCCGGTGTCCCGCTCGGGCAGGGTGCCGATGCCCGCGAGATCAGGTCCGTCGTCAAAGCGCATCTCAAGACTGACCTGCCAGTACTCGCGATCCACGTGGCGGCCGTCTCGGTCATCAACGCCGACGATGGCCGGCTGCCGGGTGAACGTCAGCGACGGGCGGTGGCCGTGCCAGGAGTAGCGGCCCCACTGAACGATGAAGCCGTCAGCATCAGAGTCCGGGTCCGGATCAACACCGTCGATCTCCACCTGCACAAACTCGCAGAAAGCTTGCCAGGCTGCCTCAACGTCGGCGACACCGGCGGCATCGAGACCATGACTGCCGAGGCACTGGGCGAACACCTCGGCGCTGGATCGCCAGTGAATGGGCATGGCGATCATTGTCGAGGAGACCCGTCCACGCCGGCATCCTGGGCGGGCCTACTACTGGTAGTGCCCGGTCCGGGCTGCCCGGACCATCGGCACCGGGGCGATGATGCGGTATGGCGTTGTCGACGGAGTTCACGAAGTTGTTCGGCGTGCGGCATCCGATCGCGCTGGCGCCGATGGGCGGGTCGGCCGGCGGCGCGCTGGCCGCGGCCGTCTCGCGGGGCGGCGGGCTCGGGATGTTGGGCGCCGCGGACGGGGACCGGCAGTGGCTTGATCGCGAACTCCCGATCGTCGCGTCGGGCACCGACCAACCGTGGGGCGTCGGTTTCCTGACCTGGGCGATCGACGTCGGCGCGGTCGAGCGTGCGCTGGAGTACGGACCCAGGGCGGTCATGTTCTCCTTCGGCGACCCGAGCCCGTTCGTGGCACCTGTCCGTCAGGCAGGGGCGGTCCTGATTGTTCAGGTCACCGACCTGGAGGAGGCCAGGCAGGCCGTCGACCTGGGCGCCGACGTCATCGTGGCGCAGGGCACCGAAGCCGGTGGCCACGGGGCCCGGCGCGGGCGGTCCACCTTGCCGTTCGTACCCGTCGTGGTGGATCTCGCGGCGCCGACGCCGGTGCTGGCGGCCGGTGGCATCGCCGACGGCCGCGGCGTGGCCGCCGCCCTGGCGCTGGGCGCGAGCGGAGCGTTGATCGGCACCCGCTTCCAGGCCACCGTCGAGGCCCTGGTCGACCCCGCGATCAGCAAGGCGATCGTCGAAGGACGGGGGCAGGACACCGAGCGCAGCAGCGTGCTGGACATCGTCCGCGGCTCCCGGTGGCAGTCGAAGTACACCGCCCGCACCCTCGGCCACCCCTACCTCGACCGGTGGCGCGGCCGCGAGGCCGAGCTGGCCGGCGACCCGCAGGCGAGCCGGGACTACCAGGACGACCTGGCGCGAGGCGTCATACCGCCGCTGCCGGTCTGGGCCGGGGAGGCCGTCGACCTCATCACCGACCTGCCCTCCGCGGCCGACCTCGTCACCACTCTGGCCGCACAGGCGGAGGAGGCCCTGTCAAGGGCTGGAAGGCGCTGACGGGGGCGGCCTCGACGCCCCGGATGCCCAGCGACGCGGCATGGCGGGCTGCCTCAAGGAATGCTCAAATCCCGCTCGCCCGTCCCATCAATGTCATGAATGCACATACGCTCACCGCACCCAGCCCGCTCACGGCTCCCCCGATCCTTTCCGCGGCGACCAATGTGGTGCCCAGGCTCAGGTGGGCGGGCTCAGCACGGCAGTCCTGAGTGGACCGGTCCCATCCCCGGGCGGACCGGCCACACGTCAACCACACGCCGCAAGCAGAAGGAGGGGGAATGCGACGCAGACAACTGCGCATCGCGCTTCTCGCAGTGTCCGCCCTGGCGGGCAGCGTCCTCGTGGCGACCGCGCCCGCGGGCGCGGAGCCCGCGGGGTCGACAGCCACGGCGGGCTCGGGGCGATCCGCCCTTGAGGACCAGGAGCAGGTACGGCTCGTTCGCATCCATCTGGCCGGCGCGGACCTGCTGGACAAGGTGGCCGCCGCCGGGTTCGACCTGGAGCACGGCCTCAAGCGCGTGCCGACCGGCATCGAAGGTGAGGCGGTGGTGACCGCCGCCCAGCTCACCGAACTCGAGGCGATGGGCGTCGACATCCTCGGCGACGACGAGGGCTTCGCCTGGAACGAGCAGGCCGACGGCGGATTCCAGTCCCGGCGCACGCAGACGGTCCAGCCGCTCAGCCACGAGAAGACGGTACGGGTCGTCCGCGCCGACTGGTTCACCACGAAGGGCCAGGGCTTCCTCTACGTGGAGGCACGGACCACCGAAGGGCAGCAGGCGGACCCGGTCGTCGAGATGCAGCTCGAGAACGACTCGGGCCGCGGCACCTCGTTCGGCTTCGCCCGGACGATGAGCCGGTTCGTCGACTCCGGGCAGTACATGTTCCACCGGAACCTGTTCAAGCTCGACGCGCGACCGAACCAGATCCGGGTCACGAGTTCGACCGGCGGCGTCGCCACCGGCGACGTCTCCAACTGGCTCGAGGACGGCGCGCCGCCGCTGACGGCCAACCCGGGCTACAAGTGGGACTTCGTCGACGGCTACCGGCATCCGCAGCAGCTCTACAGCCGCGCCGAGGAGATCGCCCGCCAGTACCCGGACATCGCCGAGATCGTCTACCTGCCGAACCAGACGAACGGCTACCAGCGCAACGCGCAGGCCACCATCGGCGGCACCGGGCAGGCCGCGGTCGTGGTCAGCTCGGCGGCGTGGGGCCACGAGGGTGGCAACGACATCACCGTCGAGTTCGTGGAGCGGCCGGGCGCGGACCTTCCGCTCTCGGTCGAGGTGGCGGGCAAGGCGATCCGGGTCCTGCTCGCGAAGGACGCCTCCGGTGGGCTCGCCAGCACGGCCGCCCAGGTGGCGGCGGCGCTGGAGAGTCAGTCCCAGGGCCTGATCGGCCGGGCGCACCCGTACCGCACCAACGCGGGCACCGGCGTCGTCGTACCGACGTCCGGCCCGGTGGCGCTGACCGACTTCCTCGACCAGAAGCGCGCCGGCGCGCCGGAGGGCGAGGTGCCGCGCGGCCCGGCCACGATTCCTGTCCTGCGGATCGGCAAGCACCGCGACGGCAAGAAGCCCGGCGTCCTGATCCAGGCGCAGGACCACGCCCGCGAGTGGGTGCCGGCGACGACCAGCCTGGAGTCGGCCGAACGGCTGGTGCACAACTACAAGTCCGACCGGGAGACGAAGAAGATCGTCGACAACACCGACGTCTTCTTCATCCTCTCCAACAACCCCGACGGGGCGAACTACAGCTTCTACAACTTCGCCTCGCAGCGCCGGAACATGACCAACCACTGCCCGGACGAGAACGCCGATCCGGCCCGGCGCAACTCCTGGGGCGTCGACCTGAACCGGAACTACCGGGTCGGGTCGGGCCACGACGGCTACGCGGGCGCGTCGACCAGCTGCGTCAGCGACACCTACCAGGGACCGGCGGAGCTGTCGGAGCCTGAGTCGAAGAACATCATCTGGCTGGTCGAAAAGTACTCGAACATCAAGTTCATGATGTCTGTGCACTCCAACGGCGGCCAGCTCTTCTGGCAGCCCGGCGCCTACATCGCGGACGGGCGGATCACCACCCCGCGCCCGCCGTTGGGTGACGAGGCGTTCTACTGGCAGTCGGCCGCCCGGATCCTGTCGCAGGTCAAGGCGCACCGGCAGACCGTTGTCACGCCGGAGAACGTGGGCGGCTCGTCGGACGTCCTCTACTCGTCGGCGGGCAACGTACGCGAGGACCTGTACCACACGTACGGGATCTACGCCTTCGGCTGGGAGGTCGGCGGCTCGGTCTACAACCCGGCCACCGGCAACTGGCAGGGCGGCTCGTTCCAGCCGGCGTGGGTCGGGGATCCGAACCTCGTCAGCGGCCACGCCGAGACGATGGAGTACGCCAACGGGATCATGGAGATGTTCCGGGTCGCGGCGGACTGGGGCAGGGACAAGAAGGACCCGAAGTCCTCGCTCGTCCCCGGTGGCGGGAGATACTCCGCGCCCGTCGACGTGCGCTTCGAGACGAGCGAGCCGGCCACCATCTACTACACGACGGACGGCAGCCGACCCACGCTCGAGTCGCCCCGCTACGCGGCGACCGAGTTCCGTGAGCCGGGTCAGGTGTTCCACGTGACCGAGACCACGACGTTCCACTGGTTCTCGGTCGACAGCGCCGGCAACATCGAGCAGAACTACGACCCGACGAAGAACGACAAGCGCAACAACTACCGCAAGGCGACGATCACCATCAAGCGGTAGTCGCGCGCCACGCCGCTGGTCATTGCCTCGTCAGTCGGGTCCGCCCGCACTGACGAGGCAATGATCGCGTATGCCCGGCGGGGACGGCGTCGGACGCCGGCGCCGACCTCGCCCTCTTACGTGGGGGTAGCGCTCAGCTCTCTCGAACCGTCGGCTCGGCGGGCAGGCTGTCCATGAAAGAGCTGACCGAGAAGACCGCCCGGCCGGGGCCGGCGGGGCCGTACCCGGGCGGGCTGGACAGGCCGTTGGCCTCCATGGTCGCGCGGTAGATCTCCAGCAGCCGGATGTGGTATTCCAGCGGAGCGCCCTGCGGGTTGGTCCGGCCCAGCGGGGTGGTCGGCTCCGGGCACCAGGTGGTGAACCGTGGGGTGATCCCGCGGGACATGAAGTACTGCAGGCCCTCGGCGGTCGATTCGATCGCCTCGTCCACGGTGGCGAAGCCGTGCGGGGCCGCCATCTCCACGCCGGCGACGAAGTTCGGGATGACGTTGCGCGGCCCGAAGATCTCGGCGGAGTCGAGGATGCGCCGGTGCCACTCCTCCCGGCCCACGTAGCGCTCCTTGCCCGGGCAGTAGAGCTCGAAGAGCCGCTTGTCCCACACCTCGTAGTTGGGGTGGTAGATCCGGATCCCGTAGTCGTGGAAGCGCTGCACGTCGGCGCGCGGCAGGGCCTGGGCGACCACCTTGCCGATCCACCGGCCCGGGAACCGCTCCTCGATCGCCTGGGCGTAGCGGCCGTAGAAGTCCGCCTCGGCCAGCCCGTCGACCTTCGACGTGATGCTGCCACCGGTCAGCGTGTACGCCTGCGAGGTGCGGTCCTGGTCGTACCGGTCGATGATCGCCAGCGCTTCGAGGACCTCGTCGACCGGCTTGACCCCGGTGTACGGGCGGCCGGCCTGCTTGTGCTGACGCCAGTTGTGGTTGATGTCGCAGTACTGGCACTCCTCCTTGACGCCGAAGTACTGGCAGACCCGGAAGGCGGTCAGGTAGATGAGGTAACCCCACTGGATCGTCGGGGCGACCTCCATCACCGACTTGCCGTTGGCGAGCGTGTGCCGGTAGTAGTCCGGCATCGGAGGTAGGCCGACCTCGGCGATCGCCCGGCCGTCCAGGAACAGCATCAGCCGCCCGTCGCCGTCGGGCTTGACCCGGTAGGGCGAGTCGGGGTTGGTGCGGACCGACACGACCGTCCGGCGCAGCTCGTACGGGCCGCCGGTGAGCACGATCTCCTCCGGGGGCCGGCGCAGCGCGGCGGCGCCCAGCTCGGGCAGTGTCCGGTGGTCGAACGAGAAGATGAAGTACGACTTGGGCTTGACGTCGCCGTGCTCGTTGTCGGTCAACGCCGAGTCGTCGAAGGCCAAGCCACCGCGCAGCAGGTCCTCCTTGATCACCGCCTCACGCGGGACGTGAGGAAAGCGTCCCATCAGGTCTTCGATGAGATCCGTACGAGACTGCATGCGCACTCCCTGTCACCTGTTCGCAAGAGCGCCGGGCGGGTTGAATTCCCAAGCTCGCGCGGGAGCGAAACGCCTCCCGGAACCGCCTCTCGCCGACCCGCCCGGGCCCGGACTCAAGAGGCGAAACGTAACACTTCCCCGCTCGGACGATTGCCGGTCTGAGATCCAGTTCACGACAGTTGACTTGAAGTTGGATTCAGGTTCTAGCGTGACGTTCTCCACCGGTCAGCGCCGACCTCACCCGCACCCTCAGTCGAAGGAAAGAAGCCGATGCGACTTACCCGTCTTCTCACGCCCCGCGTCGTGGCGAGCGCCCACTGCGACCTGCCGTGCGGTGTTTACGACCCGGCTCAGGCGAGGATCGAGGCCGAGTCGATCAAGGCGATCTGCGAGAAGTACCAGGCCAGCGACGACCCGGAGTTCCGCACCCGCTCTCTGCTCATCAAGGAGCAGCGTGCGGAGTTGGTCAAGCACCATCTCTGGGTGCTGTGGACCGACTACTTCAAGGCGCCGCATTTCGAGAAGTACCCCCAGTTGCACGACCTCTTCAACCAGGCCACCAAGCTGGCCGGTGCCGGCGGCGCGAAGGGCTCCGCCGACCCGGATGTCGCGGCCGAGCTTCTTGGGAAGATCAACGAGATCTCGGAGATCTTCTGGGAGACCAAGCAGGCCTGATCGAACTGCGCGGCACGAGGCGGCGGCGCCGGTGGACTACCGCGCCGCCCGGCGGTTGAACGATCGCTTCGCCCAGAGGTAGGACAGCAGCGCCGCCACCACGCACCACGCCAGCGCGACGACGGCGCTGCTGCCGATCCCCGAGCCGAGCAGCAGGCCGCGCAGCGTCTCGATGACCGGCGTGAACGGCTGGAAGTCGGCGAACCACCGTAGACCGGCCGGCATGGTGTCGGTGGGCACGAAGCCGCTGCCCAGGAACGGCAGGAGAGTCAGGAACATGGGCAGGTTGCTGGCCGTCTCGACGCTGTCGCTGACCAGGCCGAGCGCGACCGACAGCCAGATCAGCGCGAAGGCGATCGCGGCGAACATACCCACGGCGGCGAGCCACTCGATCGCGGTGGCGTTGGGGCGGAAGCCGATGGCCAGTGAGACGCCGAGCACGACGGCGAAGCCCAACATGGTCTGGACCAGGCTGCCGAGGACATGTCCGGTCAGCACGGAGGCGCGGGAGATGGCCATCGTGCGGAAGCGGTCGATGATGCCCTCGGTCATGTCCATCGCGACGGAGATCGCGGTCCCCTGCGCGGCACTGGTCGCGGTGAACAGCAGGATGCCCGGCACGAGGTAGTTCAGGTAGGCGCCGCGGTCGCCGCTGCCGCCCGCGAGTCCAGCGCCCAGCGTCCCGCCGAAGACGTAGACGAACAACAGCAGGAGGACGACGGGGAGGCCGATCAGCATTCCGGTCAGCGAGGGATAGCGCTGGATGTGGCGCAACTGTCGGCGGAGCATGGTTGCCGAGTCGGTCAGGGTGTAGGCGAGGCTGGTCATCGGTGTCCCTCCGGAATGGCGTCCTGCGCGGCGGCGGACGCGGGCGTGCCGGTGAAGGCGAAGAAGACGTCGTCCAGGTCGGGGGTGTGGATGGAGAGCCGGTCGACCTCGACCTGTGCGTCGTCGAGTCGGTCCAGTACCTCCCGCAGCGAGCGCACGTCGCCGTCACTGGGGATCTGCAGGGTGAGGGCGTCGTCGTCGCGCTGCGCGACGGCGAGCGTGCGGGCGGCACTGTGCAGCGCCGTGGGGTCGGGAAAGCGCAGCAGGATGTGCCCGCCGGGAATGCGGCGCTTGAGCTCGTCGGGGGTGCCCTCGACGACGATGCGACCGTGGTCGAGGACGGCGATCCGGTCGGCGAGTTCGTCGGCCTCGTCGAGGTACTGAGTGGTCAGGAACACCGTGACCCCCTCGGCGACGAGTCCGCGGATGATCTGCCACATCGCGTGGCGGCTGCGGGGGTCGAGGCCGGTGGTGGGTTCGTCCAGGAAGATCAGACGTGGGTCGCCGACCAGGGTCATCGCCAGGTCGAGGCGGCGTCGCATGCCCCCGGAGTAGACCGCGGGCGTCTTACGCGCCATCTCGCCGAGGTCGAAGTGTTCGATCAGCCGGGCGACACGGCGTCTGCCCTCGGTGCGGCCGAGATGGTGCAGGTCGGCCATCAGCTTGAGGTTCTCCTCGCCGGTCAGCAGGTTGTCGACGGCGGAGAACTGCCCGGTGACGCCGATCGCCGCTCGTACCGCGTCGGGCTGGCCGGTCAGGTCGTGGCCGGCGACGCGGACGGATCCGCCGTCGGCGGGCACCAGGGTGGACAGGATCCGCACCACGGTGGTCTTGCCCGCGCCGTTCGGCCCGAGCAGCGAGAAGACCGTCCCCTCGGAGACCATGAGGTCGATGCCATCGAGGACGACCTTGTCCCCGAACGTCTTGCGTAGGCCGGACACCGAGATGGCCGGGCGGGTCGCGATCGTTGTCGCCATTGCTCCTCCAAGATCAAAGGCGTTGCACGGGTACGGAGGGCGCGCGCCATCGCCGGTCGAGCCGATGAAGCCGACCGGGGGTACGAGGCCACGCGTTCTCCCCGGTCGCGGCGGATCAACCGCGACCGGACCGACGGGAAGGGTCAGGAACGGTGGATGAGGATGTCACCGAAGGCGGTACGGGCCCGCACCTCGGCCTGCTCGTCGGTGTCGGCCGGACCTGCGGCGGCGTCCAGCTCGCTGCGGACCTTGCCGAACTGGGTGTGCAGGTCGAGTCGGGCCGCGGTGCCGCGCCGGACACCGACCTCGATCCGCCCGGCGGCGGTGCGCAACGTCGCCGATCCACGAACGAGCTCACCGACGCGGATGTCGCCGTTGGCGGTGTTGGCCGTGATCGAGGCGGCAGCGTGCTCGGCGGCGACGTGACCATTTGCGGAGCGAGCCCGAAGTTCGCCGGCGGCATCACCTATCCACGTGTCGCCGTTGCCGTTCTTCAGCATGGCGCGGCCGCCGACGGCGCGGACGCTGAGCTTGCCGGACCCGGTGGTGATGTCGGCGTCGCCGGCGACGTTCTCGGCGATGGCGGCACCGAGACCGGTGTGCAGGGTGAGCGCGTCGGTGTCCTCGACCTGGAGATCGCCGGCACCGGTCTTGAGTCGGCAGTCGGCGAGCGCCCCGGCGCAGCGGACTCCACCGACGCCCAGCTTTGCCTCCACGCCGGAACCGGTCGGCAGGTCGATGGTCACCTCGACAGTGCCGGGCTTACCGAAGATCCCGAAGTTGGGTTGTTTGGGGCCGCGGATCACCAGGCGGCCGGACGCGTACTCCACCCGGGTCTGCTCGGCTGCGCGGACGTCCCGGTCGTCGGACTCGTCGGCCGGCCGCACCTGCACGACGGTGTCGGCGCGCGGACCGGCGGTAATCCGCACGTCGCCGCTGACGAATTCGATCGAGGCCGAGATCGGTCCGGGGGTGTCGAAGGATGGCATCATGCTTCCTTTCAAGATTTGGTCGGGCGGGTGTCGCTAGCGCACCCATCCCGTGAAGCGCTGGCCGTGGCTCGGGGCGACGAACGGCTCGGGCCGCTGGTGCTGGCCGTCGGCGTCGACGGCTCGGGCCGCGGCCCGGATCAGCCAGGTGTTGATCGATACGCCGGCCCGAGCGGCCGCCTGCTCGACGCGGGCTTTGAGGTGCTCCGGTAGGCGCAGGCTGATCCGTACGGTCGCCTCGTCCTCGCCGTCCGCGGGAGCCGGCGGCAGTGGCTCCGGCGCGGGCGGCACCGGCGCCTCGGTCTCGTCGGCCCACCGATCGGCCGGCGGTGGCACCACGACGAAGCTCGGCTCCCGGTTGCGCAGCCGAAGGTCGACAGATCCGGGTGCGAGATCCCGGGTGATCTCCGTGGCCGCCTCGGAGAGCGCGTCCAGCAGGGCGAGCCGGATCGCGGACTCCAGCGGCGCGGTCAGCCGCTCTGCCAGCTCCCGAGCGTCGTCGCCGCCGGTGGCCGCGGCCACCGCCAGCTCGTGCCGGACGGCGTCGACGTAAGCGCGAAGTTCCATGACGCCATCATGGCATCACGGTGATGCCACCTGCAAGAGTGATGGCATCACGGCGCTCGGCGGGAGGTCGCCGAACGACAGCGGTGGAGGAGATCAGCGCGAATCCAGATCGATGCGGATCGTCAGCGGGCTCGTGGTTGCGGCCTGGGAGGTGCACAGGCAAAGCCGGCGCGCGAGCCCGCTCCGGGCAAGAATCCGCTGACGCTCGCGCGGGTCGTCGTCGTCGAGAACATGCGCCGCGCCGCTCCGCCAGCTCGCCCGTGGCCCGCCGCCCACCTTGACCCGGACCCGAGGGTCGGCTTCCAGGTTGCGCACCCAGTCGGCCCGGCGCCCCCGCTGGGAGATCAGCCAGAAGGTGTCCCCGCTCAGCCCGTCGCACACCGGGGTGTACCGCGGCCGTCCCGTGCGGCGTCCGGTCGTCTCCAGCAGGGCGTCGCCGGGGATCGGGAGTCTCAGGCTCCAGGCGAGCCTGACGATCGGGTTGACCAGGCGCTGCTGGAGCCCGCTTCGGATCGCGGTCGGCCAGGACATCTCAGGCCCCGCCGGTCCGCGCCGACGGGCGACTGAGCTGCCCACACCGGTTGCCGAGTTGCGTCATGCCCGTCCCGTCGAGGTCTGGTGACTGCCACCGTAGATCGACCTCTCCCGCCGGGTGCCGGAAGCGCCGACGACCTACCCGGTCGACACCTCCGGCCCACTCCGACCGGCACCGATTCGTCCCGAAACCCACCGGTCCGCGCAGGGCCGGTGGAGAATGGACGGCCGGGGATGAGATGCGTGCGACGAACCCGGGAGACCAGGCGTGCTCGGAACCAGCCTCCTGGGCCGGCTTCGCCACCGCGACCCGGGGTACGCCGCCCTACGGCGCGCGGCCCGACTGACGCTGGTCGCCTCGACCGTCTTCTACGCCTGCCGATACGGCGCCGGCGATCCACTCCTGGCCACGTACGCGCTGTTCGGCACGGTCGCCGCCGGGATGTTCGCGCAGCTGCCCGGCCCGGCGCCGCAGCGGGCCCGGATCCTGCTCACCACGCTGCCGGCGGCCTGGGTGCTGGTCGCCGCGGGCACGCTGCTGGCCTGGAACACCTGGGCGGCCGCCGGCGGGATGCTGGTCATCGGCTTCGCCGTGGCGTTCGGCGGGGTGGGTGGCCCGCGTCTGGTCGGGCTGGGCAGCGCGTTCCAGCTCTTCTACATCCTGGCGTCGTTTCCCCCGTTCCAGCCGGGCACCCTGCCGCAGCGGCTGGGTGGCGTGACGCTCGGCATCGCGCTGCTCGCCGCCGCCGAGGTGGTGCTCTGGCCCGACCCGGTGCCGATCTCCTACCGACAGCGGCTCGTCTACGCGGCGGACCGCGTCGCGGCGTTCCTCGACGCCACGGCCGACGCGCTGGCCGAATCCACCGGCGACCGGCGCGAGTGCGACGCGCGGCACGACCGGGCGTCCGAGGCGGTCGCCCGGCTGGCGCTGAGGGAGTTTCCGCCCACCGAGGCGCCGACCGCCGCAGATGCCCGTGACCGGGCGCTGCGGATCGCCGGGGCGGCATTGCGCGAGGTGTTCGTCAAGGCGGGCCGGCTGGCGTCGGATGCCCCGCCGGAACCGATCCCGGACCTGGCGGCAGCACGGCTGTTGCGCTCGTGCGCCGACACCGCCCGCGCCGCCGGCGCCGGTCTGCTTCCGGGTACGCAGGCGGTGGCCCTTGACGATCTGGACACCGCGATCGGGCGGGCCGAGGCGGCGTACCCCACCAGCCCGGACGTGCGGGGCGAGGGCCTGCACGTGCCCCGGCTGTGCCGGGACGCGACCGCGCTGGCCCTCGCCGACCAGGTACGGGTCTTCGCCGTCGCCACCCGGGTGGCGACCCGGGCCCGGTCCGACGACGCCGACCTCGGGCTGTTCGAGTACGTGCGGCACGGGCCGTGGACGCTGTACTCGCGGCAGTTCCGGTCCCATCTGACGCCCCGTTCCGCCTATCTGCACAGCGCGTTGCGACTGGCCGTGGCGCTGGCCGCCGCCCGGGTGGTCGCCGGGACCTTGCAGCTCACCCACGGGTTCTGGGTGCTCCTGGCGACTCTCACCGTGCTGCGGACCTCTGCCGCGGACACCCGCACCGCGCTGCGGCCGGCGGTGGTCGGCACGATCGTCGGAGCCGCCGGCAGCGGCCTGTTGATGTTCCTGATCGACAGTCCGATCGTCTACGCCGCGGTCCTGCCGGCGATCATGCTGCTGGCCTTCGGCGCCGGTCGCCTGCTCGGCCCGGCCTGGGCGCAGGCCATGTTCACGCTGCTGCTCACATTCGTCTTCGCCCAACTCGCTCCCGAGGGGTGGCGGCTCGCGGAGGTCCGCCTGGTGGACGTCCTGCTCGGCGGGGTGATCGGCGTGCTCGCCGGAGTGGCGATGTGGCCGCGCGGCGCGAGCCGCGACCTGCGGCGTAACGCTGCCCGCTACCTCGTGTACAGCGGGGACGCGGTCGAGCAGACCGTCGAGGCGGTGCTCGGCGGGGGGCGACCGGATCGGGCCGTCGACCGGGTCAACCGGAGCATGACCCTCGCCGACGCGTCCTACTGCCAGTACCACGCCGAGCGGCACGCCCCACCGGGCCGTGACATGGACTGGGAGGCGGCACTGAACGCCGGCCACCACGTGGTCGAGGGGGCCGAGTCGTTGTTGCGGCGCAACCCGCCCGGCTGCCTGGCCGGCTGGCCGGGGGCGGCGGCGCAGCTGCAGAGCGCTGCCGGGCAGTTGCGCTCGGCGTTCCACGAGGTCGCCGACGACCTCGCGGGCCGGCGGACACCGACACCGGCTCCTGTCGCCACCAGCTGCGCGGACGAACTCGACCGGATCCGTCCGTTGCTGGACGAGCCCGGCTCCCGGGCCGAGCTGCGGCATCTGGTGGAGGTCGACCTGTGGCTCACCGACCTCGCCGACAGCCTCGCCCGGATCCGACCACCCGCCGGGAGGTAGCGACGGCCGGGGGGTCAGTCGACCCGCGGCGCGGTGATGAGCTGCGCGAACAGCTCGGCGGCGGCGTCGAGGAGCTCCCGGTCGCCGGTGATGAGCAGATCCAGCAGCAGGCCGCGGGTCGCGGCCAGGCCGAGGCGGGCCCGGCGGCGGGCCTCGGCCGGGTCGAAGCCGAGCTGGACGAACAGCTCCTCGACGGGCCCGGTCCAGGCGGCGATGACCGAGGCACGGAACGGCTCCGTCCACGACCGCTCATAGAGCGCCTGGGCGTAGATCTCGAAGAAGAGCCGCTCCGCCGGTGCCAACGCCGGGTCGGCGAGACGCTGCCAGAACTGCCGGCTCACCGCCACCGGGTCGTCGTCTCCGGCGGCGAGCGAGACGAGCGCGGCGCGCTGCTCGGTCTCGACGAGCCGGACCACCTCGGCGAGCAGGCCCTCCCGGCTGCCGAAGTGGTAGATCAGCATCCGGTGGCTGGTGCCGGCGCCGGAGGCGATCTCCCGCAGGCTGAGCTGACCGAACCCGGCCTGCTTCAGGAAGGTGACGCACCGGTCGAGCAGCGCCGCCCGGGCGTCACCGGCCACCGGTGGATGCCGCCCCGTCGCCGGCCGCCGGCGGCGCGTCCGTCTCGGCTGCCGCCTTGAGCCCGGCCGCCTCCATCCGCATGTACCGGCGGGTCTTCGCTGCGGTCAGCAGGGCGACCAGCCGGGCGAGCGCCCCGGTCTGCCGGATGCCGAGGCTGATCCGGGTGGTCCCGTCCGCCTCGGCGTGCAGGATGTGCTGGGCGATCGTGCGCACGCCGGGAGCGGTCGCCGCCCAGGCGAAGGAGACGCCCGGCTGCACGTCGCAGACCCGCCAGACCGTCGTCGGCAGGCCGGGCTGGCGGATCCGGAACCGGTGGCCCACGGTGAGCGCCGCACCGTCGAGGGGCTCCACCGACGACATCGACGCGGTCCACCGCGGATACGTCGTCACGTCCGCCAGGGCGGCCCAGGCCCGATCGAGGCCGGCGGAGGTGGTGATGGTCTCCGCGTAATCCATGTACCAGATGGTACATGGATTACGACGAATGCGGCTTACTCGAAGCGGGACGGGTCACCGGCCCCGCGGCGCAGGATCACCGGCTCGTCCTCGGACAGGTCGACCACGGTCGTCGGCTCCTTGCCGCCGTCGCCGTCGTCGATGACCGCGTCCAGGACGTGATCCAACCGCTCCTTGATCTCCCACCCCTGGGTCATCGGCTCCTCGTCGCCCGGCAGGATCAGGGTGCTCGACACCAGCGGCTCGCCCAGCTCGGCCAGGAGCGCCTGGGTGACCACGTGGTCGGGGACGCGCACGCCGACCGTGCGCTTCTTGGGATGCATCAGCCGGCGCGGCACCTCCTTGGTGGCCGGCAGGATGAAGGTGTAGCTGCCCGGCGTGCTCGCCTTCACCAGTCGGAAGACCGAGTTGCTGACGTGCACGAGTTGACCGAGCTGGGCGAAGTCCTGGCACACCAGGGTGAAGTGGTGCCGCTCGTCCAGGCGGCGGATCTCCCGGATCCGGTCCAGGCCGTCCCGGTTGCCGAGCTGACAACCGAACGCGTAACACGAGTCGGTGGGGTAGGCGACCAGTCCGCCGTCCCGGATCAGGTCGACCACCTGACGCAGGACGCGGGGCTGCGGATTGTCCGGGTGCACGTCGAAGTACCTCGCCATACGCCGAGACTAGTGCGGCCCGGAGGACGATCGCCCACCCGGACCGCGAACCCTGGCCGCCCCGGGTCGACCGCGCCGGTGCTAACTCGGGTAGCGCGGGATGATCGGGGTGTCGTTGATGTCCGGACCGAAGAACTTGAACACCACCAGGTCGGTGTCGCCGGTGTTCTCCACCAGGTGCGGCGCAGTCGCGGCGGCATGGCTGACCAGCAGCTCGTCGGACTCGGCGTCGCCGGCTCGGACGTCGTGGCCGCAGTACCGCCCGGCACCCGACCAGACCAGGATCGAGTACACGCCGCGTTCGGTCGTCGAATGGCTCGCCCCGGCCGGGACGACGAGCTTCTTCCCGGAGAACTTCGTCGTGTTGTAGAAGATCCACCATTCCCGCCCGCCAGCCGGCTCGCCGGCGTCGACCGGCCGGGGCGTCAGGTGGTTGTGCTCGTAGAAGAACGGGTCGCCGTTCAGCTCCCACTCCACGAAGCCCAGCGGAAAACGCTCCGCATGCTCGCGCCGGTCCTCGGGACGAACGTCCTTGAAGAGCAGGTCCTTGGAGATGATCCGGCCGGCGTTGAGGGCCTGGAACATGGCGAAGACGTCCGAGTCCTCCTGGAGCTCCACGGTCAGCGCCGTTCCCGGCGCGTGCAGCACCCCCGACGGGACCTGGAATCCGTCATCGGGCACCTGCAACTCGGCCCGCGCGTGGCGCAGGATCAGGTCACTGTCCCAGTCGACGAGGTACGGCAGCAGCACCTCGTAGGAACGCTCCCGGGCGATCCACGGGTGCACGCCGAAGAACGTCTCCGGATGCGGGCCGGTGTCGACACCGGCCGGGAAGTAGTACGCCTCGTCCTTCGACCGGCGTCCGACCAGTTCGGCGAAGCGTTGCGGCGGATGGACGTGGTACGGGATGCGGGCGCCGTAGTCGAGCAGCTTCGCCAGGCGGCCCAGACCCTGCGGGTGGGTCGCCGCGTACGCCTCGCCCATGACGGCCGCGGGGTCGGCGTCGATCGCCTCCCGCAGGGTCAACCGCGGTCGCCCTGTGGCGTCGACGAGGTGGCTCAGCCCCTCGTCGGGCGGGCCGACACGGTTGTCGGCCCGGGTGGTCGAACCCAGCCACCGCTCGCAGAGGTAGCCCCGCTCGCCGAGGTCGTACGCGTCCTCGGGCAGGCCGAGCCGCCGGCCGGGCGGCACCAGGTCGCGCGCGACGAACGCCGGCGCGAGGCGCAGCACTCCCCCGCCCTCGTTCAGCAGCTCCTCGACCAGCTGCCGAGGCCCGCCGCCGGTCATCCCTTGAGCCCGCTCATCGAGATGCCCTGGATGAACCGGCGCTGGAACACCAGGAACGCGACGATCATGGGAAGCGTGGCGACGACCGAGCCGGCCATCAGCAGGTTCCAGGACGTCCGATTCTTGACCACGAACAATGCTAGGCCGAGCGGTGCCGTGTACTTGTCGGAGCTGGAAATGACGATGAGCGGCCAGAGGAAATCTTCCCACGCGTAGGTGAAGGTGAAGATCGCCGTGGCGGCGAGCGCGGGGGTACAGAGCGGCAGCACCACTCGCCAGAACACCCGGAACTCCCCGGCGCCGTCGATCCGGGCGGCGTCCAGCAGCTCGTCCGGGATCGACATCATGTACTGGCGGAGCAGGAAGATGCCGAACGCGCTGACCGCTCCCGGCAGGATCAGCCCCCAGTACGAGTCGAGCCATCCGTGACCGCCGTTGCCGAGCACGTCGTTGCCGCCGAAGAACGGGATGTGCTTGAGGACCAGGTAGTTCGGGATCAGCGTCACCTGCGGCGGCACCATCATGGTTGCCAGGAAGATCAGGAAGATGATGTCGCGCCCGGGGAAGCGACGCTTGGCGAACGTGTAGGCGGCCAGCGCGTTGAAGAACAGCTGGAGCACCGTCACCGAGCCGGCGACGAAGGCGCTGTTCAGGAACCACCGCCAGGCGCCCTCGCTGCCCTGCGCGTGCTCGCCGGCCTCGCCGATGCCGAAGAAGCCCTTGTAGCCGTCGAGCGTCGGGTCTTTCGGGATCCACTGCGGCGGCCAGGAGAAGATGTCGCCCATGTGCTGGAACGAGGCGCTGACCAGCCAGGCGAACGGCGCGACGAAGAGGATCGCGCCGGGCACCAGGATGGCGTAACAGGTGGCGAGCCAGAGTCGCCGGGGCAGCTTCGAGCGGCGGGACGGTGCCGGTGCCGGCGGTGGGGTCGCGGGGGCTCGGGTGAGGGTTCCGCGGGACTCGGTCACAGGTCCGCCTTTCGATACAGCCTCAGCTGGAACGCGGTGAACACCAGCAGGAGTACGAACAGGCCGTAGGCGAGCGTGCTGGCGTACCCCATCTCGTAGAACTTGAAGGCTGCCTCGTAGATGTAGTAGACCATCGTGGTGGTCCGGTTGACCGGGCCGCCGCTGGTCATGACGTAGATCTGGGTGAAGACCTGGAACGAGCCGATGATGCCCATCACCGTGAGGAACAGCGTCGACGGCGAGAGCATCGGCAGGGTGACGTAGCGGAACCGGGCCCACGCGCCGGCGCCGTCGATCCGCGCCGACTCGTAGAGCTGCTCCGGAATGGCCTGCAGCGCCGCGAGGTAGACCACCATCGAGAAGCCCAGGCTCGCCCACACGCTCATCAGCACCACGGCTGGCATCGCCAGGTCCTTGTTCGACAACCACACCAGCGGCTCGCTGATCAGGTGGGTCTTGAGCAAGTAGAAGTTGATCAACCCGAAGTCGCCGTTGTAGAGCCACTTCCAGACGATGGCCGAGACCACGAACGGCGTGACGTTCGGCAGGAAGTAGAGCGTCCGCAGCAGTCCCCGGCCACGGATCGGCTGGTTGAGCAGCAGGGCGATGCCGAGCCCGGCGGCCATGCCCAGCGGCACCGAGGCGCCGGTGAAGTAGGCCGTGTTGATGATCGACCGGCGGAAGTCCTCGTCCTGGACCATGTCCCGGTAGTTCTGCAGGCCGACGAACGGCTTCTCGGGCTCCAGGATGTTCCACTCACGGAAGGTGAGGTAGAACGCGAAGAGCAGGGCGAACACCGTGAAGACCGAGAACAGGATCAGGCCGGGGGCGAGGAAGCCGTACGCCGACCGTTCGCGCCACATCAGCCGAGCCGTCCTGCGTACGCCGCGGCGAGCGGGTCGGCCGCCCCGGCGCTCGCGCGGACCGCGGCGCCGGGTCTCGTCTCCCCCGCCCGGGGGCGGGGACGTCGTCACCGCGGTCATCCCGTCACCACCGCCCTACCTGCCTTCCGTGCCGGCCCGTTCCCCCGGGTCACCTGATGATCTTCTCGGCCTCGGCCGCCGCGTTGTCGAGAGCCTGGGCCGCGGTCTGCTCGCCGTAGATCGCCTTGGCCAGCTGCTCGTTGAGGGCTTCTTCGATCTTGGGCCAGTCCGGATTGGCGACCACGTTGCTGACCCCGCACTTCATGGCCTCCGCGAAGCCCTTCAGCACCGGCTTGGTGGTCACCAGGTCCGGCGAGTCCAGCAGGCTGTTGATCGGCGGCAGCAGGGTGCCGTCCTTGGACTTGTAGGTCCAAAATGCGACGTTGTCAGGCTTGGAGAGGAACTCGATGAACTTCCACGCGGCGTCGGACTTCTTGCTCTGGCTGAAGATGACCAGCGCGTCGCCGGCGATCGTCGTTCCGCAGCCCGCCGAGCCCTGCGGGAGCGGGGCGGTGGCCCACTTGCCGTTGATGGCGGGGAACTCGTCGGTGAGCGTTCCGGCGAACCAGGATCCCGCGACGTACATACCGACCTGGCCGTTGGCGAACGACTGCCGGCCGTCGTACGAGTTGGAGTTGAGGTAGTCCTTCGGCGCGTACCTGGCCATGTTCACGTAGAACTCGGCGGCCTTCTTTGCGTCGGCGTTGTTGAACAGCACCTCCTTGCCGTCGTCGGAGAGCAGCTTCCCGCCGGCCTGCCAGAGCCAGGGGTACCAGTAGTACGCGCCCTCGGGCGAGCTGGTGAACATGGCGTGCCCGTAGGTCCGCTTCGCCGGGTCGGTCAGCGCCCGCGCCGCCGCCTCGTACTGCTCCCAGGTGGTGGGCGGGCTGGTCAGGCCGGCGGCGGAGAACAGGTCGGTGCGGTAGTACAACGCGGTCGACTCGCCGTCGAACGGCAGCCCGTACATGCTCTTCTCGAAGGTGGTGAAGGTCTTGAAGGCGGGCACGTAGGCGTCGGCCTTCACGATGTCGCTGCGGCCGATGTAATTGTCGAGGTTGACCAGCGCCTTGCGGGAGGCGAAGGCGGCCACCGTGCTGGCGTCGATGTAGGCGACGTCCGGCGGGTTGCCGCCGGCCACCTGGGCGGTCAGCTTCTCGTTCGCCTCCTCGGCGGGCACGTTCTGCACCTCGACCTTGATGTTCGGGTGCTCGGTCTCGAACTGCTGGATCAGGGTCTTCATCTCCGGGATCTCGGCGACCCAGGAGGCGAACGAGATGCTCACCGGCGCGGTGGGCTCGGGGACCGGGCCCTCTCCGGCACCCTGGTCGTTCGACGAGGATCCCCCGGTCGAGCAGCCGGTCAGCGCCAACACGACGGCCGTCGTCGCCGCCACCACCATCGCCAGAGAACCACGGGACGCGCGATGCTTCATCGGATCAGCCCCCAATGTCGTTGCCGGCCGGTGATGCGTGGATCACACTTCGAAGGGCCGGTGCAAAACGTTTGGCATGATGCGGCTAGGGTCTGCCGCCCGCCCCGGGCTTGTCAAGAGATCACGGATAACGAACGCAACAGACCCGTAATCAGTTGTTCTTCTGCGTCCGG
Organism: Micromonospora sp. NPDC093243; assembly: GCF_044753725.1. Classification (NCBI taxonomy): domain Bacteria; kingdom Bacillati; phylum Actinomycetota; class Actinomycetes; order Micromonosporales; family Micromonosporaceae; genus Micromonospora; species Micromonospora sp. NPDC093243. The sequence continues at coordinate 105,077 of NZ_JBIVNT010000006.1, read as the reverse complement.
TCGGTGAGGGCGTTGTCGCCCAGGGTGCGCTCAGCCGAGGGCGGCTGGCCGAAACGGCGCCGGTACGCCCGGCCGAAGTGCGACGGGCTGTTGAAGCCGGCGGCGTGGCAGATCTCGGTGACCCCGAGCGTGGTCGAGGCGAGCAGTGACCGCGCGAACCGCAGCCGCCGGTTCTGCAGGTAGCTCTGGAAGGACACGCCGACCAGGCGGCTGAAGCGCTCGCTCAGGTAGTTCGGCGACAGATGCACGTGCGCCGCGACCTCGGCCAGCGTCAGCGGCTCGCGGAAGTGCCGCTCGACGTACTGGACGGCACGTCGGATGTCGACGGCCGCGTCCTGCGGCGCGGGCGCACGCGGTTCGCCGTCCAGGGCCGGGATCGCGCACCGCCGGGCCATCTCGATGAGGATGCAACCGAGCACGGCGTCGGCCACCGCCGGCGCGCCGGGCCGGCGGCCCTCGGACTCCCGCCACAGCCGATCGAAGTCGCCGCCGAGGTCGGCGCAGTCGTCGGCCAGCCAGGGAGACCCGGTCACCGCCGCCGGGCCCGGTCCCATCGCCTCCAGCCACCGCTCGACCACCCGCGGGTCGATGACGACGTTGTAGCAGGTCAGCGGCGCTTCCGAGGTGGGGCGCAGCTCGTGGAAGTCGGTGGGCGTCAGCAGGAAGGCGGCACCCGGACCGAGCGCCCGGGGCACGCCGTTGACCACATGCCGGGCGGCGCCCTCGATGACGTACCCGAGCTCGTAGTAGTCGTGCCAGTGCGCCGGCACGTCCCGCAGCAGCGGGCGCATCACCCGCAACCCGGCCTCGCCCGCTACCAGGCCGTCGATCATGTACCGGTCGAGGAGCCGCGTCATCCGACCTCCCGCGACGATCTCCGGGGTGAAAACGTTTTGCTACCGTACGAAGCCGAGCTGCGGTGGTCAACGGCGGGAAAGGGCGAAGTCGATGTCCGACAAGCGGTCACCAGCACCGGCGCCCGACGAGAACCGGGTGACGCTGGTGCAGGTGGCGAAGCTCGCCGGGGTCAGCCCGACCACCGTGTCCCACGTGCTCTCCGGCAAGCGCTGGGTCGCCGAGGCCACCCAGGAGACCGTCCGCAGCGTGATCCGGGAACTCGGCTACCGACCCAACAACGTCGCCCGCAGCCTGCGGACCCGGCGGTCCCGGATGGTCGCCGTCGTCGTACCCGACATCACCAACACGTTCTACGCCGTGCTCACCCGCGGGCTCGCCGACGCGGTGGACGGCGCCGGATACGGCACCTACGTCTGCAACACCGACGGCAACCCGGAACGCGAGGACGCCTTCCTCGCCGACGTGCTCGACCGCGGCGCGGACGGCGTGGTGATGGCCGCCGGCCGCACCGCCGCGCAGCCACGGACCGGCCCCGCCGGGCCAGGGCTGCCCGCCGTCCGGGTGGGCGGCTCCCGCGACGACGAGCCGCACGCCGACCTGGTGATGCCGGACGACACCGTCGGTTCGCACGCCGCCGTCAGCCACCTGATCCGGCGCGGTGCGCGCCGCATCGCGATCATCGAGGGACCGCTGCCCGCCGGGTCGGCCCGCGAGGAGGGCTACCGGCAGGCGCTCGCGGAGAACGGGCTCCCGGTGGAGCCGGAGCTGATGGTGCACGGCGACTGGACGCGCCCGGGTGGCCGGCGCGCGATGCACCTGCTGATGTCGGCACCCGAGCGCCGCCCCGACGCGGTGTTCTGCGCCAACGACCTGACCGCCATCGGCGCCATCGACGCGGTGCACGAGCTGCGGCTGCGAGTGCCGGACGACATCGCCATCGTCGGGTTCGACGACGTCGACGCGGCCACGATCGTGAACCCTCCCCTCACCACGGTCCGCAACCCGGCCTACGACATCGGCCGCACGGCCGGGGAGCTGTTGCTGAGCCGGATGGCCGGCACGTACGACGGCGAGAGCCGCAAGGTCGTCCTGCCCTGCCCGCTGGTGGTCCGCGAGTCCGCGTGAGGGCTACGCCGGGCCCGGCCGGTCGAGCGGCGCCCGCGTCGCTCAACCGAAGGTGACCGTCGCCTTCACGAAACCGGCCGGCTTGTCGCGGGCGGCACGGAACGCGGCGTCGATCTGCTCCAGCGGGAAGCGGTGCGTCACCAGCGTGCGCAGCGACAGCACATCCGAGGCGAGGAGGCGCATGCCCACCGTCATCCCCCGCATGATGGTGTCCAGGTCGCGGTAGTGCGCGTTGATGATGGCGAACGCCATCCAGTTCCAGTACGCCAGGTTGATGCTGCGCGCCGCGCCCTGATGGAAGCCGACCAGCACGATCTTCCCGCTCATCCGGGTCACGTCACCGACCGCGTCCAGCGCGGCCTGCCCACCCGTGCACTCGAACGTCACGTCCGCACCCCGCCCGCCGGTCAGCTCGCCGACCACCTCGGCCAGTGACTCGCTGCGGACGTCCACCACCCGGGTCGCACCGAGGGCGGTGGCCCGCTCCAGCGCGTCGGGCCGGGTGTCGGCCACGACGAGATGCCGCACCCCGCGCAGCCGCACCAGCTTCTGCACGAGGTTGCCCATGAACCCCGCGCCGATCAGCACCACGTCGTCGCCGAGCCGGACGTCGGCCTCCTCCACCGCGTTGACCGCACACGCGAGCGGCTCCGCCAGGGCCTCGTCGAGCGGCATGTCGCCGGCCGGGCGGCAGTGTGCGGCCTTGACGGCGACGTACTCGGCGAAGCCGTGGGAGGTCACCCACGCGCCGACGGGATCGCCGAGCGCCAACGACTGGACCTCCGCACCGACCGCGGCGACCGTGCCGCTCACCTCGTGCCCGAGGTGGCGGGGATAGTCCGGCGACTGGGCGCCGGTGAACGCCGGAAGCTCCGACGTGCACACCCCGCAGGCCGCCACCCGCAGCAGCACCTCGTCCGGCGCGATCTCGGGCGGCGGTACCTCGGCGATCTCGAAGCGCTCCGGCGCGGTCAGCACCGCGATCCTCATCCCGCCCCACCTTCCGCTCGGTGCCGCCGGATCGGCGGGACTGACCTGCTCATGATGCCTGCGCGTCGGGCCGCGCCGGGTCGCCGGAGAAGACCACGACGGCGTACGGGCCGAGCGAGTCCAGCGTCACCACGTGATGTTCCCCGTCGACCCGCACGTCGAGCGCCGTCGCCTTGCCGTCGCAGCTGTGCACGGCGGCCTCCGGTCGGCGCTCGGGCAGCCGGACCCGCAGGTCGAGCCCGGGAACGGGGCGTACCTCGTCGTCGCCCGGCCGGTAGTCGTAGTTGACGAGATGGACGGCGACCGAGCCGTCGGCCAGTTCGGCCGTGTTGGCGGCGACGGCGGCCGTGCCGCCGACGGCGGCGAGGGCGATCTGGCGGCCCTGCGGCAGCAGCGCCGACAGGTCGGCCGGTTCCGACTCGGCCATGCCCCGGTGCCCGGTCAGCGCGCTCCGCTCGTCGTCGGTGAGGTTCTCTCCCAGCGCACCGGTGCGCACCACCTGGCCACCGCCGTCCAGGTAGCCCCGCAGCGCCGCGACCTGGGCCGACGTCAGGTAGGTACACGCGGGCAGCAGCACCGTGCGGTAGCGCCGCAGGTCCTCGGCCGTGATCCGGTCGGCGGCAGTCCGCGCGTCGGGGAAGATGACCACGTCGAAGGGCACCGCGCTCCCGGCGAGCGCCTCGGTGACCTGCCGGTACGGCACCCGCACGCTCTCGTCGCGGGCGTTGCGCAGGTTGTCCCCGACGTCCTGGCGGGCGACCAGTTCCCGGTTGCTCTCCACGCTGTAGGCGACCGCGACCTCGTTGCCGCTGCGCCGCTCGAACAGCCGCTCGTTGTCGGCGAGGAACGCCTGCACCTCCGCGGCGACCTCGTGCGGTGGGTAGAATGCGTCCTGGATGGTCGCGCCCATCCACGCGCCGTACGGCACCGCCATGTTGGCGCCGAACGCCGCCGCCTCGTAGCACGACAACCGCAGCAGGTCGTGCCCCTTGCCGGCACGGAGCAGCTCGACGAGTTCCGGCACCACCCCGCCGTACGGGTTCTCCACCACGATGACGTCCTTGTCGCCGGCGAACCCGGCCACGTAGCGGTACCACTCCGGCTGGCGGTAGGTGGTGTTGCGCATCTCGGTGACGATGACGTCCACGTCGTCGGCCAGGCCCAGGTACTGCGGATCCATGTTGAAGAAGTTGCCGGAGACCAACACCTCCCGCCCCTTCGAGCGGGCGTAGTCGCGGGCGTGCGTGGCCAGCTCGCCGAAGTGACGCCGGATCGCGTCGCACTGGAACCGGTAGTACTCGCTGTAGAGCGGCGTCGAGTCGTGCCGGCCCTTGAAGTCGTAGCCCCGTTCGAGCAACCACGCCCCGTAGTGGAAGGTGTCCAGGTCGACGCCGGCGAGGTGCGGGCTGCGTTCGCTCTCCGGCAGCGCCCTGAGGTAGGCGCGGAAGCCCTTCATGCAGTCCTTGCAGAAGCAGCCGCCGTACTGCAGGGAACCCAGCGGCAGCTCCGTCTCGTCCAGCTGCACACCGTCGACGCCCGCGTCGATCTGCAGGCGGATGACCGCCTTGAGGTACTCGCGCCAGACCGGGTTGTTGCGATCCATGTAGAAGCACTGGTGCTCGCGGTCGGGGCACTCGACCCAGCGCGCGTGCAGCGCCGTCTGGTGGATGTCGCGGGCGCAGCACTCCTCGATCAGGTCGACGACCGGTTCGCCATCGCTGTTGACCAGGCCGCCGGGAAAGTAGTGCTCGAACGGTTTCCACAGCTTCGGGTACCGGTTCCGGGTGAACTCCCGCAGCCCTATCCAGTCGCGGTGTCCGACTCCGCGCAGCTCGTTGAGCGCGAGGACCTCGTCCTCCTCGGCGTTGAGCTCCACCGGGAACTCCCAGCCCTGCGCCTCGAACACGATCCCGAAGACTTTGATGCCGCGCTGCTGGGCGGCGGCGATGAACTCGCTGTCGTTGACGAAGCCGTAGAAGCGGGCCCGGGCATCGATCGCGCCGAAGGCCTCCTGTTCCAGGTAGGGCAGCGAGATCGAGCCACCACCGAGCGAGGCCCAGACGAGGGTGGTCGCGCGGTAGTCGACGAGGTCGTCGATCATTCGCAGCCGCCGCGGCGGCAGGCTCGGGTGGTAGCAGTGCTGCCGCGGGAACCAGGCGTCGAAGTAGACACCACGTTGCATGCTCGGGCTCCTTGTCTCACGCGACGATCAGCGGGCCGAGGGTGCGCTCGGCGATGACCAGGCCCTGCCGGACCTTCTCGGGAGACCCGGACCAGACCGGGTCCTCGTGCTCCACGGAGACGAAGCCGTCGTACCCGCCCTCGTAGAGCACGTCGACCAGCCGGCGCCAGTCCACCTCGCCCAGGCCGGGAACCCGGTAGCGCCACCAGCCGCTGGCCCACGGCGACTCCCGCCCGATCAGCTGGCCGAAGACCCCGAACCGATCCCGCGCGCGGGGGTCGACCTGTGCGTCCTTGGCCTGCACGTGCTGGACCAGGTCGAGGTTCTCGGTCAACGCCACCACCGGGTCGATGCCAAGCCAGACCAGGTGCGACGGGTCGAAGTTCAGGTGGAAGCCCAAACCCGCCAGCCAGCGCCACAGCTCCGGCGAGTACGCGAGGTTCGCCGGATAGCCGTCGGGATGCCAGCCCTCCATCGGGCAGTTCTCGACCACCAGCCGCACCCCCCGGTCCCGGGCGTACTCGACGAGCGGGGGCAGGACCTGCTCGGCCAGGCGCAGGTTCTCGGTCACCGACCGGGTGACGTCGCGGCCGATGAAGGTGCCGACGTGCTCGCAACCCAACAGCGCGGCGGCGTCGACGCACGCCCGCAGATGCCGGTGGATCCGCTCCCGGGTCGCCGGGTCGGCGTGCAGGTTGTTCTCGTAGTACGCCACCGCCGAGAGGGTGAGGTGGTGGCCGTCGAGCAGGTCGCGCACGCGACTCGCGGCGGTCTCGTCGAAGCCGTCCACGTCGAGGTGGCTCGCCTCCCACGGGCGTCCGGGGTCCCGCGGCCAGGCGGCCACCTCCAGACCCTGGTAGCCGTGGGCCGCCGCCCACCCGGCGATCTCGTCGAGGGACTCGCCGGGCAGGCAGGCGGTCAGCAGCCCGAGCTTCACCGCGGGTCCGGCTGGTAGGTGTTGCCGGCGCTGTCACGTCCGCGGGCGAGCCAGATCTTCCACCCGTCGTTGGCCGGGACCGGGAGCACCTTCACCGAGGCCGGGAAGTAGCGCATGGTGTAGCCGGTCCGGCGGATGTCGCTGGTGTTCGGCTCCGCGCCGTGGATGATCCGCCCGTCGTGCAGCGAGCACTGCCCGCGTTCCAGCTCGAAGTAGACCGCCCGGCTCTCGTCCACCCCCGGGATCTCGGCGTGGAAGGTCTGCTTCGACTTGTCCGTCGGCACGTACTCGGAGAAGCCGTTGTCGTGCGTGCCGGGGATGACCCGCATGCAGCCGTTGCCGCGGTTGCTCGGTCCGAGCGCCAGCCAGACGGTGACGATCCGGTCGTACTCGCTGAGCCGGCCGTTCCAGTAGGCGCTGTCCTCGTGCCAGGGGGTGGCCCGACCCACCTTCGGGTCCTTGGAGATGAAGTGGCTGGTCCAGAGCGCGATGTCCGGACCGACCAGCGGCTCGACCAGGTCGAGGACCTCGTCGGAGAGCAGGAGGTCCAGCAGCCGCGGGTCGCGGAAGTGCGGCGTGTCCAGCTCGTCGGAGAGCTTGTCGCCCTTGTCGGCGAGGTGTTCGTCGAAGATCTGCTCAAGGGTGTCGAGCTTCGCCGGCGAGAAGATCTGCGCCCGATGGAGGTGGTAGCCGTTCGTCCGGTAGAAGTCGATGGCCTGTTGGTCCAGCACCGGTGCACCTCCTGTTGCCGTGGCCGCCGCGACGTGGCGACATCGTGGGCTCGACGCTAGTTGCGGGCCTGCCGGAGGGGCGGCACCTATCTCCGGCGGGACTCGACGGATCTTCCGGTCTGTCTCAGACCCGGGCTTCGGTGTCGGCGGGCATCACCCGGATCAGCTCGGCGAACAGGTCGAGATCCTCGAGGAAGTCCTCCGGACCGGTCTTCGGCCGGCCGCCCTCGACGACCATCCGGTGGAAGTACTCCAGCTCGTGGGTGTACGGGTCCTTCAGGTGCGGGCGGGAGACGATCCGGTGCAGGCCGTCGCCCCGGGTCTCCTCGCTGATCAACACGGTCGGCAGGTGCCGGATGTACGGGGTGTCGTACTGCACCCGCATGGTGGCGTGCTCGCCGTACACCTCGATGTGCGCGTCGAAGCGCAACTGCTCGTCCACTCCGGTCTCGTAGGTGACCATGAAGTCGTCGTACTCCAGCAGCGCGGTGATGAACCGGCCGTCGCGCCACTGCCGGGCGGCGACCACGCCGCGCGGGGGGCCGAGCAGTTCGCGCATCGCGGAGAGGTCGTGGCTGCCCAGACCGCAGAGCAGCCGGTAGGCGCCGGCCAGGACGTCCGGCACGTCGCCCAGCGCGTCCGCGACCAACGCGCGCCCCTTGGCCCAGCGCGCTTCGACCGCCGAGCGGGGTAGGTCGGACGGCCGGTCGACGAGGATCGTCTGGTCGATCATCAGCTGGTTGCGGCCGATGATGTCGTGCACCCGCGCGTAGTTGAGCCGGCCGAGGGCGCCGATCTGCTGGGTGGCCTCGACGAACGCCGGTGCGAAGCGCCGCATGTAGCCGACCATGACGGTGGCTCCGGAGCGGTCCCGCGCCTCGATGACGGCCTGCGCCTCGCGGGGGCTCAGGCAGAGCGGCTTCTCCACCAGCACGTGCACCCCGCGGTCGAGCGCGGCGATCGCCGCCTCCGCGTGGTACTCGTCGCTGTTGAGCACGAGCACGCAGTCGAGCTTGTTCTCGTCGAGCATGGCGGTGTAGTCCGCGTAGCGGCGCTCGACGCCGTAGCCGCCGCCGACCCGCTGCAGCAGGCCCGGGGAGAGGTCGCAGACGGCGGTCACCTGGTAGAGATCGGAGAGCGACCGCAGGGCCGGGAGGTGTACCACCTGCGCCACCTCACCCAGCCCGATGATGCCCATGGAAAGCCGGCTCATGGCGGAACCCCCTCATGCAAAACGTTTGGCAGCGGGTCGCCGGCAGCCTAACCGCCGCAAAACGCGAGAGGCAACCATGTCTTGTCCGGGCGTGACCGCGGGTCGTACCCTGCTCAGCAGCGACATGGCAAAACGTTTTGCAATTTCGCGGCACGTCAATCGAAGGAGGCGGCACCATGAGTGACGTCCATCCCGTGTCCCGCCGGTCCCTGCTGCTCGGCGCGGCCGGCCTGGCCACCGCCGGCGCCCTGGGCGTCCCCCGGGCGGCGGGCGCGGCACCCGCCGGGAGCGGCCCGCTGGGCACGGCCGGCGCCCAGCGCCCCCCACTGTGGAAGCTGGCCCGACCGAACGGCCTCGCCTTCGGCACCTCGGCGGCCACCTGGCAGCTGACCGACACCCCCTACCGGCAGCTGGTCAGCCGTGAGGCGGGCCTGCTCTTCACCGAGGACGACCTGCTCTGGTACCGGCTGAAGCCGACGCCGGAGGCAGAGCTCGACTTCACCTACGCCGACCAGATCATCTCCTACGCCGAGGCGCAGCAGATGGCCGTGTTCGGCGCCCACCTCGTCTGGGACGAGGGCTTCGGCGACGGGTGGAGTGAGGAAGACCTGTGGGGCATGGGCGAGCAGGAGGCCCGCGACGTGCTCTTCGGCACGGTCGAGGCGGTCGTTCGCCGCTACCGGGGCCGGGTCGGCACCTGGAGTGTGGCCAACGAGGTCACCAGCCCGGAAGGCCAGCGCGGCTACCGCACGGACGTGCCGTGGTGGGAGCCGCTCGGGCGCTCGTACGTGGCCGAGTCGTTCCACGTCGCGCACGCCGCCGACCCGAAGGCGGTGCTCGTACTCAACGAGTTCGGGTTCGAGACCGTCAACGAGTGGGGTGACGAACCCGGGCCCCGGCGGCGCGCCACCCTGCAGGTCATCGACGACCTGCTCCGCGACGACGTGCCGGTGCACGCCCTGGGCGTGCAGGCGCACCTGCTCGCCGACCAGTTCGCCGACCGGTTCGACGCGCGGGCCTACCTGAACTGGTTCTCCCAGGTCGCCGACCGCGGCCTGGACATCCTCATCACCGAGTTGGACGTGCTCGACGACGGCCTGCCGGCCGACATCACCACCCGGGACGCCGCCGTCGCCGACGTCTACCGCCGCTACCTCGACGTGGCGCTCTCGCACCGGTCCGTCAAGGCGGTGATGGCCTTCGGCCTCTCCGACCGCTACACCTGGCTCGAAGAGGACTATCCGCGCGAGGACGGTGCCCCGCGCCGGCCGCTCGCCTTCGACGACGAGCTGGCGCCGAAGCCCGCCTACCGGGCGATCGCCAACAAGCTCAGCCAGGCGCCCCGACGCTCGCCCCTGCGGAGCCTGCTGCCGTGACCGCCGAGCGCCACGTCCTCGTCGTGCGGGGCGGCTGGGAGGGGCACCAGCCGGCCGAGACCACCGACAGCTTCCTGCCCTTCCTGCGGGCCAACGGCTTCACCGTCGAGGTGAGCGACGACCTCGCCGTCTACGCGGACGCCGGGCGGCTCGCCCGCACCGACCTCGTCGTGCAGTGCTGGACGATGGGCACCGCCACCGAGGAGCAGATCGCCGGACTCGTCGCGGCGGTGCGGGGCGGTACCGGGTTCGCCGGCTGGCACGGGGGGATCGTCGACTCGTTCCGTGCCTCGACGCCCTACCTGCAGCTGACGGGCGGCCAGTTCGCCGAACATCCCGGCGGTTTCGTGGACCACGAGATCGAGGTGGTGCCCGAGCGCGCGGACCACCCGATCGTCCGTGGGCTGCACCGGTGGACCCAGCGCACCGAGCAGTACTGGATGCTGACCGACGCGGGAAACGACGTCCTCGCCACCACCCGCTTCCCGGCGACAGCCGACACGCCCTGGCGGCAGGACGTGGTGTCTCCGGCGGTCTGGACCCGGCAGTGGGGGCTCGGCCGGGTCTTCGTCTCCACGATCGGGCACCAGCTGGAGGATCTCGACCGCCCCGAGGTGCGCGGGTTGACCGAGCGCGGCCTGCTCTGGGCCAGCCGGTAGCCGACCTGGACGGTCAGGACGGACGGGTCACCGGTGGGTCGTTCCGCCGGTGACCCGTCCGCACCGAGGGCGCGGCGGCGTCGACGACGGCGAAGTAGTGGTCGAGGAAGGCCTCCGGCCGCACGTCGACCGCGACCTGGTGCGGGCCCGCGCTGCCGGCACCGGGCTGCCGTTGCGCCGGATCGGTCGGTATCGCGTCCGGCCCGGCCGGGTCATCCGGCCGCCAGGTGGTGACGCCGGAGGCCGGCCCACCGTTCCGGTCGACGACCACCTGACCGGCGGCGAACGAACAGAGCGAGGGGTCGAAGATGCTCGCCGCGGCCAGCGGGTCGTGGAACGTGACCTCCGGCCGGTCGGCGAACCACGACGCGGCCATGTCGGCGACCGGCCGCAGCAGCGACCCGGTGCAACGCCGCAGGAACGCGTCGGCGTCCATCTGGACCCGGGTCGTGACGTCGAGACCGATCGAGCGGTGCACCGCGACCGGTGCGGCGTAGACGCGGGCGGCCGCGTGGGGATCACAGTGGATGTTCCACTCGGGCCCCGCCACGGTGGTGAACGCCCCACCCATGATGACCAGCGACCGCAGCAGCGCGGGGATCTGCGGGTCCACGGCGAACAGCAGCGCGACGTTCGTCAGCGGGCCGATCGCCAGCAGCGTGACCTCGCCCGGATGCTCGCGGATGGTCCGGCGCAGGAACTCCACCGCCTGACCGGCGGGGAAAGACGTCTCGTGCTGCCACCGGGCCAGCGCGGCCGCCTGGGGCGGTGGCCCCTGCACCGGCGGGCTGGCCAACGGCTCCGCGGCCCCGGGGAAGATCGGCACCCGGCGACCGGCGGCATGACAGAGCACGCTGGCAAGGCTCGCGCGGCGCTCCGGTTCGGCGGTGACCGTGGTGATCCCCAGCAGCTCACAGCGGGGCTGCGCCAACAGATAGGCGAGACACACGGCATCGTCGATGTCGTTGCCGATGTCGGTGTCCAGCAGGACGAGGGTTCGGCTGTCCATGGTTGATCCATTATCCGGGAGGTGTGGCCGGACGCCAGCGATGTTCGGCTCATCTTCCTTGCGGGGCGCACCGGTGTGCCGGCGCCACGGATCGCGGGCCGGCACACCGGCGCCGGTCACACCCCGGCGGTGATCGGAGCGAGCCCGAAGACGCTCAGCGGGATCGACTCGCCGAGCACCCGGTCGCCCGCCGCGTTCGGGTGGTAGCAGTCGTAGCGCCACGGGCCGTGGATGACGGTCGGATCGTCCGGGTCCTTCAGCACCGCGTCGAAGTCGAGCACCGAGTCGAAGACGCCCGAGGTGCGGATCCAGCGGTTCACCGCGAGCCGGGTCTGCTCCTGGACGCTGCCGGCCGGGTTGCACATCGGCAGGATCGTCGCACCGATGATCTTGTGCCCGGCGGCGTGCACCCGGGCGGCGATGTCCCGCATCGCGCCGATCACCTGCTCCGGTGGCGCCGACGGGGCGTTCGCGCCACCGCCGATGTCGTTCGTGCCCTCCAGCAGGATCACGTACTCCACCCCCGGCAGGGACAGCACGTCGCGCTCCAACCGCAGCGGCGCCGGCGGTCCGCAGCACTGGCCGGTCGGGTCGTACGGGTTGGGCTGGACGCTTACCGTGTTGCCGCTGATGCCGGCGTTGGCCACCGAGAGCTGCCGCCCGGGCGGCAGCGTGTTGATCCGTTGGGCGAGCACGTCGGTCCACCGCGCTCCCCCGCCGACCGCCTGGTAGCCGTCGGTGATGGAGTCGCCGAGCGCGACGATGGTGCCGCGGGCCGGCGACCGTCCGGCGACCGCGTCCACCCACCAGAGCGTGCCGGGGCGGAACGCGCCGTACGCCCGCCCGGTCGTGTCGACGGTCGCGTCACCGGGCCCCACCGACAGGAACGAGCCGGGGGTGTCGGTCTCCGGTGGCGGGAAGCTGTGGTCGTTGACCGGCCCTCCCGGCGCGTAGACGCTGACCGCCACGTGGTCACCGGCGCGGACGTTCAGCCCGACCGGATCCGACCAGACGCTCGTGCCCGGGGCGACGGTGACGCCGCGGGCCCCACGGAAGGTCAGCGACCGCACCGACCGGGGCAGCAGCGCGGGGTCGTCCACGCTCGTCTGCAGACCGACGGACGCCGCCCGGACGCGGAGCGCGGTCGCGCCGAACGGGTTGCCGAGCCGGACCCGCAGGTGCTGGCCCGTGGCGGTCACGGTGAGGACGTTACGGACGGTCGCGTCGGGCGAGGTGCCGTGGACCCCCTGCAACGCCGACTCGGTCAGCGTCACCTCGCCGGGTCGGGGGCCGCTCGGCGGTCCCGCCCCGGCCGGGGTGGCCGGCGCGACGAGCCCGGCCAGGACGAGGACAGCGGCCGCCGCCGCCCTGATGACGGGTCTGATCATGGCTCCTCCAGTCGTGACGGCCGGGCCGCCGGGCGACGCCCCGGTCACAGCTCCGCGCAGCACGAGTGCCGGCTCTCGTCGACGTAGTGGGGGTCGTGCCACCAGTACCGGGCGTTGTCCGGGTGCTCGGGCACGCCCGGCAGCAGGGTGTTCACCGGGGTGGCGGTAGAGGTCCGCGCGGCAGCGCCGGGCTCGAAGGGCGCGAGCAGCTCGTCGACGCTGTGCAGCACCCCGTTGGCCATTGTGTGCCGGACGTTGGCCGCCTGGTCGATGTCGGCGAGCGGGTCACCGCCGAGCACCACCAGATCGGCGTATCCGCCCGGCACGACCTGCCCGATCGGCTCCTCGAGGAACTCCCCCGGCCCCCGGGTGGCGGTCGTCAACGCCTCGTACGGGGTGAGCCCGTAGGCGACCATCGCCCGCAGGTTGAGGTGCAGGCTCACCGCGTTGAACGCGATCGGCGAGTCCGTCCCGGTGAGCACCCGGCCGCCGCCACGCACCATCGCCGCCACCTGCGCGACCTGCCGGGCCAGGTTCTCCCGGTTGGCCGTCTGGTCGGTGGTCTGCGCGGTGGTGACCGCGGCCTGCAGGGCCGCGTACTGCCAGGAGGGGTAGAGGGTGCGGACCCGGCGGTCGGTGACCAGTGAGGTGTCCTCGCGCAGCAGGGTGTTCGCCCCGAACAGGGTCGGCGTGCGCGCCGCGCGGGAGGTGTTGAAGATGTCGATGACGTCCTGGTAGCCGGCGCCGATCGCGGTGACCGTGCGGGAGTAGCCGAATCGGTTCGTCGCACCGGTGTGTTCCATGCCGTCGCTGCCGAAGGCGAACGCCGGGTAGTGGTAGTGGGAGGTGGCGTGCACCCCGTGCCGGTGCGACCACTCGACCACCGCACGCTGCCACGCGACGGGCAACCGGACGTACGCCTTCATCAGGTCGTAGTCCAGCGCCCCGGCCCGTTCCAGCTCCAACGCCAGCTGCCGTTCGTCGAAGGTCGGGCGCATGAAGTTGTAGAAGATCCGGGCTCCGTCGACCGCCTCGCCGGTGGCGAAGTACCGCGGTCCGATCCGGGCCCCCGACTGCACCGACTCCCGCTCCTCCACCATGTGGTACGCCGGGCTGCCCGGTGACCGGGTGGTGGTGACGCCGAGGGAGAGCCACAGCCGGTTCTGTCGGGCGCCGTAGGCGTACCCCTGCATCTCCCGGTGGTGGTGCATGTCGATCAGGCCGGGGGCGACCACGGCGTCGCGGGCGTCGACGATCCGGCCGTCGCGGCCGGGCCGGGACTTCTCGACGGCGACGATCCGGTGCCCCTCGACGACCACGTCGACGTCCGCGCGCAGGCGCGGACCGACGCCGTCCCACAGCCGGCCGGCGCGGATCACCGTACGCCCGCGCGGCCGACTGTTGGTCCAGCTCAACCCGACGGGCACGGTACGCGGCGCACCGCCGTCGGCCGGCACGAGCCGCAGCCGGCCGTTGTTCAGGTAGAGCAGCTCGCCGGAGTCGCCGCTCCAGCTCGGCGCGTCGGTGACCTCGTGGGTGACCTGGCGGGGCGGCCCGGCGAAGGTGCCGTCGGGGTGGACGTCGACCACCCAGAGCACGCTGGCCACCACGAACGCCATCCGCCGGCCGTCGGGCGACCAGACCGGGCCGTCGTCGCCGCGGGTCTGGATCGACCGGTGCGGCATCGGGTCGACGTAGCGGGCGGCGCCGGTGCTCCGGTCGACCAGCAGAATCTTGCTGAGCCCTTCCCGGTAGCGGGCGGAGTAGGGCACGACGGCGGCGAGCGCGATGACCGTGCCGTCGGCCGACCAGGTCGGGCGGCCGGGTTCGAAGGTGGCCGCGAAGACCGGCTGCACGGCCCCGGACGCCACCTCGACGGTGTAGAGCGCGCCGTTCTGGTCGAGGAACGCGAGCCGGTCGCCCGCCGGCGACCAGGTCCCGGAGACGGCCGCGGCGTCGGGCAGGTCGGTCAGCTGCCGCTCCGCGCCGGTACGCAGGTCGCGCAACCAGATGTCCAGCTTCCCGCCCCGGTCGGTGGAGTACGACAGGTAGCGCCCGTCCGGTGACCACGCCGGGTCGCAGGTCCACCAGTGGTCGCGGGTGAGCGGGCGGGGTGGCTGCCCGATGGTCATCAGGTAGATGTCGTTGAGCGCCCGGAAGGCGACCTGCCGTCCGCCCGGCGAGAGCACCGGGCTGCCGATGCCCACCACCGGTTTGCGGGTGGTCGAGTCGAAGTCGCGCCGCCGCTTGCGATAGCGGGGGGTGGCGACGGTGACCGCGGCGGCGAAGCCGACCTCCTGGCGGCGGTCACCGTCGAGCCGGCGGCGGTGGATGCGCCCGTCCGCGGTGTAGACGAACTCGCGGTCGGAGCGCCAGGACACCCGGAACGGGTAGGTGTCCTCGCCGCTCACCAGGGCCGCGCCGTTGCGCCACAGCTCGCTGCGGCCGTCCAGCAGCCGGTGGTAGACCAGGTCACGGCCGTCCGGGGTCCAGGTCGGGCTGTGCAGGACCGCGCCGGCCGGGGCGGTCACCGCGGTGCTCCGGACGCCGCTGGCCACGTCGACCACGTCGATGCGGGTGTTGGCGACGACGAACGCGATCCGGCTGCCGTCCGGGGACCACGCCGGCTCGTACTCCTCGACGTTGGTGTCGGCGACGGGGGTGATCCGGCCGGTGTCCACGTCGAGCAGGTGGATGCCGTAACTCCCGGACAGGTCCGAGGAGAAGGCGATGCGCCGGCCGTCCGGCGAGAAGCGGGGCTCCCGGTGGTCGTACGGGCCGTTGGTGAGCTGCCGCAGGCCGGAGCCGTCCGGCCGGATCAGCCAGAGGTTGAAGGCGCCGTCCCGGTACGACTGGAAGGCGATCGTAGAGCTGTCCGGCGCCCAGTCCGGCTGGGCGATGTCGAACAGGTCGCTGGTGAGGCGCCGGGCCGGACCACCGGACGCGGGCAGCACCCACAGCACGCTGACCAGGTCCATCGCGATCATCCGGCCGTCCGGGGAGAGCTGGGCGGCGACGTCCGTGCCCTGCCGCAGCCGTACCCGCCGTTCGTCCGGTCGGTGCGCGTCTCCCGGGCCCCGGGCGGCCTGGGCCGGTGCAACCTCGGCGATCCCGCTCCCCGCCAGTGCCGCCGCGCCGGCCGCTCCCGCCAGCAGATCCCGCCTCCGGACGCCCGTCATGATGCCTCCCCGCCGAAGCCACTGATCGAACATCTTTGATCCTTGCGACCGGGTCAGGTACGGGACAGCTCCCGGCGGCCGCAGTGCGGCCAATGGGCGCTCGGCAGCGGCGATCGGCCGATTGGGCGCGGAAAGCGGTCGACGAAAGTTTCCTTCAATCGATGCGGTCAGGCGAGACGGTGCGGGACGACGCAGGTTCGGGTTGCCCGCATGTCGGCGCCACCTGGCGAACGAGAGACAGCAGAATCGCTGAGATGGAAGAGCATGTGCGGCGCGCCGAAGAGCTGGCCCGAACCGTCGCCGCACGCTTCGCGGCCGAGGGGCTGGTCTTCGACTACGAACTCCAGCCGTACGACGGCGGGTGCATGATTCATGTCGATCTGGCGGACGGTGACGGCTTCACCGTCACGGTCGCGCGCACCGACCCGGCCACGTGGATCGAGGTGTTGGACCCGGAGGACTATCACCTACCGCCCACGTCGCTGCCGCACTACGCGCTCCTGCGCGCGCGTGGAGCACGGCCCCGGGACGCGTGGAACCTGGCCGAAGGCTGATCCGCCCGAGGTCGACCGCCTGCCTTCTCGGCGTGCGGACACCTACGCGACTCGGGCCGTTGTCAGGGCGGCGGGGCGGCGGGCTCGGGTTCCCGGCCCCGCGCGCGGCGCAGGTCCGAGGCGGCGACCCCGAGCAGCACGCCGGTCGCCACGGCACCGGCGGCCAGCGGCGGCACGTGGAGCAGCGCCGGCGCCAGCGCGCCGAGCGCCACCAGGCCGGCCAGCCGGGACCGGGAGATCCGGCCGAAGACCTGGAACTCCAGGGGCGCCCGCCCGATCAGGAAGAGCGCCGGACCGCCGAGGATGGCGAGCAGCCACGCCGGTTCCAACTCGCCGAGCGGGTCGGCGACGATCAGCTCGTAGCCGACCCCGGCGAGGACGATGCCGGCGATCATCGGCAGATGGGTGAAGGCGACGGCGAAGCCGATCTGGGGCGGCCTCCGCGCGCCGCCGATCGCCTCGCCGAGCAGCTGCCCGGCCCGGAAGAAGTAGATCTGCCAGAACAGCATGGTGCCGGCGAGCCCCAGCGCGAACCCGGCCGCCTGCGGAATGTCGAACGGGCTCTCGCTGAACGCCAGGCCGACGGTGAAGATCACCTCGCCCAGGGCGATCAGCAGGAACTGCTGATAGCGCTCCGCCAGGTGACCGCCGGCGATGGGCTGGGTGCCGAGCCGGTCGCGACCCAGCCGTGGCACCGGCGACCCCCAGGCCCAACCGATGTACTCCAGCAGGAGGGCGCCGGCCCAGAGCCAGCCGCGCGGCGGCCCGGACGGCGCCAGCGCACCGGCGATCCAGAGCGCCCCGCTCAGTACCGACCAGACGAGAGACCGGGTGGCGAACCGTCCCTGCGGTAAACGGCGTGTCGCGATCCCGTAGTAGGCCGTCCTGGCCACCTGGACCGCGACGTGCGCACCCGCGAAGACGACCGCGCGCTCGCCGAACCCGTGCGGCACCGCCACCGCCATCACCATGCTGCCGACCATCGTGATCAGCAGCACCACCCGGACCACCGGCACGTCCGGATCCAGCCTGCTGGTCGCCCAGGTGGTGCTCGCCCAGGTGATCCAGAGGGTCAGGAAGAGCAGCAGCGTCTCGACGCCCTCCGCAAAGGGCATCTGCCCTTCGGTGGTGAGGTCTCTGATCAGGCGCTGGGAGATGCGGGTCAGCGCGAAGACGTACACGAGATCGAAGAGCAGTTCCAGGAAGGTCGGCCGTTCCGGGGTGGCCTCGCTGCGCTCGATCCGGATGTCCGTCATCGGCCGGCCGGGCCGGTCGGGTCGGTCGGGCATCCACCCACGGTGGCCACCGCCCCTCCTTCGTCGCTGATCCCACCGGGGCAAACGAGTGACCCGACGTCGACGCGACGCGGCGCCTTCGCCAACGGACCGGATCGGCCACGCCGCACGTGGCCACGGCCCCTTAGCCCGGCGTTAAACCTCGGCTATCGCGGTCTTAGCGACGACCCCGCGACGGTGAGACGATCGACGGTCGCCACTGGCTCCGGATTGTCGCGGCGCAGGTGGCGGGCCGGTCCACAGAGTCCAGGAGGAGTTCAGTGGTCAGACGCACTGCCGCGCGGATCGCCGTCGCGTTCACGGGGGTGATCACGCTGCTCGTCGTGGGACAGACCGCGGCACACGCCGCGCCGGTCAACGACGACTTCTCCGCCGCCATCGCGGTGGAGACGCTTTCCTACACCACCACCATCGACACCCGCGGCGCCACCGCGGACCCGACCGACCCGACCGGGTGCCACAACAACGCCTCGGTCTGGTTCAGCTACACCCCGACCCGCGACGGACGGATCCGGGCACACACCATCGGCAACGACTACGAAGCAGCGCTCTCGGCCTGGACCGGCGAGCAGGGCGCGCTCACGCAGGTGGCCTGCCACTACGACAACGGCGGCCTTTACGGCCAGGTCTCCTTCGCCGTCACCGCCGGCACCACCTACCACTTCATGGTCGGCGCCTGTTGCGGCGACGGCGGCGCCGGCGGCGGCACGCTCCGGTTCTCGCTCGAGCAGTTCGAGGCGCCGGGGAACGACGACTTCGCCGACGCCGCTCCGGTCGGCGCGCTGCCCTACGCGAACAGCCAGGACTATCGGGGCGCCACCGGCGAGACTGGTGAGCCTCGGTCCTGTGCCCCCGCGTCCCACACGGGCTGGTACTCGTACACGCCGACGACCACCAGGTCGGTCACGGCCCGGACGAACCCCGGCCACGCCGGCATCACCGCGTACGTCGGCTCGGCGCTCAACCAGCTTTCGTTGGTGGCGTGCAGCCCGCTCTACAGCTATCAACCGCTAACCTTCGTCGCGCAGGCGGGTCGGACCTACCTGTTCCAGGTCGGGTCGGACGGAAGCGCGGAGCACACCTTCCAACTCGACGTCGCCGCGCAGCCCACCGCCGAGTTCTACCACTACCCGAGCGACCCGAGTTCCTACGACCAGATCAGTTTCAGCAGCTCCGCCTGGGACTCCGCGGGGCTGGGCATCTCCTCCTACGCCTGGGACTTCGGAGACGGGACGACGTCGACCGAGGCGAATCCGGTTTACCGGCTGGGCGCCGACGGCGATCACACCGTACGGCTGACAGTGGAGACGCCCGACGGGCGCAGCGCTTCCGTCTCCCACGTGGTCCAGGTGCGCACCCACGACGTGGCGATCGTGCGGATGACCGTGCCCAGGACGGCGCGGGTCGGGCAGACCATCGCGGTCGACGTCCACATCCGGAACACCCGCTACCCGGAGACCGTCCAGGTCGAGCTGTTCCGCGGCACCCCGACGGGTTACACCCCGGTCGACTCCGCCAGCAAACCCGTCCCGGTCAAAGCCGACGGCAGAACTACCCGCTTCTCGTTCACCTACACCGTCACCGGCGACGACCTGCCCACCGGCAAGCTCACCCTCCGGGCCACCGCCGACCTGAGCCCGAGCCGCGACGCCCTGCCGGCGGACAACGAACTGCACTCGACGCCGATCAGAATCAGCTGAGCAGGGGGGCCGCGGGATCCGTCCGGCCCGGGGCGCCGCCGCGTGGCTCACTGGCTGCCGTGGGCATAGGTCAGCGGGACGGCGACGGTGGCGTCCGCGCCGACCGTGACCCGCAGCTCCGGGGTGAGTTGGTAGCCGGGAACCGGTTCGCCACTCACGAGGTAGGTGCCCGGGTCCACCGGGACCGTCACCTGGCCGTCGGGGCCGGAGCGTCCCCGGGCCACGAAGTCCCGGGTGGTGGCACGGATCTCGAATCCGGTGCCGGGCCGGGGCATCGGGTAACAGCGCGGATCGGGTGTGGCCACGATGTGCCCGCACTGCTCACCGAGCTGGGTCGTGATCCGCAGGGCACCCTGGGCGGTGCGTCCGGGTTCGCTGGTCGTCGGGCCGCCGCCAGGTGCGGTGCTCGTCGGGCCGCCGCCGGGAACGCCGCCGCTCGTGGCGCCGCCGCTGCTTGTCGCGCCGCCGCCGGTCGTCGTGCCGGGGCGCGGCGCCGCCGGCGCGGAGCATCCCGCCGCCAGCAGAACGGCGGCGACGGCGAGAACCCCCGGCCGGAGCGCCATGCTTCAACTCTACGACCCGAGCTGCTCGCCCTGACGCCGTCGACGTCAGGCGACGATCGGGTCGAGCCGGCGGTCGACGACGTGCGCCAGTGCCAGCATGTCGGGCATCCGCTCGTTGGGGTCCGCGCCGGAGCGGACGTACCAGACCGATGCCACCAGGGTGTGCCGGCGGAGCTTCACCTCCGGTTCGGCGACCAGGTCCGCGGAGCGGGCGGCCTCGTCTCCCAGCTCGGGCACCGGGACGTCCGGTGGCACGATCGGCCGGCGGAACTCCCGGGTCGCGGTTGACTCGGCGGCGTACCGCACCACCGCGACGGTCAACTGGCCGGCCTCGGGCGCACCCCACCGACACGTCTCGGACTGCTCGTTGCGCCCCTCGTCGTGGCTGCGTTCACAGCGCGCCGGCTCCGTGCGGCCGAGGAAGCCGTGGACGTCCGCCTCCTGCACGAGCCGCTCGGGTATCGAGGGGAACGACTCGAACGGGTCCTCCGCGCCGCCGAACGCTCCTCGGACGACGCCGACCAGCACCACCACGGCCACCAGCAGCAGCGGCACCACGGGTGACTTCCAGGTGAGCTGACGGGTCATCACGCGCCTCTTCGCAGTGGGTCGGCCTCCGCACCTATGTGTACCTGTTCTACGGGTCGCCGCCACCCGCCCACGTCAGCGCCGCGGCGGTCACCGGCGCCGGAAGGGTGCCGAGCAGGAACCGGTCCGGCCGTACGAGCGTGACAGCTGACCGTCGCGGCGCGGGAAGCGCGCCGTCGAGATCCTCGACCAACGCGCAGCCGGGCCCGACGTGCGTCTCCCGACCCGGCACGGCGATCGTCAGAACGACCGCTCGGTGGGCCTCGGCCCACTCCCGGGCGGCCGCGTCCAGATGGGTGCGTGGGTCGTCGCCGTACCCGATGATCGCCCAGTGGTTGCCCTGCAGATCGTCGAGTCGGACCACCTGACCGCTGGCGGTACGCACTCGGATGTCCGGCAGGAGCCGACCGGTGCCGGGGTGGGGACCGGTCGCACCCCGGGGAAGGCGTCGCGCGGGCTGGGCGCGCTGGGCGCGGCGGCTGACGAACGCCTGCGCTCCGGGCACCGCACCGATGGTCCGCAGCACGGAGCGCAGCAGCGCCGAGCCGACCCGGCTTCGGGTCTGCACGACCCGCCCCGCCCGCAGCGCCATGATGCTGGTGGCGCGCACGTCGGGGCGCCGCTCCCGCTCGTACCCGTCGAGCAGCTCGTCGCCGTCGATCCCCCGCGCCACCTGCGCGAGTCGCCAGGCGAGGCTCGCGGCGTCGCGGATGCCACTGCCGAGGCCCTGCCCGACGAAGGGCGGCATGGAGTGCGCGGCGTCCCCGGCCAGCAGGATGCGCCCGTGGCGCCAGCGCGATGCCGCCCGGGCGTGGAAGGTGAACACCGCGGCCCGCCGCACCCGCACCGCGTCCGGGTCGGCCCACGGGCGGATCAGCTCCCGGACGGTCGCTTCGTCGCGCATCCGCTCCGGATCCTCACCCGGCAGCAGCATCCACTCCCACCGACGGGCAGCCGGGCGCGTCATGGCCACCTGGGGCCGACGCGGGTCCAGCACGAACGACATCGTGGGCCGCCGGTCGCGTTCCCCCTCGTCGCTCGCCTCGACGCTCGCGTCGACAACGAGCCAGGGCTGGGGGAAACTGACCCCCTCGTAGGCCACACCCAGTAGGCGGCGGACCGTACTGGACGCACCGTCGCAACCAACGACCCAGTTGGCCCGAATCCGCTCGGCGTCGTCGAGGAGCACCTCGACGCCGCCGTCGTCCTGCTCGACGGCCAGCACCGACCGACCGAACCGCAGCTCCACCGTCGACAGCGCGGCCAGCCCCGCCCGCAGCGACGATTCCAGTTCCGGCTGGTCGATCAGTACCGGCTGCGTCGAGGCCATCGCGTTGTCCGGGACGTCGACCGTGAACAACGGCCGACGGTCGGGCCCGAGCACTTGCGACCGGCGCACCGGCACCGCCCATCCCTCGGCGTCAACCAGGCCCGGCACCTGGCCGAGGATGCGCATCACCTCGGCGTCCAGGGCCGCGGCACGCGGACGGGGGTAGGGCTCGTGGCTCGGGTCGACCACCGTCACACGGGCGCCGTGGGCACCGAGGAGCGCGGCCAGGACGCCGCCGACCGGTCCGCAGCCGGCGACGAGCACATCAACCTCGACGTCGCTTCGGCCGTCCATCGCACGCCTCCGATCGCTCGGCCCACCCACGCCGCCGCTGCCCGGCAATCGCACGCCCTGGTTATCGCACGTCGCCGAAGCGGACCAGGTTCCACCGGGCGGGCGGCCAACCGGTGGGATCGTGGTCGGTGACCCACTCGGTGATCGAGGCGGGAGCCGTCGTCACGTCGAACGCCCGCAACAGCGGCTGGCCGGCAAGCGCGTGGAACGAGCTCTCCACCGTCTCGCTGTGCCCGACCAGGACGACCGTGCCACCGTGATGCCGTTGCGCGCTGTCCATGATCGCGCGGCTGATGCGTACGACCAGCTCGGCCCAGGTCTCGTTGCCCTCCTCGAAGGGCCGGAACACCCCGCCGCCGGGGGCCGCGTGCTCGGACTGGAAGCGTGCCGTCGGCAGACCGTCGGCGTACGACGGGGTGTGCCAGGTGCACAGGCCGCAGTCCTGCACCGGTCTGACACCCAGCGCGTCGGCGATCGGCTGCGCGGTCTCGACGGCCCGGCGGAGCACTGACGAGTAGACGGCGACCGGACCGGCGCCGGCGAGTTCGGCGCTGAGCCGTCCGGCCAATCGGCGCGCCTGCTCATGGCCGGCGTCGGTGAGCCCTCGGCAGCCGTGCGGGCCGCCCACGATGCCGTCGAGCTGATGGACCGACTCGCCGTGGCGTACGAAGAGCAGTCGGGTTCGCATCCGGTCATCATTGCAGCGGTGCCGGCGCGGCGTGTCCCCGGCAATCGGCGGTCACGTGGGTGCGTGGCCCGACCGGCGAGCCGCGCGATGCCGGTGGCGAAGGCGACGGCCCGCGCGGCCCACCGGGTCAGGCGCGGGGCGGGTCGTCGCTTCCCTGCGCCGTGAGGTGACCGGCGTGCAGCGTGACCGTGGCGCCGGGATAGACGATCGGCTGGTCCAGGTCGGACTGCTTCCGGTAGAAGGCGTTGGCGGCGGGCAGCGCGAGCAGCACGAGGGCACACAGCAGCGCGGGGGACGCCACCCAGCCGGAGACGTCACCCACGGGCTCGGCCCACCCGGGCATGAGCTGGGCGGCGACCGCATGGACGGCGTCCCAGTCGGTCGTGTCCGGGCTGGCACCACCCGTCGGGACGAGGTTCAGCGCCAGCCCGCACCCGGCAACCATCAGCGTCACGCCACCGAGCGCCCAGGTGCCGACCCGGGTCCAGTTCCAGCCGGCCAGGTTGGCCAGCGACAGCAGCAGCAGGGTGACGGCGGACAGCGCCACGACCAGGCCGACGCCCATCAGAAAGACCATGGGCAGCGCGGCGAACGCGCTGGGCGTGCCCACCCTCTCGTGCGCTCTCAGATAGGCGTCCTGCTCGGCCGCCTCCGCCGCCACCTGCGCCAGCCGTGCCAGTCCGCTGAGCGCCAGCAGCAGGCTGGACCCGACGACGACCGGCGGTATCCGTCGTCGTCCCGCCCCGGTCGTGATATCCCCCGTCATCATGGCCACGGATGCTAGTGGCGATCCCGTGGCCGAGGTGGTGCGCCTGACCGGCGGCGCTCAGCGTCAGGCCATGTTGATCGCACCTACGTATTGACGTAGCCCGCGTCGGCGACGGGACGGAGCGTCACGTCGCCGACGACGGGATCCGCGCTGGTCACACCGATTCCGCTGCGGTTTCCGCGCGGGCGTAGGTGAGGAAGATGGCGCCGCTGCCCAGGACGGTGTGCTCGGCCAACTGCCAGGTGCGGGGCTCGAAGACGGCGTCGCGCCCGAAGAGCGGAATGCCGGCGCCGACGGTCAGCGGGGCCAGCTTGACGATCAGCCGATCGATCTCGGGATACAGGGCACCGGCCAGGGCGCCGCCGCCGATCACCCAGATGTCCTTGCCGGCTTGCCGCTTGAGCTCGCGCACCACGGCGATCGGGTCGTCGGGCACGACCTGCACCGCCGGGTCCGGGCTCTCCGCCAACGTACGCGAGAACACCAGGTGGCGCAGGTGCGGGTAGGCATCGGTCAGGCCGACCTTCAGCCCCAGCTCGTAGGAGTGCCGCCCCTCCAGCACGGTGTCGAAGCGGGTGCCCTCGGCGGCGACACCGAGCGCCTGCCGGGCCGGGCCCGGCAGGGTCTCCGGGTACTCGGCGATGATGTGGCGCAGATAGTCCTCCGGGATCGGCCAGAAGCCGTCGGGACCGGTGGGGTCCGCACCGTCGGGACCGGCGATGAAGCCGTCGAGGGTGGCGGCGATGTAGTAGACGAGCCTGCGCACGATCTTCTCCTTGCCTGATGTGCCGGATGCCGACTGACGGCGGCGTCCGGTGCGGGCCGGCTGGCGGTGTGAGACCTGGTGATCCGGCGTCCGCCAGTCTCTGCGCTGGCGTCCGCGGCGGCAAGGTGATCTTTGGTACCGTCCCCGATCTCACCGTCGGCCCGGTCGTCTACACCGAACCCATCGTGCTGGCCGTCGCGGCGGACCACCCCCGGGCTGCGCACCAGCTCGACGCCGACACCTGACCCGCTAGGGGGCGCGGGAGGTCAGCTGGGCGGCCACCCGCTCGTGCAGTGCGGTCAGGGCCGGGCTGACGGTGACCGTGAGCGGCACCGGGTCGGCCAGCCGCCGGGCCGGCTCCGGCAGCCAGCCGAGGTCCGCTTCGAGCCGGTGACGCGCGGCGCGTACCGCACCGGCCGGGTCGACCGGGTCGAGGCGGCGGCCGTCGCGCATCACCGGGACGAGCAGGGGTTCCCGGTCGCCCGGTGCTTCGTCGCGCAGCCCGACCACGTCGCCGCTCGCCCCGCTGCGGTCCCGGAAGATCTGCTTCGGACCGGGCAGGGTGGCCTTGCCGGGCGACAGCTTCAGCACCGGGCGGTCACCGACGGCCACCAGCTTGTACGCGCTGTCCAGCGACGGGGCGTCGTAGGAGACGCCCATCTTCGTGCCCACGCCGTACGCGTCGATCGGCGCGCCGGCCGCGACCAGGGCGGCGATGACGTCCTCGTCCAGGCTGCCGCTGGCCACGATCTGGGCGTCGGTGAGGCCGGCATCGTCGAGGATCGCCCGGGTCTGCCGGGCCAGCTCGGCGAGGTCACCGGAGTCGAGCCGGACGCCCAGTGGCCCGGTGAGGCCCAGCTCGGTGATCACGTCGACAGCGGCCCGCACCCCGGCCGGGGTGTCGTAGGTGTCCACCAGGAAGATCGGGTTCGTCGGGAAGTCCGCGGCGAACGCCCGGAACGCGGCGCGTTCGTCGGGGAACGCCTCGACGTACGCGTGGGCCATCGTGCCCGAGGGTTGCAGGCCGTAGCGGCGGGCGGCGTCGACGTCGCTGGTCGCGGCGAAGCCGGCGATGGCCGACGCTCGGGCCACGGCCGCCGCGGCCTCGATGCCGTGGGTGCGGCGGAACGCGAAGTCGACCAGTTGGGCGCCGCCGGCGGCGAGGCGGCACCGGGCGGCCTTGGTGGCCACCGTGGTGTGGAAGGTGATCAGGTTGAGCACGCCGGTCTCGGCAAGCTGCGCCTCGGCGAGCGGCGCGGTGACCTCCAGCAGCGGTTCGTCGGCGAAGACCACCCGGCCCTCCGGTACGGCCCAGACGTCGCCGGTGAACCGCAGCCGGGCGAGCGCCGCCAGGGTCGCCTCGTCGAAGCCGACGACGTCGCGCAGGTAGCCGAGGTCGTCGTCGTCGAACGCGAAGTTCTCCAGGAAGGTCAGCGCCTCGGCCAGCCCGGCCGCGACCAGGAAACCGCGCCGGGGCGGCAGCCGGCGGGAGAACAGGCTGAAGGTGGCCCGTTCGGTCATGCCACGCCGCAGGTAGCTGGCGGCCATCCGCAGCTCGTACAGGTCGGTCCACAGTCCGGTCATGTCACCTCCTCGGCCACGGCACCACTGTGGTGGATCCGGTGCCGACGTGTCCGGGAAACGGGTGATCCGGGCTCGGCAGGCGGGCCCGCGGGGAGGTGTCCACGGCTTGAAACGCAGGCTACGAGCGGGTAGACGGTTGTCCCGGTCCGCGCCGGCCAGCATGATCGTTCCGTGGGGCCGAGGCGCGGCGGCACCAGGTGGTGAAACTCAGGTCGCTCCGGCGACTCGTGAGACCGCGTTCGCGGGGTACCTGACGTGATGACGATCCAGCGACGAGGCGACGGGAGGATCTCATGCAGGGTGAGTTGCAACGCCTTGTCGACGCCCTCGCCGCCCATGCGGGCCGGCCGGCGCTGATCGAGGACCGACGCCAGCGGGTGGTGGTCTACAGCGAGCACACCGGGTTGATGGACGACGTGCGCAAGGCGTCGATCCTGCGCCGGCAGACCACCCCGGAGGTCATGGCGTGGTTCCGCGACACCGGGATCATGGACGCCCGTACGACGGTGCGGACGCCCGCGTCGCGGGAGCTCGACCTCCTGCCACGGGTCTGCGTGCCGATCCGCCACCAGGACCTCCTGTTGGGATTCGTCTGGTTCATCGACCCGGACGGCACGATGGCCGACGCGGACCTCGCCGCCACCGGTCTGATGAGCGAGCTGTCGCTGGCGCTCTACCGGGAGAACCTCCTCGGTGAACTGGCCTCCCAGCGGGAGACCGAGGCGGCGCGGACGCTGCTCTCCGAGAGCGAGGCCACCCGGGACCAGTCGGTGCGGACCCTGCGCGAGGCCGGCCTGATCGCCGGGGACGGCCCGGCCACCGCGCTCGTCGCGCAGCTGGTGCCACCGGGCGGCGAACTGCCCGACGAGGTGGCCCGGCTGGCGCTGGAGCAGGCGCTGGTCACCACCCGGCGGTGGATCGGCACCCGCGAGGCACTGCACCTCGTCCGCGACGACCACGGTGTGCTGCTGCTCTGCGGCGGGCGGGGTGGCGGGCGTCCCTCGCCGGAGGTCGTCGCCAAGCTCCTCGACGACAACCTGCGGCAGGCGACCCGCGGCCTCAGCTCGGTGGAGCGCGTGGTGGTCGGGGTCGGACAGACCCGGCCCGGGCTGGCCGAGGCGGTCGGCTCGTACGGGGAGGCGGTGCAGTCCGCCCGGGTCGGCGTGCGGCTGCCGGCCCTCGGTTCGGTGGTCTCCTGGGCCGGGTTGGGCATCTACCGCGTGCTGTCCCGGCTGGAGGGCCGTCACCTCGACATGGCCGATGTGCACCCCGGGCTGGAGCGGCTGCTGCGTGAGCAGCCGAACCCGGTGCTGTTGCAGACTCTGGAGCGCTACCTGGACCTGGCCGGCAACGCGCACGCCACCGCCCAGCAGCTACGGCTGCACCGCACGACGCTCTACTACCGGTTGCAGCGGGTCGAGGAGCTGGCCGACACCGACCTGAAGGACGGCAACGAGCGGCTCTGCCTGCACCTGGCGTTGAAGCTGGGCCGGCTGACCGGCGCGTACCGGCCGGAGGAGTGACCGGGTCGGGCGGGGCGCTCGGGGCACCCCGCCCGCCGGTCTCCTACAGGCCCGCCCGCACAGCGGCGGACCGGCCGCCGACGACCGGCAGCTCGATGCGGCTGCGATCGAAGTGGACGGTGATCTCGGCCCGGTTCTGCTTCGCTCGGCTGCTGTAGCCGGAGTAGGAACCGAGCAGGACCACGCCCACCTGGTTGCCGGCCGCGAAGACGTAGTCCTCCGGGAGCAGCGCGAGGTCGACGGCGTTCTTGTCGCCCGGCACCAACGGCGTCGACTCACTGAGCGAGTCGATGTTGAGCCCGTCGATGATGCCCTTCGTCACGAGTTCCTGCGGCTCGGTGGCGATGGTCTTCTCGGTCTGCTTGTAGCAGGCCTCCTCGGCGTGCCCGCCCCAGGTGGCCTCCGCGCCCCAGCAGTCCTCCTCGGTCAGCGTCCGGATGCCGTCGCCGGACGTGCCGAACCGCGGCCGGGTGCCGTAGTCCACCAGCAGGCCGGCGAAGCTGGTGTCCTCGCCGTTCACCGTCGCGTTGATCTTGACGATGGGGGTGCCGGAGATGTGCAGCGGCGCGCGCAGCGGCTGGGAGAGGAACACCAACCGGTTCTCCTTGTTCGCCGCCGGATCCGACGGGTGCCGGATCGCGTTGGTCTGGCTCATCGTGGGGGTGTCCTGGAACGTCCGGGACGCCTTGCCGGGCTGCGGACGCACCGACAGTCCGCCGGCCGCGCCCTCGGCCCCGGGCCGCAGGAACACCTGGGTCGACCGGGCGGCCGGGATCGGCCAGTCCCGGTGGGTCTCCCAGACGTCCGGCGACCGCTCGATGTCGACCCTCGGCTCGGCCATGATGCCGTTCTTCACGCCGTGCAGCCAGAAGTCGAACCAGCGGTGCAGGGTGTCGACCCACTCGCCGCGGCGGAAGTCGAACGGGTCGACGTGGCCGGTGCCGGTCAGCCAGAGCTTGCGCGGGACGTCCTGCTCGGCCAGCGCGTCCCACCACTTGCTGAAGTGGTCCGGCCGGACGTTGTTGTCGTTGATGCCGTGGACCACGAAGACGCTGGCCCGCACGCGCTTGGCGTCCGGGACGTAGTCCCGCTCGGCCCAGAAGTCGTTGTAGTCGCCGGTGACGTCGTCGCCGTCGACGCCGAGCTGCTCCCGCACCGCCGCGCAGTGCTCCCGCCGCTCCGGATTGGTGACCGTGTTGGCGAGGCTGCCGGAGTAGTTGTTGGCCCGGGTGACCAGGCCGTTGCTGCGCGAGTAGTCGTACCAGCTGGAGATGGCCGAGATCGGCACGATGGTGGTGAGCCCCCGCACGCCGCTGGCGGCGGCCGCGTTGGCCAGCGTGCCGTCGTACGACTTGCCGATCATGCCGGTGCGGCCGTTGTGCCAGTCGGCGACGACCCGCTCGCCGGCGGCGTTGGTGCCGGCCCGGCGGCCGTTGAGCCAGTCGATCGCGGTCGGTGCGCTGATGTTGTCAGCCCGCCCACCGGTGACCGGGCAGCCGGTCGAGTTGTTGGTGCCGATCATGTCGAGCAGCACCACCGCGTAGCCGCGCGGAACGAAGTAGTTGTCGTAGAAGAGCGGCCACTGGTCGTTGAGACCGTCGCCGTCGACGTCGGCCTTGCACTCGCCCTCGTTGCCCCGGCACACCGTCGAGTAGTAGGGGCTCGCGTCCATGACCACCGGCACCCGCAGACCCGCCTCGCTGGCCTTGGGCCGGATGATGTCCATCGACACGACGTCGCGGGCGCCGTCGCCGTCGGTGTCGACGTCGGAGGTGACGAATACCCGCTCGCGGATCGCGTCGACATATCCGAACACCGGTTGGGTGACTCCGTTCTCGATGACCGGCCTGACACGGTCCACCGCCGGCTGCGCCGTCGCGGCGGCCGCCGGCAGGCCGACGGCGGCGGTCATCACGACCACCACCGACGCTCGCCACCAGCTCCTTGTGGTTCGCATCGTGCTCCTCCCCTTGTCCAGCACCGGCCGTGGACCGGTCGTCCCAGGCGAGGACGACGGACCGCCGGCGCGGCAGTTGCCTCGCACCCTAGGAACGGATCCGCGTTCGGTCATCGGACAGGTGCGGGACGTGATCGCCGCCGTCTCCTACGTCTGTCGCATCTCGACAGGCGTAGGACCGGGTGGCGTGCGATTCCAACAGGTGCCCGATGACGCGACCGTCGCCCGGCCATAGGTTCGGCCGAACCACCTCCACCGACCGGCCGGGACCCCACCCGGGTCGGCGGCGGAGCCCAGGCGGCATCGCCGGCGAGCGCGCCGATCGGTGGCCGGGCGACGGGAAGGGCGGGATGTGCGGTTCTCGGGCCCAGCCGTGATCCCGCGGTTCATCGGGCGGTTCCTGGTGCCGGCCGCGTTCGCGGCGCTCTTCGCCGCACCGCTGTGGTTCATGCTGGTCGGCTCGCTGCGACCCGCCGGCCTGCCCCCGCCCCGCACCCTCGAGCTGTTCCCGCCCGAACCGACCGTGGCCGCGTACGCCCGGCTGCCCGAGCTGATCCCGCTGTTCCGGTATCTGGCCAACTCGGCGCTGGTCGTCGCGGTCGCCGTGCCGCTGACCGTCGTCGTCGCCTCGCTGACCGGCTTCGGGCTGCGGCTGCTGACGCCGGTGGCCCGCCGCCGGGCGGTCCTCGGCCTGCTGGCGGTGCTCCTCGTGCCGGTCACCGCGGTGTGGGCAACCCGCTTCGAGCTGTTCCGGCTGGCCGGCGTGGTCGACACGTACGTCCCGCTGCTGGCTCCGGCGGTGCTCGCCGGCAGCCCGTTCCTGGTGCTGCTCTACGCCTGGAGTTTCGGCGGCGTGCCGGATACCCAGCTCGGCGCCGCCCGGCTCGAGGGCGCCGGGTGGCTGACGATCTGGCGGCGGGTGGCGCTGCCGCAGGTGCGACCGGCGACCCTGGCGGTCGGCGTGCTCGCCTTCACCCTGCACTGGTCCAGCCTGATCGACCCGCTGCTCTACCTGCACAGCGGCGACCGCTACACCTACCCACTCGGCCTGCAGTTCCTGCGGCTGCTGAACCCGACGGACTGGCCGCTGCTGATGGCTGCCTGCGTCGTCGCGACGGCGCCCTGCGTGGTGGTGTTCCTGCTCGCCCAGCGGATCCTGCTCAACGACGACCCGCTGGCCGCACTGAGATCTGGAGGTCGAAGGTGAACACGTTCCGGACCCGACGATGGGTAGCCCTGATCACCGCGACGCTGCTGCTCGGCTACAGCGCCGGCTGCGGTGCCGGCGACCGCGCGGACGACAGCTCCGGGATCACCGTCGTGCTCTTCGGCGACGCCGAGGAGGTCGCCGGCTACCGCAGCATGGTCGCCGCGTTCGAGGAGGCCCATCCCGACGTCGCGGTCAACCTCTCCCCGGTCGCCACCCAGGACGACCTGATGGCCCGCCTGACCACCTCCTTCGCCGGCGGGCAGCCACCCGACGTGTTCCTGCTCAACTACCGCCGCTACGGCCAGTTCGCCGCCCAGCAGGCGATCGAACCGGCGCAGGCGTACCTCGACCGCAGCGCGGTGCTGAACGAGAGCGACTTCTCCCCGCGGGCGCTGGACGCCTTCCGTTTCGACGGCAAGACGCTGACCTGCCTGCCGCAGAACATGTCCTCCCTGGTCGTCTACTACAACGCCGACCTGTTCGCGGCCGCCGGCGTGCCGTTGCCGAAGGCCGGCTGGACCTGGGACGACTTCCTGGCCGCCGGCCGGGCCCTGACCGGCGACGGGAAGTACGGCGTGGGCGTGGAGCCGTCCCTCCCACGGCTCGCCCCGTTCGTCTGGTCCAACCGGGGTGAGCTGGTCGACCACCCGGACAAGCCGACCACCCTGACCCTCACCGGCGACCCGGCCAGCCGCGCCGCCGTCGACTGGTTCCTCGACCTGCAACTGAAGCACCACGTCGTGCCGCCGGACGCCGAGGAGCAGAGCGAGTCGAGTGAGGCCCGCTTCCTTCGCGGCACGCTCGGCATGTACCTCAACAGTCGGGTCGCCGTGCCGACGCTGCGCACCATCGACGGCTTCACCTGGGACGTGGCGCCGCTGCCGATCGCGCCGGGCGGCGTACCCGCGTCGATCCTGCACAGCGACGCCTACTGCATGAGCGCCGGCCTGCCCGACCACGACCAGGCCTGGCGGTTCATCGAGTTCGCGATGGGCGGGCAGGGCCAGCGGATCCTCGCCGGGTCCGGCCGCACGGTGCCGTCCCGGCTCGACGTGGCCAACTCCCCCGAGTTCCTCGACCCGGAGAAGCCCCCTCGGTCGTCGCGGGTCTATCTCGACGCCGAGCCGCACCTGCGCGCCACCCCGCGCACCGCCACCTGGTCACGCGTCGAGCGCGAGGGCGACGCCCTGCTGGAGGAGGTCTTCTACGGTCGGGTCGGCCGCGAGCAGGGGCTGCGACAGTTGGAGGAGAAGGTCCGGCCGCTGTTCGGCCCGACGGTGGGCGCCGGTGGCTGACCGCGGTGTCATCCGGCTGGAGGCGCTGACCAAGTCGTACGGGAAGGTGTCCGCCCTCGACGGCGTCGACCTGGAGGTGCGGGCCGGCGAGATGGTGACGTTGGTCGGCCCGTCCGGCTCCGGCAAGTCCACCGTCCTGCGACTGATCGCCGGACTGGACCGGCCGGATGGCGGCCGGGTCGTCGTGGACGGCGAGGACGTCGCCCAGGTGCCGCCGCACCGCCGCGCGGTGGCGATGGTCTTCCAGGACTACGCGCTCTATCCCCACCTCACCGTGCGTGGCAACCTGCTGTTCGGGCTGCGGGTCCGGCGGGTACGGCGCGCGGAGGCCGAGCGGCGGGCCCGGGCGGCGGCCGACCGGCTCGGCATCGCGGACCTGCTCGACCGCTACCCCGACGAGACCTCCGGCGGGCAGCGTCAGCGCATCGCCCTCGCCCGCGCGCTGCTGCGCGAGCCGACCGTCTACCTGCTCGACGAGCCGCTGGCCAGCCTGGACGCGCCGCTGCGCTTCGCCACCCGCGCCGACCTGCTCGCCCTGCACCGCGAGCTGGGCACCACCACCATCCACGTCACCCACGACCAGGCGGAGGCGATGACCCTCGGCGACCGGGTCGTCGTGCTCGACCACGGCCGGGTCCGCCAGGTGGGCCCACCCCAGCAGGTCTACGACGAGCCCGCGGACACCTTCGTGGCCGGCTTCCTGGGCAGCCCGCCGATGAACCTGGTACCCGGTGGCGGCGTGCTGGGCGGCGCCGTTGACGACACCCTCGGTGTACGCCCGGAGGATCTGCGCCTCGACCCCGACGGACCGGTGGCGGCGACCGTCGAGGCGGTGGAGGCGCTCGGCAGCGAGGCCGTCCTGCTGACCCGCTGCGACGACGGCACCCGGTTGACCGTCCGCACCGGTCCCCGGCCGGGGGTGTGGCCGGGCGACCACGTCCGACTGCGCGCCGACCCGGGGCGGATCCACCGCTTCGACGCCGACACCGGGCGCCGCCGGTGAGCACCGGCCGGGTCAGCCGGCCGCTGACCGCGTGGGCGTTCCTCACGCCGTACGCGGTGGCCGTCGCGCTGCTGATCGCGCTGCCCGCCCTGCTCAACCTCGGCTACGCGTTCACCGACCACACCGGACTGACCCGGGACCCGCGGTTCGTCGGTCTGGACAACGCGCGCCGCCTGCTCGCCGACGGTTTCCTCGCCGACAGCATCCGGGCCTCCGCGATCCACCTGGCGCTGGCCGTACCGCTGCGGCTGCTGGCCGCCATCGGGCTCGGGCTGCTGCTGGCCGCGCCCCGCCCGGGCGGCCGCTGGTTCCGGGTCGCGGTCTACCTGCCGACCGTCGTGCCCGACGTGGCCCTGGCGGTGCTCTTCCTGTGGGTGCTCAACCCGCTCTACGGCCCGCTCAACCAGCTGCTCGGGCTCTTCGGCCACCCGGGCATGAACTGGCTCGCCGAGCCCGGCCCCGCGCGGCTGGCGGTGGCGCTGATGCTCGCGTTCCCGATCGGTGAGGGTTTCATCGTCGTGCTCGCCGCCCGGCGGATGCTCGACGGTCGGCTCTACGAGGCGGCGGCGCTGGAGGGCTGCGGCCCGTTCGGCCAGCTGCGCCGGCTCACGCTGCCGCTGCTCGCGCCGGTGCTGGTGCTGCTCGCCGTCCGGGACACGATCCTCACCCTGCAGGTCAACTTCGTGCCGGCGTACGTCCTCACCGACGGCCGGCCCGCCAACGCCACGCTCTACCTGCCGGTCTACATCTTCGACCAGGTCTTCGAGTTCTCCGGCTTCGCCTACGGGGCCATGATCACGAGCGTCCTCATGGTGGTCACCGGGGTCATCATCGCCGCGCTGCTGCTGATGGTGCGACGCTGGCGGGTGCTGCGCTGAGCGTGACATCCTGCTGCGGTGAGACTCCGGATGTTCGCCGTCGTCGTCACGGTTCCGTTGCTCGTCGCCTGCGGCGGCACGGACGCCGGGCAGCCCACCGGCCGGGGGCCGGGAATGCTCGCGAACCTGCCCAGCTGCGACCGGGTGCCGCTGGACGCCGACGCCGAGGTGGACGGCCAGGTCACCGGCCTGCTCCTGCCCGACGGCGCACGGGTCACCTCGGTGGTCGAGCAGGGCGCCCTGACCACGGTCGCGGCCACCATCCGGATGACCCCGCTGGACGTACGCGCCCACTACGAGAGCCGAGGCGACATCGATCTGCTGCGCGCCGAGGACGAGGTGTTCGAGGCCGAGGTGCTGATGCGGGCCCAGGAACGGCGGACGTATCTGCGGGCCACCGCGCTCTGCGCGGACGGAACGACGCTGACCGCGGTGGTCGGGCCGGACTCGGAAGAGGCGGGCCTGCCCGAGTTCCAGAGCGACTGACCCTCGATCCCGCTCCCCCGCGCGCGGGCAGCCCTCAGACGAAGGTGAACAGTCGCGTGCCGGGTCGCAACGCGGGCGGATGGGCGGGGTGCTCGACGAGTTGGTGCATGCCCACCCGGAACCGGGCGTCGGTGGGGCTGGTGAACGCCAACTCGGCGAATCCGTGATCAGCGAGGCAGGCACGAACCTCCAGGCTGGGATCAGGTCCGTCGACGGGTCGGCCGCGGGTCCAGATCACGATCCCGCCCGGGGCCAACAGGGCCGGCAGCGCGGCCACCGTCCGCCGTACGTCCTCTACGGTGACGTTGCCGAAGACACCGCAGGCCATCACCACCTGCGCCCGCTCGACCTGCTGGTAGGTGTCGGCGGCGCCCGCGTCGGCCGTCCACACCTCGACCTCGGACAGGCCGAGGTCGACGGCTCGCGCCCGGGCGCGTCGGGACAGGGTCGGATCGAGTTCGATCAGCAGGGCGCGGACGTCCCGACCGCGTTCGGCCAGTACCGGCAGAACGTCGCGCCCGTCGCCCGCGCAGATGCTGACCAGGCGCCGAAGGCCGTGCTCGCCGCACGGCGCGTCGGCGAGCGCGCTACGCAGATCGCGTTGCACCACGGCCAGCCGACGGGCCAGCGGCGAACTCGGGGCGTCGTAGTCCTGGTGCCACCGGATCCAGTCGGTCGTCACCGGGTCATTGAAGCAGCGCCGGGTCGCTCGCCGGGGGCCCGGTCAGGCCGTCAGCAGCACGCCCGCGTACGCCACCCCGGCGATGACCGCCCACGAACTCAAGCCCAGGGCGGCGGCCCGCCCGCCGGTGCGGGCCAGCGTCGGCAGGTGCACCGCGCTGCCGAGGGCGAACAGCGCCGCGGAGAGCAGGATCTCCTGCGCCAGGCCCGCGCCGACCAGCACACCCTCCGGTAGCCAGCCGGTGCTGCGCAGCCCGATCATCACGAGGAAGCCGACCACGAACAGGGGCACCAGCGAGGGCTTCGCGCCTCGCGGACCGTCACCGGCCGGACTTTGCGCTGCCGCCCGCCGACGCCGCAGTCCGATCGCCACCACGGCGACCAGCGGGGCGAGCATCGCCACCCGCATCAGCTTCACCAGGACGGCGTCGCCGAGGGCCGCGGGGCCGGCGGTCTGCGCGGCGGCGACCACCTGCCCCACGTCGTGCACGCTGGCCCCGACCCACCGTCCGAACTCCGCGTCGCCGAGGCCCAGCGGCTGTTGCAGCAACGGGAGCACGGCGACGGCCAGGGTGCCGCAGAGCGTCACCAGGGCGACCGACGCCGCGGCGTCCTCCTCGTCGCTGCCGGTCGCCGCGCTGACCGCGCCGATCGCCGAGGCGCCGCAGATCGCATAGCCGGCGGCGATCAGCAGGGGTTGGTCGCCGCGTAGACCGATCCGACGGCCCAGCCACCACGTGCTGGTGAAGGTCGCGGCCACCACGGCGACGACCATGAGCATGGTCGGCCACCCGATCGCGCGTACGTCCTGCACGCTGAGCTTCAACCCGAGCAGCACGATGCCGAGCCGCATCAGCCGTTTGCCGGCGACGCTCAACCCGGGCCGGGCCGGGCCGCGTACCCGGTCGCGGAGGACGGGCAGGTGGGCGGCGGCGATGCCCAGCACCATGGCGACGGTCAGCGCCGGCACGACGGGCAGCGCCCAGTGCACCGCCCATGCGCCGGCGGCCCCGACGCTCGCGGCGATCAGACCGGGCAGGATGCCCGGTCCGCCACCCCGCCGCGCACTCGTGGACCGCCCAGCGGCGGGCCCCTGCGGGGTGTCCGACCGGCCGTCGGGGGCGCCGTCGACGGTGCGGCCGGCCGGGTGGCCGCCGAGTGGCGGTGAGCCCGGGTACGGCTCACGGCCGGTGGTCCGGATCAGGGTCATTCCGGTACCCGCGTCCCGTTCACGACTCGTCGGTCCGCTGCTCGTACACCC
Organism: Micromonospora sp. NPDC093243; assembly: GCF_044753725.1. NCBI lineage: Bacteria > Bacillati > Actinomycetota > Actinomycetes > Micromonosporales > Micromonosporaceae > Micromonospora > Micromonospora sp. NPDC093243. Next base: position 69,005 of record NZ_JBIVNT010000006.1, on the reverse strand, counting down.
GGCGGACGCTCGACCCGAGCCGGGAGATGTCCGCACCGTAGATGTGCAGGGACACGGCCATGCCGTCGCCCCCGTTCCAGACCCGGTGGATGTCGCCGGGTGGGGCGAAGCCGCACACCTCGCCCTGCCGGTTGACGACGTCCTCGGTCGCGACGAGCCGGGCGGCGGTCCCGTCGGAGACGAGGCGGTAGCGCCGCTCATGCTCCTCGCCCTGGTGCACCCCCGTGACGCACCAGGCGACGTGGTCGTGGATGGCGGTCCGCTGGCCGGGGAGCCAGACCAGAGCCACGATCGAGAAGGACCCGTCACGCTCCGCATGCAGAACGTGCTGCCGGTAGTGGCCCGGGTCACTCTCGCACTGCTGCGGGGTGAGCAGGTCGGCAGCGCCCAGATGCGGAGCGAGCCGCTCCCCCACCAGGTACGCCGTCAGGTCGGGCGGCAGCCCACGGTCCACCACGTCCCGTACCTCCTCGGCGAGCCGGGCGAGGCGGGGCGTACTGGCGGTGACGACGGAGACGGCGGACGGAGCGGTCATGTCGCCAGCCTGACCGCCGTAACCCATTACGTCCAACAACAGTTTCTTGGACGAACCCAAGCACCGCTTATGTGTCGAGGGTGAGCCCCGGCCGCCACTCAGGCGGCACCGGCGGCCCGCCGTCCGGCCACCGAGGCCAACGCCTCCAGCACCTGGGCGGTCGCGGGGATGCGCAGGTGCTCGCGCAGGACGTAGGCCGAGACCTGACGCCGCGAGGCGGGTGACAGCGGGCGGCCGCGGACCTTGTCCCGGCGGAGGAAGGACAGGGTGAGTTTCGGCATCATCGCGACGCCGAGGCCCTGCGCGACGAGCGACTGCACGGCGAGATTGTCGTCGGTGGTGAACACGATGTCGGGCGTGAACCCGAGTTGGGCGCACTCGTGCAGGAAGTTGGTGCGGCAGCGCAGGCATCCGGCGATCCAGCGCTCCTGAGCGAGATCGGCCAGCTCGACCGCGCGACGCCGGGCCATCGGGTGCCCGACGGGCAGCAGAACGGTGAGCTCGTCCTCCAACAGCGGGATCTCCACCAGCTCGTCCGGCACCTCCTCGCGAAGGCCGGGATAGGTGAAGGCCAACGTCAGGTCGCTCTCGCCCTGCACCACCCGGCGGAGCGAGTCGGGCGGCTCGTCCTCGAGCAGTTCCACCCGGATGCCGGGATGCTCGGCCGCGAGCAGACCCATGGCCTCGGGGATCAGCGTCGCGTTGGCGCTGGGGAACGCGCAGACCCGCACCCGACCGGTACGCAGCCGCGCTATCGCCGCCATCTGCTCCCGGGCGACCGACATGCTGTCGAGGATGCTCTCCGTGTGGCGGGCCAGCGTCTCGCCGGCCTCCGTCAGCCGCAACCGCCGTCCCACCCGGGTGAACAGCGGAGTCCCGACCTCGCGCTCCAGGGCCTTCATCTGTTGGGTGATCGCGGGTTGGGTGTATCCGAGGGTCTGCGCCGCCGCCGAGTACGACTGGGTCCGGACCACCTCGTGGAAGGTCCTGATATGGCGCGAATCGAACACCACCGGATCATAGGCTCGCCGGCCTGCCCGCAGCCCGCCTACGGACCGTGATGCTGGGCTCACCTCATGGTCGGACGTCCGTCCGCTGCCGGTTGGCGGCCAGCCAGGCGGTGCCGAAGTCGACGAGCGCGCGCTGCCGCATCAGGCAGGCCGGCGCGGCGCCGACCCGGCCGACCGAAGCGCCGTCGGCGGCCTCGAAGGCGGCGCCGAGCCGCTCGAAGTCCCCCTCGTCCGTGGCCATCTCGACCCAGGTCGCCCATCGGCTCGTCCCGTCCGGGTGGCGCACCGCCGAACCCGTGGAGGTCCGCGGCGGGGACGACTGCCGCCGCTCGGCGAGATGAAGCGAGGTGTTCGAGTCGTGGCCGCAGCCGAGCAGGAGCACCGTGCCGTCGAGCCGGTTGACCGCGCCGAGCGGCGACTCCTCGCCCAGCCCGTCGTCGAGTCGGTGCCCGCACACGATCTCGGGGGCCCGGCGACCCAACGCGGCGAACGAGACCTGCGGATGGTCACTGCGCAGCGCCCCCGGCCAGGTGCGGACCGTCTCGGCGAGGCGACCCATCCACCGGCTCGGCGTACGTGCCGGGTCGAAAGCGGGCATCTGGTCACGAATGATCGGCCACCACGCCTCGGGCACGGGTGGATTCCGCCAGTCGGCCGGGTCGGTGTTGTCGGGAGTGTGGGTGGGCACCACCAGCGTGCCGGCGGGGCCGAGCACGTCCAACAGCGCCAGCACCACCGCCTGCGGGCCGCCGACGACGAACCCGAGGCTCCGGTACGACGAATGCAGCAGCAGAACATCACCGGGCGCGACCCCGAGGGCGCGCAGGTCGCCCGCCAACGACTGCGCCGTGTACGGCATCGGCTGGTCCATCGGCGGAGTGTAGGTCAGGCCCGGCAGGCACCGGTCGGGTGTTTTTCCGGCGGGCAGGCCGATCAGCGGGGCGCACGGCATCGACAGGTGTCCTAACCGGACGGGCCGAATCGCGACAGATGCTCGGTGACGTGCGTCACTCCACTGTCTAGCGTGAATGTTGGAGACCGCTTTCCCGGTCGCCACGACGCGTGCCCAGGGAGACCCGAATGAACCTCACGCTCGTCCGAAGATACCGCGGCCTCGCGATGACAACGAGCCTGGCGATGGTCGTCGCGCTCGCGCTGACCGCCTCGTCCACCCCCCAGCCCGTCCAGGAATCGTTCGCCACCAACTCCCCCACCGGGCCCATGGAGCTGCCCGACGAGTGGATGACCGCCCAGCGGATGAGCGACGGCAGCCGGGACCTCTCCGTGGCCAAGTACGAGAAGGCCCGCGGCGAGGCCCACCAGCTCGACCTGCGCACCCGCCTGCTCTACCGCCACCTGGCGCAGAAGAAGTGGAACTTCTTCGGGCCGAGCAACATCGGCGGCCGGGTGGTGGACATCGCGCTCGACCCGAAGGTGCCCGACCAGCTCTTCATCGCCGCCGCCTCCGGCGGCGTCTGGAAGTCCGACGACGCGGGCGCGACGTTCGAGACGGCCTGGCCCGACGGGTGGACGCAGAGCATGGGCGCGGTCGCGATGACCAGCGACGGCGTCCTCTTCGCCGGCACCGGCGAGGCCCAGCCGGGCGGCGGCTCGATCACCTTCGGCGGCGACGGCATCTACCGCTCGAAGGACCGCGGCAAGACCTGGCGGCACGTCGGGCTCAAGGACAGCCACGCCATCGGGCGGTTCGCCATCGACCCGAGCAACCAGAAGCGCGTCTTCGCCGCGGCCAGCGGCAACCTCTTCGTACCCGGCGGCCAGCGCGGCGTCTACCTCTCCGACAACGGTGGCGACAGCTGGAAGCAGGTGCTCGCGCCACCGAACGCGACAACCGGCGCCACCGAAGTGGTCATCGACCCCACCAACCCGCAACGGGTGTACGCGGCGATGTGGGACCACCTGCGCGAGCCGCACCAGCGCACCTACGGCGGTCCCGGCTCCAGCCTCTGGCGTTCTGATGACGGCGGCCGGACCTGGGTGCGGATGACCAACGGTCTGCCCACCGACGCCGACCAGGGCCGCTGGGGCATCGCCGTCGCGCCGAACAACCCCCAGCGGCTGTACGCGTACGTCGGCACGGCGCTCGGCCCGTTCCGCGCCTTCTACCGCTCCGACGACGGCGGTGACACCTGGGCGCAGACGCCGGTCACCGCCGCTCAGGCGTCCCAGTCCACGTTCAGCTGGTGGTTCGGCAAGCTCTTCGTCGACCCCGGAGACGCCGATCACGTCTTCCTCACCGGGGTCAACCTGATGCGCTCGACGAACGGGGCGCAGAGCTTCTCCTCCGTCAGCGGGGTGCACGCCGACCAGCACACGATGCGCTGGGATCCGAAGACGCCCGGCCGGGTCTACCTGGGCAACGACGGCGGCTTCTACCGTTCCGAGGTCAACGGGGCGAGCGGCTGGGTGAAGGCCACCTACGAGCCGTACACCCAGTTCTACACGGTGGACGTGGCGCAGACCGATCCGGTGCTGAAGGTGGGCGGCGCGCAGGACAACGGCTGCAACCGCGGCTACAACGGCGTCGGTGGCCCGTGGAACGCGATCGGCTGCGGCGACGGCCTCCAGGTGATCATCCATCCGGACGCCTCGAACATCGTCTTCGGCTGCAGCCAGTACGGTTCGTGCTACCGGTCGGAGAACTCCGGCGGCACTCCCCGGCAGACCATCGGCACCGGTCAGACGACCTCGCAGCGACGCAACTGGCTGACGCCGCTGCAGTTCGACCCGAGCGACCCGAACGTCATGTACTACGCCGGGAACATCGTCAACCGGTCGACGGACAACGGCCGCACCTGGACGCCGATCAGCCCGGATCTCACCGGCGGCGGCCCGAACGATCCGTCCGGCTACCCGTGGGGCACGATCACCACGATCGCCGCCGCGCCCACCGACGGCAACACGCTCTACGTCGGCACCGACGACGGAAAGCTGTGGTGGACCGACGACCTGGGGCAGAACTGGCACCAGGTCGACCCGGCGCAGCTGCCCGGCACCTGGGTGACGCGGGTGGCGGTGAACCCGGCCGACGAGAACATCGCCTACGCCACCTTCTCCGGCTTCCGGTCCGGCAGCGACCGGCCGCACGTGATGATGACCCGCGACGGCGGCCGTACCTGGAAGGACATCGGCCGGGGCCTGCCCGACGCGCCGGTCAACTTCGTGGTGCCGACCGCCGACGGCCTGCTGCTGGTCGGCACCGACGTCGGGGTGTTCATGTCGGCGTGGAACGGCGGCGAGTGGGCGGCGCTGGGCACCAACCTGCCGCAGGCGGCCGTGATGTACCTGCGCTACCACGAGCCGACCCGGCAGCTCACCGCGGCGACGTTCGGCCGGGGTGTCTACGACCTCACCGTGCCCCGCTGCCCGGCGGCGTCGACCAAGCTGCCGCCCAAGCCGACCGGGGTCGGCGTGGTCGGCGTACTCGCCTCCTGCCGGCTGGGGTGACCGACCGGTAGACCGCGCTGTGCGAGGGCCACCTTCCGGAGACGGGAGGTGGCCCTTCCCGCTGAAGGGTCCCCGGTGGTCGTCGCCCTCCGGCGCACTCGTCGGGCGGCGGACGGCGCAGCGGGAGCGCCGAGGCCGTTCTCCGAGCCTATGATCCCCGGATGGCCACCTTCGACGGCGCGGACGGCACCCGGCTCGCGTATCACCGGACCGGTGAGGGGGATCCGCTGATCTGCCTGCCCGGCGGGCCGATGCAGGCTTCGGCGTACCTCGGCGACCTGGGCGGGTTGTCCGCGCATCGCTCGCTGGTGCTGCTGGATCTGCGCGGCACCGGGGAGTCCGCCGTCCCGGCGGACCCGGCGAGTTATCGGTGCGACCGGCAGGTCGAGGATGTCGAGGCGCTGCGGCTGCACCTCGGGCTGGACCGGCTCGACCTGGCCGCGCACTCGGCCGGCGCGACGCTCGCCCTGCTGTACGCCGCCCGGCATTCCGACCGCGTCGGTCGTCTCGCGCTGATCACGCCCAGCCCGCGGGCGGTCGGCGTGGAGGTCGGCGACCTCGATCGCCGTGAGCTGGCCGAGCTGCGGCAGGGAGAGCCCTGGTTCCCGGCGGCCTTCGCCGCCTTCGAACGGATCTGGTCGGGCCAGCCCACCGCCGGCGACTGGGAGGCCATCACCCCGTTCACCCACGGTCGGTGGGACGCCGCCCGCCAGGCCCGGGTCGCCGGGGAGGTCGAGCAGCGCAACGACGACGCGGCCGCCGTCTACTACTCGGCCGGCGCCGTCGACCCGCCGGCCGTCAGGTCCGCCCTCGGTCACCTCCAGGCGCCGGTCCTGCTGCTCGCCGGAGAGTACGACGTCGCGCTCCCGCCGAAGCGCGCCGCCGAGTACGCCGGCCTGTTCCCGCGGGCCGAACTGACGGTGCAGCCGGGCGCCGGGCACTATCCGTGGCTCGACGATCCGCAGTGGTTCGTGGAGACGATGGCCGGGTTTCTGCGCTGACCGGTGACGGCCGCGGTGCCGAACGCACCGCGGCCGTCACCGGCTGCCGTGATCGGTCAGCCGGTCGGCAGGACCGCCTGGCCCTTGCGGTAGTTCTTGCCGTTGCCGTCCGGCTTGTAGTTGTTCTCCACGTTGCCGGCCGAGTCGACCGAGAACCAGTTGATCCGGGTGCCGGCCGGGACGGTGAGGGTCTCCCCGCCCTCCCGGATGCCCGCCGAGCCGTAGAGCGCCGACGAGTACGTCGGCGCGGCGCCGTCGAGGGTGTAGAAGACCGAAGCGGGCTCGGAGACGCCGAAGGTCACGTTCACCATGCCGGGGGTCGAGCTGGGGGCGACCGTGAGGGTGCTCCCCGGGCGGGTCCGGTCCTTGGCGAAGTCCCGGGCCACCCGCATCAGCTCGACCAGGCCGTTGGCGAACTCCATCGCCTCGGAGTGCGCCTCCTCCCAGTCCGGTTGGAAGGACGTGCCGACCTCGAAGTTCCAGGCGTAGATGCCGTACTTGTACCAGAGCATGTCGCCGGAGTTGCCCGCCGCCGAGTAGAGCACGTCGGAGATCGGGCCGGTGCGCGCCGGAGTGACCGCCATGTTCCGGTGCTGCTTGATGGCGGTCAGGATGCGCGAGGACGCGCCCCAGAAGGCCGACTCCTCGGCCAGCGTCGGCCGCGGCGCCGAGATCCGGTCCGGCAGGGCGTACGCGCCCGGCGACCACATGAAGTAGTTCCCGGAGGAGTGCAGGTTCATCGAGAACTTGATGTTGGGTCGAGCGGCCAGCCAGTCGAGGTTGCGGTTCTCCGGCTCGGAGAGCTCGCTCGGCCCGGCGTAGGTGCCGCTGGTGCAGCTGCTCGACGCGCCCGAGTACCCGTCGAAGAGGCTGTACTCGGTGTAGTTGCGGTTGTTGTCGACGCCCCACGAGTCCCGGCCGAGGAAGTCAGCGGCTCCGGTCGACGGGCAGTGGTTGGTCATGTTCTTGCGCTGCGAGTTGAAGTCGTAGAACGAGTAGTGACCACCGTCCGGGTTGACCGACGGGGCGATCCAGATGTCCAGGTTGTTCAGCAGCTGCTTGGTCTGCCCGTCGTGCGCGTAGTTGCGCAGCAACCGCTCAGCGGTCTCGACGGTGACCAGCGGCGGCACCCACTCCCGGGCGTGCTCCTGCGCGTAGGCGAGCACCCCCGGCTTCGAACCGTCCCGGACCTTGCCGATCCGGATCGCGTACACCGGATGCGGCTCGCGGGAGACCGAGGCCGGCGCGCTCAGGTCGTCGGTGAGCGCGGTACGCGCCGCCGGCGCGACCACGCCGTCACCTGGGCTGCCGCGATAGGTGTACGCCTTGACCAGCGACCCGGCCGCGGCGTTGAGCGCCGCGACGACCTCGGCCGCGGTGCTGGTCACCGTGCCCGCACCGTTGGTGCCGAGGGACACCCGGATGGCCGTGCCGCTCACGGTCACCGCCAGCGCCGAGTTGCCGGTGCCGGGGTTCGCCAGCTCCACCGAGACGTCGTTGCCACCCTGGTGCCCCCACGCCAGGGAGTCCACCGCGACCCGGCTGGCGTTGGCGCTGCCGAGGACGGCCTGGGCGTGCCGCCGGTAGCCGTTGGTCTTGTACGGCAGCTCGACGATCTCGGCCAGATTGGGGAACTCGGCGGCGAGCTGGTGGATCCGCGCGTACAGCTCGGTCGGGGTGAGGTAGCTGGTGACGAAGTCCTTCTGGTAGCCCGGCCCCTCCGGGCTGGTCTCCGGGGTGGGCAGCCACTCCTGCACCTTGACCTCGGCGACGTCACCGGTGGGGCTGGTGATCCGGATCCGGTCCGGCCGGCTGGTCACCGCCGAGGCGCCGCGGTGGTAGAGGTAGACGCCGGCGTCGACGAAGCGGGAGATGGTCTGCGTACCGCCGGAGCCGATCGCGGTGCCCGGCCCGCTGTCCCGCTCGACGGTGAGCGTGTTGCTGGCCGTCTGGCCCTGCGCCCACTTCGCCTCGACGGAGAGGACCTGGCTGGTCCCGGAGGTGTAGTAGTCCGCACGGATGATCTTGACGTCGGAGACGTCCGGCGCGGTCGGGTCGGCCGCGGCGGCGGCGAACTCCCGGTTCTCGGCGAGGTGCGCGGTGATGGTCGAATCCCGCTCCTCGACCCGGGCCCGGGCATCCTCGGGGCGGTGCAGGATCTCGCCGAGGGTGAAGCCGGCGGCGGTCAGTCGGGCGGCTTCGCTCGGCGTGATCACCGCGTGCGCGACCACGCCGTTCTCCGAACGCTCGACGTGGTGGTCGAGGTCGACGCCGGTGGCGACCAGCGCGTCCAGCTCCGCGGTGCCGGCGAGCAGCACCTCCACGACGTTCGCCGGCTCACCGGCGACCGGACCGGAGTCGGCCGGCACGGCGGCGTCCGGCCCGGTCGCCGAGGCCGGGCTGACCAGCAGCACGATGGCCATGGTGGCGGCCAGCGCCGTCGGGACCGGAAGGCGGCGTCGCCACCGCGCAGGTAGGGGTTTCGGCATGTGATGTCTGCCCTTCTGGCTACTCGGCCTGATGGCCGCAGGAGATGGCCGAGGGGCACGCCCGGGGTACGCGGCTCCATCCGTTGGGTCGCGCGCGGTCGTTGCGGCAACCGGGCGCGCGACACGGTGAGATAGGGAAGGTGATGTCGTCCGGCTCCGTCGCCTCGACCTGGCCCGCATCGCCGAATTGCGGGGCGTCGAACGGTGGTGACGGAGGTGCTCCGGTGACGGTCGGTGTACTGAGGCAATCCTCAGGTGTCACAACGTGAACTGTCAATCCTCTGCGGGGCCGTTGACCATCGGCCGCATCCGCCCACTCGAACCGGCCTCGACCGAGTTCGATCAATGCTCGCAGCTGGAAGTTTCACCCGGAGTGCCCGGAGACTGTCCTTTCCGACAGATCCGGCGCGTTGTCCCCACAGCGGATAGCGGCCCGCCCGACCCGACCGTTAGGCTCACCATCGAGTGAGGTCGTTCACCGCCGATCATTCACCTTCGCTCTGTGCCGACGTGACGGATACTCGCTGGTGGCAACATCGGAAGGCAGGCTGGGGTGGCCCGAGAAGGGGAACCGGGGACCGGATTCGCCTATCGCGCGGACAGCTCGCGGGTGGCGTTCGAGGTCTCTGGCGCGCCGGACGGCTACCCGGTCTTCCTCATGCACGGCACGCCGGGCAGCCGGCGGGGGCCGAAGCCACGGGGCATCGTCCTGCACCGTCTCGGGGTCCGGCTGATCACCTACGACCGCCCCGGCTACGGCGACTCCGACCGATCCGAGGGCCGGACGGTGGCCGACGCCGCGGCAGACGTCGAGGTGATCGCCGACCAACTGGCGCTGACCCGGTTCGCGGTCGCCGGTCGCTCCGGTGGCGGCCCGCACGCGCTGGCCTGCGCGGCCGACGCCCGGCTGCGGCACCGGGTCTCCCGGGTCGCGGCGCTGGTCGGGTTCGCCCCGTCCAACGCGGGCGAGCTGGACTGGTACTCGGGCATGAACGCCGACAACGTCAACGGTTTCGGTGGCAACGGCGGCGACACCGCCGGTCTGGTGGAGGAGATCCGCCGCCGAGCCGAGCGGGCCAGTGAAGACCCCCGGCGGCTGCTCGAGGACGTCATGGCGGAGATGACCGCGGCGGACCGCCGCGTGATCAACGACGCGGCGCTACGGCGGTTGATCACCGACACCTATGAGGAAGCGCTCCGGGCCGGGCCCTACGGGTGGATCGACGATGTGCTGGCGTTGCGCCGCGACTGGAAGTTCGATCCACGCATGATCGACACCGCGGCGACCCAGGTCCGGCTCTGGCACGGCGCCGAGGACACCTTCGCACCGGTCAGCCACACGCGGTGGCTCGCCACCCGGATTCCCGGGGCCGAGATCGAGGTGCAGCCCGGCGCGGCACACTTCGACGCGATGAAGGAGCTACCGCGCATCCTGCGCTGGCTCACCGTCGACGACGCGACGGCGAGCCGAGACGTCCTCATCGGCGCCCGCCCCGGTCAGTAGGGGTGCGGGTCGAGCACCCGTCGCACGTAACGTCCCTCCCGCAGGTTGACCACACTCGGGTGGTGCTGACCGATCCGGTTCGCGAGTCGGTCCGCCAGCCGCATCCGCTCGATGCTGCCGGTCGCGCCGGACGCCGCCTGCTCAGCGATCACCAGGTTGCCCAGCCCACGCAGGGCGTCGGGGTGATCCTCGCCGAGCACCTCCCGCAGCCGGCCGACGACGACCCGCAACTGGTCACGCCCGGTCTCCAACTCCCCGGAGAGGATCGCGAAGACCGCCACGTTGTTGGCCGCCGCCATGGTCAGCGGATGGATGTCGCCCAGCGCCGCCGCCAACGCCGTCGCGGTGACCGCGGCCAGCTCGCGAGCCGGTCCCACCTCGCCGTGGTCCCACATCGCCACGCTGAGATTGTTGCGACACACCAGCACGTACGGATGCCCGTCGCCGAACACCTCGACGAACTGCTCCTCGGCCTCGATGAGCTCCCTGCGGGCGTGCTCCCGCTCCCCCTGGAGCATGAGGTTCGCCGCCCGGCTCAGCCGGCTGAACAGCGTGTCCGGGTTCATCGGGCCGAAACCGGCGAGCAGGTCCTCGTAGGCGTCGTCGAGCAGCCGGGCGCCCTCGGCGATCTCGCCGGTGCCGCGCAGCGACGCCGCGAGATTGGTCTGCGCCGTCAGCACGTTGCGGGACCGGTCGCCGAAGAGGTCGCGGTAGCCGGCGACCACCGTCTGCAGCAACGTCGCCGAGGCCTCGTAGTCACCGGCCTCCCGCAGGTCCCGGCCCAGGTTGTTGGCCGTCAGCAGGGTGCGCAGGTGGCCCGGGCCGAGTACCACCCGCAGCCGGCGGTAGGTGCTCTCGTCGGTGTCGAGGGCCCGCTGGATGTCGCCGGTCAGCCGGTAGGACGCGGCCAGGTTGTTCGCGGCGGTCAGCGTACGGCGGTGGTCCTCGCCGAACACGTCGACCGAGGCGGAGTAGGTGCGCAGGTCCCGCTCCAGGGCTTCCTGGTAGCGGCCGATGGCCCGCAGGTCACCGCCGTAGCCGCCGGCCGTCATCAGGGTGTACGGGTGAGTCGAACCGATCAGCTTCTCCTGGGCGCTCAGCGTCTCCTCGTTGAGCCGGCGGGCCTGCTCGAACTCGCCGAGGCTGCGCAGCAGGTTGGCCCGGTTGAACCGCAGGTGCAACAGCTGCACCTGCAACGCCCGGTGCGCCGGCGTGTCCGGAGCCAGCTGGGCCAGCAGCCGCGACCACGCCACGTCGGCCTGCTCGGCGTACCGGGCGCCCTGGGCGTAACCGCCGTTGAGGTAGATGTAGCGGACCCGGTCGACGATCAGCTGGCGGACGTCGTCGTCGGACGAGGAGAGGGCATCCGCCCCGTCGAGGTGCGGCCAGAGCAGGCGTAGCCGCTGCTCGACGGACGCGTCCTCGACCTCGCCCGAGGGCCGGGCCCCGGCGAGGATCCGGTGCACATCGTGCTTCACACCGGCCAGCTCCTCGTCGGACATCCGGGCCCGCAACGCCGCCTGCAGCAGGCGGTGCACCAGCACCTGCTGCGCGTGCAGGTCGAGCTTCACCAGCGCCAGCCGGTTGATTCGCTGCACCAGCGCCGCGGCGATGTCACGCTCGGAGACCCGGTCGGCCACCCGCGCCGCGACCATCGGGTCATGGTCGGCGATGACCTTCGCGACCTCGTCGCTGTAGAGCAGCTCCAGTGAGATCTCCGGAGCGAGCACCGACGCCAGTTGCAGTAGCCGGTACGCGCCCGCGGAGCCCTCCCGCAGCCGTTGCAGCGAGATGTCCCAGACGTCCTCGGTCGGCCCGCCGCGTTCCAGACTCGTCAGGTAGTCGGGGATCGGCGTGCCGGTGTCGGCCAACCAGGCGCCCGCCATCGCCACGAAGATGGGCACGTTCTCGACCGCCTCGGCGACCTGCTCGGCCTCGGCGACGGTGATCGACCGTTCGCCGATCCGGGACCGTAGGTGCGCCACGCTCTCCGCCCGCTGGAACGCCTCCACGTCCACCCCGCGGGCCAGGTCGCCCCACTCCGGGTTCCGGGTGGTGACCAGCACGTGTCCCGAGCCCTGCGGGAGGTAGTCGCGTACGTGCTCGTACTGGTCGACGTTGTCGAAGACCAGCAGCCACTGCTCGGGCACCCCGCCGTCGGCGCGTCGCTCCGGCCGGCTCAGCCGCTGCCGCACCGCCCGGGTCATCTCCGGGATGGTCTGCTGCCGGGGCAGCCCCAGCTCCTCGCCGAGGTCGGCCACCCGCACGTCGACGAACTGCGGCGGGTCGGCCTGCACCCACCAGATGATGTCGTACGCGCCCCGGAACCGGTGGGCGTACTCGATGGCCAGCTGGGTCTTGCCGATGCCGGGACCGCCGCGCAGCGCCACCGGGGTTCCCTCGTTCCCGCCGGCCCGCAGCTCGTCACGAAGCGTGCGCAGCAACTGCTCCCGCCCGGTGAACCGGGTGTTGCGGCTCGGCGGGTTGAACACCAGCGGCCGGGCCCCGGGATAGCGGGCGGTCCGCACCACCGACGCGGCGCCGCTCCGCGCGGGCGCGGTCACCCCGAGCAGCTGCACCAACCGCTCGACCGCCTCCTCGGCGGCGACCTCGTGCAGCGAGACCCAGGCCCCGATCGGCAGGTCCGGCGAGGGCGTCGTACCGTCCACGTAGACCGTCAGCGGGCCGGCCGAGCCGGCCGAGCGGGAGTCGGCGGGCTCCCCGTGGGCGGCCTGGTAGGAGCGGGAGACCAGGGTGAGGTCCCGGGTGACCGTCCCCGCCCGCGCCGGCTCCGTCTCGTCCACCGCCGCGGTCACCACCCGCAGGTCGACCGCGGTGAGCGCCGCCTGCACCCACTCCGCCCAGGCCTGGTCCTCCGGGACGTGGCGCACCACGACCAGCTCGTCGGCGATCGCGGGCTTGCGCTCGAAGCGGGCCACGACCCGCCGGCGCAGCGCCTCGTCGACCCGGGGCAACACGGAGATCCGCCCACCGGTGATGTGGCTGGTCAACGTCTCGTACGCGGAGAGCAGGGTGGTCCGGCCGCCCGGCACGTCCGCGAAGGTCGCCAGGGTCTCCTCGTAGGCGTAATAGGCCCGGTACGGCACCTCGACGGTGAGCCAGTACTCCCGCCGTTCGGCCTCGGTCATGCCGCCCGGCAGCCCGGCGAACCGCTGCATCGCCACCGCCCGACCGGCGTCGGCCTTGCCCTTCTCCCCCTCGTCGACCCGCATCGGCACCGGCAGCACCCGGCGGGCCCGCCGCCCCTCGTAGCCGCGGACCCGGCTGGCCACCGTCGCGGCGCCGTCGATGCCCTGGTCGCTCAGGGTGAAGCAGTCCACCAGCACGTCCGGCAGGTGGATGGTGCAGATCTCGGCGACGTCGCTGATGCCCGTGCGGCTGTCGATAAGGGTGTAGTCGTAGTGCCGCTTCATGTCCTCGCGCAGGGCATCGAAGAAGAGGCCGCCACCGAGCCGGTTGTAGAAGTTGTCCCAGTTCAGGCCGGTCACGTTGGTGGCGTAGTCCGGGTTGTGCTTGCCCGCCAGCAGCAGGTCGAGGCTGCCGCCGCCGGGGAACTCCCAGCCCACCGAGAAGGCGTACTTCTGCACCTTGGCCAGGTGTCGGTGCCAGTCGCCGGGCCGGGTCTCCACCTCCTGCGGACCGTCGGCCTCCTGGGCCTGGCGGCGCTGCTTGAGGTTCGCCCACTCGTACTCGAGGATCAGGTCCATCACGCCGCCGGTGGAGGCGACCTGGTCGGCGTCGAGGAACGGCGCGAAGAACTTGTGCAGGCCGGGCGACTCGAGGTCCCAGTCGGCGACCAGCACCCGCTGACCGTTCGCAGCCAGGATCCACGCCGTGTTGGCCAGGGCCATGGTCCGCCCGGTGCCGCCCTTGTACGAGTAGAAGGTGACCACCTGACCGTCTCGCTGCTGTGTCATCGGTCCTCTTCTCGTCGTCGCCGCACGTCGGTCGCGTCGGTCGGCCGCAGGCTCGGTCGGGGCACGCTCGGGCCGTCCTGAGGGTAGAGCGGTCCATGTCGCAGGAACTGTTTGCGGGCCTCGATCACCAGCAGTGGCGCGCTGTGTTCGAACTCGTCCACCCCGTGTACCGGTCGTGCCTCCGGGAACCGGGCGACGCGCAGGGCGGCGACGATCTCCTCCGCCGCCTCGCCCGGCCCGGCCACCACCAGCGGCACCACCCAACGCGGCAGCCCGGCGACGGCGGCGCGCACCGCGGACAACCCCAGGCCGGCGTCGATCAGCAGGACGGTCGGGCTGTCCGGGGCCCGCTCGCGCGCCGCGCCGAACTCGACGACCCGGGTGGGCAGCCCCAGCCGCTGAGCGGTCGCGGCGACGTAGTCGGCGATGGCCAACGCGTGCTGCGCCCCGAACGGTCGCCACTGCCGCCCGTCCTCGCCGGCGAGCGCGGCGACGACCAACGCGGCTTCGCCGGGCTCCTCCGTCGGCGCGGCGGTCAGCGGTGCGGCCCGGGACCGGCGCAGCGGCGCGGTCTCGGTCACCGCGATGATCCGCTCGGCCAACATGTCGAGGACCTCGTCGTACTGCCGCCGGTACGCGCTGAGCTTGCACAGCGCCCGCAGCCCGTTCTCGGCGTACTCGGCCGGGCCGCCGACCAGCTCCAGCGCCTCGGCCATCTCCGGCCGGTCGTCCCAGGGCGGGAAGGGGATCCACAACACCGGCAGGACGTGCCCGTCCGTCTCGGCCGGGCGCAGCCGGTCCAGCCGGGATCGGAAGGAGGCCCGCTCGCCGACCGCCCAGGCGTTGCTGAAGTAGTTCGGCGAGTAGAGCGGCACGAAGACGTGCGCGAGGCTGAGCGCGTCGGTGAGCGCCTGCTTGAGGTCCGCGCCGGGCGCGACGAGCCCGTCGAAGAAGCCGATGTCGAGATCGCCGGTGCGGCGTGCGCCGCGCTGCACGGCGGCGTTGAGGTCGTGGAAGAAGCGGGTGACCCAGTAGTCGGTGTCCGGGCGGGCCGCGGCGGAGAGCGGCACGGAGTGGGCGTAGCTGAGAAAGAAGTACGTCTCCCGTCCGGCGACGGTCGGGGCGGTGTCAGTCCAGCTCATCCCCGGCCTCCTCGAACTCGTCGCCGAGTTCCTCGATGTCCGACACGTACGGCTGCACCCAGTGCGTGTCCACCGCGCGGACGACCCGCTGCGCCAACCGCCACACCACCGCGTCGTAGGCGTCCTTGCCGTTGCGGCCGAGGCTGAGCAGGCCGTAGATGCCTTCCTGCTGGTATTGCGGCGCGATCTCCGGAGGAAGGCCGGTCGGGGAGAACATCTGCCGATGCCCGATCGCCGCCGGCAGCCGGCGTCGGCGGCCCATCACCGACCAGTTGACCGGGATGATCGGCCGTTCACCGGGGGTCGGCCGGGCGTCCGGACGTCGGATCTCGCGGCGATGCACGAACGCGTTCCACTCCCGGGCGCACCAGGCGCTGCTCAGGTACTGCGGGGAGATCAGCGGGATGAAGACCTGGCAGTGGCCGGCGGCGAAGGCGAGATCGTCGGTCCACAGCTGACCGCCGTCGAGGAGCCGGTCCAGGAAGCCGGCCGTGCTGCCGGCCGGCAGCCCGAGCAGCTCGGCGACGTGGTCGGAGAGGTCGACGTAGAGCTGGAAGACCTTCTGGTTGGCGTCCCGCGGGGGCTCGCCGGGGCGCTGTTTCGCCCGGGCGTAACTGAGGAAGAACACGGGCGCCCGTGGGTCGACCCGGTACTCTTCCTCGGTCACCCGCCGCTCCCGTCCCCTGAGGACACAGTCACCCTCACTACATTATCGGCCGCGGCAATGCCCGGGCCGCCCTCACTGTCCGGCCCGGTGCCGGCACATCCAGCGGCCGGCGAAGTCGACGGCGGGTCGCATCCGGACGGCACGGCAGGTGCCGCCGCCCAGCGCACCGCGCCGGACGACCGGCAGGCGCTCCAGCGCCGCGCCGATCCGTGGAAAGTCGGAGTCGTCGAGGTCGAGGGCGAGGAAGTCGCGCCGGGCCCGACGACCGGAGCTGTCCAGGACATAGCAGCGGTACGGCCGCTGGGCGGCCGGCTGGGGCAGGCGGTACTCGGCGAGGTGGAACGCCGTACAGGCGGCGTAGTCGACGCCGAGCAGCAGGACGAGGGCGTCGGCGGCGTAGAGCGCGCCGAGCGGGGACCGTTCGCCCAGGTGGCAGTCCAGGTCGTGCACGGCGGTCAGCCGCGCCGCCGCCGGGCCCAGCGCGGCGAACGAGGTCTGCGGGTGCCCGCTGCGCACCGCTCCCGGCTGCCGCCGCACGTGCTCGGCCAGCACCCCCATGCCTTCGGCGGGACTGCGCGCCGGGTGGAACGGCGGGATGCCGGCCTCCACCCGCGCCGCCTGCCGCGTGCTCAGGCCCGCGGTCGCCGCGCGAAAGGCCGGCGAGGTGATCGAGTTGAAGGCGGTCTGGGTGGGTACCACGATCGTCCCGGCGTCACCCAGCACCTCGCGCATCGCGGCAAGCAGGGTCGCCGGACCGCCGGCGACGGGTCCGATACGCGACAGCGAGCAGTGCACCAGAACGATCGCGCCGGCGCCGAGCCCCACCGCCCGCAGCCCGGCGGCCAGCTCGACCCGGCCGACCGGCCGCGCGGTCATGCCCAGCGGTCCACCGTCGCGCGCATTTGCCGCGCGAACCGCTCCCCCGCCGCCGTCAACGCCCCCAGGCCGAGCAGCGCGTCCAGCGCCCCGTCGGTCCAGTTCCGGTAGCGACGGAAGTGAGCGCCGGCCGCGGCGCCCGCACGGCGGCGCCACACGTCGGCCACCGCCAGGTGGGCGTAGGTGCCGTGCAGCACGCCGTCCACGGGGCGGGGGTCGTCCCGCCACGGCACGACGAGCCGGCGGGTGTCGCGCCGGTCGACCAGTTCGCAGACGTCGAGCACGCCGTTGAGCTTCAAGTGCTGCACCTCGTGCACCAGCAGCACCGCGAGGGCGGCTTCGTCGGGTGTTGGCGTGACGGCGACGGCGCCGAAGGCCGTCGCCGCCGCGGCGCTGCGCTGCCGACCGCCCCGGTCGGGGCGCAGCGGCACCACGGCGCGTAGCACCGCCCGCATGCCGGGGGCGTAGCCGGGGGCCTCGGCGTCGATCCGCTGGAGCGCGCGGCCCACCTGGCGTACCCACCCGACGGCCTCCGCCGCGGTCAGTCGGGGTGTCACCGCCAGGTCCTGGTAGCAGTCCCGGTAGGGGTCGGCGTCCTCGATCAGCAGCGATGAACCCTCGAGCGGCATCCGCCGGGCCGGCCGCCAGCCCGGTGGGTGCTCGGCCGTGTCGGGCCGCACCGTGATGACGTCGTCGCCGACGCGGACGCGGAACCCGTCCGCGTCGACGGACACCATGGCGGCGTCCGTGCCCGGGAGGGGGAGCGTGCCGAGAGTGGGCAGGCTGAGCACCCCGCCGGGAGCCGGCACGACGAGTTCGGCGGAGGCGCCGGCCCGGATCGCCGCGGCTGCGGCGACCGCGGCGGCATGTCCGAGGTGGACCGGGGTCGGGCGGTCCTGGCACCGATGAGCCCAACGGCGGACGAACGGGTGGCCGAGCACGTCCCGCACGGCCTCCGGCGCGGTGACGTCGAGCCCGACCAGCACGGCCCAGCCGGCCGCGGCGACCGGTAGTTCGGCCATGGCCGGGCTGAGCGCGACCAGCAGCGCCCGGGTCTTCGCCAGGTGGATCGCGGCGAGCTGGTCGACCGAGTCATCGCTGCCCTGGCCGGTGCCGAGGTCGTCGAGGACCGTGGGGTCCAAGGCGTCCGCGCCGGCGTCGGCGCGCCCCGGACCGTCGGAGCCGGCGGCTCGGGGCGCCGGGCCGGCCGGGGCCCCCATCAACCGGATGAGGTGTGTGAGGTCGCGGCAGTAGACCGACGGGTTGTCGAAGCCGCTGCCCGTGCGGTAGCGGTGCGCGAAGAGACCGCCGCCGCACTGCCGGACCACCGGGCAGGACTGACAGGTGGCGCTGAGGCCGGCCAGCCCCGCCTGCCGGACGGCGATCATCGGATGGGCGGCGACGTCGTCGATCCGGTCGGCGAAGATGTCCAGCCCGGTTGCCGGAGCGCCGTCGAAGGCCGTCTTCAGCGAGTCGACCTGCTCGTAGCTGCCGTCGGTCTCGATCACGGCGAGGTCGGCGGCGTCCAGCCCCACTGCTTCGGTCCGGCTGGCACCGCCGGCAGCGATGGAGTGCAGCGAGTCCAGCATCCGGATCGGCACGGGACAGCCGTCCGCGGTCCAGCGCCGGTGCACGGCGAGCAACCAGTCGCCGTACGGGGTCGCGACGCCGTCCGGGCGCGGCGGCGGCCGGTCCCAGTTGGCGTGCGGCAACAGGAAGTCGATGTGCGGCGGGTCCTCGGCCAGCAGCGCCTGGTAGACCTCGATCGGGTCGTTGGCCAGGTCGACGGTGCAGAGGATGCCGGCGTAGGCCGGCCGGTATTCCGGGCGGCGCAGCAGCGCGAGCGCCCGCAGCACCGAGGTGTGGCTGCTCGCGCCATTGGCGTAGCGCCGGTGCCGGTCGTTGGCCGCGCGATCACCGTCGAGGGAGATGCCGACCTTGACGCCGTAGCGGACCAGCACCTCGGCGATCTCCTCGGTGAGCAGCACACCGTTGGACTGCATGCGTAGATCCAGATGGGTCACCGGGTCGAGTTGCCGGCGCAGCTCGGCCGCGATGGCGGCGAGCCCGGCGGCCCCGGCGAGCAGCGGCTCGCCCCCGTGCAGCACCACCCGCACCGCGCCGAGCCGGCGCGTGCTCGCGTGCTCGGCGATCCGCCGGGCAGCGGCAGTCACGGTCGCCGGAGCCATCGTGCGCGGCTGTCGGCGCCAGCTCTGATCGGGGTGTTCGTAGACGTAGCAGTGGTCGCAGGAGAGGTCGCACCGGCTGACGATCTTGATTACGTACTGACTCAGGGCGCCAGCCGGTGCGCTTGTCCCAGAGGCTGCCGTCTCACCCGGATCAGATCGAAGCACCGAAGGCCGCGACATCGACGCGTGCCGGCCGATCGACTGGGCGGGTGTCGGACAGCGCCACGAGTCGGGCGCGGACAAGTGAGATCTCGCCGAGCGGAGTTTGCCGGAGATCATCCAGCGGTGCGGTGGTCTTCGTCGACCGGCCTGCGTTGCGATCCACGTGAGCCCCCCATCGGACTTGGTGGGTCAGAGGGAGTCGGCCTCGCTGGCGACCCACACAACTGTCGATGACTCTACCGCACTGCCGGTAACGTCAGTGCTGCTGTGAGCCATCTTCTTCAAGGGTTCTGGCCATCCAGGCCTCATTGGACAGTGAGATGATCCGCTCGACTTCCGCCACGAACGCCGCGTCGTCGGTCCACCCGTGCCCGTCGCGTCGGATGCGGGCCAGCCGGGACAACTGGTCGGCGGTGCGCGCGTACTCGATCTGCTGGTGCTCGAACTGCTGGGCCGCGCCGTAGCCGACCAGCGCCGTCGTCACCGTGGCGACGACGCCGACCCACGCGGCCAGCCCGAGGCCGTCGCCGAGCACTCCGACCACGGCGGACAACACCGCCCCGGCGGCGGTCAGCGCGGTGGTCGCCGTACGAATGCGGCTGGCCCGCCGGGCCATCTGCCGGGCACCCGGCAGGTAGTAGCCCTCCACCTGCCCCACGAGCCGATGGGTCAGGTAGGACGGCACGTCGGAGACCGCGGGCAACGGCCGCTCGGCCGGCTCGAAGTCGACGACCAGCCCGGCGAGGTCACCGGCGTCGTCCAGAAGCGTGTCGAGCCGGCGCAGCAGCGCGGCGTCGCGATCCGGCCCGACGAACGGCGCCACCCGGGCCAGATAGCGGTAGAGCTCTGCCTTGAGCGATTCGGAGACCGACCGCAGCCGGGCCCAGGCGTGCACCGCCTCTCGTGCCGTCGAGCGGGCCACCACCGGGACCAGCGCCAGGGCGGCGCCGGCGAGCACCGCGAGAGCCCGGCTCGCGGGCTGGTACACCCCGTCGAGCTGGCTGGCGGCGGTACCGGCGACGGCGGCGGCGGCCGTCAACCCGGCGAGAGCCCGCCGCCCCCGCACGATCCGGCGCTTCGCCACCGTCGCCGCGCGCGACCAGACGCTCTGCTGCTGCCAGACCGCGACGGCGGCGGCCACCCGATCGACGTTCGTCACGCCCGCATGGTAGGTCACCGGTTCCCGCGGCGGCTGACAACGCAACCGGGTCGGCCACCCCGATCGTCGGATCACTCAGGCCGGGCGCAGGTGCGGGTGTCGGTCCTTGCGCCCCGCCTCGTACCCGGCCCGGGCGCTCCGCGCCTCGGCGGTGGTGGAGACCTCGGCGACCGGCACGTCCCACCAGGCGCCGCCGTCCGGGCCGGTCTCGAACCGGTCGGTCCGCACGTGGACCACGGTGGTTCGCTGCGCCCGCTTCGCGGTGGCGAGCGCCGCGCGGAGCTGGGTCATGGTCGACACCCGGATCAGCTCCGCGCCGAGGCTCGCCGCGTTGGCCCCGAGGTCGACCGGCAGCGGCGCGCCGCCCCGGTCGAGGTAGGCGGTGCCGAGCCGGCGCGCCCCGACGCTCTCCGAGAGCCGGCCGATCGAGGCGAACCCCTGGTTGTCGACGAGCACCACCACGAGCTTCACCCCGTCGGCCACCGCGGTGGCCAGTTCGCTCGGCAGCATCAGGTAGGAGCCGTCACCGACCAGCACGAACACCTCGCGTTCCGGGGCGGCCAGCTTGACCCCGATCCCCCCGGCGATCTCGTAGCCCATGCACGAGTAGCCGTACTCGACGTGGTAGCTCTTCGGGTCGGCGCTGCGCCACAGCCGGTGCAGGTCACCGGGCATCGACCCGGCCGCGCAGACCACCACGTCCCGCGGACCGGCGGCGTCGTTGACCGCGCCGATGACCGCGGTCTGGGTCGGCCGCGCGTCCGGCTCCGCGTGCCGGGCCCGCTCGACCACGCGGGCCCACCGGTCCTTCAGTTCGGTGACCGACGCACGGTACGCCGGCTCGCTCCCCCATCCGACGCAGGCGGCGTTGAGCGCGGAGAGGCACTCACGGGCGTCCCCGACGAGCTGCACTCCGGAGAGCTTCGCCGCGTCGAAGCCGGTGATGTTGAGGTTGACGAACCGGGTCTCGGCCCCGAAAAGGGTGCCGGAGGCGGTGGTGAAGTCGCTGTACCGGGTGCCCACCCCGATCACCAGATCCGCGCCGGCGGCGATCTCGTTCGCCGCCGTGGTGCCGGTGACCCCGACCGCGCCGAGCGCCAGCGGATGATCGTGTGGCAGGGCGCCCGTGCCGGCCTGGGTCTCCGCCACCGGCACCCGGTACGCCTCGGCGAAGCTGCGCAGCGCCTCGCCCGCACCGCTGTAGATCACCCCGCCCCCGGCGACGAGCAGCGGCCGCCGTGCCGCCGTGACGACCGCCGCGGCCCGGCCCACGGCGGCCGCGTCCGGACGTGGACGCGGCACGTGCCAGACCCGGTCGGCGAACAGCTCCGCCGGCCAGTCGTACGCCTCGGCCTGCACGTCCTGCGGCAACGCCAGGGTGACCGCGCCGGTCTCCACCGGGTCGGTGAGCACCCGCATCGCGGCCAGCAGTGCCGCCGGCAGCTGCTCGGGACGGTTGATCCGGTCCCAGTAGCGGGACACCGGCCGCAGCGCGTCGGTGACACTCACGTCGTAGGAGCGTGGATCCTCCAGCTCCTGCAGCACCGGGTTGGCCACCCGGGTGGCGAAGATGTCACCGGGGAGCAGCAGCACCGGCAGCCGGTTGACGGTCGCGCCGGCCGCCCCGGTGACCAGGTTCGTCGCGCCCGGACCGATCGAGGTGGTGCAGGCCAGGGTGCTCAACCGGTCGGTCATCCGGGCGTACGCGGCCGCGGTGTGCACCATGCCCTGCTCGGTGCGGCAGAGGTGGTACGGCAGGTCGACCTCGGCGCTGGCGAGCGCCTCACCGATGCCGGCGACGTTGCCGTGGCCGAAGATGCCGAAGCAGGCCGGGATCAGCCGGCGGCGCACCCCGTCGCGCTCCGAGTACTGCCGGGCCAGGAACGTCACGATCGCCTGCGCCACCGTCAGTCTGGGCATCACGCCTCCCGGGTCGTCGGGCCGGCCAGCGGCAGCCGCGGATCGACCGGCTGATCGGCCCAGCTCGCCCGGATCCAGCCGTGCCGAGGGTCGTCCACACAGGCCATCGTCCGGTTCCGGCCGGGCCCGGCCAGCACGTTGAGGTAGTAGAGGTGGTAGCCGGGCGGAGCCATCGACGGCCCGTGGTAGCCGTGCGGAACCAGCACGACGTCCCCGGCGCGCACCTCGGCGAGCACCTCGATCGGGCGCTGCCCGGTGCCGTAGACGCGCTGGTAGCCGACCGGTCCGGCCGGGTCCCCGGGCGCGCCGCCGGCCACCTCGAAGTAGTAGATCTCCTCCAGCGCCGCCTCGACCCGGCCGTCGTCGTGGACCCGGTCCTCCTCGTGCTTGTGCGGCGGGTACGACGACCAGTTGCCGCCGGGGGTGAGCACCTCGACGGCGACCAGTTGGTCGCAGTCGAAGGCGTCCGGGGCGCAGAAGTTGTTGACCTGGCGGCTGGCCGGCCCCGCCCCGCGCAACTCCACCGGCACGTCGCGGGCGGCGGCGTAGCGCGGCGAGAGCCGGCGGGTCGCCCGGGCCGACGGCAGCGCGAACCGGCCCTCGCCCCGCACCGTGACGGTGGCGTCCCGGGGCAGGTAGGCGAAGTCGGTCACCGCGGTGAAGACCGACGTCCGCCCGGTCAGGGCGAACCGGACCCCGTCGCACCGCACGGTCGCGGCGCCGGCCAGCGGCAGGACCAGCATCTCCTCGTCACCGGTGTCGAAGGTGACCGCGCCGCCCGGCGGCAGGGTGAGCACCCGCAGCCCGGCAGAGGTCCATCCGGCCCGCTCGGGGGTGACCTCCAGCGCCCACGGCGTCCGGGCCGTGCGGCCCCACGGCAGGTGGGCGTCCGCCGTCCTCACGCGTCCTGCCCGGCGGGGAGCAGCGACCCGGCCACGTCCACGGCGGCGGCCACGTCGTCGTCCGGCGGATAGAGCAGCGCTCGGCCCACCACCAGCCCACGCACCCCGGGCAGCCGCAGCGCCCGTTCCCACCTCGCGTAGACCGTGTCGGGAGCCTCGACCGGGTCGCCACCGAGCAGCAGGACCGGCAGGGTGGTCGCGGCCATCACCCGCTCCATCTCGTCGATCGCCGGCAGCTTCAACCAGGTGTACGCGGAGGTGGCGCCGAGCGCCTGACCGACGCTGACGCCCTTGATGACCGCCTCGGGCCGCAGGTCGGCGTGGACCCGGCCCTCGGTGCGCGCCACCCAGAGCGGTTCGACCAGGGCGACCGTCCGGTGGGCCGCCAGGGCGGTGACCGCCCGGGCGCAGGCCTGCAGGGTGGGGGCGGTGCCCGCGTCGTCCGGGTCGATGCGGCAGAGCATCTTGCCGCCGTCGTAGCGCATCGCGGCGATGCTGTCGGCGTCGTACGCGGTGAACCGGTCGTCGAGTTCGAAGGTGGCACCGGAGAGGCCGCCGCGGTTCATCGACCCGATCGCCAGCCGGTCCTCCAACGCGCCGAGCAGCAGCAGGTCCTCCAGGACGTCCGGGGTGCCGAGCACCCCGTCGACGCCGGGGCGGGACAGCGCCAGGCGCAGCCGGTCGAGCAGGTCGGCCCGTCCGGCCATGGCCATCGGCCGGTCCCGGACGCCGAGGGCGCCCCGGGCCGGGTGGTCGGCGGCGATGATGAACAGCGGCCGCCCGTGATCCGGCCAGGGCCGCCGGACCCGGCCGGCGGCCGCCTCGGCGATCGCCTGTGGCCGGTGGGCCCGGGTGAGGGTCAGCGCCTGGTAGTCGGTGTTCACCGGTCTTCTCCTCCGACGGCGGGGTTCGACGGCACCGGTTCCGGCTGGACGTCCCGCAGCAACGCCAGGGTCTCGGCATGGTCCGGCATGGCGGCGGAGCAGGCCAGGCGGGAGGCGACGATCGCGCCGGCGGCGTTGGCGAAGCGCAGCGTCCGCTCCAGCGGCCAGTCGCGCAGCAGCCCCAGACAGAGCGCGCCGCCGAACGCGTCGCCGGCGCCGAGCCCGTTGACCACCCGCACCGGCACCGGCGGCACCCGGGCGGTCTCGGTGCCGGTGCTGGCCAGCACCCCTTCGGGGCCCAGCTTCACGACCGCCAGCCGGGGGCCGCGGTCGAGCAGCCGTTCGGCGGCCCGCTGCGGATCTCGGGTGCCGACCGCGATCTCCACCTCGTCGAGGTTGCCGACGGTCACGGTGACCTGGGGCAGCACCTCGGCGATGGCCGCCGTGGCGGTGGCCGGATCAGGCCAGAACATGGGCCGGTAGTCCAGGTCCAGCACGGTGTGTGGTCGTCCGGCGCGGACCGCGAGCGCGGCGTTGTGCGCGTCGCGACTCGGCTGCTGGCAGAGGCCGGTGCCGGTGAGCCAGAAGATCCGGGCCGCGGCGATCGCCTCGGCGTCCAGCTCGCCGGGGCGGATCTGCAGGTCCGGCGCGGTGGGGGTGCGGTAGAACCAGAGCGGGAAGTGGTCCGGCGGGAAGATCTCGCAGAAGGTCACCGGGGTCGGCAACCCCTCGACCGGGTGGACCTGGCTGTCGTCGACGCCGAAGTCGCGCAGCGCCCGGTGCACGTAGTCGGCGAAGGCGTCGGCGCCGGTCCGGGTGATCACGCCGGCCCGCAGCCCCTGCCGGCTGGCGGCGACGGCCACATTGGTCGGACTGCCGCCGAGGAACCTGCCGAACGTCTCGACCTCGGCCAGCGGCGTACCGATCTGCAGCGGATAGATGTCCACCCCGACCCGGCCGATGGTGAGCACATCCAGCATGTGGCGTCCTTCGTCCCGGCCGGCGACGGCGTACCCGCCAGCGCTGTCCCTGATTGGTAACAGTGCTCGGTGAGTTGTGTCAATGTGTTGTCATGACATCCGCCCTCTGCGCTCGGTGACCGCTTCGGTACAGTGGCGCCCATCCTTCCGCCCCTGCGGATCCGCGCGCCCCACCCGAGGAGGTGCCGTGCCCGGCCCCGAGATCGCGGTCGACCGGAGCAGCCCGGTCCCGCTCTACTTCCAGGTCGCCGAGCAGTTCGCCGCGGCGATCCAGCGCGGCGAGCTGGCACCCGGCGACCGGCTGGACAGCGAGCTGCAGCTCGCCGACCGGCTCGGGCTGTCCCGTCCGACCGTGCGGCAGGCCATCCAGCACCTCGTCGACAAGGGACTCATCGTGCGCCGCCGCGGCGTGGGCACCCAGGTGGTGCGCGGCGAGGTCCGCCGCGCGGTGGAGCTCACCAGCCTGCACGACGATCTGTTGCGCGCCGGTCAGCGACCGTCCACGTCGGTGCTGGAGCTGGCCACCGCCGCCTGCCCGCCCGCCGTCGCCGCCGCACTCGGCGTGCCGGCCGGTGGCGAGGTGTGGCACCTGCGCCGGCTGCGGTTCTCCGACGACGAACCGCTCGCGGTGATGGAGAACTGGCTCCCCGCCGACCTGGTCCGGCTCACCCTGGACGCGTTGCAGGCCAAAGGGCTGTACGCGATCCTGCGGGCCGCCGGCATGCGGGTCCGTGGCGCACACCAGCGGATCGGGGCGCGCGCCGCGACCTCGGCCGAGGCCCAGATGCTCGGCGAGCGGCGGGGCGCTCCGCTGCTCACCATGACCCGCACCGCGTACGACGACCGCGGGCGCTACGTCGAGCACGGCGCGCACATCTACCGGGCCAGCCGCTACTCCCTCGAGGTGACCGTCGCGGAGCGGTGACCATGGATGTTTCGCGCTCATTTCAGTGACAGGTATTTACGTCGTCAGGCTGTCATGACATTGTGGCCGCTAAGCACCGCCGGCGAGTGACCTGCGGCCGGCGGGCGACCCGCGAGTCTCTTCGAAGTCTCTCCTTGCGAAGGGAAGCAGCCATGTCAGCCAAGCCGAGACACGCAGCGGGCTTGCTCGCCGCGTTCACCGCCGTTGCCCTCGCCGCCACCGCGTGCGGCGACTCGTCCGAGCCCGCCGGCAAGGACGCCAAGAACATCACCCTCACCATCGCCGCCAACTCCATCGTGGGCGGCAAGAGCTCCGCCGGTGCGGAGTGGATCGAGAAGTGGGTCATCCCGAAGTTCGTCGAGGCCCAGAAGGCCAAGGGCGTCACCGCGAAGGTGACCTTCGTGCCCAGCGGCGTCGACGACGAGCAGTACAAGACCAAGCAGGCCCTCGACCTGCGGTCCAAGAGCGGTGCGGACGTCATCGCGCTGGACGGCATCTGGGTGGGCGAGCTCGTCCAGGCCGGCTACCTCAAGCCGCTCTCCGAGGTGGGCGGGAGCGAGGTCGACTCCTGGGAGGGTTGGTCGCAGATCCCCGAGACGGTGCAGGGCCTCGGTTCGTTCGAGGAGAAGCGCTACGGCATCCCGCTCGGCACCGACGGCCGGGTCCTCTACTACAACAAGAAGCTCTTCGCCCAGGCCGGCCTGCCCGCCGAGTGGCAACCCAAGAGCTGGCAGGAGATCCTCGACGCCGGCGCCAAGCTCAAGGCGCTGCCCGGGGTGACGCCGATCCAGATCAACGCCGGTACGGCGATGGGCGAGGCGACTTCCATGCAGGGCGCGCTGCCGCTGCTGGCCGGCGCCGGGGGCGAGATCTACTCCGACGGCAAGTGGGCCGGAGCCACCCAGCCGGTCAAGGACGTACTCGACTTCTACACGAAGGTCTACGGCGGCGGCCTGGGCGACCCGAAGCTCCAGCAGGAGGCGAAGGGGCGCGACAAGTCCTTCGCCGAGTTCGCCGCCGGGAAGATCGGCATCCTCGGCGAGGGTGACTACTTCTGGCGCAGCGTCGTCAACCCGACCAGCGGCATCGCCAAGATGGCCGACCGGGACACCGCCGTCGGCTACGCCATGATCCCCGCCAAGCAGCCCGGCGCCGGCATCCGGGGGCAGGACTTCGTCAGCATGTCCGGCGGCGGCGTGCGGGTGCTCAACCCCAACTCCAAGTTCCCCTCCCAGGCGTGGGAGCTGCTGTCGTTCATGCACTCGGCCGAGGCGGTCAAGGCCGAACTGGCCGGCGAGAAGCGGATCACCGCCCGTACGGACGTCAACAAGGAGGTGCTGGCGGGCGACCCGATGCTGAGCTTCATCACCGACAAGGTGCTGCCGATCACCGCCTACCGGCCGCCGCTGGCGGTGTACCCGCAGGTGTCGGTGGCGCTGCAGGAGGCGACCGCGGACGCGACGGCCGGCAAGGGTGTCGACGCGGCCGCCGGTGCGTACCAGAAGAAGGTCGAGGGGTTCGTCGGTGGCCCAGGCAACGTCACCTCCTGACCAGGTGGTGGAGGGAGCGCGCCCGGCCACGGGCGCCTCCCCCGCCGCCGACGCCGCCGGGCTGGGCCGGGGCCGGGCCGCCGGGTTCCTGACGCCGAGCATGGTGCTGATCCTGCTCTTCCTCGTGGTGCCGGCCGCCTGGACGATCTACCTCGGCGTCACCAACTACCGGCTGACCGGCCTGGCCGCCGCCAACCCGGAGATCGTCGGCCTGGACAACTACACCCGGGCGCTGGACGACGAGCGGTTCCGCAACTCGCTGCTGCTCACCCTGCAGTTCGTGCTCGGCTCGGCGGTCATCGGCCAGGCCGGGCTCGGCTTCGCCATCGCCTACGCGCTGCGCGACCGTCGCGGCCCGCTGCGCCGGCTGGTCGAGGGGTTCGTCCTGCTCTCCTGGATCCTGCCCAGCTCGGTGGTCGCGTTCCTCTGGATCGCCCTGCTCGACCGCGACGGCGGCACACTCAACACGCTGCTCGGCATCCCCGGTACCGCCTGGCTGCTCGACCATCCGATGCTGTCGATCATCGTGTTCAACACCTGGCGCGGCACCGCGTTCTCGATGATGCTCTACGCCGCCGCGCTGGAGAACGTGCCCCGCTCGCACCTGGAGACCGCCCGGCTCGCCGGCGCGTCCACCTGGCAGCAGCTACGCGACGTGGTCTTCCCCCGCATCCGCGGGCACGTGCTGACCAACCTGCTGCTGATCAGCCTCTGGACGTTCAACGACTTCGCACCGTTCCTGATCACCGCGGGCGGCCCCGAGCAGCGCTCGGAGATCCTCCCGGTCTACGTGTACAAGGTCGCGCTCTCCGGCGGCGAGCTCGGCTTCGGCGCGGCCATCTCGTTCGTCATGTTGCTGATCAACCTGGTCATCGCCCTGGTCTACCTGCGGATGCTGGGCCGGCGGAAGGAGACGGCGTGAGCGAGCTCAGCGAGGGGCCGGCATGAGCACCGCGACCGGCACCGCGACCGCGGCGCGGACCGCGACCGAGCCGACGAGCGACGGGCCGCGCATCGTGGTCCGACACGTGCTCGCCCGGATCGCGCGCTACGTCTTCCTCTGCGCCGTCCTCGGGTTCTTCGCCCTGCCGCTGCTCTGGCTGGCCACCGCCCCGTTCGACGACACCCCGACGATCACCGCCTCGCTGCCGCGGTTCACCCTGGACAACTTCCGCGCCCTGCTCGACAACCCGTACGCGCTCGGCTCGCTGCTCAACTCGGTCTACCTGGCCGCCGGCACCGCCGCGCTGGTGGTGACGTTCGCGGCGCTGGCCGCGTACGCGCTGAGCCGGGTCCGGGTGCCCGGCCGGGACGCGCTTCTCTACGGGCTGCTGCTGCTCTCCTCGATCGTCACCGGCACCGCCACCATGGTGCCGCTGTTCGAGCTGGCCGACCGGCTGCACCTGATCGACTCCCGGCTCGGCGTCATCCTGATCCTCAGCGGTGGGCTGCTGCCGGCGGCGATCTTCATCCTGAAGGACTTCATGGACGCCACGCCGACGTCCTACGAGGAGTCTGCCCGGGTCTTCGGCGCCAGCCCGCTGCAGATCATGCGGCACATCGTGGTGCCGCTGGTCCGCCCCGGGCTGGCCACCGTCGGCGTGTGGGCGGTGGCCAACGTCTGGGGCAACTTCCTGGTGCCGTACCTGCTGCTGCGCGGGCCCGACAAGGCTCCGGCCGCGGTGATCATGTACACCCTCTACACCGAGGGCGGCCAGGCCGACCTGCGGCTGCTCTCCACCTTCTCACTGCTCTACTCGCTGCCGGTGGCGCTCATGTTCGTCTTCGTCAGCAGCCGGTACGGATTCCGCTTCCACGGAGGGATCAAGCGCTGATGTCCGCCATCGCCATGCGCGCACTGACCAAGGTCTACCCCAACGGGGTACGCGCCCTGGACGCCCTCGACCTGGAGATCGCCGACGGCGAGTTCTTCGCCCTGCTCGGCCCGTCCGGCTGCGGCAAGACGACCCTGCTGCGCACCATCGCCGGGCTGGAGCTCGCCTCCAGCGGCAGCGTGCACATCGGCGACCGCGAGGTCACCAACCTGCCGCCCGGAAAGCGGGACGTGGCGATGGTCTTCCAGGACTACGCGCTCTTTCCGCACATGACCGTGCAGGAGAACATCGCCTACCCACTGCGGATCAAGAAGATGGACCGCCGCAGCCGCGGCGACAAGGCCGCCGAGACCGCCGACGAGCTGGGCCTCTCCGCGCTGCTGGACCGCCGTCCCGGGCAACTCTCCGGCGGGCAGCAGCAGCGGGTCGCGCTCGCCCGGGCGATGGCCTGCCACCCCCAGGTCTTCCTGCTCGACGAGCCGTTGTCCAACCTGGACGCGCGGCTCCGGCTGGAGGCCCGGACCTTCCTCAAGCGGCTGCAGCGCGAACTCGGCGTCACCACCGTCTTCGTCACCCACGACCAGGCCGAGGCGCTCGCCCTGGCGGACCGGATCGCCGTCATGGAGGGCGGCCGCATCCGGCAGGTCGGCACGCCCACCGAGGTGTTCCGTCGCCCGGCCAACACCTTCGTCGCCGGCTTCATCGGCTCCACCCCGATGAACCTCATCGACGCCGAGGTGCACGAAGGTCAGCTGTCCGTCGCCGGCGCCCGGCTGCCGATCCCCGACGACGCCCCGGTGACCGACGGCGAGAAGCTCGTCTACGGGGTACGCCCCGAATACCTCGACCACTCCCCCGACCCCGCGCCGGGCGCGCTGCAGGGGGAAGTGGTCGTCGTCGAGAACCTCGGCAGCTTCTCGCTGGTCTCCCTCGACGTGGCCAGCGGCGGAGCAGCCGACGGCTCGGGTGCGGGCGCGGCGGGCGGGCCGATCCGGGCCGCCGGCACCAGCGTCCAGGTCGTGGTGCCCGAGGGGCGGGAACCGGCACCGGGCGACACCGGCTGGGTGGTGCCCCGGCCCGGCCGGTCACTGCTCTACCGGGACGGGGAACTGGTCACTCCCGCGGCGGCGCCGGCCGTACCCGCCGCCCGGACCGCCGCCGCCGCGGAGCGTTGACCATGGTGGCGCACCGGGGCCGCTGGACGCTGACGGACCGCGCCGAGAGCGTGCTGCGCACCCTGCCAGTCACCGTGGCACCGGGCACCGCCGCGCTCACCGTCCGCCTCGACTATCCCCGGGGGGCCGGGGTGCTCGACCTGGGCTGCGTCGGGCCGGCCGGCTTCCGTGGCTGGTCCGGCGGCGCCCGCGACAGCTACACGGTGGCCGCCGACTGGGCCACCCCCGGCTACCTGCCCGGCGAGCTGGAGCCCGGCGAGTGGCAGGTGCTGCTCCGGCTGCACCGCATCCCGCCCGACGGGCTCAGCTACGAGGTCACCGCCACCACCAGCGCCAGCGCGCCGCCCGAGCCCTCCGTGCCGCCGGCCCCACCCCGCCCACAGCGCCCGCCCCGCCGGAGCCTGCCCGAGGTGAACGGCCGCCGATGGCTCGCCGGTGACCTGCACGCGCACACCGTGCACAGCGACGGCGCGAGCACGATCGACGAGCTGGCCGCCCTGGCCGCCGGTCGCGGCCTGGACTTCCTCGCCGTCACCGACCACAACACCGTCAGCCACCACCCGTGGCTGCCCGCCGCCTCGGCCCGCTACGACATCACCCTGGTCCCCGGCCAGGAGGTGACCACCGACCGGGGCCACGCCAACGTCTTCGGTCCGGTCGGCTGGGTCGACTTCCGCCAACCACCGGACGAGTGGGCGGCCGCCGCGGACCGGGGCGGTGGGCTGATGTCGGTCAACCACCCGCTCGGCGGCGACTGCGCCTGGCGGCAACCGCTGAGCACCCCCACCCGACTCGCCGAGATCTGGCACTCCGGCTGGTGGGACCGCACCTGGGGCGCCCCGCTGGCCTGGGCCCGGGCGTGGCGACCGGACGTCGTACCGATCGGCGGCAGCGACTACCACCGCCCCGGCGACGACGCCGCGCCCGGCTCCCCCACCACCTGGCTGCTGGTCGACGACGACCAGCCGACCGGTACGGCCGTGCTCGACGCGCTGCGCGCCGGTCGTACCGCCGTCTCCGCCGACCCCGACGGGCCGCTGCTGCTGCGCCTCGGTGACGAGCTGCTGGCGCTCGACGCGGACGGCGCGCTGCTCGGCTACCCCGACGGCAGTCACCGCGTGGTCCACGGCGACCGGTGCCGGCTGCCCGCCGGCGACGGCCTGCACGTCCTGGAATCCCACCGCATGGAGGTGATCGCACTGTGCAGCTGACCGGACGAACCAGGGTGGCCGGCGCACCGGTCAACCACGGCATCTACCAGCCGGACGACAGAGAGCTGGGCCCGGACGACCTGCTCGGCGCGCTGGCCCGGGACGGCTACGACGGGATCGACTCCGGGCCGATCGGCTACCTCGGCACCGGCGAGGACCTGACCCACCGGATGCGGACGGCCGGCCTCGGTCTCGCCGGCGGCTGGGTCGACCTGCGCTACGGCGACCCCGACGGGTTCGCCGCAGATCTGGCCCAACTCGACGCGGCGCTCGACGCGTTCACCGCCGTACCCGTCGACGACCAGCGCTTCGCGCCCCGGCCCACCCTCGCCTGCCCGGGCAATCCGGCCCGGATGGCCCGACCCGGCATCCCGACCGACCTGACCTCGGCGCTGCCGGCGAGCGCCTGGCCGGACTTCGCCGCCCGCGTGCAGCAGGCCGCCGACCGCTGCCGCGACCGCGGCCTGGAGCCGGTGTTCCACTACCACCTCGGCACCGACGTGGAGACCGAGGCCGAGGCCGACCGGCTGCTGGAACTCACCGACATCGCGGTCTGCCTGGACACCGGGCACCTGCTGCTGGCCGGCGGCGATCCGGTCGCGGCGGCCCGCCGGTGGGCCGGACGGATCGGCCAGGTGCACCTGAAGGACGCCGACCTGGCCATCCACGAGCGGGTCCGGGCGGCCGGCGGCGGCCTGGCCGACATGGTGGCCGCCGGCGGGTTCTGCCCGCTCGGCGCCGGCGACGTCGACTTCGCCGGGGTGTTCGCCGGGCTCGACGCGATCGGCTACACCGGCTGGCTGGTCATCGAACAGGACGCCCCCGCGCAGGGGCGCGACCTCGACCGCACGGTGGCCGACCAGAGCGCCAACCGGCGCTGGCTCGAAGCCGCGCTGCGATGACCGAGCCGGGCAAGCGGATCCGGATCGCGGTGGCCGGGCTCGGCATCATCGCCCGCACGGTGCACCTGCCGCTGCTGCAACGCCGCGCCGACCTGTTCGAGATCGTCGCCCTCGGCGACCTCTCCCCCGGCCGGGTGGCTGAGCTGGGCGGCCGGTACGGCGTCGAGCCGGGCCGCCGGTACACCGACGCCGAGGCGATGCTGGCCGACGGCGGGTACGACGCGGTGCTGCTGGCGACCTCCGGCTCGCACGGCGAACTCGCCGCGCAGGCCCTGCGCGCCGGCCTGCCGGTGCTCTGCGAGAAGCCACTCGCCTACACCCTCGCCGAGGCGGACCGGCTGGCGGAGCTGGGCGGCGGGGCGTCGACGCTGATGGTCGGCTACATGAAGCAGTACGACCCGGCGGTCGCCGAGGCCGCCCGGCTGCTCGACGAGCTCGGCGGCGCGCAGCGGGTGCACGCGGTGGAGGTGACCGTCCTGCACGCCGGCGGCGAGCGGCAACTGGCCTTCGCCAACCTGCCGCCGGCGCCCGGCGACGTGCCGCCGGCCGAGGCGGCCCGGCTCCGGACGGCGGACTCGGCGCTGCTCGACGCGGCGGTCGGCGGTGACGCCGGCGCGCGCACCCTCTACCAGATCCTGATCAACAGCGTCTGCCACGACCTGTCGCTGCTGCGGCTGCTCACCGGTCCGCCGGCCACGGTGGAGCACGTCGCTGCCTGGTCGGCGACCCCGGACCTGCCGGTCGAACCGTCGGTGGAGGTCAGCGGAGCACTGCCGGGCGGGGCACGCTACGGCATCCGCTGGCTCAACCTGCCCGACTACCCGGCCTACCGCGAGACGGTGACCCTGCACCACTCTCGCGGCTCACTGGAACTGGTCTTCCCGTCGCCGTACCTGCTCAACGCGCCCACCACGCTCACCGTGGTCGACGCGCACGGCGACGGCGAGCGGCGGGCGGTGTTCCGGTCCGTCACCGAGGCGTTCGAGCAGGAGTTGGTCGCCTTCCACGCGATGGTCACCGCCGGGGTGGCGCCGCTGAGCGGGCTCGCCGAGGGCGCGGCCGACGTACGGACCAGTCAGCAGGTGGTGCGCCGCTACGGTCAGCTGACCGGCGCGGCGATCAGCGGAGAGGCGGCGAGCGGATGACGCGACCGACCGAGATCATCGTGGTGCCGCACACCCACTGGGACCGGGAGTGGTACGAGCCTTTCCAGCGGTTCCGGCTGCGGCTGGTGGCCCTGCTCGACGAGGTGTTCGAGCGGATGGCGCGCGACGACCGGCAGCGCTTCACCCTGGACGGGCAGCTCGCCGCGGTCGACGACTACCTGGAGGTCCGCCCGGAACGGCGCGAGCAGGTGATCGCGCTGGTACGTGCCGGCCGGCTCGCCGTCGGCCCGTGGCAGATCCTGCTCGACGAGTTCCTCTGCTCCGGGGAGAACATCGTCCGCAACCTGGAGCGCGGCCTGGCCCGCAGCGCCGACCTGGGTGGCGCCATGCCGGTCGGCTACCTGCCCGACATGTTCGGCCACATCGCCCAGATGCCGCAGCTCCTGGCCCGGGCCGGTCTGGCCCACGCCTGCGTGTTCCGCGGCGTCCCGCAGCAGGTGCGCGCCCACGCCTTCGCCTGGCAGGCGCCGGACGGCACCAGCGTCCGCACCGAGTACCTGCCCGGCGGATACGGCAACGCGGCCGGCCTGATGGACGACGCCGCCCTGGTCACCCGCCGCGCCACCGACCTGGCCGCGCGACTGACCGGATGGCGTCCCGACGGTGGCGCGTCTCCGATCCTCGCCATGTACGGCACCGACCACGCCGCGCCCGCCCCGAACGCCCCCGACCTGCTCGCCGGGGCGGACGTCGACGGCGTGCGGCTGCGCCTCGGCACCCTCGCCGAGTACTTCGCCACCCAGCCGAGCACCGTCGACGGCCTGCCCGTGGTACGCGGGGAGCTGCGTTCGCACGCCCGGGCCAACATCCTGCCCGGCGTCATCTCGGTGCGCGCCCACCTCAAGCAGGCGATGGGCCGCGCCGAACGCCGGGTCGAGCGGTACGCCGAGCCGCTCGCCGCGCTCTGGCACGACCCGTCCGTCCAGCGCTTCCTGGACATGGCGTGGACGCGGCTCATCGACGCCAGCTGCCACGACTCGGTGACCGGGTGCGGCTGCGACGAGACCGCCGAGCAGGTCGCCGCCCGCCTCGCCGAGGCCGACCAGCTCGGCCGGGCGGTCTGCGACCTCGTCGGCGCCCGGCTCAGCGCCGCCGTGCCCCGCGACGGATACCTGATCTTCAACCCCAGTCCGACCCCCCGAACGGCGCTGGTGCGGCTCGACGTCGAGGCGCCCGCCGACGGCGTCGCGCTGGCCGGGCCGGACGGGCGGGAAGTGCCCGCCCAGGTCCTGGATCGGGCCCGTACGCTGCTCGCCGACGAGGTGGTGCCGGCCGGCGGCCTGCCCGCGGTGCTCACCCGGGTGCACGGCCGGGAACTCTACGGTCAGGAGGTCCGCCGGTGGTCGGTGTCGGCGGCCGACGCGACCCTCACCTTCGAGCTGGCCCGACAGGGCGACCCCGCCTTCGACGTGGAGGACGTCCGGCTGGCGCTCGCCGACGCCGGGCAGCCGGACCGGTGGCGGGTGCGCATCGTCGCCGCGCCCCGGGCCACGGTCGCGGCGCTGGTAGATGTCCCCGCGCTCGGCCACGTCGCGGTGCGGCCGGTGGCCGCCACCACCGGGGAACCCGCCGGGGCGACCACCCTCGTCGGCGAGCGGACCTTGGACAACGGGCTGCTCCGGGTCGACGTGGCCGAGGACGGCACGCTGCGCCTGTCCACTCCGGACGGAACGACCGTGGACGGGGTGGGTCGGCTGGTCGACGGCGGCGACGTGGGCGACAGCTACAACTACGCCCCGCCGGCCGTGGACGAGCTGGTCGACAAGCCCCGCGCGGTGCGGGTCGTACCGCGCCACCGGGGGCCGCTGGTCGCCGTCCTCGACGTGATCCGGGAGTACCGCTGGCCGGTGGCGGCCGACGTGGACGCGGGAACCCGGTCGGTCGACCGGGAGGCGATCGTGGTGACCACGCGGGTCGAGCTGCGCGCCGGCGAGCCGTTCGTCCGGCTCCGGGTCGAGTTCGACAACCGCTGCGACGACCACCGTCTGCGGCTGCATCTGCCGTTGCCGGCCCCGGCCTCCGCCTCCTTCGCCGAGGGGCAGTTCGCGGTGGTGGAGCGCGGGCTGACCGCGGAGGGTGGCGGCGGTGAGGTGCCGCTGCCGACGTTCCCGGCGTCCGGGTTCGTCGCCGCCGGCGGGCCGGCGGGGTCGCTGGCGGTGCTGCTCAACCAACCCACCGAGTACGAGCTGACCGACTCCGGGCGGGAGCTGGCCGTCACCGTGCTGCGGTCGATCGGGATGCTCTCGCGCAACGTGCACGCGCTGCGCGACGAGCCCGCCGGCCCGCAGCTGCCCATCCCGCAGGCGCAGTGCCGCGGCCAGCGCAGCGTGGAGCTGGCGGTGCTGCCCTTCCGTGGCGACTGGCACACCGCGGGCGTGACCGAGGCGACCGAGCGCTACCGGCACGAGCTGCTGGCCTTCCCCGGCACGGCCGAGGAGTCCGTCGCCCCGCCGGCCCCGGTCACCGGGCTGGCGGTGACCGGGCCGGGCGTCGCGCTGACCAGCGTCCGGGACCGGAACGGCCGGATCGAGGTGCGGATGGTAGCCGAGACTCCCGACGCCACCACCGCGGTGCTCGGGGCGGGCCGGGCGGTACGCGGCGCGAGCCGGGCCGACCTGCTCGGCCAGCCGGGTGACCGACTGACCGTCGACGCCGACGGCCTGGTGCGGTTGCCGCTGCGTGCCTGGGAGATCGCCACGGTGCAGCTCGACCTGGCCTGAGTGAGCAGGTGGCACCGCCTGCTCGACGGTGATGCGGCGCCCGGGCAGGCCGCATCACCGAGGTCCGGGGTCCACGGGGTCGTCGGTCCGAGTCCCGCCGTCCCGACGACGGTCGGAGGGAGTCACCCGGGCGCGGCGTCAGACCGGCCCTAGACGTAGCTGAACAACGGAGGAAAGACGAGGACCACGATCCAGGCCCACGCGGCGTACACCGGCAGGTAGCCGGTCTGCCAACGTTCGAGCGCCGCGAACGGCGTGCGCCGACGGATGAACGTCAGCAGGAGCCACGCCGACCACGCGAGGTTGACCAGCAGGATGACGTTCTCGCCGAGCGCGGCCGCCCTGTTGGGTGTACTGCCGTATTCGTCGGTGATGCGCCCGGTGATCTCCAGCAGCACCAACACGTCGATGGCCAACGCGCTGACCACGAGCGCGAGTTGGAGTTTGTCGAACGGGCCGGGTGGGGCCAGCGGATCGCGGGCCGAGAGCGAGTAGAGCAGCAGCCCCAGCACCACGACCAGCAGAAGGTCGAACAGGATCAGCGCTTCGCGCTCGACGTCGATGCCGTGGCTGGTCCAGACGACGGCGCCGAGGAAGGCCAGGAGGGCGGCTGTGAAGAGCGGGGTGAACAGCCGGGTGAGGACCGGCGCGATGTTCTCGACGACACTCTGCTTGGCCTCGACGAGCCATCCGGCCACGACGACCGCGGCCGCGGCGCCGCAGGGCAGGAGCCACTGGGAGATGAACTGCTCCGGGACGATCCCGATGGCCTCGAAGGTGTTGAACAGGAACGCGGAGAGCACGCCGCCGCCGAGGGCCATGAGTACGA
This sequence comes from Micromonospora sp. NPDC093243, assembly GCF_044753725.1. Classification (NCBI taxonomy): domain Bacteria; kingdom Bacillati; phylum Actinomycetota; class Actinomycetes; order Micromonosporales; family Micromonosporaceae; genus Micromonospora; species Micromonospora sp. NPDC093243. The sequence goes on along the minus strand of NZ_JBIVNT010000006.1, from coordinate 31,866 downwards.
GGTAGATGAACCACTCGCCGGTGAAGCGGATGAAGTCCATGCGTCGACGGGAGGATCGCCAGTCGTCGGCGACGTAGGCCAGACCGACCACGAGCCACAGGGCGATGGGGAGGTGGATGCCGGTGACGACCACGGACTGCGAGTCGTCCGCCAGGGGGTAGGCGTTGGCGGCGACAGCGCCGAGAGCGAACAGCGCCACCAGGATCGCGATCACTGGCCGCCGGGCTTCGCGGCGCCAGGCCAGGAACGCCGCGAGCCAGGGCAACGCGAACAGGGTGAAGTTCCGGGCGTAGAACGAGCCGTCGTCGTCAAAGCTCAGCCCGAACAGTGCTGGCACCTTGACGGACAGCACCGCGCCGGCCGCGCAGATGAGCATGGCCCACAGGTCCCGACGGGAGCGCGTGCCGGCGACCTGACTGCCGGCGTCGGCGGTCAGCACCAGCTGCTTCCACAGCCGTTCCGAGTGCTCCCGGGCGAACTCGCGGGAGAGTTCGTCGAGGCTGCCCATCCGTTTGACCGCGACCAGGAACGCCTCGTCCGGGCTCAGGCCTGCCGCGACGAGCTCGTCGACGGAGCCGCGGAGGTGGTCTTCGAGCTCGTCGGCGTCCGACGGTTGCAGTTCCCTGCGGCGGAGCACGTACTGGCGCCACTGCTGGAACTGCGCTTCCAACTCCTCCTGCCCGTCGTGGTTCGTCATGCGAGGCCCTCCAGCGGGTTCACCGTCAGCGGCACACGGTCCTGCCAGATCTCCTTGAGCGCGTCCACGACGGTGTCCCACTGCCGGCGCTGCTCGGCCAGCTCAGCCAGACCCTTGTCGGTGATGCGGTAGTACTTGCGCTTTCGCTCACCGGTGACCGACTGCCAGCTCGACTCCACATGACCGAGGCGCTCGAGCCGATGCAGCAACGGATAGAGCAGGCCCTCGGTCCAGTCCAGCTCGCCCCCGGACAGCTCGTTGATCCGCCTGAGGATGGCGTAGCCGTAGCTCTCGTCCTCGGCCAGGATGCCGAGCACCATCGGTGTCGCCGAGGCGGCCACCAGATCCTTGGCGACCTTCATAAGACCTCACCCCACTCCTACCCTAGAACTATGATGCATAGTACTGGCAGGTATTGCCCGGGCGCAACGGGCGATCATGTGCCCCCGCCGGCGGTATCCGCGATGCGGCGCGGCACCCGGCGGTTGACGGCCAGCAGGTACTGCTTGCGGTCGGTCGGATTCTGGTCCCACCGCGCCCGGACGGGCGGCTCGCCGCGGACCGGACGGTGGTGGTCGAAGGCCGACTCGAAGATTCCCTCACCGTGGGTCAGCGTCGGCAGCCGGCGCTCCACGGCACGCACCCGCCGCGCCGGGACCAACCCCTCGACGACGTACGCCTGCCCCAGCGCCGTGGTGGTGTGCGGCTCGGCGTCCAGCCGGGCCAACGCCGGCAGCAGGACGCTGAGCACGTCGGCCGGCGCCTCCAGCCGGAACCTGTGCACCGGTTCCTGCACCCGGGTGCCGGCGCATCTGAGCGCCGCGATCAGCACCAGTGGGGTGAGGTTGCGGAAGTCCCCGGCCGTACTGGACATGCTCTTGTCGAAGGTGCCGTGGGAGTGACTCTGCCGGGCATAGTAGCCGGCGTGGGTCATCGTGACGACGCAGTCGAGGACCTGCCAGCCGTACAGCCCCTGGCCCAGGGTCTCGCGCACGGTCTCCTCGACGGCGGTGAAGAAGGCCGGCGGCATCGAGCCACGCTCGACGCCGAGCCGGAACTGGACCCCGCTGCCGGTCTCTCCCGGCGCCACGCGCAGCCCCACGGTGGCCAGGAACGGGTTGGGTGCCACCCCGATCAGCTCGACCGCGCCGCCGGCGCCGACCGGCCGTTCGACGAACACGGTCGTCGTCTCCCGGAAGTCGACCGCCAGGCCGTACTCGTCGGCGAGCGTCGCCTGGAGCACCTCCTTCTGGACCTCCCCGTAGAGCGAGACTGTGATCTCCCGCCGCACCCCGTCGCGCCGCACGTTGATCAGTGGATCCTGCTCGGCCAACTCGCTGAGCGCGGCGTACAGCGCCATCTGGCTGGCGCCGTAGGCCGGCGCCACCACGGTCTCCAGGCTGGGCAGGGCGAAGTGCCGGACGCTCGCGCCGGCGCGCGCCCGCCCGACCGGGTCACCGATCCGGACATCCCCGAGACCGTGCAGCAGCGCGATCCGGCCGGCGGTCACCGCGTCGGCGCGTACGGTCGACCCGCGGTCGAAGACCTCGATCCCGGTCACCGTGGCGACCCGTCCCGCTGCGACGGGCAGCCGGTCCCGGATCCGGACCGTCCCGGCGAAGAGCCGGACGTAGGCGGTCTTCTCGCCGGACGGGCTCCGCTCCACCTTGAAGACCGTGCCGGACGTCGGGCCCCCCGCATCCGGCTCGGCCGCGGGCAGCAGCTCGGTCAGTCCGCCGATCAGCGACGCCACGCCCGCGCCGGTGATCGCGGAGCCGGCGAACACCGGGTGTACGGCTGCCTGTCGGCTCTGCGCGGCGAGCGCGCCGCGCAACCGCTGGCCGGTCAGTCGCCCCTCGTGCTCGACGTACTCCGCCAGCAGCCCGTCGTCGCCGGCGGTGAGCAGATCGCGTAGCTCTCGGGTGAAGGCCGGGTCGCCGTCGGCGTGGGGAACGAAGCGGGCTTCGCCGGTGCCCGCCGTGGGGACGGTACCGATCGCCACCACCGACGAGGTCAGCCGCTCGCCGATGTCACGCAGCACCCGCTCCGGGTCCGCGCCGGCCCGGTCGATCTTGTTGATGAAGATCAGGGTCGGTAGCCGCAGGCGACGCAGCGTACGCATCAGCACCCGGGTCTGCGCCTGCACACCCTCGACCGCGGACACCACGAGTACGACGCCGTCGAGCAGGTCGAGGACGCGTTCCACCTCGGCGATGAAGTCCGGGTGGCCCGGGGTGTCGATGAGGTTGACGGTCACCCCGTCGACGACGAACGAGGCGACGGCGGAGCGGATGGTGATGCCGCGCTGCCGCTCCAGCGCCAGGGAGTCGGTCCGGGTGGTGCCGTCGTCCACACTGCCGATCTCGTCGATGACGCCGACGTCGTGCAGCAGGCGCTCGGTCAGGCTGGTCTTGCCGGCGTCAACATGCGCGAGGATCCCGACATTCAAGGTTTTCACGAAGCGTCATGTCCTTCGGGTAGATGAGCATTCCCAGCTGGTTGGACATGAACGCAGCGCGCATCTCTGTTACCTCTCCGGTCGGTTCGTGGTGACCCACCCAGTCGACCAGCCGGCCTTCCAGCTCGGCAACCGAATAAGCCGAACGGGTTGGCTCACGGCCCCGGGTTGCGACAGGCGCGGTCCCGAGCACGCCGCTCGGGGTGCTCGGGACCGCGGCAGGCCAGGCGACACCGGGGTGCCGCGGGCCGGTCGATCAGTCGTTGCCCTGGTCGTGCGGCACGGTGACGGTCACCGTGCAGCCGACCGGACGGCCGATCTCGTCGTGTCCGGCGTAGGTCAGGGTGTAGACCCGGTCCCCGCCGCCGGACCGTTCCGCGCGGAGCTGACCGCCGAGGTCGGCGGTGCCGACGGTGAAGCCCCGGACGTCCGCCGCGTCGCCGCCGGTCACGCCGGTCAGGGCGAACGCGCGCGGGCCGAGCACCCCGTCCGGGAGGTCAGCGGTCACCGTGACGTCGACGAGTTTGTGGTTCGGCGGCCACAGGACCGGCCGGTCCACCGCGCAGTCCAGCTGCCGGCTCGGCAGCGGCTCGGGCAGGGCGGCCACCGCGTGCCCGATCGTCGCGGTGAGCCGGCCACCGGCCTCGTAGTACATGTGCGCGGTGCGGCCGTCGAAGTAGAACGTCGGTGCGGCCGACCTGCCCAGGTCCGGGGCGACGTCCATCGAGTCGTGCACGACGCCGAGGTGGACCTCCTGGTCGAAGTTCTCCCCGACGTCCACGGCGTGCATGTTGCCGTCGGCGGCGTGGAAGATCACCAGGTTGCGGTCCTGCCAGCGCAGGAAGAACGGGCCCGACGCGTTCGGGCCCTCGCTGCCCTGCGGGGTGATCAGCGGCTCGGGCTGGATCGTCCAGGTCCGTGCGTCCGGGGACACCGCCCAGCGGATACGCCGGGACACCGGACCGGTCGGTCCGGGCAGCGCCGCCGTCGGGTTGTCCATGAAGACCATCAGGTACCGGCTGCCCAGCCGCGGCACCGACTGCTCGAAGACCCGGGCGTAGGAGGTCTCCCCACCGGTGGTGGCGTCCCGGCTCACCGCGGTGCCGCCGTAGTCGAAGTGGATGCCGTCCGCGGAGGTGGCGTAGCGCGTGATCGAGTTCTCGCCGTGGAAGTAGAGGAAGAGCTTGTCCTCGCCCTCGACCCAGACCGCGTGCGGCGAGGAGACGTGGCTGACCGTCGAGTAGTGCGGCAGCCAGGTGTTGCCGACCAACGGGTTGGCCGCGTACTCGGTCCACGGGCCGTCGATCGAGTCGGCGTAGGCCAGGGAGATTCCGCCGGGCCGCTCGTGGGGGGCGTAGTACAGGTAGTAGGTGCCGAGCGGGTCGGGGAAGTAGTCCGCGGCCCGGATGACGCTCGGGAAGATGAACTCGTTGGTCGGGTTGTAGGCGAGGGCGGCCTTGTCGAACGCGGTGCCCACGTAGCTGAACCGGGGGAAGTCGATTGCGGCCTGTTCCGCGGTGGCGGGCGTGCCGGCCACGGCGGCGACCAGCAGACCGGCGCCGACCGCCGCGCCGATGCGGCGGGGCGATGAGACAGGTGTTCTCGTCATACGTCTTCCTGTTCTCGGGACGGGTCCCGGCCGGGGCGGACGGCCGGGTGTTGCTCGCGCCGACCGGTCCGTGCGGCTTGGGTCCGGCCGGCGACAGTGGACGTTCCGGGCTGGTTCGGCTGGTCACCCGGGCACCGCAACGGTGACATTCGGTGATGCGCGCAGCGGTCAGCGCCCGGAGATCGGTACCGATCCGGCGTGGTAATACGTATTAGCAATGGTGTTAGTCGAATGTTGCTCGTCATCGGGGGCGGCTGTCAAGAGCGCCCGGGAAGGCGGCGCCGATGAAGCGCCGAACGGTCGAGCAGCCGGCCGGCGCTACGGCTAATACGCATTACTCCCGGGTGTTCATCTCGGCGAAATCTCAGTTCACCCTCTTGACACAGGCCGGGACCGGCGGCCAAGCTCCTCCCTACACCGAGCGCTAATGCGTATTAGCGCCGCCGGAAGGATCCCCCGTGACCGCTACTCCCCGACGAGTCACTCAGCGTGATATCGCACGGTTGGCCGGCGTCAGCCAGGCGACCGTGTCCCTGGTGCTCAACAACCGGGCCGACGCCGATGTGCGCATCGCCCCGGAGACCCGGGACCGCGTGTTGCGGGCGATCGCCGAGACGGGCTACGCCGCCGACCCGGTCGCCCGCCGCCTCGCCTCGCGCTTCAACCGCATCATCGGCGTCTTCACCTACGAGCCTGCCTTTCCCAGTGGCAGCCGGGACTTCTTCCACCCGTTCCTGCTCGGCATCGAGGAGTACGCCGAGCGGGTCGGCTGCGACCTGCTGCTCTTCACCAGCGCGCCGGTGGTCGACGGCCGACGCAGAATCTTCCATCAGGACAACCGGCTGCGCCTGGCCGACGGGTGCATCCTGCTCGGCCGGGAGATCGACGGAGCGGAGCTGCACCGACTCAACCGGGACGGCTACCCGTACGTGGCGGTCGGCCGTCGCGACGACGCCGGCGGTCCGGTGCCGTACGTCGGAGCCGACTACGGCTCCGCCGTCGGCCAGCTGGTCGAGCTGGCCCTCGCCCGCGGCCACCGCCGGCTGACCTACCTGAGCATGGGCACCACCGCCGAGTCGTCGCAGGACCGGCACCGCGGATACGTCGCGGCGGCGACCGCCGCGGAGAGCGCCCGCCACCGGCCGGCCACCGCCGAGGACGCCGACGCGATCCTCGACGATCTGCTCGCCGAGGGGAGCACCGTCGCCTTCGCCGAGGACTTCGCCACCGCGGTCGCGCTGGAGCGGGCGGCCCGGCGACGCGGGTTGACCGTGCCCGGCGACCTGTCGCTGCTGACCCTTGGCGACCCGACCGTCCCCGTCCCGACGGACCTGGCCTTCACCGGCTTCCGGATTCCGCGCGAGGAGATGGGCCGGCAGGCGGTCGAGGTGCTGGCCAACGTCATCGACGGCAGCGCCAGCGGGCTCCAACAGCGACTGCTGCCCTGTGAACTCGTCGAGGGGGACACCCTCGGCGCCCCCGGACCGGCGGTCGGCCGCCGCTGAGCGGCGATCGCGCAACTGGAAGGAAGCAAGTGGTACAGATGCGTGCGGACGTCCTCGTCATCGGTGGCGGGCTGGGCGGCGTCGCGGCGGCTCTCGCCGCTGCCCGCGCCGGCCGGTCCGTCATCCTGACCGAGGAGTTCGACTGGCTCGGCGGGCAGCTCACCAGCCAGGCCGTCCCACCGGACGAGCACTCCTGGATCGAGCAGTTCGGCGCCACCGCGAGCTACCGGGCCCTGCGCAACGGGATCCGGGACTACTACCGACGGCACTACCCGCTCACCGAGCGGTCCCGCGGCTGGACCGACCTCAACCCCGGCGCCGGCTGGGTCAGCCGGCTCTGCCACGAGCCCCGGGTCGCGGTCGCCGTCCTCGAGGGCATGCTCGCGCCGTACCGCGGGTCCGGGCGGCTCACCGTGCTGCAGCCGTACCGGCCGGTCGCCGTGGCGACCGACGGGGACCGGGTCGTCGGGGTCACCGTGGCGCACCGCGACCGGGACGAGCGGATCGACCTCACCGCGCCCTACGTGCTGGACGCCACCGAGGCCGGCGACCTGCTGCCGCTCTCCGGCACCGAGTACGTCACCGGGTTCGAGTCGCAGGCCCAGACCGGCGAGCCGAGCGCGCCGGCCGAGGCGCAGCCGATGAACATGCAGGCGGTCTCGGTCTGTTTCGCCATCGACCACGTCGACGGCGACCACACCATCGACCGCCCGGCCGACTACGACTTCTGGCGCGACTACAAGCCGGACTTCTGGGGCGACCGCCTGCTCTCCTGGCGCTCCCCGCACCCGCGCACCCTGGAGATCGTCGAACGCAGCTTCACCCCCAACCCCGACGACGACCCGCTGACCGTCAACGCCGACCAGCGGCTCAGCCCCGGAGACGGCAACCTGTGGACGTTCCGCCGGATCGCCGCCCGGCGCAACTTCACCGCCGGGGCGTACGGCAGCGACATCACCCTGGTCAACTGGCCGATGATCGACTACTTCGAGGGCCCGGTCATCGACGTGCCGAACGCGTCCTGGCACCTGGCCAAGGCGCGCGAGCTCTCCTACTCGGTCCTCTACTGGCTGCAGACCGAGGCGCCGCGCCCGGACGGCGGCACCGGGTTTCCCGGGCTGCGACTGCGCGGCGACGTCACCGGCAGCCGGGACGGCCTGGCCCAGGCGCCGTACATCCGGGAAGCACGCCGGATCCGCGCCGAGTACACGGTGGCGGAGCAGGACCTCTCCCTGGACGTACGCGGCGAGCACGGCGCCGTGCACTACCCGGACGCGGTCGGGGTCGGGATGTACCGCATCGACCTGCACCCGTCCACCGGCGGCGACAACTACATCGACGTCGGCTCCTGCCCGTTCGAGATCCCGCTCGGCGCGCTGATCCCGCAGCGGGTGGAGAACCTGCTGCCGGCCGGCAAGAACATCGGCACCACGCACATCACCAACGGCAGCTACCGGCTGCACCCCGTCGAGTGGAACGTCGGCGAGGTCGCCGGGCTGCTCGCCGACTTCTGTCTGGCGCGAGGCGAGTCCCCGCGCGCGGTCCGCAGCACCCCCCGCCTGCTGGCCGACTTCCAGGACCGCATCTCGTCGGCCGGCGTGGAGCTGCGCTGGCCGGCGATCGCGGGCTACTGAACCCCCGGTGAGGAGATGATTGTGAAACCAGGAAAGAGCCTGCGGCTCACCGCCGCGGCGCTGGCCGGTGTCCTTGCGCTGTCCGCCTGTGGTGGTGGTGACCAGGCCGGCGACGACGGCCCGGCCAGCCTCCGGATGACGGTGTGGTCGGCCAACGAGGCGCATCTCAAGCTGCTCAACGAGATCGCCGACGAGTACCGCAAGAGCCACCCGGACGTCAGCGCGATCAAGTTCGACCCGCTGCCCTTCGAGAACTACACCACGACGCTGACCACTCAGATCGCCGGCGGTAACGCCCCCGACCTGGCCTGGGTGTTCGAGAACTCGGCCCCCGACTTCGTGAGCTCCGGCGCGCTGCTCCCGCTCGACGACACGCTCAAGAAGGCCGAGGGTTACCAGTACGAGGACCTCTCCCCCGCCACGCTGAAGCTCTGGCAGGACGGCGGCAAGCTCTACGCGTACCCCTTCTCCACCTCACCGTTCGGCGTCTTCGTCAACACCGACCTGCTCAAGAAGGCCGGCCAGAAGACGCCCGCAGAGCTGATCGCCGCGGGGCAGTGGACCTGGGACGCCGCGCTCGCCGCGGCCGGCGCCACGCAGCGCGCGACCGGCAAGGCGGGGCTGGTGATCCGGGACTTCGACTACAAGGGCTGGGACAACCTCTCCACCTTCTGGGCCGGCTGGGGTGCGCAGGCGTGGAGCGAGGACGGCAAGTCCTGCGGCTTCGCCGCCCCGGAGATGGTCGAGGCGATGACCACCCTGCACAAGGCGATCTTCACCGACAAGGCGCTGCCCGGGCCGGGCACCACCGCGGACTTCTTCGCCGGTGACGCGGCCATGACCATCACGCAGATCTCCCGCGCCTCGCTGTTGAAGGACGACGGCTTCGCCTGGGACCTGGTCCCGCTGCCGGCCGGGCCGAAGGGCCCCTACGCGGTGGTCGGCCAGGCCGGCATCGGTGTGCTGAAGAAGAGCCCGCACGCGGACGCGGCGGCCGACTTCCTCGCCTTCCTCACCAACCCCACCAACTCGGCGAAGCTCGCCCAGTTCTTCCCGCCGCCGCGGCAGTCCCAGCTGACCGCGGAGACCCTGGGCAAGACGAACCCGAAGCTCAAGCCCGAGCAGCTGCAGAAGGTGGTCGTCGACGGCATCACCAGCGGCGTCGTGAAGCCGAGCCACGCCGGGCAGGCCGAGCTGAGCCAGCAGGTGCGCGCCAGCCTCGACCCGCTGTGGAAGCCGGACGCGGATGTGAAGGCCGTCCTGGACGGCGTCTGCGCCAAGATCCAGCCACTGCTGGCGAAGTAGGGCAGTCGGATCATGTCCCAGACGGACACCAGGGTGGGCGGGGTCGAGGCCCCGCCCACCCTGGGCGGCGGGCGGCGGCCCTACTGGACAAGCCGCCGCCGCGACCAGCTCACCGGCTACCTCTTCATCGCGCCGCAACTGCTCGGCAGCGTGGTCTTCGTGATCCTGCCGCTGCTGCTGGTTGTCTGGTACAGCCTGCACGAGTGGAACGTGCTCGCCGGCACGTTCGACTTCGTCGGTGCCGACAACTACGCCGCCCTCGCCGACGATCCCAACCTCGGCTCTGTGCTACGGGCCACCGGGCTCTTCTCCGTGGGCCTGGTGGTGCTCAACCTCGGCCTGGCGCTGCTGCTCGCCGTACTGCTCAACCAGAAGCTGCGCGGCACCATCGTCTTCCGGACCCTGTTCTTCTCTCCCGTGGTCGTCTCCCTGGTGGCCTGGACCATCGTGTGGGGGTTCCTGCTGCAGGACAACGGCGGCCTCAACGGGCTGCTCGACACCGTCGGCGTGGACGGCCCGAACTGGCTGCGCGGCGAGGGCAGCGCCATGCTTTCGGTGATCGTCGTGCAGGTGTTCAAGAACGTCGGTCTGAACATGGTGCTGTTCCTGGCCGCCCTGCAGGGCGTCCCGGCGGAGCTGTACGAGGCCGCCGAGGTGGACGGGGCGAGCCGGCTGCGCCAGTTCTGGCGGATCACCGTGCCGCTGATCAGCCCGACGATCCTGCTCACCTCGATCATCACCGTGGTCGGCTCGCTGCAGGTCTTCGCGCAGATCGCGGTGCTCACCCAGGGCGGCCCGGGCACCTCCACCACGGTGCTCGTCTACTACCTGTACCAGCAGGCCTTCCAGTTCCACCACTTCGGCTACGGCGCGACCCTGTCGATCGTGCTCTTCGGCATCGTGCTCGCGCTCACCGTGCTGCAGTGGCAGATGCGCAAGAGATGGGTCTTCCATGAATCGTGACCTGTCGCCCCGGACCAAGCTGGTGCTCTACGGGGTGCTGCTGGTGCTGGCGATCCCGTTCGTCTTCCCGACCTGGTGGATGGTCACCTCGTCGCTCAAGCCGGTGTCGGACATCTTCGCCTTCCCTCCGCAACTCCTTCCGGTGAGTCCACGGCTCGACGCGTACCAGCGGGTGTTCGAGTTGCAGCCGTTCGGGCGGCAGTACCTGAACAGCCTCTACATCGCGCTGGTGGTCACCGTCGGCACGCTGGCGGTGTCCGCGCTCTCCGGCTACGCCTTCGCCCGGATCCGGTTCCGCGGCCAGAACGTGCTGTTCCTGGTCGTCCTCGCCGGCCTGCTCATCCCGAGCGAGGTGACGATCGTGCCGTTGTTCCAGATGTTCTTCAAGCTCAACCTGGTCGACACCCACTGGCCGCTGATCCTGGTGCCGATCCTCGGCGCTCCGAGCGTGCTGGCGACGTTCATCATGCGGCAGTTCTTCATCAGCCTCCCCGGGGAGTTGGAGGAGGCGGCCCGGGTCGACGGTCTCGGCCGGTTCGCCACCTTCTGGAAGATCGCCCTGCCGCTGTCCCGGCCCGCCCTGGGCGCGGTCGCCATCTTCACCTTCCTGCACAGCTGGAACCTCTATCTGGAGCCGATCGTGTTCCTCTCGTCACCGGAGAAGTTCACCCTGCCCCAGGCGCTCACCCAGTTCGTCGACGCCTACGGCGGGCCGATGTGGAACGTCCAGCTCGCCGCGGCGTCGATGACCGCGCTGCCGGTGCTGATCGTCTTCGTCATCGCCCAGAAGCAGTTCGTCGAGGGCCTGGCGCACACCGGCCTCAAGGGATGACCGGAGCCGCTCCCCTGGTCGGGCTCGACATCGGCGGCACCAAGACGCTCGCCGCGCTGGTCGGCCCGGGTGGCGAGGTGCTCGACCACCGTCGGGCGCCCACGCCCGCCCGATCCGGGCCGGCGGCGGTGCTGGACACCGCCGCGCGGCTCGCCGCGGACCTGCTCCCGGCGGCCGGGGCCGGACCGGTCGGGGTCGGCACGGCGGGCACGGTCGACCCGGCGACCGGCGTCATCCGGTACGCGACCGACAGCCTGCCGGGTTGGTCCGGCACGCCGGTCGCCGACGCGCTGGCCGACCGGCTCGGACGACCGGTCCGGGTCACCAACGACGTGAACGCGGCCGCGCTCGGCGAGTGCTGGGTCGGTGCCGGCCGGGGCAGCGATCATCTGCTGCTCGTCGCGGTCGGCACCGGCCTGGGCGGGGCGGTCGTGCGGGACGGCCGGATCGAGACCGGCGTCCGGGGCGCCGCCGGCGAGGTGGCCCACCTCCCGGCACCAGGCGCCGAGCGGCTGCGCTGCGGCTGCGGCCGGTACGGGCACCTGGAGGGGATCGCGTCCGGCAGCGGCCTGGCCGCGGCCTACACCGCCGAGACCGGCGTACGGGTCAGCGGGCGGGCGGTGGCCGAGCGCGCGGCGGCGGGCGATCCGGTGGCCGGCCTGGTGGTCGAGCGGGCGGGGGGTGTGCTCGGCCGCACCCTCGCCGGCCTGGTGGCCCTGCTGGACCCGGCGACGGTGCTGCTGGCCGGTGGCGCGGCCGGCGCCCTGCTGCCCGCCGCGCTGACCGCCTTTGCCGCGGACCTGCCGCCGGCCTGGGCCGAGGTGCCCCTGCGGCCGGCCGCGCTCGGCGAGCTGGCGGTCGCGATCGGGGCCGCCCGGCTCGCGATGGCCGGACAGCCGTGACGGCAACGGACGGTAGCCCGGCACCGGGAAGGGAGAGTCAGCGGTGAGTGTGCTCGACGAACTGGCCGGCGGGCTGGTGGTCTCCTGCCAACCGCTGCCCGACGACCCGGACGACCCGATGCGGGACCCGTACGTCCAGGCCCGGGTGGCCGCCGCGGTGGTGCGCGGCGGGGCGGTGGCGGTCCGGGCCAACGGACCGGCCGACATCCGGGCGATCCGCGCCGCCGTCGAGGTGCCGGTGATCGGGCTCTACAAGCACGGCAGCGCCGACGTCTTCATCACCCCGACGGCGGCGCACGCAGTCGAGGTGGCCCTGGCCGGGGCCGAGATCGTGGCGGTGGACGCCACCCACCGGCCCCGGCCGGACGGTCGGAGCTTCGCCGACACGGTCCGCGCGCTCCGCGACCGGACGGCGGCCCTGGTCCTCGCCGACGTCGCCACCGTGGCCGAGGGCGTCGCCGCCGTCGAGGCCGGCGCGGACGCGGTCGCCACCACGCTCGCCGGCTACACCCCGGCCCGCCCGCGCTCCGACGGCCCGGACCTGGCCCTGGTCGACCGGCTCGCCGCCACGGTCCCGGTGCCGGTGATCGCCGAGGGCCGGTACCGGGACGCGGAGCAGATCCGCCAGGCCTTCGCGGCTGGCGCCCACGCCGTGGTGATGGGCAACGCGATCACCTCGCCGCTGTGGCTCACCCGGCGACTGGTGGCGGCCACCGGCGCAGCGGGCTGACCGGCCGCCGTCGCGGTTGCGGTGCTCCCGGCGGCGGAAGCGCCCGGCGCGGAGTACGCCCCGACCCGCTTGGACGGCCTCAGGCCGTGGCCGCCGCGGTCAACTCGGCGGCCAGGGCGTCGAGCTGGCTGGCAGCGCCCTGTTGGCGCCAGGCCGGCTGCTCGTGGCCGTCGAGGAAGGTGCCCTGCTCGGTCAGGGACAGCCGGGTGCCGTCGCCGTCGGCGGTGAACTCCACCGTGGTGACCGAGACGGTGACCACGGTGCCGTCGGCCGCGAGCGTGGAGCTGCACACGATCCGCTGGCCGGGGACGATGTCGTGATAGCGGGACTCGAAGGTGAGCAGCTTGCCGTCGTGCCGGCCGCCCGCCCGCTCCCGGCCGCCAACCCGGAAGTCGAGCTCGTGCTCGGCGCCCGGGCCGGCGAACCACCGGGCCTTGACAGCCGGGTCAGCCCAGGCGGCGAAGACCGTGTCGGGCGGAGCGGCGTAGTGCCGCTCCAGGTTGAACGTCGAGTGGACGATCGCTGCGTCTGTCATCGTCGGTCCTCTCCTCCTGTTGTCAACTCCTCGGTGGCGTGCCCGGCCACGACGTCGTTGAGGCGGTCCAGCCGCCGCTCCCAGTCGGTCCGCTGCGCGGTGAGCCAGCCTTCGGCCGTGCGGAGCACGGCGGACTCGATCCGACAGGTCCGCACCCGGCCGACCTTCTCGGAGACGACCAGGCCACTGCTCTCCAGCACCTGGAGGTGTTGGAGCACCGCCGGCAGGGACATCTCCAGCGGGCGGGCCAGTTCGCTGACCGAGGCCGGCCCACGGACCAACCGCTGCACGATGTCGCGCCGGGACGGGTCGGCCAGCGCGTGGAAGACCCGGTCGAGTGACCCCTGATGGTTAGGCACTCTCTTAAGTTTCCAGAGCGCGACCCAATAGTCAAGTGATTGCTTAACCTTCTGCCCGGGCGATCCGCGCACTCCGGCCCGCCTGGGCAGCCTGGGGCGTTTGCCGGACCAGGTCGGGGGAAGACCCGGCCCACGCGACCCGCCACGCCGTGGTCTCCGCGATGCTGGCGGTACCGGGACAGACCGGAGGAGGAGCGAGGATGACCGCAGGCAGGAGCGCCGTCCCGGCGGGCAGCCGGCCGACCGGGGCCCGCAAGGCCACCGGGGCGAAGAAGGCTCCGATGAGCCGCAAGGCGGCGGCGAAGAAGGTCGCCGCCGCGACGAAGCGAGCCACCGGCGCGAGCGCGGCCAAGGCCCCCGGCGGCAAGCCCACGTCGACGACCACCCGCGTCGCCCGCAAGAAGGACACCTCTGCCACCACCGCCACGCCGACCCGCCGGCCAACGGCGAAGGCGGCGGCCGCGAAGAACGCCCCGCCCAAGAAGGCGCCGGCCACCAGAGCCGCGGCGAAGAAGGCGGCCGCGAAGAAGGCCGCGCCGACCCGGGCCCGCGCCACCTCCGCCACCAGGGCGCCGGCGAAGAAGGCGACCACCATGGAGTCGTTCGGCAACCGGCGTACGCCCCGCAAGGCCTGACCGCCGCCGCGCGCCGCATCGAGCCCGAACACGGCGGTGCCGGGCACGGAGGGTGGGTCCTCCGTACCCGGCACGCCATCTCGGTTACAGCTCGCGGACCCTCACGTCGCGGATCTCGATCAGGTCGTTGGTGCCGTGGTTCTGCAACCCGACGAACCCGCTGAGGAACTGGCGCAGGTCGGTCGGCGGGTCACCGGCGCGGGACGACGCCTTGCCCGGCGTGTTGTCGAACTCGTTGATCACCACGCCGTTCCGGATGATCGTGTAGTGCTGCCCCACCACCCGGACCTCGTAGTCGTTCCACTGGCCCTTCGGGGTGACCCGAGCCTGGTCCAGCGTGTTCGGGTCGAAGTTGTAGATCGAACCGGTCTTCTGCGACTCACCGGTCGGTCCGTCGTAGATCTGGATCTCGTGACCGCAGTAGATCGCCACCCAGGCCGGTGAGCCCGCGGCCGAGCCGACCTTGCCACACTCGGGCCGCTGGTCGACCGGCGTCCTCGGGTCTGGGAACCGGGTGAAGACACCGCCGTTGGCGTACGTGCTGCCGGTGGAGACGTCCCGGAACCTCATCCGGAGGGAGAAGTCGCCGAACTCGCTTCCCGCGTACCAGAGCATGCCCAGGCCACCGGAGCTGCGGATCGAGCCGTCACTCCGCAGCGCGAACGACCCGCTGGGCGCCTGCCGCCAGTCGGCCAGGGACTGTGCGGTGCCGTCGAAGATCGGGCGGTAGCCGGGGACCGTGCCGATCGTCGACTCCCTGGCCGCACGGTTCAGCCGGTTCCCGTCCTGCTTGTCGATCTCACCTGCGGCGCGCAACTGCGTGACCACGTCCTCGACGTGCCGGACGAACGCCCGGTGGTCGGCCCACTCACGCTCGTCGTCGATCAGGTCGTTCACCGTGCAACCGCCACCGACCGCGTAGTTGGGCACCCCGGTGTCGGTGTCGAGCATGCGCACGGTGGAACGGCTGTCCGGCACGGCACAGCCGACGCTGACCGGCAGGACGGTGGTCGCCACCTCGCCGTTGGCGTAGGTCACCTTGAGGGTGACCTGGTAGGAGCCGTAGTCGGCGTACCGGTGGGTGGGGTTGGCCTCCTGCGACTTGGCGCTGCCGTCGCCGAAGTTCCACTCCCAGGCCACGCCGCCGACCTTGGCGCTGGAGAACTGGATCATCGTCGGGTCGCTCTGCGCGACGGCCCGCACGCCGGCGTCACTCGGGTTCGGCGTCGCCGGTCCGCCGGTGTAGGCGATCCGGATCAGCTTCTGGTTGGGGTGCAGGCTGAAGAACCCGCCGGCGTAGTCGAGCATGTAGAGCGCGCCGTCCGGGCCGAACTTGGCGTCCATCCAGGACTGGAGCTGGTTGGCGCCGGTGCCGGAGCGGATGATGGCACGCAGGTCCTCGGCGAAGGCCGGCCGGCCGGCGTCCTTGACCGTCTTCGGGTCGACGGTCACGGCGATCCGGTTGTTGGCGTTGGACTGGTCACCGATGAACCACTTGTTGTCCCAGTACGCCGGCCATGCGACGCCGCTGGTGGTGTCGACCTTCTCCACCTGGTAGGTCGGGCCGTCCATGATGGCCTGGCCGCCGCCCTTGAGGTACGGCTCGGTGAAGGTCTCGTCGCCGAGCTTGTAGGTCGGCAGGCCGCTGCCGTCGGTCCGCTCCGGGTAGACCGGGCCGCCGCCCTGGGGCGAGAACCAGATCATGTTGTCCCGGGCCGGCGGGATGTCCACCAGACCGGTGTTGCGCGGCGACGTGTTCTTCAGGTTGTCGCAGTCGTACCAGCCGGTCAGGACGGTGGCGTCGGTGTTGCTGCGGTCCCGGTAGGGCTGCCGGTTGCCCATGCAGTACGGCCAACCCTGGTTGCCGGCGGAGGTGATGATGGTCGCCGTGTCGTACTTCGCCGGGCCCAGTTCCGGGCTCGGGGCTCCGGCGTCCGGGCCGACCCACGCGGCGGTCAGCCAGTCGTTGACCGGGTCCCAGGCGATCCGCGCGATGTTGCGGACGCCCATCACGTAGATCTCCGGACGGGTCTTGCCGCCGCCCTCCTCCTGTCCGGTGAACAGGTTGCCCGCCGGGATGGTGTACGTGCCGTCGGCCTCCGGGTGGATCCGCAGGATCTTGCCGTTGAGGTCGTTGGTGTTGCCGGAGGTACGCCGGGCGTCCTGGAACGAGACACCCTGGTACTCCTGCGTCCAGTTGTTGCCGGAGTAGCCGTCGGAGCCGCCGGAGGAGTTGCTGTCACCGGAGCCGATGTAGAGGTTGCCGGACTCGTCGAAGGTCATGCCGCCACCGGCGTGGCAGCAGCTGTGGATCTGGGTGTCCCAGGAGAGCAGGTCCTTGCGGGTGCCCTGGTCGAGGGTCTGCGTCGCCGCGTCGTAGGTGAACCGGGAGACGGTCCGCTTGCCGATCCGCTTCTCCCGGTCGATCGACTCGTGCGGCATCCAGTAGGCGTAGATCCAGCCGTTCTCGGCGAACTTCGGGTCCAGGGTGATGCCGACCAGACCCTCCTCGTTCTTCACCAGCTCGCTGCCACTGCCCCGGTTGCCCATCACGGGCAGCGTGGTGAGCAGCTTGACCTGCTTGGTCTCCGGGTCCCACTGGTGGATGGTGCCGCAGCCGAGGCCGACCTTCGGGTCGTCCCAGCTCACGATCGGCCCGCTCGGGCAGGCGGCCTTGCCGATGTAGAAGACCGTGCCGTCCTCGGCGACGGTCAGCCCGTGCGGCTCACCGACCTGGTCGAGCTGGCCCTGCTGGTTGGCCGCGGTCAGCCGGTCGATGCGGTAGTTCGCGGCGATGGTCGCCTGGCAGTCTCCCCGAACCATGCCGGTGGTCCACTTGATGGCGCCGGCCAGGTGCGACTGGAACTGGGTGTCGGAGCTCCAGCTCTCCGCGGTACGGCCCATGCCGGTGTAGAACGACCGGCCGCCGTCGTAGTCCTGGCACCAGGAGATCGGGTGGAAGGTGCCGTTGCCGCTCAGGCCGGCGTCGTAGGTGCCCTCCTCGACCTGCGCGACCGTGTGCACCTTGCCGACCGGGCTGGGGTCCCAGTTGATCCACTGGTCGGACCGCTTCGTGGTCAGCGGCATCCCCTTGTTGGCCGGGTGCTGCCGGTCGGTGAAGTCGACCACGGCCTGCTGCACGGTGCTGTCCGGCGGCGGGCCGGCGTCCGGCCCGATCAGCCACAGTTCGGCCAGCTGGAGCAGGGGCTCCCCGCTGTTCGCGGTGATGTTGAGCCGGTAGTGCTGGTAGGCCGTGGTGTTGGTGAAGCTGTACTGGTTGGTCTGGAACCGCTGCGCGAAGGTCTCGTTGCTGCGGGTGTCCAGGTCGGTCCAGGTGCTGCCGTCCTGGGAGCCCTGCAGGGTCCAGTTCTTCGGATCCCGCCCCGGCGAGTCGTTGGCGGAGGTGAGCGCGTACCGGCTCACCACCACCGGCTCCGCGAGCTTCGCCGCCAGCCAGCCGGTGGTCGTGCGGGCGAGCCACTTGCTGCTGGTCGACCCGTCGATCGCGTGCGCCGCGGTCTCGTTCGGCGGGTTCTCCCCGCTGGCGGTGGCCGACACGGGCCGCTCGGCGTTGGGCAGGCCGGCCGCCGGACGGGTGCCGATCAGGCCGGTGAACCAGGAGGACTGCGGCTGGGCGCGCGCCGCGTCGTGCACGCCGACGAAGCCGCCGCCGCCCTTGACGTACGCCTGGAAGGCCGCCTCCTGGGTGTCGTTGAGCGTCACCCCGTCGGCGGACAGGAACACCACGCCGCGGTAGCGGGTCAGGTTGGCGAAGGTGAACACGGCCGGGTCGGCGGAGACGTCGACGGTGAAGCCGTGTTGCCGGCCGAGTTTCTTGATCGCGGTGGCGGCACCGTCGACCGGGTCGTCCTGCTCGGCGGCCAGACCGTGGAAGACCAGCACCCGCACCGGCGCGGCGTCCACCGCCGGGGCGGGGGCCGCGGCGCTGGCGGGTACGGCGAGGGTGCCGAGCGCCAGCACGGTGCCGGCGGCCAGGGCGAAGATTCGACGGGGTAGACCGGGGCGGCGAGGCCCGGCCGTTACGGGATCAGGGCGAGTTCCGGTCGGTTCGAACCGGAAACGTCTGTGCCAGGGGGAGATCCGGGAATGGCGTGGGTTAGCCATCTCGACTCCTTCTCAGGTTGAAACGGACCTGGGATGACGAGGGTTGCCGGGGGTGGTGGCCGCTGATCCGGGGTGGATCCGCGGCCACCGCTTCCCTTCGGCCGGTGCGGTGCGGCCGCCGAGGAGGGCGACCGCCGACGGTCACTTGTGCTGGTGTGCTCCGGCGACGGCCGGCTCCGCGCCCGCGGCGCCGGCCGGAGCGGCACCGGTGGCGGCGGCGTGGTCGTGGCCACCACCGGGCGGCATGTTTCCGTTCTCGTCCAGGACGTGCAGCGTCGTGGACATGCCCGCGTCGGAGTGGAACTGCATGTGGCAGTGCAGCATCCAGTGGCCGGGACCGACCGACTCACCGGCGATGATCTGCACCCCGAACGAGTCACCCGGGCCGAGCGTCTTGTTGTCGACGATCGGGATCTGGTCGACTTCGGCGTTCGTGCCGCTCACCGCGCCGGTCCTGGTGTCCGCCCAGGAGTGCCCGTGCACGTGGAAGGTGTGCATGTCGTTGCCCATGCCGACGACGATGAACTCGACCCGCTCCCCCTTCTTGGCGACAAGGCAGGTGGGGCCCGGTTGCGGGTTGTCGTAGTCGCAGGTGTCGGCGGCCGCGCCCCGGCGCAGGTTGATGCTCTGCAGGTCACCGAAGACGGTCGTGTAGGTCCGGTCGGGTTTCGGATCGCCGGCTCGCCGTACGACCAGGCCGCCGAAGAGGCCGGCGCCGAGGCCCTTGGTGCCGTGCGGGCCGCCCACCACGTGGTCGTGGTACCACCAGTAGCCGGCGGTGCCCGGGGTCCCGGTGGTGCGGTTGCGCTTCTGCGCGAACCAGGTGTAGGTGCGCGACTGGCCGGGCGGCACGTACGAGAAGCTCTGCGCCGTGCCGTCGGACAGTTGGGTGTACTTCACCCCGTGCGCGTGCAGCGACACGCCCAGCGGATGGGTCGGATCGGTGCGCAGCGCCTCCAGGGTCGCCACGGGCACCTGGTTGTACAGGGTGATGGCGAGGCACTCCCCCTCGGTCATCTCCATCGTCGGGCCGGGGTAGGAGGCCGTCTCGGGGGTGAGTCCGTAACCGAGCCGGATCTGGTTGCCGTCCCGGGGCAGCTCCACCGCGTACAGCTTGATGCTGCGGTCCGGGCTGGCGCAGCCCTCGGGCCGCTCCGGGAGCAGGGCGGCGGTCCCGCCCGCGACCGCGAAGCCGCCCGCGCCCAGGAGGGTCACCACCACGATCGCGGCGACGACGAACATCCGGCGCGTGGTGGAGCCGGAACGGGCGGGGCGCGCCGGGCCGGCCTCCGGGGCCGGGCCAGCCTCCGGGGCCGGGCCGTCCTCGGTCAGCCGCCAGGCGGGGGCGCTCACTTGGTCCCCCGCAGGTTGCGCATCCGGCGGTAGCTGCGCGCCGCGGCGCCCAGCGAACCGGGCGGGTTGGGCTGGGCACTGGGCCCGGTGTCCTGCTCCCACAGGTACTCGAACCGACCACGGTTCTTCAGCTCACCGAAGAACTCGGTGAACGGAATGACACCGGCGCCGAACTCGACGTCGAGGTAGGAGTTGCCCTGCTGCGGGTCGGGCAGCGGGACGCCGTCCTTGACGTGGAACAGCGGGTAACGGTGCGGGTTGGCGTTGACGTAGTCGACCGGCCGGAAGCCCGGATACTTGCGGGCCCCGCCGTACGCCCACAGGATGTCCATCTCCAGGTACACGTAGCGCGGGTCGGTGAGCTCCAGGAACAGGTCGTAGAGCCGCACGTCGGGACGGTCGGTCGCGAAGCTGAACTCGATGGTGTGGTTGTGCTGGTAGAGCTTGATGCCCCGGGCGGCCGCGGCGGCGCCCCAGGTGTTGAACTCCGCCGCCGCCTTCTGGTAGCCGCTGATGGTGCGGTCGCCGGTGGGCGCCTGGGCGGTGCCGAGGGCGGGCATGCCGAGGGTCTCGGCGATGTCCAGTTCCTGCTCCAGGTTCGCGCGGAAGTCGCCCAGGCCACGGTGGCTGCCGGCCGCCTTGAGGCCGTTGTCGTCGAGCAGCTTGCGGATCTGCTGCGGGGTGATGGTGCCGACGTCGCCCTGGGTGTAGCCGGCGAACTCGACCTCCCGGTAGCCGATCCGGGACAGCTCGTCGAAGACGTACGCGAACCCGAACTGGGAGATCTTGTCGCGGACGCTGTAGAGCTGGATGCCCATGTGCCCCTGCGGGATCAGCCGGCCCCGGCCGCCGGCGGCGGAGGCGGGAAGGGCTCCGGCGAGGCTGGCCGCGCCGACCGCGACCGTGGAGCCGGCGAGCCCACGCAACAGGGCTCGACGATCGATTCTCTGCTTTGCCATTGGTGGTGTTCCCTTCGCTCAGTTGCCGGCGGAGGCCGGGGTCAGCGGGGCGATACGGACGTCACGGAAACTGATGACGTCGGTGGCGCCGTGGTTCTGCAGACCGATGTATCCGCTGGCGCTCTGCCGGCCGGCCCCACCGGGGTCGTCGGATCGGGGCGGGTTGAAGACAGCGCCCGGAGGGTTGAGGTACTCGTTGATCAGCTCGCCGTTACGGAAGATCGACCAGTGCTGGCCGACCACCCGGATCTCGTAGTCGTTCCACGAGCCCTTCGGCGTGACCCGCGCCCCGGTGAGGTCCACCCCGTCGAAGCCGTACACCGAACCGCTCTTGTACTGGTCGCCGTCGGGCCGGTCGTAGATCTGCAGCTCGTGGCCGTACTTGATGGCCACCCACTCGGGCCGGGACTCGTCGGGGTGCTGGTGGACCTGCGGGAAGCGGGCGAAGACGCCGCTGTTGGCGCGGCCGTCGCCGGGCGCGTCGTCGCGCCACTGCAGCTTCAGTGAGAAGTCCCCGTAGGTCTGCTTCGGGAACCAGAGCATGCCCATGCCCGGGACGGCTCTGCTGGTGATCGACCCGTCGGCGTTGCGCAGGAAGCCGCCTCCGCCGACGTGCTCCCACTGCTTGAACGAGGCGGCGGTGGAGTCGAGCAACGGCAGGTAACCGTTCTTGGCCTCCGACTTGCCGACGCCGGAGCGGCGGGCCGCGTCGACGAGCTTGTTGCGCTCCTTCTGGCTCAGCACCTCGAGGTGGACCAGGTGCTCGGCGATCAGCTTGACGTGGTCGACGAACTCGGCGTGGTCGCGCCAGGTCCGCTGGCCGTCGAAGAGGTTGTTGATCGTGCAGTCACCCTCGACCGGCCGGTTCGCCACGCCGCTGTCCAACGTGCCGAACCACACGGTCGGCCGGGTGTCCGGCACCCGGCAGTTCACCCCGGATCCGCTCGCGATCACGGTGAAGGTGATCGAACCGGTGCCCGAGGTGTTGCCGACCTTGTCGGTGGCCCGGAAGCTGAGCGTGTGCTCGCCGGGCTGGTCGACGGTGGTCGGGCGGGCGTAGCGGACATACTCGCCGCCGTCGAGGGCGTACTCGATCCGGTCGACTCCGCTGCCGGCGTCGAAGGCGAACAGGGTCAACGTGGCGCTGCCGAGGTAGGCCCCCTCGCCGTCGACCTGGCCGGACACCGAGGCGGTGACCGTGGGCGCGGTCGTGTCGTCCGACGGGGGCGCGACCACGGTGAACGACACGCTCTTCACCGTCGAGGTGTTGCCCGCCTTGTCGGTGGCCCGGTAGTTGACGGTGTGCTGACCCGGCTGGTTCACCGTCACCGGCGCGGAGTAGAGGGCGTACGGCTGCCCGTCGAGCGAGTATTCGATCTTGTCGACGCCCGAACCGGCGTCGGTCGCCGTCACCACCACGGTGGCGCTGCTGACGAACGCTCCGTCGCCGTTCTTCTGACCGTGCAACACGGCGGACGTGGTCGGCGCCGTGGTGTCCTGCGGCGGGGGCGCCGCCACGGTGAACGACACCGACTGCACGGACGAGGTGTTGCCCGCCTTGTCGGTCGCCCGGTAGTTGACGGTGTGCTGACCCACCGTGTTGACGCTCACCGGCGCCGAGTAGGTGGCGTAGGCGCCGCCGTCGAGCGAGTACTCGATCTTGTCCACACCGGACTCGGTGTCGGTGGCCGACAACGTCACCGTGGCACTGCCCACGTACGCGCCCGCGGCGTCCTGCTGACCGGCGACCGAGGCCGAGGCGGTCGGCGCCGTGGTGTCCCCCGGCGACGGCTCCACCACCGTGAACGACACGCTCTTCACCGCCGAGGTGTTGCCCGCCTTGTCGGTGGCCCGGTAGTTCACCGTGTGCTCGCCCGGCTGGTTCACCGGCACCGGCGCCGAGTAGACGGCGTAGGGCTGCCCGTCGAGCGAGTACTCGATCGTGTCCACGCCCGAACCGGCGTCGGTCGCCGCCAGCATCACCGTGGCACCGCCGACATACGCGCCGTCACCGTTCTGCTCACCGTGCACCATGGCGTCCGTGGTCGGCGCGGTGGTGTCGTCCGACGAGGGCGGGACCACGGTGAACGACGCCGACTGCACGGGCGAGGTGTTGCCCGCCTTGTCGGTCGCCCGGTACGTCAGCGTGTGCTGACCCACCGCGTT
Organism: Micromonospora sp. NPDC093243; assembly: GCF_044753725.1. NCBI lineage: Bacteria > Bacillati > Actinomycetota > Actinomycetes > Micromonosporales > Micromonosporaceae > Micromonospora > Micromonospora sp. NPDC093243. Next base: position 9,099 of record NZ_JBIVNT010000006.1, on the reverse strand, counting down.
GACGCTCACCGGGGCCGAGTAGGTGGCGTAGGCGCCGCCGTCGAGCGAGTACTCGATCTTGTCCACGCCGGACTCGGTGTCGGTGGCCGACAGCGTGGCGGTGGCACTGCCCACGTAGTTGCCGTCGGCGTCCTGCTGGCCGGAGAGCGACGCGGTCACGGTGGGTGCGGTGGTGTCGTCGGGCGCGGGCGCGGCCACGGTGAACGACACGGTCTGCACCGCCGAGGTGTTGCCCGCCTTGTCGGTGGCCCGGTAGCTGACCGTGTGCTCGCCCGGCTGGCTCACCGTCACCGGCGTCGAGTAGACGCCGTACGCTCCGCCGTCCAGCGAGTACTCGATCTTGTCCACGCCCGAGTCGCTGTCCGTCGCCGAGAGGTTCACGGTGGCGCTGCCCACGTACGCGCCGGTGCCGTCCTGCTCGCCGGTCACCTCGGCCGACGCGGTCGGCGCGGTGGTGTCCGAGCTTCCGCCGGACACCTCCAGGAGGCCGGTCATACTGCCGTGGCCGGGAATCGCGCAGAAGTACCGGTAGGTACCCGGGGAGAGCACCACGTCGACGGTCCACCGGCCGCCGTTGGCGTCGTTCGGGTCGGCCAGGATGTTCACGTCGACGTCGCTGTTGTACGCCGGGTTACCGGTGTCGAAGGTCAGGGTGTGCTGCATGCCGGTGGTGTTGCCGGTCGCGGCGCTGTTCTCGAAGACGAGCGTCGCCGGCCCGGCCACCGCGGTGGTGGGGGCCGAGCGGTACGCCAGGAAGTTGTCGCCGGCGGTCCAGGTGAGCACCTGGGCCTGCAGCTGACGCGGCTGGGCCGTGGGGGCGGCTGAGGTCGACCGTTCCGGATCGACGGGGCGCGCGCTCGCGGGCACCGCCACCACTCCGGCGGTCACCCACACCAGGGCGGCCGTGGCGACGGCCGCTATCGATCTCCGGAGCCGGCCCGGCCGGAGCCGGGCGGGGGGTGTGTACCCGTTCATCTATGCCTCTCTCCCAGGTTCGAGGCGCGCCGGGCGGGAGCAGGCAGCCCCCCGTCAGGTCACCTCTGTCCAGATGTGTCGCCGAGCGACCATCCGCTTGGCCCCTCCCGGCCGCACGGAGCCCCGGCCGTGGCGGTGCCACGGCCGTCCGGTGTGTGGATGGAGTAAGCCCGGATCAGTGCGCGAGCCGGATCGCACGCGTCATCGGGCGTGTTCAGCGTGGAGCTGACGGGGTGGTGGTGCCACGCCTCGCAGCTGGCGGGGCGCCATCGAGAGCGGGACGAACGAGGGTCGACCCGCGGCGCGTCTCCGCACCGGGTCGCCGGGTGTGCCGCTGACCCCCGTGGTGCCGTCCCTGGTCGGGTCGGCGATCGCCGGACGGGTTGCGCCGCCCGGAGACCAATCGATCGAGATCTACCGCGCCGCCGGTTCGTCTCGATGAAACATATTGATGTGCACCGACACTACTAAGTTGGCCCCATCGTGTCCAGGCCTTTCGTCGGCCCTCGCCGTACTTTTCTCTGAACCGACGAAAGTCTCCGACGAGGTCGACAACCGAGGCGTCAGAAAGCGCCAGAGGTCCACAGGGGACGGAAGCCGGGCCCGGTTGGTCAGGCGCGGGGCTCGGGACAGCAGACGGTCAGCGCGGCGGGAACCGAGCGGACCTTGAGTTTCTGGACCGCGTCACGCGCCCCGCCGTCGAGCTCGTACGTCCGCGGCGCGGCGAAGCGGACCGTCACCCGGCGGCCCCGGGTGATCCGGACGAAGGGCGAGTCGGTCGACCGGCCGGCCGCCATCCGGCCGAGGGTACGGGCCCAGTCGATCGCCCCGCTCGCGGTCGACACGCCCACCTCCAGGCAGCCGTCATCGGGACGGGCGTCGTCGAAGGCGGGGATGCCACCGGTGATCGTGCCGACGTTGCCGAAGAGCACGCAGCTCGCCTCGCCGTCGAACCAGGTGACCCCGTCCACCCGGATCCGGGTGCGCACCAGCTCGCCCCGGACGTGCCGCAGCCCCGTCCAGACGTACGCGAGCCTCCCGAGCCGGCCCTTGAGATCGCGGTCCGCCTCGCGGATCAGGTCGCCGTCGAACCCCGCGCCGGCCATCACCGCGAAGTGCTCGCCGTTGAGCCGGCCCAGGTCGAGGCGCCGCCGCCGACCGTGCAGACCGATCCGGACCGCCTCCGCCAGGTCCTCGGGGATGCCGAGGTTGGCGGCGAAGAGGTTCGCGGTGCCGGCGGGCAGGATCGCCATCGGCGTCCCCGAGCCGGCCAGGGCGTCGGCGCAGCGCTGCACCATGCCGTCCCCACCCCAGACGAAGACCAGCCCGGCACCCTTCTTCAGCGCCTTGCGCACCTTCTTCGGCGCCTTGCGGCTCTTCGGCACCTCGTACCAGAGCAGGTCGTCGACACCGGCGCCGAGGAGCGTCGCCCGCAGCTCGTCGAGGCCGCCGCCGAGGCTCTTGCGTCGGTGGGCGACCACCGCGACCGTGCCCACCGGGGCGGCGGTCGGGGTCGGGACGGGGGCGACGCTGCTCGTGCTCATGTCCGGCGGTGTTACCCAGTCCGCGAACCCGGCAAGCGTGGGTCACCGGCGGTGACCGCGCCCGCCACACTGGGGTGGCCCGCTTCCCGGCGACGCGGGGCGCCGCCTCGGCCGCTCCCCCGGAACGGAGACCGCGATGAGCCCGCCCTCACCCGCCCACCAGCCCCGGCTCGCCATGCCCTGGCGGGTGGGACTCGTCTTCGTGGCCGTCACCGCCGCGCTGATCGTCATCACCCCGGTGGCCCGCTCCCCCTTCGGGGTGGCTCCGGACGAGTACCACCGCGGGGCGCACGCCCTGCGGGCCCTGCTCACCGCCGTCGTGCTGTGCGGCATCGCGGTGCTGGCGTGCCGGTGGCTGGACCGGCGTCCGCTGGCACAGCTGGGCGTCGCCGGGCGTGGCGCCGTACGGATGGCACTCGTCGGCGCCGCGATATGGCTGCTGCCGGCGTTGTTCGCGATCGCCGGCTGCGTGGCGCTCGGCTGGGTGCGGATCGACCTGCTCCACTCCCCGGCCGCGCTCCTGCTGCTGGTGGCCACGCAGATCGTGCTCGTGTTCCTGCTCGAGGCGCTGCCGGAGGAGCTCGTCTTCCGGGGCTATCTGTTCGTCAACCTCGCCGAGCGGCTGCGCCGGTGGGGAACGATCCTGGCGCAGGCCGCCCTCTTCGCCGCGTGGGGTGTGCTGGTCGGCGCGGTCGACGACCCGGTGCGCCTGGCCGTCTTCCTCGGCTTCGGTGTCGGCCTGGGATACCTGCGCGCGCTCACCGGCACCATCTGGGCCGGTGTGGGCCTGCACGTGGCGTTCCAGACCGTCGCCCAACTGCTCAGCGGCACGCAGGTGCCGGCCTTCTCCGTGACCGGGTTCGGTGTGCTCACGTTCCTCGCGCTCGGCGTCGTGCCGTTCGGCGTGGGCCTGCCGATGCTGGAGCGCCTGCTGCGCAGCCGGCCGGCGTGGCTGCCCGGGGCCGCCGCGTCCGCGCCCTTGAGGTGAGCGGTGGGGAACCCGCCGGGTCCCCCACCGCTCGCGCTCAGATCGTCCGGGCCAGCCGGTCGGCCAGGATCCGGGTGAACCGGGACGGGTCGGCCAGCTCCCCGCCCTCGGCGAGCAGGGCCATGCCGTACAGCAGCTCGGCGGTCTCCCGCAGCTCGGCCTGGTCGCCGCCCTGCTCGTGCGCCTTGCGCAGCCCCGCCACCAGCGGGTGCCCGGGGTTCAGCTCCAGGATCCGCTTGACCGACGGCACCTCGTGCCCCATCGCCCGGTACATCTTCTCCAGCGTCGGGGTGAGGTCGTGGGCGTCGCCGACCACGCAGGCCGGCGAGGTGGTCAGCCGCGACGAGAGGCGGACCTCCCGGACGCTGTCGGCGAGCGCGCCGGCCATCCAGGTCAGCAGCTCGGCGTGCTCCTTGCGCTGCTGCTCCCGCCCGGCCTCGGCCTGCGTACGCTCCTCGTCGGTGTCCAGGTCGACCTCGCCCTTGGCGATCGAGCGCAGCGGCCTGCCGTCGTACTGGCCGACCCGTTCGACCCACACCTCGTCGACCGGGTCGGTGAGCAGCAGCACCTCGTGCCCCTTGGCCCGGAACGCCTCCATGTGCGGTGAGTTCTCCAGCATGGCCCGGGACTCCCCGGCGGCGTACCAGATGTCGCTCTGGCCGTCCTTCATCCGCTCGACGTAGCCGCGCAGGTCGGTCGGCTCGGCCGGGTCGTGCGTGGAGGCGACGCTGACCAGCTCCAGCAGGGTGTCCCGGTTCTCCGTGTCGTCGATCAGGCCTTCCTTGACCACCGCGCCGAACTCGGTCCAGAAGGTCCGGTACCGCTCCGCGTGGTTGGCCTTCAGGTCCTTGACGGTCGCCAGAATCTTCTTCACCAGCCGCCGCCGGACGGCCTGGATCTGGCGGTCCTGCTGGAGGATCTCCCGGGAGATGTTCAACGACAGGTCGTGCGCGTCCACCACGCCCTTGACGAAGCGCAGGTAGCCGGGCATCAGCTCCTCGCAGTCGTCCATGATGAAGACCCGCTTGACGTAGAGCTGCACGCCGCGGCGACCCTGCGGGGCGAAGAGGTCCAGCGGCGCGTGCGCGGGGATGAAGAGCAGCGCCTCGTACTCGAAGGTGCCCTCACCACGCATGTGCACGATCTCCAGCGGATCGGCCCAGTCGTGGCTGACGTGCTTGTAGAACTCGTGGTACTCGGCCTGGTCGACCTCGTCGCGGCTGCGCGCCCAGAGCGCCTTCATCGAGTTGAGCGTCTGCACCTCGCGGGTGCTGGCCCCGTCCTCGCCGGAGCGCTCAACGGTCATCCGGATCGGCCAGGCGATGAAGTCGGAGTAGCGCTTGACGATCTCCCGGATCGTCCACTCGGCGGTGTAGTCGTGCAGGTTGTCCTCGGCGTCGGCCGCCTTGAGGTGCAGGGTCACCGTGGTGCCCTGCGGGGCGGCGTCGACCGGCTCGATCGAGTAGGTGCCCTCGCCGCTGGACGACCAGCGGGTGCCGCTCTCCTCGCCGGCCTTGCGGGTCAGCAGCTCGACCCGGTCGGCGACCATGAACGCGGCGTAGAAGCCGACCCCGAACTGCCCGATCAGCTCCTGCGAGGCGGCGGCGTCGGCGGACTCGCGCAGCGTACGCAGCAGCTCGGCGGTGCCCGACTTGGCGATGGTGCCGATCACCGAGACCACCTCGTCGCGGCTCATCCCGATGCCGTTGTCCCGCACGCTCAGGGTGCGCGCGTCCCGGTCGACCTCGATCTCGATGTGCAGGTCGGAGGCGTCGACGTCGAGGTCCTTGTCGACCAGGGAGGTCAGCCGCAGCTTGTCCAGCGCGTCGGAGGCGTTCGAGATCAGTTCACGGAGGAAGACGTCCTTGTTCGAGTAGATCGAGTGGACCATCAGCTGGAGCAGCTGACGCGCCTCGGCTTGGAACTCCAACGTCTCGACCGGGTTGCCCACACCGTCTCCCTTCCCTCGTCGCGTGGTGGCTTCGCGGAAAGGATACGAGTCGTCACCGAACGGGTCGCGGGGGCGTCCGCGGTCGCCGCCCGCCGGAGACGGCGCCCCGGCGCGGGGCCGCCGCCGGAGAACTCCGGCGGCGGCCGTCACCCGGTCAGCTCCGGCCGGGCGTGCTGCGTGCCGGGTGTCAGCAGCCGCAGGTGTAGAAGAGGATGTCCCAGTGGCTGCCCTCCTTGGTGTAGAGGTTCCCGGAGGCCGCCCGGTACTGGTATCCGAAGCCGGCGATGTAGCCGAGGTACGTGTAGTGCGACGAGATGTAGTTCTGGATGCAGGTGCTCAGCGCGATGTCGAGCTTGTAGCCGTTCCAGTGGCTGTAGGTGCCGCTGGCATGGCCGACCTCGGTGCCGGCGGTGATGGTGACCGCGCAGCCGCTGGCCCGTTTGAAGGTGATGATGCCGTCGATGGTGGCCTGCCGGACGCCGTCGAACGAGGTGCAGGTGGCAACGTTGCGGTTGCTGCAGTTGCCGCTGGAGGTCCACGAGATGTTGGCGGCGCGCAGCTGCGAGGTGGCGCTGGAGTGGCTGATGGCGAAGGCCGGGCTGGCGAGCCCGAGCGCCGCGCCGAGCGTGGCGAGGGTGGCCACGACCACGGTGAGCACGCGGCGGCGCAGGGTGGTTCGGGTGGACGACATGGGTCTCCCGTTCGCTCAGGGGGTTGGGAATGTGCGAAGCAGGAGGCCGGCCTTGCAGAATTTCTACCATAAATAGATGTGTGTGAATATGTGGCGGCCGGCCACGGTTCACCGGGACGCGATGTCCACCCCAGCCATCCCGTGCCCGGCCGCCGGCCGTGCTCAGCTCGCCTGGAGTGTCACGTCGTCGATCACGAAGCTGGTCTGCAGCGAGGAGTCCTCGGTGCCGGTGAAGGTCAGGCTCAGCGTCTGACCGGCGTACGCCCCGACGTTCAGGGTGCGCTGCACGTAGCCGGCCGCGGCGTTCAGGTTGGACCAGGTCGCCAACGTGGTGCTGCCGAGCCGCACGGTGAGCCGGTCGTACGCGGTCGAGGTCGTGGTCTCGGCGGTGTCGATGTGCAGCCAGAAGGTCAGCGTCGAGGCGGTGCAGCCGGCCGGCAGCGTCACCGACTGGGCCAGGGTGTCGGTGCGGGTGCGGCCGTACCCGTCCAGCCACGCCTTGTAGGAGCCGGTCCGGGCCGGTTGGTCGGCCGAGTTGGTGATCACGCCGGAGGTCGCCGTCCACGGGCTGGTGCCGCTCTCGAACCCGCCGTTGCCGATCAACTGGCCGCCGGCGCAGCCGCCGGTGCCGGTCACGGTGAGCGTGTACGTGGCGGTCCGGGTCACCGAGCCGGTGCCGGTCACGGTGATGGTGAAGGCGCCGGTGGTGCCGGTCGCGGACGCCGTCAGCGTCATCGTCGCCGAGCCGCCCGAGGTCACCGACGACGGGCTGAACGAGACCGTCACACCGTTGGGCGCTCCCGAGGCGGAGAGCGCGACCGGCTGTGCGGCGCCAGCGGTGGTGGCGGTGCTGACGGTCGCGGTCCGGGAGCCGCCCCGCGCGACACTGCCCGAGGTCGGGCTCACCGAGACGGAGAAGTCACTGCCGGGGGTGCCGCTGCTGACCGCGAGCTGCCAGATGGCGTACGCGACACCGTCGGCGGCCCGGTTCAGCACGGTCGCGCTGATGTTGCTGCTGGTGTCGCAGGCCCGGTGGTAGCACGGGTCGTACGACGCGTTGGCCGTACCACCCCACTTGGCCGCCTGCGTGCTGGTCTTGCGGGCGCTGGCGCCCGCGGCGTAGCCCGAGGTCGGGATGCCGGCCTGCTGGAACGGGTAGTCGTCGGAGCGTCCCTGCCCCTCGACGTTCTCCTCCGGCTGCAGACCGAGCGAGTCCCAGTACGCCTTCAGCGGCGCGGCGGTGGTGGAGGTGAGCCGGTTGATGAAGTATCCGCCGTTCGTCGACCCGACCATGTCGAAGTTGTAGTAGCCCTTGATGTAGCCGCGCTGCGTCGCGCTCAGCGAGTTGACGTAGAACCGAGAGCCGTTGAGCCCCTGCTCCTCGTCGGTCCACCAGGCGAACCGGACCCGCTTGGTCATCGTCGGGTTCTGCTGGGCGAGCACCAGGGCGTTCTCCAGCAGGCTGGCCGAGCCGGAGGCGTTGTCGTTGATGCCCGGACCGGCCGAGACGCCGTCCAGGTGCGCGCCGAACATGACCACCTGGTCGGCCGGGCCGCCCGGCCACTCCGCGATCAGGTTGTTCGACGGGTACGTGCAGGACGAGCAGTACTGCTCCGAGACCGTGTAGCCGGCGGCCTGGAGTCGACTCTTGACGTAGCTGACCGACGCCGTGTAGCCGGCGGAGCCGGCCCGCCGATTGCCGCCGTTGCTGGTGGCGATGCTGTTGAACTGGGTCAGGTGCGCCTGCAGGTTGGTCACCGAGATGTCCGGCGCCGCCAGCACCGCGGCTGCGGTCCGTGCCGGGGCTGCGGGCATGGCGGCGGGAGCGGCGGCTGCGGCGATCGGTCGCACGCCAGCCGGACCTGCGGACGGGGACGCCTCCACCGGTTGGGCGGCCAGCGTCACCGTCAGTCCAGCGCACACGACGAGCGCGAGCCGCGTGCGCATCGTTCTACCTCTCATGAGGGCTCCTCGGGGTCGGAGGGAGCTAGACAGTGACACATGTCGATACATTGGAGCAACGGTCGTTCGTCCGGAACCGGCCCGACGCCGGTCTTGTCGTTCTTGACCTCAACCACGATTGAGGTTCTACGTTGGCCCGGTCGCTGATCCGCGAAGCCACGTCGCTGGCCCACAAGCCAGTCGCTGGTCCGCAAGCCAACAGGAGACGACGCGCATGACGACGCAGCACCTTTCCGATGCCGAGCTCGCGGCTCAGCCTGCCGCGTACTGGACCGGGGTGGCCTACGAGGCCCTGATCGCCTTCACCCGCGCCCGGCAGGCCGAGTTCGGCTTCACCCAGCCCCAGTTCTGGCTGCTGCGCAACCTGTCGAAGAACGACATCTCCCCCGACGGGCGCGGCATGACCATCGCCGAGCTCCGGCAGGCGATGAGCAGCTACCTCAGATCCGAGGACGACCTGGAGGCGGAGTCGGCGGTGCTACTGGACCGGGGTTGGCTCACCCGGGACGGCGAGGGACGGCTGTGGATCACCGAGGCGGGCGACGAGGCCCGCGCCGATCTCAAGAAGCACGCCCCCGCGATCCGCGACCGCATCCACCACGGCATCGACGACGCCGACTACGTCACGGCGCTGAAGGTGCTCCAGCAGATGATCCGGAACACGGGCGGCCCGGTGAGCTAGCCGACGGGCCACCGCAGCCGGCATCAGCGTCGTCGGGCACGCCGCCGCCCGGTACGCCGGCGACCCGCTGCGCCGAGACGACGGCCGGCCGTCGCGGGGCCAGCCTTTCGGCAATGGGACGACGAGAAGGCCGGCCCGTTGTGGGCCGGCCTTCTGCATGGGAGATGCCGGAAGGGCCGGTCCCCGTGGTGGGGTCCGGCCCTTTCGGTGTTTTGCGGTGTTCGTTTGTTGTTCGGGTCAGCTGGTGGAGTAGCCGCGGGTGGCGATCCAGTCCGCGAGGTGCTCGGTGCTGATCCAGTAGGAGGC